>CAWIUJ010000007.1:0-164199 GCA_963839245.1 uncultured Alphaproteobacteria bacterium | reverse complement strand
GGAGCCGATCACCTTGCCGTCCTTCTCAATCAGGCTGCCTTGCGCCTGATAGGGGAAGAGCACGCCGGCAATGCCGGTCATCACTAGCGGATAGATGAGGCCGGTGATCAGCGTGAGCGCGATGATGAACACGATCGCGGGGCGAATTTCTCGCAACATCGACGCCTCCTTTAGACGAGATGCAAGGCGTTGACCACAAGATCCAGCGCCTTGATGCCAATGAACGGAATGATGATGCCACCCACGCCGTAGATCAGGAGGTTCCGGCGCAACAATGGTCCAGCGCCGATCGCCCGATAAGCGACGCCCTTCAGCGAGAGCGGGATCAGCGCGATGATGATCAGCGCATTGAAGATGATCGCCGACAAGATCGCGCTTTGCGGCGTCGCCAGATGCATGATGTTGAGCGCCTGGAGCTGCGGATAGAAGGCGAGGAACATGGCCGGGATGATGGCGAAATACTTGGCCACGTCGTTGGCGATGGAGAAGGTGGTGAGCGCACCGCGTGTCATCAGGAGCTGCTTGCCGATCTCCACGACTTCGATAAGCTTGGTGGGGTTGGAATCGAGGTCAACCATGTTGCCGGCTTCGCGCGCCGCTTGCGTGCCGGTGTTCATGGCGACGCCGACATCCGCCTGGGCGAGCGCCGGCGCATCGTTGGTGCCATCACCGCACATGGCGACGAGCTTGCCCTTGGCCTGCTCATCGCGAATAAGCTTGAGCTTATGCTCAGGCGTGGCTTGGGCGAGGAAGTCGTCGACGCCCGCCTCAGCCGCAATCGCCGCTGCGGTCATCGGGTTGTCGCCGGTGATCATGATGGTGCGGATGCCCATGCGGCGGAGTTCGGCAAAGCGCTCGCGGATACCGCCTTTGACGATGTCCTTGAGCTGGACGACGCCGAGCAGCCTTCCGTCTTTGGCGACGGCGAGCGGCGTGCCACCAGATTTGGCGATGTCCTCGGCTATCGCATTGATTTCGCGCACGGACTCTACGCTCAAGGCCAGCGCTCGGGCTGCGCCTTTGGCACCCGCGGCCGGCGTGCTGAGATAGTCGATCACAGCATCCACCGCGCCTTTGCGCACGGACGAGCCGCCCACGTCAACGCCGCTCATGCGGCTCTGCGCCGTAAACGGAATGAAAGTGGCGTTGAGCTCGGCCAAATCGCGTCCGCGAATGCCGTATTTCTCCTTGGCGAGCACGACGATCGACCGCCCCTCCGGGGTCTCGTCGGCGAGCGAGGCGAGCTGGGCCGCGTCGGCCAAGTCCCGCTCGCTCACCCCACGCAAAGGTTTGAACGCAGTCGCCTGGCGGTTACCGAGCGTGATGGTCCCGGTCTTGTCGAGCAGCAGCGTGTCGACGTCCCCCGCCGCTTCCACGGCGCGGCCCGACATGGCGAGCACGTTGAAGCGCACCAGGCGGTCCATGCCGGCGATACCGATGGAAGACAAAAGCGCGCCAATGGTGGTGGGGATGAGCGTCACGAACAGCGCCACCAGAATGACGACCGAGACCGAGCCCTGGGCATAGGCGGCATAACTCGGGATGGTGACCGTGGCGAAGACGAAGATGATGGTGAGGCCAGCCAGCAGGATGTTGAGCGCGATCTCGTTCGGCGTCTTCTGACGCTCGGCGCCCTCCACCAGCTTGATCATGCGATCGAGGAAGGTCGAGCCGGGTGCGGCGGTGATGCGCACGCGGATCCAATCGGAAAGCACCTGCGTGCCGCCGGTAACGGCCGAGCGGTCGCCGCCCGACTCGCGGATGACCGGCGCGGACTCACCCGTGATCGCCGCCTCGTTGACGGAGGCGATGCCCTCGATCACCTCACCGTCCGAGGGAATGATGTCGCCAGCCTCGACGAGAACGATGTCGCCGACTTTGAGGCCGGTGCTCGGGACCAGGTTCCAGCGTTTGGAGCGGTCGCCGGTCATGAGCTTGGCTTGCGTCTCCGTGCGCTGGCGCCTGAGCGACTCGGCTTGCGCCTTGCCACGGCCCTCGGCCACGGCCTCGGCGAAATTGGCGAACAGCACCGTGAACCACAGCCACAGGATGATCTGGAACTCAAAGCCTATATGTCCTCCCCCAGTGATGAGGTCGCGGATCAAGATGACGGTGGTCAGCGCCGTCACCACCTCGAGCACGAACATCACCGGATTCCTGATCAGGGTGCGTGGGTCGAGCTTGGCGAAGGCCGAGCCGATCGCCGGCAGGACGATCTTGGGATCCAGCAGCGCCGAGACCGGCATACGTTTGCGAATTGTGGTCGTTGCCATGAATGGGAACTCCGAGAGGTGAACCGGTCAGTACAGAGTGCCGGCGATCATCGAGAGATGTTCGACGATGGGCCCGAGCGCGAGCGCGGGGAAGTAAATGAGGCCTCCGGTGATGAGGATCACACCGACGAGCAGACCGACGAACAGGCCGCCATGGGTCGGGAAGGTTCCGGCCGAGGCAGGCACTGTCTTCTTCATCGCGAGCGCGCCAGCAATCGCCATGGCCGGAATGATGACGAAATAGCGCCCCACCAGCATCGCGATCCCGCCTGTGGTGTTGTACCAGAGAGTGTTGCCGGTGAGCCCCGCGAAGGCCGACCCATTATTCCCCGTCTGGGAAACATAGGCGTAGAGCATCTCCGAGAAGCCATGCGGCCCGGGATTGGCGATGGACGACACCGCGAATGGCAGCACGGAGGCTGCCGCGGTGAAGCCAAGCATTGACAAAGGCAGGATCAGAATGGCGAGCATGGCCATCTTGACCTCTTTCGCCTCGATCTTCTTGCCGAGATATTCGGGCGTGCGGCCGACCATCAGACCGGCGATGAACACGGCCAAGATGACATAGAGCAGGATGCCGTAGAGACCGGAGCCGACGCCGCCATAGATGACCTCGCCGAGCTGGATGTTGAGGAGCGCTATCATCCCGCCCAGCGGCGTGAAGCTGTCATGCATGGAGTTGACCGAGCCGTTGGAGGCGGCCGTCGTCGCCACTTCCCACAAGCTCGAATTGGCAATGCCGAAGCGGACCTCCTTGCCCTCCATGTTGGCCGGATCGAGCCCGAGCGCCGCGAAGTTCGGGTTGCCGGTCCCTTCCGCCCAATAGGAAATGACCACGAAGGCGATGAAGATGACCGACATGGCAGCGTAGATCGCCCAGCCCTGGCGCTCGTCCTTGACCATGCGGCCGAAGGTGTGCGTCAGCGCCGCCGAGATCAGCAGGATGTAGAGGACCTCGAGGAAGTTGCTGAGCGGTGTCGGGTTCTCGTACGGCACGGATGAGTTCGCGTTCCAGAAGCCGCCGCCATTGGTGCCGAGCTGCTTGATGGCGATCTGCGATGCCGCCGGGCCTTGGCTCAAGGTCTGCTTGGCACCTTCAAGCGTCGTTGCATCGACATAGGCGCCGAGGTTCTGGGGCACGCCCTGCCAGATAAGGACAAGCGCGGCGATGATCGAGAGCGGCAGCAGCACGTAAAGAGTGCAGCGCGTGAGGTCGACCCAGAAATTGCCGACGGTCTTGGCCGAGGCGCGGGCAAAGCCGCGGATCAACGCGACGGCCAAAGCGATACCGGTGGCGGCCGAGACGAAGTTCTGCGTGGTGAGACCCACCATTTGGGTCAGATAGCTTAGCGTGCTTTCGCCACCGTAATTCTGCCAGTTGGTGTTGGTGGCAAAGCTGACGGCGGTGTTGAAGGTGAGGTCTGGCGCGACGGCCGACATGCCTGCGGGGTTGAGCGGCAGCAACCCCTGAAGGCGCATGAGCGCGTAGACGCTTAGGAAGCCCGCCGCGTTGAACAGCAGCATGGCGACCGTGTAAGTCAGCCAATGCTGCTCGCGCGTCTCGTCGACCCCGGCGATCCGGTAAAGGCCGATCTCGACCGGTCGGAGAATGGGGGACAGGAACGTCCGCTCGCCCTGGAACACTCGCGCCATGTAACGGCCGAGGGGAACCACGAGGGCGGTGAGGACCACGAAATAGATCGCGATCTGAATCCAGCCATTAAGGGTCATGATGCGCCTCTTAGAACTTCTCGGGCCTGAGCAGGGCGTAGGTGAGGTAGGCGAGGAGTCCAGCGGTTACGATGCCGGCCAACCAATAGTCGAAGATCATGGGAGATATCCTCTTAGAGCTGATCGCAGGCGTAGGCGTAGGCGACCGCGGCGGCGAAGAAACCAAGACCGAGGGAGATGAGAATGAGGTCCAACATAGGATGCCCCTTCTAGTAGAGTGCCCGCTACACTAAAGACCTTCTTGAGCGACACCACGTTGACGTAAATCAAGAGTGAAAGGTGCGTGACGTCCCGCTGTGCGCCGAAAAGGTGCCACTTGCCGCGTATGTTTTCGAGAGGGATTGGAGATCTACGTTATAGGAATCTCATATAGATGCGGCTGATGACTATCTTTTATGAAATTCATATTTCGCGACGCCTCGTTCCATCTCGATTTTTTATGGGCAGCCGGACCATCTTACGAGTGCGGTCGTGAAGGCCGTTGATCCTGTGAGACGGTTTCATGTCGTTCGATCCCAAACACGAGGAGCACCTTGATGCGCTGGAGGCACAGCTTCGCCGGGCCCCCGCGCTCACGCCCGAGCTCATCTCCAATGTCATCGTGGACGCCAGCACCCAACTTCCGGCTCGGATTGATCGGCTGATCGAGGCCGGCGCGTGGAATGACGCGGCGCTGGCTCTTGTCGAGCTTGAACTCCCAGCATGGAAGCTGCGCCGCCTCGCCTACGAAGATGGCGAGTGGGTCTGCTCTCTTTCCAAGCAGCCGAATCTGCCTGTGGACCTCGATGACACCGCAAGCGCTAGTCACCGAGTGCTGGCTCTCGCGATCCTTAGTGCGCTCGTTGAAGCCGAGCGCAGGATGTGTGCTACCGGCGAAATCAGCTTGCGGACAGTGCCGCAAGTCCGGCCGACGTCAGGCCATGCAATTTGTTGCGACAACTTTGGCTGAGCAGCGGTTGCCTCGGGGACAACCGAGTCCGGTGATCATCAAGGACAATCTCATGAGACAAGCTAAACCTTCCTCGAGCTCGAGATCTTCGCTTTTTATGATTGGCCAGGACAGCCACGGGAACTGGGTTGTTCAGGACCAGCACCACCTCCGCGGCGGGCTCTTCGTCGATCGCGCGGAGGCACTCAGGTTTGCAATGTTCGAGAACGGAAATCGGCAGCAGCCCGTTATCATGGTCCCCGGTATTTTCGAACTCGATATGCGTTGTAAGTCGGACACCGCGCGTCAACTGCCGCGCGACATCGACGCTCGCAAGCGAAGGACCGCTTAGATTGTTGGCATCTAGTAGAAGAGGGTTCCCACATGCGCGATGTGGCCGCTCAGAAGGAGTGGGGAAGCAGCCGGGTAACGGCAATGAGAAGCGAAATTGAGGCGCCAGAGCCGCTACCTTCGCTCAAGAGCCGATGGAATGCCCTATGCAAGGACTCTTTGTTTTGGCGGTGATGATCGCCGCGCTGACCGGCGCATTCGTTTTCGTGGTCTTCGCCCGCATCGGGTAAGGGCCCTAGGCGGGAGTTGAGGGATTGCCGGCCGACTTGGAGGCGTAGCAGCAAGACCTATCCGATGTCGCCCGGGGACGCGCTGTTCTTCGACGCCGCCGCCCCGCATGGCCCCGAGGAGCTGACCAAGCTCCCCATGACCTATCTCTCGATCATCGTCTGTCCGCGAAATTGACCCTGGCAGATCGCTTGAGTTCGCGTAGCGACGAAGCACGTGGCGCACGTCAACGTCTGCTAAGGGTCATAAGCGGACATTCCACACGCTGATTGGGCATTTCCGCTTTTCGGCCGAAGCCAGACCTCGCGACGCGGTTGGTTGAACGTCCGCTTAGTGCCAACAGTGGGGCTCGTCACTGGTGAGTTCCGACGCGGCACGATCAGCTTGGCTATCAGGATCTGCACCACTCCGTCTCGCTGATTGCGTGTGAGGCTTCGTATTGTGGCGACTCCATGATCCAGCCGGCCGGGACCGCGAGGATTTCCAGGACGGGTGCATCGGTTCCCTCCATTGATGCTGAAAAAGGACAATGTTCCGATTTTGAAGCCTAGGCGCCGAATGTGTCGCCCAACCCAAACCTACGGAGGGTTTGTCATGCCTCTTCTTCGCTTTGATCTGATAGAAGGCCGCACCGACGCGGAGCTGAAGGCTTTGCTTGATGCGGCACACAGCGCCATGCTTTTAGCCTTCGAAGTCCCTGAGCGGGATCGGTATCAGATCGTGCACGAGCACAAGCGTACGCATATGATCATCGAGGATACTGGTCTTGGCCTTGAGCGCAGTGACAAGGTGGTCCTCCTCCAAGTCACATCACGGCCGCGCAAAAAGATAGTGAAGGAGACCTTTTACCGGCTCCTCTGCCACGACCTCGAACGCGCCTGCGGCATAGCACCGTCGGATGTGGTCGTAACGTTCGTGGAAAATACCGATGAGGATTGGTCCTTCGGAATGGGAAGCGCCCAATTTCTGACCGGCGAGCTCTAGCACTTCAAGATCGGCGCCGGAGTCTCGGAGAGATGCCGCACGCGTGATAACAGCCGCCTCTCGGGCCCCTGCATGTCCTGCCCCTAGAGGGCATAAGCTGGGTCATTGTGGGCGGCGAGTCGGGCCCAGGCCTGATCCCGCCGGCGTGAATGACAACACCGTTACTGCGCAACTCGTCGGACGTCACTCCACCACCGACATGGCACTGTTGCGGGTCGACCACTCCCATATTCAGGTCCGCTTTACCTGTGGGTGCGGGCTGTGCGCCTTGGGTAGCCACCAACCCTGGATACTGCCTGATATATTTCACTGACGGGGGACGGAGACTCGCGACGGCCGTGAGCGGGGATAGCTATCCTAATACCGGCGATATCGCTTCCGTGTCTCGGTAGTCCATTCGAAGGGCTCGGAGAGGCTCCGACCCATGTTGATTTAAGGCCGCTGCCTCGGAAAGGCCCAGACGAGGAGGCACTCACGTCGTCGACCGCCCCCGCTCTACCGGCCGCAGCGACGCTCGTTCGATCTTCCCATCGCGCATGAAGCTGACCGACGTTTCGCGTCCGATCCGCTCGGCGTCGAGCAGCCTGATGAGATCATCGGCGCCGGTTATTGCGATGCCGTCAAGCGACAGAAGCATATCGCCTTCTTGCAGGCCTGCCGATGCCGCCGGTCCATCCGGCTCCACTCCGCTTATTCGCACTGCCTGCGGGCCCGCCCCGAGCGCAAGTGCCAGGCGCCGGGCCAGCGGCACAGTCTGCGCCGCGATCCCGACGTGTGAGCGGCGCACGCGTCCGTGGCGAACAATCTCGCTGAGGACGAACACGGCGGTGTTGCTTGCGACCGCAAAGCAGATGCCCTGCGCCCAGCTGATCATCGCGGTGTTGATGCCGACCACCTCTCCGGTCGTTGCAACGAGCGGCCCGCCCGAGTTTCCCGGGTTGAGCGCGGCATCAGTCTGGATGACGTCGTCGATGAGCCGTCCGCTTTGGGCGCGTAAAGATCGCCCGAGCGCCGAGACCACCCCAGCCGTCACAGTGGATTCGAAGCCGAACGGGTTGCCGATCGCGACGACGAGCTGTCCTCGGCGCAGAACTTTCGAGTTGCCGAGCGTTGCTGCCGGCGTGCCGGAGGCCAGCTCGGCGCGCAGGAGGACCAAATCAGTGTCGGGATCGTCGCCGAGGACTTGCGCTTCGGTTTCACCGCTTTCAGTGGCGAGGCGCACGCGCTTGGCGCCACCGATGACGTGGCTGTTGGTTAGGACGAGGCCGTCGCCGGCGATGATGACGCCGGAGCCAACGCCGCCGCGGCTTCGACCTTTAGCGACGTTGTCGACGCGGACGACGGCCGGTCCAACCCGCTCGACCACAGTCGCGACGGCGCGAGAATAGGCGTCAAGCGGCGCCTCGTCCCGGGGGTACCTGATTGGGTCGTCGTCGGGCGGGCGGTGCGTCGGGTTGAGCATCGAGACACCTCAAAGAAGTATAACGCCGAGCCGCGCGGCATGGGCGACGGCGTCGGTGCGGCCAACCGCGTCGAGCTTGTCGAGCAGCGAGCTTACGTGGAACTTGGCGGTGTGGACCGAGATGCCGAGCCGGAGAGCGATCGCCTTGTTCGAGGCTCCCTCGGCGAGCAGCGCCAGAACCTCTAGTTCGCGAGGCGTCAGCGGAATGTCGCCGTCAGCCGGTGGCGATGCGACCGGCAGAAGAACCACCGCCGCATCAGCGCTCTCGCCCGCACCGACCAACCGCAAACCAGGCACGCCTGCTAACAGCGTGGCAAGTCGGTCGGCGAGCGCCGGGTCCGCAACGTCAAGCGCCAGCCGGATCGGGTCTCGAACGAGCTTTTCGCTCAAGCGGCGGGCCTTTCGGCGATGGTGATCGAGACCTGCTGCGTCTCGCCGGCGCGGCGCAGCCGGAGCGTGGCCGCCTGGCCGACGCTGTCGGGCCCGAGCGCGCGCAGCAGCGAATGTACATGCCGTATTGGCTGATCGTTCCAAGCAACGAGGATATCTCCCTGGTGAATACCCGCTGCGACGCCTGGTCCTTGTGGGTCGACGCTCATGACCATCGCGCCCGATTCCTTGCCTCCGTCGATCGCGACCGGTTGGAGGCCAAGGCCGAGATAGCCACGGGCAATGCGACCGTCGCTCTCGAGCTTTGCCGCGACGCGTTCGATCGTGGGCGACGGGATGACGAGTACGCGCCGGCGCGGCCCGAAAACCGCCATGCCGATTGCCTGGCCAGCCGCATTAAGCACGAGACCGCCTTCGGCGTTCCGCCTCAGGCGCAGATCCAGCTCGATGCGGGCGTCAATCTCGCCGCCACGCATGGATCGCCAGGGGCCGGCGGCGCGGGACACTACGCCGAGCGCGGCGGTCGAAGTCCCGTCCTCGGCGCCCACTACCATGGCGAGTGCGCCGGTGGCGACTGGGGATTCCACAAGTGAAATCGGCCGTAGGTCGGAGCGGTCGATACGCAGTAGCGCGACGTCGGTGGTTGGATCACGTCCGGCGAGCTGCGCCGCGACGGTGTCGCCGCCGGGGAGCGTGACGGCGAACTCCTCCTCGTCGGACAAGGCTTCGTCGGCGGTGACGATAAGTCCGGGGCGCCAGACAAAGCCGCTCGAACTCGAGCGGCCGGAGTGAATGACGACGACGCTAGGCGCAGCGGTTGCGACCAAGCCGGCGAGGGCGGCCGACAGGTCCTCAATCTGGGTGAACGAAGTGGGTTTGCTCATGGGGTCTCCGGATAATCTTGCCCCCCAATGTGGGAGCGGCTTACGGCCGCGCCTACTACCTAGATGGGCAGGTGCAAGAAGGCGCCCGCCTGGCCCTGACCAGGCGAGGGCCAACCGAGCTCGTTGGGGACCTCCAGCTGCCCTTGGTTCCAAATCTCCTCGGTGAAGTAGCGCGTGATGGTCTACGGACCCTTCCTTGCGCGGACGACCAGGGCGACCAAGGTGCGCTCGGTCGTTGGTCTGTCCCAGAGAGCAAGATCTTGTCCGATAGGTGCCAAGTCAGGGGATGCGTAGCCTAGGTGTTTGGCCCCAAGCGCTGGCAGCAGCAAGGGTCATTTTGGCGCCGATATTGAGTCGCAGGGGTACGAACACTGTTCGTTTCTGGGAGTCAGAGTTGCTGGATTTACGATTACGCTGAATTCTTTTCCGGCCTGGTATCCTGGCTGATAAGGACTTGACGTGTACGCGATAAAAACGCAGAAATGACCGTGCGCGCGCCGAAGCGGCTCCCGCGTATCGGTATCCCAAAATCTCCGGAGGTGGAAATGCGAGAAATATCCCCCGGGACCGGTAGAGAGCCGTAAGTCTGCGGCATCTCCGGTCCCCCCAGCCCGGAGACGCAGATGAAAACAGATCCCCTCGAACAGCTTTGTCCGATGAAGAAGGCAGCTGCGCTGCTAGGCCGGCCTTATTGGCAGGTTCAGAGAGCGGTCAGGGACCGCCTCGTCCCGAGCTACACCTTCCTCAACAGTCGTCGCCTAGTCCGCCCGTCTGAGATTCTTGATTTCATCGAGCGCACTCGCGAGGGCGGTGCGCCAGGGGCCGCGACCGCAAGCCGCCGCACTCCCGCTGACGACGAAGGTCGCAGCGATGGGTGACGCGATGCAGGGCGTCTACGCAACCAAGGCGCCGATCTATCGCGAGCGAGGCTACTGGCCGCCGGCGCATCACACCGGGGTCCAAAGCTTGTCATGGCCTCTCCTCGCAGGTGGGGAGATCCCAGCAGACGAATTGTTGAGGGTGCCGGGGCGTGTTTTCCTCGCCCATGAAATCGCACGTCCCTCATCTTGGTGGGTAGCATGACGTTTCGAGTCTCCATCACCAAACAGGACCGCAGGCGGAAGCTGAAAGCCGGCCGCGTCGTCGTTCAGACGCGATACTTCGTGAATTTCCGAGATCCGAAGACGGGCAAGCGGCAGCTACCGTCCTTCGAGCGCCAGAAGGATGCGGCGGCCTTTCGCAACCAGCTCCTCGCCAGCGTCGAGACGGGAACCTATGCTCCGACCCGCAAGGTCCCGACCGTGGCCGAGGCCGTCGAGCACTGGCTCGAAGTCAAGCAGGGCCAAGTGCGGAGGCGCACCTTCACCGGGTATGCTCAAGCCGCCAAGCATATCGTCGGACCATTGCTCGCCGGCACAGCGAAGCAGCGGGCGCACTACACGCTGACCGGCGAGAAGCCGGCAGGAATGACGCTCGTCAGGCTGCTCGGCGACGTCAGGCTGTCCGAGCTCACCACCGCAGACATCCGGTTCTGGCATATGGGCCTCCAGTCCGAGATCAGCGCCTATGCCGCCAACCGGGCCAAGATGTTCCTCGCTGCGGCCCTAGCGCTCGCCGAGGAGGATTTCGGCGTGCGCGCGCCGAGGATGCCGCGTCAGCTCGGGCGCGGTCCTCGCAAGCTCAAGAAGGCAATCTTAAGCTCGCACGAGGTCTCGAGGCTCCTTGCCGCGGCGCGCGCGGACAGGCAACACGGCATCTACTACGCCTTCCCGTTTCTCGCCGGCACGCGGCCTGGGGAGCAGCTCGCGCTGCTGTGGGAGGACGTCGACCTAGACCGCAACGTGATCAACATCAGGCGCACCCAGGAGAATGACGGCGGCATCGCTAACATCACCAAGACCGACGCTGGTATGCGCGAAGTCCCAATATGCTCGATGTTGCGGGAGATGCTGCTCGCGTGGCGGCTAGCCTGCCCACGCAGGGACGGAGAACTCCACCGCGTGTTCCCGGGGCCGGGCCGGCTTGGCCCCTGGCCAAGGCGACGAAAGGGCGGTGGCGCGCTGCGGTACCAGAACTTCCGCAATCGCATCTGGGTGCCGATGCTCAGAAGCCTGGATCTGCCGCATGTTACGCCCCATTCGGCGCGCCACTCATTCATCTCTACGCTGCAGGCCCAGGGCATCGAGGTCGGGCTGGTCGCGAAGCTTGCGGGCCACGCCAATCCTGCGGTGACTCTCGGACACTACACGCAGGCGGTCCGCGGCGGCGAGGCCGCCCTGGCTGCCCTCGAAAGGGCTTATTGCCGTTAAGCGGCATCAGTTCAAGAAGCAAGGAAAGGAACGGTCCATGGTTACGAAGTACCCGAAGAAGCATGTTTGGGATCACCCTATGGGACCCATAGAGACGAATTGCCGTAAGCCCGAGATCAAAGATGATAGCTATGAGCCGATCAGGCCGATGACCGAGGAAGAGATCGCGTCGAAGAGCAGGACCCGAAGGCAGCTTGAAGAATGGGGCGTGCCATATCCGCCGCCGAATGGCTGGGTCGATGCGCTGATCTTCGGTATCGATCCTAGGAGCCTCTGCCCCCCTCCGCCGCCGAGGAATACCCTGAGGGATGTATGGCGTCCCCGTCATCGGGATTCGGACGAGACCGAGTAGCAGTTCTTTAAATGACTTAACCCGGACCGGGCTTGTTTTCGGTAAGCTCGAGGCCCCCGGGGGATGCCCTCGCGCCCGGTCCGCAGTAGCGGGGTATGAGGTCGAGCCGATACGTAAGCCGCGAGGGCTTGTGCCGCTGCGAATTTGGGCTGGGACGTGAGCGAAGAGTTGTGGGAGCAAGAGCGCCTCTGGTTGGGAGCCGTGGTAGATGCCGAGGCCGGTGATGCCGGCCCGCTAGTCGCCCTTCTGCGCAGCGCCGCACCGCTAACGGAGACGGGGCGCGAACTCTTGGCTCGCGTCTTCGAGCGTAGGCGATTCCGACCAGAACGGCCGCCGGAGAAGGAGGGCGACGTGTTGCTGGCGGTTGCTGCGCGTGAGGTGCGCGACCTGCGTGCGAGGCGCCGAGAGGCGTTGGCCGCTGCAAAAAAGTTGCCGCGCCCGCCCCGACGAAACACGGGATATCGTCACATCGGTCGAGGGCAGGGAGGCGGGAGTCATAAATGGGCGCGGCATATAGAAGGAGGCGGCTACTTGGTGGGAGGATGCTGCGCTCAACCCTATGAGACCCCGGAGAACCTTGTAAAATTGAGCGAGGACGACCTGGTGCAATGCGTGGCCGAAAGTTGGGGCCTCAAAGGGGATTCCTTGCGTCAGTTCCTGCGCCAGCAAAGTAGGGCCTACCGACGTGTTCGCGATCGTCGCTGACCTGCTCCCATCCGCTTTTGCGGATGGCGCGCCAGGAATTGCGCTATGCTGTTCTGGTCTTCATCGAAATATGGAGACCAAGAACAATGTCGACAAAAACCGACGACAAGACTTCGCGGGGCACACGCCGCGCCGTCAGCTAGGCGGCTTCTTAGCTTCAACGAGCTTCGCGACCGCGGCATCACCTATAGCAAAGTCCAGATCTGGCGAATGGTGCGGGCCGGTAGGTTTCCGGCCCCCGTCAAGCTCGGTCCCTCTCGCAGCGCCTTTGTAGAGGCCGAGGTAGACGCTTGGGTCGAGGCTCGCATGGCTGAACGCGGCAATGAGACCCCCGTGGAGGACGCCCGCAATGACGCAACGAAGTTCCGGGGCAGGAGCCATGTGGTGGTGGGCCATGATGGTGTTCCTTGTCCGGGCTGCGGAAAGGCGACTGAGATTCGTGAGCATGCCGCCATCACTGAAAAGATCCTGTATCAACCGTCCTACTATCGGCGATGGTTTTACTGCGCCAACCCGTCCTGCAAGGTCACCACCCATGTGAACCCCGCTTTTAGGGTCGTTCGAACCAAGCGGCCCTAGCGCCAGCAGCAACAAGGACCCTGAGTACCGGGCTGGGCCGGCGCGTCCAAATCGGGCACCGGTTCGCTCATATGGGCCTGG
This sequence comes from uncultured Alphaproteobacteria bacterium, assembly GCA_963839245.1. Lineage (GTDB taxonomy): Bacteria > Pseudomonadota > Alphaproteobacteria > Rhizobiales > Methyloligellaceae > Methyloceanibacter. The sequence goes on along the minus strand of CAWIUJ010000007.1, from coordinate 150,942 downwards.
GGCGATGCGCGCCCATGGCGAAGCCAGGGTACTCCCCCGCGGCTAAATAGGCTGGCGTGCTGGAGAGGTCGCCCCCGACGCGCAGGGAGGCCCAGTCCGGCCGCCGCCGCGGCTTTAGTTCTTCGTCATGGCAAGCAATATTCGGGAGAAATCTCGCCGATATGGCATTGAAGATTGCTGAGCTCGAGACCTGGTAGGCGGCGTCTGCCAGCAATGGCCAAGGAGCGCCCGCATGGGACCACCAAGCCGCCCGGATAGGGGCACCAAGCCACCCATGATGAGAGAATCGACAGACGGCCAAGCATGAGGAGCAGTAAGCGCCAAACCCAGGTAATAGAAGCCGCCTATCTCCACCAAGCTGATGCTTATCGGCGCCAACGGTCAGCTACGGGGGAGGATCCGGTCCTCCTCCTGATCACCGTCTCCTTCAATTCCTCATGTGCAAGCGACGAGCTATCCCGCCCCAAGGTGGCATCCCTGTTCCGATATTGGGATCGCCTCTATCGGCATCTGTGCTCAGAGGCGCTGGGGGCGAAGTTCAACAAGCCGCATAAGCGGTCCCTGCAGTCGCTCACCTATGCCTTCCTTGACCTTCCCGGGACCAAACGGAGGCAAAGGGTATGCAAGGCGGGCGAGTATAGGGGCACCGAGCCTACGGCCTTCCGAAGGCTCATGGAGACTCAGAACAGGCGGTTCCTAGAGCTCGTCCAGGCAAGCCCCGAGCACCGGCTCCATCTTCACGCCGTCGCCCTGGTCAACCCATCAGTGAAGGAAGGATTTCGGGCGGCAGTGACACGGCCAGGCTCGAGCAGATCAAGCGGGATTTTGGCGGGGCATTACGAAGCATCGACGCCAGGGAAATCCCCCTGGCCGACCTTAAGCGAGTAATCAAATATGGCGCCAAGCTGCTCGAGCAGGCGCCTCACGGCCTTCCCCTGGAGGAGCTGTGGTCCATCATGCCGAGATCACTCGCCGAGCATCGCAATAGATCCTTGGCGACGGCCGCCTTATCGCGCAGCTAACCAAGGCCAACGAGCGGGGGCGGCCGACATCGTCTCGGCGCCCACGCCTTTTGGGGCGCGCGAGCATCCGCAAGGTCGCCGACGACAACTCCCGATATGGGTGGATGCCGCCACCCGAATGGCCCTCGAAGACCTTCGCTGGCGCCTCCGACGGCCGGGAGCTAGGGACCAGCTACCCTTATAGCTAACCACCTCGACCTACTCTTCCATGCGCGCGTGAGCCGATCGCAACGGTGATCCACCGATAGAGCAGCATAAAAAAGAATTCAAAGTCAAATCCGCGGCCCTGGCCGCGAAGTATCAAATCGAGTTGCTCGAGCCCGCCCGCTCTCTGCCTCCCGCGCCGAAGAAGCGAAGCCTCGTCCCTGCAGCGCTGCGCCATGAGCCCTTGAGGGAAACGGCGTGGTGGGTTTGTTCCGTCTACTGGGATAAGCTGCTGATCGCGCAATAGGATTGCTTCTGGCACTTAGCGGACGTTCAGCCGATCGCGTCGCGAGGTCTGGTCCCCGCCGAAGAGCGGACGTGCCTAATCAGCATATGGAATGTCCGTTCATGACCCAAAGCGGACATCACGGGAGGCGCGGCGGTCAGAACCGGAGGGTTGCGTCGATACCGCCGGCGTGCTCCTCGATAAGGTTGCTTGAGCGGTAAAAACGGGCGAGATCATGGATAAGTTCGACCCAATAAGCCTTCCGGACGGTCCTGATATCCAGGCGTCGATCATTGAGTCCGGCATTGCTGATGTGCCCTTGACCAGCCAGGTCGAGGTCACGATGCAGCGGCTGCTTGCCGCCGGTGTGCCCATCGACCGCATGAATGTCGGGGTCCGCATCCTCCACCCGCTTTTCGACGGCATGAGCATCACCTGGACGCGCGAAGGCGGCGCTGAGGTAAATTACGCCAAGCTGGTTGATCAGGACGGCTCCGAATTCCGCTCGAGCCCGTTCTACGTCATGCTCAGCGAGCAACAGCGAGAGTGGCGGCTCCGCCTCGACACCGATCCGGCGGCGGAGCGCTTCCCGCTGTTGATGCAGCTAAAGACCAAGGGCTTCACCGATTATATCGCGCTGATCGTGGCCTTTGGCGGCGCGCCGCTCCACCCGCAATCCTACGACGGCATCGGCACCTCCTGGTCGACGCGGGCCCCCCAAGGCTTCTCCGCCGCCGACATCTTCGCCATGCGCGCCGTGTTGACCCCGCTCGCGCTCGTCTTCCGCCTCGCTATTAAGGACCAGATCACCCGCAGCGCGCTCGACACCTTTCATGGGCCGTTGGTCGGTGGCCGCATCCTTTCGGGTAAGATCAAGCGCGGCGACGGCGAGCGGCTCGCGGCCGCGCTCTGGTACAGCGACTTGCGGAACTCCACGGGCCTTGCCGATCAGCTCCCGGTCGATGCCTTTCTCGACCTACTCAACGCCTATTTCGATTGCGCCGCCGGAGCCGTGATGGAGCAGGGAGGCCAGGTGCTCGACATCATCGGCGACGCCATCCTCGCCTTCTTTCCCGCGGGCGATAATGGTGGGGCGGCGGCCTGCGCGTTGGCGCTCGAAGCCGCCGCTGGCGCCCGCGACCGACTCGCTACGCTGAAGCGAGAGGGAAGCGGGCGTGGCAGCGCCATCGAATTCGGCATAGGTATGCATTTCGGCAATGTGGTGTTCGGCAATGCCGGAACGCCGGAGCGACTAAAATTTGGCGTGCTAGGGCGCGCGGTAAACGAGGTCGCACGCACGGCTGATATGACGAAGGTCTTAAAGCGGCCGGTTGTGGTTAGCAACGAGGTGGCGCGGCGGGCGACGTTGACGCTTGCCGATCTCGGCTTTCACGAACTCCGTGGCATTGCCACGGCCCGCCGTCTTTGGGCGATGGAGGTTGAATAAGATGCGAGGCTCCTGACTCAAAGGGAGCTAAACCATGGCCGCCGCCAGCGTCCGCTAACGGCACTAAGCGGACGTGCAAACCGCGCCGATGAATGTCCGCTTTGAGGAGAATAACGGACATAACGCGGACCTGACGCTATGTCTGCTTATGACCCAAAGCGGACATCCGAGCGCCGGGGATAACGCAAAGCCGCGATCGCGTTGACGACATTGGTGGAGGACAGCGCCAGCGCCCTCGCAGCGCAGTCCCCCTTGCGCGAGCTGGGGGTTGACCCAAGTCAAAGACAACCTTGTCTTGCTATACAAAGGTTAGCCATCTCAACAGAGCTCGCCAGGAGGCCTAAATGCCCGAAAAAACTGTCGCCGTAGAGCTAGTGGAAAAAGCCGGTATCAATGTGAAGACGCCACCATGGCCATTCCGCTCCTGGGCGCCGTGGACAAGCCCAAACGCTTGCTTGCCGATAAGGCCTATGATGCCGACAGTTTTCGTCACTGGCTCAAGCGACGAAAGATCAAGGCCGTCATCCCATCAACCGCCACCCGACGGACCCCATACCCGCTCGATCAAAAGATCTATCGGCGCCGCAATGTTATCGAACGCATGTTCTGCAAGTTGAAAAACTGGCGACGCATCGCAACCCGATACGATCGCCACGCCCAAAACTACCTATCAGGGCTCGCACTCGCCGCCATCATGTCTCAATGGCTTTGAATGAGTCCCCAACCTAGTACCCGCCGATGCGGGGCCGGTGTAGAGGTTGATGATGACAGACGAAACCTGCCCCGACTGCCATCGTCCGCTGATCGAGATCGACCACTACGGCGAGCGGCTGATCGGCTGCATTGAGTGCAACCGCTGGGGCTGGCCAGGAGACACCACCTGCCTAGGGGCCTAGAGGCTTGGGGGTTATCTCTTTTTGGGCTTGCTTGCCTTCACGGTTGATTTGACGTGGCCTTTGGACCCGACCTGCGTCTTACCCTTTTCGGCTTTGGCTGCCGCTGCCATCCGCGTTTCCGCTCTGAGCGTTAGCGCAGCCCGTCGCGCCTCATGTGTTGCTCTGCTCTGGCTCGCGCGGCGCCTCATCTCCTTAGCCTTGTTCGTACTCAGCATAGGGTTCTCCATAGATTGGCCAAGGTAGGGTTGCTCGGTCGCTATGCGGGGTAGCGATCCACTCACTATAACAGGGAAAATCCGCGGCTGGCCCGAGATCGACCACTACGGCGAGCGGCTCATCGGCTGCATTGACAGCGAAGGCATGGTGCCCCCGCAGAAGGAGAAGACAATGGAGAGCAAAGGGGAACTGTTGATGCTGGCCTACAAGCGGCTTGACCAGGCGGCGAAGCTGCTAGAGGCAGCAGGCGAAGAGCTGTTGGCGGAGGAGGTCGAAGACTTGGCCGAGAGAGTGGACCTCGCCGAGGTTGGCGCCCGCAACTAGTCCCTTGCGCCGGATAAGAGAAGGGCCCCGAAAGGGGCCGCTACTCATACTCGATACTTGCCACTCCATGCCGCGCCCCACGCGCAACTAAACTCAACCGGGCCGCAACATGCTTCGTGCAAGTGGGGATCGGGCTGCCCCTTTACAAGCGTAGCCTGAACAACGAGCGGCACCCACGCTGCGGCTAGTCCTTCTTCCGCGTAATAGTGTGCCTCTTAGGGCGTAACCTCCCGGCAGATTTTTGCAGGCGACCGATGCTTTCTAGCTTGTAGATTCCGCGCTTCTCTCCCCGCTGCATCGAGCCATGATTGTGCATTGCACAATCATCCTTGACCTCATTGTGCACTGCATATATACCCCTCCCCCTGATGGGAGTCCCTCCCCATCACTGTTCCCCCAAGGAACCGAAAGAAGCCCCGTCCCCCCCCGTCGGGGCTTCTTTCCTGCGTAACACAAAGAGGTAGTACCGTGACCAAGTCCTCAGCTCGCAAAGCTGCCGCCGCCGAGAAGGCGAGCGGTACATATCGCAAGATCGCTCGTCGCAAGACCGCTCGCAAAGTTGGCGCCGGGAAGGCGCACAGTAGAGGTCGCAAGACCGCTTCCAAAGTCGTCGCTGAGAAAGCGCGCGGTACATGTCGCAAGACCGCCGCTCAATTCGAGGAATTCGCTTACGATGCGCAAATGCCAGAGTCGATGCGCGCTCTCGCCGAGAAGAGCGTAGCTCAGACGCGTGAGCTTTATGTGCACTCTCTCGAAGCTGTACTAGAGAGTTGGGAGAGATTTGTCGCCGCGGCCGGTCAGGGCGCCGTGGCGCTCAACCGTAAGGCTATCGACATTGCTCGGCGCAATATCAATACCGGCTTTGGTCTCGCGGAGAGGTTGGCAGGGGCGAAGAACCTTGCCGAGGCTATGGAATTGCAGACAGCCTATTGGCGCAAGCAGGTCGGCGAACTGGCGGCCCAAGCCGGAGAAATGCGCACGCTAACCACTAAGGTGACTGCTGATGTGGCAGCGCCAATCAAGGCGCCGGTGACGCGCGGCATGAAAGGCCTACACAAGGCGATCTAGATTCACTCAACTGCCGCTCAACCGAAAGGGCCACCTTTTGCTTACGGCCCGTCCCGTGGCGCGGGCCGAGCCTTGTCGTAGCCATAGGCTTTCTGGAACTCTCTGATGATCTCGATGCTCGATACGAGCGTTGAGCAACCATCGGCTCCGCAATGTCGATGTCCGCTATTGGCACTTTTCGGACATCCCACCTGCACTGACGAATGTCCGCTATTGGGGGTAAAGCGGACATGGCGCGGACTTGTCAGTATGTCTGCTTATGACCCAAAGCGGACATGTCAGATCGGGGAATGTGCCTCAGCAGGCCGGGCGGACTGTCTGCCAAAGTGGTGTCAGGACGGGCACTACCGCGAACGCAGTGATTTAAGGCTCTTGAGTATGAAAGGTGTCGCAGCTCGCCACATCTCCCGATTTTAAGCCAGTCATAAACCACTGCGTACGTTGTGCTGAAGTGCCGTGGGTGAATGAGTTCGGCACGACGCGGCCTTGCGTTTGGCGCTGCAACCGATCATCTCCAATGGCCGAAGCCGTCTGCATTGCAGCTTCAACGTCTCCGGGCTCAATGAATTGCCACTTAGCGTGCGCGCGGTTCGCCCACAGCCCAGCTAAGCAATCCGCTTGCAACTCCACTCGGACCTGGAGACTATTCGACTCTGTCTGCGCCATTGCACGTTGCGCCTCTTGCACCTTCGGCAGTAATCCGAGCTGGTTTTGCACGTGGTGACCGATCTCGTGAGCAATCACATAGGCTTGCGCGAACTGGCAGGTCTTGCTCCCGACATCGCAAGCGCCGAAGCGCCGCTCAAGGTCCTGAAAGAAGCTTGTGTCGAGGTAAACCTTCTGGTCATTCGGACAATAGAACGGACCCATTGCGGATTGCGCAAACCCACAGCCGGACTGTGTCGCTCCTGAAAACATGACCAGCGTCGGCGGTTTATAAGTTTTTCCGGCTTGAGCAAAAACTCCGGTCCAAACTTCTTCTGTGCTGCCGAGGACAGCCGAGACGAATTTGCCCAACTCGTCAGACGGTGCTCCGGCAGGAACCTGCTGTTGTTGTTGTGTCTGGCCGACTTTGGACAGCAGTGTCGCGCCGCCAATAAGGACGCGCGGATCGATGCCAAAAGCCCAGCCGATTAGGCCGAGTACCACAACTGTGCCAATGCCGATGCCACCAGCACGACCCGCAGTCACGCCGCGCCGATCTTCAACGCGCTGGCTTTTCGGTAACTCATCAAGGCGCACGACTCACCTCACGACAGAGCCGGACAATGCGGTTCCTCGCCTGCGGTTACTTTAGAGCAGACGTGTGGTTGTCGCCACCAATAAGGACGGCTCACTAAAGCGGACCGCCTATCGCTTTAGAAGATCGGGGAGGCCGAGGACAGCGGTTCGTTGATTTCTTTCTTCCGCCCTGTCCGAAACTGTTACGATGCGTTTGGCATGATCCAACGATGCCTTTTGGTGTTGCTGGCGGCTACAATGCGTAAAGGAGGTGCACGTGGGTATCCTTGACGAGTTACTCGGCGGTGGACAACGTCAGAAAGACTACAAGGATTTCGTCGATCGGTACGAGCGGGGAAACCCGTCCGAGGGCTATTCCGATCAAGAGGTTCTGAAGCGGTATGGTGAAGTGTCACACGCCGTGCCGCCCGATCAGTACGCTCAGGCGGCGCGAGAGGCGCTGGGCAAGTTGTCGCCGGAAGAGCGAGCGGAGTTCCTGAAGATGCTGCAGGAGCGAGCCGCCGCGCGCGGCGTGAAGCTGCCGGGAAAGGTGGCATCCGATCCGAAGGACCTGGGAAAGGTGCTCACCGACCTGCATCAGAAGCCCGGTCAGCTTCGGGATATTCTCGGCGGTGGCGACGCCCAGCCTCAGGAGCAAGCGCCAGGGTCGAACCCGATTATCAACATACTGAAGTCCCCACAGGCCAGGGCCGTGCTCGCGGGCATCGCGGCCACGGTGGTCAAGCGCGCCCAGCAGGGTTCATCCCGAACGGCGTGAGGCCGCGCCGGAGCGTAGGATTTAATCAGTACAGGCCGGGGCCAGCCGCCCTGGCCTTTTCTTTTGCCGGGCCAGCCATCTCGCAGCGGGCTAGTACCGACTGGGCAGCAGCGTGAACGCTTGGCAAGATCGTTGAGCGCGAGGCGCTGTCGCGGCGGAGACGATCTCGTCCATGCAGAGCAGCTTTAAGACTTTGATGGTGTCCACACCCTGTCATCAAACTGTAACAAGTGTGAGGTTTGTAGCTATAAAGCGGCCACATCACACATCGGTAGTGCCCCCCGTCTAGCCGAGATGTGGCCGGCTGTGCCGGTTTTCCCTCCCGGCACGCGCGCGAAAGCGCTTCAAGGGCGTCCGGTCATTCCCCAAACTGATCGGACGCCCTTTTTTGGCTTCACTGTGTTCACCCGTCCACGATTTTTGCAGTGAACGAAATATCGGGAGGCTCCGTCCCGCGCCACGGGCAAGCCCGATTGATGAGTACACGCCCTAGATTATACTCGCGTTGAGCGCCAGCCACGGGTGCAGCGTTTATGCGCGCATCGATCCCCTCCATTGATGCTGAAAAAGGATAATGTTCCGATTTTGAAGCCTAGGCGCCGACCGGAAACTGCGACCAGCCTTTAAGAGCCATTTGCTGGGTAGTCACCGTAGTCGCCGCCCTCTGCGGGGGGATAGTCGCCGTAATCGCCTTCTGCGGAGGGATAGTCGCCATCCGCGGTCGGCGGAGGTGCCTGATTGCCATACACGGGTGGAGAGTAGGAGTATGCAGGCGGAGGCGGCTGGTAGCCATATGCAGGTGGAGGGTACGCGTATGCGGCGGGAGGCGGGTAATAGCCATACACAGGCGGGTAAGCGTAAGGAGCTGGATACCCATAACGCCGGTAATAGCGCCGGTACTGGCGACGCCAATAGCCGACTTTCTCGACCGGTGTGGCCTGAACGTTCCGGCCAATAGTCCCCGGCGGCGGGGCTGCCCTGGCAGGCACCAGGCTACCCCAGACAACACCCGCAATCACTGCGGCACTGAACAGCAAGCAACGCATTTGGATATCCTCACGTGAGAAGCAAACCCACTTGTCGGTGCCGTGCACGATCGTATGCCGAAAGGCAACCCATCAATTTGAACTAAGTCTGCAACTGCTGAGTTTATCGTTCACTGGTACTAAGACGCCACTGAACTGCCCCAAGAGCAAGCCCCTTCAAGGCATTCGGCTCACCGGATGAACTTAGCCCCTATAGGAGGTTTACATGACCATACGTGTTGCTATCACTAGCTCTCTTTTTCTGGCCGCCATGCTGTTGCTCCCATCTTCCATGGCATCGTCGGCAGAAGTAACCGGCGCTTGCTTGAAAGATGCCAAGGCGCAGTGCCCAGGGGTGGAAGCTGGAGGAGGCGCGATCAAGGACTGCCTCAAGACGCACGCCAAGGACCTGTCCGATGACTGCAAGGCGGTGTTGCTCAAGGTGGTAAACGCCAAGGCCTGTGCGGATGACGCGAAAAAATATTGCGCGGACACCCAGCCTGGCGAGGGCCGCCTTGAGGCCTGCATGAAATCTCACATCGCCGAGGTTAGCGATGCCTGCAAAGTAGCGATGGTGAACGCTGCAGCTGGCGAGTAGGTCAAAAACCAAGGTTACGGCGCATTAGAACGCCGTAACCTATAGGCCCTACGTCTATGGACCCGCCCGCCGCCATGCCCGCCGAGTCTACCGCAGGCACTGGTACTGAGACGCCCACCGAACCGAGCCGGGGAGCAACAGAGCGGCGTTCAAGCTCTTAAACTCCCCGGCAGATTTCGCTGAAGGTTACTATTCGAACTAACAGCAATTCGCATCAGCGGATAATGTCTGCTAATGGCACATAGCGGACGTGCCACTCCCGCTGACGAATGTCTGCTTTGAGGGGAATAACGGACATGACGCGGTCGTGACGCGATGTCTGCTAATGACCCAAAGCAGACATCGGCCAGCGCCGCACCGATATCGCAGAATGACCCAAAGCGGATTCGCAGGTAGCGGACATTGCCGGATCCAATTCTGCTCCGAATACCTAGATGGCAATCCGCAGTGATGGGCGAAGTCGTGCCAGCGGCGCAGCACCGTTTGCTCCGCAGCCCCAGACATGCCGCGGTTAGGGTATTGAAGTTTGTTTTGCGGCTAGCTCCGGACGCCCGGGACCACGGGGGGACCACACCGAACGACTCAGGCACCCCCGCGCGACCCCGGGGTTTTGGGGCAAAGCTTCACCAAAAGGACAGCCGGTCGGCCGGCCGTCCTCCCCTCAACCTTCCGCCCGCCCGAACCCCCATTCTCGGGCTTGCCTGGGCGCTGAACATGCATTCACCCTCGGCTATCCGGTGCCGCTGAAGATGGAAGTCAAGCGCACGTCCGTGGTGGCCCCGGTGTGGCCCCGGAAAGGCACGAGATAACTACGACCCCTGAAAATTTGGCTCCCCGGGCCGGACTCGAACCAGCGACCCAGCGGTTAACAGCCGGTGGCTCCGCAACCTCGACGCGATTGATGGTGCCGCAGGAGGGATTCGAACCCCCGACCCCCGCATTACGAATGCGATGCTCTACCGACTGAGCTACTGCGGCCCCTTAGCATCCGACTTGCAGCCAGCTTGCAGCCGGCGCCATGCAAAGTGACTCTTCGGGGTCGTTTTTTCAACTCTCTCCGGCGTTCCTGAGGTAGTTGATTTACTGCTTACGAATGATGTGCTCTACCGACTGAGCTATTGCGGCACGATCCTCGACCTGGCGCGGCTCTGATAAATGGACTTGCGCCCCCGTGCTTAATGCCAATGCCCCGGCGTTGCAAGTTCGGGGGGTAGCCGGCTCGCCACCCACATTCCAGCCGCTCCGGACCATTTGTACGGTAAAGTACGCGTTCTTGAGGGACGATCCGCCCAGCCGTGGCTAACTGGGCAGAAGCGATGCGAGCGACCGGCATTCCATGGCGACAGATCGCCCAACCCGAACCATGCTCGCGCTTTGCACCGCGATCCTCGTCGCGACGGCGCTTTACTTCGCCAGGTCCATCTTTGCGCCATTCGCCTTCGCGCTGTTCATGATGGCGATCGTCTGGCCCTTGCAAAATGCGCTTCAACGAAAGCTGCCAGATTTCCTTGCGCTGCTCCTCACGCTGATCGCCACCGTCGTCGTCATTGCCGGTTTTGCGTCGATGGTAGTGTGGGGGTTCAGCGCGGTTGGCCAGTGGATGATCAGTCACGCGCCGCGGTTCCAAGAGCTCTATGCCGAGTGGACGCATTGGCTCGAAGAGCATGACATTTTGGTGGTCGGGCCGCTTGCCGAGCGGTTCGACGTGACGTGGTGGGTCCGCCTGTTCCAGACCGTCGCCGGGCGCATCAACAATACGGTGGGCTTCGCCATCCTCGTTTTAATTTTCATGATGCTGGCGCTGATCGAGAGCGGCGACGTCAAGCAGCGGCTGGCCTCGTTGGACAATCAGGCGAGGGCCGGCGAGCTCGCCCAGGCCAGCGCCGAGATCGCCGCCAAGTTTCGCAAATACATGGTCGTCCGCACGCAGTTGAGCGTGCTCACCGGCGTGGCGGTGTGGGTTTTTGCCCTGCTCAGCGGCCTCGAGCTCGCTTCCGCCTGGGGCATCATCGCCTTCGCCTTGAACTACATCCCCTTTCTCGGTCCGTTCGTGGCGACGATCCTGCCGGCCCTGTTCGCCATGGCGCAATTCGACTCATGGCAGCCGGTAGCGGTCGTCGTCATGGGCCTGTTCGCCATTCAATTTGTGATCGGCAATTACCTCGAGCCACTGGTCGCGGGCGCCGCGCTTGCCATTTCGCCGCTCGCCGTGGTCTTTGCCGTTTTCTTCTGGGCCTTCTTGTGGGGCATTCCCGGAGCGTTCATCGGCGTACCCATCACCATCGCCATGCTCACGCTGTGCAAGCACTATCGCTCGACCCGGTGGATCGCGACGTTGCTGTCGGGCAAAACCCCCAATCATGTACCCCATTGAGCGAGGGAATGGCCCAGCCGATCGAGCAGGCCGAGGCGGGACCGGTCATCGACCCTCGCCAAGGCGATATCGAAAACGATGCATCGAGCACCAAGCGTCGCTCTTTGCTCTCGCTGGCCGGCGGGTTGCTCGCGGAGATCAGCCTTCCCAAGCTAATCATGGCCTGGACCATGCTGCTGCTCGTCCCGGGGCTCTTGCTCGGCCTCGCCCCGATCGCCGCCGCCGATTGGCTGCGAACGCTATCCGGCACGATCTCGACATTCACCATTGGGATTTGGTCCCTGCTCGTCCTCACGGCAGTTGTCGCCCTTGGTTATTTCGGCTGGCGCGCGCTGTTTCGCCTCGTCGAGAACAGTTTCTGGGCTTTGAATTCCGTCGTCGTGCAGCCTGCCTACGCCACCTGCCGCGAGGTGCTGCGGCAGATCGCCGAACGGCTGTTCATGAGGGGCAGTAGCCACGATCAATACGCAAAGCTTCGCGCCGGCTCGGCCATCGCCGCCGGGTTTTTGATTTGCGGCATTGCACTACTCGTGCTCTATCTCGTCTGGCCGAGCGCGCATCTGTTCGGCAGCTTCGCGGAAATCGGCTCGTGGCGCAGCCTCATCCTCGTGGCGCTCGCCAACAGCACCGTGTTCGTCATGGCCTATCTCGCCGCCGGCGCCCTCATCTGGGCCGTTGCCGATGCCAGCATGGCCCAGCCCCGCGATCTCACGAGTTTTGAGGCACGCCCGGATGGAGCGCGGCTTTGGCGGGTCGTGCATTTGTCGGACGTCCATGTCGTCGGCGAGCGCTATGGCTTTCGCATCGAGAGCGGGCGATCGGGGCCGCGTGGCAACGAACGGCTCAAGCGGGTCCTGAACGACCTCGACGTCCTGCACGCCAAGACCCCTCTCGATCTCGTCTTGATCACCGGGGACATGACCGACGCCGGCAGCTCCGCCGAATGGGCCGAGTTTCTCGATGCCATGGCGGCGCACCCGGCCATCGCCGAACGCGCGGTGATCCTGCCCGGCAATCACGATCTCAATATTGTCGACCGCGCCAACCCGGCGCGCATGGACCTACCCACGAGCCCGAACCGTCGCTTACGCCAGCTACGCACCCTGTCCGCCATGAGGGAGCTGCAAGGCAACCGCGTTCGGGTGGTGAGCTATTCAAGGCGCCATGTCGGCAAGACGCTCGATGAATACCTCCAGCCGCACCTCAAAAAGATGGTTCGGTTCGCCGACCGGGCGACGCCGCTCCTGTCCTATGCGTTGCCGGAGCTCTGGGCCAAAGTCTTTCCCATGGTGCTACCGCCGGACGGGCAAGACGGCCTCGGCGTCATCGTGCTCAACTCGAATGCCGACACGCATTTCTCCTTCACCAATGCGCTCGGCATGGTCTCGACCGAGCAGGTTGTCGGCATCGAGATCGCGAGAAAAGAGTACCCGAAGGCCTGCTGGATCATCGCCCTGCACCATCACGTCGTGGAATATCCGCGGCCGGCGAAAGCCCTGTCGGAACGCATCGGCACGGCATTGATCAACGGCAACTGGTTCATGCGCATGCTCAAGCCCCTGGCTGGCCGGGCAATCTTGATGCACGGCCACAGGCACATCGATTGGATCGGTCATTGCGCTGGGCTCGTGGTAGTCTCGGCGCCGTCACCGGTGATGGAAGCGACCGACGAGCAAACCACCGGCTTCTACATTCACACGCTCGCGATCGGGACCGATGGACAGCTCAGGCTGCTCACGCCGGAGCGCATTACCATCCCCGGCGGGTCTCCGGGCAAGGCATAGTCCAATATGCGAAAGGCATCACCGGGAGACGCTTGACTATTTGCCGCCTTGCGTGTCTTTGCCGCCTTGCGCGTCATTGGGGGTGGTGTCGGCAGGAGAGAGCACCAAGCCTAAGGAGCACAAGCCCTCTTGAGCTCCGCGGCCGAGAGCATGCCGTCCTCGTCTTGGTCACCGACGATAAAGCTGGCGACATAGGGTGCGGCTTTTTTGTAGGTGATCGTGGTGTCGCCCTTGGGCGATGCCATAGCCCACGCTGCGTTGCATTGGGCGTCATCGAGCGGATGACCAAAATGGGCTTGGGCGCTGGCGATGGGGAGGAGTCCCGGCGCTGAGAAACAGCGCAGTCCTGGCCAAAGCGGTCAGTTTCATTCGCCGCGCCTCCAGTCGTTTCTCTGGGCCCAAGAAGGGCTTCAAGGCGATTATTGCCCTAATCCGATATCCATCGGAAGACCGCCGTCTTTGGCTGGCGTACGACATCGGCGCGGCCACTTGGGGCCGCCCTCGTTTCACCTGGCCTAAGTCTATGCGTGATTTGCCCGACAGAAGGGCCCGGTTGACGTTCGAGACGCGGGCCGGGTTGCCTCCTACGAGCATTCCAGACGATTTTGCGAAAAAGACCTGCGAGAGCTCAATAGGAGCCCGGGACCTCAGCAAGGGATGTGCGAGAACACCAATCACGATGTCCGGAAGGGACCGTGAAGCCAACCGGCTTCAGCGGATTTGCGCGGCGCGCAAGCGCTCCAGGGACGCCGGGCTCTCGTCGGCGTCCGTCGGCGCGATGCCCGGATCATCCGGGGCGTGGGGCGGCACGAAGACTTCCGGCTTCGGCTTGCCCTGGCCCAACTCCTGGCGAGGGGAGCTAGCCGGAGCAATCGCTCGGGCGGGTTCCGCTTCGGTCGCCGGTCGCTTAGGGGCGGCGCCGTCTCCGGACGGGGCCGGCATGCGGGGTGAGGCGGCGGAGGGCAGGTCCGCCTTCTCCTGCACTTTCACCGGGATCGCGACCGCAGGTGCTGGCGGTTCGGCCAGCTCGTGCCGTTCCTCGATCAGCAAGGTCTCGTCACCCCGGCCAATCGCGTCCATCGGGGCCTTCCAGGCGAAGGCGTCGACCGCGCCGCTGACCGGCGAGACCGGCAGCCACCGGTCGGAGATATAGCCGTCGGCGATCCAAGCGCGGTCGCGCGGCGCGCGGACGGCGCGGGCGAGCCATTCGCGCTCGCGTCCCTTGTTGCCCTCGCCGGCTTCGATCCGCGCCATCAAAGCGCAAACGCGCGCCGGCGGCCGGTCATCGAGATAAGGCGAGAGGGCTGCTTCCGCCTCCTGCCAATCGCGGGCCTCGATGGCGGCGACAGCAATCGCGATCGGTCCTTCGATGTCGTTCGGCGTGAGGCTCGCCAGATATTTGACGCGCTTCAGCCGCTCACGCGGGGCCTCGCCGGGCTTGGCGTAGGCATAGACGAGAGCGAGGTCGGGATGGGGTGCGAGCTTCCAGGTCCGGGCAACGAGGCGGCTCGCCTGCCGGCTCTCGCCCTTTGATGCCAGGATACGTCCGGCGATCTCGGCCGCGGGCACCAGCGATGGCGCAAGCCGCAAGGCTTCGGTTGCGAGCGGAAGCGCCTTGTCGGGCGCGGCTGTCTCCAGGTCGCGGGCTTCGGCGGTGAGCAACACCGCGCGCCGCCTGAGCGCTACATTCGGTTCGATATTGCTGTGCTGGCGCGCCACGGCGAGCGTGTTCAGCGCACCATCCCAGTCGCCGGAACGCGCCTGCATGTCGAACAGGGCGTTGACGCTCCAGCTAGATTGCGGGTCGCGGCGCATCGCCTGCTCGGCGAGGGCCCGCGCCGCCACCGTGTCGTCACCGCGCTTCGCTTCGAGAAAGAGCCCGCGCAAGCCGAGCAGCTCGGTCTCCGGCTGATCGAGCATGGACTCGAAGGCGCGGCGCGCCGAGGCCCGATCGCCCTTGAGCTGCGCGGCTTGCGCCTTGAGCAATGCAGTCAGCGGCTCATTCGGCAGGCTGCGGCGCGCGACATTGGCATAGTGCTGCGCGAGCTGGCGGTCGCCGACGCCGATGGCGAGGAGTCCGCGGGTCAGCGCGTCAAAGCCTTGGCGCCGTCGGCGCTCCTCAAAATAGCTTGCCATGGCGGCAGGCCGGCTGAAGAGGTAGCGTAAGGTAGCCCACACCAGCATCAGGGCGGTGACGAGAGCTGCGAACACAAGCGCGGCGACAAAGGCGCTGGTTTTGATCTCATAACCCAGCCACTCGATGGTGATCGAGCCGGGCCGGTCGGCAAGCCAGGCAAGTCCCAAGGCTGCCGCGATAACGCCGATGATGAAGAGCAGGAGCCGGGTCATGAGTTCAGGGCTTCGCTTCACCCGGCGCTCCGCCCATCGACGCAAGCACAGCGCTTTGCAGAGTGCTCAGCGTCGCGTCGGCGGAGATCCGCGTGTGTGCATCTTCGAGCCAGCCGGCAAAGGCATCGCGCGCAGGAGCAGGGAGCGCGTCGACCTCTTTCACGGCGGCGGCTACATCCCCCTGTTTGAGATGGGTCGCGGCTCTCGCCAGCACGGCGCCGGCGGTATCGCCGGTTTCCTCGGCGTCGATGCGGCGGATCTTGACCGCCGATTTTGCGCTCGCGATGACGCTGTCGAAAAAGAACTCATCGGTGGGCGTTGCGGGCGTTGCGACACTCGCCTCGGCGACTTTCTGAAAGGCGCGGGCAAGCTCGGCGACGGTTGGGATACCGGTTTCGGCGCGGGCCGGCAAGGCACCGAGATCGCCAATTCCCGGAGCCAGAGTGCGTAACGCGGCAAGTTCCACAGTGTATGGGCGCCCTGCGCCCACGGCCTCACGGAGATTGGCAAAGGCGATTGCGGCGGCGCCGGACTTCGCGCTCGCCGTTCCCTGGCCGATCGTCTTGGAGAGATCAGGAAGCGCTGCTTCGAGCTTGGCAATCCTCTGATGGAGCGCCGCGAGGTCGGGGCTCGAACCGGATTCGTCCCCTGACAATCTCGCCTTCGCCAAGGCACCGAGCTTTGCCGCGAGCGTGGCAACCGCCGTCTGGACGGAATCAAGGCGGTCGCTCATTGTGCTCTCTTGCTGAGACAACACGGCATCGATCTTGGCCTGTAGCCTTTGCTCGATAGCGCCGAGCTTGGCGTCAGTCGCGGCGGCGTCCACGTCGGAGCCGCCGTCCTTGCCGGCTTTGGCCAGTGCATCGAGGGATTGCTCGAGGCGCGTCACGCGGGCTATCAGGTCGGAGAGGTCGGGCGCCGCTTCAATCTTGCGAGTCTCTAAGGTCTTGAGGCGCGCGTCGAGCTGACCCAGCTCCTCGGTGTCACCAGCCGGCGCCGGCGCCGGTGGCGGTGCTGCTTCGAGCTTGCCCAACCGCTGCTCCAGCGCAGATACATCCGGCGCCGCGGCGGTGCGGATCGGGAGCTTGTTCCAAGCAAACGCCAAGGCGAGCACGCCGACCAAGCCACCGAGCAGTCCGGCGGCGAGGTGGGTCAGGAAGCTCTTGAGCTCCAAGGCACTCGTTCGAGGGGGGGCGCGCTTGGCGCTCGGCTTCGCCTCCGGGGCGCCGAGATCGGCCTCGGCATCGTCGGCGGCGGCATCGCCGGCTGCATTGTCGCCGGAAGTGGGCTCGATCAAGACCTCGGTCGCGGTGCCCTCGATGGTCGGGGCCGGCCGCTTGGGCCCCATATGCTCGTTTTGGTCGCCAAAAGGCTCTGCCATAACGCCTTACCTTAGTTGCTCAGAGCCGATTCGATGCTCACAAGGATGCCGCGTCGGAGTCGATGAGTGCAAGGACATCTTCCTCGCTTGGGCGGGCGGCCACAATCAGCCTGGCTTTGAGCGGTTCCACCGTCTGTGCTACCGCCCCGGACAGGCAATAGCAATTAAGTCGAGACGCCTCAGTTACCAGGCCGTGTTGCCGAATAAGCCCTGCGAATGTGGCCGCCGTGCGGGGCGACATGAGGACAACGCCGTCGAGCCTGCCGGCCTTGAGCATGGACACCACATCCGGTGGCAGCACGGCTGCCGCAACCGCCCGGTAGAGGATGGGCTGCCGCACGCTGAAGCCTCGAGCCTCCAGCGCGGATTTGAGGTCGAAAGCGACGGTTTCGCCCGAGAGATGCACGAGCGGGCCCGCGCTCGCTCTCAGCCTGGCAGCGATTAACCGACCAAGGGCCTCGGCCGTTCCGGGGCCTATCGTGACGTCGGCAAAGCCGAGTTCAGCGGCGGCTTTGGCCGTGGCATCACCCACAGCGTAGAGCGGGAGCCGCAAGGCAGCCGACAATTCCAGATGGGACGCAACCGCCCGAAGCGCATTGCGGCTCGTGGCGATCAGCGCCTGAGTTCCTGTGAGGTTGAGCGGCAGATCATGGATGAGCTCGATCGCCAGCAGCGGGGTTAGAACCGGTCGATGACCGCGCTCGGCAAGAGCCTTGGCTTGGCGGCTCGCGTCCGGTTCAGGTCTCGTGACGAGAAGGCGCATCACGCTATCGTTCAGCCAAGGCTTGCCAGGAAGCCCGGTCCGGCGCGGGCCAGCAGCTCTCGTCCCGCTTCGGCTCCGATCCTAGCAGCGTCGGCGGGCGCGCCGGTCAGCTCGATCTCGTGCCACTCGGTGCCGTCCGGCTTCAGGATCAGACCGCGAAGGCGCAAGGTGCTTCCCTCGATCTCGGCAAGCCCCGCGATGGGGGTCCGGCACGAGCCGTCAAGCTCGGTCAGGAACGCCCGCTCGCAGGCGATTGCTGTCGCCGAGATCTGGTCGTTGAGCGCCTGCAACAACTCGCGCGTCTCGGCATCCTCGCTGCGGCGAGCCACGCCGATTGCCCCTTGCGCCACGGCCGGAAGCATCTCCGCAATCGGCATGATGGATGTCACATGACCGCTGAGGCCAAGGCGCTCCAATCCAGCAAGCGCCAGCAGCGTGGCGTCGGCCAAGCCTCGCTCGAGCTTGGCAATGCGCGTCTCGACATTGCCGCGGAAGTCGATGACCTGGAGATCAGGACGCAGGCGACGGATTTGCGCCTGGCGCCGCAACGACGAGCTGCCGACGACGGCCCCTTCGGGCAAGGATGCCAGAGATTCTCCCTTGGCACCGATATAGGCATCGCGGACATCGCCCCGCTTGAGCACCGCTGCGATCGAGATGCCCGGCGGCAGCTCGGTCGGCAGGTCCTTCATGGAATGCACGGCGAGATCCACTCTGCCCTCGACAAGGGCCTCGTCGATCTCCTTGGTAAACAGTCCCTTGCCACCGAAATCGCGCAAGGGCTGCTCGCGGATGCGATCGCCAGATGTAGTGATGACGCTGAGCTCGACATCGCCCTCATCGAGACCATGAGCGGCGACCATGAGCGCCCGCACATGCCGAGCCTGCCAGAGCGCGAGCGGGCTGCCTCTGGTGCCAATCAGGAGCGGGCGTTTGGTCAAGCTATCGGACTCCTAAGCTCGATCGGCGGCACGCTTACGTCGCCGGGTGGCCCTTCCTTCGCCGTCGCCACCAATGAATGGCATTAATGGCCTGATCCGGCTCCCCCTTCAATCCGACCCGCTTTACCCTGTAAAGAGCACCATGACCAAAGGCCCAACCAAGGGCTCCCTCCTTGTCCTCGGCATCGAGACGAGCTGCGATGAGACGGCGGCTGCCGTGGTGCGCCGCGACAGCGACGGCATGGGCACGATCCTTGCCAATGTGGTGCGGCCGCAGCTCGCCTTGCACGCGCCCTTTGGCGGCGTGGTGCCGGAGGTTGCCGCACGCGCCCATGTCGAAGTGCTTGATGCAGCCATCGTCAAGACGCTTGGCGATGCGCACCTTCGCTGGGATGCGATCGACGGCGTGGCCGCGACCGCGGGTCCCGGCCTGATCGGCGGGCTTATCGTCGGCCTGACCACGGCTAAGGCGATCGCGCTTGCCCGTGGGCTCCCTTTCGTCGCGGTCAACCATCTGGAGGCCCACGCCCTGACGGCAGGCCTCACCGACGGGCTCGGCTTCCCCTATCTCCTGCTGCTCGTCTCAGGCGGCCATACTCAGCTTCTCATCGTCAAGGACGTCGGCTCCTATACGCGCCTCGGCACCACGCTCGACGATGCGCTGGGCGAGGCTTTCGACAAGGCCGCCAAACTGCTCGGGCTCGATTATCCTGGCGGCCCGGCGGTCGAACAATGCGCTTTGTGCGGACATGCCTCCATCCCGCTTCCCCGGCCGATGCTCGGGCGCCCGGAGCCGCATTTCTCGTTCGCCGGCCTCAAGACCGCGCTCCGGCACGCGGCGGCGGCACGCGCGCCATTGAGCGAACAGGACGTTGCCGATCTTTGCGCGAGCTTCGAGGAGGCGGCGGCCGACATCGTCAGCGACAGGACGCGGCGCGCCATGGAGATCTATGCCGAGCGGCTCGGGGGTCATGCCCAACGCGCCCTTGTGGTTGCCGGCGGCGTCGCCGCCAATCAGCGGCTCCGCGCTGCGCTCGAAGCCCTCGCGGCAAGCCACGACTTCCGCCTGATCCTGCCGCCGCTAGAGCTTTGCACCGACAATGCCGCGATGGTCGCGTGGGCCGGAGCCGAGCGTCTTGCCCGCGGCCTGACCGACGACCTCGGAGCCCCGGCAAGGGCGCGCTGGCCGCTAGACCCAGATGCCCCACCAGCGCTCGGCGCCGGCGTGAAGGCCTAAAGTACAGAGCAGCCTGGACGCGCGAGGCAGCCTAATTCCAGATTCGGTGTGAATCGCTTTGGCCTGTATGACGCTGCCTGCCTCTTTCATGTATGACAGGCTGGGGCATGAGATAGAGACCAGCCATGGCTCTGCAAACGGTCGGCATTGTCGGGGCGGGCGCGTGGGGCACCGCGCTTGGCGTGAGTGCGCGGCGCGCGGGCCGCGACGTGCTGATCTGGGCTTATGAGCCCGGGACCATCGCCGAGATCAACGAGCAGCATCAAAACTCGCTCTATTTGCCCGGGGTCAATCTCGATCCCGCCATCGAGGCTACGGCCAATTTGAGCGAGGTCGCCACCTGCGACGTGATGCTGATGGTCACGCCGGCGCAGAACGTGCGCGCGATCGCCGATGAGCTGTCACCCTATTTGCGGCCAGGTCAGCCGCTTGTGATCGGCGCCAAGGGCATCGAGCAATCGACCGGCCATCTGTTGTCGGAAGTGGTCGCCGAGGTGCTCCCTCAGGCCGAGGCTGGCGTGCTCTCCGGACCAAGCTTCGCCGCCGATATCGCGCGCGGCCTCCCCGCCGCCCTGACCCTCGCGACGGCGCGGGAGGCGCAAGGCCGCGCGCTGGCGCATGCGCTGAGCCACGCCTCGTTCCGCTGCTATTGGAGCGACGACGTGGTTGGCGCGCAGGTCGGCGGGGCGCTCAAGAATGTCTACGCCATTGCCGCCGGCATCGTCGTCGGCAAGAAGCTTGGACCGAGCGCGCATGCGGCGCTTGTCACCCGAGGCTTCGCGGAGATGACCCGCTTTGGCGCAGCGCTTGGCGCGAAGCGCGAGACCCTGGCCGGGCTCTCCGGCCTCGGCGACCTGATCCTGACCTGCGGCAGCCCGCAATCGCGCAACATGTCGCTTGGCATCGCTCTCGGCGAGGGGCGCGTCTTGGCTGAGGTGTTGAAAGCGCGCCACTCCGTCACCGAGGGCATCTATACGGCGGGAGCCGTAGTGGAGATGGCGGCCGCGCGCGGCATCGACATGCCGATTGCGCAAGCGGTGCACGCGGTGATCTCCGGGCTTGCCACCGTCGATGAGGCGATCGAGGCTCTGCTTGCCCGGCCGCTCCGTTCCGAGGCGTGAGTGGGCCTCATGGTTCGAGACGCGCCCCTTGGGCGCTCCTCACCATGAGGAGCAATCTCAACCAGAGGAGGGCATTGAGGCCCGTCTCGAAGGGCGAGGCCCCATAGACAGCAGCGCAGCGGCGAAATAGCTTGATCGGCGATTGAGGAAAGCGATGCTATACGCGCTGATCTGCACCGACAAGCCGAACAGCCTGGCGCTGCGCAAGGCGAAGCGCCCCGAGCACGTGGCCTATCTGCAAAGCCTTGGCCAAGCCCTCGTGCTGGCCGGCCCGCTCACCGAGGCCGACGGCGAGACCATGAATGGCAGCCTCGTCGTGATCGAGGCGGCTTCCTTGCAAGACGCAGAGAAAATCGCCGCCGGCGATCCCTTCGCCAAGGCTGGGGTGTTCGCCTCCGTCGACATCCGGCCCTGGCTCTGGACCTTGAGCCGGCCGCAGGATTCGTCCGACGGACGCGACGAGGAAGAGTGAGCGCGAAGCGATGGCCTATTGGCTCTTCAAATCCGAGCCCGACGCCTGGTCCTGGGAGGCGCAGAAAAAAGAAGGCGCCAAAGGCGCCGAGTGGGACGGCGTGCGCAACTACCAGGCACGTAATGTCATGCGCGCCATGAAGAAAGGCGATCTCGGCTTCTTCTATCATTCCGGCGAGGAGAGGCGCATCGTCGGCGTGGTCAAGGTGGTCGCCGAAGCGCATCCGGACTCGACCGATTCGAGCGGCGTCTGGGAGTGCGTCGATGTCGCAGCGGTGACCGACGTGCCGAACCCGGTAACGCTCGCCGAGATCAAGGCCACCAGGGCGCTCAAGGACATGGTGCTCGTCAACAATTCCCGGCTCTCCGTGCAGCCGGTTTCAGCCGAGGAATGGAGTATCATCAGCCGCCTTGCCGGGCTTGAGAAGACGGCGCGAAGCTAGAGAGCAAAATCATCATGGGGGAGTGAAATGACTGCCTTTCCGATCAACCACCTCGCCGTCGTCGTCGCGGCGATTGCTGGATTTCTCCTGGGCTGGGGCTGGTATGCCGTCTTCGGCAAGGCCTGGATGCAAGGTCTCGGCAAATCGAAGACCGACGGCGGAATGCCGCTCGTTCCCATGATTATCGCGGGGCTCTCTTGTCTGGTGATGGCCTGGATGCTCGCCGGGTTGATGGGCCATTTGGGCGATATCACCATCCGCCGCGGCATCATCAGCGGGGCCTTTGTCTGGGTAGGCTTCGTGCTCACGACGACAGCCACGAACCAAGCCTTCCACGGCGACAAGCCGGTGGTGACGGCCATCGATGCCGGGCATTGGCTCGCCGTGCTGGTTGTCATGGGTGCCATCATCGGAGCATTTGGAGCTTAGACGCAAAAAAAGAAGAAACGGCTGGAGGCCGGGCGCATGATTGTCGCCAGCCTCGCCGCTGTTCATAATGTGATTGGGCCTCGCAACACGTAGGGAGGAGCGAGCCGATGCCGGAGGAAACCGTCTACAAAGTTCCGAAGGGCTGGAAAAACCAGGCCTTCATCGACAAGGACGCCTACGAGAAGCTCTACGAAAAGAGCATCGACAAGCCCGACAAGTTCTGGGGCAAGGAGGGCCTACGCGTCGACTGGATCAAGCCTTACACGCGCGTCAAGGACACGAGCTTCGCCTATCCCGACGTCTCGATCAAATGGTTCGAGGACGGTACTCTCAACGTCAGCGCCAATTGCATCGACCGCCATTTGAAGAAGCGGCGGCACCAGGTCGCCATCATCTGGGAGCCAGACGATCCGTCGGAGGCGCCCCGCCACATCACCTATGGCGAACTCCACCGCGAGGTGAACGTGTTCGCCAACGTGCTCAAAGCCATGGGCGTCGGCAAAGGCGACCGCGTCACCATCTATTTGCCGATGATCCCCGAGGCGGCTTACGCCATGCTGGCTTGCGCACGGATCGGAGCCGTTCACTCCGTGGTGTTCGGCGGCTTCTCACCGGATTCGCTTGCCGGCCGCGTCACCGACTGCAAGTCGAGGCTCGTCATCACCGCCGATGAGGGGATGCGCGGTGGCAGGAAGATCAAGCTGAAGCACAATACCGACGAGGCCCTGACCAAATCGCTGGGCGACGAGAAGGTGATCGTCGTGCGGCGTACCGGCGGCGAATGCGCCATGCATGCCGGCCGCGACTTCTGGTACCACGAGCTTGCCGCCAAGGTGTCAGACGACTGCCCGCCGGTGGAGATTGCGGCGGAGGATCCACTGTTCATCCTTTACACGTCGGGTTCGACCGGAACGCCGAAAGGGGTGCTGCACACCACCGGCGGCTATCTCGTCTACGCCGCCATGACGCATCAATATGTCTTCGATTATCACGACGGCGACGTCTATTGGTGCACGGCCGATGTGGGCTGGGTCACCGGCCACTCCTATATCGTCTACGGCCCACTCGCCAACGGCGCGACCACGCTGATGTTCGAGGGCGTACCGAACTACCCCGACGCCTCGCGCATGTGGCAGGTGATCGACAAGCACGGGGTCAACATCTTCTACACCGCGCCGACCGCGATCAGGGCCCTGATGGGCGCGGGCGACGACTATGTCACGCGCAGCAGCCGGGAGTCGCTCCGGCTCCTCGGCACCGTCGGCGAGCCGATCAATCCGGAAGCCTGGGAGTGGTATTATCGCGTGGTCGGCGAGGAGCGCTGCCCGATCGTCGATACCTGGTGGCAGACCGAGACCGGCGGCATTTTGATCACGCCGCTGCCCGGCGCCACCAAGCTCAAGCCGGGCTCGGCGACGCTGCCCTTCTTCGGCGTCAACCCCGCGGTCGTCGACAGCGATGGCAATGTGCTTGAGGGTGCAGCATCCGGCAACCTCGTCATCCTCGATGCTTGGCCAGGGATGGCCCGCACCGTCTATGGCGACCACAAGCGTTTCGTCGACACCTATTTCTCGACCTATAAGGGCAAATATTTCACCGGTGACGGCTGCCGCCGCGACGCTGACGGCTACTACTGGATCACCGGCCGCGTCGACGACGTGATCAATGTCGCCGGGCACCGCATGGGCACCGCCGAGGTCGAGTCCGCGCTGGTCTCCCATCCCAAGGTCTCGGAAGCCGCCGTGGTCGGCTATCCGCACGACGTCAAGGGTCAGGGCATCTATTGCTACGTCACGCTGATTGCGGGGCAGACGGAATCAGACGCGCTCAAGATCGAGTTGCGCGATTGGGTGCGCAAGGAGATCGGCCCGATCGCCTCGCCGGATCTCATTCAGTTCGCGCCGGGCTTGCCGAAGACTCGCTCCGGCAAGATCATGCGGCGAATCTTACGCAAGATCGCCGAGGACGATTTCAGCAATCTCGGCGATATTTCGACGCTGGCCGAACCAGCCGTGGTCGCCGACCTCATCGACAAACGCCAAAATCGCGGGGAAACCTAGTCGACGAGAAATTGGGTCCAAGACCCTGCCCGCTCAACAAGGGGGAACGTTCCTCATGCCATGGCTCAAATGGGTGCTGATCGCTCTCGGCGTCGTCGTCGTGCTGGTGATCGCCATCATCGCCGCGCTCGGCTCGCTGACCTCGGGTGGAGGGAAGGAAGTTCGGCACATTTCGATCGGCGAACGGACGATCAGCGTTTCGCACTACAAGGACATGACCCAGGAGTCGATCGCCGACGGCGTGAAGATCGTCGCCGACGGCCACGTCATCACCGCGACCCCCGATGCGATCACCATCGACGGCAAGGAGCAAGCTTTCGATCCGAGCCAGGACGTCGACATCAATATCGATGAGAAGGGCGGCATCGAGGCCAAGGCGATGAGCACCGCGCCGGGACCGGATGCAGTGAGCCCCGACGCCGGGGGGTCCGACGACTCGCCCCCCGAATAAGCGGAGCGCGAGCCGTCAGGGGTCTCACCCGTGATTCTTATCTAGACCGTGGCGCTGGTCATCTGGTTGAGCAGCGACGTCCACGCTGTTTTCGCCTCGTGGGTGAAGCGAGAATCGAGCGACTGCTCCATGGTCCACACCCAAGCGTGCCGGAAGGTCGCATAATGGTTGGACTTGATGCCGTCTAGCCGCTGTCGGGTGCCGAGCAGCTTAAGAATGGGCTGAAGCGCCTGCAGCCGGTCGAGCGAGATGATGGCGATCTTCAGCGCGCCCATGAATTTGCGCCGCTCCGCCCTGCTCGGGGCCTTGAACACTTCGCGCAGCGACGGATCGAGATCGATCGATTTGAGGTAGAACAACCGAGCCACGAGGTCGGAGGCAGGCTCAATGCGAGCGAAACTCTCGCGGATCAGGCGCTTCTGCTCCCCGGTGAGCGAGATGTCAGTGGAATCGAAAGGCTCGGGCGGCGGGGCTAGGAGGGTCAGGGACATGGCGTTACTCGCGTGACCGAAACTCCCCCAAGCATGAAGGAGCAGCCTTGAGGAATCGTTAAGGTAACCGAGCAGCTAACCAGTCTCGCGGGCGCCCCGCTCTCAAACGGGCCCGGGGTCCCTCGAAGGATGGCCGGCCGGCTCTTGCCTGGGCCAGTTTCACTCCTTGTGACGCGGGCCAGCACGCCCAACATATTTGCCGTCGGCGTGAGCGTGCTGACTGTTGCCACGTCCATTGGGAGATCGTTTCTTATGGGTTATTTCCGCACCGCCATCCTGCTCGCCGCGCTGACCGCGCTGTTCATGGGCATCGGCTATCTGATCGGCGGCCAGTCGGGCATGGTCATCGCCTTTCTCGTCGCGGCTGGGATGAACCTGTTCGCCTATTGGAACTCCGACAAGATGGTGCTGTCCATGTACGGCGCCCGGGAGGTCGACGAGCGCGCGGCGCCAGAGCTCTACGGGCTCGTGCGGCAGCTCGCGCGAGAGGCGGAGCTGCCGATGCCAAAAGTCTTCATCATGGACAATCAGCAGCCCAACGCCTTCGCCACCGGGCGCAATCCCGAGCACGCCGCCGTCGCGGTGACCATCGGGCTGTTGCAGAGGCTGAACAAGGAAGAACTCGCGGGCGTGCTGGCGCATGAGCTCGGACATGTGAAGCACCGCGATACGCTCACCATGACGATCACCGCGACGCTCGCCGGCGCGATCTCGATGCTCGCCAATTTCGGCTTCTATTTCGGCGGCAACCGCAACAATAACGGCGTGGGGCCGATCGGCGGCCTGATGCTGCTCATCCTTGGGCCGCTTGCCGCGGGGCTGGTGCAGATGGGGATCAGCCGCGGGCGCGAATATGAGGCGGATCGGATCGGCGCGGAGATCAGCAAGCGCCCCCTGTCACTCGCCTCAGCTTTGCGCAAGATCGCCAGCGCCGCGGAGCAGATCCCCAATCCGACCGCCGAGCGCAATCCGGCATCGGCGCACCTCTTCATTATCAACCCGCTGTCTGGCGCAAGGCTGGACAATCTGTTCTCGACCCATCCTAATGTGGAGAACCGCATCGCGCGGCTGAACGAGATGGCACGGGCGATGGGTGAGAGCGCCGGGGCGGAGAGTTATGCGGAACCAACGCCTGCTTCCGGACCCTGGTCGTCGCCGCGAGCGTCGGCAATGCGCCGGCGCGGTCCCTGGGACGCGAATTAGAACCAGGCGACACCCAAGATGACCTTTGACGAAGAGGCGCACGATTCGCCCGCCGCGCGTGCGGCCCAGGCCGGACTCCCGGCACGGCGCGCAGCCGTCGAGCTGCTTACCGCAGTACTCGACAAGAAACAGCCCCTCGACGACGTCTTGGGCCGCGCGCTGGCGGCCGGCTGGATGCTGAACCTGCCGCAGCGCGACCGCGCCCTCGCCCGCGCCGTGGTGGCGACGAGCTTACGGCGTCGCGGCGAGATCGATCATGTGCTTGGCAAATTTCTCGAGCGTGGGCTGCCGGACAAGGCCGGCACGCTTTACCCGATATTGCTGTCGGCAGCCGCGCAGCTCATCTTCCTCAAGACGCCACCGCACGCGGCGATCGACCTTGCCGTGCGGCTTGCCCAATACGATGCGCGGGCCCGGCGCTACGACAAGCTCGTCAATGCCGTGCTCCGGCGCGCCGCTAAGGGCGGCGAGGCCATCGTTTCGAGCCTCGATGCGGCGCGGGTGAACACGCCGGACTGGCTGTGGACCCGATGGGTCAGCACTTACGGCGAGGCTCGCGCGCAGCGAATAGCCGCCGCCAACATAATCGAGCCCCCGCTCGACCTCACCGTCAAGACCGACCCGGAAGGCTGGGCGTCGCAGCTCGGCGGCCGGGTGCTTCCCACGGGAAGCGTGCGGCTCCTGCCCAAGGGCCGCATCGAGGCCTTTCCCGGTTATCACGAGGGCGCCTGGTGGGTGCAGGATGCCGCCGCCTCGCTGCCGGCGCGGCTGCTCGGACCAGTCGCGGGGATGCGCGTGGCCGATCTCTGCGCGGCCCCCGGCGGCAAGACGGCGCAGCTCGTCCAAGCCGGCGCCTCAGTGGTCGCGGTGGATAGCTCGCAGACACGGCTGCATACTTTAGGCAAAAATCTCCGCAGGCTGGGCCTCGACGCGACGGCGGTCGTCGCCGACGCCGCGACCTGGGCGCCGGACGAGCGCTTCGATGCTGTGCTGCTCGACGCGCCCTGCTCCTCAACAGGCACCATCCGCCGGCATCCCGACATCCCCTATCTCAAATCGGCGAAGGACATTGAGGCGCTGGTGCCGCTCCAGGCGCGGCTCCTCGACAATGCCGCGTCATTGCTCAAGCCGGGCGGCATGCTCGTCTACTCCACCTGCTCGCTCGAGCCCGAGGAAGGCGAGGCGCAGATCGCCAATCTGCTCGTGCGGAGGGAGGATTTGCGTCTGGATCCGCTCCAACCGGAAGACGTGTTCGGGCAAGGAGAGTGGATCAAGCCATCCGGCTGCCTCAGGACCTTTCCCTACCAGCTCGACCTCGGGACGCCCGAATGGAGCGGCATGGACGGCTTCTTTGCGGCGCGCCTGCTCCGCAACAAATAACGCTATTCGGCGCTCCCGCCCCCATTCCACTTGATCCCGCTCGGCTGCGGCCCGAAAATATGACAATGTGCAAGAGTTGTGCGGGGAGGTTCCGAGCCACCCGAATGCGGGCGGGGCCAGAATTTAGAGATGACTGAGCATGGCGACTGAGCCCCTTGCCGGCCAGGACCGGTCACGCGCCCAAGCACCGCGCGGGCCCGGCGCGCTTCGCCGCTTCATGCTCTTGCGCATGGCGAGCCTCAGCTATCCGGGCACCGAGGCCGAGCAGCTTCTGCTTGCCCCCCAGGATTTACGCACCGCCGACCCGAGCTTCGCCACCGAGATCTATAACGGGCATTTCGGTCTTGCCGGCAGCCTCGTCGAGCTTGGCGCGCAATCGCCCTTCGAGATCGCGCCGCCGTCGGAGGGCTGGGCCAGGGAGCTGTACGGCTTTGGCTGGCTCCGGCATTTGCGGGTTGCCGGCAGCGAGATTTCCCGCGAGCAGGCCAAGGCACTGCTCGGCGACTTCGTGAAGTTGCACAAGACGGTTCGCGGCCTTGCCTGGCAGCCCGAGGTGGTCGGACGCCGGGTCATCTCCTGGCTGTCGAACTCGGTGGTGGTGCTCGATGCGAGCGATCCCCGGTCCTATGAAACCTTCTTGCGCGCGCTCACAGCGCAGCTTCGCTATTTGTCGGCGAGCTACCGCGACGCCCCCGACGGGGCACCGCGCCTCATCGCGCTCATGGCTCTCGTCTATGCCGGGCTGTGCATCGCCGAGCAGCAGGCGGTGGTCGACCGCTATTTGAAGCCATTCTGCAAGGAGATCGATCGTCAGATCCTCGCCGATGGCGGTCACATCTCCCGCAACCCAGCGGCGCTGGTCGAGCTGCTGCTCGATCTCCTGCCGCTCAGGCAGTGCTTCATGGCGCGAGACCGCCTGCCGCCGAAGCAGCTGTCCGACGCTATCGACCGCGCCATGCCCATGGTCCGCTTCTTCCGCATGGGCGATGGCACGCTGGCCCGCTTCAACGGCACCGGCGTCACCGCCACCGATTCCCTTGCCACGGTGCTCGCCTATGACGACACCGAGGGGGCACCGCTCAGCGCGGCGCCGAACTCCGGCTATGCGCGCATGGGACGTGGTACCACGCTGATCGTCGCAGACATGGCGTCGGCGCCCGCTCCCTCCTTGAGCACCACCGCTCATGCCGGCTGCCTCTCCTTCGAGATGAGCGCGGGCGAGCACCCGGTCGTCGTCAATTGCGGGGGGCCGTCCGCCGATCACGACGAATGGCGGATGTTCGCCCGTTCGACCGCCGCCCATTCGGCCCTCACCTTCGAGGATGCCTCCTCAGCAAGCTTTGCCGGCGGCACCAACGGAAGCGCGCCGACTGCGGACGCGGTGCTGACCGGGCCGCCCAATGTCCAGGCCTCACTCGCCGACGAGGCCGAGGGGCTCGAGCTCAAAGGCTCCCATGAGGGCTATCTCGCCCGCTTCGGCGTCAACTATTCGCGCCGTATCCTGCTCGCGCCGGATGGCTTGCTGATCAGCGGCGAGGACGTGCTGACCGCGCCGAAGGGTCTTAAGGCCGAGGCGCAGGCGAGCGGCGGCGGCTACACCGTCCGCTTCCACCTGCATCCGAGCATCAGTGCCGAATTGGCGCCCGACGAGCGAAGTATTTTGCTGGTGCTGCCCAACCGCGAAGGTTGGACGCTCAGCGCCAACACGCCCACCATCACGGTCGAGGAGAGCGTGTTCCTCGCCGATGAGCTGGGCCCGCGCGGGAGCCTGCAAATCGTGCTCGCAGGCGGTTTGGAGGAGGAGCGGGAGGTCCGCATCCTCTGGACCATCGAGCGTACGGCTGGCCCCGGCGAAGTGAGCCTGCCCGAGCCGAGCGACGCGCCCGAGGCCGAAGAGGCTTAACAAGTTCGACACGGCGCTTTTGCCGAATGCGGCAAATCGTGGTACCCGGCGGCCTGCCGACCAACGCCTCCCTTTTCGAGTCATTTGCCATGGAGAAGATTGCACGCGCGCTCCTCT
Source organism: uncultured Alphaproteobacteria bacterium (assembly GCA_963839245.1). GTDB lineage: Bacteria > Pseudomonadota > Alphaproteobacteria > Rhizobiales > Methyloligellaceae > Methyloceanibacter. The sequence goes on along the minus strand of CAWIUJ010000007.1, from coordinate 121,019 downwards.
CGGTCAGCGACAAGACGGGGCTCGTCGATTTTGCGCGCGGCTTGAGCGCTCATGGCGTGGAGCTCGTCTCGACCGGCGGCACGGCTAAACTGCTGCGCGAGGCTGGCCTCATGGTGATCGACGTTGCCGAGATCACCCGCGTCCCGGAAATGATGGACGGCCGGGTGAAGACGCTCCACCCCAAGATCCACGGCGGGCTGCTTGCAGTGCGTGGCAATAAGGAACACGACCGGGCGCTCGCAGAGCACGCGATTCCGCCGATCGATCTCGTCGCCGTGAATCTCTATCCCTTCGAGGCGACGGCGAGGAGTGGAGCGGACTTCGCCGCCTGTATCGAGGATATCGATATCGGCGGACCGGCGCTGATCCGCGCCGGGGCCAAAAACCACGCGAATGTCACCGTGGTCGTCGATCCTAATGACTACGCCCGCGTGCTCGCCGAGATGGGGGGCGGTGGCGGGACGACCACGCTTGAGTTTCGCAAAGCGCTCGCGGCCAAGGCCTTCGCCCGCACCGCTGCCTATGACGCGGCTATCGCCTCGTGGTTCGCCGAGATCGCGGGCGACGGCATACCGGCAAATCGCGTCATCGCCGGCACGCTCGCCAATGCGCTCCGCTACGGCGAGAACCCGCATCAATGGGCGGCCTTCTACCGCACCGGCGAGCCGCGCTTCGGCGTTGCCACGGTCGTTCAGGTGCAGGGCAAGGAGCTCTCCTACAACAATCTCAACGACGCCGACGCGGCCTACGAGCTCGTGGCAGAGTTCGATCCCAAAATCGCGCCGGCGGTCGCCATCGTCAAGCACGCCAATCCTTGCGGCGTGGCGGTCGGTGCCACGCTGAAAGAGGCTTACACCAAAGCGCTCCGTTGCGATCCTGAGAGCGCCTTCGGCGGGGTGATCGCGCTCAACCGCAGCCTCGAGGCCGACGCCGCGCGGGACATCGTCGAGATCTTCACCGAGATCATCATCGCGCCGGATGCCAGCGACGCGGCCAAGGCGATCGTTGCCGCGAAGAAAAATTTGCGACTTCTGCTCGCCGGCGGCCTGCCTGACCCTAGCGCGTCAAGCCTGGTCTTCCGCTCGCTGGCCGGAGGCTTCCTGGTGCAGGCGCGCGACAACGCGGTGGTCACCGATGCCGACCTCCGCGTGGTGACCAAGCGGAAGCCCACGCAAACGGAATTGGCCGACCTCATCTTCGCCTTCACGGTGGCGAAGCATGTGAAGTCGAACACCATCGTCTTTGCCAAGGACGGGGCGACCGTCGGCATCGGCGCCGGTCAGATGAGCCGCGTCGACGCGGCGCGCATGGGAGCCTGGAAAGCCGCGCAGGCGGCTAAGATCGCAGGGCTGGAGGCGCGGCTCACGCAAGATTCGGTGGCCGCGTCTGATGCGTTCTTCCCCTTCGCCGACGGGCTCGAGGTGCTTATTGAAGCCGGCGCCACGGCAGTGATCCAGCCCGGCGGATCGGTGCGCGACGCTGAAGTTATTGAAGCGGCCGATAAGGCTGGCCTCGCCATGGTGTTCACCGGCATGCGGCACTTCCGGCATTAGAATCCTTCCTCATGCTGAGGAGCGTCCGCAAGGACGGTCACGATCGCCCTTCGAGACGCGGCTTCGCCGCCCTCAGGGTGAGGGATCAACTTTGCGAAGGCTGCTTCACGCGCTGCAACAGCAGCAATCCGGCAATCAAAAAGACGAGGCTCGTGGCGATGCCGAGGCGCTGACTGCCGGTCGCCGCAGTCGCCGCGCCAATGAGAAGCGGCGCAGCAAACGCAGTGGCCTTGCCGGAAAATGAGAAGAAGCCGAAGAACTCGGTGGTCTTGTCCGCGGGACAAAGCCGCGCCAACAGCGTGCGGCTCGACGATTGGATCGGCCCGGAGGCGAGCCCGATCAGAATGGCGAAAAGGAGATAGACCTGCTCGCCGGTCGCCGCGAACAGTGCGCCGCCCGCGCGTTTGGGCTCGACGGGTAGCAGGAAGAGAATGTGGTTGGCGTCGACCGACAGCACCGCAAGCGCCGCCAGAATAAACAGGACCAGCGTCCATTGAATGACGCGCTTGGAACCCACCCGGTCGTCGAGGATTCCGCCAAGCGCGGCACCCACCGTGCCGGCGATGGTCAGGATAATGCCAAACAGGCCAAGCTCCGTCGCGCCCCAGCCGAACACCGTCGCGGCATATATGCCGCCAAAGGCGAAGATGGCGCCGAGCCCGTCCGCATAGATCATGCGGGCAAGCAGGAAGAGGGCGATCTGGCGGTGGTGGCGGACGAGGTCCTTAATCCCGCTGGCGAGCTGCCCGAGGCCGGTCTTGACCGTCACGGCCTCCCGGGCTGTCGCGGGCCGGTCGGGCGTGAACAGGAACAGCGGCAGGACGAAGACGAGATACCAGAGCGCCGAAAAGGGACCGATAAGCCGGTCGGGCTGCCGAGTGGCAGTATCGAGCGGAATGAGAGGCGAAAGTCCGAACAGGGTCTTGCCGGAGCCAGCCTCAGGGATGAGCAGGCCCAAGACAAGAAACAAGCTCACCAACCCGCCGACATAGCCCGCCGCCCAGCCGATGCCCGACAGAGTGCCAAGGCGCTTTCCCGAGACCAGAGATGGCATCATGGCGTTGTTGAAGACGGTGGCGAGCTCTGCCCCGATGGTGGCGAGCGCAAAGCACAATAACACGAGAGGTACCAAGTCAGAGCGGCCAGGAATAGCGAGCCAGAGCCCGCCAAGACCGATCACGAGCAGAACCGAAAAGCCCGCGATCCACGGCTTTCGCGGCAGGCCGGTGTCAGCGATAGCGCCGAATACAGGCGCAAGGAATGCGGCGATCAGCTCGGCCACTCCGGTGGCATAGGCCCACAGCGTGGAGCCGAGCGCCGGATCGCCCACGAAGCCGTTCACGAAATAGGGCGCGAACAGAAAGGTGACGACGAGCGTATAGAAAGGCTGCGTCGACCAGTCGAACATCACCCAGCCGGCCAGCGCGAGCGGACCGACATGCATGTCTTCGGCGCCGTGCCGTTCCTTAAGGGATCCAGCGCGCATCGAGGACGATCAGATGATTAGGCAGCTCGTTCTTGTTGCCACGACCGGGCGGAAAGTGCTGCGCGAGGATCTGGCCACATGCCTCGACGGCGGCAAGGAAACCCTCCGTGCGCGCGCCCCGGCCAAGATGGTGCGTGAGCCTGTCGACCAGCTGTTTCCAGGTGTCTTGCGGCATCTTCTTGTAGATGCCCTCGTCGGCGATGATTTCGGCGTAGTGCTCGGCAAAGGACACATAGATCAGGACGCCGGTGCGGCCCTTGGTGGTGTGGAGATTCTGCGCCAAGAACTGCTCGGCCGCCTTTTGATGCGCGCGCGCGCGCTTGATGGCCCGCAGCACGATGGCGAAGCGCAAGGCGTCCCACTGGATGAGTACCGCGCCCACGGCAAACACGGCGAGCTGCGCCAGATAGATGTGCTCGATGGGCCAGTTCGTGAAGTAGATCAACGGCCAAGGCACGAGCAGCGCGGCGAGCGCCGCGCATAGCAGCGCATAGGCAAAGTAGCCGCCGCTGGCATTGGCCACGACCACGACGATCTCGCCGCTCGTTGTCCGCTCTGCGGCGGTGATGGCCTCGGTAATCCGTGCACGCTCCTCGGCGCTGAAGGGCTGCATCGACATTCCCTACCAGCCGCCGGAGGCGCCGCCGCCACCGAAGCTGCCGCCGCCACCCGAGAAGCCGCCACCACTATCGCCGCCCCCGCCGCCGCCGCTCCAGCCGCCGCTCGAGTCGCCCCATCCAGGTCCAGGGAGGAACACCGGGCCGCCACGCCGCCCGCGCATGCCGGGCTGCTGCGTGCTCCGCCACAGGACCCAGACAAACCACAGAATGATAAGGACCCAGAAGATCACCACCAACCAATCGGTGGCGGGGTTGTCGGCGTCGTGCCGGGCCTTCGCCCTTTGCTCGAGCTCGGCCGTATCGCCGGTCAATGCGAGCGTGAGATCGCGCACGCCGTATTTGATGCCCCCGGCAAAATCGCCGGCGCGAAACCGCGGTAGGATCGAGGTCTCGATGATGATCTTCGATAACGCGTCGGTCAGGATCGGCTCGAGGCCGCGGCCCACCTCGATGCGGACCTTCCGCTCGTTGGGCGCGACGATGAGCAGCACGCCATTGTTCAACTGCTTGGTGCCGATGCCCCAATGGCGCCCGAGCTGGTAGCCGAAATCCTCGATGCTTAGGTTTTGCAAGGAAGGAAGGGTGACGACGACGAGCTGATCGGAGCTCTTGTCCTCGAGCGCCTTCAGATCGGCATCGAGCTCGTCGCGGTCGGATTGGCTCAAGAGGTTCGCGTCGTCGACGACCCGGCCGGTGAGGGCGGGATAGGTGGGCTCGGCTGCAAGCGCGGGCCCCATGCAAAACAGCAAGCCGATCCCGAGAAGGATGCCGCTCAGGCGCCGCGGCGTGGAGCCCATGTCACCCTCGCTCGCGCCTCGCCGCTAGAACTTGACCTCCGGCACCTTGGTCTTCTCCTCGGCGACGGTGAAGTTCTGCATTGGCTGCGCGTCGGGATAAAGCAAAGCGCGCCACCAGCGGCCGGGGATGGTCCTGATCTCGGTGTTGTAATCCTGGACCGAGGCGATGTAGTCGCGCCGCGCGATGGCGATGCGGTTCTCGGTGCCCTCGAGTTGCGATTGCAAAGCGAGGAAGTTCTGGTTCGACTTCAGGTCGGGATAGGCCTCGCTGACGGCGAGCAGACGTCCGAGCGCGCCGGAAAGCTGGCTTTGCGCTTCCTGGAATTTCTGAAACGCCTCGGGGTTGGTGAGGATGTCCGCCGGAATTTGCATCTGCGTCGCCTTGGCGCGCGCCTCGATGACCTCGGTCAGCACCTTGCTTTCCTGAGCGGCATACCCCTTCACCGTCTCGACCAGATTGGGGATGAGGTCGGCGCGGCGCTGGTACTGGTTCAAGACCTCGCTCCAGGCGGCCTTGGTCTTCTCCTGCAGCGTGGGGATGGTGTTGATGCCGCAGCCGGCGAGTAAAGCGCCGGCGACCATCACGCATATCGCGCGGGCCACACCGCGAGACCGCAAACGCGTCAAAGCCAGCATGACTTCCTCCTCGAAATGCCCAAAACGCCTTCGCAAAAACGGGTGTATTGGGGGCTTGCCGCCGACGCAAGGGCTTTCACGGGAGATCGGGAGGCCCGAAGCTGTCGTAGCATCGAACTCCGGGCTGCCCGGTCAGAAATTCACCGAAGAGGAGATCGCGGCTGAAAAATTATCTGCCGCCGCTGCCTATCACCCGCAGAAATGCGTCGGCCATGAGCGGGCACATGCGGTCAGACTCGGTTCCGCCCTCGTCCTACCTCAAATCTGCCGTTCACTATGATGGCGATGGCTGGCGAGACCTGAATCTGGACCGAAGGCTTAGGCTTAGCCAATGTCCAACTGTTGCCAGAATGGAACAAGGGTCAAATTTTCTTCCAAGGTGGTCGCTATTTCGCCAGCACGAGTGGCGGCGGCTAGTTAGATTTTCGCAAGCGACACTCGGGATTGTGGCGATCCTGGTGCGAGGCCCAGGCTTCAAGCGAAATCTTTGAGGGATGGTCCGAATGTTAGGTAATCGGAAGGCTTTAGCGGCCAAATTTGCTAGCCTCCCCTAGCGCGATTCGCGGGGCAGCGAGACGCCGAGAGGGGGAACGAATTCATCCCATGAGGGTTAGATCAACGACGGGGACGAGAGTTGAGAGCGCACGGTGTGAGTAGGGACCTGGCGACCCATATCGCCCAGAGGGCAACCCGGACTTTGGCGGCATGGCTTGGGATTGGCGCGCTCGCGCTTTTGGTCGCGGCGGTGCCGGCTGACGCCAAGCAGAAACAGGCGAAGGCGCCCGCCGACGCGCCCATCGCGGATATCGACAATAGCGAGCCGATGATGCTGGTCGTCTCGGTCAGCGCGCAAAAGCTCGACATCTATCGCGGCACGCAGTTGCTCACGACGACCCGGGTGTCGACCGGCATGCCCGAACATCCTACGATGATCGGCGCCTTCAGCATCATCGAGAAACAGCGGTGGCACCACTCCAACATCTATAGTGGCGCGCCGATGCCGTGGATGAACCGGATCACCTGGTCGGGCACTGCGCTCCATGCGGGTGTGGTCCCGGGCTACCCGGCCTCCCATGGCTGCATTCGCCTCACTTATGACTTCGCCCCCAAGCTGTTCCAGATGAGCACGGTGGGCGACAACGTGATCGTCTCGCGCGGCAGGCCGGCGCCCACCCTGGTCGAGCATCCGAATCTTTTCCAGCCGTTGCCCCTACCGAGCCCACCGGCGACGGCGGAGGAGGATGATATCGCGCCGGCGAGCTCACCCTTGCCGGCTACCGTCGCGGCCGCCGCGAGCCCGGTGATCCTGGCAAAGGCCGAAATGCCGACCACGGTGGACAGCGACGCGCAAGGCGCGCCAGAGACCGGTGGCACTCATTCCCAATCTGAACGCTCCGCCACGGCCCCGGAACAGCATCCCGAGCCCGAAGCCGCGTCCGATCCCAACCGAGTCCACGCGATCACGCCCGATGTGAGCGATGACGCTCGAACCCGTGCCGTTCCCGATTCGGCGAGCGCCGCCGGGGCCGCGACGGAGCAAAAGGTCGCCACCGCGGTGGTGCCTTCGCCGGCCCCCGAGGCAGCCAGACCGGTCGAGCCGGCCAAGCCCGAGCCAGCCAAGACCGTCGAGCCCGCCAAGCTCGCGCCCGCCGACCCAGCAAGCATTCCGCCTGCCGCGGCCAAGGTCGATGCCGGCATTGCGGCGGCCGCGATGCAAGCTGCCGAGCCACGGTCGGAAGCCCCCTTGCGCATCCTGCTGACGCGGCGGACGCAGCGCGACCGCATCATCGGCGTGCAGCAGATCCTTGCCGCTTCGGGCTATCTGCCGCAGCAGGAATTCGACGGCACGATGGGCAAGGCTACCATCACGGCCATCAAGGCCTTCCGGAAGGCCAATGGGATGCCCGAGAGCGGCGCCTTTACCGACGAGCTGGTCAAGAAGGTGTATGATGTCGCGGGCAAAGGCGAGCCGCCGGCTGGGCACCTCTTCGTCCGTCAAGACCGGTCCCGCGTGTTCGACACGCCGGTCAGCTTCCGCGATCCGGACCAGCCGCTCGGCACCCATGTCTACACCGCTTTGAAGTTCGCTCCGGGCGACACCAAGACCAAGTGGATGACGGTCAACGTGCAGGACAATGGCGTTGCCGGTCCGCTCGACCGCATCGAGATCCCCGACGACGTGCGGCAGGAAATCTCCGAGCGGCTGACCCCCGGCTCGACTTTTATCATCGCCGATACCAGCATCAATTCGGCAAACTTGCCGAAGGGTGGCGATTTCGTGGTCCTCGCCAAATCGACCCCCAACGTCAAGGTCAGCCAAACCGAGGACGACGCGCCGGTGGTGAAGGCCAAGCCCCGCCGCCGTTTCGACACCGGCCCCTCCCCAGGCGCTTTTATGCCCCGTGGGGCAACGCCCCCTGGTACGCGCGGCCCTGGTAGGCTCACGCTCAGCTCAGCTTCGAAGCTCACGTTGAGAACGGTCATGGCATAAGGCCATGGCCGTCCCGGCGCCGATGCACTTGGCGCGAGGGCGATCCGGCTACCCCCTCGACTACGATTGATTAATCTTACGATGCCAGTGTGGTGCCGTGCCGCTCCCGGGGGGATTCCGGATCGGATCCATGCACCTATCCGGTAAGATCTTGGCGTGCTGCTCGACGGCGCTATCGGTCGCTGCGGGCCTCGGCGTCGCCGCGCTGCTCACCATGCAGAACCCCGCTTTGTCTCGCGCCGCACTTGCCTCAGCCGGGACGCTGCGAGGTTCACAAGACAGCGTAGCGGACGGTCCATCTCCGCCTCCCACTGACCCAGCAAACGCATCCGGATCCGACCTCGGCGCTTCGGACGGCTCACCGACTGTGCCCACCCCTCAAGTGGTGCCGCCCCCCGCCGAAGCGGCAGACGCTCAATCGCCACCAGCGGATGAAGCCAGTGTGCCGCCACCGGCGCAATGGTCCGACCGGGAGGTCGAAGCAGCGCTGATGGAATGTCTGCATCTCCTCGCGCCTCTGACCGCGGAAGTCGTGCCGCTCGCGCCCATTCGCAACGCGAGCTGCGGCACTCCGGCGCCAGTCCTGCTGCGCAGCATCGGAGCCAAGGAGAAGGTCGTCGTCGATCCGCCGCTCCTCATCAATTGCCCGATGGTCGCGGCGCTCAATCGCTGGCTCGAAACGACGGTGCAGCCCGCCGCGCACGCAGCCTTCGGCTCGCCCGTCGCCCGCATCGTCGGCTCGTCCTATGCGTGCCGGAACCGCTATAATTTGCCCAACGACCACCTCAGCCAGCACGCTTTTGCCAACGCCATCGATCTTCCTCTGTTCGCTCTCGCCGACGGGCGCAGGATCGATATCGCCCAGGGCTGGGGCCCGACAAGGCGCGACCTCGTGGCTCTCGCGAAGGCTGCGGCGAAGGCAAAGCTTGTGTCGGTCGTCGCCAAGGAAACAACGGGAGACCCCAAGTCAGAGAAAAGTGCGCCTTCGGAGAAAGAGGCGGCTGAGGCTGAGCCAAAGAGCGATCCCGCCCGGCTCACGATTGCGGTGAAGGCGTCCGGCACTGCACCAGCGGTCGATGTCGCCAAGGCAGAGCCCAAGGCCGTTCCGCCCGCTCCGGACCCGCTGTCGGCCCCGCAAGCCAAATTCCTGCGCCGCGTGCATCAGGGCGCCTGCGAGACTTTCTCCACCGTGCTCGGCCCGGAGGCCAATGACGTGCATCGCACGCATCTGCATCTCGACTTGCAGGACCGGAATTCGCTCAATGTCTGTGAATGACGGCCGCAATCTTGTGATCGGCCGTCCCTCGCCGCTTCAGTCGCTCGACGCATTACGATAAGAGTGGTCGATCGCGGTCGTTTGGAGCTACCAAGCTGTTAGCGGCGCGATCGCCCCGGGCGAGCGGCGCGAAACGATCATCGGAGGCGACAGGAGGTCGAATTGGCAAAAGGTCAACAGAGAAGCAATCGCGAGAAGAAGAAACCGAAGGCGGACAAGAAGAAGGTCGCAGCCGCAGCCCCGTCAACGGCATCGGTCGGTGCGTGGGCGAAACCTGGTCAAGCCGCGCCGAAGAAGCGGCCTTAAGACCGAGATCAGTCCGCGGCCTTTCTTATCCCAACGACAATCGGGTCTCCCTCCGCCACGGATCGGGCAATCCGGTAGCCGCAATCGCCCAACAGCGACGTCATTCGCTCGAGCGTCGCGAAATAGTTGAAGGGGCCGCGCGGATCGTCCGGCTTCCCGCTCAACTCGTGATAGTGGCGCGCACGATTCTTGTTGCCGCACAACACGACGTTTTCGACGTGACGGCTGACGGCGGCAAACACCGGCCTGATGGTGTCGCGCAAATAGTAGATCGACCGAACGGCGATCAGCGTGTCGACCGATTCCAGCAGCTCAGCCGTTCCCGGATATCCCCGTGCACCATCTCGCAGCGGGCGACATCGAGGTCGGTTTCCTGCCACTGCCTTTGCAGGCGTCAACGCTTCCTCATGACGCTCCCTGTTCTGCTCCAAGGCAATCACTCTGTGCTTCGTTTGCGCTAGCAGCAATGCGAGCCGCGGCACAGCCGCGTCAGCACCCACAACACGGCGAGGAGCGCGAAGCCCTTCTCGCCGCCGCGGGCGCCTCCTGACCTTAGGGCCGTCGAGCTGTGAAGTACGTCTGGACAGCCGGGCGCTTGCGTCGTCTACCGATCGTGGGCAATGTCTCCGAGCTGCAAATTAACGCGAAGCCGGGAGCGAACACAATCGGACCCATCACCGGCACGGGCCCATACGGCCGCGCCAACCCTGATAGTTTTAGAGAAAATTGGAGCGGGCGAAGGGATTTGAACCCTCGACCCCAACCTTGGCAAGCATAGGCCCTACAGGGTAGAGCCTGCATTTACTGGCTATTTTGGTGCAGAACTGGGCGGAACAGAGCAAAAACACACACTGATTACGCCCCCATTCTCGACCCCCTCACTTTACCAGCCCCACCCCTGGCCGCTGGCCGTTGGTGAACATGCGGCTTACGAGCCCAGACTGATCCTGACCCCACTCGAATCACCTGGAATGTGCTCGCTCAAAACATAGCATTGCCGCCTACCGAGGCCAGTGGAAATTTCCCGCTCCCGTTTTCGCTTAGGCCCAGGGCGTGCCGTTCTTGTAGTCTCTGCCAATGCGCCGCTTCCCACCACCATGGACGTTGAAGAGATTCCAGGCGGCTTCAAAGTGTGTGACGCGAACGGTCAATCGCTCGCGTATGTCTATTCGCGCGAGACTCCAGAGGCGGCACACATGGCGAAGGTGCTGACTGAGGATGAGGCGAGGCGCATAGCGAGCAACATCGCCAAGCTGCCAACGCTACTCGGAAAGGGCTAGTTGAGAATCACACTTACGGCGGGGCGGCAATTCAATGCGCCTTATCAGTTGGCAGCAACTCGGCATCATTGCCTCGGTGGTTTGGGTCGTAGTGGGGCCGTCTTACTTTCATTTGAGTCGGGAAGATAACGATAAGCGAGTAGCCGCGGGCCGGTACCAGCTTTGCATCAATCAGAATTGGGCGATGAAGGGGGGTGTGGAGGGCTGCAATAAAGACTTACGGCGGGCTCTTGCCATTGCCCACTGGAGCAGTTGGGCTCAGCTGGCATTTATCCCATTAGGGGTAGCGGGGGTTTTGGGTTGGGCCCTGCTGTTCCTGGCGAAAAGAGTAAGGAGCAGGCCACAAACAGGCAACGAACACTATCCGCAAATAGCTAATGCCGAAGATAACAATGAGCAGCACGGCAAAAAGGATTATTTCCCGGCGCCATGGACCGTTGAACCTACCGAGAGCGGCTTCAAGGTCATAGACTCAAACGGTCAGACCTTAGCGTATGTGTACGGCCACGCTGATTCCCACGATGCCGGAATTGCCAAGGCGCTGACTCTCGATGAGGCGAAGCGCATAGCCAGCAACATCGCCAAGCTGCCAAGCTTGCTGGCCAAAGGCTGAGCTAGCCAGCCGAATCCATGTCCGCGCTAAATTGGGCACAGCGTCTCGGGCGGGTCCCCCTAGTGGGGGCACGCGCAAATGAGCTGTCCAGTGACGGGATCTGTGTACTCTACACAAGGCGGCACTGGACATGCGGGGTTTGGGTTTGGGCGGTGGAACGTCGGGGGGCAACTGCAAACCCGTGCTCCAGTGCCCGCATCTGTAAACTCTGTACAAGGCGGAGCACACTGGTATGACGTGTCATCGGCGGCGAAGACACCCCCGCTCGTTCCTGCCATGGCCGAGACGGCAACGGAGATAGCTGCTAATGCAACTCTAAGTGTCATGTCGCGGACCTCCTTTACGACCAACAACCAATAGCGAATGCTCTCCGCCTTTGCCGCCGTCCTTCCACCCAAAAACAGTCCAAGGTTCAATGACCAAGATACTACAAAATGCACCCCGAGCGAACGGGGTTAAGCTAGGGACCCGGAGGACGTGGTGTAGCTGTTTCTCTTGGCTACAACGTCCAAAGGCCTGTGAAGCATAGGACCTTTGTCATCGTAATATTGCCCTCTCAATTCAGGGGAGGCTGATCACGCGGACACTCGCAGATAATTTGATCAAAGCTAGGTTTTACGATGACGCAAGGGGGGACCGGACATCCCTTCTTCAACTGGTCGTCGGGCTGCGTCGGCGCGGGAGCGACGGGAGGCGTCTCGGTGGCGGACGGGGCCGGAGGCGGCGTCTGCGGCTCCTCGGCGAAGGCCGCCCAGCTCGTTCCCACCATGATCGAGACGGTAACGAATACAACTGCGAGATTGGGGATTGTTTCAACACGTGCTGCTTTAAGTGTCATGGTGCGCACCTCCTGTTTGCGACGGGCCACCGCCGTAGCGTCGAGGCACGAGGCCCAGGGGGAGGCGTCATCAACACTACTGCTACTGAGTTGTGGTACAATTGCTATCATGAAATACCGAAGATCACACGCTGTTGAAATGGGTCGCGCGCTTGCCGCTCAAGATCACATGAGGCATGTTTATCGTTGGCCGTGAGGAGGAGGCAACGCAGATTGCCGACGTAGGTGCAGGAAGTAAGCCACAAACGTTATCCGAGCAGGAGTTCTACGCGAAACTCGCGGAGCAAGACCGAACGTACCCGGAAGCGGTTCGGGCGTTTCTTGAACGTTGCGAAGCGGTTGGTGTTGAACCTGAACTTAGGCGTACCTTCGTCCTCTACGTGGACCTTCCGGATGGTGACCGCATAAACCTCGGGACCATTCGAAAAGACGGGACTGTTGAAATCTGGGGCGTTGCCGGACGCGACGATAAGCTCGGCGAGCCGACCGGTCGTCGCTACATGGACCAGGTGACGACCTTTCTTGGGCCTGACGCACTCGTCAAAATCCTGAGCCCAGGCAACGGCTACGTGTCATATCGGAACAAGGCGTCCATTCCACTTGGGATAATGCTCCACCACCAAGACACCTGGCTCGCAGCAATACAGCGAGCTGTAGAGCGATTTCACGCTTCAGATCGCGACAACGAGAGAGTAACCGCCGAGCAAGGCGCGCTCGCCTAAGCAGGACGTGCACAACGCTGCGAAATAGGAACGACAGCTAGGGGCGTGTACTCATAAACCGATAGGCAAATGCTGACTTGGATGCGCTGCCCAACGTCCGTTATTGGGGGTAAAGCGGACATGACGCGATCAGGCGGTTATGTCGGCTAATGACCCAAAGCGGACATCGGAGATCAAGCGCCGAAGCCTGCGAGCCGCGTGATCAGCCAGAAGGTGGCGGTGGTTCCTATCAGATACGCGGCAACGAGGCGCGCCTGGGGCAGTGGGACCATGACCACGGTCTCAATAGCGCGAAAGGTGATCAAGACCGCGCCAACGAACAGCAACTGGCCCGCCTCGACGCCCAGATTGAAAGTCAGAAGAGAAAGCGGAATATCGGCCTGCGGCAAGCCGGTCTCCTTCAGCGCGCCGGCGAAACCGAAGCCATGCAGCAGACCAAACGCGAAGGCGACCAGCCACGGATAGTTCTCGGAGAGCCGGCGCTGACCAGCGCCGGTCTTGATCAACTCGCTAGCAACAAAAGCGATGCTCAACGCGATTGCGGCCTCGACGGGCTTTTGTGGCAGGCTGAAATAGCCAAGCGTCGCGCCGGCCAAGGTCACGCTGTGCGCCAGCGTGAAGGCGGTGATCGTCTTGGCAAGCATCCAGCGGTCATGGATGAGTAGAACCAGCGCGAAGACAAACAGCAAATGATCGTAGCCGGATAGGATGTGGTCGACGCCGAGGAGAAAGTAGGTGCGGGCCACTTCCCAGCCTGATTGAGAGCCGGCGACGACAAAGCTTGGCGCTTCTGGTGTCAGTCGCGCCACCTCGACCGAGCCGTCGCGATACTGGATCCGCGCCAGCGCGTCCGTCACGGTCGCGCGAAGGCCGTCAACAGTGATCGCCTGGCCCTTGAGGCCGCCGGCGCAGAGGGCTGTCCATCGCTCCAAATAGGCCGAGTCGACAATCGACCGGACAGGTTCGGCCTTCGGCTTGCAGGTCGCAGGCAATTGGACATAGAGCCCGAGCCGCTCATCGCCCATCGCCGGAACTTTCCAGAGGACGGAAAATTCACCCGGCTGCGTCTCCTCCAAAGCAAGATAGGCAGGGCGCATCTCATGAGCATCGGCCGCGGCCGAAAGCACGACCGCGACCGCAAGCGCGGCGACAAGGAGGAGGAGTCGGTTCATGGAGCGGCGCCTTCCGGTTGCCCGCTCTCGATCCTAACCTTGTACCGCTTCAGCAGCGCATTGATCTCGGCGTCTGCAATCTCATGTCTCCGCTCATTGCTCCACTCGCGCAGCACCGCGCTCCGCACCTCGGAAAGCGGCGGCAGGAGGCCTGGTTTGCGCTCCGACACCCGGACGAGATGCAATCCGTAGCTAGAGGCAATCGGGCCGCTCCAGCTCCCCGGTTCGATCCTGCTCACGGCATCGGCAAAATCGCTGCCGAAGGTCTCGCCGATACTGCTCATCCTCGTCGGCGGCAGGTCGGCAGGGAGCAGCGTCGCATCGCCGAGCGCTCCGGGGTCGGTGGCAGGATTGGCAACAAGGGATTTGAGCGCCGCCGCAGCATCCGCCTCGATCCTGTCGCCATGCTTCTCCGGATTGAAGAAGATTTGCTCAAAGCCGATGAGCGGATCGATTTCGAACGCGTCGGGATGGGCCTTCAGATAGACCTCGAGATCGGCATCGGTCGGAGACAGTTGGTCGACACCGAGGTCGGTCAGAAATTCCATCTTCTGCTGGAGGCGACGACGGATCACGGTGTCGTCCCGGTCGAGGCCGAGCGCCAGGGCCTCGCGGACGTAGATTTCCTCCTTCACGTAGTCGTCGATCAGGCCCTTCAGCTCTTCGGCGCTCGGTGGACGCTGCCAGGTCTTGGCAAAGATGGCCGCCATCTGCTCGATCTTCGGTGCGGTGACGACGATGACGTTGTCGCCGCTGCGGGCGGCATGCGGTGTCAACGCGTAATAGGCGGCGAAAATGACAAGAACTAATCCAGCGAAGTGGACCAGCGGTTCTCTCAACAGACGGTCAAACAACTCGCTATCCCCGCGCCCTCGGCGACACGGTCTATCCCGGCAGGATGCCTGCCTGGACGGCTCGTGAAGGGAGGTTGCTCCGCCCAAACTAAGGCGTGTACCAAATCGGACTGGTGTAGGCGCGTTCCTGCGTCGTCATAGGAACGTCGGGAGTCATGGCGACGTGGAAGCGGAGGGCATCATAGGCTGTCCAACGCGGCGTCGGAATTTCGATGACCCTGGCGTAATAGAACGCCGACTGCTTGGCATCGAAGTCCGGGTCTGACCACACGGTAATGAGTTCCGGCGAACCGATGGTGTTCTTCCACGTCGCCTTTTGGATATCGACGGTATTGCCGACCGGGGGCACCTTGCCGTCGGGACCAGGCTTGCGGTCGCCGCTCCAGACGACGTCATAGACCTTTTCCTGGGTCTTTCCGTCCTGGTCGAGCCAACCCTTGACGATCTGGATGCGGTCGAGGTTGCCGCTGTAGGGATCCTTCATCGCCGCCACGAGGAAATTCGGCGCTTTGCCGGCGGCCGGCGCCTTCGGCAAGTCGCCGCCCATCGGCACGCCTTTGGCATAGCCAGCGTTCGCGGGAAGGCGGACTCGGCATCATCCGCTGTAAAGTCCCAGCCACCGAAGAAGCGGACGGTCATCCGGGTTCCGGTCGTCGCATAGGTCTCCTTGCGCTTCATCGCGTCAAAAATGGCTTCGCGGGTGTTCTCGGTCGCCCAGACAACGGCCAGGCCGCTCGCCGCCTGCTGCCAGCCCTTCACCACGAACTTCGGATCCGGAGAGTCGATGACGACATGCTCCCAGCGATGCGGTTCGGGCTCGACGCCGGAATGCTTGCCGAAGAAGTTGTCCTCCTCGGCGGTGGAGAGGGACGTGTGCGAGTCGGTGCTGCCGATCATGCCGAACTTGTAGGGGTTCACGCCAAGCTTGGCCTGGAGCGCGAGGCCGGTCTTCAGAGCCTCGCGGGCATATTCGTATTTCAGCATATCCGGCGTCTTCGGCTCGGTGCCGTTCAGGTTAGAACGATCCCAAGTCTCGTAGCCGGCAAACTCGTCGTTCGGCGACAGGAACGGATGAGACTCGCCGTCGCCCTTGATCTGGGTGACTTCGATGATCGGCTCATACCTGATGCGCATCGCCGCCAGATCCCTGGTCAGCGGCTTGCCGTCGAAGGTCTCGACCGTGAACATGCGCCCGTTGCTGAGATTACCGTTGTGCGGAATTGCCAAGACCTCGGAGCCGGTCTTCTGCTCCAGATCGGCCAGGTATTTCCACAGATCCTCCGGGTTCTTGCTGTCATATTGCGAGAAGGGAAAAGTCTGGTTGGCAACGGTCGAGTCGCCGCGGAACAGCACGTTGCGATGGAGGTTGTAGCCGCCGATGGCGGTCCATTCGAAGCCGATGATCGCGCTGAACCGGCCGGGCTCGTTGTATTTGTCGGCAAGCGCCGTGTAGGCCTGCCAGGCGTTGCGGACAGCTGTTTCGTTCTTGATCGGCGGCACGTCACCGGACAAGGAGCCGACGATCTCCATCGCCGTCCCAAAGATCTTGTCGAAGTCGCCGCTGGTCAGCGAGTCATGCCATTTCCGGCCGATCTCCGAGGAGAGGATCTCAGGATCGCCGCTCAGCAATTGCGGCATCAGGCCGTACATTTCGGCGTGGTCGGAGATCACCAGAAAATCAAGCGGACGGCCGAGCTTGGCGCGAAGCCCGTGGGTCGTCGTGACCTCTTCACCGCGGGCAAAACGGAACGCATCCTCCTGGCCGATACGGTTCAAGGTGCCGGCATCGACCGAGATCGCGGTGTGGAGGTGGGTGTCGCCGAACAGGGGACGGGTGGGGAAATTCCGCCCTGCATAGGGTGAAAACTGAGGCTTGAAAGCAGCGGCGACGTCGCCCTTGGTGATCGCCTCGTCGTTTCCGGCTTCAGCGGCCAGGGCGACCGAAGCCGAACTGAACAGAGCCAGCAAAAAGGCGGTTCTGATGATTTTCTTCATCGGGGTTCCTCACTCTTACGCTGTTCGGCTCTTACGCTGTTCGGTCAGCCCAGCCGAGACTAGGGCATATACCAGATCGGAAGCGTGTAGACACGCGTGCGATGGAGGCGCGAGAGGCCCGCTCTCGGCGCGATTTTGACCAAGCTTGTTTTGTTTACCAATGGGCAAGCAAATCACTGCACCTTTGTTGCAGGAGAGAGCGCATGGACACGCAAGTAACCCGGACTCAGTTCAAGATCAAAGACGCCACGGTCGTACATATCCCTACCGGAGCAGAATTCCTTCCGCAGGCCGGTGATTCGGTCATTGTGGACGGGGGATATCGGCAGGACGCTGCCCAGCGGAGACATCTACCAGTACGGCGACGTGCTCGATGTGATGAGAACGGTGTGGCGTGAGAGCTGCTCTCGTTTTGGTCCCCGCTTGGAGCCGAGGGGTACCGCATAGCGGTCGGTGGGCTATTCCATTCCACAGGCTGACCAACTGTCGGGTGCAGGCGCCGCGAGAGACCAGCTCGTCGCGCGAAAGAGAGGAAAAATTCAGTTGGCCGTGATGACCAGGTGATGACCCTGTAGGCGCGAACAGAAAGCTGACCGACCGCTGCGCCGGTAACCCTCTTGATCTTTTTTAGAGAAAATTGGAGCGGGCGAAGGGATTTGAACCCTCGACCCCAACCTTGGCAAGGTTGTGCTCTACCCCTGAGCTACACCCGCGATCCGGCCGCTCCTGTCGCGCTCTTGCCAAACCTTTCGGTTCGCGCTTGAAGGCGGCGACAGGCGTTGTAGTTGATCGCCCGGACTATGTCCATAGGACGCTCCGAGGGCGGTTTCCTCAAGGAGCCTAAGGGCGGAGATCAAGGACTTGGCCGCACCAAGCAGCATAAGCCCTGTGCCAATACCCACGGAGCGGGAACGGCTGTTCGCCCGCCTCGAAGAGCTCGGCATCGCGGCAACCACCGTCGAGCACGAGCCGATGTTTACCGTCGAGGAGTCCCAGGCTTTGCGCGGCAGCCTGCCTGGTGTCCATACCAAGAATCTGTTCCTCGCCGACAAGGACGGTCGCCCGGTCCTGGTCGTCGCCAAGGAGGACACGCGCGTCGATTTGAAAGTGGTGGCGATGCGCCTCGGTCTCGGGCGCCTCAGCTTCGGCAAGCCTGAGCGCCTCGCGGAGCTGCTCGGCGTGACGCCCGGCTCGGTGACGCCCTTCGCGCTAATCAACGATCCTGGAACCCAAGTCGCCGTGGTGGTCGACGAGAGCCTGCTAGCGTTCGAGGAGGTCAATTGTCATCCATTGGAGAACACGGCCACGACGCGGCTCGCCACCGCCGAGCTCCTCCGCTTCATCCGCGCTTGCGGCCATGCGCCGGTCGTCCTCACGCTTTCCCGACAGCTCTAGACCCAGCGCCTTTGGCCGGTTGCCAATCGGTGCAGCGCTGCCCATGTCTTTGTCGGAGCGGTGGCACGGCGATCTGCGGGTTTTGGCATCGCCATGGGTTGGGGTATAGGTTCCCCAAGTTAAATCAACGAGCATGAGCATGGATACTCCCATCCTTTCCAAGGGCGCCGCCGACGCCGACCTCGTCAAGGACACGACGACCAAGGATTTCATGCGCGACGTAATCGATGCCTCGCGCGAGGTGCCGGTCTTGGTCGATTTCTGGGCACCGTGGTGCGGCCCGTGCCGGCAGCTGACCCCTCTCCTGGAAAAGGTCGTTCGCGCGGCCAAGGGCGCCATCAAGCTGGTCAAGCTCAATATCGACGAGCATCCGCAGATTCCCAGCCAGATGGGCGTGCAATCGATCCCGGCCGTGTTCGCTTTTCAGGACGGGAGGCCGGTCGACGGCTTCACGGGCGCGCTGCCGGAAGGCCGCCTCAAGGCATTCATTGCCCGCCTCATCGGCGATAGCGCGGCCGATGCCGCCGCGGATTTGGAAGAGGCGGAAGCCGCCTTGGCCGCGGGCGACGTCAACGCCGCCGCGCAAGCTTTCGCAGAGACCTTGCAAAAGGATGCCGAGAATGAGCGCGCCGTGGCGGGGCTTGCCAAATGCTACATCAAGACCGGCGATCTGACGCGCGCCGAGCAGACCTTGGCGTTGGTGCCGCCCGCCAAGGCCGACAGCGCTCCCGTGGCAAGCGCCCGCGCGAGCCTCGAATTGGCGCGGAAGGCTGCGACCGCCGGGGACGTCGATACGCTGCGCGCCAAGATCGAGGCGAATCCCAACGACACGCAAAGCCGCTTCGATCTCGCGCTGGCGCTCAATGCGATAGGCGAGCGCCAGGGCGCGCTCGAGGAGTTGCTCACCATTATGCTAAAGGATCGCGCCTTCAACGACGACGCGGCGCGCAAGCAGCTCCTGCAGCTGTTCGATGCCTGGGGCGGCAGCGATCCCATCACCATCTCGGGCCGCCAGAGGCTCTCATCCCTGTTGTTCGCCTAAGGGCAAGGAGCGTTACCGCGTGGGGGTAACCGACCGTTATCGAGGTCCCGCAGACCTGCCGGAGGTTCTCCCGGTGTTTCCGCTACGCGGCGCCATTCTCCTGCCGCGCGCCACGCTGTCGCTGAATGTGTTCGAGCCGCGCTACTTGGCGCTGGTCGACTTCGCGCTAGAGACGGATCGCCTCATCGCCATCGTGCAGCCGGCGCCGGAGGCAGGGAGCAGCGAATCGCCGCCCGGCCAGAACTTTCCCTTGCGGCGGGTGGGCTGCGCCGGACGCATCACCGCTTTCAGCGAAGGGGATGATGGCCGGTTGCTCCTCTCGCTCACCGGGATCGCGCGCTTTCAACTCGCACAGGACGTGGCGTCGGACCGGCCGTTCCGGCTCTGTAAGATGAGTTTTTCCCGCTTCGCCAGCGACTTCATTTGGGGTCACGGGGAGGACGAGGTTGACCGGCCGCGTCTGCTTGCGACCCTCAAAGCCTATCTCGTCGCCAACAAGCTCAGTGCCGATTGGGAGCGCATCGACAGCGCGAGCAACGAACGGCTGGTCAACACGCTGTCGATCTTGAGCCCCTATGGGCCGGAGGAAAAGCAGGCGCTGCTCGAGGCGCCGGATTTGAAGGCGCGGGCCGAAGCGCTCGTGGCGCTCGCCGAGATGGAGCTTGCCGCTCCCGACGACGGCTCGGGAACGTCGCTGCAGTGACCGCCAGATGTGAAGGAGGCGTATCGTGACGCAGGAGCGGGAGACGCGCGCGAAGCTCGATCCGAAGCTGCTCGAGATCCTGGTCTGTCCATTGACCAAGACCTCGCTCGATTACGATGCCGAGCGCCAGGAGCTGATCAGCCGCGCGGCAGGGCTCGCTTATCCGATCCGCGACGGCATCCCCATCATGTTGCCGGATGAGGCGCGTAAGCTCGACGAGCGCTAGCCGCTCCTCATAGTGTTTCACCCTTCAGCAAGCGCGGGACGCTGCCGCTGAAGCCCGCAGCCTCGCGGACGAGGACGTGCTTCAGCCACGGCGCCTGGTCGACGGCAGCAAGTCCGAGGTCGCGCAAGCTCCGCAACGGCAAACTGTCATTGGAAAAGAGGCGGTTCAGCCCATCCATCACCGTGGCCGAGAAGGCGCTGTCGAATCTCCGCCAGCGCTCGTAGCGCTGAAGCAGCGCCGGCGCACCCGGATCAAGCCCAAGACGCGCCCCTTCCACCAGAACCTCGGTCAATGCCGCGACGTCGCGTAAACCGATATTGAGCCCCTGGCCGGCGAGCGGGTGGACCGCATGAGCGGCGTCGCCGACCAGCGCCAGACGCTCGGCGACGAAGCTCCGCGCGATTTGCAGATCGAGCGGAAAGGATAGCCGAGGGCCGGCGAGCGCAATGTCGCCGAGCTTGTCGCCGAAGCGCTTGGCCAGCTCGGCCACGAAGCCCGCCTCGTCATCGGCCATGATCGCCTCGCCCCTTGCCTTGTCTTCCGTCCACACGATGGAGGAACGGTTGCCCGTCAGCGGCAGGATGGCGAAGGGGCCGGCCGGCAAGAAATGCTGCACGGCTCGTCCCTCGTGCGGTTTCGCATGGGCGACGGTGGTGACGATGCCGATTTGCGGATAGGACCAGGCGACGCATTTGATCCCGGCGCGTTCCCTGAGCCGCGAGCGCTTGCCGTCGGCAGCGACGAGGAGGCGCGCCTCGATCTGCCGACCGCTGCCGAGCTTGGCAGTGATCCCGACGGCGCCAGCCGCAAAATCTACGACGCTGTCTGGAGCGAAACTCTCAATCGCCGGTTCGCGGGCGACGGCCAAGCTGAGCGCGCGGCGGAGATCATCGTTCTCGATCATATAGGCGCCAGCTTCGCCAGGCCGAAGCTGATCGTCGAAACCGAGGAGATGCGGGCGAAGGCCTGCGTCCAACGGACTATCCGTGACCTCGATGCTGGTGATCGGTTGGGCGGCGCCGGCAAGCTCCGGCCACACGCCGAGCGCGGAGAGGAGGCCCTTGCTCGCTGCCGACAGCGCCGAGGCGCGGGCGTCGGTCTTGCCGCCAACAAGCGGCTCGGCATCGACTAGCGCCACACGGAAGCCCTTCGGCGCCAGCTTGCCCAAGCCGAGCGCAAGCGCCATGCCGACGAAGCCGCCGCCGGCAATGATCACATCATAAGGTCGCTGGTCAGCCATGGGCTCCGTGCGAGGCTTCATCGATCAAACCACGGGTCTTCTACTTAGCCCCCGCGAGGGAGAAGAGGAAACGCCAGCGGGCGCAATCGCCTTCGCGTTCCGCTTTCCAGCCGAAACTGATAAAGGGCGCATCAACATCGCAGGCGAAAGGCTAGGCTGATGAGCCGCGCACTCGAAACGCTGCTGTCGATCCTCGACCTCGAAACGCTCGAGGTGAATTTGTTCCGGGGCGTGAGCCCCAAGGTCGGCTGGCAGCGCGTCTTTGGTGGGCAGGTGATCGGCCAAGCGCTTGTAGCCGCCCACCGGACCGTCGATGGCCGCATCGCCCATTCGCTGCATGGCTATTTTCTGCGCGAAGGCGACCCATCGGTGCCGATCATCTACAAGGTCGACCGCATCCGCGACGGAGGCAGCTTCTCCACGCGGCGGGTGATCGCGATCCAGCATGGGCAGGCGATTTTCTCCATGGCGGCGTCCTTCCACAAGCTCGAAGAGGGACTCACGCACCAGATGACGATGCCGGAGGTGCCGCCCCCCGAATCGCTGCCGAGCGAGGCCGAGCTGAAGGAGTGCCTGATCGACCGCCTGCCGCCGCAGGTCAGGGCCTATTGGGAGCACGAGCGGCCGATCGAGATCCGCCCCGTCGACCTGTCCCGCTATCTTTCGCCGGAAAAGCGCGCCCCCACCCAGCAAGTGTGGATCAGAGCCACGGGCAGCGTGGGCGATGACCTCGCGCTCAACCAGTGCGTGCTCGCTTATGCCTCGGATTTCACCCTGCTCGACACGGCGCTGATCGCCCACGGGCGCTTCGTGTTCGATCCCTCGCTGATGCTGGCGAGCCTCGACCACGCCATCTGGTTCCATCGCAGCTTCAGGATCGACGACTGGCTGCTCTACGCCCAGGACAGCCCAAGCTCGGGCGGCGGCCGCGCCTTTTGCCGCGGCACCCTTTACACCAGATCCGGAGAGCTCGTGGCCTCCACGGCGCAGGAAGGACTGCTGCGGGAGCGCAAGCCTCGCTGACCTTGCCTATTCGTGAGGCAAAACGCGTTTTTTGCCTAATTATTGGGCGCTGAGCCTCTATCTGCATCCCTGTGGGGCCGCGCCCCAACTCTAAAAAATCCCTTAAAGCCAATGAATTGCAGGGCTGCGGTGGAGTTGGCACGCGCCTTGACTCTGCTTTCAGGTTCACGCGGCTCACAAACGTGGCCAAAACCGAAGAAGCCGCCAATTGGAGGGGTAGAGAGATGAAGCTGGTGATGGCGATCATCAAGCCATTCAAGCTCGATGAGGTGCGCCAAGCCCTCACCGAGCTCGGCCTGCAAGGCATGACCGTGACCGAAGTGAAAGGTTACGGCCGGCAAAAGGGCCATACGGAGATCTATCGGGGCGCGGAATACGCCGTGAATTTCCTACCGAAGATCAAAGTCGAGGTCGTCGTGCCGGCCAAGCAGGTCGACAAAGCGGTCGAAGCCATCGTTGCCGCGGCCAAGACCGGTCAGATCGGCGACGGCAAGATCTTCGTCGTTCCCGTCGAGCAGACGGTGCGCATCCGCACCGGCGAAACCGACGAATCAGCGCTCTGAGAGAGGGGGAGGTATTTAGATGGTGACCCTTATCAAAATTCTTACCGGCGTGGTCGCAGCGCTCGCTGTGCTGCTCTTCGCCGCCTATATCGATCCAAGCTTTGCCCAGGACGCAGCTGCGGCAGCAGCTCCGGCCGCGGCTGCCCCGGCCGCCCCGGTGTCGCCCATCAACACCGGCGACACGGCCTGGATGCTGACATCCACGGCGCTCGTGCTGATGATGACGATCCCCGGACTTGCCCTGTTCTATGGCGGCATGGTGCGCAAAAAGAACGTGCTCGCCACCGTCGGCCAAGCCTTTGGGGCGACCTGCATCATCACTGTCTTGTGGATGGTCATCGGCTATTCGATCGCCTTCACCACCAATGACAGCGAGTCGATGAACAAGTGGATCGGCGGATTCAAATATTTCATGCTGAAGCCGATGGGCATCGACGCGGTCAGCCCATTGGCGGGGACGATTCCTGAATCCGTCTATATGTGCTTCCAAATGACCTTCGCTATCATCACCCCGGCGCTGATTGCCGGGTCGCTGGCGGACCGCATGAAGTTCTCGGCCTTTATGATCTTCATGGGGGCCTGGTTGGTGATCGTGTACAGCCCGATCGCCCATTGGGTCTGGGGCGGCGGCTGGCTCGGTCAGCTCGGCGCGCTCGACTACGCAGGCGGAACCGTCGTGCATTTGAACGCCGGAACCGCGGGCCTTGTCTGCGCGCTCGTGCTCGGCCCGCGTTACGGGCTCGGCAAGGAGAACATGGCGCCTTACAACCTCGTTTATAGCGTGATCGGGGCGTCGCTCCTGTGGGTCGGCTGGTTCGGCTTCAATGCCGGTTCGGCAGTGACCGCCAACGTTAACGCCGGCATGGCCATGGCCGCGACGCAAATCGCCACGGCCGCGGCGGCCCTCTCTTGGATGGTTTGCGAATGGATGATCGCCAAGAAGCCGAGCATTCTCGGTATCGTCTCTGGCGCGGTGGCGGGTCTTGTCGCCATCACCCCGGCATCGGGTTTCGTCAACCCGATGGGTGCGCTGATCATCGGCATCGCCGCCGGCGCCGTCTGCTATTTCGCGGCGGTGCACGTCAAGAAGATGCTCGGCTATGATGACGCGCTGGATGCCTTTGGCGTACATGCCGTCGGCGGTGCGCTTGGCGCCATCATGACCGGTATGTTCGCCTCAAATGCCATCAACTCGGCCGGCAAAGGCTGGCTGATCGACGGCAACGGCCACCAGATGCTGATCCAGTTCTACGACGTGGCCGGCACCTTCATCTATTGCGCCGTGATGACCTACATCATCCTCAAGGTGATCGACCTCATCATCGGCTTGAGGGTCTCCCAGGCCGTCGAAGTCGAAGGGCTCGACATCAATCTCCATGGAGAGGTGGTCCAATAGCCAACCGCGTAGATTCAACTCCAGGGATAAGAAGGCTTCAACGAGAGCCAAGTCTCCTCCTCCCTTGATTTTGCTCTCACCTAAGCCCCGGCGCGTTGCCGGGGCTTATTTATTGTGGGGAGCCGCTGAGCCCGGCAGCCCATTGCCGGGACTCGCGCCATCCCGTAACACCGCTCCCATGGCGTTCCACTGCTGACCTCACCCATCTAGACGATTTGGTCGCCTCGCCCTTCGCGCGCCTGACCGAGTTGCTGCACGGCATCGCGCCCGGAGCGCCGCCGATCGACCTTTCGCTCGGCGAGCCGCACGCGCTCATCCCCTCCTTTCTCGGGCCGGTGCTCGAGCGCCATACTGAGCGAGTTCGGCCGCTATCCTCCGATCCGGGGCGTTCCGGCGCTGCGCCAGGCCATCGCCGATTGGTTGGGGCGACGCTATCCAGCCCTTGCCGGCCATATCGACGCCGACACCCATGTGCTGCCGCTGACCGGCTCACGCGAGGGGTTGTTCTCCGCCATCTTTCCGGCGGTCGCGCGAAAGGGCCCGATCACCCGGCCGGCGGTGCTGATCCCCAACCCCTTCTACCCGGCCTACGCGGCAGCGGCGGCGGTCTCCGGCGCCGAGCCCGTATTTCTCGCGGGCTCTCCGGCGACGGGCTTCCTCCCCGACCTCGAGGCGATCGATCCCGAGCTGCTCGAACGCACCGTTGCGCTCTATCTCTGCTCGCCGTCGAACCCGCAAGGCGCCGTCGCGGATCGCGGCTACCTCGCGGCGGCGATCGCGCTTGCCCGCCGCTTCGGCTTCATGCTGTTCGCCGACGAATGCTATTCGGAGATCTATGGCGAGAGCCCGCCACAAGGCGCGCTCGAGGTCGCATTGGCGACGCAGGGCGGCTTTGCCAATGTCGTGGTGTTCCAATCCCTCTCCAAGCGCTCCGGGCTGCCGGGCCTTAGGTCGGGATTCATTGCCGGCGACCCAAGCTTCATCGCGCCCTTCGGCCGCTTGCGCAATGTCGCTTGCCCGCAAATGCCCCTGCCCATCCAGCATGTCTCGGTCGCCGCCTGGTCCGACGAGGAGCATGTCCGCCAAGGCCGGGCGCTTTACCGGCAGAATTTCGACACCGCCGACGAGGTGCTCGGAGACCGCTATGGCTACCGGCGCCCGGAAGGCGGCTTCTTTCTCTGGCTCGACTTTAAGCGCCAAGGCGGCGGCGAGGCGGCGGTAACAAC
This sequence comes from uncultured Alphaproteobacteria bacterium, assembly GCA_963839245.1. Taxonomy (GTDB): domain Bacteria; phylum Pseudomonadota; class Alphaproteobacteria; order Rhizobiales; family Methyloligellaceae; genus Methyloceanibacter. The sequence continues at coordinate 95,566 of CAWIUJ010000007.1, read as the reverse complement.
CCTTTGGAAAGGGTGTGGTGTCAGACTGCTGCCGGGATCTTATCTCGCCCGTGACGGGGCCGGCGGCATCAATCCTGGCACGGATCACGCCAGGGTTGCGCTGGTGCACGACCCCAAGACCACGAGCGAAGCTTTGGCGCGCGTCGTTGCCACATTGGGTTAGGGGATGGCCACCAGACGTAGACAGACGGAGCGGAAGCGGCTCCTGCCGGGCTCGGTCTCGACGGGCTTGAGGAGGCTCGTGCACGGCAGCTACGGCCTCGTTTTCATCGCCGCCGCCGGCGCGGCCTGGACGAGCCTCGCCACCTGGTCGGTGTACGACCCGAGCTTCAACAACGCCACGCAAGCGGCGCCGCGCAATCTCTTGGGCCATTGGGGCGCGGTGGTCGCCGATCTCGCCGTCCAATCTCTCGGCCTTGCTTCGATCGTGCTTTTCCTGCCGCTCGCCGCTTGGGGGTGGCATTTCGTCTGCCGCACCGTCCCGGAGCGCCGCCGGGCGCGGCTGTTCGTTTGGCCGATTGCCGTCTTGCTGCTTGCCGCCGCCCTCTCCGCCCTGCCCCAGCCGAAGAGCTGGCCGCTGCCGAACGGCCTTGGCGGCATTCTCGGCGATTTCTTCATGGCGGGCGCGCATGTCATCGGCGTGCTGCCCGCGGCCGCCGCCTCCTTCCTCGCCGGTCTCTTCTTTCTGATCACAGGCACCGCTCTCCTGCTGTTCGCCTGCGGCACGAGCGCGTCCGCGCTCATCGCGCTGTGGGCGCCCCGAACCAAGATCCCCAGCGAATGGGCAAACGCCTCGCTCGGCGCCGCGCTGCATCTCGCCATGCATACGCAGGCCAAGCTCAAGCGTTTCGGCTGGCCGAAGCGCAACCAGGAGCCCGATGAGGTCCCGGATTTCGCCGAGGACGAGGCAAGCGTGAGCCGTGAGGCTGCCTGGTCAGAGCCCGACGCCGATGGCCGCATCGAGCCCTCCTTCGAGTTCAGGCTCGCTCGATCTCGGCGAGGGAGTGGACGAGGAGAACGACGAAGACGCCGAGGACGTCACGGAGCCGAGCTATCGCATCACGCGCAGCAACCCCGAAGCAAAACAGGGGCATAAGGGATTGCGCCGCCAGCCGCGCTCCGACACGCCTTACGAGACCCCGCCGTTCAAACTGCTGCAGCAGCAGCCTCGCTCCAACCGCAGCCGCAGCATCAGCGATGAGGTGCTGCAGGAGAATGCGCGCGAGCTCGAAGGCGTGTTTCAGGATTTCGGCGTCAAGGGCGAGATCACCAATGTGCGCCCGGGCCCGGTGGTCACGCTTTACGAGCTCGAGCCCGCGCCGGGAACGAAATCCTCGCGCGTCATCGGGCTCGCCGACGATATCGCCCGGTCGATGAGCGCGGTCGCCGCCCGCGTGGCGGTGGTCCCCGGCCGTAACGTCATCGGCATCGAACTGCCCAATGACCGCCGCGAGATCGTGATGCTGCGCGAGCTCATCGAATCCCCGGACTTCCAGGAGAGCGATGGGCGATTGGCGCTCGCGCTCGGCAAGAATATCGGCGGCGAATCGGTCATCGTCGATCTCGCCCGCATGCCGCATCTCCTGATCGCCGGCACCACCGGCTCGGGCAAGTCGGTCGGCATCAACACCATGATCTTGTCCCTGCTCTACCGGCTGTCTCCGGATCAATGCAAATTCATCATGATCGATCCGAAGATGCTCGAGCTGTCGGTCTATGACGGCATCCCGCATCTCCTCGCGCCGGTCGTCACCGATCCGAAAAAGGCGGTGGTGGCGCTCAAATGGACGGTGCGCGAGATGGAGGAGCGCTACAAGCGCATGTCGAAATTGGGCGTGCGCGACGTCAAGGGCTACAACAGCCGCATCCTGCAGGCCGAGGCGAAGGGCGAGGCGCTGACGCGGACGGTGCAGACGGGCTTCGACCGCGCCACCGGGCGCGCCATCTACGAGCAGGAGGAGATGGACTACGAGGTGATGCCCTACATCGTCGTCATCGTCGACGAGATGGCCGATTTGATGATGGTGGCGGGCAAGGACATCGAGTCAGCGGTGCAGCGGCTCGCCCAGATGGCCCGGGCCGCCGGCATCCATCTCATCACCGCGACGCAACGTCCGAGCGTCGACGTGATCACCGGCACCATTAAGGCGAACTTCCCGACGCGGGTGAGCTTCCAAGTGACGTCGAAGATCGACAGCCGCACGATTCTGGGCGAGCAGGGCGCCGAGCAGCTGCTCGGCCAAGGCGACATGCTGTACATGGCGGGCGGCGGGCGCATCATGCGCGTGCATGGGCCGTTCGTCGCCGACGACGAGGTCGAGAAGGTGGTGCGGCATCTGAAGAAGCAGGGCGTTCCGGACTATCTCGACGCCGTCACCGAGGAAGATGACGAGGAGGGCGACGCCGAGGAGGGCGCCGAGTATGGCGACTCCGGCGACGACCTCTACGACCAGGCAGTCGCCATCGTGCTCAAGGACCGCAAGGCTTCGACCAGCTATGTGCAGCGGCGGCTCGGCATCGGCTATAACCGCGCCGCCACCCTGGTCGAGCGCATGGAGAAGGAAGGGCTGATCGGCGCCGCCAATCATGCCGGTAAACGGGAAATCCTGGTCGGCGACGAGGCGGCCGCGCCTTATTAGGCCCCGATCTCTGCCCCTCTGGCCACTTCGCCAAGAAGTTGACCAGATTTGACGGAATCATCTATCGATGGTTGCTGGGGCACCCGCCCGCGGGGCACTCAGCCGAGCACCGCTCCATGAAGGGATCATCTATGCGCTGCAGATCCGTGTGGCTTCTCTTGAGCTTATCGCCGGTTCTTTGCCTCTCGGCGGGACTGGCGCTTGCCCAAGACACCACGACCACGGTGCAGAAGATCACGCCCGCCACGGGCTCCGTCCCCGCGCAGAATGTGCCCCGGCCAGTAGAAGGCATGAAGGGCGCCACCGACCCGGCGGCCGAGCCCTATGACGCGGCCGCTCCGGAGCCCGGCGACCCCGCGCCGGTGCAAGGCGAGATCAATCCGAGCGCCGGGGACGAGGGCGCTGGATGGGACGCCGCGGTCGAGGCAACTCCTGGACCGACGCCTCTGATCGGGGCTGAGCAGACCGCGGCGGTGGAGCGCATCAATGCCTATTTCAACGGCATCACCAATTTGCAAGGCACCTTCGAGCAGGTCGACTCCAACAACAAGCACGCGACGGGCCGCTTCTACGTGCAGCGGCCGGGCAAGCTCCGCTTCGACTATGCTCCCCCGAGCACGCTCCGCATCGTCGCCGACGGTCACTTCCTCGCCATCGAAGATTCGGACCTCAAGACGATCGAGAAATATCCGCTCGAGTCGACGCCGTTCCGCCTGCTGTTGGGCGATGGGGTCGATCTCGACCGCGATGCCCGCATCGTCGGCGTGGAGAGCCAAGCCGGCTCGCTTGCCGTCACGCTCGAGGACAAAAGCGGCGACGCCACCGGCCAGATCAAGCTTAACTTCTCCACCGAGCCGGAGCTGAAGCTGAAGCAATGGGTGATCACCGACGCCCAAGGCCTCGCCACCAGCGTGACGCTCGACGACGTCATTCCGGGGCGAAAGGTGGCGGCGGACTTCTTCAACGCGACGGTATCATTTCAGCCCTTCCAGTAAAGACCGCCGGAATCCTCAAGATTGTGCCCGTGAGCCTTCGTAATGTTCTTCACAAATTCGTTAGCGAGCGACAAGAACACAAGCAAAAACAATGGCTTGTTACTGAGCACGCGGTGTCTATTTACGACCCGTTAATTTTTTTGCGGCGGTTCGGTTGAAATCGCTTGCGGACCTGCATATTTTTGGCACCAGAAGCGGTCCACATCGCTTTTCATCGGTAGTGCCCCCCGTCTAGCCGAAGATGTGGTCCGCCCGTGCCGGCTTCCCTCCCGGCGCGCGCGCGCAAAAAACGCGCTTCTGGCGTCCAACCACGCGCAGCGGTTGGACGCCTTTCTTTTATCTGGGGCACAGTCTCCCATGCATCTTCGTCTCGCCACCTGGAACATCAACTCGGTGCGGCTGCGGCTCGACCTCGTCGAGCGCTTCGTCAAGGAGCACCGGCCGGACGTGCTCTGCCTGCAAGAGATCAAATGCGTCGACGACAGCTTCCCCGAGCTGCCGCTGCGCGCGCTCGGCTTCAACCACGTCGCTATCTGCGGGCAGAAGGGCTATCACGGCGTCGCCGTCCTCTCCCGCATTCCGTTCACGAAAGTGCAGCGACGCGACATTTGCGGGCGCGGTCATGCGCGGCATCTCTCGGTCGAGCTCGATGGTGGTGGCGCGCAGATAAAGCCGCTCACCCTGCATAACGTTTATGTGCCGGCGGGTGGTGATCTGCCGGATCCTGCGCTCAATCCGAAATTTCGTCACAAGCTCGATTTTCTTGAAGCCATGCACTTCTGGTTCCGCGGGATACGCGGCAAGCGGACCAATCGCATGATCCTAGTCGGCGATTTGAACGTCGCGCCGCTGCCGACCGATGTGTGGTCGCACAAACAGCTGCTCAAGGTCGTGAGCCATACGCCGGCTGAAGTCGAGCGCTTCGAGCGCGTCGTCGCCTCGCATGATTGGGTCGACGTGATGCGCCGGCATGTGCCGGCGGAGCAGAAGCTCTTCACCTGGTGGAGTTACCGAAACCGCGATTGGCGCGCGTCAAACCGTGGCCGCCGCCTCGATCATATCTGGACCACGCCCGCTCTCGACGGCGCCGCGACCTCAATGCGCGTGCTCGACGAGGCGCGCGACTGGCCGCGAACTTCCGACCACGTCCCAGTCATCGCCGATTTCGTGATTGACTGAGAAGGTGGCACGCGATCGTTGTCATCGCCCGGCTTGACCGGGCGATCCAGTAACCACTGGCCTTGGCATTACGAAGTCTGGTGGTTACTGGATGCCCGCCTCCGCAGGCATGACAAACAGAATGAAGTCAGGGCACCAATTTGTAGCCGCCGGTCTCGGTGATGAGCAGCTCGGCTTGCGAGGGGTCCTTCTCGATCTTCTGCCGCAAGCGATAGATGTGCGTCTCGAGCGTATGGGTGGTCACGCCCGCGTTGTAACCCCACACCTCATGCAGCAGCACGTCGCGGGTGACGACCCGCTCTCCGGCGCGGTAGAGATATTTGAGGATCGAGGTCTCTTTCTCGGTGAGCCTGATCTTGCCGCCGTTGCTATCGACGAGCAATTTGGACGCCGGCTTGAAGGTGTAAGGGCCGATGGCGAAAACCGCGTCCTCGCTCTGCTCGTGCTGCCGGAGCTGCGCGCGGATGCGGGCAAGCAGCACGCCGAGCTTGAAGGGCTTGGTCACATAGTCGTTGGCGCCAGACTCCAAACCGAGAATGGTATCGGAATCGGAGACCTGCCCGGTCAGCATGACGACGGGGCCTTTGAAGCCGCCGCGGCGCAGCAGCTTGCAGGCCTCGCGTCCATCGAGATCGGGAAGGCCGACGTCGAGGAGAACCAAGTCCACATGGCCGTTGCGCGCAAGCTTCAACCCGTCCGACGCCGTGGATGCGAGCAGCGTCTCGAACTCCTCGTGCAGGGACAACTGCTCGCTCAAGGACTCGCGGAGCTCGTCGTCGTCGTCGATGATCAAGATCTTGCGCGCGTTGCCCATAGCCGTCCCTGCCCGAACTCCGATGAGCCCAGTATTAAGCACCGGACGCCGCTTGGACAAGCGGATCGGTTCGGACCGGCAAAGCGAAAAAGGCCAATCGGCAATGGGAGTTAAACATTCACGGAGGATCGTCGTCAGGCGGGCGCCGGGAAAACCTAGGGAAGGGCGCCTGGCGCTCGCCCACGGAGTCAGGCGCGCGGCCTTCGGGCGCTCCGGCATCAAGGCCCTGAAGCGTGAAGGCGACGGCGCTACCCCGCTTGGATGCTTTCCAATGCGCCTCGTGCTCTACCGCGCTGATCGCGTGGCGAGGCCAAGGACGCGGCTGCCTTGCCGGCCGATCCGCGCCAACGACGGCTGGTGCGACGATCCCGCCGACCGCAACTACAACAGGCTGATCAAGCTGCCGTCGAAGCGCAGCGCCGAAGGCTTGAAGCGCGCCGACCATCTCTACGATCTCGCGCTCGTGCTCGGCTATAACGACCGCCCGCGGGTGAGGGGCCGTGGCAGCGCCATCTTTGTGCATCTCGCGCGTCCCGGCTACACGCCGACCGACGGCTGCATCGCGCTTTCGCTCCGCGATCTCTCCGCGCTGATCAGGCAAGCACGGCACAGATCGGCGCTTGTGGTGATGCGCTAACGAATTCGCGAGGCTGTCATGCCCGCGAAGGCGGGCATCTAGTAACCCCTATCCGGGCAATCTTCGGACGGGCAGTGGCTACTGGATCGTCCGCCTTCGCGGACGATGACAGGGGAGAGACGTCGCACTCAATGAGACTTGATATCTCGGGCGCCGAAGATCGCCGTGCCGATGCGAACATACGTGGCGCCGAAGACGATGGCCGCGGCGAAATCACCGCTCATGCCCATGCTTAGCTCTTGCAGCCCGAGACGGGCGCCGATCTTGGCGAGCAGGGCAAAATGCAAACTCGGCTCCTCATCGAGCGGCGGGATGCACATCAGTCCTTCGATGGCGAGACCGTACTCTCCACGGCATTGCGCGACGAAGGTGTCAATCTCGACGGGCAGCACGCCGGCCTTTTGCGGCTTCTCGCCGGTGTTGACTTGCACGAGCAGGCGCGGACGCTTGCCGCTCCGCGCCATCTCCTCGGCAAGCGCGCGGGCAATCTTTGGCCGGTCGACGCTATGGATCGCGTCGAACAGCGCGACCGCATCGCGCACCTTGTTCGATTGCAGCGGGCCGATGAGATGCAGCTCGACATCGGGATAGCGTGCCTTCAGCTCCGGCCACTTCGCCTGCGCCTCCTGCACCCGGTTCTCGCCGAAGCGGCGTTGGCCGAAGCCAATCGCATCCTCGATGAGTTGCGATGGCACCGTCTTGGTTACGGCGATGAGCCTCACCGAGGCGGGATCGCGGCCGCATCGCTGTGCCGCGCCGGCGATCTCGCACTGAACCGCGTGAAGCGATGACTGGACAGAGGGCGCGTCGATCATGACGTCCGGCATGCCAGAGATCAAGCCCTCCCGCAACTCTCGCTATTTCACGCCGGCCTGGTCGAAGACCTTGGCGATATCGGGTTTGATCGCCTTCGCGGCGGCGACGTCTGCCTCGCCGCTCGCATCGCCCTTCTTGGCTTTGGCGAGGCCACGGCCATAAAGCGCCGTGGCGCGCTTGGCATCGAGCTGCAGGGCAGCGTCGTAATCGGCGATGGCCTTGTCCACCTGACCTTGGCTGAGATAGGCGAAGCCGCGCTCCTCGTAGGCGCCCGGCGTCTTCGGGCCGATCTCGATCGCGGCGTCGAAATCCTGGATGGCCTGCTCGGCGTCGCCTTTGGCGAAATGGACGCGGCCCCGATTGTAGAAGGCGATCGCCGATTTCGCGTCGAGCTTGATCGCCTGGTCGAAGTCGCGGAGCGCATTGTCGAAGTCGCCCCGGCGCGCAAAGGTCAGGCCCCGATTGACGTAGCCTTGCGCTTGATCCGGCACGAGCTCGATAACGCGGTTATTGTCCTCGAGCGCGCGCTCGTAGGCGCGCTGATCGGCATAGATGGCGCCGCGGTTGCTCAAGGCCTTGACGTGACCCGGATCGAGCTTGATCGCCGCGCCGTAGTCGAGAATGGCGCGTTCCGGGTCGCTCTTGGCCTCGTAAGCGATGCCCCGGCCATAATACGCAGTGGCATTATTGGGATCGAGCGCGAGCCCCTCGCCGAAATCGTGGATCGCGTTGTCATAGTCCTGGCGCTTAAGGTAGGCGGCGGCGCGGCGAAAATAGACCAGGGCGAGGTCGCGGCCCTGGATCGCGCCAGCCTGGATCAGCGCGGTGCAGCCGCCGATCTGCTGCTCGGCCATGGGGCTTCCTTCGCCCCTGCACCAAGCAACATCCTGGATGCTCTCAGCGCCGGCGAGGCGCGGCGCTGCCACCGCCAAGAGGGCAATCGCGCCGCTCAGCACAATCCTGCGAAGCATCCGTTGAACGTCTCTCTTTTCGCATGGCTCAAGTGCCACCATCTTGTTGCAGGCAAGCCCTTCCCCCGCAAATCACGCTGTTGTTGCCGGATGTGAGCGCGGCCACTGGCTGCAAACCGTCGCGCCCGATTGACCCCGCTTCGCCTTTCATGCCTATTCGGGCCACTTTCAACCGCCCGAATGTCCCGATGACCCTCGAACGCTACAACCCGCGCAATGCAGAGCCCCGCTGGCAGAAGCTCTGGGAGCAGCGGGGTCTGTTCCACGCTGACGAGAACGATCCGCGCCCGAAATATTATGTTCTTGAAATGTTCCCCTATCCATCGGGGCGCATTCATATGGGTCACGTCCGCAACTACACCATGGGCGACGTGGTGGCCCGCTACATGCGGGCGCGCGGCCACAATGTGCTCCACCCGATGGGCTGGGACGCCTTCGGACTGCCGGCGGAGAACGCCGCCATCGGGCGCGGCATCCATCCCGCCAAATGGACCTACGACAATATCGCCACCATGCGCGGCCAGCTCAAAAGCATGGGGCTGTCGCTCGACTGGGCGCGCGAATTCGCGACCTGCGACCTCGACTACTACCATCAGCAGCAGAGGCTGTTTCTGGATCTGCTCGCGGCCGGCCTGGTCGACCGCAAGCAGCGGAAGGTGAATTGGGACCCGGTCGATCAGACCGTGCTCGCCAATGAGCAGGTGATCGACGGGCGCGGCTGGCGCTCCGGCGCTCTCGTCGAGCAACGCGAGCAGCCGGAATGGGTGCTGAAGATCACCGACTTCGCGCAAGACCTGCTCGACTCGCTCGGCACGCTCGACCGCTGGCCGGAAAAGGTGCGACTGATGCAGGCGAATTGGATCGGCCGCTCGGAAGGACTGCTCATTCGTTTTGCGACCGTGCCGGGGATCGCATCAAGAGACGACCAAGTCATCGAAGTGTTCACCACGCGGCCCGACACGCTGTTCGGCGCGAGCTTCATAGCTATCGCACCTGACCACAAGCTGGCCAAGGCGGTCGCCGAGCACGACGCCAAGGCGTCGGCCTTCATCGCCGAATGCTACCACCACGGCACCAGCGCGGCAGAGCTCCAGACGCAAGCGAAGAAGGGCTACGACACCGGCTTGCGCGTGAAGCATCCGGTGATCGAGGGCGCGGAGCTTCCCGTCTTCATCGCAAATTTCATCCTCACGGAGTACGGCACCGGAGCCATCTTCGGCTGCCCGGCGCACGATCAGCGCGACCTTGAATTTGCGAGGGCCTATGGGCTGCCCGTGGTGCCGGTGGTGCTGCCGCCTGGCGCCGACCCAAAGACGTTTGTCATCGGCGACGAGGCCTATACCGGCGACGGCGTGATGATCAATTCGACCTTTCTCGATGGGCTCACCGTCGAGGCGGCGAAGGAGGCGATGGCCAAGCACCTCACCGCGAAATTGCTGCACGGCAAGCCGCAAGCGACGCGCCGGACCGAGTTCCGTTTGCGCGACTGGGGCATCTCGCGGCAGCGCTATTGGGGCTGCCCGATCCCGATGATCCATTGCGAGGCCTGCGGCATCGTGCCGGTGCCGGTGCAAGATCTGCCAGTCAAGCTGCCGGAGGACGTGACCTTCGATGGCTCGGGCAACCCGCTCGACCGCCACCCCACCTGGAAGCACGTCACCTGCCCGCAATGCGGCGGTCCCGCCACGCGCGAGACCGACACCATGGACACCTTCGTCGATTTGTCCTGGTACTTCGCGCGTTTCTGCTCGCCGCATGCCGCCGTGCCGACCGACAGCAACGCCGTCGGCTATTGGCTTCCCGTCGATCAATATATCGGCGGCGTCGAGCACGCGATCCTGCATCTTCTCTATGCGCGCTTCTTCACGCGCGCCATGCGCAAGACCGGCCATGCGCCAATCGACGAGCCTTTCAGAGGCCTCTTCACCCAAGGCATGGTCACGCACGAGACTTACAAGGACGGCCAAGGCAAATGGGTGCTGCCGCAGGAGGTGACCATCCGCGACGGCCAGGCGGTGCATATCAAGACCGGTGAGCCCATCGCCGTCGGGGCCATCGAGTCCATGTCGAAATCGAAAAAGAACGTGGTCGATCCCGACGACATCATCGGCGCCTATGGGGCCGATACGGCGCGCTGGTTCATGCTGTCCGACACGCCGCCCGAGCGCGACATCGAATGGACGGCGGGCGGCGTCGAAGGCGCCTACCGCTTTCTGCAGCGCCTATGGCGGCTGGTGAATGAGGCGGCGGAGAAGGGCAGGGATGCCCCTGAGCCCGCAGCGGTCTCGGGTGACGCCCTCGAGCTTCGCCGGGCCAGCCATAAGGCGGTCGCCGCGGTCACCACGGCGATCGACAAGCTCCGCTTCAATGTCGCCATCGCCAATATCTATGAGCTGGCCAACGCGCTCTCCGCAGCCCTCAACGCTGCCGGGGCCGAGCCCGCCGCCGATATGCGATTCGCCTTGCGGGAAGCCGCCGAATTGCTGGTCCGAATCGCCGCCCCAATGGTGCCGCATCTGGCTGAAGAATGCTGGGTGGCGCTCGGGAATCGGGCCCTGCTCGCCGAAGTGGCTTGGCCCACCCCGAATCCGGGGCTTTTGCTGGATGAAACCATTACCATCGCGGTCCAGGTCAACGGCAAAAGGCGGGATGAATTGAGGATTGCACGGGACGCCGCGAAGGAAGATATTGAAGCTGCGGCGCTAAAGCTCGACAATGTCGTGCGCGCCATCGGGGGACGTAAGATCAAGAAGGTCGTGATCGTGCCGCAGAGGATCGTCAATGTGGTGGCGTAGCCTAGTGGCTGCGGCCCTGCTCGTTGATGCGGCCGTGAGCCTAAGCGCTTGCGGCTTCCAGCCGCTCTACGGCAGCACCGCCGGCGGCTCCCGGCTGGGCGCGGTGATGGCGGGGGTGGAGGTCACTCCCATCCCTGGCCGCGTCGGTCAAAAGCTGCGCAACGAGCTTATCTTCGCGAATACCGGCGGCGGCGAGGCTGCGCCAACCGCTTACAAGCTCGACATCGTCATCAAGGAAAGTGTGGTCAGCCAGCTGGCCCAGATTTCGGGCGACGTCAGGCAGCAAACCTACGAGCTCAACGCCTCATTCAAGCTGATGAAGGCTGACAAGGTTGTCCTTGAGGGCAAGGCAACCTCGCAGGCGCCCTATGAGCGGGTCCAGACGATCTTCTCGAATGTGCGCGCCCGCGTCGATGCCGAGGACCGAGCCGCGCGCACCGTCGCCGAGAGCATCAAGGTCCGGATTGCAGCCTATTTGTCGCAAGCAGCTTGAGCACCGCTTTCCAACGCCGCTCCTCGTGTCGCCATGGTCGCCTATAAGGCCGGACCGCTTCAGCGCCTCTTGAAGTCGTTCGATCCTCAGTGCCGCGCTGCTTTGGTCTACGGTCCGGATGCCGGGCTCGTCGCCGACCGCGCCGCGGCACTCGCAAGCTACTTCACCGGTCTGGCCAAGGGCAGCACCGACATGGTCCGTCTCGACGACCGGGATCTCGCGGAGGATGGCGCGCGACTTGAAGTCGAGCTTCGCACCGTCTCGATGTTTGCCGAACGGAAGGTGGTGCGGCTCGCGGCAGGTACAAGGCTCGATGTTCCGTCGTTGAAGGCGCTGCTCGATGCTCCGTTGGAGGGCGCTCTGGTCATCGAGGCGGGAGCACTCCGGCCAGACTCCGGTTTGCGCAAACTGTTCGAGGGGCACGCCACAGCGGCAGCGCTTCCGTTCTATGCCGACGAGCGCACCATTGGCGATCTGATCGACGCCGAGATCGACAAAGCCGGCCTCGACATCGATGCGGAGACCCGCGCCTATTTGGCGACGCGGCTCGGCGCCGACCAGGCCTTATCGCGCTCCGAGGTGACGAAGCTTGCGCTCTACGCCGCCGGCAAAGGCCATGTCAGTCCAGAGGACATCGACGCGGTCGTCGGCGATAGCGCGGAGATCGCGGTCGAGACTTTTGTCTACGACGTGAGCGGCGGCGAAACGACGGAAGCGCTTCGCCAGCTTGGCCGCCTCGCGACTGCCGGTACAGATCCATCCGTGGCGCTTTCCGCGCTCGGCCGTCACTTCACTCAGCTGCACCGCGTCGCTGCGGCAATAGCCGATGGGGCAACGCCTGTGCAGTCCGTCAAATCGCTTCGTCCGCGGCCCCATTTCAAGCGCGAACGGGCCCTCATCGCCCATAGCCGCCGTCTCGGCGCACGCCGGCTGCTCGAGGCGCTTCCGCTGATTCAGGAGGCGATCAAGCGAGCGCGCCTGAACCCCGATTTCGAGCGTGCCTTGGCGGAACGGCTGGTGCTGGTCTTGACCAGGCGAGGGGACGCGCCAAGCGCCAGGCCTCACCAAGACGGCGTCTAGCGCGTTCGCCGATGGCTGTTGCGGCCGCGCCGAAACCAGTGTACCCGCGCATAGCTTCATCACGCCCAGGACGCACATGGACCAGCGCCACAGCCAGCTCGACCTGCGCAACAGGCTCTTCGATCTCATCAAGGAGCGTTCCTTCAAGAAGGGCCGCTTCATCCTCGCGTCCGGCAAGGAGAGCGCCTACTATTTCGACAGCAAGCCTACCATGCTGCATCCGGAAGGCGCCGCGCTCCTCGCCGAGCTGATTCTGCTGGAGCTCGGGGACATCGAGGCGGATTGCGTCGGCGGGTTGGAGATGGGAGCTGTGCCACTGATCGCCCCCGTGGCGATGAAGAGCCTCGATACCGGCAGACCACTCTCGGGCTTTTTCGTGCGCAAGGCGCCGAAGGAGCATGGCACCAAGCAGCGCATCGAAGGTCTGGACCTTGCGGGGAAGACGGCGATCATCCTCGAAGACGTGACGACCACTGGCGGCTCGGCGATGCAGGCCGTCGAACTGGTGAGAGCCGCAGGCGGCAAAGTTGCGCTGGTGCTGTCGATCCTCGACCGCGGGGAGGGGGCGAGCGAACTCTATGTGGCTGCCGGGGTGCCGTTCAAATCGCTGTTTCGCGCTGCGGAGTTTCTCCGCGACTAGGACGAGGGGCCAGCAATCTTCCGCACCTCCCTCTTGTGGGGAGTCGGCGCGCATTGCGCGCCGGGGGGGACGCGGCCTAGCGGTATCCCGAGCGGCGCAACAGCCGATGGCGCAGATCCTCGAGCTGGTCGAGCGTCGCATAGCGGATGCGGAGCTCGCCCTTCTCACCGCGCCCGGAACGGATGTCGACATCGAGGCCCAACGCGTCCTTAAGCTCGGTCTCGGCCGCTCGCGTGTCGGCGCTTTTGGCGGCGGGTTTCCGGGCCTTGGCGGGAGCCGAGCCGCGATCCTGAACGAGGGCCTCGACCTGGCGCACCGTTAACCCTTCATTAACGATTCGGGCCGCGAGCGCGGCAGCGTCCGCGCGCCCGATCAGGGCCCGCGCGTGGCCTGCGCTGAGCTCGCCGCTCCGCAGCAGATCCAGGACGCTGTCCGGGAGCTTGAGCAGCCTGAGGGTGTTGGCGAGGTGGCTGCGGCTCTTGCCGATGACCTTGGCCAGGTCCTCTTGCGTATAGCCGTGGCCGTGCATCAGCAGCCGATAGCCTTCCGCCTCCTCGACCGCATTCAAATCCTCGCGCTGAACGTTCTCGATGATTGCGATCTCGATCGCTTCCTGATCGGACAGCGCACGCACCACGACCGGCACCTCGTGCAAATTCGCCCGCTGCGCGGCCCGCCAGCGGCGTTCACCGGCGACGATCTCGTAGCTCTCTCGATCGCCGCGGACCGCACGGACCACGAGCGGCTGCACCAGCCCGCGCTCGCGAATCGAAGCCGCTAGCTCCTCGATCTGCTCCTCGGGGAAATTCTTCCGAGGGTTGAACCGGCCGGCCCGCAGCGTGTCGAGCGCCACGTTGCGCTGACCTTCGAGCTCGGCGAAATCGGGTGCCGCACCCTCGCCGATCAGCGAGGCCAAGCTCCGCCCGAGCCTCATCTTGTGCGTGTTCACAGCCATTCTGGCCTCCTCTTTGCCGCCGCTTCAAACGCACCCACTCTCACGCCGCGCGCATCCGCCGTTCGCGCTCGATCACCTCAGAGGCAAGTCGAATATAGGCTTGAGAGCCGGAGCACCGATAATCGTACAGGAGCACCGGCTTGCCGTGCGACGGCGACTCGGCGACCCGTACATTGCGCGGGATGATGGTGGCGTAGACCTTGTCGCCAAGCACCCGCCGCACGTCGTCGACCACCTGATCCGACAGACTCGTCCGCTGATCGTACATGGTGAGCACGACGCCGTGGATTTGCAGCTTCGGATTGAGCCGCACTCGGATCTCTTCGACGGTGCTCAACAGCTGTGCCAGGCCCTCGAGCGCGAAGAACTCGCATTGCAGTGGCACCAGCACGGCGTCGGCGGCGGCGAGCGCGTTGACGGTGAGCAGGTTGAGCGAAGGCGGGCAGTCGATGAGAATGTAGGTGATAGCGCTGTCGGGGTCCTCTGACGCCAGCATCGACGCGATGGCGTCGCGCAGACGGTAATGCCGTCCGGTCGCCGCCATCAATTCGCGCTCGAAGGCCATGAGGTCGATGGTGGCCGGCACGAGCCAAAGTCCCGGCACGCGGGTCGCGACACGCGCCTGCGCGAACGGAATCTTGCCGCCGATCACATCCGCGGTGGAATGCGTCCGATCGTCGACGCCAAGCCCCGTGCTCGCATTGCCTTGCGGATCGAGGTCGACAATCATCACGCGCTCGCCGATCGCCGCGAGCGCCGTGCCGAGATTGATGGCCGTGGTGGTCTTGCCGACGCCGCCCTTCTGATTGGCGAGCGCGAGCACGCGGGCGCGGCGATGCTCGGTATGGCTCATCGCCCCCTCGCCTCCGGACGCTTCGTGAGATTGCTGATCTCGACCATCGTCGAATCCGCAGCAGTCAGGCTCGGATGGAGCTCGCAGGCAAAGCTCCAGTGGCGCTTGGCGGCCTCGATCTCCTGCTTGGCGGCGCGGCCTTTCAAGAACAGCCCCTTCACTCCCGGTCGAAACCACGGTGCGGCGAGCTCAAGCAGTCGCGGCAAAGGGGCGACCGCCCGCGCGCTGATGATCTCAGGCTTGAGGCTTGTAGCGTGCCGGCTCAGCTCTTCAATGCGCATACAGTGTATCTCCACAGGCGCTTCGGTGGCCCGCGCCACTTCGGAGAGGAACGCGCATTTCTTGGCGGTGCTTTCCACCAGATGCATGCGGAATCTAGCGTGATTCGCCTGGAGAATGGCAATGACGAGCCCGGGGAAACCTGCTCCCGAGCCGAGATCGAGCCAGAGCTCGGCGTCAGGCGCCAAGCTTAGCAATTGGGCCGAATCGGCGAAGTGCCGGTCCCACACCTCGCCGAGCGTCCTGGCGGAGACGAGGTTCTGCCGTCCCTGCCATTCCGGCAGCAAATCAGCGTAGCGAATAAGCCTGTGGATTGTTTCACGTGGAACTTTAAAGGCTTCGGCGAAGTCTTCGGGGCCGGTGATGGGCATCAACCGCCTGCCACCGGGGCTTGCCGCGCTCCCGGCTAGCCGGTCTTCCACCGCGAGCCTTTCTTCAGATGCGCCAAAAGCAGCATCAAAGCGGCGGGCGTCATGCCATCGAGCCGCGCCGCCTGACCGAGGCTTAGCGGGCGGTCGCGCTCCAACTTCTGGCGAAGCTCGTTGGAGAGCCCGGCGATCCGCGCGAAGGCGAAGTCGAGCGGGATGGCGATGCTCTCTTCTTTGCGGAAGGCGGCGATGTCGATGTCCTGGCGCTTCAGATAAACGGCGTAGCGCGCATCGACGGCGAGCTGGCTGGCGATCTTGGGACCAAGCGCGTCGATCTCCGGCCAGATGCGCATGAGCAATGCGAGTTCGATCTCGGGATAAGACAGGAGCTCGAACGCGCTCCGCCTGCGGCCGTCACGATTGACAGCGAGGCCTGCCTTGGCGGCTTCGTCCGGTGTGAGCGTGAGGCCCTTGAGCAGCGCCTCGCCTTCGGTCAGCGCTGTCGACTTCGCGGCGAAAGCTTCTGCTCTTGCGCTTCCCACACAACCCGCCGCGATGCCAAGCGGCGTCAGCCGCTGGTCGGCATTGTCGGCGCGCAGCATCAAGCGATACTCGGCTCTCGATGTGAACATGCGGTAAGGCTCGGTGACGCCGCGCGTCACCAGGTCGTCGATCATCACGCCGAGATAACCGTCGGCACGCGTGACAATGAAAAGATCGCGGCTGCCTCCGGCGGCATGCGCCGCATTGATGCCGGCCAGCACCCCCTGCCCCGCGGCTTCCTCATAGCCGGTCGTGCCGTTGATCTGTCCGGCAAGGAACAGGCGCGGTACTGCCTTGGTCTCGAGCCCCGGGGTCAGCTCGCGCGGGTCGACATAATCATATTCGATGGCATAGCCCGGCCGCTTCACCCTCGCCTGCTCAAGCCCCGGAATGGTTGCAAGGAACGCAAGCTGGACGTCCTCGGGCAGCGAGGTCGAGATGCCGTTCGGGTAGACGGTGTCATCGTCGAGGCCTTCTGGCTCGAGGAAGATCTGATGGCTGCCGCGCTCCTTGAAGCGCACGACCTTGTCCTCGATAGAAGGGCAATAGCGCGGGCCGACGCTCGAGATGTCGCCGGAATAGATCGGCGCGCGGGCGAGATTGGCCTCGATGATGGCGTGGGTGGCAGCGGTGGTGTGGGTGATGTGGCAGACGGTCTGCGGCGTGGTGATTGACGTGGTCAGGAATGAGAAGGGCCGCGGCGGCTTATCGCCATGCTGCACTTGCAGCGCGTCGTAGCGAATCGTGCGGCTGTCGAGTCGCGCCGGCGTGCCGGTCTTGAGCCGGCCCATGCGGAGGCCCAAGCCATAGAGGCGCTCGCTGAGACCGAGCGCGGGCGCCTCGCCGATGCGGCCGGCCGGGATCTTGCGCTCGCCGATATGAATGAGCCCCCGCAGGAAGGTACCGGTGGTGAGGACCACGGCACCGGCGCTGATGCCCCGGCCATCGGCGGTGACGATGCCGCCGACAGCGCCATTGTCGACGATCAGGTCTTCGACCGCCGCTTCGAGGACTTCCAGCCCCTGCGTAGCGCGGATCGCCGCCTGCATGGCCTCACGGTAGAGCTTGCGGTCGGCCTGGGCGCGGGGCCCCTGCACCGCCGGACCCTTGCTCCGGTTCAGCACGCGGAACTGGATGCCGGCGGCGTCGGCGACGCGACCCATCAACCCGTCGAGGGCGTCGATCTCCCGAACGAGATGGCCCTTGCCGAGGCCGCCAATGGCCGGATTGCAAGACATCTCGCCGACGGTGGCAAAGCTGTGCGTCACCAGCGCGGTGCGCGCACCCATGCGAGCCGCCGCCGCGGCAGCCTCGCACCCGGCATGGCCGCCACCGATGACGATGACGTCGAACTGGCTCGCCTGAAACCTTGCGTTCATGGCCCTACCTAAGCTGTTCCAGGAGCGGCGTCAAAGCGGGCTTTTTGGATTGTTTCACGTGAATCAAACTGTTTGAGGCGCTACCGCTTCGCTACTTGTGCGTCGATCATTTGCCGATGCAGAACTCGGCGAAGATGGCGCCTAGGACCTCCTCGACATCGATACGGCCGGTGAGGCGGCCGAGGTGACGGGCGGCGAGGCGAAGCTCCTCGGCCTTGAGCTCAGGGCCGCCGCGCTCGCCGCGAAACCGTTCCAGCGCAAGGCATGCAGCCTCGAGCTCGGCGCGGTGGCGGGCGCGGGTGACGATGGCCGGCTCGCCGACGGCGAGGCTGTCTCGGACGCGGTCAGCCAGAAGCTCGACCAACGCCGCCACCCCCTCCCCGGTCTTGGCCGACACCGCGAGGCCGTCCGCGATTTGTGGGGATTTGACGAGATCAACCTTGTTCAATACGGAGACTTTGCCGGTCTTTGCCGCGATTCGCGTATCTGGCGCGTCCCATTGCGGCGCCGTGGCGTCGACCACCCACAGCACGAGATCCGCTTCGCCGGCACGCGCCAATGCCCGCTTTATCCCCTCTGCCTCGACGGCGCCTTCCGCCTCGCGCAAGCCCGCCGTGTCGGTGACGATCACCGGCAAGCCGCCGAGATCGAGATGCACCTCGATGATGTCACGGGTGGTGCCCGCCTCCTCCGAGACGATCGCCACGTCGCGCCGCGCGAGCGCATTGAGCAGGCTCGACTTGCCGGCATTGGGCGCGCCGGCGATGACGATGCGGTAGCCGTCGCGCAGGCGCTCGCCGCGCCGGTCTTGCAGATGCCGCGAGATCGACGCGAGCAGCTTGGCGACAATGGCGTCGGCCTGCACGGCGGCGTCGGCGGCGACATCGGCCTCGTCGGCGAAATCGAGACCGGCTTCGGCCAAGGCTTGCGCCTTCACGAGTTCGTCCCGCCAACTCTCATAGAGGGCGCGCGCGCCACCTTCGGCTTGCGACAGCGCCTGGCGCGCTTGCGCCTCGGTCTCCGCAGCGATGAGATCGGCGAGGCCTTCGACTTCGGTCAGGTCGAGCTTGCCGTTCTCGAAGGCGCGCCGCGCGAACTCGCCCGGCTCGGCGAGCCGCATGCTGGGCAGCGACTGGAGCGCGCCGATCACGCCGCCGATCACGGCACGGCCGCTATGAATATGCAGCTCGGCCATGTCCTCGCCGGTGAAGCTCGCCGGCGCCGGCAGCCACAGCACCAGGCCGCGATCGAGCAGCTCGCCGCTTCCCGGATGCTTCAGCTTGCGCAGGCTGGCGTGACGCGGCGCCGGCAACGGACCGCACAGCGCGCGCAAAGCGGCGCCGGCGGCAGGCCCGGAGATGCGGATGACCGCGACCCCTGCCCGCCCGGGAGCGCTCGCCAGCGCACAGATGGTGTCGACGGATAGCGCCACTGCCCTTTACCTCTTGTCGTAAATCGCCGATCCAATGGCGAAGCGATCATCTTAGACGCGATCGGAGGCCAGATGTCAGAGGCAAGCCCCGGAAACCGACCGGCCGGAAACCACCCCGCCAGCAACCGGCTGTCACGCGAGACAAGCCCCTATCTGCTCCAGCACCAGGACAATCCGGTGCATTGGTGGGCCTGGGGACCGGAGGCGCTGGCCGAGGCCAAGGCCACGGGCAAGCCGATCCTGCTCTCGGTGGGCTACGCCGCCTGCCACTGGTGCCACGTCATGGCCCATGAGAGCTTCGAGGATGACGCGACCGCGCAGGTGATGAACGACCTGTTCGTCAACATCAAGGTCGACCGCGAGGAACGCCCCGACGTCGATGCCATCTACATGGCCGCGCTGCACGAACTCGGCGAGCAGGGCGGCTGGCCCCTCACCATGTTCCTCACCTCGGACGCCGAGCCGTTCTGGGGCGGAACCTATTTCCCCAAGGATTCGCACTACGGCCGTCCAGCCTTCGTCAGCGTACTGAGCGAACTCGCGCGCATCTATCGCGACGAGCCTGCCAAGGTTCGGCAAAACGCAGACGCGCTGAAGAAGCAGCTCACGCCGAAGCAGCACGGCAGTGCGAGCGCACTGCCGCACGACAAGGACCTCACCGATCTCGTCCTGCGCCTCACGCAGATTATCGATCCGATCAATGGCGGCATCAGGGGCGCGCCGAAATTTCCGCAGCCACAGTTCTTCAATTTCCTCTGGCGCGCGGGACTGCGCTATGGCCTTGCCGATCCGCTCGACGCCGTCGCGATCACCCTCACCCATATCGCACAAGGCGGCATCTACGATCATCTCGGCGGCGGCTTCTCCCGCTACAGCGTCGATGAGCGTTGGCTCGCACCACATTTCGAGAAGATGCTCTACGACAACGCGCTGCTCGTCGAGCTGATGACCGAGGTGTGGCGCGAGCGGGAGCATCCGCTGCTCGCGCTCCGCATCGCCGAGACGGTCGATTGGCTGTTGCGCGAGATGGTCGTCGCCGGCGGAGGATTCGCCGCGTCACTCGACGCCGACAGCGAGGGCGAGGAGGGGAAGTTCTATGTGTGGAGCGCCGCCGAGATCGCCGAGGCGTTGGGCGCGGAAGACGCTGCCCTGTTCGCCGAGATCTATGACGTGACCTCGGAGGGCAATTGGGAAGGTCACACTATTCTCAATAAACTCAAGACCTTAGAGCCGCGCGACGAGGCCACCGAGCGGCACCTGACAGAGATGCGGGCGAAGCTACTGATGCGGCGCGGCGGCCGCATCCGTCCCGGCTTCGACGACAAGGTGCTCGCCGATTGGAACGGGCTGATGATTGCTGCGCTGGCGAAGGCCGCCGACATTTTCGTCCGCGTCGATTGGCTCGACGCGGCGGAGCGCGCCTTCGACTTCGTCAGTACCAAGATGACTTCCGCTGGACGCTTGTTTCACTCCTATCGCGCCGGCGAAGCGAAGGCGCCGGCGAGCGCCGCCGACTACGCCAACATGATCAAGGCGGCGCTCGCGCTCGCCAGCATCACCGGCAAACCGCTATACATCGAGCGAGCGCGCGAGTGGGTCGATGTGCTCGACCGGCATTATTGGGCGGCGGATCTCGGCGGCTATTATTTCGCCGCCGACGACACCAAGGATCTCATCGTCCGCACCATCAACGCGCAGGATGACGCGGTGCCGAACGCGAACAGCACGATGGTGTCGAATCTGATGGCGCTTTATCTGTGGACCGGCGATGAACGTTACGCCACACGCGCCGAAGCGATCGTCAAAGCGTTCGGCGGCGCAGTCGCGGAGAACGTGTTCTCACATACCGGGCTGCTCACGGCCGCGCTCGACGTGCTGGCGCCGGCGCATATCGTTATCGTGGTGCCGGAAGGCCAAGAGGCGCATGAGCTCCGCGCCGCGCTCGGCACGGTGTCGCTGCCCGGCGCCGTGGTGCAGGAGGTGGGCGAAGCGGAGTTGACTGCGAGTGGGGTGCCCGCGAGCTCACCGGCGCACGGCAAGACCGCGATCGGCGACAAGCCGACGGCCTATGTCTGCATCGGCCCACAATGCTCCGCGCCTGTCGCGGATGCTGCGGCACTGGTTGAGGTGGTAAGAGAGGCGCGGCGCGCCTAGCGATTCTCGCCGTCGCAAGGCTCAGTACCCCCCTTTGGCCAGATCTATACGAACACGACTGAAGGTCACTTCTCGATCTTCGAGCGCGGCATCAAGACATCCATCCCGGGATTGCAGCGAGCACATCGCCATCACGGGTTCGACTTCACTACAATTAGCGGTGTCTACCAAAGGAGCGTGCTGGGACGCGCCTAGAGGTTCAAGAGCACGGGGCTAAAATAGCAACAACCCTACGCGTCGTAAAAGCGACTCAAAAACAATCGCTTACCAAAGGCTCGATTCAGAAGCAAAATATAGTTGCCTTCTGGTGTAGAAGCCCCCACATCTTGTTCGGATTGAGCGACACGGTGGTACTCTGCCTGCCGTAGCACCGCCACATGAGATTCGGGCGAGCGGGAGCGCTTTGGGGTTTCTGGCAGGCCCCATCTCAATCCAAAAGAAGCGAGCGCCCATGCCCTTGTGGCGCTCCTTTCGCATTTAGTCGTGTCTTTATAATCTCACAACGCTTAAGCCATGCGCTAGTTTGTCGGTGGCTGAGCCTGTGAAATGTCTGTAAGTAGACCTCCGGATCCGGCCGCGTGACCTTCATAGTAAGACCCATGCGCTTGGGGCATTATAGACCCACGTGAGATGCTAGGTAGATGTTCTGCCTCCGCGTCTCACGAAGGATAAGCCCGTGCCGCAGCACAAGCGGGACGGTAATCAGGTCGAAGTCTGTAACCTCGGGGTGCCTACGGTTGATGTGCCCTAGACTCTCCTTGGAGAGATAAACCAAGGGTACGTAGAACCCCATGGCATCGGCCACAATCTGTGGCAGTTCAGCAACCACGATTGGACCGTGCCCCGCGCGAAGGCGATGAAGATCGTCAACCGTAAACATCATAGAGCCGAAAACCAAACCGTCGGCCGCAAAAAACGAGTCGCCTAAGTTCAACGAAGCGATCCGAGACCGTAGCTGCTATGAAGACGAGGCTGCTCTTCGGCTACATGTCATCTCAGCCGGAAGCGGCTTCCGCAAGGGTCGGGTTCCGGGTAGCTTAACAAGCACGGCACTATCACAGCAGCGGTGGCGGGGATGCTCAGACTGCGCGCCTGGGTCTTTTTCGGTGTCCTGCTGCTGATCGGCATTCTGGCCGTGGGCAGTTCGCCGTCGTTTCAGAGCTGCCTCAAGGAGGGCGCGACCCAGGCGGCCGATAGCGGGCCGCAGAAGCACGGTACATCTTATTTTGTCGCCTTGAGCCCGAGAGGCTGCCTCGTGCGCTTCTACACCGAGAACCGCGACGACATTATTCCCGCCATTGTGCTCATCCTCGCGCTGTCGACGATCTTCCTGTGGTTCGCGACACGCGATCTCGTCGCCCGCTCGCAAGATTTCTCCAAGATGCAGCTCAGGGCCTATCTCGGCCCGAGCGACACCTTCATCACCGGCGTGGCGGCCGGCGAGCGGCCGGTCATCGAGTCGATCATCCGAAACTTCGGACAGACGCCTGCGTATCGCGTGCGGTATTGGAGCGAGGCCAAACTCATGGATGCGACTGGCGAGCGCTTCGAGCGGATTGCCTACGAGGGCGGCGAGAAGACGATCAATCCCGGCCGCGATGGCTTCACCATCAGGTCCCGCGTCGCCGAGGCGCTGACCGAAGAGGACATGTCAAAGATCAAGCTCGGCACCGCGTCGATCTATTTCTACGGCCTGATCACTTATCGCGATGCTTTTGGCCGCAACCGGAAGACCCAATTCCGCTTGCAGCATGGCGGCCCGCGTCTCGCCGGCAGCGAAGACCTGACGATCTCGCCGAAGGGCAACAAAGCGACCTAGGGCACCCCAAAATGAAAAAGCCCCGACGGGGGAGGCGGGGCTTTTTCGGTTCCTTTGGGGGGAACTGCGGATGGGGAGGGACTCCCATCGCAGCAGTCACATAGCACTTCAGGTCTTTAGAACAACCCCCTCCCGCGTAAACAATTTGTCATTAATTGCCGAGAATCGGCCAATCGGGCCGAGTTGGGCGGTTCTGCTTGCCGGTTCAAAGATAGCCAGAAAAGAAGAAGCCCCGTCGGGGGGAGCGGGGCTTCTTCCAGAGACATCCACCAGGTGGAGAGAAGTGATGGCGGGGGGACACCATCACGATCTTTGGCATAGCACTTTCAGATTAGGCCGTAATGCGCATTTTGTCCCATGGTCGATCGCGCCGCACCCATCCTTAAGTACTTGGGCTTTCTATGCAAATGGGCGGCTACTACCTTACGAATACCTTACGAAAAATTAATGCGGAATTGCCCCAACGCAGCGGCTGGACGTCGCACGTTGCGGTCGTCCAAATGCCCGCTGCCTGCGTTAAACAGGCAAACCGCAAGCGATAAGAAGGACTTCCGGATGGCGGCCTTACGCCTTTTTGCCCGCTACGCCTATGTGCCGACGATGATGCTCGGCCTGAACGGGTTCGCCGTTTATCTCGTCGCCGAGGGGCATTCCTACGCCTGGATCGGGCTCCTGTTCGCCGTCGCCATCGGCCTGTCGCTCGTGATGGAGCAAGCGCTGCCCTACGAGGCGGCGTGGAACCAGCCGCATGACGACCAGGCAAAGGACGTCGCCCACGGCGTGATCTACGAGATCTCCAATATCGTGGCGCTCCTGATCCTGCCGCCGATCACCATGTTTATCCCGTGGCGCGGCATCTGGCCGTCGTCCTTGCCGATCGGTGTGCAATTGCTGATGGCGATCGTCATCGCCGATTTCTGTATGACGATGATCCACTATGTGAGCCACCGCGTCGGCTTCCTGTGGCGGCTGCACGCGATCCATCACGGCGTGCATCGCCTCTACGGCTTCAACGGCCTCGTCCGCCATCCGCTGCATCAGACGCTGGATCTTGTCGCCGGCACCTTCCCCCTTCTGCTGGCCGGGCTGCCAGTGCCGGTCGCGGTGCTGCTCGCCTTCGCCATCTCGGTGCAGCTCTTGGTGCAGCATTCCAATGTCGACTACGCGCTTGGGCCGTTGCAGAGATATTTGGCGGTCGGCCCGGTGCACTGGCTGCATCACGTCAATTGGGCCGGTGAGGGCGATGTGAATTTCGGGCTGTTCTTCACCTTCTGGGATCGCCTGCTCGGAACGCTGCGGCTCGGCAGCGAGCGCGCGCCCGGCGTCGGCGACGTCGGCATCGATTCCTATCCGCATTTCCCGCAGAATTATGCGCGGCAGCTCGTGATGCCGTTCAAGAGCGATTAGGCACGGCAGGGAAACGCCTCACAGATCGGTGCCGGCGAGAAACTTGGCGAGCACGCGCTCGGTGAGCGCGTCGCAGTCCGCCCCGGCAAAGCGAAAGGTATCGTGCAGCGCCTCGCGCAGTTCGGGGTCGAGCTCCATTTGTAGCCGGCGGCGCGCGCACAACAGCCGCGTCTTCACCGTTTCCTTCGGAATGTCCAAGGCCTCGGCGGTTTCCTTCACGCTCAATCCTTCGATCTCGCGCAACACGAAGACGGGCCGGAAGGTTTCGGGAAGCTTGGCGATGGCGCGCTCGAGCAGTTTGGCGACCTGTCGCCGCATGAGATCAGCCTCCGGTGAACGCGCCATGCCGAACCTGCCATGAGGGTCTCCCGATGATCGTCGATGATGGCCACGGATTGCCGATGCAGCAGGCGCAACCGCCGTTGCGCCACGCGATGCCGGTCCAAAGCTTCGTTGATGACGATGCGCGTGAGCCAGGTGGTGAGTGAGGACTTGCCGGCGAAGCTACCCATGGCGGCGAAGGCCTTGAGATAGCCGTCCTGCACTGCCTCTTCCGCGCGCGAACTTTCAGGATGCTCCACGCGGCGCGATAGAGCCGTTGATTATTGCGGCTGGTGATGAGCGCACGGCAGCTTGATCGCGCCGGACCACGAGCGCCGCGAGCTCGAGGTCGCTCAGCCGCTCATAGTCCAGCGCAATCTCTGCACCGCCTTATGATAGGCGACTTCATTGTCGACATGAGCCTTGTCGAATGCGGCGCCGTCCAGGCTCGCAAATTTCTTGCGACTTGCGTCAGCCGCTTGCGTCAGGCTTTGGCTCGTGGCGTTGTCCTTCGGCGTGACGTTGAGCTTCTTGACGAGCGCGAGCGCTCGGGCGTTCACCGAGCTGTGGTCGGCGACCATCTGTTGGGCGAAGGCGCGCACGTCCTTGTTCTTGGACTTGTCGAGCGCTTGTTTGCCCGCCTCGACGTCGAGTTGTCCGGCCGTGTAGGCGATATGGGGCGATCTGGGGGTCGGTCGGTTTGGCGGCCGGATCCGCGGCCGCGTAGGTAATGCCCAACGCTGTTCCGAGCGAGAGGGCAATGGCGATGATCCGATACATGAACTGCTCTCCTCTTTGCGTCCGTGGCGAAGCCGCTTTGCCTTCGGCTGCGCGCAGTCGGGGTTTTTGCGCGTAATAGCCCATTAGATGGCGCGATCGCTTCGGAGGTTCCCGGCATAGCGAGGGAGATGGCGGTTTCCGTTGCCTCAAGGCCCATGCGCGGCCGCACGCGCCTAGGCAAGCGCCTGAACGGATTGCTGAATTGCTGGCCAGAAGCCGCGGCGCTAAGTGTTCATCGAGTCGAAGAACTCGGCATTGCCCTTGGTCTGTTTCAGCTTGTCGAGCAGGAACTCGATGGCGTCCTGGGTGCCCATGGGGTTCAGGATGCGGCGGAGCACGTACATCTTCTTGAGCTGATCGGGCGCCACCAGCAGCTCCTCCTTGCGCGTGCCGGAGCGGGCGATGTCGATGGCCGGGAAGATGCGGCGGTCGGCCACTTTCCGGTCGAGCACGATTTCCGAGTTACCGGTGCCCTTGAACTCCTCGAAGATCACCTCGTCCATGCGGCTGCCCGTGTCGATCAGCGCGGTGGCGATGATGGTCAGGGAGCCGCCCTCCTCGATGTTGCGCGCGGCGCCGAAGAACCGCTTCGGCCGCTGCAACGCGTTGGCGTCGACGCCGCCGGTCAGCACCTTGCCGGACGACGGCACCACGGTGTTGTAGGCGCGGCCAAGCCGCGTGATAGAATCGAGCAGGATGACGACGTCGCGTTTGTGCTCGACCAGGCGCTTCGCTTTCTCGATGACCATCTCGGCGACCTGAACATGGCGCGAGGCGGGCTCGTCGAAGGTCGAGGAAATCACCTCGCCATGCACCGAACGCTGCATGTCGGTCACTTCCTCGGGACGCTCGTCGATCAAGAGCACGATCAGATAGCACTCCGGGTGGTTGGCGGTGACGGCGTGAGCGATATTCTGCAGGATCACGGTCTTGCCGGTGCGCGGCTGCGCCACGATCAGCCCGCGCTGACCCTTGCCGATCGGCGCCACGATATCGATCACGCGCCCGGTGAGATCCTTCTTGGTCGGATCCTTGGTCTCCATCTCCAGCCACTCGTCGGGATAGAGCGGCGTCAGATTGTCGAAATGGATCTTGTGGCGCTGCTTCTCGGGGTCGTCGAAATTGATGGTGTTGACCTTGAGCAGGGCGAAATAGCGCTCGCCGTCCTTGGGGCTGCGGATCTGGCCCTCGACGGTGTCGCCGGTGCGCAAGCCAAATCGGCGGATTTGCGAGGGAGAGACGTAAATGTCGTCGGGGCCAGCCAGATAATTGGCGTCGGGCGAGCGCAGGAAGCCGAAGCCGTCCTGCAGCGACTCGACCACGCCTGTGCCGGTGATTTCAACATCGCGCGCCGCCAATTGCTTCAGAATGGCGAACATCAGCTCCTGCTTGCGCATGGCCGATGCGTTCTCGACGGCGACCTCTTCAGCGAAGCTCAATAGCTCCGTGGGCGATTTCGATTTGAGGTCCTGCAGTTTCATTTCCTGCATGCACTGCTACTCCAAACGGGGAAAGGGCGAACCCTAAGGTTTCGAGGTCCCCTCGCGTTTTGTCGCGCGGGGCATTGGGGAAGGGGAAAGATTAGAGCCTCGGCGGTGAGGCAGGACGTGAGAGCCTGCTCCGCTCCGGGTGACCCGATATTTCAAGGAAAAGTTCGGGCCGCGATGGTCGTCCCGGGTCGGATACGACTCATCTTATAGCAGACCCCGAAGCCGGGCGGAATAGATTTGCCGACCATTAAAAGGGGCGGACGATCACCAAAATAACGATGCCGATCATGAGCAAAGTCGGCACCTCGTTGGCGATCCGATAGAAACGCGGCGACCTCGTGTTCCGGTCATGCGCAAAGTCCTTGGTCCATTTGGCCAACAGGCCGTGAAAGGCCGAAAGCAGGATCACCAGCACGAGTTTGGCATGGAACCAGCCATCGGCAGACCAGTCGATCACGCGAAAAGTGAGATAAAGCCCGAGCACCCAGCTCGCGATCATGGCCGGGGTGATGATGAATTTGAGGAGCCGCCGCTCCATCACCTTGAAGGTCTCCGACTGCGCCGAGCCTTTCGGGCTCTCCGCGTGATAGACGAAAAGGCGCGGCAGATAGAGCAGGCCCGCCATCCAGGCGATGATGGCAATGACGTGGAAGGCCTTGATATAGGACAGCAGCATCTCGATTGCTAAGCGCCGCCCTTCACGAGCATGACAAGCTTGGCCACATGCTCGGGCGGCGTCTCGGGAACGACGCCGTGGCCGAGATTGAAGATGAAAGGCGCGCCGCCAAGCGTGTTGAGAATCGTAGCAACACGAGCCTCCATATGTTCGCCGCCGGCAAGGAGCAGCAGAGGGTCGAGATTGCCTTGCACCGGCAGTCTCGCCTGTAGCGTCTCGCGCATGAAACTGAGCGGCATGGATGTGTCACAACCGATGGCATCGATTCCTGTCTGGCGTGCATAGGCCTCGGCAAGTTGGCCGACGCCTCGCGGAAAACCGATGATCGGCACGTCGGGGGCTTGCGCTTTCACGCCGGCAACGATGGCCCGAGTTCGGGTAACTACACCAGCGGGCAAATTCATCCTCCGGCAGACCGCCGGCCCAACTATCGAAAATCTGCAAGGCGCCCGCGCCTGCCTCGACCTGGCCGAGCAGATAGCCGATCGAGGTCTCGATCAGGAGATCGATCAGCGTCTGGAAGGAAGAGGGGTCGCGATAGGCCCACAGCCTCGCCTCCGCCTGGTCCTTGCTACCGCGGCCCTCGACCATGTAGGTCGCGACCGTCCAAGGCGCGCCGCAGAAGCCGATCACAGGCACACCAGCTGGAAGCTCTGCGCTGACCCGCTCCAAAGTCTCGTAGACCGGCGCAAAGCGTGCGGGCGCAGCCCCCGGATCCAGTCTTACAAGATCCGAAGCACTCCTCACCGGATCGAGCCGAGGTCCTTCACCCTCCAGAAACTCGACGGTCTGTCCGAGGGCGTAGGGCACGATCAGGATGTCGGAGAACACGATCGCCGCGTCGAGGTCGAACCGTCTCAGAGGTTGCAGCGTCACCTCGGCGGCGAGCACCGGCGTCCGGCAAAGATCGAGGAAGGAGCCACCCTTACTCCGCACCTTCCGGTACTCCGGAAGATACCGTCCGGCCTGCCGCATCAGCCAGATCGGAGGAGTGGCAAGAGTTTGGCCGCTCAAGGCCCGCAGCAGACGACTTTCAGAGGAGGGAACGCACAACATGGGTTTCTCAAAACACTAAAAGAGAGAGTCTTCAAATAGATTTCTATTGTTATTACTTTGCCGTGGGTAATGGGCATTCTGGGCTGTCACCACATTATCGACAGGGTAGGCAAGAGCGCGGCCGATGGGCGGTTCCTTGTGGCGCACGATTGTGGGCAATGCCTCTGGTGGCATGGCGGGAAGGACCAGCCGCCAAGCGTTTCCGAGCGGTCGGCCTCTTGTGAACTAACCTCGCATAAACTGTCGGCAGCCGCTTGGCGCGCATGGGGACGGTCAATGGTATTGTTGGCGGGCTCGCAATGACCGGCTTTTTCTCCTCACCAGCGAATCTGTGAACAAGATTGCCTGCCGGCCGGGACGAACCGGGACTGGCTTGAGGACGAGGCCCGGTTGCTCCTTTAATCATTCGCGGTTATCCAAAGGATAGCCATGGATAGCCCCCGCTCTTTCCACCTGCATATGATCTCTGACGCGACCGGCGAGACGTTGGTCGCTATCGCCAAGGCGGTACGGGTGCAATATCCGCAAGTCCGCGCCATCGAGCATATCCACCCGCTGGTGCGTCACCGCCGGGAGCTCGAGCGGGTGCTGAAGGACGTCGAGGCGACGCCTGGCATCGTGCTCTACACCGTCGTCAACCCCGAGTTTGCCGAGGAGCTCGAGCAATCCTGCAAACGGCTGAAGCTGCCTTGCGTGCCGGCGCTGCAGACCGTCTTGAAGGTGTTCGAATCCTATCTCGGCATGCCGTCGACGCCCAAGGTCGCGGGCCAGCATGTGCTCGATGCCGAATATTTCCAGCGCATCGAGGCGCTCAACTTCACCATGATGCATGACGACGGCCATTTGCCGGAGAATCTCGACGATGCCGATATCCTGTTGGTCGGCATCAGCCGGACCTCAAAGACGCCGACCTCGATCTATCTTGCCAACCGGGGTTACAAGACCGCCAATGTGCCGCTGATCCCTGGGGTTCCCTTGCCGCCGAAGCTCGACAAGCCGACCCACGCCTTCGTCGTCGGTCTCGTGGCGAGCGCCGAGCGCATCGCGCAGGTCCGGCAAAACCGCGTGCTCGAACAGGCCGCCTCGCATCTCGATACGTATGTCGACCGCGAAGCGATCGCGGCGGAGATCGCCGAGACGCGCCAGCTCTGCGCCCGCCGCAGCTGGCCGGTGATCGATGTCACGCGCCGCTCCATCGAGGAGACGGCTGCCGCCATCCTGCGTCTCTATCACGACCGGGAAGCACCGGTGCTCGATCCATGAGCGGATTCCTGCAAAGCGGCCGCCCGCCGTTGATTCTCGCCTCGGGGAGCAAGATCAGGGCACAGTTGCTCGCGGGCGCAGGGCTCGCCTTTATAGTCGAACCTCCGGGGCTCGACGAAAGCGCCATGCGTCAGGCGATCGGCGGCGAGGGCGTGCTGGAGGCTCAGGACGTGGCCGAGGTGCTGGCCCGCGCCAAGGCGGAAGCGGTCAGCGAGCTCGCGCCAAGCGCCTTTGTCATCGGCGCCGACCAGGTGCTGGCGTTCGGCGACCGCATCCTGTCCAAGCCGGACAGCATGGAAGCGGCGAGGGCGCAGCTCCTCGACTTGAGCGGCAAGAGCCACACGCTGCACACGGCGGCCGCGGTCGCCAAGGGCGGCGAGGTCGTCTGGTCCCATAGCGGGGCGTCGACGTTGCGCATGCGCAAGCTCACGCCGGAATTCATCGGCCGCTATCTCGCGGCGGCCGGCGAAGAGGTCTTGAGCAGTGTCGGGTCCTATCAGCTCGAAGGGGTCGGGATCGAGCTGTTCGACAAGATCGACGGCGACTATTTCTCCATTCTCGGCCTTCCGCTCTTGCCGCTGCTCGACGCGCTCCGGCGCGAGGGCGCGATCGAAGGCTAGGAGCATGAGCGTGAAACGGGCTTGCGTCATCGGCTGGCCGGTCGAGCATTCGCGATCACCGGTCATCCACCGCTATTGGCTGAAGCTCTATGGGCTCGACGGCGCCTATCAGAAGGAAGCCGTGCCGCCTGAAGCGCTTAAGGGCTTCCTGCGCACGCTCGGCGAGCGGAACTACGTCGGCGCCAATGTGACGCTGCCCCATAAGGAGGCCGCCTTGGGCTTGGTGGACAGCGCCGATCGCGCCGCCGCGGCCATTGGCGCGGTCAATACGCTCTGGCTCGATGCTGAAGGAACGCTCCACGCGAGCAACACCGATGCTTACGGCTTCATCACGCATCTGACGAAAGAGGCGCCCGATTGGAACAAGGGCCTGCGCCCGGTCGTGGTGCTGGGCGCGGGAGGCGCGGCCCGCGCCATTCTCTACGCGTTGATCGAGGGTGGGGCGTCCAAGATCTTGCTCTTGAACCGCACCGCCGATCGGGCGCAGGCGCTGGCAAAAGGCTTCGGCGCGCGCGTCGCGGCGGTCCCCAGGGAGGACAGGAACAAGGCGCTTGGCGGCTGCGGCCTGCTGGTCAACGCAACGAGCCTTGGCATGACCGGCAGGCCGCCGCTCGATATCGACCTCGCGGCCCTTCCTGGCGACGCGGTCGTGGCCGATATCGTCTATAGCCCGCTCGAAACGCCGCTCCTGGCCGCTGCGAGGGCTAAGGGAAATCCCATCGTGGACGGGCTCGGCATGCTGCTCCACCAAGCCGTGCCGGGCTTCGCGCGCTGGTTCGGCATTCGCCCCGAGGTGACGGCTGAGCTCAGGGCCCATGTCGCCGCAAGCTTGGCGGAGCACTAATGCTGGTCGTCGGTCTCACCGGTTCGATCGGCATGGGCAAATCCGCCGCGGCCCGACACTTCGCGGAGGCCGGGGTGCCGGTGTTCGACGCCGACGCCGAAGTGCACCGGCTCTATGCCGGCGAGGCGGTGCCTGCCATCGCCGCCGCGTTTCCAAAGGCGGTACATGGGGGCAAGGTCGATCGCGGCCTGCTCGCGAAAGAAGTGGCGGGCTCGCCCGATAGACTGAAAGCGCTCGAGCGCATCGTCCATCCTATGGTGGTGAAGGCCGAGATCGATTTTCTGCGCGAGCAGGAGGCCAAGGGCGCCAAGCTCGCCGTGCTGGAGATCCCGCTACTGTTCGAGACGGATGCTCAGTCCCGCGTCGACGTGACGGTCGTGGTCAGCGCGCCGGCGGAGGTGCAGAGAGCTCGCGTGCTGGCACGTCCCGGAATGAGCGAGGCAAAGCTTGCCGGCCTCCTCAAGCGCCAGCTCCCGGATCGTGAGAAGCGCGCCCGCGCCGACTATGTTGTGGACAGCGGCACCACGCGTGCGGACATGCAGGCGCAGATCGATAAGATTCTCGAATCGCTCCCGGCGCGCGAAGGCCGCGTGATGGAGCGCTTGCGGCAAAAATCGAAGAACTAGGCGGAAGCGGGCACTCTTGCGCGAAATCATCCTCGACACCGAGACGACCGGGCTCGACCCTGCCGCCGGCCATCGCATCGTCGAGGTCGGCTGCGTCGAGCTGCTCAACCGCATCCCCACGGGCAGGGTGTGGCATTGCCACCTCAATCCCGAGCGCGACGTGCCGCAGGCGGCTTACGAGGTGCACGGTCTCTCCTTCGAGTTCCTCTGCACCCAGCCCCGCTTCGACGAGCTCGCCGACGACATGTTGGCGTTCATTGAAGGTGGCATGCTCGTCATGCACAATGCCGCCTTCGATTTCGGCTTTCTCAATGCCGAACTTGCGCGCGTGACGCGGCCGACGCTCCGCTGGGACCGCGTCGTCGATACGCTGGCGCTGGCGCGGCGCAAGCATCCCGGCTCGCCTTGCAGCCTCGATGCGCTGTGCAAGCGTTATGGCGTCGACCTGTCGGAGCGGGAGAAGCACGGGGCGCTGCTCGATTGCCGGCTGCTCGCGGCGGTCTATGTCGAGCTCGTGGGCGGCCATCAGGCGCGCCTCGAATTCGCGTCCAATGGCACGCAAAGCGCGCTGCTGCATGCGGTCATGGAGGGCGCGAAGGCGCGGCCAAACAAGCTGCCGTCGCGACTCACCGTGGAAGAGAGGCTGGCTCACGAGGCTTTTGTGGCCGGTCTCGGCGCGGATGCCTTGTGGCTGCCGCTGCTCGCTGCGCCCGGTTAATTGGTCGCTTGACCTTCAGCGCGCGCGACGTTCTGCTGATACAATCTGCCGAAATCGATGGGATCGAGCATCAGCGGCGGAAAGCCGCCGTCGCGCGTGACGTCGGCCAGCACGCGGCGCAAGAACGGGAACAGGAGCGTCGGGCAGTCGACGAACAGCACCGGCTGGAGCAGGTTCTGCGGAATGTTGCGGAGCCGGAACAGCCCGGCATAGGCAAGCTCGACATTGTAGATCACGCCGTTGTCGCTCTTGGCATGGACCTCTATGTTAAGGGTCACCTCATAGGCCTCGTCGGCCTTGGCGCTCGCGCCGACATTAACGCTCACCTGTAGCTGGGGGTTCTGCGGCGGAGCCTGCAGCGCTTGCGGGGCGCCCGGGCTCTCGAAGGACAGGTCCTTGATGTATTGGCCGAGGACATTGAGCTGCGCGCCCGTTGCGGCGCTTTGACCCGCCCCTTCGGCCGGCTCGGCTTGCGGCACGGTAGGCTTAGCCTCCGGCTTACCGTCGCCTTTGCGCTTGGCGTCCGGTTCGCGAGTCTCAGTCTTCTTGGCCATGCGGCTTCAGGCCCAGCTTTGGTTTAGGAGGCAGTTGGCTAGCATGGCGTGCCGCTTCCCGCAATCTAGGCGCTTCCCGACGGCGCTTGCTCCGCTGGAAGCAGGAGCGAATTAAGGTCTTGGCCGTTTAGGGTTGGCTAAGGCCCCGCGAATGCCTTAAGTTGATTGTGATTTGGGTGCGGTGGGACTGTCCCGCGAACCCCGAGGCTCCCGCTGGAAAATCTCTGGGCGCGAACCAATATGCGTCTGGGGGGTTCCGCTAGTGTAGCGGCCCAATCCTAAAAACGCGGGTGGCGGCAAGGATGAGTGAAGCCTTCGACATTTACACGCTGCTGTTCCTGGTGCTGGCCGTCGTGATTTTCATCCGGCTGCGGAATGTGCTGGGACGGCGCACGGGCGATGAGCGCCCGCCATACGACCCCTTTGCGGCGCCGGAGCAGAAGCGGCCGGGAACGCCGGCGAGCAACGAGCCCGTCGTGGCGCTGCCGCGTGGCCGCTCGGCCCCCCTCGGCGATGCCTCCGTCCCGTCCGTGGAGGACATCGAGGCGAAGGTCGGCAGCCACGCGCCGAAGGATAGCGCGCTCGCCCAGTCGCTGACCGCTTTGATGCGCGCGGACCCGGGTTTCGACCCCGGTCATTTCCTCGATGGCGCCAAGAGCGCCTATGAGATGATCGTCACCTCCTTCGCCGCGGGCGACGAGGAGACGCTCAAGCAGCTGCTGGGCGTTGAAGTGTTCGAAGGCTTCGAGTCCGCCATTCGCGAGCGCGAGACGCGCGGCGAGAAGGTTGATTCTAATCTCGTCGGCATCGACAAGGCGGATATCATCGAGGCCGACGTCAGGAACCGTTCCGCTTATGTCACCGTCAAATTCGTGAGCAAGCTCGTCTCGGTGACGCGCGATGCCGATGGCGAGGTGGTTGAGGGCGATCCGAAGAAGGTGCGCGATGTCACCGACATCTGGACCTTCGCCCGCGAGGTCGCCTCGAAGAATCCGAACTGGAAGCTTGTCGCCACCGAAACCGCCAACTGACACTCCCTGGCAGGAGCTTATGAGCGAGCATGTCCTGCTGATCGTCGGCGTGCTGCTCGCCATCGCCGCCGGTGTTTTGCTCATCTGGTTCCTCTGGCTCCGACCGGTGAAGGAGGCGGCGGTCCGTCTCGAGCCGATCGGCTTCGCCGATATCGAAGGCTGGCGAGACGACGATCAGCGCGGCGGCTCTTCAGGCTTTGTTCCGCTCCTGCCGCAGAACCAAGGTCTCGCGCGAGGCATCTCCTTGCGCCGATGCGCTCGCGCTCGTTTCGAGCGGCGAGGTCGGCCGCGATCAGGCCCGAAACTTCTTCGAGACGCATTACACGCCCTATCGCGTGCTGAACACGATCATGCCGGGCCGCGTCACCGGCTATTACGAGCCGGAGGTCGAAGGCTCGCGCACCAGAAGCGACAAATATTCGGTGCCGGTCTATGCGCGTCCCGACGACCTCGAGCAACGCTCGCCTGACGAGCTGCGGGCGCAGAACAACGACAAGGTGACGGCGACGCGCAAGACGGCGGATGGCGAGGTGCCCTATTACACCCGCCAGGAGATCGAGCAGGGCGTGCTCAAGGGCCGCGGCCTCGAGATCCTTTATCTCGCCGATCCGGTCGAGCTGTTCTTCATGCAGGTGCAAGGCTCGGGGCGCGTGCGCCTCCCCGACGGCAGCAAGGTTAGGCTCGGTTATGCCGGCAAGAACGGCCATCCTTACACCTCGATCGGCAAGGCGCTGGTGGCGCGCGGCGAAGGCTCGCCGAAATCCATGTCGATGCAGGGCATCAAGGAGTGGCTGCGCGCCGATCCGGAGCGTGGCAAGCGGCTGATGTGGGAGAACCACTCTTATGTGTTCTTCACCGAGCTCACCGCGGATGCGGGCGCGGCCGGGCCGCTCGGGGCGCAAGGCGTGGTGCTCACGCCGGGGCGGAGCCTCGCCGTCGATCCAGCGTACAATGCGCTGGGGCTGCCGATTTTCGTCGAGGCCGAGGAGCTGACGCATCCCGACGGCGCGCCCTTCCGCAGGCTGATGATCGCGCAAGACGTGGGCTCGGCGATCAAAGGGCCGGAGCGCGGCGACATCTTCTGGGGCTCCGGCGACGAGGCCGGCGCCATTGCCGGCACGACATTGGCTCCGGCGCGCTTTATCGTGCTCAAGCCGAATGAGTTGCCAGGGGCATGAAGCAATGGGCAAGCGCGGCAAGGATGAGGACGACGCACTATGGGCCCATGTGATCCGGACCGCCTCACCTTTGAAGGGGCGCGAGCCGCGGCCGCCAGTCGAAAAGGCGCTGAAGCCGGCGCCTAAGGCCAAGCCCGCCCCCACCCCGCCGCCGCCACCGCGCCGATCGGTGGCGGCACCGGCGCCGAAGCCAAGCCTTGTCCCCCGCGCCGCACCCCTCGACCGCCAGACCTCGCGGCAGCTCGTCAAGGGGCAGCTCGAGGTCGACGCCAAGCTCGATCTGCACGGCATGCGGCAGCGCGACGCCCATGCCCAGCTCCGCCGCTTCCTGAAGACCGCCCAGGCGCGGGGCTTGAAGCATGTGCTGGTCATCACCGGCAAGGGCGCCGCCCTTGAGGCCCGCAGAAGCTTCTACGAAGAGGAGGAGCGCGGCGTGTTGCGCAACGCCGTGCCGCGCTGGCTCGCCGAGCCCGACTTCGCACCCTTGGTGGTGAGCTATTCCGCGGCGCCCCACCAGCTCGGCGGCGAAGGCGCGCTTTATGTGCGGGTGCGGAAGCTAAGGGTCAGCTGAGCACCCCCAAAAAAGGGGAGGTCGGGGCGGGGTTTGTGGCTGACGCTGGAAGATTGGCGGACCCACCCGTCGCCGCGGGTAAGAACCGGGGCGGCACCCTCCCCTTTTTTGGGGGGGGTATAGTGATACCCATAAAAATGGGCCACTGCGGCTTAGTGCCGAAACAAGTCCACCAGCCTGATTCTCCGCTTTGGGTTCCGTCGTCACACCGGACCACGCCATAGTGGGTTGCACCTCACAAGGCGTCGCCCGGAGACTACGGAAATGCAACCGATAAATCCCTTAAAGCTAATTCAGAGACAGCCGTGAAGGAGCCGAAGGGCTCGAAACTCGATGCGAAGAAACGTGTCGAGTATCAGTCTGAGTTGGCCAGACGCGAAGCCTGGGACACCTCGGTTTGGCCTACCTGGCCGGTCATGGGCCGTGTGCTGCCGGAGCGATGTGACGTCGGAGTGGCCCCGACCGGGTCTCACGGGATTGGAGGAAGGTTCCAACTCGGCTGGAGGTGATCCGATCCCATGTCGAACCCTGTCGGGGCGATACACGTAAGAGACTTCGCCACAAAGCTGAAACAGCGAGGTTGCTCGTATGGTCTATTGGGTTGCGGCGAACGGAATCACAGGTAATGCAGGCGATCGGACGGCCGCTCACGATGCGGTGCGCATGGCGCTAGCAGTAGATGGAATCAGAATTATTGTTATCACGCGAGCTGAGATCGAGGCGTTGGCCAGCGGTGCCGACCTCATCGAACTGATGAAGCACAAACTCTGTGAACTCACGGTAGCAGGTTCGATATTCGTGTAATTGGCGATTGCCTGGTGGCCCATTTTTATGGGTATCACTATACCCCCCCTTTTTTGGGGGAGGGATAAGGAAGCTCGCTACAGAATAAATTTCGATAGGTCGGCGTTCTTGGCGAGTTCGCCGATATGCTCGCGCACATAATCGGCGTCGATGACGATCCTCTCACCGGCCTTGTCGCCAGCGTCGAAGGAAATCTCGTCGAGAATGCGCTCCATCACCGTGGAGAGGCGCCGCGCGCCGATATTCTCGACATTGGTGTTCACCTCCACCGCGATGTCGGCGATGGCCTCGATCGAGTCCGGTGTGAAGTCGAGGTCGACGCCTTCCGTCTGCATCAGCGCGACGTATTGCTTGATCAGGCAGGCCTTGGGCTCGGTGAGGATGCGGCGAAAATCCTCGCGGGTAAGCGCGCGAAGCTCGACGCGGATCGGCAGCCGCCCCTGCAGCTCGGGCAGCAGGTCCGAGGGCTTGGCGGTATGGAACGCGCCAGAGGCGATGAACAGCACATGGTCGGTTTTCACCGGCCCATATTTGGTGCCGACGGTGGTGCCTTCGATCAGCGGCAACAGATCGCGCTGCACGCCTTCGCGGCTCACATCGGCGCCGACGCGCTCTGAGCGCGCGCAGATCTTGTCGATCTCGTCGAGGAAGACGATGCCGTCATTCTCGACGTTCTTGATCGCCTCATGAACGATGCTGTCATTGTCGATCAGCTTGTCGGATTCTTCGGCCATGAGAATGTCGAAGCTGACGCGCACGGTGACGCGGCGGGGCTTGGTGCGGTTGCCGAGCGCCTTGCCGAGCATCTCGCTGATGTTGATCATGCCGACCTGGCTGCCGGGCATGCCGGGGATCTCGAAGGAGGGCATGCCGGCGCCGGTGTCGGCGACCTGGATCTCGATCTCCTTGTCGTCGAGCTCGCCCGTGCGCAAGCGCTTGCGGAAGGCCTCGCGCGTCGCTGGCGTGGCGTTGGCGCCGACCAGGGCATCGACCACGCGCTCCTCGGCATTAAGCTGCGCCTTGGCCTCGACCTCCTTGCGCTTGGTATCGCGCACGAGACCGATACCGGCCTCCAACAGGTCGCGGATGATCTGATCGACGTCGCGGCCGACATAGCCGACCTCGGTGAATTTGGTGGCCTCGACCTTGATGAAGGGGGCATTGGCGAGCTTGGCGAGGCGGCGCGAGATCTCCGTCTTGCCGACGCCGGTCGGGCCAATCATCAGGATGTTCTTGGGCAGAACCTCCTCGCGCATTTCGCCCTGAAGCTGCTGACGCCGCCAGCGGTTGCGGAGCGCAATGGCCACCGCGCGCTTGGCGTCGCGCTGGCCGACGATGTGGCGGTCGAGCTCGGAAACGATCTCGCGGGGAGAGAATGAGGTCATGACCAAACTTCCCGCTTGCTCTTCCCTTCCCCCTTGAGGGGGAGGGCTAGGGAGGCGGGTACCAAACAACGGACGAGTTCGACCCCCCTCCATTCGCGCGCGGCGCGAATGTGCTCCCCCTCATGGGGGGAGCAGGGAGTGCTCGGCAACGCCACGGAAGGCACCGAGAAGCTCATCGCGTCGACCCGAGGCTCTCGATGACCACCTCGTTGTTGGTGTAAACGCAGATGCTCGCGGCGATGGCCATGGCCTTCCGCGCGATGGTCTCGGCGTCGAGGTCGCTGTCGAGCAGCGCCCGCGCCGCGGCGAGAGCATAGGTGCCGCCCGAGCCGATGCCCATGACGTCGTCGTCGGGCTCGAGCACGTCGCCGGTGCCGGTCAGCACCAGGCTCTCGCCCGCGTCAGCCACGATCATCATCGCTTCCAAACGCCGCAGATACCGGTCGGTGCG
Source organism: uncultured Alphaproteobacteria bacterium (assembly GCA_963839245.1). Taxonomy (GTDB): domain Bacteria; phylum Pseudomonadota; class Alphaproteobacteria; order Rhizobiales; family Methyloligellaceae; genus Methyloceanibacter. Next base: position 56,950 of record CAWIUJ010000007.1, on the reverse strand, counting down.
CCAATCCTTGGCAAGCTCGACGCAAGCGCGCTTCAACTGATCGGGAAAGCGCTCGAGCTTCGCCTCCAGCCGCTCGAACAAAGTGAAGGCGTCGGCGGTGGCGCCGGCGAAGCCGGCGATGACGTTGCCGCTGCCGACGCGCCGAACTTTCTTCGCGTTGCCCTTGATGACGGTCTGGCCAAGGGTGACTTGGCCGTCGCCGGCGATCACCACTCTGCCGCCCTTGCGGACGGTGAGGATGGTCGTGCCGTGCCAGACATCGGAAGAGGTGGGAGTCATGTTGCAATGCGATATCGGAGCGGCGGCGGTCTTAGTCAAGCTTTGCAGGCGGAGGCATTTAAGCACGGGCGCCGGTAGGCTTTGTTAACCGGTTCGGGGCTTGCCCCTTGCGGTTGTCCGGCATGGCGCGCTGCGGCGCCACGGCGTATAAGCGGCCCGACAGAAGCGAATTGCTAAGAGCCTTGCGCTAGGCTGCCCCCATGCAAAAGCCCACCAAAGACGAGTCAAAGCGGACCGCCACAATCGAGCGCCGCACCAAAGAGACGGCGATCACGGCAATCGTCGATCTCGACGGGACGGGCGCCTATGAGGTGGCGACCGGCGTCGGCTTCCTCGACCACATGATCGAGCAGCTCGCGCGGCACTCTCTCATCGACATTTCGCTGAAAGCGGAGGGCGACCTCCATATCGACCAGCACCACACGACCGAGGATAGCGGCATCGTGCTCGGCCAGGCGGTGGCCAAGGCGCTTGGCGACAGGCGGGGCATCGCGCGCTACGGCTCTGCCTATCTGCCCATGGACGACACGCTGACCCGGGTCGCTATCGACGTCTCGGGGCGGCCCTACCTCATCTGGAAGGTCGATTTCACCCGCTCCAAGATCGGCGAGATGGATACCGAGCTATTCCGCGAGTGGTTCCAGGCCTTTGCGCAGAATGCCGGCGTTACGCTGCACGTGGAGACGCTTTACGGCGAGAACAACCACCACATCGCCGAGACCTGCTATAAGGCGCTCGCACGCGCGCTCCGCCAGGCGGTCGCCATCGACGAGCGCCAGGGTGGCCGCGTGCCGTCGACCAAGGGCCAGCTTTAGGCCCGAGCCCGTTTCACCTGACCGCAAGCGATCGCCGTGACCCTTTATTCCGTCTATGAGCCGCCCGCCGAGGCGCCGGATGTCGTGGCCCGGGCCGAGGCGTTGGTCTTCGTCAAGGAGGGGTTCTGCTGGCCAGCCTTGTTCGTGCCGGGGCTGTGGCTCCTCTATCAGCGTATGCCGCTCGAGCTGGTCGTGTTCGTGCTCGTCTTCGCGCTGCTTGCCTGGATCGTCAGCGACAGCGCGGCCGGTCAGGCTTTGCTCAGCTGGATCAGCATCGCCATCGTCGTGCTGTTTGCCTTCGAGGCGAATGACTTGAGGGTTGCCGCGCTCGAACGGAGCGGCTACCGGCCGGTGGGCGTCGCTGTCGGCCGCGGCGTCGATGACGCAGAGCTGCAATTCTTGCGGAGCTGGCTGCCGCGGCAGCAAGGGGCGGCTCAAGAGAGGCAAGGCGGCCAGGACCGGCGTGGCCAGGCTAAGGTGCAGGCACCGCGAGCACCGGCGATACGCGGGGGAGAAGGGGGGGAGGTCATCGGGCTGTTCCCGGTGCCCTGACGAGACCCATGCACATCGCCATCCTCGATTACGGCTCGGGCAATCTCCACTCCGCCGCTAAGGCGTTCGAGCGGGCCGCGCGCGAGCATGGCTCGAAGCTCGACGTCAGGGTGACTTCGGAGCCGGAGGAGGTGGCAAAAGCCGACCGCATCGTGCTCCCCGGCGTCGGCGCCTTCGCCGACTGCAAACAGGGCCTCGCGCGCGTTCCCGGCATGATCGAGGCGCTGGAGGAGGCAGTGCGGAAGGAAGGCAAGCCGTTCCTCGGCATCTGCGTCGGGCTTCAGCTCATGGCGAGCCGCGGGCTCGAGCATGGGGTGACGCCCGGCCTCGGCTGGATCGATGGGGAGGTGCGCGCCATCACGCCGGACAATCCCGCGCTCAAAATTCCGCATATGGGCTGGAACACACTTCGTGTGATGCGTCCGCACGCCTTGCTTGAAGGAATTCCGACCGGCGAGGAGGGCCAGCACGCCTATTTCGTCCATTCCTATCATTTCGTGCCGGAAGACGAGGCCGCGTTGGTGGCGAGAACCGATTATGGCGGCCCGATCAGCGCCTTCATCGCCAAGGACAACATGGCCGGTACCCAGTTCCACCCCGAGAAGAGCCAGAAGCTCGGCCTCGTCTTCATCGCTAATTTCCTGACATGGACGCCGTAAGATATCTCGCTCCCCCGGAAAGGGGGAGGGTCGGGGTGGGGGTCAACTCTCTCGCCCCGGATTCAACCCCCACCTGGCGATCCCGGCATAAAGCCGGCCTCGCGACCCTCCCCCTTTCTGGGGGAGGGAGAAGGCGCCCATGATCCTGTTCCCCGCCATCGACCTGAAAGACGGCAATTGCGTCCGCCTGCGGCAGGGCGAGATGGATCAGGCGACCGTTTTCAATACCGACCCGGCGGCGCAGGCGCGAAGCTTCGAGGACCAGGGCTTCGAATGGCTGCATCTCGTCGATCTCAACGGCGCGTTCGAGGGCCGGCCGGTGAATGGGACGGCCGTCGAGTCGATCCTCAAATCCGTCCACGTCCCGGTGCAGCTCGGCGGCGGCATCCGCGACCTCGACACCATCGTGACCTGGCTCGACAAGGGCATCGACCGGGTGATCCTCGGCACCGCGGCGGTGCGCGACCCAGGCCTGGTGCGCGAAGCCGCTCGCGACTTTCCGGGCTGCATCGCCGTCGGCATCGACGCGCGCGACGGCAAGGTGGCGATCGAGGGCTGGGCGGAGACAAGCGAGCTCGAGGCGCTGGAGCTCGCACGGCGCTTCGAGGACGCCGGCGTCGCCGCGCTCATCTATACCGACATCGCCCGCGACGGCGTGCTCGAGGGCCTCAATCTCGAAGCGACCGCGGTGCTTGCCCGCGCCGTGTCGATCCCGGTGATCGCGAGCGGCGGGCTCGCTTCGATCGAGGATGTGCACAGGCTGCTGCGGCCGAACTATGCCATGCTCGAAGGCGCCATCGCCGGACGCGCGCTCTATGACGGCAGGCTCGATCCGGCCGAGGCGCTGGCGCTCATCGCCGCAAGCCGCAAGAGGCAAGGTCGGATCTAGGCCGGGACATCATGCGCGCACGCACAGTCTTCATCGTCCTGCTCATTGTCATCCTGCTGATCGGGCTCGGTCCGGCGCTGCTCGCCGTGGGCAGCCAGGAGGTGGCGGAAGCCTTTGGCTGCCAGGTCGATCTCAACCGCGTGATTCCTTGCGTGATCCACGGCAAGGATTACGGCCAGACCGCCTACGATCTGGGCTTCGCCATCTGGTATTCCTATCTGAGCATTCCCGCGGGCCTCGTGCTGCTCGGTGTCTGGGCCGTGGCCGCGCTTATCGCGCTGATCGTGCATTGGCGGAAAAGCGCCGCCAAATCTGCTAAGCCCTAGCCATGCTGAAAATCCGCGTCATCCCCTGCCTTGACGTGAAGGACGGCCGCGTCGTCAAGGGCGTCAAATTCGTCGATCTGCGGGACGCCGGCGATCCGGTGGAGGCCGCCGCCGCCTATGACGAGGCGGGCGCCGACGAGCTCTGCTTCCTCGACATCACCGCAAGCCACGAGAATCGCGATACCATTTTCGACGTCGTCATGCGCACGGCGGAGCGCTGCTTCATGCCGCTCACCGTGGGGGGCGGCGTGCGCAGGCTCGACCACGTGCGGAAGCTGCTGGAGGCCGGCGCCGACAAGGTCTCGATCAACACCGCCGCGGTGAAGGACCGCGATTTCGTGCGCGCGGCGTCGGAGAAATTCGGCGCGCAATGCGTCGTCGTCGCCATCGACGCGAAGCGCGTGGGCGGCCAGGGCGGCCACACCGGCGCCGCGCCCCGCTTCGAGATCTTCACCCATGGCGGCCGCGAGCCGACGGGCATCGAGGCGGTCGCCTATGCGCAAGAGGTGGTGGCGCTCGGCGCGGGCGAGATCCTGCTTACTTCCATGGACCGCGACGGGACGAAAGCGGGCTTCGACCTCGCGCTGACCCGCGCTGTCGCCGACGCGGTCTCGGTACCGGTGATCGCGAGCGGCGGGGTCGGCACGCTCGACCATCTGGTCGACGGCGTGCGCACGGGCCACGCATCCGCCGTGCTGGCCGCCTCGATCTTCCACTATGGCGAGCATTCGATCGGCGAGGCCAAACGCTATATGGCCGCGGCGGGCTTGCCCGTCCGGCTCGACGGCTAGGGCGCCCCGGTGGCTTCCCGCCTCAATCCTGCCCGCCAAAAAGGCATAATGCCCTGTCGTTGGTAGGGATGACCTGAACGCGACTATTCCACTCAGCCTCGCGGCAGTGTATGAGCCAAGTCATGAGCAACAACGATGTGCTGAGCCGCCTCGCCGCCAACATCAAGGCGCGGCGCAATGCGAGACCAGAGGACTCCCATACGCGGCGTCTGCTCGACGGGGCGCCGGTCAAGCCCGCCAAGAAGCTTGGCGAGGAGGCGGTCGAGACCGCTATCGCCGCCTTGGCCCAGGACGATGCGGCGCTGATCGCCGAGTCCGCCGACTTGCTCTATCATCTGCTCGTTGTCCTCGAATCCCGCCACGTCGCTCTTGACCTCGTGTTGGGCGAGCTTGAGCGGCGCATGGGCGCCACCGATCTTGCGCAAAAGAGGCGGAAAGCGGCGTCGGTCTAACCGGCGGCCTCGTTCCCATGAATCCGCGTCCCGCCGTCGCGTTTTCTCCCTACACGATCTATAGCCGCGACGAATGGGCGGCGCTGCGGGCCGACACGCCCAATCCGCTCAGCGAGGCCGAGCTCGAGAATTTAAGCGGCCTCACCGAGCGCGTGTCGACCCACGAGGTGGTCGAGATCTATCTGCCGCTCAGCCGGTTGCTCAATTTCTATGTCGAGGCGTTGCAGAAGCTGCATGGCGCCACGACCGGGTTCTTGCGCAAGGGCGACAATAAGATGCCCTTCATCATCGGCCTGGCCGGCAGCGTGGCCGTGGGCAAGAGCACCACGGGCCGCGTGCTCCAGGCCCTGCTTGCCCGCTGGCCGAGCCACCCAAGCGTCGAGCTCGTGCCGACGGATGGATTCCTGTTCGCCAACGCCGTGCTCGAGGAGCGCGGGCTGATGGGCCGCAAGGGCTTTCCCGAAAGCTACGACCTGACTGCGTTGCTCAACTTCCTGGCTGACGTGAAGTCGGGCCGCGAGCGCACCAGGGCGCCGGTCTATTCGCATCTCGTCTATGACGTGTTGCCGGACCAGGAGATCCTGATCGAACGGCCGGACATCGTCATCGTCGAAGGCTTGAACGTGCTGCAGCCGGCCAAGCTGCCGAAGGACGGCCAGGCCATCCCCTTCGTCTCCGACTTCTTCGATTTCTCGATCTATATCGATGCCGCCGACGAGCTAATCGAGAACTGGTATGTCGAGCGCTTCTTGCGCCTCCGGCAAACGGCCTTTCGGGACCCTGCGTCCTATTTTCACCGCTACGCGACGCTGTCGGAGGAGGAGGCGCGCAAGATCGGGCTGTCGCTGTGGCGCTCGATCAATCTCGTCAATCTCCGGGAAAACATCCTGCCGACGCGGCAGCGCGCCGACCTGATCCTCCGGAAAGCCCAGGATCACGCCGTTGAGACGGTGGCGCTCAGGAAGCTGTGACGGCGATAGAAGCTATTTCAGCGGCTCGGCGGGCGGCGGCGCGTAGAGCTGCGAAGGCCCAAGGCCGATATTGAACCGCAGGCTCGTGCGCTGCACGAAGGCGCCATCGCCGTCGGTGATCTCGGTCTGGTTGACGATGCCGTTGACCTTGCCGTCGCCGTAGCGCATCGATGGCACGAAGGAGTACCAACCGTACTCGCTGAGCAGGGACAGGCTGGTGCGCGGGCTGAACTGCTTGGGCGTCTCGAATTTCACCCCGCCGATGAACGCGGCCTGGTCGTCGGACAGGCCAAGCCTGGTGCCGCCGATCCCCTTGCCGACAAAGTGGCCGTTGTAGTCGACATTGGCGTCATAGATGCCGGCATGGAAGTCGATGAAGGACCGCAATCCCCAGCCCGAATAGAGCGATGGAAAGAGATTGTACTCGCCGCCGAAGGTGAGGTATCCGCCGTAATAGGTGGTATCGAGGGTCTCACAGTAGTTGAACAGATTGCTGACGCCGCCGGTCTGGCCATTGATCCGGAGATCCTGGTCTAGGCCGCGACCGTCGAAGGCCGCGCCCCAATGGGTGCTCCTGAACAGGCCGGGCAGAATCGCCGGGTGCGGATTCGGCGTGGTCGCCTCGATGGCCACGCCCTAGCTGTCTTACCGCGCGGGATGATGAGGAGGTGCCGCGGGTGCCGGACAGTAAAGCGCGTCAAAACTCCCTGGCTTGGCAATACAGCGGCCATGATTCATTACCTGCGGATTGTAAATTCCCGTGGCAGCCAATGGGCCGACGAGTAAGATGGCTAAGATGTAGGTCATCCGACCCTCCCTATTTGGCGTGGCACATGCCCAGCGAAATCACGCCTTAGTCCGACTCGTGTTGCAAAGACCATAGCAGCCGCTGGGCCGTTAAGGGTTAATCCCTTCTTAACCAACGCGAATTTGGCCGTTCGCGTGGCGCAAAAGCCACAGATCGGGCGCTCTGGCCTAATCGTGGAGCAAGCCTCGATCTTGGGCGAGTTTGCGCAGCGAAACCTCCGGTCTGGCGCCGATATGGCTGATCACCTCGGCGGCCGCGAGGCTGCCGAGACGGCCGCAGGTGGCGAGCGGCGCCCCCCGGGTGAGGCCGCAGAGGAAGCCTGCGGCATAGAGATCGCCGGCGCCGGTCACGTCGACCACCTCGCGGACCGGCTCGGGCTCGACGAGGATGGTCTCGCCTTTGGCCACGATCACCGAGCCGTCCGCCGAGCGGGTCAGCACGGCCAGCTCGCAATCCTGCAAGGCCGCGTCGGCGGCCTCGGCGAAGCTGTTCACCTCATATAGAGCGGTGATCTCCCGCTCATTGGCAAAGACGATGTCGGCGCCTTCGCGGATGAGCACCCGGAAATCGGCGCGGTGGCGGTCGACGCAGAAGGCGTCGGACAGGGTGAGCGCGACCTTGGCGCCGGAGCGGCGGGCGAGCCCTGCCGCTTCCTTGAACGCGGCCTTGGCCTCCTCGCGGTCGAACAGATAACCCTCCAGATACACGATCTTAGTGGAAGCGATGAGCTGTTGGTCGATGTCGGGCACTGCGAACTCGACGCTCGCGCCGAGAAAGGTATTCATGGTGCGCTCACCGTCGGGTGTCACGAAGATCAGGCAGCGCGCCGTGGGCGCGCCATTCCGGGCCGGCGGGGTATCGTAAGTCACCCCGAGCGAGCGGATGTCGTGACGGAAGATGCCGCCGAACTGGTCCGCCGCCACCTTGCCGATGAAACCGCAGGTCGCGCCGAGCGAGGCAAGGCCAGCGATGGTGTTGGCCGCCGATCCGCCGGAGCGCTCGACGGCGGGTCCCATCGCCTCATAGAGCCGGCCCGCTTCGCCAGCGGGGATGAGACGCATGAAGCCCTTGGCGAGATCGTGCTTGGAGAGGAAGGCGTCACTGCAGCGGGCGATGATGTCGACAATGGCGTTGCCGATGCCCACCACATCGTAATTGCGTTCCGTCATATCGATTATCGCCCCCGTTCGATGCCCGGTCTGGTATTCGAATTCGGGCCCACTATATTCGCCGCCGCCGGAGTTGGAACAGGTCATGCTCGCCGCCGCTATTCAAGCCTTTCAGCAGCTATTCACGCCGCCCTTCCGCGCCGTGCTCCTGAAATGCGTCGGCCTCACCATCGCGCTCCTCGCCGTCCTGATCGTCATCGTCGAGTCGGTGTTCGGCCATTTCGTCGCGTGGCCCCATTGGATCGAGACCGCGACCGAGTGGCTCGGCGGCCTGGTGCTGGTCGCCGGATCCATCTTCCTCATTCCGCCGGTCACCTCGCTGATGGCCGGCCTCTATCTCGACGATATCGCGAGCGAGGTGGAGCGCGTCTACTACCCGTCAGATCCGCCCGGGCATGAGCTGCCGACGCTGGCCGCCATCGGTGTCGGCGTGAACTTCTTTCTGGTGGTGCTGATCGTGAACCTGTTCGCCTTGTTCCTCTTGCTCGTCCCCGGGATCAACCTCATCGCCTTCTATGCCGGCAACGGCTATCTCCTCGGCCGCGAATATTTTGAGATGGTGGCGACGCGGCATCTGCCCGCCGAGGAGGCGAGGCAGCTTCGCAAGGCGAACATGGTCTATGTCTCGCTCTGTGGGCTGATCATCGCCGGGCTCGCCTCGGTGCCGATCGTGAACCTGCTGACGCCGGTGTTCGCCACCGCCTTCATGGTGCACGTCTACAAAATTCTAGCCCGCCGTGCCGGGCACGGCGTCCGCCAGGCGACCCGCCCAGCGTAAGTCACCCGCCTGGCGCAGGCGTCTTCGGCTGGTAGAGGCAGATGTCGGCGATCAGGCAACGCCAGCATTCTGGCTTGCGGGCCTTGCAGACATAGCGCCCGAGCAGGATCAGCCAATGGTGGCAATTGTGCCGGTAGCGCTCAGGGACGACGCGCTCGAGCGCGAGCTCGACCGCGAGCGGATCCTTGCCGGGCGCGAGGCCGGTGCGGTTCGCGACACGGAAAATATGTGTGTCGACGGCGATTGTCGGCTGGCCGAAAGCGACGTTGAGCACGACATTGGCGGTCTTGCGGCCGACGCCGGGCAGTGCCACCAGCGCATCGCGACTGTCCGGCACCTTTCCGCCGTGCTCCGCGACCAGCTTGCGGGAAAGCGCGATGAGGCTTTTTGCCTTACCGCGGTAAAGCCCGATGGTCTTGATCTTGTCGATGAGCCTCGCCTCGCCGAGCTTTATGAGCTTCTCCGGGGTATCGGCGAGTTTGAAGAGCTCTGGCGTCGCCTTGTTGACGGAAGCGTCGGTCGCTTGCGCCGACAGCACCACGGCGACGAGCAGGGTGAAGGGATCGGCATAATGGAGCTCGGTCTTGGGGTTTGGGTCTGCGGCGTCGAACCGCCGGAAGATCTCATCGATTTGGTCTCGCGTGAGCCGCGAGCCCGACGCCATGCCAGCCTTGCGCCGCCCGCGAGACTTGGCCGCGCGGGGACGCTCGGAGCTTTTCGGTTGAACCCCCATTTTTGCTTGGTTACCAATATTTCTCGAAAACGGCGACGAGCGAGCTATGACAGAACCCTTGGCGGCCCCACAAGAGGAAGCGCGTTTCTCCGCCATGCTGACGCCCCACCGGTCCTTGGGGCCGAAGGGCTTCATGGTGCTGATGAGCGCGGTCTGCCTGGTGAGCTTCGGCACCGGCCTCCTGTTCTATTTGATCGGCGCCTGGCCCGTGGTCGGTTTCATGGGTCTCGACGTGTTGCTGATCTACGTTGCGTTCAAGCTCAACTACCGCGCCGCGCGCCTCTATGAGACGGTCGATCTCACTCGGGCCGCGCTGACCGTCACCCGGGTGCAGCCTTCGGGCAAGGCGCAAGTCTGGAACTTCAACCCCTATTGGGTGCGCCTGAAGCTGGAAGAGCGCGTCGGCCGCTCGACCGAATTGTCGATTGCCTCCCACGGCAACCGCCTCGTCTTCGCGACCTTCCTCACCGATTCGGAGCGCGAGGATTTTGCGCATGCCCTCTCGACGGCGCTCTACACGGCCAAGACCCCAAACCCGATCTAGCTTCGCCCAGAGCTTGACGCCGGAGATCAGGCCGCCAGATCGCGCTTCTCGGCCACCGAGCCGTCCGCGTGAAACCTATACACCAGCGGTATGCCGGTGCCGATGTTGAGCTCCATCACCTGGTCGGGGCTCAGCCGGTCGAGCTGCATGACGAGGGCGCGCAAGGAATTGCCGTGGGCGACGACGAGCACATTCTTGCCGGTCTGGAGCTCCGGCACGATGCGCTTCTCATAGAAAGGCAGCACCCGCGCCGCGGTGTCCTTGAGGCTTTCGCCGCCGGGAGGGGCGACGTCGTAGGAGCGTTGCCAGAGATGCACTTGCTCGTCGCCCCAGCGCTTGCGGGCCTCGTCCTTGTTGAGGCCCATGAGATCGCCGTAGTCGCGCTCGTTCAGCGCGGCATCCTGGACGACCGGTAGGTTTTCCTGATCGAGCTCGCTCAGGATGAATTTCAGCGTGTTCTGGGCCCGTTTCAGGGTGCTGGTGAAGGCGAGGTCGAGGCGCCGTCCCTCATCCTTGAGCATGGCGCCGGCGCGGTGCGCTTCGGCGACGCCTTCTTCCGTCAGATCGACATCCTGCCAGCCGGTAAACATGTTGAGGCGGTTCCACTGGCTTTCGCCATGACGCACCAGAACCAGCGCATTCGGCATGGTAGATGGCTCTTCGCTTGGGCGGCGCGACATCGCGGGATGCTGTTGTCGAGGCCGCCTAATCGGCTCGTGCCCTTTGTCTGCGTGTTTCGCGCCGCAAAACTGGGAAAGAGCTCACTGCTGGACTCCCTTTTCGGCCTAATTTCGGCGCAAGAGGCGCGAATTTAGGCGTACCACCGGCTTTTTGCCAACAGATGTATAAGAATTGGGTTTCCGTCACGCGAAATCAGAGGCCAAGTACGTCGGCCATGGAGTAGAGCCCCGGGCCTTGTCCCCGCGCCCACAGCGCCGCGCGGATCGCCCCCTTGGCAAAGATCCCCCGGTCGTTGGCGATATGGACCAGCTCGATCCGCTCAACGTCGCCTGCGAAGATCACCCGATGCTCACCCACGACGTTGCCGCCGCGTAAGGTAGCGAAGCCGATATCGCCTTCGCGGCGGGGCCCCACGTCCCCATCACGGCTGCGCACGCTATGGTCTTGCAGCGAAATGCCGCGGCCGGAGGCGGCGGCTTCGCCCAGCATCAGGGCTGTGCCGGAGGGCGCGTCGCGTTTGTGGCGGTGGTGCAGCTCCATGATCTCGATGTCGAAGTCAGGCCCAAGCGTCCGCGCCACCTTGTTGGTCAGCGCCACAAGCAGATTGACGCCAAGGCTCATATTGCCGGCCTTGACGATGGCGGTATGGCGCGCGGCGGCCTCGATCTTCGCCTGGTCGTCGGCGCTAAGCCCGGTCGTGCCGATGACGTGGACGATCCGGGCCTGGGCGGAGAGCGTGGCGAAGCCCACGGTCGCCTTCGGGCTGGTGAAATCGAGCACGCCGTCAACGCTGGCAAACACCGGCAGCGGGTCGTCGGTGATGGCAATGCCCAGCGCCGGGAGGCCAGCCACCTCGCCAAGGTCGCGGCCGATCGCGGCCGAGCCCTTGGCCTCGACGCCGCCGGCTAGGACGCAGCCTTCGGTGGCCGCCACGGTGCGGGCCAGCGCTTGACCCATGCGGCCTGCGGCCCCGAGCACGGCGATCTTCATGTCGGACATGGCATTGCGACCATTTGGAGCGATGAGAGGGGTGGTAACGCCTTGGTGAACGTGCCGATCTTCTAGGCCGTGACTAGCTCGCTCACAAGCCCGCATCGGCGGCAGCGGCTAACCCTTTGCCGCCGTGAGCATCTCTTGTGGCGCTATTGGCCGGCGCCGGGACACGAAGAATTGAGCCCGTGCGGCGTTGCAACCCCTGGCTGGGGGCGGCCCCAAACCCCAAATTTGCCGCGCCAAGCGCTGTGCTGTTCTTGCCGGAGCCGATCATGCTCAAGACTGTCCCAAAGGCCCGCGCGTCCCATCGTTTGGCGGCGAGCTTCGACGTTGAGATCGCGGGCGTGGCCACCGCCGTGCCTCCGCACCGGCTGAAGCAGGCGGACGCGGCGCGCCGTGCCGAGAGGATTTTCCCGCACCTCGCGGCGCATCAGCGTCTCTTCAGCAACACTGGGATCGAGACGCGCTACACCTGCGAGCCGCCCGAGTGGTACGACCGGGGGCATGGCTGGGAGGCGCGGACGGACGTGTTCCTGTGCCATGCACTGACCCTGCTCGAGGAGGTGGCGGAGCGCGCTTGTGATGCCGCCAGCATCGAGCTTCAGGACATCCGCGCCATCGTCGTCAACACCTTCGGTCTCGCCATCCCGAGCCTCGATGCAAAGCTGATGAACCGGCTGGCGCTCCACCCATCGGTCGAGCGCCTGCCGATCTTCGGGCTCGGCTGCGGCGGCGGCGTCGCGGGGCTCGCCAGGGCCGCTCGCTACGCGCAGGCGATGCCGGAGCCCATGTGCTGTTTCTCACCGTCGATCTGTGCAGCCTCTGCCTTCGCGTCAACGATCCGAGCATGGCGATGTTCGTGTCCGCGGCGCTGTTCGGCGACGGCGCGGCCGGCGTCGTCCTGCGCAACGTGAAGGGCGCCAAACACGGCGCGAGCGCTGGAAGGCGGATCCTTGCCATGGGCGATCATTTCTGGCGGAACACCGAGCACATCATGGGCTGGGACATCAGGCATGACGGCTTTGGCGTGGTGCTGAGCCCGGAGCTGCCGAAGCTGCTCCGCAGCGAGCTCAAACCCGCCTTGCAGGGCTTCCTCGATGCCAACGGCATGAGCCTCGGCGAGTTCAATGGCTTCCTGTTCCATCCGGGCGGCGCCAAGGTGCTGGAGACGGTGCAGAAGGTGCTGCGGCTGCGGCCCGACGAGCTTGGCTAATCGTGGCAGGTGTTGCGCGATTTCGGCAACATGTCCTCGCCGACGGCGCTGTTTACGATCGACCAGGCCATCAAGGCCGGCGCGAGCGGCCCGCATCTCCTTGCCGCCTTCGGTCCCGGGTTCTCAGCCTATTTTCTTGCCGTGGAGCTTTGAGAACCGCGGCGCGACTGGAGCGCTTCGTCTTCGAGCCTAATCTTAGTGCTCAACACCGTCCACCACAGCGCCGTCATGATCGCACCGAGCGCGAGCGCGCCGAACGCCGACGGCAGCACGAAGGTCTCGACGATGGTCACGGCGTAGTTCGGGTGACTGAGATAGCGGTAGAGCCCGCTGGTCACGATCGGCGCGTCAGGTAGCGTGATGATGCGGTGCGTCCAATAACGGCCGAGACTTCCGATCACCCAATAGCGCACGATCTGCAGCACCAGATAATAGGCGATCAACGGCAACACGACGATTGCGTCTGGCGGGATCAGGAAGAAGATGGACGCGATCCAGGCAAGGTGGGTCGCGGCGACCACCGGGTAATAGGCACTGGCCTCCTCACGCCCACCGGCGGCGAGCAGGCCTTTCGTATTGCGTGCCGAGTGGAGCTCCTCCAGCCCGCGCTGGGCCATCACCAAGATCGCCGCAATCTGCGGGGCACCGATGAAATCGTAGAGTTGCATGGGGCTTCCGCAAAAAACTCCGGCGCGAAGTCCCATCTCTAGGGGCAAGTGAAGCGAGGCGGCAAGGGGACTCCTTTCCGGCGATTTCAGGCGACGAGCGGATGGTCGAGGGAGGATCGATCCGCTTTCGCCCCGTTTGTTTCCGCCCCGCAAAAGAAGCCTTGTACCTGATCGCAGCCCCATTGCTTCAGTATCGCGGCTTGGTCCTCGGTCTCGACCCCCTCGGCGGTGATGGTCACGTGCAGCGACTGGCCTAGGCCGACGATGCTCGACACGATGGCGCTCGTCTGCGGGCTCACGCCCAGAGTGTCGATGAAGGAGCGGTCGATCTTGATCTTGCGGACGGGAAAGAGGGTGAGATAGCTCAAGTCTGTAACTTTTCGGGGTCAGGCTCTAAGTCCAGGCGAAGGCTACCTTACGCAAGGAGACCTCGCCGAACCGCTCGGCGCCTTCGGCCACCGGCTTGCCGCCGAGGCTGAGATAGAAGGCACAGGCGCCGTCATTGTCGGACAATGCCCAAACCATCAGGCCCTTGAGACGGAGACCGGCGAGCCTCTTCCGCGCGCGCTCGAACAATCTCTCGCCGAAGCCGAGACCCTGGTAGACGGGATGAAGATAGAGTTCGAAGATCTCGCCCTGGAAGGCCGTGCGTCCCGACCGGCAGCGGCCATAGGTGGCATAGCCGGACGCCGCGCCGTCGAAATCGAGCACGAGCAGCGGGCGGCGCTCAGCGAGCGCGCCCTGCCACCAACTGAGGCCGCGCCGAGCGATCATGCGTTCGAGCGAAAGATGCGGAATGACCCCGCGATAGGCGCCCCGCCACGCCTCGGAATAAACCTCCGCCAAGGCGGTTGCATCCTTGAGCCTTGCCGGCCTGATCTGCACGAGATCGGTCTCCATGACGGTAAGCCTAGCGCAGACGGCGCCCGCTGTGCAGGGGGAACGCGCTGCTCGTCACCAGGCTTGTGGAGAAATCGTGCGACGGGGATCGAGGGAGGCTCAGCCGCCGAAGCGGGCGGCTGAGCGCGAGGCGCTTCGTCTAGTAGCGCGAGATCAAAATCACCGAGAAGTCTTTGTCCAGCTTGATGTCCATCGTACCCATCCTGCACTTGGCATCGTCGATCTCGTAGATGCCCTCCTGCTCGTTCTTGACGCCCTCCGGGTCCTTGCAGCCGAGTTCGGCCAGAGCGGCCGCGGAACTTGACCAAATCTGCGGCAGGCACTTTGTCGTCATCGTCGGCAGCGAAGGCGACGCTGCTGCCAAAGAGCTAGGACGAGCGCTATTGCAAAGGTTTTGATCATGGAAAATTCCTCCGGTTTTGGGATTTGTCTGCATCAACAGACCACCGGCGGATAGCTCCAAATATTTGGATAGGATAAATACTATTTCGTCGTCTGGAAATAAGTCGCAAGTAACAAGAATGTTTGGCAATATAAACGGAACCACTAAGCAATTACCATTGCTTCCTTCTGGCGCTCGGCCTTTTTGCGATCATTGGCATCGAGGTGGCGCTTGCGTAAGCGGATCGACTTCGGCGTCACCTCGACCAGCTCATCGTCCTGGATGTAGGCGAGGGCGCGTTCCAGCGTCATGCGCAGCGGCGGAGTGAGTCGCACCGCCTCGTCCTTCGAGGTGGTGCGGATGTTGGTGAGCTTCTTGCCCTTCAGCACATTGACCTCGAGGTCGTTGTCGCGGGTGTGCTCGCCCACGATCATGCCGCGATAGACCTTCCAGCCTGGCTCGATCATCATCGGCCCGCGGTCCTCGAGGTTCCACAGCGCATAAGCCACCGCCTCGCCTGCCTCGGTGGAGATCAGGACGCCGTTCCGCCGGCCCTGGATCGGGCCCTTGTAGGGCGCATAAGCGTGGAACAGGCGGTTCATGATGCCGGTGCCACGGGTGTCGGTGAGCAGCTCGCCCTGATAGCCGATGAGGCCACGCGTCGGCGCGTAGAACACGAGCCGGTGGCGCCCGCCGCCGGAAGGGCGCATCTCCACAAGCTCGGCCTTCCGCTCGGACAGCTTCTGCACGACGATGCCGGAATGCTCTTCGTCGACATCGATGACGACCTCTTCGATTGGCTCGGTCAGCGCGCCGCTCTCATCGCGGCGCGTCAGCACCTTCGGCCGCGACACGCTGAGCTCGAAGCCCTCGCGCCGCATGGTCTCGATCAGGATGCCGAGCTGCAATTCGCCGCGGCCGGCAACCTCCATGGAATCCCGCTCCCCGGATTCGGTGACCCGGAGCGCCACATTGCCTTCGCCCTCGCGGAGCAGCCGGTCGCGGATCATGCGGCTCGTCACCTTGTCGCCCTCGGTGCCGGCGAGCGGCGAATCGTTGACGCGGAAGGTCATCGACAAGGTTGGGGGATCGATCGGCTGGGCCGGCAGCGGCGCCATGACCTCTGGGGCACAAATGGTGTGCGCCACCGTGGCGTTGGGGAGGCCGGCGAGGGAGACGATGTCGCCAGCAGTAGCCTCGTCCAATCCGACGCGCTCGAGGCCGCGGAAGGACAGCACCTTGGAGACGCGCCCCTGCTCGACGAGCTGGCCGTCATGGTCCAGCACCTTGACCATCTGATTCGGTGCGATCGTGCCGGAGGTGATGCGGCCGGTGACAACGCGGCCGAGATAAGGATTGGCTTCGAGGATGGTGCCGAGCAGGCGGAATGGGCCCGGCTCGACATGGGGCGGGGCGACGTGGCTGAGCACCAGATCGAATAGGGGCTGCATGCCCTGGTCCTTGGGCCCCTCGGCCGTGGCCGCCATCCAGCCTTCTTTCGCCGAGCCGTACAGGATCGGGAAGTCGAGCTGCTCGTCGCTCGCGTCGAGCGCGGCAAACAGGTCGAACACCTCGTTCACGACCTCGGCCGGCCGCGCATCCGGGCGATCCACCTTGTTGATGAGGACGATGGGCTTGAGACCCATGCGCAGCGCCTTCGAGACCACGAATTTGGTCTGCGGCAGCGGACCCTCGGCGGCGTCGACCAGCACCAGCGCGCCGTCCACCATATTGAGGATACGCTCCACCTCGCCGCCGAAATCGGCGTGGCCCGGGGTGTCGACGATGTTGATACGCGTCCCCTGCCAGACGATCGAGGTCACCTTGGCGAGGATGGTGATCCCGCGCTCCCGCTCGAGATCGTTGGAATCCATGGCGCGCTCCGCCACCCGCTGGTTTTGGCGGAAGGAGCCGGATTGCTGGAGCAGGCGGTCGACGAGGGTGGTCTTCCCATGGTCGACGTGGGCGATGATGGCAATGTTGCGAAGTTGCATGGGGGGTCCCAAATGTCGAACGCGGGCCTGAGGGCCCGCGGTTCTATTGCTTTGCATATAACGTTCGTATGACGTCCATGCAATGGAGGGGAGGCAATCCGACGGTGCGTTCGTAGTGGCGACGGCGCGCCGCGCTTCTCGTAAAGAGCTGGACGCGGCGAGGGGCATAAGGTCACGGGTCACTTGGCGTAAGCGCCGATTTTGCCCAAATTCCCCAGTGGCTTCCTCGAATATACCTTGAGTCGCAAGGCCCCAGCAGTCATAGAAAAGCCCAAGCAATTCCATCAAACTCTGGCGCGGGTTTTCGATGCGGCGGACCAAGTTCCGGCGTGCCGTCGAAAAGAACGCCAACCCGCGACGGGCGCTTGTTCGTTCGGGTCAAAATCTCTAGCGAGGCAGTATGTGCGGTTTGGCAGGCGTGATCGACCTCCGCGGCCGGCGAGAGCCTGACCGGGCGCAAGTCGAGCGCATGGGTGCCGCGCTCATCCATCGCGGTCCCGACGATGCCGGCGCCCTGATCGCGCCAGGCATCGGCCTCGCCTATCGGCGTCTCAGCATTGTCGGGGTCTCGAACGGTCAGCAGCCGATCTTCAACGAGGACCGCAGCGTCGTTGTCATCTGCAACGGCGAGCTGTTTGACTATCCGGAACGCAAGGCAGAGCTCGAGGCGCGCGGGCATGTGTTCCGCACCGGGAGCGACTGTGAGCTGATCGTGCATCTCTACGAGGAGCACCGCGAGGATCTGTTCCCACATCTGAAGGGCCAGTTCGCCTTCGTGCTCGTGGACGTCGCGCGGCGCGTCGTGCTCATGGCCCGCGATCGGGTCGGTATCTGTCCGCTGTTCTGGTCGCGGCAGGGCGACGAGCTTTATTTCGGCTCGGAGATCAAGGCGATCCTCGCCTCGGGCGCCGTGCCGGCTGCAGCCGACATTCGCGGTCTCGACCACCTCTTCACCTTTTTCGCCCTCGGCACGAGGCGCACGCTGTTCGAAGGCGTGCAGTCGATTCTGCCGGGGCACTACCTCAGAATCGCTTTCAACACTGACGGCCGCGCGGCCGACCCAGTCGAGCGCAAATATTGGGACCTCGACTTTCCAGACTGGGGTGATGAGGACGATCCGTCGGACCCCACTCGTCTGATCGATGAGTTTGAAGCAAAATTCCATCGCTCCGTAGAGCTTCGGCTTCGCGCCGATGTCCCCGTGGTCGGCTATCTGTCAGGCGGCGTCGATTCGGCCTATGTGCTCGCGACCGCTGCAAGGGTGCGCGGCACGCCGATCCCGAGCTTCACCATCAAGGTGCCGCATGGTGAGCTTGACGAGGAGGCGAATGCCGCGGTCACGGCCGGCGCGGTTGGTGGCGCCGCGACCTTGGTTGAAGCCGGCGCCGATCTGATCGCCGAGAATTATGCGGGCCTGATCAAGGCCGCCGAGGGACCGGTGCTCGACACGTCCTGCGCGGCGCTCTTCGCGCTGTCACGCGAGGTCCATGCGCAAGGCTACAAAGCGGTGCTTACCGGCGAGGGTTCAGACGAGGCGTTCGCCGGCTATGTGTGGTTCAAGATCAGGGAGGCGGCGCGCAACCTTGATCTCGGTGACCGGTTGCGCACCAGCACCGGCATCAGCAGGCTGGCGCGCAAATGGGCGGCGCCGGAGATCAGCTTCGGCGAGTTCGCGCGGATCGACCGCATGATCGCCGGTCCGCATGCGCAGACCATCCTCTATAATCTCGTGGCGACGTCGCGGACGCGCTATTACAGCGCCGACTTGAAGGCGCGACTCGGCGGGTTCGTCGCCTACGAGGATTTGGCGCTAGACCTCGAGCGCCTCCAGCGCTGGCATCCGCTCAATCGCTCGCTCTATCTCGGCTACAAGATCCTGCTGCCCGGACTGCTGTTGAGCCAGAAGGGCGACCGCGTCGCCATGGCCAACAGCGTCGAGGCGCGCTACCCGTTTCTCGACGAGGATGTTATCGCCTTCGCCGCGCGCATCCATCCGCGCTGGAAACTGCACGGGCTGCGCCAGGACAAATATCTTCTGCGCCGCGCGGCGGAGCGCATTCTGCCGGCAGAGGTCGCGTGGCGGCCGAAGGGCATGTTCCGCTCGCCGCTCGCCGAGAGCTTCCTCGCCAACCCGCCGGACTTCGTGCGCGATCTGGTGAGCCCCGAGGCCCTGGCGCGCACTGGCTATTTCGATGTCGCCTCGGTGCGGCGCGATTGCGAGACGCTGGCGAAGGGTGAGGGCGACAAACTTGGGAATTTCGTGAGCCTGGGGCTCGGTGGCGTGGTCGCAACGCAGCTCTGGCATCATCTCTATCTTGGCGGCGGGTTGTGCGCCCTGCCGACCGCGACGCACGCTTCCAGCTCGCAGCCTCCAGCGTCTGCCAGGCTCGCCGTGGCCTGACAGCGGTTCAGCTCGAGACCAATCTCTGCAACTCGGCTAGACCTTCCTCGGCGAGTGCTCGCGTCAGCTCACCAGCACCGAGACCGCGATTGGGCGCGCGGGACTGGCCAGACCACAACAGCGAGAAATCACCCGATCCCTTCGCCTCGGCTTTGGCGCGAAGCGGGGTCAGCGCCGGCGTGGCCCGCGGATAATTGGGGATGGCCACATTGAGCGGTCCTTGCTCGCGCACGAAGCGCGTCAGAATGGAACGCGCTGGGCGGCCGCTCAGCACATTGGTGATGACGGTTTGCCGGTCAGGCTCCGCGAGGGCCGCGCGGTGCAGGGGCGAGATGGTCGCCTCGGGGCAGTTGAGATAGGCCGTGCCGAGTTGCACGCCTGTGGCGCCGAGCGCGAAGGCTGCGGCGATGCCCCGACCATCGACGATGCCGCCGGCCGCGATCACCGGCACGTCCACCGCGCCGACGATCTCATGCGCCAGTGCGAGCGTGCCGATCTGCGTGGCGACATCGGTCTCCAGGAACATGCCGCGATGGCCGCCGGCCTCGGCGCCTTGCGCGATGACGGCGTCGACGCCCTTCTGGGCGAGCCACAGCGCTTCGCGACGCGACGTGGCCGAGCTGATGATTTTGCAGCCGGCAGCCTTGAGGCGATTGACCAAGCCTTCGTCCGGCAGGCCGAAATGGAAGCTCACCACTTTGGGCTTCAAGTCTTCAACCACGGCGCAGGTCGATGCGGTGAACGGCACGATCGCAGCCCTGAGCGGCAGCTTGGGCATCTCGGCGCCGAGCTCTGCGTAGTGAGGCGCGAGGCGCTTGAGCCAGGCAGCGTCGCGGGCTTCATCTGGCGGTGCGGGCTTGTGGCAAAAGAAATTGAGATTGATCGGCTTGCTCGTGCGAGACTTGATCTCGGCGACCCGGGCAGCGATCTTCTCGTCGGTGAGGGCTGCGCAAGGAAATGAACCTAGGCCTCCAGCGTCAGCAACCGCGACCGCCATGTCGACAGCACTAGCATTTGCCATCGGCGCCTGCACGATCGGCAGCTCTATGCCGAAGAGATCGAGCAATCGCCGGTCAGGCCACATCATCGGCTCTCTCTGACCTATTTGTTGCGCTTGCCGAGCAGGCGGAGCCGGAGCGCGTTGAGCTTGATGAAGCCCTCGGCGTCCTTCTGGTCGTAGGCACCGGCGTCGTCCTCGAAGGTGACGATCTTGTCGGAGTAGAGCGATTTTTCGCTCGAGCGGCCGATCACGATGACATTGCCCTTATAGAGCTTGAGCCTGACCTGGCCTTCGACATGCTCCTGGCTCTTGTCGATCAGGGCCTGCAGCATCTCCCGCTCCGGCGAGTACCAGAAGCCGTAGTAGATCAGCTCGGCATAGCGCGGCATCAGCGAATCTTTCAGATGCATCGCTTCGCGGTCGAGCGTGAGCGATTCGATGGCGCGGTGCGCGGCGTAAAGGATGGTGCCGCCGGGCGTCTCATACACGCCGCGCGACTTCATGCCGACATAGCGGTTCTCGACGAGATCGACGCGGCCGATACCATTGTCGCGGCCGAGCTCATTCAGCCGCGTCAGCAGCGCTGCGGGCGACAACATTTTGCCGTCGATAGACACCGCGTCGCCCTTGGCGAAGCCGATAGTGACGATGGTCGCTTTGTCCGGCGCGTCCTCCGGCGCGATGGTGCGCTGATAGACGTAAGGCGGCGGCTCTTGCGTCGGGTCCTCCAGCACTTTTCCTTCCGAGGAGGAATGCAGCAGGTTGGCGTCGACCGAGAACGGCGCCTCGCCGCGCTTGTCCTTGGCGACCGGGATCTGGTGCTTTTCGGCGAACTCGATCAAATCGCTCCGCGACTTGAACGCCCATTCACGCCAGGGGGCGATTACCTTGATGTCGGGGTTGAGCGCATAATAAGTCAGCTCGAAGCGCACCTGGTCGTTGCCCTTGCCGGTGGCGCCGTGACATACGGCGTCGGCACCGGTCAGCTTGGCGATCTCGATCTGGCGCTTGGCGATCAGCGGCCGGGCGATCGAGGTGCCGAGCAGATAGACGCCCTCATAGAGCGCGTTCGCCCGGAACATGGGGAAGACGAAATCGCGCACGAACTCCTCGCGAAGATCCTCGACGAAGATTTCCCTGATGCCCAGCATCTCGGCCTTCTTGCGCGCGGGCGCCAGCTCCTCGCCCTGGCCGAGATCGGCCGTGAAGGTGACGACCTCGCAAGCGTAGGTCTCCTGTAGCCATTTCAGGATGATCGAGGTGTCGAGCCCGCCCGAATAAGCGAGCACCACCTTCTTGACGGCGGTTGCCATGGAATAAGCCTCGTTAGGCGGGCCGATTGAGGAGCCCAGGAAAAGTGTCGCGGGACTATAGGCAGACGAGGCGCTGGCGAAAAGGGGCCGGGCGGACCACGTCGCTTACACCTTGTTAAGGCAAAGCAGCGATAGTGATTCTCGTGGCCCCAAGGGGTCGCTTCTCCAGGACGAGTATCGTGTCGCGTCTCAAGGGACCGGCCCCACCCAAAGGGGGCCGGCCCCACCTGGGACCCCTCCTGCGTCCGCTCCGCAAGCCTCGCTCCTGCCTGTTACGACGGGTCTATGCTTGGCTGGAACCGCGGCCTTCCCATGACGTTTTTTCGCCGAAGGGCCCACGAACCGGCCGCTAAGGAGCAATGCCATGCCGTACAGCACCGATGCCGAGTTGCCTGACAGCGTGAAAGACAATCTGCCCGCCCACGCGCAGGACATCTATCGCGAGGCGTTCAACAGCGCCTGGCAGGAATATCAGGATCCGAGCAAGCGCCGCGGCAACGAATTGCTGGAAGAGGTCGCCCACAAGGTCGCTTGGGCGGCGGTGAAGCAGACATACGAGAAGGTAGGCGACGAGTGGCGCCCTAAGCGCTAAAGCACGCTCACGCGTTGCGGCCGGCGAGCAGCCAATAGACGAAGCCCCCGGCGAAGCCCGCGGCGGCAAAGACCGTCATGTATTGGCCGGCCGGCAAAGTAGGCATCGCTTCGGCCGGAGCCCCAGCGAGCACGGGGATGGCGGCGAGCGCCGCGCCGCCCGCCAGCACGTAATACATCCAGGAGCGGATGCGCAGCACCTCGCCGACAATGGCGGTGATGAGCGCGGGGAAGACGGTCAGCGCCGGTGCGACGGTACCCGCGAACAGTACGATGCCGAACACGGGCGCCGCGCCATGCCGAAGCACCGGATCATAAGGAGCGGCGGCGCGAAGCTCATCGCCCACCCAGAGCGCCCCCAACGCAAACAGCATGGCGAGCGCCACGGCCACGGCGAGGAGGAAGGCTATCGCCGCCCAAAGGACCCGGAAGACAGTGCGAATGATCACGTTTCCCTCGCTGGCTTAGGCTCTCGCGCTGGGACGGCGCGCACTATAAGACAAGTCTCGCGGCTAGAGTTGATGCGGACATGCCATGGCTGGCATCGAGTTCTGGTACGAATTCGGGAGCACCTATTCCTACCCCACCGCCGTGCGCATCGAGCGGATGGCCGCCGATGCCGGTATTGCTTTGCATTGGCGCCCCTTCCTGCTCAGCCCGATCTTCCAGGCGCTGGGGTGGAACGACTCACCGTTCAATATTTACCCCGCCAAGGGGCGCTATATGTGGCGCGATCTGGAGCGGGTATGTGCTGCCGACGGCCTGCCGCTCAAGCTGCCGCCTGCGCGCTTTCCGCAAAACGGATTGAAGGCTGCGCGACTTGCGCTGGTCGGCGACGCGGAGGGCTGGACGCCGGCTTTGACGCGCGCCGTGTTTGCCGCGAATTACGCCGAGCAGAAGGACATCAGCGACGACGCCCCTCTCACCATGATTCTTGAGCGACTCGGCGTCGATGCGGAGCGTGCCTTTGCCGCCGCCAACGCGCCCGAGAACAAGCAGGCGCTGAAGGCTCAGACCGAGGAGGCCGCGGCGCGGGGACTTTTCGGCGCGCCGTCCTTCACCGTCGGCGATGAGTTGTTCCGGGGCAACGACAGGCTCGAACAAGCGCTCGCCTGGGTTAAGCAGACTTAGATAAGGCGTGTCATTGCCGGGCTTGACCCGGCAATCCATTCCATTGACCCATCAATTTGTTGAGCTGCAACGGAATGCATGCCCGGATCAGGTCAGGGCATGACGAGTTAATGGGGATGGCTGCGCCTAACTCGACGCCGAAAGACGTTCGCTGGCGCGGAGCTTGACGCTTTCGCTTTTTAATTGCCCGCAGGCCGCCATGATGTCGCGGCCGCGAGGGCTGCGTACTGGGCTCGCATAGCCAGCTCGATTCACCACCTCGCCGAATTTCTCGATTTGCTCCCAGTCGGAGCATTCGAATGGCGCGCCGGGCCACGGATTAAACGGGATCAGATTGATCTTGGCCGGGATCTTGGCGAGCAGCCGCACCAGCTCCTTGGCGTCGGCAATCGAGTCATTGACGCCTTTCAGCATCACATATTCGAAGGTGATGCGCTTTGCGTTGGAGAGGCCTGGATAGGCACGGCAGGCGGCGAGCAATTCCTTGATCGGCCATCTCTTGTTGATCGGCACGAGCTGGTCGCGCAGCTCATCGCGCACGGCATGGAGCGAGATCGCCAGCATCGTGCCGGCCTCCGCGCCCCAGCGCGGAATCTCCGGCACGACGCCTGAGGTCGAGAGCGTGATACGACGCTTGGACACCGAGAGCCCTTCGCCGTCGGCGGCGATCACCATGGCGTCCCGGACGTTGTCGAAATTGTAGAGCGGCTCGCCCATGCCCATCAGCACGACATTGGTGATCTTCCGCTCGCTGTCCGGCAGTCCGCGCGGGTCGTCGGCGCTCGCGCCCGGCCAATCGCCGACGCGGTCACGGGCGATGAGTATCTGACCCACGATCTCGGCGGGGGTGAGGTTGCGCACGAGCTTCTGCGTGCCGGTATGGCAGAAGCTACAAGTCAGCGTGCAGCCGACCTGGCTAGAAATGCACAGCGTGCCGCGATCGGCCTCCGGAATGTAGACGGTCTCCACCTCCTTGCCGTCGCGCAAGCGGAGCAGCCATTTGCGCGTGCCGTCGGAAGAGACTTGCTCGGTGACGATCTCCGGACGGGCGAGCGTGAAATTTTGCGCGAGCTCCGCGCGGAGCTCCTTGGCGATGTCGGTCATCGGCGCAAAATCGCGCGCGCCTTGCACATAGAGCCAGCTCCACAGCTGACGCACGCGCATGCGGGACTGGCGCTCGGGCACGCCGAGCCGCTCTAGCCGCTTGGCGAGCTCGGAGGGGTCGAGCCCAATGAGCTGTTCGCGATCATCCGCCGGCAAGGGTGAGAGGTCGCTGGGGAGGGAAATTGCAGACATGGCCTCGCGCTCGGCCGGCGCCATCGCCGGCCTGCCTCTCATATCATGCGCGCGGGGCGAGATGCCAAGGCCTCCGTCCCGGCAGGAGACGGCCCTGGCTTGGAAGCTCAGACCTTGAAGGGGAACGGGACGACTATTTTTCGTCGTCGTCCTTGCTCATGACTTCGTCGGCCGCGGTGAGCACCCCAACCGTGGGATTATTCGAGCAATAGATCAGGAGCTGCTCGAGCGTGGACTTGAACTTGTCAAAGTCGATCGTGGTGGGGTCTTCTTCCTCGGTATAATAGCCTTCGAGCCAAAACATGATGTTGGCCATCGCCTCGGGCGGCTTCTTGGAGAAATCGGCACAGGTGATGGTCGACATGTCGACAACTTCCGCTTGCGCCGGACCTGCGGCGAAAAGCATGGCGGCCGCGGCCGCAGCGTAAATAAACTTCATCAGAATCCTCCCATTGCGACTGCGCCGCATGTGGCGACGCTATCCAAGTTCTCTGTCGCGATCAATGACAGGCGGCGTTAACTAAATGCGGCGCCTTAGCCAGCGCATTCCTTGGCAATGCGCGCAAGGGCATCGCCAAGGCCGTCGAGCGAATAGACGTCGCTGGTGGCGGTGCCGCGGGCGGAGGTGCCCTCGATCTTCATGGTGCCGCCCTTTTTTAGCGCCTCGACCAGGCTCTTCTCAGACTCTGGCTTTTCGACGAAAGCGCCTTCGTCCTTGGTGAACAAGTCGAATTTCTGGGTACCGACGCTAAGTTTGGCCGTGGCGCCGGCCTTGAACGGATAGCCCATCTTGACGCTGATTTCGCCCGTTACCTGGTCGGCAGGCCATCGCGAAACGTAGAAATACACCGGGCCTCGCTTCGCGGTCTTAGGCGTCATGCTCTTCGGCTGGGCCACGGCAAAGCAGACCCTGGGGGTGCCGGTGGCGCTAAAGGCCGACCAATCCTTGAACTTCTGCAGCAGCGTCGCATTGTCCGCGCAAGCGGGCGTGCAGCATAAGGCTGTGGCTAGGCAAACAGCTCGAACGGCTCGGCGCATCTCCCCGTCCCCGACTCGTGAGCAGCAGCAACTCTAAACATACATAGTCGAACATGCTTTGGCCAGGAGCGGGTGGCTTAAGACCGGCGCCGCTTGCGCGGGGCGCCTTGCACATGCGGACGGCGCGGGTCGCCGATGCCCCCTTCAGCCACCGGCCGCGCGGCGTAGCGGCCGCTGCAGCGCAGGCGGTCGTACATGACAATCGCGCCGGCGGTCGCGAGGTTCAGCGAAAAGGCGGTCGGGATGCGAATAATGTGGTGGCAGCGGGCGACCAGCTCCGGGCTCAAGCTCCCCCGTTCGCGGCCAAGCACATAGGCGGCCTGCAACGGATGGGCGAAAGCGGGCAGGTCGACGGCCTCCTCGAGTATCTCGACCCCGACCAGCCGGCACCCTCTCGGCAAACGGAGCTCGGCGAGGCTTGGCCAATGATAGAGGGGCAGGTGGGCGGGGGCCCTCGACGTGTCGGCGATGGTATCCATGGCGCGCGCGTCGGCGCCGATGGTGAATACGAAGCTCGCGCCGAAGGCATGGGCCGAGCGCAGCAGATTGCCGAGATTGACGGCTTTGGAGACGCCCTCCACACCAATGGCAAAATATCCGCGGGGTGTCTCTGGCAAGGATTTCACAGGTCCCTTATGTCATACGGGAAGCTGCCGCCGGCGCCGAATCGCTAGAGGCGAAGCGCTTTCCAGTACAACAGCCGGGGTAGACAAGGGACTCAATCGTCATGCGCGTGGCGCAATTCAGTGAATTCGGCGGACCGGAAAAGTTGCGCATCGAAGAGGTGCCCGATCCCACTCCCGGGGAGGGCGACGTCGTCATCCGCATTTCCTCGGTGGGGCTCAACTTCTTCGATACTCTGATGCTGCGCAACAAATATCAGATCAGCCCGAAGCTGCCGTTCTCGCCGGGGGCGGAGGTCGCCGGGACGATTGAAAACGTGGGCGCCCGGGTTTCGAGCCTGGAGATCGGCCAACGGGTCTTGGCCTTTATCGGCGGCAATGGCTGCCGGGAGAAGGTGGCGACCAAGGCCCGGAACGCGATTCCTATCCCTGACGGGGTCAGCGACGACGTGGCCGCCGGCATTCCGATCACCTATGGCACGGCGCTGCACGCACTCAAAGATCGCGCCAAGCTGAACCCTGGAGAGACCGTCGCCGTGCTCGGCGCCGCCGGCGGGGCCGGACTTGCCGCCGTCGAGGTCGCCAAGCTCATGGGCGGGCGCGTCATTGCGGTGGCCTCGTCCGGCGACAAACTGGCGCTCGCGCGGGCGCATGGCGCCGAGATCGGCATCAACTATGCCGAGGAAGATCTGAAGAGCAGGCTGAAAGAGGTGACGGCGCGGAAGGGCGTCGACGTTCTTTATGATTGCGTCGGCGGGCCCCACGCCGAGCCAGCCTTGCGCGCCATGGCCTGGGAGGGCCGCTATCTCGTGCTCGGCTTCGCCTCGGGCGAGATCCCGTGCCTGCCGCTCAATCTCGTGATGCTCAAGGGCTGCTCGATCATCGGGGTGTTCTGGACCGCCTTCGCCGAGCGCTATCCGGACCGGCACCGCGCCAATACCATAGAGCTGCTTGACTGGTGCCGACAGGGACTGATCGCACCGCATGTCCATGGCAGCTTCACCTTGGTGGAGACCGCCAAGGCGCTTGCCCTAATCGAGGGACGGAAAGTCACCGGCAAGGTGATCGTCAAGCCGCAGCTCTAGCTGAGTGCCGGGTCAAGTGGCGCGGGGCAGCTCCTTGTCGAGCGCCCGCGCTGCGGCCGCGCGATGGACGGGCGTGATGTGGGAGGAGACGAGCGCGAGCACGGCCGTGATCAGCGCCGCATCGTCGGCGAAGCCGAGCCCGGCGATGATGTCGGGGATGAGATCGAACGGCAGGATGAAATAGGCGATGGCCGCGAGCAGCATGCCGCGGACGCGCATCGGGGTGGCCGGGTCGAGCGCGCAATAATAGCCCGCGACGATGTCCTCGACGAAGGGCACCTGCCCGGCAACGCGCCTAAGCTTGGCCCAGAAATCCCGGCGCACCCTCTCCTCGCGCTCGGCAAACGCGCGCAAGGAAACCGCCTTGCCGAGGGCCGCATTACGCAGCTCGTTCGCGTCATCCCAGGTCATCATGCTCGTACCTCGCTAGGCCGCAAAAGCCAATTCTACGCAAACAGATAGGATGGGCGTGACGCCCGCACAAGACGCTAGGAGAGGGAGCCCGCGAGGATGTCCAAGCCCGCGGCTTGTCTTGCGTCTCGCTGCATGCCATGAGGCCCCATGGTCACCCACCGCGTCCTCTTCATCTGCCTTGGCAATATCTGCCGCTCGCCCATGGCCGAGGGCGTGTTCCGCCGCGTGGTCGAAGCGGAGGGCCTTGCCGATCGCTTCGAGATCGATTCGGCGGGTCTCGGCGATTGGCATATCGGCCAGGAGCCCGACGCCCGCGCCCAAGCCGCCGCGAAGTCGCGCGGCATCGATATTTCCGGTCAATGCGCGAGGCAGGTGGCCCTCGACGATTTCGCGAGGTTCGATCTGTTGCTGGTCATGGATCGCTCGAACTACGCGGAGCTCAAACGCCGGGCGCCTGCGAACCGGCGAGGCAAGATTCGGCATTTCCTCGATTTCGCCCCGCACGCCGGGACGAAGGACGTGCCGGACCCGTTCTTCGGCGGCGCGGAAGGGTTTGACCACGCGCTCGACCTGATCGAGGCAGCGGCAAATGGCCTGCTCGCCTCCTTGGTCGGCGAAGAGACCGTGCCGGCCAAGCGGGGCGCCTAGCGTCGTTGTCCTTTACGACGATCTTGTCCGAAAAGTCTGCAACTTTTCGGGATCATGCCTCAGTCGTCGAGCGGGTAGGCGGCCTCGACCACGTAAGGCCCGCCGCCGACCGATGCGCGCGAGGAGAACACCACGAAGCGGCTGACCTCGAACGACTCGCTCGAAAACCCGCCCTGGCGTTCCAGATAGGTGGCGACGGCCTCGGAGCTTGCCCCCTTGAGCCTCGCCATGGTGACGTGGGGTTTGTAGTTGCGCGGCTCGGGCGGCAGGCCCGCCGACCGGGCGGCGCGCTCATGAGCGCGCTGCAGCGATTCGAGCGCATCGGACGGGGCAATGCTGGCGAAGATCTGGCGGGGCTTATGACCGCCGAAGCTGCCGAGCCCGTCGAGCCTGAGCTCAAAGGGATAAGCGATGATGTCTCCGAGGCTTTGCGTGAAATCCCGCGCTGTGATGCCGTCGACGTCGCCCAGGAAGCGGAGCGTCACGTGATAGTTGGCCGGGTCGATCCAGCGCGCCCCGCTCAAGCCGGCGCGGACGAGGGTCAGTCGTTGGGCTACGGAGATTGGTATCTCGATCCCGGAGAACAGTCTGGGCATCTTTATGCTTGGGTCCGAGTGGAAGCCTCACGGGCAGGGATTGGGAAAAGTGAGGTGGATTTCTTCAATGTCCTCGAGCACGGCGTGGGGCAGCTTCAGCAGGCCACCTTCGATGTCGGTCTTGAGCTGCGCCAGCGTCGTGGCTCCAATAATGTTGGACGTGACGAAAGGCCTGGACGTCACGAAACCAAGCGCCATTTGCGCCGGATCAAGCCCATGTTTGCGCGCTAGCGCAACATAAGTCGAGATGGCCTTGGGCCCATTCCCCAACTCATATCGGCCCATGCGGCCAAATAGCGCCTTACGCGAGTTGGGTGGGAGCGTGCCCCCGTCATATTTGCCGGTGAGATAGCCCTGACCGAGCGGCGAATAGGCCAAGAGGCTCACCCCCTCGCGATATGAGATCTCGGAGAGCCCCGTCTCGAAGGAACGGTTGACGAGGTTGTAGGCGTTCTGGATCGAGGCCACCCGCGGCAGGCCGAGCCGTTCGGAAGCCTTGAGGAAGGTCATCACCCCCCAAGGCGTCTCGTTGGAGAGGCCGACGAACCTGATCTTGCCCTCTTTCACGAACGCGCCGAGCACGCCCAGAATCTCTTCGATGGGGTAGGACTCGCCTGGCAAATGCACGTAGTCGAGGCCCTCGAAGATGCGCATCGGCCGGTCCGGCCAGTGGAGCTGGTAGAGGTCGATGTAGTCGGTCTTGAGCCGCCTCAGGCTCCCGTCAACCGCCTCCTTGAGCTGCGCGGGGCTTTGCCGCCCGGGGATACGATCCTTGCGCAGCCAGTCCATCTTGGTGCGGCCGATCGCCTTGGTGGCGATGATCACCTTTTGCCTGGCTTTGCGGGAAGCGAGCCATGTGCCGATGATGGCCTCGGTGCGGCCTTGAGTCTCGGGCTTCGGCGGGATGGGATAGAGCTCCGCCGCGTCGAACAGGTTGATGCCCTGGCCGACGGCGTAGTCCATCTGCGCGTGGCCTTCGGCTTCCGAGTTCTGCTGGCCGAAGGTCATGGTGCCGATGCAGAGCGCGCTAACCTTGACGCCAGTCCGGCCGAGCTCGCGATAGTCCATGTCCCCTCCAAACAACCGGGCACCCCAAGACGCTCGTTCTCACCCGTTGGCCGGGACAAGTCCCGGGCCGCGCTTGCCCCCGTGTAGGGCGTGGAAAGGTTAATGCGCGCCGCCACCGGCCGTCACCACGGCGCATTGTTAGGGACCACCCATCTGGGACTTGAGCGCCAAGCGTCGCTTGGCGCTCTTGGCAGGCCTTCTGCATCTGCGGACCGGAGCGCCGTCGTCAACGCGAAAGAGTAAGGACTCGAGCAGGTGACGTCCGACCTGGCCGCCGGCGCCAAAGATCACGAGCCTCGATCACACTAGGTTCTGCGCCCTAGTCAGCGAGCGCCATGAGCACGCAGGGCGGTTTGGCTTGAAGCAGCTCGGCGTGCTTGTCGAAGGTCTCGCCGGCAAAAATCGCCAGCCACAACTGCCACAACACGAAAGCCACGACAGTAAGGAGTGCAATAAATATGAAAATCTTATCAAAATGCAGCGGCATGACCCCTCCTCTGGCGTGCACCGACCCGAAGTCGAACCTGGACCAGTCTTGCCCCCGATTGCAAGGCTGGACAAAGTTCCTCGGCTAAGCCTTTGCTAATGAGCTTGGCCACTTGAGGGGATTGTCCGGTGAAGGTTCTAGCCGAGAAGCGCTCCGCCGCTGGCGGGCGTGCCGCCTTTCCTGGCGGCGTTTCCGCCCCTCTTCGCACGGTCCTCGTGGTCTGTGCCACCTTACGCGACCACCGCGAGCTGCCGCGCCTGACCCGTCCCGGCACGAAATATTTGTTTCATGATTATGCCAGCACGAGCCTCGAAGAGCTGATTGGAGGCAGGGCGGAAGGCTGTGAGGGCGCGGCCGATCCCATCGCCGAGGCCGAGCGGATCCTCTCTTGGATCGACGGCGCCGGGATCGCGTCCGTAGTCAGCACCGACGATTATCCCGGCAGCGCGCTTGCCGCCGTGCTGGCCAAGGAGCTTGGCCTCCCCGGGCCCGAGCCTCGGGTCAATCTGATCTGCCAGCACAAATATCTCTCGCGGGTGGCGCAAAGTGGCATCGTCCCCGAGGCGGTTCCGGCTTTTTTGCCAATTGACGTGGCGGCGCAAGCGTCTCTGCCCGAGGCGATGTTCTTGCCGGCCTTCGTGAAGCCGGTGAAGGCGTTTTTCTCGATCGGGGCGCACAGGGTTACCTCCCTTGAGGAACTGTTGGAGTCCAAGAGCCGTTGGGCGAAGCTCGACGATTTCTTCCTGCCGCTCGAGCGGCTGCTGCAGCACCACGCGAACATCGACGTCGGCACGACCCGCCTCATCGCCGAGGGCCTGCTCAAAGGCGCGCAGGTCACGGTCGAGGGCTATGCCTTTGGCGGCGAGGTCACCATCGTCGGCGTGGTCGAACTCGATCCTGTTTCCTGGCACGTTTGCCTTCTCGCGGTTCGAATATCCCTCGGCCTTGCCGCAAAGCGTGCAGGACCGCATGGCGGACATCGCGAGGAGGTTGATGAGCGGGCTCGGCTTCGACAACGGCTTGTTCAACATCGAGATGATGTATGACGAGAGCGCCGATCACATCGGCATCATCGAGATCAATCCGCGCATGGCGTCTCAGTTCGCCGACTTGTACGAGAAGGTCGACGGCACCAACGTCTACGAGATCCTGCTCGATATCGGCGCGGGCGTCGCGCCAACGCCAAAGCACCGGCAGGGCCCGCACAGCTTCGCGGCGAGCTGTGTGCTCCGCACCTTCGAGGATTGCGCTGTGACTCGGTTGCCTTCGGCGGACGAGCTCGCTGGCCTCGCTGAGCTTTATCCGGATGTCAGGGTGGAACTGCACGCTGCGGTGGGCCGCAAGCTCTCCGACGACATGCAGGACGGCGCCAGCTACCGCTACGGCGTGATCAATCTCGGCGGGCGCGACCGGGCCCAAGTGCTCGAGCGCTTCGCGCGTTGCCGCGACCGGCTCGGCATTGGTCTCTTGCCGGTCGGCAGCAGCTTCGTAAAGGCGAGCGAGGCGCTCGACCAGCCCGTTCGATACAATTTTTCAGAAATTGTCGAGATGTCGTGAAGATTGAACTGACGAAAGCTCCCCTAGCCTGTTACTAGGCACTGCATCCAACTCTCCGCGAAGCAAACCATGCTCTCGACATGTTGACGATGGCCGCCGTGAACGTCACGGTGACCGCCGTGTTCGGCCTGGTATTGATCTTCACCTGGGCCCGCGAAAGGACATAACCTTCGTCGGCTGGTGGGTCTGGCACAGCTCGTCAAGAGCGCCGGCGTGCTGCGCGGTGGTGTCATGGCGCACCAACCATGCCGTGCTGGTTCCTATTGGCACGGCGTCGATGATCCTCGCCAACGCCCCTGCAATGGAAGGCGTCGTGCCAGTTCGAGTATCGTCGCGCGCATCCGCTCTGGATCGCTATCGGGCCGATCGCCTTTTTGCTCGCCGCGCCTTCGGCCTTTTGGCGGCCTTCGATGGGAGGCTCATCCTCCTCTGCGCCCTCATAGCAACCTACAACTTCGCGGCCGCGATCAAACTCGCGCAGGGGTATCGCGAGCGGCTTCGCTCGCGCTGGCCCGCGGTGATCATGCTGATCGCGGCCGGTGCGCTTAATCTTTTCTGGTTGCCGCTGATCCTGACATTGCCGATCCCCGAAGTCGGCCTCGTCTTTGTCAGCGGCTGGTTCGCAATGATCGTGCTCGTCAACTTGTCGGTGCGGACGGCCTTGGCGTTCATCGTGTTGGCCATGGCGAAAGAACGACGGGAGTTGGAACGGCGCCTCGATGCGCTCACCGATCCACTGACCGGCCTGCCGAACCGGCGAGCCTTGATTGAGGCCGCGGAAGAGCTCCGGCAACAAGTGCTGCTGTTTGACCTCGACCATTTCAAGGAAATCAACGACGCCTATGGCCCGGCGACAACGTGTTGAAGCTGTTTGCGGCCACCTTGTCGCAACAGCTTGACGGTAACACCATCCTTGCGCATCTCGGCGGCCAAGAGTTCGCGGCGATCCTGCGCGGCGCCAATCCGCATGCCGCGGTCAAAGCGGCGGAGTTGGTTCGATCCGCGTTTGAAACGCCGGCGGCCTTAATCGACGGCGTGGCTGTCGGGGGTACGGTCGGCGTTGGCGCGGCCTCGGACGCCGAAATCAAGTGCGACATTGGCGTGCTGTTTCATCGGGCCGACGCCGCCCTCTATATGGCGAAGAGCGCCGGGCGCAACCGCGTGGAGCTGGTAGGAGCGGATCAAATATCCGATCTCGGCGAGCTCGGCGCGGCGCTTCGTCATCGACGGCGGAATTCCATATGGACGCCGCGATCACCGAATATCACCGCCGTCTGAGAGCCTAGGAGGAGCACCGCATGCGACAACTATCAGCCTTGCGTTCCCTAGTTATTTTTCTCTCGACCGGCCTGGGCGTGGCTTATGCCGGCGACGCTGAGACCGCCGCTGCGGTAAGTCGCGGCCTCGGCCACGCTCGATAGTGCGTTCGAACGGCAAGATGGCGAAATCATCAAGAGCTTGACGACGCCCGAGTATGTGGCGGTGACGCCGTATTATGGCCGCCCGCAATCCGTGGACGAGCAGATCGCCTCTCTGTCGGAGCTCAAATATGTGCAGACCAAGGTCGGCGACGATAAGATCACTCTGCTCGGTCCTGATGCGGGCTTACGGATGTTTACCGCGGACCTCGACGGGACCTTCAAAGGCGAGCTGATCCCGAAGCGCGTCTTCGTCACCAGCGTCATGGTGCGCCGTGACGGGCGGTGGCTGGAGACCTTCTATCAGGTAACGGCGGTCAAACCTTAACCAAGCCCTTTCCTCGGTCGGGCCGCGCCTCTATCCGGTCAGAAGCCGATGCGATAGAGTCGCCCGCAAACGAAGACCGAGAGGTTCGATGACCCAAGCAACGACATTTTTGAGACCGCTCGCGCTTGCGCGGCGGTTGCGCCGGAGCGCCATTGTCGCGGCGGCCCTCGCATTGGCGACGTCCGGCGCTGGGAGCGCTCTCGCCAGTGAGAAGGTGTGCCGCTCGCTCGATCAGCGCTACGAGCAGATCGAAAGGGGCGCGACACAGCTTGAGCTCGACGCCATGCTGTTCACCGCCGCTGAAAAAGGCTGCCCGGAATTGGCGGTTCGCCTCCTCAACGCGGGGGCCTCGCTACAGGCGCGCGACCGGGAGGGATTCGGCCCCTTGAGCCGGGCGGCTACAGCCGGGCAAGCCGAGCTCGTCACCCTCTTTCTCGATCGTGGTGCGGCCGTCGACGCAAGGGGCATCGACGGCTCGACGCCGCTCTATGAAGCCGCCGAGGCGGGCCGGTTGCCCATCGTTCGCCAATTGGTGGAGCATGGGGCGAATGTGCGTCTCGCCGGGCGCACCGGCATCACGCCGCTTGCTGCTGGCGCCTATATGGGCAGCGAACCGATCGTTGAATTGCTGATCGAGAAGGGCGCCGACCCCAACGCCAGCGACAATACGCAGAAGACGGCGATCACCTATGCGGCGGGCAAGGGCTTCCCCGACGTCGTTCACCTGCTTCTCGATCACGGCGTGGACGTCAATGCCCGCTACGGCAATGATTTGACGGCGCTAATGTGGGCCGCCGGCTACACGGAAGAAGCCGGCGTCGATGACGCGGCCAGGGTCATCAATTTGCTGCTCGATCGCGGCGCGCATATCGACGATCAGGACAATCGGGGGCGAACCGCTCTGATGATCGCGGCCGAGCTGGGCCACGAGGCCGCGGTCGATCTGCTCCTCAGTCGCGGCGCAAACAAGAGCTTGCGCGACAAGCAGGGCAAGACCGCTGGCGACCTCACCACGCTCACCGCGCTCCGCGAGAAGCTAGCCGCCCAATAAGGGTTATTGACCCTGGTGGAGATATTGGTCGATTTGCAGGCCGGCGAGATAGGTCGCGAGGTCGGCGAGCGAATCGGGCGACGTCGCATTCATGAGATCGGACATGCCGGGATTGTTGCCGCGGGTCCGGGCGCGGAAGTCCGTCATTGTCTTCAGGAGGTAGTCGTGCTGCTGGCCGGCGAGGCGGGCCGTGGAACCGTCGCCTTGAAAATGTTCGAGATGGCAGCCCGTGCAGCCGACGGAGGCGTTTGTAGCCAGCGCTTTGGTGGCGACGTCTTGCGGCGCCGGCGGCTGCTGAAGATTGGGCCATTTGAGCTTCGAGAAGTACGTGGCGAGCGGGAGCAGGTCCGCCCGCGCCAGCGTCGTGGCCACAGGCGACATCAATTCGTTTTTGCGCGCGCCGCTTTGGAAGTCGCGCAGCTGGAGAAAGAGGTAGCCCGCGTTCTGGCCCCAGATCACCGGGGTGGTCTTGAGCTGCGGAACACCATCGGCGCCGTGGCAGGCGGTGCAGACTTTGGCCTTGTCCTCGATGGAGTCCGCGGCGAGAGCGTTCCCGCTCACGACCATCAGGGCCCCGAAGAGAAGTGCAACTCTGAAGCTCATGGCGTCGGCAACTCGCGATAGGCATCAGAAGGTTGGTTCCTCTGACATGAAAAGGACGGGGCGTTGGCGCCCCGTCCTGCACTCTATTCTATGTGCGCCCGCTTTTCGCAGACGCCGTGCAACGATCAATCGGTCGTAAAGGCGATGATGTTGTTGCCGCGCTTGAAGTCGATCTGGGTGTTACCACCCGCCCCGACCACGATGTATTGCTTGCCGTCCACCGAGTAGGAAGCCGGAGGCGCATTGACGCCGGCGCCCGCGAAGAACGACCACAGCACGTCGCCGGTCTTGGCATCGTAGGCGCGGAACCAGCCAGTGCCTTCGCCGGTGAACATGAGACCGCCGGCAGTGGTCAACGCGCCGCCCATCATCGGCAGGGGCGTCTTCTTCTGCCAAGCGATCTTGCCGGTGTTGTAGTCGACGGCGGTGACGTTGCCGAACGACTCCTCGGAGGCGATCACCTTGAACGCGCCGCCGAGCCACAGCTTGCCGCCCGGATAGGGTGAGCTCTGCACCTGGTAGGTCATCGGCTGATGGAGATTGACCGCGTAGGTCAGCCCAAGCTCGGGGTTGACCGCCATCGGCGACCATTCGACGCCGCCATTGGCGCCCGGCAGCATGCGCGCACCCTCGGCGGTCGGCAATGTGTACATGCCATCTTGCGAAACCATCGGCTCGGAGAACCGGATGAGGCTGCAGTCTTTGCGGCTATTGACGTAGACGTGCCCGGTCTTGCCGCCGTGAATGACAGCCGGCACGACGTTGCCGTCCTTGTCCTTCGCGTCGACCAACACCGTCGGGCTCGTGTCGTCGAGATCCCAGACGTCATGGGGGATGTACTGGAAGTGGCAGACATATTTGCCGGTATCGAGGTCGACCGAGACGAGCGATTCCGTGTAGAGATTGTCGCCCGGCCGGATCGCGCCGTCGAGGTCAGGTGAGGGGTTGCCGACCACGAAGAAGATGCGGTTGGCCTTGAGGTCGACTGACGGGTTCTGCCACACGCCGCCGCCGAGCGTCTTGTACGGATCGCCGGTCTTGGCGAGCTGGGCCTTCTCCGCCGCGATATCGCGATGCAGGTCTTTGCCCGCGGCGTCCTTGGTCGCCCATACGCCGACGGAGTTATCGGCGGTCGTGTCGAAATTCCAGACGAGTTTGCCGGTCTTGGCGTCATAGGCTCTGACGAAGCCGCGGATGCCGTATTCGCCGCCATTCGTGCCGATCAGGATTTTGCCGTTGACGGCGGTCGGCGCCATGGTCTCGCTATAGCCGAGGGTCGGATCGGCGATCTGGGTCTGCCACACGATGGCGCCGGTTTTGGCGTCCAACGCGACGAGCTGGGAATCGAGAGTCGCCAGATAAACCTTGTCGTCATAGACGGCCACGCCGCGGTTGTTCGGCCCGCAGCAATAGGTCGTGACCGGACCCATGGCGTGCTTGTAGTGCCAATATTCCTCGCCCGTCTTGGCATTGAGCGCATAGACATGGTCGAACGACGTCGTGACATACATCACGCCGTTGACGACGATCGGCGTCGTCTCCTGCGACTCCCTCACTTCCGTCTGGAAGATCCAAGCGGGGCGAAGGTGAGTAACGTTAGACGTGTTGATCTGCTTGCCCGGGAAATACCGGGTCTGGTCGTAATTGCCGTTGGTATGAAGAAAGTTGTTAGAGTCGCCTGCCGCAGCGTTCAACTGATCCTGCGTTACGGGAGCCGCAGGGGCACCCATATCTGCGGACCAAGCCAGGTTCGAGCTTATCCCAGCGAGGCCGAGCACAAGCGTGCCCACCGCGCCAGCGGTTTTCAAACTCAACATATGATCCTCCCTTGACGTGGTCCCGTTTCAGCCGATTTCCGGCCGCTCCAATCGGTTTCCCACGCAGAGGAGACTGCTCGCGACCTTGCCATTTGTCAATCAACCGCGTGGCAACAAGTGACGTCAGACGTGAAACTAAGCAATTCGAATTGCCGCGATTGCCTCATCCTCGTTTCTGGCTTGTGAGGCGGCGAGCGAGTACATTTCCGGCCGATGTGCCTGATTGGCAAGCGCGCTGTCCTGCGCACAAGGTTCTGTCGCGAGTATGAATTCTCACCAGCGTAGGCCGTCGCCGGGACCGCGGAGCGCTCTGCCCGGTGCCATAAAAACTCCCGGCCGAATTTGCCTCTTGGCCCTAGGTTTGGTTTCAGCGGTCGTGCTCGGCCTCGGCGAGACGCGGGCGGCCGCGCAGCAAGGGGAACCGCCTCCGCCGCGACCACCTTCTACGCAAGCGGCAGCCGACTCCGCGCCAGAGCCCAAGCAAGCCGGCGAGCTCGCCACGATACCCGTCGGCTATCTCAAGCAGGAGGTGAAGCAGCTGATCCCGCTGTCGCGGCTCAAGGTCGAGCCGGAGGATTACGGCATCGCCGGCGCGGAGATGGCGCTCCAGGACAATAACACCACCGGCCGCTTCACCAAGCAGCAATTCACCCTCGACGTTGAGCGCGTACCGATTGGCGGGGATGCTGTCGCTGTCTTGCAGAAGCTTGTCGCCAGCGGGCGCCATTTCATCCTGGTCGACGCGCCGGCCGACACGCTGCTCCGCCTATCGGACGCCGTGAAGGGACAGGATGTCTTGCTGTTCAACGTCCGCGCCGAGGACGAGGAGTTGCGGCAAGAGGCATGCCGCGCCAATGTGCTGCACACTGCGCCGGACCGCTACATGCTCGCCGATGCGCTCGCCCAATATCTCGTCTGGAAGAAATGGCGGCGCTGGCTCGTGGTGAAGGGCGTGTTCCCCGAGGATCTCGCTTATCTCGACGCCATCCAACGCGCGGCCAAGCGCTTCGGCGGGACTATCGTCGAGGAGCGCGAATATAAGGAGACCCCCGGCGCCCGACGCTCCGACACGGGGGAGCAGCAAATCCAACAGCAAATGCCGATCTTCACGCAAGGAGCGCCTGACTACGACGTGGTCATCGTCGCCGACGAGAAGGAGGTGTTCGGGCCCTATGTGCCGTTTCGCACCTGGGACCCGCGGCCGGTCGCTGGCACCGCCGGTCTCTCCGCCATGAGCTGGCACCCGGCCCATGAGCAATGGGGCGCGACCCAGATGCAGAATCGCTTCCAGCGTTTCGCCAAACGCTTCATGTGGCCGGTGGACTACCAAGCTTGGATCGCGGTCCGCGCCATCGGCGAGGGGGTCACGCGTGTGCGCTCGGGCGAGGAGGCCCCGGTGAACGACTACATCCGCGGCAAGGATTTCAATCTCGCCGCGTTCAAGGGTCAGAAGGTGACGTTCCGCAGCTGGGACGGCCAGTTGCGCCAGCCGATCATCATCGCCGGCCCCGATCTGCCGGTGTCGATCTCGCCGCAACCGGGCTTCCTGCACAAGGACACCGAGGTGGATACGCTCGGCGTCGACGAGCCGGAGACCAAGTGCAAGTTCAAATGATGAAACAGACGAGTGGGCCGAAACCTCGCTTGTTTGCACGACGGGGCAAGACGGGAGAAGCACAGATGCCAAGGACGCAGAGCCGCCTCATCGCGATTGCCGCGGCCGGCGTCTTGGCCTGCCTTGCCAGCGAGGCCGGGGCCTACACCGTCTATGTCTCCAATGAGAAGGGCAACTCGATCAGCGTGATCGACAGCGCTACGCTTCAGGTCAAGAAGACATTTCCCGTGGGGCAACGCCCCCGCGGCATCATTCTGACCCACGACGACAAACAACTCCTCATCTGCGCCAGCGACGACGACACCATCCAGATCCTCGACCTCGCCACTGGCGACATCGTGGGTACGCTGCCATCGGGGCCCGATCCCGAGCAGATCAACATTCATCCTACAGGTAGCCCGGTCTACGTCGCCAACGAGGACGATGCCCTGATGACCGCGATCGACGTCAACGAACGAAAGGTGGTGGCCGAGATTCCGGTCGGCGTGGAGCCTGAAGGCGTGGGCGTCAGCCCCGACGGCAAGATCCTGATCGCCACCTCCGAGACGTCGAACATGGCGCATTTCATTGACACGGACACCTATGAGATCACCGACAACGTGCTGGTCGGATCGCGCCCACGCTATGCCGAGTTTACCGCCGACGGGTCGCAATTGTGGGTGACGTCGGAGGTGGCGGGCACCGTGACGGTGATCGACCCCAAGACACGACAGATCATCAAGACGATCAACTTCGAGATCCCGGGCGTACAGCCGGAAAACATGCAGCCGGTCGGGGTCCGCATCCTGAAGGACGGGTCGAAGGCGTTCGTGGCCTTGGGACCGGCTAATCATGTCGCGGTCATCGACGCGAAGAAGCTGGAAGTCGAGCAGTACTTGCTGGTCGGTCAGCGGGTTTGGCAGCTCGCCTTTACGCCGGACGAGAAGCTGCTGTTCGTGACCAACGGCAACAGCAACGACGTTTCGGTCATCGACGTTCCGAGCCTGAAGGTGGTGAAATCGCTGCCCGTTGGGGTCGCGCCTTGGGGCGTCGCGGTCTCCAAAAATTGAGCCAGGCTAGATTTTGGCCCCTGCCCAAGCCGGCCAGCCACATTGGGGACGACTTTCCAGCCGCGGTTTGCCAGATTTTCCGAGGGAGCGGGGTTGCGGTGCCAGTGATCCAGA
This sequence comes from uncultured Alphaproteobacteria bacterium, assembly GCA_963839245.1. Taxonomy (GTDB): domain Bacteria; phylum Pseudomonadota; class Alphaproteobacteria; order Rhizobiales; family Methyloligellaceae; genus Methyloceanibacter. The sequence goes on along the minus strand of CAWIUJ010000007.1, from coordinate 17,110 downwards.
TTTCTCCATGAGGGCCAGCGCTGGAAACGAGCTTGTCTAGCTGCGGGCTCCAATTCGGGCTCCAATAGAGATAGTCCATGGGCAGAATGGCGACGACACCACCCGCCGTCTGCATCAGAGGTGTGCCGCCAATATTGATGAAGGAGCGAACGGGCGAAACCCGCTGGTGTTAAGCGTGAATGCCGACAATATTTGTGTGCAGCTTTGGTACCGATTTGTGTGCAGCTTTGGTACCGGAAATATCAATTCCAGCTAGCGAGCTGCGGATAATTTCCAAGCTGAGCACCAGCCGTTGGGACTAGCTTCCAGCCGAGCTCCGCGAGCTTGGCCGTGGCGGTCGGGCTCGCTTTTCCGGTGATCCACAACTCCCCGCCACCGCGCTCGTGCTTGGCGTTGGCCGCAAGCTCGGCGACAGGTGCGCTCCAGATGAGGTAATCGACGGGGAGAATGCTCACGGTTCCTTTCCCCGTTTCTAACATCGACGCGCCGCCGACCCGGACGATGCCGCGCACGGGTGCAATCTTCTTATTGTATGCCGCAATCAGCATGGCCTGGTGTCGGTAGAAAAAGCCCATCTCAATAGAGGGGGCGCGAGCTGCGCCGGCAATGAAGAGCTCGCGCCCGTCGATATTCCCGAGGGTCTCGAGCACCTCCACGATTACCGTCTTGTCCGTCGGGCTGAGACTAGGGTTCGCGTAGAAGGCGTCGATCGTCCCCTGCGACACACCCATGGCAGTAAGTGACTTGCGCCCATCCTTTTCGAGGTCCGCTGCGGATTTGTCGCGCAGCATCTCGCGGACCTGAGTGGCTGTGCCGCCCGCGCTGATGGCCATGCCCGCGGGGCCGGCAACGAAGCTCAAGCCCACATTGGCCGAGGTCTCGCCCACGGCGCTCGCCGTGGCGACGCGCTTGAGCTCGTCGCCGAGCGGCGGAAAGCTGGTGTTGGGGTCGACGCCGAGGTCGAAGGCGAGCTTGCGCCGCGCCGTGGCGCCGCCCGTGACCGAGGCGAGGATGCTCTCGTTGTGCGGGTCAGTAGAATGCATGGTGGCGGCGGCGCTGCTGAAGATACGGCCCACGCCTTTTACAGTATCGCCGATAGTCTGGCCCGGCGCGGTGACGAGGTCCTTGGCGGTCTCGACCGGGCGCATCGCCGTGCGTCCCGCCGCAAGCGCCGCGGTCTTGGCGTCGCCCACCTCCTCGAGCTTGGCGGTGGCCGCGATCTCGCGCGCGCGCACGCGCAAGAGGTCAGAGCCTTTCACGGTGAAGGGGCCCCATTTAGTCTGCAGCCGGAAGACGTATTGGAAGTTCTCGAGACCCACACGCGCGTCGACGGTGTAATTGGGGCTGTGCGCGAGATCGGGGGGCAACACCTGGGTCGCCGTGAAGACTGGTGGGGCTTCGTATTGGCCGGTTTCGGGCCAGGCTTTCCCGCTTGCCGTGACAATTATTGCCGGGACAGAAAAACATACCCCCCACCAGAGGAGCCGTTGGATGCGAGTCATGTGTTCTCTCCCTCGACGCTAGCTTGTCTAACGCGACGATCCTCCGAGCCTAACTTTATCTTCTCATCCTATACCGGCGACCGGCTTCGGTCAGCCCTCGCGCTTGAACCAGGCAAAGCCAAGCAGCGCTAAGGCCAGTACGAGGGCAACGAGGCCGTGCTTAACATGCACATTAGTTGAGCCCTCGACGAATCCAGGCATAAACGTCGGCAGCGAACCTGCCGGGACAAACCAATAGACGCAAGCGAGCAAAAGGAACAAGACGCCGAGGACTGTGGCTGCCAAAACAACAGGCTTATTTCATGACGATCACTCCCTCCCTTTTTTGTTATGAGTTTGAGCCGCGCTTGGGCAATTCGCCGATATCATCGGGAGCGGTGCCGTGTCACCTATGACACAGACATATAAAATCGCATTCCAAAAACACGACTAAGCCAAGCGTAAGCTTCCCCTAATCATCACCAATGTACTAGATTGGCACATTGGGGGGGATGCAAGGTGCGGTGCTCTGGCTCGAAGGCAGCCAAGATCCAGACCCAAAATGGTCATGCCGCCACACGTCCACGCAATGGCAGCGACGCGGCTGTATTCCATGCCTTCGGCGGTTCTACGTTTTTTGGGTTGCTGTTGGTGGGAGCAGGGGTCGTACTGTCTCCTAATCCGGTGTTGGCCGTGCCGAGCTTTGCCCGCCAAACGGGACAGCCTTGCGCCACTTGTCATACGGCATTTCCTGAACTGACCCCATACGGGCGCGAATTCAAGCTTCGGGGATACACCGCCGGCGGGACACGCTGCGGCGATGTGGCCGCAGAAGACGCTGAGACGCAAATTCCGATAGCCGGGATGTTGACCTCAGGATTTACTCACCTGCAAAAGGGCATCCCGCCGGGGCCCGGCCAGACCGGTAACGATAACTCGGCAGTTGGGCAACTAAGCGCTTTTTTGGGTGGCCAAATCTACTGTAATTTCGGTGCATTTATACAAGGCACCTATAGTCGTACTGATGAAAATGTTTCGCTAGACAATACCGATTTTCGCTATGCTAATACTGGCAAACTGAGGGGAATTGACTTTGTCTATGGTGTGACAGGCAACAACAATCCAACCGTCCAAGACGTCTGGAACACGATCCCAGCTTGGTCCTTTCCATACCTTTCGTCAGATTTTGCCCCATCGCCCGGCGCCGCAACGATGATCGAGGGCACATTCGCTGGACGTGCTGGCGGCGTGGGCGCATATGTCTGGATCAACAACATGATCTATGCGGAGTTCACCGCATACCAAAGTTTCGACCCTGGCACACTCACCAGTCTTGGCTTGGATCCGGGCGACGGAACTCCCAGATTCGATGGGACCGCGCCCTATTGGCGCGTTGCCCTCGAAAAGACGTGGGACAAGAATTCATTCATGCTCGGCACCTTCGGCATGGTTGCAGATCTTCAACCCACGGCAGGAGGGGGCCCCATGGGAGACCTCTTGGCATTCCCTGGGATAACGGATCCGTTTACCGACGTCGGCGTGGATACGCAATATCAATATATCGGCGATGTCCACGCTTTAACTTTCCGGGCAAGCTACATTTGGGAGCGTCAGAAGCTCAACGGGGAGTTCGGTACTGGGGCTTCGAGTAATCTAACTGACTCTCTCAACAGCTTCAAAGCATCCGCTAGCTACATTTACAACCGCACCATCAGCCTGACGGGTGGATATTTCAATACATGGGGAACATCCGACGTGCTCATTTATACGGGAGCGGGATTCACAACAGGCTCACCGAACTCCGACGGGTGGACATTTGATTTAGCCTATCTGCCCTTCAGCCACGGCGGTCCAAGGATATGGCCATGGCTCAATGCCCGGATTGGGATAGAGTACACCCACTACAACAGGTTTGACGGCTCTGTGAATAACATAGACCAAACTCCCGGAAGAACTGCTCAGGACAACGACACAACCTTCGTCTACTCTTGGTTCGCTTTTTAGGATTTATCGAGATGACGACGAGACCAAGTCTTCGGTGCTCAGGCCGTAACGCAAGACGCGAGGGCCAGATTATGAAGGTCGGTAGTCTGCAATTGGCATTAGCAGCGGCAATCCTGGCAATTGTTTTCTCGGGGGTAGGTCGTGCGGACGCCACATACCGCGCGTCCAGGCATCATCATCGGCAAGAAGGGCGCAGCTATCAAGAAGCTCTGGCGGGAACTCGAACCCTTCAGGGCAAGATACAATATTGCTACGACTGCCACGGATCGTCTGGTCAAGGTTATCGTGGATTTTTTCCCATGCCACGACTTGCTGGACAAACAACCGAGTACTTCGAGAATCAGTTACGGGCCTTCGTTGAGGGCAGGCGGGAGAGTCATATTGCTTTAAGAATGTCTAAGGTGCATGGCCTCAGCCCGGAGATGCAAACGGCTCTGGGCGCGCATTTTACCAATCTCAATCCCAAACCCTTTGGAAGGGCTCCAAGCGAACTCGTGGCCAAGGGAAAAGCAATTTATGAAGGCGGAGATCCCGATGCCAATGTGCCTGCGTGCTCGGTTTGTCACGGTCCAGGGGGCAAGGGTAGCGGGCCAAATCCTCGTTTAGCAGGTCAGCTCTATCCCTACACCATAAAGGAATTGGCGAATTGGAGCCAAGAGCGGGGTCAGAATGCGACGGCACCAGACACATCAGCGATCATGAGACCGATTGCGCACAGCTTGACCAAGTCACAAATTGAAGCCGTCGCGGCCTATCTCAGTTATCTGGAGTAACTACCATCCGTTGGTCCAGATCATGAAGCTCATCAAATCAGCAATAGCGATCCTTGCGATTGTTTTCCCTCCTGTTTCCTCATTGGCAGGTGACGTCGGGATCACCAGCTACTACGGCCAAAGGTTCGCCGACAGGAACTGCAGCTGGTGCCATGGGCCATCTCTGCAAGGTTTCGCAACCGCGCCACGATTGGCCGGGCAGACACGCCAATACATCGAGAATCAACTTCGGGATTTTAGAGGTCACACGCGAGACAATCCGCTTTCTAAGCAGTACATGTGGGGTGCAGCGGCGAATCATCTCAGTCCGCAGACGGCACGTGATTTAGCCGTGTACCTTTCCAGGCTAAACGCTGAATCTGCGAATGATGGAGATAAGGGGCTCGCAGCTAGAGGACAAACGATATATCGAGAGGGAATTCCGGCCTCCAATATTCCCTCGTGCGTTGCTTGTCACGGCCCGAATGCTGAGGGTGCTGGCGCTGTGGGGGCTGGAGAAATTCCTCGTTTGGCAGGTCTATCATACCACTACTTGAAAAGGAGACTCGAGCAGTGGGGCGAAGGATATCATGCGGCCGCAGCGGCCCCAATGCCTGGAATTGCGACCCAATTGTCCACGAACGAAATTGAGGCCCTCGCGTCGTACCTCAGCTTTGTCAAGTGAACTTCAACCGGTTCAGCGCCTGGGAAGCATTTTCAGTTCGGTTGAAACCTGCGGATCATAGAACGGCTCCCCGGTCCCAGTATGGGGGGCAGGGAACGCATCGAACGTTTCTAGTTAAGATGCAAAGAACCATAACAACTGGGAAACGCACGCTCAAAGCGCGAGGACCAGATTATGAAGGTCGTTAGGTTACAATTGGCGTTGCCAGCGGCGATCGTGGCAATTGTTTTCTCGGGGGTAGGTCTTGCAGCCGACACAAACGCGCCCGCCTTTTCGGAGCGAGACCTTCAGGCCAAGATACAATATTGCACATACTGTCACCAGCCATCGGGGCAAGGTTATCGTGGATTCACTCCCATACCACGACTCGCGGGACAACAAACCGAGTACTTCAAGAATCAGCTACAGGCCTTTATTGACCGCCGGCGCGTGAATAACTTTATGTTTAAGGTGGCGCATAATCTCAACCCGGAGATGCTAACGGCTCTGGCCACTCATTTTAGCGATCTCAATCCTAAACCCTTGGGCGGTGCTCCTACGGAACTTGTGGCTGCGGGAAAAAAAATCTTCGAAGAGGGAATTGCCGATGCCAATGTTCCTCCGTGCGCTAATTGTCACGGTCCAGAGGCTAAAGGTAACGGGCCATTTCCTCGTTTAGCCGGTCAGCTCTATCCCTACATCATAAAGGTATTGACGAATTTTGATAAAGAGCGGGGTCAGGGGGGACCGGCAAATCCAGACACATCAGCCATCATGAAACCGATTGCGCACAACTTGACCGAGTCACAAATTGCAGCCGTCGCGGCCTATCTCAGTTCTCTGGAGTGACCTCCTTAGGCCCTCGCGTCGTGTCCCAGTTTCGTCAGGTCTGACTGATAACGGGGCCACACGCGGCATCAATCGACAACCCGTAGACGGCAGTCAAACCATAGCCTCGCCGGCCGGCTCTACCGATGCCGTCATCAAGCTTGAAGCACGCACCCCCGCCAAGCGCAGTGGGAGCGAGGGTGGCTTAGCCCGCTTTGCGCAGCTCATCCTCGAATTTCGTGACCTGGCGCTTGACCGCCTTCGCCGCGTCGGTCGTCACCTTGTTCGACAAAGCTTGCACCTGCTCGGCCTGTTGGGCCGCATGGCGCCTCATTGGTTCCGCCACGTCGGTCGACGCCTTGAGGGACAGCGTGCGCACTTCCTCGGCCTGGGCGATGAGCACCTCAAACTGCTTGCGCCAATAGGCGCCCTGCAGCTCCACGATCTCGGCGAAAGTCTTGGCGCTGGCGAGGCTCTTCGCCAAGTCGAAACCGGAATTGATGTTGCGCTGGGCAATTTCGATGATCTTCCGGTTGAGCGCCGCGGTGGCCTGGCCGGCCGCGTCGTAGGAACGCTCCATCGCTTCCAGACCGGCGTCGAGCGTCGCCTTGGAGCGCTCATAGGCCTCGCGCGTTTGGGTCACCGCAGTGTCGGCGAACGAGCGCATGGCTTCAGGCACGGCGGTGTCGAATTTAAAAGCCTCGAACTGGGCCATTGGGTCGAATGTCGCCGGGTTCTCATTGGCGGCAGCATCTGGATTGAAGGTCATGGTCATGGTTCTACCCTCTTAGTCCCCGCCAGAGTGTTGGGGTGCTGGATGGTTGGTCCATTGCAATCGTGGGCAAGGAAGGGGGGACGGCGAACGCAACCGCCGACAGGCTCGCCAGCGGCGAGCCAACAGATGCTAGACATGAAAACCGCCGTCCTGGGCACGTGTCGCTACTCCGGTTTCACCGGCAGCCACGCCTCACGCGCTTCTTCGGGCGCGATCCCTCCCAAGGCACGACGAGTTAACCATGACGGCCCCCAAAAGTCCAATCGCGCGGTGTGCCGGTGGACAAGTCGAAAACCCCGCAGCGCTGCCTTAGATGCTCAGGAGAATGGCTAGCTTCCGGGCTTGCTGAGCAGCCCCTTGCCAAGCTCCGGCTCGATGTCGCTGGCCCGATGCATTCAAGAATCCGAACCCTTCAGCAAATTCCCAATGCGTCCAGCCGAGGTGTAGGCAATGCGGTGCGTCTCTTCCTCTGCCTCGCGCAATTCTGCCGCGTGCCGGATGTAAAGGAGGAGACCGTAGATCCCGAGCAGAAAAAGCAGGGACGCGAGTTCCCACAGCCGCGCCTCCTCTTGGAGGCTCATCAGATGCGCCGCCAAGTCGAACACGAAACAGAGGGCGAGAACGAGAGCAATGATCTCAAAGCGCGTCAGGTGCCCTTGCCCTGGCGTAAGCAGCCCTCGGGGAAACGAAAATTTGCTCACTGAAACTATCGGAGACTCGGTGGGCGGCGAGTGTCGCTAGAAAAAGTGAACCTAGTGTTAGAGGATGGGGCGTCTAAAGGGGAGTGGTTGATAAGGTTAGCTGCTCATCGGCCCCAGTTCGCCGGGCCGTTGGATCTCCTCGCGCAGCAGCTCGAGCCTGAGCCATTCTTCTTCCGCCGCCGCAAGCTCTCTTTGAACTTTGGCGAGCTCGGCTCCCGCCGCGGCGAAGGCGGCGCGGTCGCGGGCATAGAAATCCGGGTCGGCGAGCAGATGCTCAAGCCGGCGGATCTCCTCATTGAGCGCCTCGATGCGGGCGGGCGAGGTCTTCAAGGCATGTTGATCGGCGAAGCTCAAGCGCTTGCGCGGGTCGGGGCCGCGGCGCGCTTCCGGCGCCCGCCGCGCCGGGCCCGGAGCCGACGGCTTGCCTTGCTGCGCCGCGCGCACGCCGTGGCCGCGCTGCGCCACCATGTCGGAATAGCCGCCCGCATATTCGATCCATTTCCCATCGCCTTCGAAGGCGATCACCGAGGTGACGGTGCGGTCGAGAAAGTCGCGGTCGTGGCTGACGAGAAGGAGCGTCCCCGGATAGCTGGCGAGCATCTCCTGCAGGAGGTCGAGCGTCTCGAGGTCGAGGTCGTTGGTGGGCTCGTCCAGCACCAGGAGGTTGGAAGGACGCGCCAAAGCGCGGGCGATCATCAGCCTGCCGCGCTCGCCGCCCGACAGCGCCTTCACCGGCGTGCGCGCCTGCTCCGGCTTGAACAGGAAATCCTTCATATAACTGGTGACGTGGCGGGGCTCCGCGTCGATGATCACCGTATCGGCCCGCCCGCCGGTCAACGTCGCGGCGACGGTTGCTTCGGGGTCGAGACTTTCGCGCCGCTGGTCGAGCGTCGCGATCTCCAGATTGGTGCCGAGGCGCACGCTGCCGCTATCGGGGGCAAGCACGCCGGTGAGCAGATTGATCAGCGTCGTTTTGCCGGCGCCGTTCGGTCCGATGATGCCGACGCGGGCGCCGCGGGCGATCTTCACGCTGAAATCCTGCACCAGTCTAAGCGCGCCATAGCTTTTGGCGATTTGCTTCGCCTCGATCACCTTCTTGCCGGCTTCTTTCGCCTCCTGCACCGTCAGCATCACCTCGCCTTGCGCGCGGCCGTGCTGCACCTGCTTGCGTCTGTCGCGAAGCGCCAGCAACGATTCGAGACGGCGCTGGTTGCGTTTCCGCCGAGCGCTGACGCCGTAGCGCAGCCAGTGCTCCTCCTGCACGACGCGGCGGTCGAGCTTGTGGCGTTCGACCTCCTCCGCCTCCAGGATCGCATCGCGCCACGCCTCGAAAGCGGCGAATCCCTTGTCGAGCCGCCGCGTGGTGCCGCGGTCGAGCCACACCGTCGCCTGCGACAGGTTCTCCAGGAAACGCCGGTCGTGGCTGATCAGCACGATGGCCGAGCGCATGACTTGGAGCGCCGCCTCCAAACCCTCGATGGCCACCAGGTCGAGATGGTTGGTGGGCTCGTCGAGCAGCAGTATGTCGGGCTCCGGCGCCAGCACGCGGGCGAGCGCTGCACCCCGGCTTTCGCCGCCGGACAGCCGCGCCGGTTCCTCAGCCCCGGTGAGGCCGAGGCTCTCCAGCAGATAGCGTGCGCGGTGCGGATCATCGCCGGGGGCGAGCCCGGCCTCGACGAAAGCGAGGGTCGTGGCGAAGCCGGTCAAGTCAGGGCTTTGCGGCAGATAGCGGATCGTCACGCCGGGCTGGACGAAGCGGCTGCCGGCATCAGGGTCGATCATTCCAGCAGCAATCTTGAGCAGCGTCGACTTGCCCGAGCCGTTGCGGCCGACCAGACACAGACGCTCGGACGGGCCGATCGAGAGCGTGGTGTCGGCGAGCAAAGGCGTGCTGCCGAAGGAAAGGCTGATGTCCTTAAGAAGGAGGAGGGGCGGCGCCATGGCCTCGCTGTTCTACGGAACCGCCGAGGGGAAAGTCAAAATTGGGCTCTCTGGGGTCGGCGCAAATCCCCGGAGCCAAGCTGATCGTGCCGCGCCGCACTTACGGGTGATACGCTCCCGCTGTTGGCGAGCCAAAGCCGATATCAGTCTGCTCGGCTCAATGTGATAGCCTCGGTGCATGGCCCTCCTCATCGCGCTCCATGTTCTTGCCGTCGTGGTTTGGGTGGGTGGAATGTTCTTCGCCTATATGGTGTTGCGCCCATCTGCCGGGCCGCTTGTGCCAGAGGCGCGGTTTGTGCTCTGGCACCGCGTCTTTCGCCGCTTCTTCCCGTGGGTGTGGGCAAGCATCGCTCTCCTGCTCGTCACCGGCTACGGCATGTTATTCTGCTATTTCGCAGGCTTCGCGGGCGCCGGGCTATACATCCAGGTCATGCAGGGTACCGGCATCGTGATGATGCTGCTGTTCATGCATCTGTTCTTCGCGCCATGGCGGCGTTTTAGCGGTGCAGTGGAAAGCGGTGCATTCTCCGAAGCTGCGGGACAGCTCGGTCAGATCCGCCGCATCGTCGCGATCAATCTCGCCCTTGGCCTCTTGACGATCATTGTAGGCGCGAGCGGTCGCTTCTGGTGACCTAGACCAAAGCGTCAGCCAAACATGAGGTAGAAGCTGAGCGCCGCAGAAGCAACGCCAGCGGCACCGACAGGACGAGATCGACGGTGACGCCTGGGGAGTGCATCTCCTGATCGTCGAGCAGCCGGGCTGTGCGGACAAAGCGAAACGTTGCGACCACCACAAAGAAAATACCAAGCACGATAAAAGCGTGTCCCGCGCCCCAACTGAGGGAGCCCGAGAACTTTTCAACCAGCGAGCGACCGGCCGCGCTAGGGGAGCTCGAGTTGGTTAGCGTGAGTGCAACGATGACTCGGGTTGGGCAAGCCGCGCCGCTCCGGCGCCACTTTGCTGTGTTCGGTGCCATCCAGTCTGTCATCGGTAAGTCATGGGTGCGAACCCATGGTACGATTACCCGCACAACGGTTTTCGAGTTCTAAGATTCTCATGCTGGCGCGCGTCGCCCTATAGCTAAGCGTGCGCTCTCGTCCGCAATTTCTGCTCCGACGATCCTGGCTTGTTACGACCGATGCCATGCCGTGCCGCGTAGTTGGTTTTGCAATTTGGTTTGCAAACTGCCGATGTCGGCTTACATCGCCAAAGCGGACCAATTCGGTGCGGGGCTCTCCGTCAGCAACTGACCCGAAGCGGACATATCCCGCTTATGAGATTCCTATAAGCCCGCCGCCGGCTCCATCTCGAAAACATACGCGACAACGCGCTAATTGAGCGTGACCGGAGCAATTGCGCCACAGCTTGATCCCGGTGATTGTTGTCACACTGGCGCACGTTCATCGTTTTTAAGTCTACAAGAGCGCATTCATGCTCGACATCATCGTGATCTCTCTCGCTCTCGGCCTATCCGCTTTCTTGATTGCAAGGAGCTCTCCCATGTTGGACGTCATCTTGATCTCCCTCGGTCTTGGCTTCTTCGTGGCGTCGGTTGGTCTCTGAGCTTTCGGGATGTCGAGGATCTGCTGGCCCAACGTGGCATCGATGTCTCCGTGGATTTTGAAGGTGAGGTTTTGGATGTCCTGGTCCAACCCCGAAGAAACAAGAGGGCCACACTGAAACTGATGCGGAGACTGCTCAAGGCACAGGGCTTTGCTCCAACCGCAGTCGTGACGGACAAACTGCCATCCTATGGTGCCGCGCTGAGCGATCTCGGAATGAAAAGCAAACACATCACTGGCGGACGAAGTAACAACCGGGCCGAGAACTCTCACCTGCCGGTCCGGCTGAGAGAACGACGCATGCAACGCTTCAAGTCAGCCGGTTCAGCCCAGAGATTTCTTTCAACACACGCCGCGATCTACAACACCTTCAACGTCCAACGTCATCTGATATCCCGTCAGACGCTTCGCCAGTTTCGCGGCGAAGCGCTGAGGACATGGCAAGTGGTGACCGCTGCAGCTTGATGGGCATGTTCACTGCAAAGTCTTGCGAGTGCCCACCGGTAATGTGACAATGCCTAGCTGATGGCGGAGAAGCAAATTCTCAGCCTCAAGCCGGCACCGCGACTTGAACAGGTCGGCGACGAACATTCCGAGCGCGTACAGGATCGCAAACATCGCTCTCAATGATGCGATGATTCTGCCTTACAATGCGAATCCAGGCCGGATGGAATTTCCGGAAAGGACAGAGGTTCGTCACCTGGCGGTTTGATGCGCCTCAGAGCCTTCGCTTGCGGGCACAAGTAACTCCGATGCTCATGTTCAGCAACACACGCAACAAGGACAAAGCGATGGTCGAGGACTGGTTGGCCCTGATCGGCAACATGAACGGCGCGGTGCGCGACCTGCGGCAGGCCGCGCCGGAGTTGATGAAGACCTTTTCCGACATGACCCGCGCGGCGCATGGTGGAGAAGCGCTTGACGGCAAGACCAAGGAGCTGGTGGCGCTCGCGATCGCCGTCGCCACCCGTTGTGCGCCCTGCATCCCTTACCACGCCGAGGGCGCGGTCAAGCAGGGCGCCTCGCGCGCGGCAGTGGCCGAGACCCTGGCGATGGCGGTGTATATGGGCGCTGGCCCCTCGGTGATGTACGCCGCCCAGGCGCTGGAGGCGGTGGATCAGATCACGGCGAAGGCCGCTAGTTCCGCGTGACAACGGCGGGAAACCTTTGAGCAGCTCGATCAGCGAAAGCTCCTGTTCGGATCGCCGTCGAGAACAAGCAACGTCAAGCACGCGATGATGAGCATGCTGGCCCGTGAGCCTTTGTTGCTCCTTGAGGAAGGCCATTGTTTGCGCGACCAGGCATCTCATTTTGGGGAAGTGCGATGGTGGCCCTGAGCCCGCCCGCAGGACGCGCAGCTAGAAGCACATCACCGCCATGGGCAAGGGCAACCGTCCGGGCGATAGTTAGCCCGAGACCGGAGCCGCCACTGTCGCGACTGCGGGAGCCTTCGACTCTATAGAAGGGTCGAAATACCTGCTCCCGAGCCTCATCAGGGATACCAGGACCGCGGTCGTCGACGTGGATCATGATCTCTGTTCCGCTGACGTCGAGGCTCACTTCGGCCCGCTGACCGTATTTGACGGCGTTTTCAATCAGGTTGGCAAAACAGCGACGGATCGAGACCCGTCTGCATGGATAGGGGAGGCGTCCGCCGCCTTCAAATGAGACATCGAATTTCCTATCTGTGAATTCGTCGCAAATGCTCTGAAGCATAGCCACAAGATCGACAGGGACGGTGGGCTCAGCGAGTGCGTCCTCTTTGGCAAAGGTCAGGACACTTGCAATCATATCCTCCATTTCCTTGAGGTCCGCGAGAAACTTGGCACTTTGCATCCGATCTTTGACACACTCTGCTCGTAGCCGCATGCGCGTGATGGGTGTGCGCAAGTCATGTGAGACGGCCGCGAGCATCTGCGTGCGATCCTCCACAAACCGCTGCAGTCTGCTTTGCATGTCGTTAAAGGCCCGTATGGCCCCCCGCACATCCAAAGGGCCATGCTCCTTTATGGGAGTTGCGTTTACATCGGTGCCGAGGCGCATCGCCGCTGCTGCGAAGACTCGAAATGGGGCAGTCAAGCGTCGGATCGCCCAAATCGACAACGCTACAATGCCCACGATTGACAAGGAGAGTATGGCAATGCTCCGCAGCGGCCAAAAATCGATAGTATCCATGTAAGCCGCACGAAAATTAAGCCAGGTGCCGTCGTTCAGCCCCACCGATACCCACAACTTGGGCTCGGCAATGAGTTTGCCTATGATGTCGCCGATCGGCGCCGGAAGGGGGCCGGCCCTTTTCCAACGCATCGCACGTTCGGTCTCTTCCTGCACCGCCGTGCCGCCGGATGAGAGATTGTAACCGACGAGTATGTCCGTGGTCGCCACCTGCGGCATCACCCTCGTCAGGAGATTACGAAGAAGACTCGTCTCGCGGTCCTGAGCTGACGCAGGTCCCAGCCATGGTTCTGCCCCCCAAGACACGTACAGATCCGATCCCCCGAAATGCCCCACCCCTGTTGGCCTTTCTTCGGGCGGCGTTTTTTCCACGAGGGAAGTGATGACGGCAACGTCGTCGGCAATTCGGATTGCCTCCAGAGACGTCAGCGCCTCGCTTCGATCGAGGTAGCGGTGCCCAAGGTTTATGATTTCCAATAACATGAGCGCCGCGACGAAGAGGATGATCAGCTCGATCGTCACGCTTTTGAGCCGAAAATGCCTCACGAGCGCTCCACTATAGGCGCGAACACGTAACCTCCGCTCCGCACCGTCTTGATAAATTCTGGGGCTTTAGGGTCGTACTCAATCTTGCGACGTAACCTACTGACCTGCACATCGATGCTGCGATCGAACGCCGCCGGACCGCGTCCACGAGCAAGATCCATCAGCTGGTCACGGCTCAATAGACGCTGGGGCCTTTCGAGAAATACAAGAAGGAGATCAAACTCGCCGGAGGTCAGTTCAACTACGACGCCATCCGGTGAAAGGAGTTGACGCTGTCGGCCATCCAGTTTCCAGTCCGCGAACACGAAGGTTGATCCGAGGTTGCCGTTAAAAGCTCCAATCTCGGCTGATGACCTCCGCAGCACGGCCTTGATCCGTGCCTCAAGCTCACGGACGTCAAATGGTTTCGGCAGGTAGTCATCGGCGCCAATCTCAAGCCCAACAACGCGATCAGTCGGATCACCTCGCGCCGTCAGCATGATGATCGGTATCGGCTTCGATGCGCGGAGTTCCCGGCATATCGTGAGGCCATCCTTGCCAGGTAGCATGAGATCGAGAATCACGAGGTCGACCCTCGACGAGACGAGGACACGTCGCATCTCCTGCTCTTCGCGCGCCGTCGTCACTCTGTAGCCCCTGCCTCTTAGAAGCGTGGAGAGGAGATTGCGAATCTCCAAGTCATCATCGACGACAAGCAGGTGCGGCGCTCTTTGCATGTTCAAGCTCGAAAGGGCTGGAGGGGTCACAAGCATAATCGTCCGCCTAGCGAGCGGGTGAGCGAAATTGTATCAATTGTTGTCCAATCGCCGATCCGAAACAAACTGTTACAGAAAATTTCAACCCAGACACACGTGTGAAACCTCATACGGCCAAGCTCTCCGTCATGTTCGGAAACGAAAACGGAGGATAGGAGATGGAGTGCGGTTTGACGAACTTCGGTACTTCGGTGAAATACGACCGAACCTCCACGACAGGAAGACTGAGCCGACCATCTGATCGAAACCGGAACCAGGGACTGGGTGGCAGCTCGGAAAAAAGTGGAGAGCTGACCGGCCGAGATCTCGCCGAAATAGTGAAGCTGCTGGAATATAAGTTAGCCTGGTGGGGCTTTCGATCCGTCGAAGTAGGCCCGTTCATAAGGGTCGGCCACCACGCGATTTCGATCGATCTGCTTCTAGCCGGCGGCCGCGTTCTCTGCCGCGTCGAAGTCGATCGTCGTTCTGGCATGGTCGATTCGTCGGCCGGCCGTGCATTGAATTGTCTGCTAAAAGTCTTTGCGTGAGCCCTAACAACGAATGTGGAGCGTTGCTCGGTCGATAAAGCCCCCTGCTTGACCAGTCGCCCGCGATGGTCCTTGGGGCTGGGCTGGGCATGGCGTCAGTTGGTCTCTCCCCCGGTCCGACTGGACACCCGTTGCCCGGCCCTCTTTTTGTCTTCCGCTTGCAGGGGGTAGAGCCGACATTCATGGCACATACCTGCTTAGTCCGGCTTTGACCCAAAGAGGACATCGAACCGGCTTATCGCTCGATAGGAGAAGCGCCTCGAACGAGAGCCAGGACCCTGGCATGAAGAGCCCTCCGCGCGAGCAGGGGACTCTTAAGCAGAGTGGGCGTTCTACCCAGGATGCTTGCTAGTGTAAGAACTGCGCGCTTTTCACTCCTCGGACCCCGTCGTAGCTGTCGCACCGTCCTTGCATTTGCCGCTATTGCTTCCGTCACAAATCGTGCAGCCCCAATAGTTTGGCTCTTCACCACAACAAGATCCGTCTTTTTCATATTTGCCACTCTTACCCTCGTTCGGGCCGCCCACGACGTCACACGCGCCGAAGCCCGGGCCTTTCTCCACGGCCCTAGCGGCAGACGTGGCCAGTCCCACGAAGGCGAGGATTCCCACGACCGCTATCAATTTTGTAAAGCACGACATAATGCCCTCCAACGATGTTGTGAGTAGGCGAGCAAGGGGCGTCGGCCGAAGCCGACGCCCCTTGTCTTTAGCCTCGGTCAATCATGCTCTTGCACTGGGCCCCAAGGGCCTTCTGGGCGGCGGCTTCGTTATTGTAGCCATCTCTATCGCCAAGAATTTTCAACCCGCTGGCCTTGCTCGGCTGGGTGTCCACCACTGCGCAGTTGCCAACCGAATTTATGACGGCGAAATGCTGAGTGGGTGCTGGAGCGGCAAGGACTTCGGTTGAAAGTCCGACTGTTAGGACGCTCGCGATCAACAACTTATTCATTGGACGGTCTCCTGTAAAAAGCCCCGTCCAGCCCTGACTCTCATTTGGTAATTCAGTGCACCGGAAAGCAGATGTCAATTTGTCGCCTCGGAAGAGCGTCAGCTTCGTTCGGCGCGCCTTTTTCGGTGTTAACCTCAATTCCTGGCATTGTCAGACAAACCTGAGCGGGCCTGCGAAGAGTGCTGGTCTGAGGGCGTTCAGGCGGCCAGCTGACGCCACTCGGCCAGGGCGGCAGAACGGTTCTGTTTGAAGATATCGCGGTGGTTGAGGTGACGGTCGTGGTTGAAGTGGTTGTGGATTGATGCGTGGGCGGCTGCAAATTTCTGTAGGGTCCTTACGGCCCTGAACCTCTGCATCGCTCGTTCTCGCCGTCGGAACGGCTGGTGGGAACTTTCTGCGCGATTGTTGAGCCACCGACCGCACTCCTGATCGGCAGCATTGCCGATTACTTTCATTGCCGATCGGTACGACCGAAGCCGGTCGGTTACAATTGATCGCGTCGGCCAGTAACGCTTCATCGCACGCTTCAGGAATTTCAGCGCAGCCCTGCGATCCCGGCGCTTCGTCGCGAAGACCTCAAGCACCTCGCCTTCGTGATCGACCGCACGCCAGAGATAATGCGTCTCTCCATTGATCCTGACGAACACCTCGTCCAGGTGCCAGCGCCATTGCGAAAACGACCAATGATGAAGGCGTCGCTTCCTGATCGCGGCCGCAAACATCGGACCGAACCGGTTCCACCGGTACCGAACCGTCTCGTGGCAGATGTCGATGCCCCGCTCGAACAGAATATCCTCGACCTGTCGCAGCGACAGCGGATAGCGGATATACATCATCACCACGAGGCGGATCACCTCGGGCGAGCTGTTGAAATAACGGAAGGGATTGCGCATCGCCGGAGGCTAAGGATCCTCGCCAGGAGGCTCAAGCCAATTTACTCTGACAATGCCAGGACGCGAAAACAGCGCGGAATTCGGCCGCGAATTCAACCCGTCCCTGAAAGACATAAAATCGTTCTATAACAAGTACTTAGTGTGGCTGAGCGCATCGGATTCGAACTCAGCATCTCACCAGATCGTAGCTCGATCCATCGACCTTATCGGCTAGTGTGCCCCCGCTTCGGGTCATTCTCAGAAGTCGGCGCTCGAGCTTGGAAGGTCCGCCCTTCGACCAGATGCAGACTTTCGGATTTCCTTTTGAGATGCTGACACTTCCTGTTTCCTTAGAAAAATTCCCTGTTTTGCCAACCCGGGAATTCGCCGCCAACCGGTTGTGTTCCAAGCACCAAACCCCCCGCGATTAGCCCGCGATAAAATTCCCTCTATAGAGACCCGTTCGCCGCAGACTGCGAGCAGAGCCACCGACTGGCGTGTTTTCTGGCTCTCTCCCGACCCTCACCAACCGGAGAAGCCCGGAAATGCGCCGGCAAATGGCTCTGGTTCTGCGC
>CAWIUJ010000006.1:0-407216 GCA_963839245.1 uncultured Alphaproteobacteria bacterium | reverse complement strand
GGTTACCCCGCGTAGCACCCTTGTTGCTGCTGAATACAGCCGTGTTCCGTCATGAACAGAAATTGAGAGCTGTCTGGTTGGCTAGCCTCTGAACACGCCTATAAAGATCACCGGTGAACTAGTCAGAGAGGGAAACTATCGAAACGAAGTCGACGCGCCCCGATCAGCGGCGACGCCGCCATAGAGAGCCACGCCCCGCCTCTTCCGACTCGCCCCGTGCCTCAGTCTTCGTCCGCTTGTGGGCCAAAGCCGACCATCCGTCCTCCGGGGTAAAGCGGCCAGGACGCCGACGCTGCACAGTTAAAATTCCGCTAATGACCGAAAGCGGACGTTGGAAAACTGCGAAGCGAAGGAGACGTGATCGTTGAGGCCGCCAAGCGACGTGTGTGGAGGGGTGAACACGTGACGCCAAACAAAAGGCGTCGAATCAGTGGGGACTGATCGGACGCCAGCCGCGTTTTTCGGGCGTGCCGGGAGGGAAAGAACGGCACTAAGCAGCTACGTCTTCGGCTAGCGGGGGACCACCGAGGTTAACATGTAGCTACTTGCACAATCATCGTCTGAGTCGAACCTAGCGCTCCAGTGTGCAGATGTATGGCGCGTCCCATACTTTGGTCTAGGTCGTGCACTCATAAAGCGTTTGGGGGTGGCTGCTTTGCCCTTAATAGCGGACGTGAGGCGAGCCCGCTCAAAAGTCCGCTAAGGTGCCATAAGCGGGGCAGGACCTTGCTGTCAATTTTTGGACTCCTCTGCAATCCGTGGGAGCGGAAGCGCGCTTATTGGCCGTTCAGCGCTGAAACGAGGCAACTAGCCAACCTCTCATCGCTAAACGGCTTGCTCAGAATATCAATCGCCCCGGCTTCGAGCACCTGGTTGCGAATTCGCTCATCCAAAACAGCGGTAACGAAAATGATCGGCGTTCGCCGACCCTCCCCGATTAGTCGCTCCTGCAACTCGATGCCGCTTAGACCCTTCATTTGAACATCGAGAATAAGACAACTCGTATCATCCAAATTTGAACGAAGAAATTCCTCGACCGAAGGAAACGTGCGGGCAGCGTAACCAAGCGACCGTAACAGGGCCTTTGTCGACTCGCGAACTGATTCATCGTCATCAACAATTGAGATCATTGGCGGAAAGATGCCCCACGGAAGCTTCAGGAACCCTGAAGATGGGCAACCTCTCTGCGTAAAGCTTGATATTATGTGCCAAAGAATTGTGTTGGAGGGTCAGTCCGGGGTCCGACCCGAAAAATGGTGACGTGCTGGTGGGATAGCGGCGCGCGATGAGGAAGCAACCTACGGTCGAATTGGTCGTGTTCGTCATCGACGACGACGCTTCAGTGCGTGCTTCCTTGAAGAGCCTGTTCAAGTCGGTCGGTCTATATGTCGAGCTGTTTGGCTCCGCTGACGAATGTCTTAAGAGCCAGCGCCCTGATGCCCCTTCCTGCCTAGTGCTCGACGTTCGGCTGCCGGGCATCAGCGGGCTCGAGATACAGGGAGGACGCGACCTCCAGGGCACGTTATGTTCTCAGCTGAACGCCAGCATCTCTCCAACTTCTAAGGGTTAGATTGGGCCCGTGTTCAAGAATCTGCGCACCAGCACGAAGCTCTTCCTTCTGTGCGCTACCTTCGTTGGCGTGATCATATTGACGACGCACAGCCTGATCGAGGAAAAGCAAATCGCGATCGGGTTTGTCCGCAAAGAGCTCGTTGGTGCACAATATTTGGAGGCCCTGCGGGGAGTTTATGCGGTCATTCTGGCAGAGGATGCAGACGCATCGCAGGGTGCACAGAGGCAAGCCTCCGTCGATGCCGCATTGGGTGCGCTCGCTACAGCTGAAGCGGACACCGGTGGCTCACTCCATACGGCTAGGCTCGCACAGAATCTCGCTACCGCGGTTGGCGACTTGGTAGCCGGGGGGTCCAGCGGCGAAAAGCACACTCTTATCGTTGAGGCGCTCGCCAAAGCCCGCGACCTGGCCGCTCGGATCGGCGACGAGTCCAACCTCGCCCTCGATCCGGATCTCGACAGCTACTATGTCCAGGATATCGTCGTGAAGAAAGTGCCTGCCTTGCTTTCCCAAGTGGGGGAGCTGCAGTCACTCCTGACCGGTTCGCCATCGGGCGACGATCTTCACGTGCGTCCCTTGCTCCTCGACGGAATGATGCGATCAAGCATCGAGGAGATCGAACGGGACGCCGCGGCGGCCTACCGCAGAGATACCGATGCCCAACTGAAGCAGGCCATCGCCGCACCAATCAGCACTTTGGTCTCAGCCGTTAATTCCTATCTTGGGACTGCAAACGCGGTTCTGAGCGGGCAAAGCAGCCCAACTTCGCTCCTCAATTCATATGAAACCGCGTTCAAGAGCGTCGCTAGCGCCTGGGCCGTGAACGAGGCAGAACTCAAAGGGCTACTCAACAAGCGGCTCTCCAACCTGCTCGGGAAACTTCGCGGCAGCCTCTTTCTGATCGGCTTGGTCGCGGGTCTTAGCTTGTTGTTCGCCGCAATGACTTACCGGCAGATCGTCCGGCCACTCCGGCAACTAGAGGAGCTCGCAGGGAACGTCCGCGAGACCAAGGACTACGGCCTGCGCATCGATCTGGACCGGCGGGACGAAATCGGCCAGCTTGCGACCGCCTTCAATGCCATGCTGGCAGAACTTGCTACAGCACGTGAGCGCGAGGTGGCGGATCAGGCACGCAACGCCGCGATGCAAGCCGAGTACACGCGGGTTGCCCGTTTTACAACCATGGGCGAGCTGGCAGCCTCGATTGCGCATGAAATCAACCAACCCCTCGCCGCCGTCGTAAACAACGCCAATGCGGGACTGCGCTGGCTCAACAATCTGCCGCCGAACACCGAGGAGGTGCGGGCAGCCTTAAGGCGCATCGTAAATGATGGCGAGCGCGGTGGCAGCATCATTGAAAGCATTCGCGCGATGCTGAAAAAGAGCGTCCGGGAGAGGACCGCAGCTCAATCTCAATGAGCTGATTTGCGACGTGATGCGGCTTACGCAGGGTCAGTTCCAAAGGAACGGTGTGTCAATTCGATCCGAGCTGGCGGACGACCTGCCGAGCGTTTTGGCTGATCGTGTCCAGCTACAGCAAGTCATCCTCAATCTGTTTATGAACGCCGCCGAGGCTATGTTATCCATCCCGGAGCGGGAGCGCCTAGTGTGCGTGCGATCCAAGAAGCATGACGGTGGCGGGGCTCTCATAGCCGTGGAGGATTCTGGACCGGGCGTTGAGCCCGAGGACGCGAAGCGGATCTTTGAAGCATTCTTTACGACGAAGGCAGAAGGGATGGGGATGGGCCTTTCAATTTGCCGGTCAATTGTCGAATCACATGGCGGCCGCATAACGGTAGCTAAGGCAGTTCCGCAGGGAACAGTGTTCCAAGTCACCTTGCCCGGCAACACGACGTAGCGGCGTTCGATGAATAAGCAACCCACCATTGAATCCGTGGTGTTCGTCATCGACGATGACGCATCCGTGCGCGAATCCCTAAAGAGCCTTTTTGAATCAGTGGGTCTTCACGTCGAGCTCTTTGGGTCGGCGGACGCCTTCCTACAGAGTCAACGCCCGGACGTCGCTTGCTGCCTCGTGCTCGATGTCCGATTGCCGGGGCTTAGCGGACTCGAGTTCCAAAGCGAATTGGCGAAGACGGGAACGGACGTGCCGATCATCTTCATGACCGGCCACGGCGATATTCCAATGACCGTGCAGGCCATGAAGGCGGGAGCTGTCGAGTTCCTGACCAAGCCCTGTCGCGACCAGGAACTGCTTGACGCCGTTCGCTTAGCAATTGAAGGGCATCGAGCGAGGCGCAAGGAGGAGAAGCATATCGCCATCCTGCGGGGCCAGTTTGAGTCGCTGACTGCCCGCGAGAGGGAGGTTGTCGGCTTCGTCACCGCCGGACTCTTGAACAAGCAGATTGCCGCCGAGCTGGATATCAGCGAAGTCACGGTAAAGATGCACCGCGGCAACATCATGCGAAAAATGCAAGCACGGTCCTTGGCTGACCTGGTCAGAATGGCCGATCTCTTGGGTGTTAGCCGATCAAGGCCAATCGCACCCTAGACCAAAGTATACTTTCTTTTGGGCCTGCAAATCGCCAATTTGCCAATAGGACGTAACTGAGACACCACAACGTGAGTCCGCAAGTGCCACAGCGCATTGCGCTTGCTGAATCCGGGGAACATAGGATTGTCGAAAGCTCCAATGATCTCGATTGTTGATGACGATGAATTTGTCCGCGAGTTAACGAAGGCACTGGTCAGGTCGCTTGGCTACTCGGCTCGCACGTTTTCTTCGGCTGAGGAATTTCTGGATTCAAATCCAGACGACACGAGTTGCCTAATTCTCGACGTTCAAATGAAGGGCCTAAGCGGCGTCGAGCTGCTGGAGCGCCTGATCGCGGAAGGTCGGCGAACGCCTGTAATCTTTGTAACCGCTTTTCCAGATGAGCGGTTACGCAACCACGTACTTGACGCTGGAGCTATTGGTTTTCTGCGCAAGCCGTTCAGCGACGAGAAACTAACCCGCTGCCTCGATACGGCGCTCGCGAATTACCTTTCCTGAATCTTTCATCGATAACGCCGTCCATCCCACTGATCATGAGATATCAGGGGCGCCCGCAATAGCGGGATAGACCAAAGTATGGATTCACCGGTCGTTTCGGTGGGTCACGCAATACCCATGTACAATGGAGATCACGCCCCCTTCCCGATAGCGTTTTCCCAACGTCCGAAAAGCAAATTCACCATGACAAGGACGGTAAACAGGGAGATCTCTGATGAAGCTCTTGTCCCAGAGGGCAGCCATTCATTTCGAAAGGCCAGGGCGCTACGGCTCCTTTGAGATAATCGCGTGTCTGGCGGGCGCTAATTCCGCCAGAGCTGCCCTCAGCCGCCTCCAAGCACTTGATCAAATTGCCGCGGACGCCATCCGCTGCGTCCTCGTCCTGCTGATCACAGCTCTCTCTATCCTCGTGGCGCGGCTTCCCTACGATGCGCCGGTGACCCAGACGCGGGGGAGTGCGGCACGCATCGAAGCGCGAATCCAAGTGCCCCGCGAAACGCCTTCCTTCATGTATGCAGGCGTTCGAGGGTGAGTAGCAAGTTTTAAGCGTTGAGTAATTCAGCGAGGAATATGCCATGGACAATAAGCAACCGATTGAATTTCGCTCGCCGCTCGTGCGGAGGGAACCCGATGATGAAATCGCAAAGCGGGCACTCAGTCTTCTTCGATGGAAGATCCGTTACAATGCTATCCGAGTTAACGCTGAAAACGGCCACGTGACTCTCTCAGGAGAGGTCAGTTGGGATTTGGACCGCGAAGCAGCCGAGCACACGGTACGCAGGCTGAGCGGAGTTGTTGGAATTACTAACCTGATTACCACCAAGCCTTACGCCGTCCATCATCTCAAAGGCGCGCAACAGCTGCTTCGAGCCGCGGGAACGCGGAATGTAGATCCAAGTTGGACATGAGCGCTGGGAGCTAACAAATGGGGTAAGGCTGAGGCCAAGTATATTCTGGCCGTAAACTGGACCGACCAGGGCATCCGCAACATCGAGAATTCGGTTAAGCGTGTTAATGCCGGCCGGGCGTTGGCTAAGAGGCAGACTGCGGCGAGTTCCGGTTTTGGGACGGTGAACGCTGCGTGGGCGTGCGCTTCAGATAACCAAGCTCCGTTCGGTCTTATCTGAGCGGCAGCATGTGCTCCTCAATGTCCGCTATTGGCACAAAACGGACATGTCAGCTCATCCGCTGAATGTCCGCTTTGAGGGGCATATCGGACATGACGCGGACGTTGGCAGTATGTCCGCTTATGACCCAAAGCGGACATGTCAGATCGGGGAATGTGCCTCAGCAGGCCGGGCGGACTGTCTGCCAAAGTGGTGTCAGGACGGGCACTACCGCGAACGCAGTGATTTAAGGCTCTTGAGTATGAAAGGTGTCGCAGCTCGCCACATCTCCCGATTTTAAGCCAGTCATAAACCACTGCGTACGTTGTGCTGAAGTGCCGTGGGTGAATGAGTCCGGCACGACGCGGCCTTGCGTTTGGCGCTGCAACCGATCATCTCCAATGGCCGAAGCCGTCTGCATTGCAGCTTCAACGTCTCCGGGCTCAATGAATTGCCACTTAGCGTGCGCGCGGTTCGCCCACAGCCCAGCTAAGCAATCCGCTTGCAACTCCACTCGGACCTGGAGACTATTCGACTCTGTCTGCGCCATTGCACGTTGCGCCTCTTGCACCTTCGGCAGTAATCCGAGCTGGTTTTGCACGTGGTGACCGATCTCGTGAGCAATCACATAGGCTTGCGCGAACTGGCAGGTCTTGCTCCCGACATCGCAAGCGCCGAAGCGCCGCTCAAGGTCCTGAAAGAAGCTTGTGTCGAGGTAAACCTTCTGGTCATTCGGACAATAGAACGGACCCATTGCGGATTGCGCAAACCCACAGCCGGACTGTGTCGCTCCTGAAAACATGACCAGCGTCGGCGGTTTATAAGTTTTTCCGGCTTCAGCAAAAACTCCGGTCCAAACTTCTTCTGTGCTGCCGAGGACAGCCGAGACGAATTTGCCCAACTCGTCAGACGGTGCTCCGGCAGGAACCTGCTGTTGTTGTTGTGTCTGGCCGACTTTGGACAGCAGTGTCGCGCCGCCAATAAGGACGCGCGGATCGATGCCAAAAGCCCAGCCGATTAGGCCGAGTACCACAACTGTGCCAATGCCGATGCCACCAGCACGACCCGCAGTCACGCCGCGCCGATCTTCAACGCGCTGGCTTTTCGGTAACTCATCAAGGCGCACGACTCACCTCACGACAGAGCCGGACAATGCGGTTCCTCGCCTGCGGTTACTTTAGAGCAGACGTGTGGTTGTCGCCACCAATAAGGACGGCTCACTAAAGCGGACCGCCTATCGCTTTAGAAGATCGGGGAGGCCGAGGACAGCGGTTCGTTGATTTCTTTCTTCCGCCCTGTCCGAAACTGTTACGATGCGTTTGGCATGATCCAACGATGCCTTTTGGTGTTGCTGGCGGCTACAATGCGTAAAGGAGGTGCACGTGGGTATCCTTGACGAGTTACTCGGCGGTGGACAACGTCAGAAAGACTACAAGGATTTCGTCGATCGGTACGAGCGGGGAAACCCGTCCGAGGGCTATTCCGATCAAGAGGTTCTGAAGCGGTATGGTGAAGTGTCACACGCCGTGCCGCCCGATCAGTACGCTCAGGCGGCGCGAGAGGCGCTGGGCAAGTTGTCGCCGGAAGAGCGAGCGGAGTTCCTGAAGAGATGCGAGCAAAGATAGCCCGCTCGAAATTTTGATAATGCCGCAAATTACGCTCGATGGCTTGTCTCAGAAATTGTGATCGCGAGACGCCTTGCTCGCGCACTGCCATATCCACTTGCTCAAGAATCTGAACTGGAAGATTCAGCAGGACCGGTCTGTCGTCTCGTTTTTGAATCAATGATTTTTCCTTCTATGTATTTATACAAGCTGTGACGCTTTGCCGAACGAACTGCGCGATTCTTTTAGCGCTGCCTCAAGCTCACGTTCCCAGTTCGCTTTGACGTAGATAGGTTCGCTCTTCGCCTTCGGCAGCACCGTATATAGATCGATATCGCAACAAGGCTGATCGTCAGTCGCGCATCAATTCTGCCAGCGTCTGCTGAGCGGGCTGGAACCTGCATCGTTGGTGCCCGACCCCGAATTTAAGCTGATGCCCTTCCAATAGCGTGTGCTGCCGGTGCGGCTTTGCTCAACCTTCAAAATCGTTCGTAGCAGTTGTCCGAATTCCCTTTGGCCTCGCGCTTTGACTGCCTCTTGGGCACAATAGCTGCAATAAGCCTGATATAGCTCTCCAACCGGAACTTTTTCGCCGGGTGTTTTCGCAACGCACTCTTCCCAGAAGGCGCTCAGCTCATTCCGATCATTGAAAAACTGGCTGCTGGCTTCTTGAACTACAGCCGGAATGTCGAGACCAGATCGCCTCACTTCCGACCAACCAGCGAGCAGCCAGTTCAAGATGCCCGATGTTTCTGAACGCAGCTTTTCTGCCAAATCAACGTCTCGTTTCTGCTTGGGCACCGCTTCACCGCATTCAATAATCACCACCCGCCGTTTAAGCCCACTGTCGAGAGCATCGAGATTGGGTCGCCGGTTTGCCACCATAAGGAATTTCGCCGATGGCGGCATTGACCAAGGGTCTTGATAGGGCAACCTGACCTTCAAAGTGTCTCCACCAGTAAGAGACTTAACGAGGCTTGCTCTGAGACGCTGCTCAGATTCGGCCTCTTGAGCCACGACAAAGCGCCGCCCGCGTAAGGTCGCTAAGTCGTATTGTGCTATCGCGTTGGCTGAGTTCTCGAAAAGCGTCTCGGGCATCATGACCGTCGCGTAATCGCCCATCACATTCTTGATGGCATTTACGAATGTGGATTTGCCAGTAGCGGCATCGCCGACCAAAATCGGAAAGATGTGGTACTTGGTTGAGCCCGTCAGCCAATAGCCAGCTAACCTCTGCATAAAATCGATCTTGTACTGATCACCTCCAAGCATATCGTGCACGAGCCTCTCGAGCGCTGGGCAGGTTGCATCAGAGTCGTATTCGACGTTGAGCAGCTTTGTGATTTTTGCAGCTCGGTCCGGCGCTGAATGAGAGCCATCGCTCAAATCGATGATGCCGTTTAGGCAGCCGATCTTGTGCTCGCTGGCATCAAGCTCGCTAGCGTCACAGGCAATCATTGATCTTAAAAGATCGAACTGCGCGTTCAGCCTTACCCGGTCTTTCGAGCGCCTTAGGAAGCTAACGACTTTCTCGTTGTCGAACGTATCGATCTGCCGGTTCGCCATCTGAGACAGGTAGTCGTTGACCAAGTCTAGGCAAAGCGCTCGTGTCTTTAGGCTATCGGGGTCTTCGACCCATCTCACGCCGTCCCAACAAAAGAAGCGGCGGAGCTGTGTCACGTATAAGAGATCGCTGCCGAACAGGCGCTTTGTTCGTTCTGCGTTACCTGCATCATTCAACGAATCTCTTGTGAACGGCGCATCGATCCTGTCGTCCGAAGCGCTGGTTTCTGACGCATTTGCTCGAAACCAATTTCCGATGTGGTCGCAGAGCTGCGATCCGACGAATTCCGAGAGCTTTGGCCATCCTGTCGCGCGTTCGCCTCTAAGAATCGTATCTGCGGTTGATTGAATTGAGCGGAGCCGATCCCGCTCTTCCTTATCCCCGGTGAGGCGACAGATACCCCTGATGACTTTGTAGATGTCGTTGAGACTCAAATTCACTCTAATGAGAGCGCCTGCAAGGGCCAGTGATAGCTTATGACGACTCCCGGTCTGCCAATGTGGAGCAACTTCTATGGCGGTTGCTATCAGCTTGCAGCACAGGAGTAGCTCGTTAAAGTCGGCGATGGCCGGCGAGCCCCTCTCGCTGAATTCAATTAGCTCACCGGTCGGATGAATGGATGGCGGCACGATTGTCTGCCCACCATTCCCGCGGCATTCAAGCAAGGTCCTGCCGTTACTGTCCGCTAGACGGACTGTCTTCCCGGGGCTCTCGCTACGATAGAAGTGGTGCGATTCTGGCTTGCTCTTGCGCCCAAATCTGAAGCTGGTAGGCGGCAGGAAGATTGGTGCGAGCGTGAGGGCTTGTTCGCAGTCGAGATCAATATCGATCAATCCGGCTGACGCATCGCCGAGAACCACTCCGACATTGGCTTCGTCATCGAAATCAGCAGGGTTGAAGTCCTTCGGACGCCGGTTTTGCCAGCCAGTGATCTCAGGTGCCTTGGCTCGCGATTTGATGGGAATGACGGTGAAAAAATTCTCTTTGTAAAAATCAAGATACTCGTTGAGCAATGTAACTTACTCCTATTGGGTTTGCTTCATGGGGTCCTCCATTGCGAAAAATTCACGGTAAGCACTCTCAGCGCGAGGGGTTGTGATCGGAGTGACAGAAGTGACACTAATTCCAGGCTTCTAAAAAAATTCAGGAGAAGAATTGGAAAAGTTTGGATTCATTTGTCACTTCGTCACTTCCGTCACACCAACACACTCGAGGTCCAGATTGCGGTCAAAACCGAAGAGATCACCACAGCGGTGAAGCAGCCTCGTATATTTATTTATACGGGCGGAGCTGACGATCCGGGCCGTCTTCTAAAATTTTTTGGGAGGGATGAGATGTTGACCTTCCCTGCACATTTTTGCAGAGCTCAACTCGTTTCGCTCTCACTTAGAGATTCGATATGGCCAGGAAGGTCGCCGTCTACGCTCGTGTCTCGACGCGGGGACAGACGCTCGATAACCAATTGGCCGAGCTGCGCGCAGCATGCGAGCGAAATGATTGGCAGGTGGTGCAGGGTCTTTACCGATTACGGCATCTCTGGCGCGAAGGGTCGAGGCGCTCGCAAGGGCTTGGATGATCTGCTCAAGGCGGTCGTGCGACGTGAAATTGATCAAGTCTGTGTTTGGTCTATCGATCGGTTGGGTCGATCACTGCGGGACCTAATCAATGTGCTCGAGGAGTTGCGGCAAAAGGGCTGCGAGCTCTACGTCCACAAACAGGCGATCGACACAAACACGTCATCAGGCAAAATGCTGTTTCAAATGCTGGGCGTCTTCGCCGAGTTCGAGCGCGAAATAATGCGAGAGCGCATCGTGGCGGGGCAGCAGCGCGCTCGCGCTCAAGGCAAACGAATTGGCCGGAGAAGCCTGATCGACGACACTCTTCGAAGCGCAGGCTCTACGCGTCTGCGGTCGGATGGGCACTCTCTGAGGGATATCGGTGGGCGCTTGAACGTGAGCGCTGCAACCGTTCTAAAAGCGCTCGTCGCCGGGTGAAAACACGCTAGGTGGTCGACTGAATTACAAATATCGTCAAGCGGGGCAGAACTCGGTGACGGCGTAGTCTCGAAAGTACCTTGTTAGGGTCTCACCATCGGCGTGGAATGAAAGTTTGGGCATGACAGAAGAGCTGAGCGGACGGCGAATTGTGGTGCTCGTGCAAACCGCGTTGATGAATGTCCGCTATCGGGGTTAAAGCGGACGTGACGCGGACATCGCGGGATGTCTGTTTATGGCACAAAGCGGACCAAGTCGCGCTGTTGGTGCGAGGTCTGAAGTTAGGCGATAAGCGGACGATGAGTCCTTCAACGGTCTATCCAGGGCTCAGTCGGTGTGTTCGGCAAACGTAGTCGTTAAGCTGAGGCCAAGTTATTGAAATTGTGCGCCCTGGAATGGCGCCCACGAGCGTTTGGAAATCAGATGATTTCTAAACACGGCTTCCGTCCGCTTTTTTTGGCGAGACAGCGGGGGCTCCACGGAGCCATACCTATCTCGTCCTGTATTGACCCACTCCGGACCCTCGGCCCACCCGCGGCCGGTGCTAGCGCGGGTTTCATTCGGCGGGCTGACTGTCCTTTCACCAGCGCTTGGTCAATGTCCGCTTTGCACCCAAAAATCCGCTTTCGTTGACAATAGGGATTCCCCCAAGGGCGCAGTGTTTGTCTACTAGCTCGCGCTAGAGCCGCGAAGCACACTAAACGTACCGTGGGTTCGAATCCCACCCTCTCCGCTCAGATTTGTTGATCCATAGGGTATTGCTGGCGATTTCCAAATAAGCCCCACACTTTGCCCCACACCGGCACGAACGCTAGGCGGACGGCCGCCGGCGGGCGCTTTGTGGCTTGCCGCTTCGAGTGATACAATGCCAGCGCCGTAGGGTGAGCGGCAATGCCGGTCAGCGGTTATGGGAACTGACCGAGCCCCGAAAGGGTTTTCCCAGGCGTAGATAGCGTACTCGATTAATCAAACATTGCCCTGAGGTAGGGAGGTACTCCACCATGTCACGTGCAAAGCGAGCTTCAAAGCCGAAGAGTTGAGCATGCGCCGTGCCGTTGTTGGGAGCCGTCGGGTTATCCTTGTCGCTGGCGAGCGGCGCGTCCGCTGCAACCGAGGTTCCCGCAGCGGATATGCCGACCCAGAACACCACAGCGAGCCATGAAATAACTTTCAGTGAAGAGGAAATCGCCGATGTCAGCCTGGCGACGTTCTATGTCTTTGACAAGGAGAATGTCGGAACATCCGAGCCGGTCGTGCAACTAGCCCATAGAGGCTGCAGAGGATGCCATGGCTGCAGAGGCTGCCACAGAGGCTGCGGAGGCTGCGGAGGTTGCGGAGGTTGCGTTTCGATCTGGTGGGGAGGTTGCGGCGGCTGCGGCTGCTGGGGGTGGCGCTATTGAATAGGTCCCCACCGCTAGGCGGTTACTGAGCTAAGTCTGTCAGCGTTCGCTTGCGCCCAAAAGTTCGGGCAGCTTGGCGATGTTACTGGCAATCGGCGCGCCTCATCCTCGGTTAGCACCTCCGCCATGCGTGCGTCAGAGTCATTCTCAGGTGTTTTTGTTCATTGCTTGTTCGGCGTAAATCCTTGCCGTTATGATCTGGGTCTGACTGTGCGCGAGAAATTCCCCCCCAAGACGGGAAAGACGTGGTCCGCGATGGATATGTCCGACCTTCGACAGGCGATTGAACGGGGTTACCAGTTTCCGGTAATCGCAAGGCTTCTTTTGCGAACTGAAATTGAGGTGCGAAACAAGGCCGCCGAGCTACGGTTGAGGCTTCCTCGGTAGCCGGCTTCGGCCAGCGTCGTTGGCTTTTTGTCGATGATGGGACTTAAATGGCACGGTGCGACGGCGAGCGATTGGATATGCTGTCCACCAGGGATGACAACCTATGTAAAACCAGGAATCTTGGGCATGAGCCACGAGGCCTCCAACGCTCGAACGGACCTCCTTGATTCCGACGAGGAGACAGATCGCTTGGCGCTCGCCGCTGCAGAGTCAATCAAACGTCTTATCGCCGAACGAAATGCGCTCCGGCACGAGGTGACGCGTCTCCGTGACCATCTCGCTTTAATTCGTAATAGCTACCGACGACTGGCTAACGAACTCGTCACCCAATTGCAGCTCGTTGATAGCTTCGATAGCGAGGCTCAGGAGACGGCTGGCCTTGTAGAATTTCCACGCTTTCTCGGAAACGTTCCGCCAAAAGCCCCCTGAAGAAAAACGGCTCGCCTTTAGCTGTCGCGTCGATAGCGGGCGGCTTCAAGGTGATTGACGCCAACGGGCAATCGCTCGCGTATGGCTATTCGCGCGAGATTTGGCAGCTACATCGAGAATGGGCC
The DNA here is from genome assembly GCA_963839245.1 of uncultured Alphaproteobacteria bacterium. GTDB lineage: Bacteria > Pseudomonadota > Alphaproteobacteria > Rhizobiales > Methyloligellaceae > Methyloceanibacter. Next base: position 394,021 of record CAWIUJ010000006.1, on the reverse strand, counting down.
ACCAACGGAGAACCTTCATGAGCTTGGCATTGATTGGTGGAAAGTAGGTCAGACCGACTATGCGGTCGTTCGAATTAGATTGTTCGCAAACCTTGGCGCTCCAACCTATCTGGTCGTCGCGGGGCGTCGTCACCTTCCATCTAGACCCAGGTCACGGGGCGGTGAATTGTAGTGCCCGGAATTGGACTCGGAAACTGTGCGGCTCGCAATGCTGCATCGTGAATATGCAGAGTCCAGTTCACCGCACTCGTTAGACTCGTGTGAGCGCCAATCCATCGTGGCACCAGCCGGATCGATTCCTCGCCAAGCTCAACGCCATGCTGGCGGAGTACCGTTAGAACAGCCTGAAGATTGCGCGTTGAGGCGGTGATCTCCGCAGCGGTCTCCATCCGACTTAGTGTCGTGGGGTCAATGCCAGCGGCCTTAGCAAGCTCCGCTTGCTTCAACCCTGCCGCTCGACGTGCCGCCGCCAACCAAGATGGCCTCTTATCTGCTCGTGCCGGGAATTCAGCGTAGCTGAAATGCGCCGCCTTCATGGTGATGGGCTAACTGGAGGGGGATTCCTCTAGTGCATCTAATTCATGGTTACTTGGTTTCCAACCATTCAGTCGGACCGGGGGTGGCTTATCACCTTCCGGTGCGAGGCCACTTCCCTCGTCGGGGTGCATCTCTAAAGCGAGCGCCAGAAGCTTGTCCTCGACTTGCGAGGCAAAATCGATAAGAGGGCCAGTGTCATCGTCATTCCCGAGAAGGTGCGTGATGCCGAACAGTCCAAGCGAGATGAGCCTGACTTCTCGGGCCAAAGCCTCAAGTCTATCGCGGACCTCGATGATTTCCACGGCGCACCTCCTTCAGGGCCCGTTGACCCCCGGACGAAGGTTAGATGGCGCGAGGGTTCAACCAAAAGCCCACTCTCACGAGTATAGGCGTTAGAGCGCCGGGGCGCGTTGAGCTAGGTCAACTCGGCGCGCGCGACGTTCGTGGCGCTTCATCGCTTCGCCAACCTCAACACCAGCACCTTGAGACCGGCGGGTGGGACGCGGGACCGCTTACCGCAACATGAGAAGCGGTTGCGAAGGCTGCACTTAGAGCGCGAGCTAGAGCGGTTGGTGAAGGAGTGGGGCGAATTGAATGGCGTGCTATAATCGCGGCAAGCACACACCCTTCCAGCTAGAGCATCCCATGAGCCACCATGACACCATGGACGTGCTGACCGCGCATTTTATGGACACGTCGGCACGTTCCGCCGCTTAATGCTTGGCTAATTAGCATCCTCCGTCGTCCGTGCTGGTTGGGAGGCGTTCGGGTTGAACCTAACCCAAGAACAGATTAGCGCGATCCTCCGCTGGGCTGAAACCACTCCCCAGGTGGAAGCGGTTCGTGTCTTTGGCAGTCCAGGGAAGGGCAGCGCAGGGCCGAGCGGCGATCTCGACATCGCAATCACTGCCAGCACTCGAAACTACTACCCATTGGCAGGGCAATGGGAGGCGCACCTTCGAGAGGTCACGGGGCTAAAAGTCAAGATCAATCAGTACAACAATCCTATCAGCGACGAGGTACGCACCTACTGCGACGAATTCAGCATCCTACTCTTCGCGCGACCGGCTACGCCAGCGTTCACTCCCCCTGGGCGCGATTAGGGGACTCACACACCCCAACTCGCGCGCCTTCACACATAACCGGGGTGAGTAGTAGCATCGTTCTTTTTTCGGTTGACGCGTTCGCAGGGTGAGCAGGGGGAAGGGGGAGCGATGAGAAGTAGACGCGAGGAAGGCATCGCCCCAATGTGGAGTCTTGGATGAGACGGTCCCGACCCACGCCCGTGGCCGAAAAGCTTAGTCAGCCGTCGGAGAGAATACGCAAAATCTATTTTGCCGTGGGCCTTGCGATAACTCAGTGGCAACAAATCGAACTGGGCCTAACACAATTATTCATTGTACTACTCAATGCCAAAACGGGAACAGCCGCGAGCGCAGCTTTCTCTGCTGCAGGTCTCAACTTTCGAACCAAGTTAGCAATGGTTGACGCAGCGTCCTTTGTGATGCTTCGAGACACTCCCTTGTTTGTGGAATGGAACGCAATCCGTGACCGGCTTGAGAAAAAAGCGCGGAACCGAAACCAAATAGCACATTTTATGCTGTATCAAAAAGCAGTCGTTTGGAATTCGGGGGAACGAGAGCCAACGATTGAAGAACTCAACAGCCAGCTCGATTGGTACCTGCGGCCAACCGCATTAGATGGCGCTTCTCGCCGCAAATACCCTGATGGGCCACCTACCCTCACCACTCACGATATAATGAATTGAGCGAACGCCTTCATAAAGGCGGGTAACGAACTTTGGACGTTCGGCGAGAAGGTGCGAGCGCATCTAGCGCAGCCCACCGAATCTCATGGACAGGCTTAGGTCGCCGCAACCCCCCAGCCACGCTGCTGGCGGCTTCCACACAAGCGCTGGGCGACTGCGGAAAAATTGGCATCGGAGGCCGTTCGCATTTGTGAAGGGCGCGGCTATTCGGTTGCGGCCGCGGTGGTTGATCCTTCCGGTATCCAGCAAGTGGTGATCAGAGGGGACGCAGCGCCCGTTCATACGTTGTCCGTCACTTACAGGAAGGCATATACGGCATTTTTCTTCGGAAGGAACTACAACAAGAACACGATTAGCGAGCTTATTGCTGGCAAGCTGACTGGACCGGAGAATGGCGCTCTCAATACCGCTCCCGAGGTTCTATTCGTGCCAGGCGGGGTGGTCTTGCGTACGTCAGACAATACGGTGATCGGCGGACTCGGCGTATCAGGAGCGCCGGGTGGCGACAAAGACGAGGCGTGTGCAACTGACGCTGCGGTAAAGCTTAAGGGCGACTTGGAATGATGGGGATCCGTCAAGTCCGAAAATCTCATCCCGCTTGTGGTTTGATGCACTCACTAAGAGAGGCGAAGACAGAGCGCTTGACGACGGCGTGTGTCTGAAAGCCCTCCCGCGCCATTAACTTCTGGTGCAGCTCGGGCAATCGATAGAAGGGGACGCTCGGGTACCAGTGATGCTCGATGTGGTAACCGACGTTCCGGGGCAAAATGAAGATCGACTCAAGCCAGGTGGGGATAGTGGTGCGGGTCGTTGCATACTCTTCTTCGTCGCTTTCGACAGCGCTGTGCTCGCAGATGAGGCGAGTGTACTGAACCGCGATGTGCCAGGTGCAATAGGGGACAATCCAATACAACAAGAAAGCGGACCAGCCGCCAAAGAAGGTCAATGCGCCGACGACAGACGCGTAGAAAGCGAGCTTGGCGACGAGCATCCAGTAGGGTGAGGGGATAAGCAAGGTGCCGACCAAGCCCCGGACGATCCAAAACATGCCGGTGAAGAAGAAGGCCCGACGCAAGAGCACCAGCGCCAAGCCGAGCCGCGTCTTGGGAAATTTCCAACCGGGTTCCAGCTCTCCCGCGGCGTCGTGGGTGTACCAGATGTGGCGGTTTCCATCACCGGGGAGGCTTGTGTATTGGTGATGCGTCCCGTGAAACTTGCGGAAGCCCTCGACCGACGCGAACACCGGCCACATCAAAAAGAGGTTCGCAAAGAGTTCATTCTGCCAGCGGGTCGGCAGGTAGCGATAGTGCGAGGCGTCATGTCCCAGGATTATCAGCGCGTGTTGGCGCGAGCCGATGAACATCACCGCGATCAGATACGAAGCGGGATGCCAAAAGTACGAGCAAAGAGCAATCGCCACAGCAATCGAGAGCCACTCTTCTGCAGTGGCCGCAAGCGCTCTGGCAGGTTCCAGCACAGATAATTCTTTGATCTTCGTAGCGGGCAGCCGCTCCGGGATTGCCCTGCTGGTATTGTGTGGATGCTGGACGACTGGATTCACTGAGATGTCTTCCATCGGGTTCTCCGACCGGAGGAAGGCGATAATCTTGGTAAACTGTGCGAAGGGTTGCATCGGTCCTTACTCGGAACTGCGGACAAGGCCTACTTAACTATTGGTCTGGTGATTTTAAGGCAACCAATGGCTAAACTTTAATACCCGTTCGCTGCTGCACGTTGGTTGGACGGGTTCCAAGATAGCAACTTAACTGGGACCAACTGGTTGCCTGCGCCAGACCGTGAGCCATTCTCGCTGACATGAACAGATGTGAATGTTCGCCAACTGCCGTTAGGGCGGTGCGATGAATGTCCGCTGTGGGCATTAGCGGACATACTGAGAAGTCCGCGTCATGTCCGCTTTACCCCCAATAACGGACGTTGGGCAGCCCTAAGCGGCCCTGATGGCCACAGCGGCCGCTGGCCGAACCGCCTCGGCGTGCTTGCTACCGGCTGGCCCAGACATGTCGCCAACTCCCGAGTCAGCCTTAATACAGGTCAGCCAATCTTGGGCAGACTGGACATGGTGCGCACCATCTCATCGCGGAAGCCGTTTGCTGCCCCATGCCGAGAAACGGGACGGCATACCGAGCGGCGCTGTTACCGGCCGCAATTGCCGCCGCTTCCACAATCTCTTTGATGCTGAGCAGAAGCGTGACGATGGCGGCAGGCTGATACTCCTGCGATCCGATCCGCGAGGCCAGCTTGCGCGCTCAGGCATTGGGTCTTGCGTTGAGGGCTTCTTTTCGCCCTGAGGTGTGGCTCATTTGGTACAAGTTTCCGCCCGTGGGGTGTTAAATTCTCCACTGAAAACGAAATGGGGGACCGAATGATGCGAGTGTTTTTCGCTTTGGCGATCGTCATCACGGGGGCGATCGGGCTTGGGGGCTGCTTTCACCACAATCAGGCCGTTTACGCGGAACCGATTTCGCACACGCCGCTGAAATAGCTCTACAACCTGCTCGCCTGCAATTGCCAGCCTCGGTCGGGTGACCCTCGACCGGGGCTTCTTCTTTACGGGGGGTGGTGGGGCGTCGGCTTCGGTCGGCGCCCTTTTTGATGCCTTGTGGCAACCGCGCTACAGTAGAAGACGCGCTAGGGTGCTACCTCATTGGTTCTAGCCTGCATGGCTGGATTGTCTTACCCCGGACTTAGCCCCGTATTGCGTACCCCGCTCCCCGGGGCTTCTTTTTGTGTCGGCTTCGGTCGGCGCCCTTTACTTCCCGCGCCGCAGTTGATGAAGCGCGCGCAGATCTTCATCTGACAGCCGTACCTTGGCGCCCGCAGCCGTCCGCCTCGGTTGTCGTCGGACATTGGGAAAACCTAAGCCCGGCCGTGGGCCGGGTGGTCGCCTCTCCAACATGTCACAAAAAGTTAATGCCAACAGAGGTTGTTCTAAACACCTCTGATGCTTAACTGAATTCTAGTGATGGGCCCCCTCCCATCACCTGTTCCCTCCAAAGGAACCTAAGAAGCCCCGCTCCCCCCGTGCGGGGCTTCTTCTTTAGGCGTCGGCGCGCGGCGCGGTACACCATTCAGTTCCCTCGCTAAATTCATTAACCGGTGAATTTTTGGGGTCGGTCCGGACTACCCACACGGCATCTCCCTCTGGTAGCCTAAGTTCCCCGGGGAACTTAAGGAGGGGGCGATGCTCAAGGTTCCGGCTAATCTGGTTTCCTACTACGCCACGAAGATCAAGGAGCACTGGCAAAAGGCTCTGGAGAGCATTTTCGCAGTTTGCGATCTCTTGATCGAGGCGAAGCAGAAACTCGATCCGAGCGATTGGGAGCGACTGAAAGACGAACTCCCGTTCTCGGAGAGTGTGTGCAAGAAGCTCTTTGTGATCGGTAACGACGCACGCCTTCGAAAGACGCCTCTCCATGAGCTCCTGCCATCCAACTATACGATCCTCTACGAGGTAACGCAGCTTGATGATGAGGAACTCGACGCTGCGGTAAAGCAGGGTGAAATTTGGCCTCGGATGAACCGCGCAGCCTTCATCGCGTGGCGCGAACATATGCGGAGAGGACTTAAGGATCACGGCGCCTCGAAAAGGATACCATCTGTAGTTTCAGCATCAATTTTCGCGGCGGTGAGCATTTATCCTGATGCCGAGCAGCTGCCCTTTGACAAGGCACTAAAGCTCACCAAGGAGCTAACCTCAATTTGGAGACGGTACGGCCTCTATGGAGTGCACATATCATACGGAGGACAAGCGACTGCGGTGCTGCAAAAAGCGCGAACAAAATTAGCTGATGAGTTCCGAGCTGAGTTTCATAAAGCCGTTGCGAAGATCAATACTGGAATCAATCAAAAGAAGTTGGACCTTATCGAGAGCGCGCTTTGGCAACACAGGACTCTAGAGGCTGGCGAGCCACTACCCTATTCACCGGAGCAACCGGATAGCATCGAAAATAAGAAACACCCCTACAGTGTTCACCGCGGCTGGAACTACAAAAGCCTGCTCAAGGAAATGCAGGACCGTCAGATCATAACGAGGTGGACGCCGATCAAGGATTCTGAGGGGCTCGGCCAGGCGAGGTCCCTTCAGTTGGCGATTCATTATCTCGATGGCACAAGGGGCGTAAGCAAATCCAAGGCGGAACTCGAAAGCATCGCTAAAGCTAAATCGAAAGACTCCAAATTTGCGGAAGAGTGCCTGAAACGGCTGGGCGGCTTATGATGGCAGACGAGATCTACGTCGAGAGGGATGATGCGCTCGTTCGAAGCTCGGTGAATAAGTCATTTGACGAACTCCAAGTTATGTCTGAGACGGAATTCAGGAGCTGGGCGGAGTCAATGCGGGAGGAAGTCGCGCGGCTTTGGCGGGACCAAGGCGTGCCTCCGATTTCTGGTTTTACGATCAAAGAGATTGAGTCTCAGTTCTACGCAGTCGGTCGGTACGATGTTGACCAATTGCTGGTCACGGACGAGCTGACCGGGCGGCAGGACTGCGCTTTAGCTAACAGCAAAATTGGCTCCGCATGTCGCTCCTTCTTTCCCAACATGGGCCAGACAAAAGACATCGCCGATGAGTTGGGTAGGGGATACAGCCAGTGGGACTTTTTCACCGATCCGACCCTCTTTGAGTCTTTCCTGAAAACAGTGCGACGCCATTTCAAGCGAGACGGATTCTATGCCTTCTCCCGCCCTATGAGTGGGCCCTGGACCGGCCGGGATTGGATTGAGTTCCATCAGAAAGACGTCGCTCGCGGCAAGCATAAGAACGACGATTTTTGGTTGGAGGCAGTTAGCAGCGCACCTAAGCACGCATATGCGAGTCACCCGCGCAGACTATGGAGAGAGCGGGGAAACGCAAACCTGCCTCGCACGGTATTGAAGAAGGAGCTCGAGGAGCTTAGAGCCAATCGCATCCTTCCAGCGCGCTACCTCAAGGGGATTGAGATCGGTGGGAAGGATCCCAAAACCGGCCCTTACACTAAATCATTTGAAGACGCCAAGCCCAGTCAGCGTTTCTTGATACGCGAGTACAAAAAGGGCCAAAGAGTCTTTCCCAAGGGCTTCCGATTCTTTCAAGCTGGCCTCGTACTTAGCGCCACGAATTTTTCCCCGGTCGTCGCGAAGTACCTCTACCAACACTATACTGATGACATAAAGGGCCAAGGCCGGATCGTCGTTTACGATCCATCGGCGGGATTTGGAGCACGCCTCTTAGGCGCCCTAGCAGCGGGCATGGACCGGCAGTTACATTATGTCGGAACGGACCCCAATCCCGACAATTGGCTGGACGACTTATCGCGTTATGAAGTCCTTGCCGATTTCTATCGCCGAAACGTCAACCAAGCGCACCAGACTACTTGTGACTTGTTCAAGCTTGGCTCTGAGGTGATAGGGCACGATCAGCGGTTCAAAAAATATCGCGGCAAGGTCGACCTCGTTTTCACAAGCCCTCCATATTTCGATGCTGAGGGCTATTCAGAGGACGAGAACCAATCAAGCATAAAGTTTCCCCTTTACGACGATTGGCGAGAGGGCTTCCTGCGGCCCACTCTAGAAACGGCGGTCGAATGGCTTAAGCCCGGTCGACCTCTCATTTGGAACATCGCGGACGTCGCAGACAGGAAAAGAGGCAGTGGCTATGTTCCGCTTGAATACGATAGCAAAACCATATTGGAAGAGCTGGGAATGCGGTATGAGACCAAGCTGAAGTATGTGCTGTCACACTCGCCAGGCGCGAATCGACTCGACGCCGAGGGAATCCCAGAGACCAAAAACTTCTGCATGATCGGCGGACGCTATCGCAAGTACGAGCCGCTTTTCGTCTTCAGGAAACCTGCTAGTTAATTAGCACCAGGCGACGCTCAGGGACGCTTAGGCGCAAACGATTGCAGCTGTTGAATCTTCATTCTGCTCTGGGCATGAGAGAGATAGAACCTCTCTAACTGATCGACGCTCGTCAGCGCATTCTTAGCGAGATCATAAACGTTGATATTATCGCCCTTCAAAAAGCGAAACATCAAAGCCGTGTGACGCAACGAGTAGAGGGTGCGTACCCTCCCCCTTCTGTCACGTTTAAGTCCTGCCTCCTCCAGCACGTACTCAAACTGACGCCGGAGTGTCGCAAGCGCGTACTCCCGGTTCTTGAATTCGGGAAAGAACACGTAGTCATCGTCACCTGCCAAACCCGCCTTCTCGTGACGCGCCTTTAGGCGCTCGTAGACAACTACGGCAACCTCCATACTCGCACTTTCGCGTTGGACTGTTTTTGATTTCGGTGGCGTGATGAGAAGGTACTTGGCCCTGGGCTCTTTAACGACCTCTACATGTTTGTGCTGCAGGAGCTTTAGGTCACTTGGACGGACGAAGACGTTCGTGGCAAAGATTATGAAGTCGTAGAGCTCTTCGGTCAGGGGCACGCCCCTGACCTTCACGTTCTGAGACGCGAGGTCCTTCGCCGTGTCGCGAAGCTTCTTGTACTCGATGTCGGTGAAATAGGAGCGCGGGTTGTCTTTGCGGCTGATGGTGGGAAACAACGGAAGCGACTTTAGCAAGTCCCGTCGTTGAGCCTCTTTGAGCACCTTCCGAATGACCACGATGTGCTTTGCGATTGTGGAGGGTGTTAATTGGCGATGCATTGTCAGTTGGTCGACATAATCCTGGATATCCGCTGCCGTGATCGCCGACACCGCTTTTGTCGCGAAAAACGGCAGGATGTCTTTGTTTAGCTTTTTCTCGTCCTCTTTGTTAATGCGGCCGTCGCGTTGTCCCCCCGCGACCATCGCTGTCTGACGCGCGATTAGATACTTGGCGCAGGCGTGGAAGGTGTCCGCATGGACATTGATATCGAGGCGCTGGGCGATACGGATTGAGTCGTAGAACTGCTTGGCGAAGGCGATGGCCTCGCGGCGATCGGTGCACCCGGTACTCTTGCGCTTCAGGCGTCCCTCGACGAATAGACGCACTTGCCAATAGGGCGATGCGTCGATGCGATAGATCTTGAGCGCGTTGGGCATGCCAGCCACGCCCTGCAAATCGAAAGGAGCGGTGCGGCTGCGCTTAGTTCGAGGCATCGCCTATTATATGTAAGTGCGTCGTTACATACAACTGAAGGACCACTAACAAGCTAACGCCTTGATATTGTGTATGTTTTGGTAGCGGAGGAGGGACTCGAACCCCCGACACGCGGATTATGATTCCGCTGCTCTAACCAGCTGAGCTACTCCGCCATTTGGCTGGAAAGTCGCCGATATAGGGAGCGCCAATAACGAGTGTCAAGCAAGCGCCGTCCGAGCACGAGAGCCCGTGCCACCTGCCACTTGATCCTGACCCTAACCGGTTGCGGCAGGCGAGACTTGACCGGCACAAGCGCTTTGGCGCTCGCCATGGACGCGGCCTCCGGCGTGCGTCCGCGCGCGGGGCCAAAGCCCGGCTGCTTGACGAAGCGCAGCATGGTGAAAAGTCCGAAGGGCCAAAGGGCTCTCCGTTCGGCGAGGCGAAGGTCGTCGCAGACGAGCACCCGATCGACCGCAAACACCGACCGCCAGCCGATAAAGCCGGCGATGGGCGCAATCTTCCGCTCGAAGAAGCTGCGGACGCCCTCCTCCTGACTGAAATGATTGACGAGGATCACTTCACCGCCGGTCGCGCAGACGCGCTCGAGCTCGCGCATCACCCGTTCGGCGTTCGGTACCACGGTGATCACATACATTGCGACCACGGTATTGAAGCTCTCGTCGGGGAAAGCGAGCGCGCTGGCGTCCATCTCGTGCAAGCCGGCGATGTTGCCGAGCTCGAGCCGCTCAACGCGCGCGCGCGCCTTTTTGAGCATGTCCGGCGACAGATCGATACCCGTGATGCTGAGATGGTCGCCGTAGCAGCGTAGCGACAGGCCGGTGCCCACGCCCACTTCGAGCACACTGCCTTTGCGGCGATTGATGATCCGCGCCACGTGCCTGCGGCCCGCTTCGGCGATGCTGCCGAAGGTGAGGTCGTAAACGGGCGCCCAGCGCCGATAGGCGTCGCGCACAGAACTCGCGTCTAACAGAACAGCTTTAGCACTCAACGCTGCCCTCTCCCACCTTTTGGCCTGCTCGTGCGCCCCTTGTTCCTGCGGCGGGCCTTGAACCAAGCAGCCTAACGCGACCCGACCATTAAGGGCTCTCGTCCCGCACTCGTCGCCCTTGCGCGGACATTATCGTCATCGATCCGTTTGGCTCCTGCGGCCGAGCTGATCCAGCCACCGCCGAGAAGCCTCTGCCCATCGTCTGGGGCGTAGAGCACACAAGCCTGTCCAGGCGATACGCCATCCTCGCCCTCGGTAAGCTCGACCCTCACCCCTAAAGCTTCGACATGAAGCATCGCCGGCTGCAAGGGCCCACCCGACCGGATCCTCGCCAGCACATCCTTACCGTGCTCTGGCACATCCTCCAAGAGCCCATCGCCGAGCCAGTTCACGTCGCGCAAGCAAATGTGGCGCTTTCGCAACCCTTCCCGCGGCCCGACCACGACCTCGCGGCGCTGCGCATCGAGGCTAACCACGAACAGCGGCTCCGCCGCCGCCACGCCAATCCCCCGCCGCTGCCCGATGGTGTAGTTGATGATGCCCTTATGCCGGCCGAGCACGCGCCCATCCACATGGACGATGTCGCCTGCCTCGGCGGCCCCTGGGCGAAGGCGCTCGATGATGTGCGTGTAGCGACCGGTAGGCACGAAGCAAATGTCCTGGCTATCGGACTTCTCCGCCGTGGCGAGACCGAAGTCGCGCGCGAGCTTGCGCGTCGCTTCCTTGTCCAAATCCCCAAGCGGGAAGCGCAGGAAGTTTAGCTGCTCGCGCGTGGTGGCGAACAGGAAGTAGCTCTGGTCGCGCTCGGCGTCGCGCGCCCGGTAAAGCTCGAAGCCGCCCTGCCCTGGCTTGCTTCTGACGTAGTGGCCCGTAGCCAGAGCCTCGGCGCCAAGGTCTTTTGCCGTACGCAGCAGATCGCGGAACTTGATCTTCTGATTGCACGCCACGCAAGGCACGGGGGTCTCGCCGGCGAGATAGCTGTCGGCGAACTCATCCATCACGGCCTGGGCGAAGCGGGTCTCGTAATCGAGCACGTAATGGGGAATCTGCAAGGCTTCCGCCACCCGGCGGGCGTCTTGAATGTCCTGCCCGGCGCAACACGCTCCCTTGCGGCCCGTCGCCTCGCCGTGATCGTAGAGCTGTAGCGTGATGCCGACGACGTCGTAGCCTTCCGCCCGCAGCAGGGCCGCGACCACGGAGGAATCGACCCCGCCAGACAAGGCCACCACGATGCGGGTATCGGCTGGCCTGCCCGGGAGACAAAGACTGTTCAGCCTGATCGAACTGGACAAGGTTACCGGTCTCAGGCTCTGAGTTTCGATAGAGGGCCTCGCCGCGTTGCTTGTCTGCATGAGAAACCGCGGCCCGAAGAAGGTTGGGCGCCGTTGATGGCGCTTTTGTGCGCTTTAAATAGGCGCCGCCACCGCCCGATGCAAGCTAAAGCGCCTGGTCCCAACCTCTCGGCCGGAAGCATCCCACCGCCCTAACGATCTATAAAACCAGCTACTTTGGGCTAATTCCTTGGGGGTTCCTTTACCTCGAGGCTTAGGCAAATCTTAAATGCGCCTTGTTAGGCTCCGCCATCAAGTTCGCTCAACGAGTGCGTTTCTTAGCTCACTGAGTAAGTGGTGTTGTGAGTATCCATGACTGATCATTACAGGCCCCGTGTAAGATACGTTATCGGCCCCGACGGCAGTCCTCTGACCGTTGCCGATCTACCGCCTAAGGACACTAAGCGGTGGGTCATCCGCCGCAAGGCCGAGGTCGTCGCCGCGGTGCGTGGCGGCCTGATCAGCCTCGAGGAGGCCTGTGAGCGCTACACGCTCACGGTCGACGAGTTCCTGAGCTGGCAGCGGTCGATCGATAAGCATGGGCTGCCCGGCCTGCGCGCCACCCGCATCCAGGAATATCGCGGCGGTTAGCCCTCGCTGGTGGTTCCCCCCGAATTTGCCATGCCGGCCTCTCGCCGGGCATCGTCATTTGAGGCCGGGCCAGGCCAAATCAGTGGCGGGTCATAGGGCATGTGGTAAAACCATGTCCATGCCGCCCAAGGCGATCTGAGCATCGGCTATGCCGGCACGAGCATCGCCGCCTTCATCCGCACCCTGCGGGAGGCCGGAATAGAGCTCGTGCTCGACATCCGCGCGGCCCCCGTCTCGCGCGCAAGAAGGCCTTCTCCAAGCATCAGCTCGCCGCGCATCTCGCCGAGGTCGGCATCGCCTATCGCCATTTGCGCGGGCTCGGCACCCCAAAGCGAGGACGCGACGCCGCTCAGGCCGGAGATGTGGCAAGCTTCGAGCGCATCTTCCTTGAGCATATGGGCGAGCCCGAGGCCCTGCTCGATCTTGGCGAGGCGGTCGGGCGGCGCGGGCGCAACCCATCTGCCTGCTCTGCCTGGAACGCGAGCCAGAGCACTGCCACCGGCTGATCGTGGCGAACCGTATGGCCGAGCAAACCCGTCAGGACATCCGCCATCTGTTCGTGGAGCTTGGACCTCAGTAAAAGATGCTCCTTCAGCCCGGGTCGAACGCTGAAGCAGGTGGTACTTGGAAGCACCTTCCCTCCTGGGCTAATGAGAATTGAAGCCGGACTGAGGGGGGACCATGTTCAGTCGCGTCGCTGCCTTCCAAAAAACCAGCCCTGTCGTCTTTGTCCTTCTATCGCTCGTGCCCACCTTCGCTTTGGCCGGGGTCGCGGCGGGAGCGCCACCCGAGCCGGCGCCGACTGCCGAACAGCGCACCGCGCAGGTGCTGGAGCAAGTCCGCGCCGACCCTCTTGCCTTGCGCGACTTCCTCAAGCGCATGCCGAAGGGCGCCGACCTCCACAATCATTTGGATGGCGCCGCCTATGCCGAGACGTTCATCCGCGTCGGCGGAGAAGACGGTCTCTGCGTCGATCAGACCGCCAAGGCCTTCACCAAGGCGCAGCCGATCGAGGCGGGAGCCTCGCCCCAGCCGGTCTGCGAGGCGGGCGATATTCCCGCGGCCGAAGTCCCCAAGAACCAGCACCTCTATGATGCCTTAGTCGATTCCTTCTCCATGCGCGGCTTCGTCCCTTCCGAGGGCATAACTGGGCATGACCATTTCTTCGGAACCTTCGCGAAGTTCGGCGGCACCGATCCTCGTCACGCCGGCGATTTTCTCGATGAGGTCGCCCAACGCGCCGCCGCGCAGAACGAGCAATATCTCGAGCTGATGGAGACGCCTACCTGGCATCGCCTCAACGACATCACCAAGGGCTTGGCTTGGCGCGAGGATCTCGGCGGCTTGCGCGACGAGCTCCTCGCCAAGGGATTGGCCGACGACATTCCGGCGGCCCGCGCCTTCTGGGACGAGGCGGAGGCCTTGCGCCGGCAGCGCGAGCATTGCGGCGAAGAGGACGCTACTCCCGCTTGCAAGGTCGAGACCCGCTACGTCTATCAAGTCTTCCGCAACACGCCGAAGGAGCTGGTGTTTGCCCAGACCCTGTTCGGCTTCGAGCTGGCCGCGGCCGATCCACGCACCGTCGCCATCAATTTCGTGGGGGCCGAGGACAATTACATTGCCATGGCCGACTACGCCGAGCATATGCGCATGGTAGGCTTCCTGCGCCAGCTTTACCCCAAGGTGCATGTCGCCTTACATGCCGGCGAGCTGGTCACCGGGCTCGTGCCGCCCGAGGGGCTGTGCTGCCATGTCCGGCAAGCCGTGGAGATGGCCAAGGCCGACCGCATCGGCCATGGCGTGGACGTCATGTACGAAGACCGCCCTTACGAGCTGCTGAAGGAGATGGCCGACAAGCACGTGCTCGTCGAGATCGCCCTGACCAGCAACGACGTCATCCTGGGGATCAGCCGCAAGAACCACCCCTTCTCGCTCTACCGCAAATTCGGCGTGCCGGTCGCGCTCTCGACCGACGACGAAGGCGTCTCGCGCATCGACCTGACGCATGAATATGTCCGCGCCGTCGAGAGCTACGAACTAAGCTATACCGACCTCAAACAGATGATCCGCAACAGTCTTGAATACAGCTTCCTGCCCGGCGTCAGCCTTTGGTCGCAGCCTTCAATCTTTGCCCACTCCGTTGTCGATTGCCAGAGCGATGCGCCTGGCGCCGACAAGCCGTCACCATCTTGCGCGGCCTTTCTCAGTTCGAGCGAAAAGGCTGAGCAGCAATGGGAGCTCGAGCGGCGTTTTCACACCTTCGAGGCGAGCCATTGACGGAAGCCGGGCGCCCTCCCCCCTTTTAACGGCCAAGCTGCCGTTCTCAAGCCTGCTCCGAGATTGCCAGCTTGAGAGCAGTTGCCGTCTTTGGCGGATTGCCGAGGACTCTCGCCGCGTCACGATAGCCCGCCTCGATCCGCCGCTCGATGCTCGCCTTGGAGAAATCCGCCGAGCTCGATACCGGCTCCGGCATGGTGTTGGTGATCGGGATGATGTTATCGAAGACCTTGTATTTCGCCAGGTCTTGGAATTCCGGGTTCTGCAAAATCGTCGGGGCCAACTTCTCGATAATCGCAACGAGCGCATTGATCCTACGCGCGAGCGCGACGTCGTTTTCCGTCTTGTTGGCGAATTGCAGTTCGGTCATCCGGTCGAAGACCTCGAGCATGTTCTTTGGAATTGCGCCCTTGGTGGGAAAGAGATTGATGACGATCACGCGGGTCGTGGCCGCGTCGCCAGAACTGATTTGCTGCAACAGGGCAGACAGCGGCGTGTTGTCGAATAGGCCCCCGTCCCAGTACGATTGATCGCCGATCTCCTTTGCCGGATAGCTTGGGGGAGACTCCCGCTCGCGACCAAATGATCCATGGTGATTGGCTTGGCGGGATTGTCATTGGAGAATTCCACGATCTCCCCGCTTTGGATATCCGTCGCCGTGACGACGAGCTTGACCTCGGCCCGGGCAATCCGGCGGAAATCGATGTAGCGCTCCAACGTTCTTTTGATCGGGCTGAGGTCGTAGATATTCGTCCAGAACGGCAATCTGAAATAGTCGAGCCTCGGCCAGTAGAAGGCGCTGTTGCCGAAATAAGCGAGGAATTTCTCGGCCGCCGGTGGCAGGAAGGCCGAATGAAGAACCGTCAAATCGTCCCAGAACGCCTGCAGCTTTGCGATCGGATCGTCGGGATGGCTCACCACGATCGCCGCCGTGAACGCTCCGATCGAGACTCCCGAGACGCAAGACGGCCGAAACCCCGGCTCGGACCGGTAAATGTGCTTCAACGCCCCAAACGCATAGGCGCCTAGCGCGCCACCGCCCTGGAATGCAATCGCCGTCTTGGTATGGGTCTGAGTCATTCGATCTCCGGTCGGCCTCGCGCGGGTGTGCCAGCGAGATTAGCGTGAGCATGGCGTTTCAGAAGTCCGACATCCCGGCCGATCGGAGCTTTGACTGAAGCGGCGGCTTCCCGCCACCAACATCGCATAACGTGGCAAACTATCTGGCAAACTACACCGAAACCCCTTAAGTAAGGGACCAGACTGGAGGGGGGAGAAGCGCCACAATGTCGACCGAGATTGATGCTCACGCCGAACATGACGATATCATCTATCCTTCGGCCATTCCCTTCCTCCTGATCCATCTGAGCGCTTTGGCAGCGATCTGGACGGGCGTCACATGGCAGGCGGTCGTCATCTGCGTGACGCTGTATTGGCTCCGCATCTTCGCCATCGGCGCCGGATACCACCGGTACTTCTCCCACCGGGCCTATTCGACGAGCCGGTCGTTTCAATTCGTTCTCGCCGTGCTCTCGCAGACCACCATGCAAAAGAGCGTGCTGTGGTGGGCCTCCAAGCACCGGCATCACCATCTGCATTCCGACACGGCGGACGACGTCCATTCGCCGCGGCATAAGGGCTTCATCTACAGCCATCTCGGCTGGATTTTTGCGCGCAAGCACGACCTTCCCGACTTCGCCAAGATCGCGGATCTGACGCGCTATCCCGAGCTGATGTGGTTACATAAATTCGAGCTTCTTCCTGCCATCGTCCTTGCCGTGCTCTGCTTTCTGCTCGCGGGCTGGTCGGGTCTCATCGTCGGCTTCGTCTGGAGCACGGTGCTCGTCTACCACGGCACGTTCTGCATCAATTCGCTTGCGCATGTGAGCGGCAGCAAGCGCTATGTGACGGGCGACGATTCGCGCAATAACTGGCTGTTGGCGATCTTCACCATGGGCGAAGGCTGGCATAACAACCACCACGCCTATCAATCGAGCGTCCGGCAGGGCTTTCGCTGGTGGGAGATCGACCCGACCTATTATCTGCTCAGCGGGCTCTCCTGGCTCGACCTAGTCTGGGATTTGAAGACACCGCCCGAGCAGGTGCTGCGCAACGAGCAGCGGCTCGGCGCCAAGGTGATCGATCGCGCCGCGCAGCAGCTTGCCGCGCGCTTCAATGCCGAGCGGATCGCGCTCGCCGTTGCCGCGGCCCTGCATGCGCCCGAATTGTCGGCGCTGCAGGAGGCGCTAGCCCGAGCCCATCACCGCACCAGCGAGATGCTGAAGGCGTTGCCGGTGCCGCATATCCCGACGCGCGAGGAATTCCTGCACGAGGCGAAGGCCATGTTTGCCAGGAGCCGGTCGCTGGACGAGATCGTCGATCACGCCTACGAGCTGCTGCTCGCTGCCGTCGGCAGGCGGCTTGCCGCCCCCATCGAAGTCGGGTCATAGCTGAAATGCTTTTTAGCGTGTGGCCGCGGCCGGCTTGGGCTTAGCGGCAGCCGCGGCCTTGGCCGGAGCAACGGAGCCAGTGGTCGGCATCTCCTTGCTGCAATCCGACCGCCCCCCCTTCCAGCGCTCGAGGTCGAACTGCATCTTGGCGGCGAGGTCGGGCGGCATCGTGCGGTTCTCGGTGGTAATCACCGTCGAGGGGCCCGACTGCTTGAAGTCGATGACATAGGTGGTCATGCCGGCGCGGCCGAGCTCGATTTTCTGATGCACCGAAATCTGCACCTTGTCGCCGTCTGGGCTGACATCCGCCCGGTAGACGTGCTTCGGCAGGAGCCCATCGACGGGATTGAACCAGCAGCGCTTGATGTCACCGCCAATCGCCAAATAGGCATCCATCGGCTTCGCCCGTGTTAGGGATATGCTCGTTGCGCCGGTCGAGCCGGTGCTGTCCTGCATTGCAACAGCAGGCGCGTCGCCTCCACTGCTACCGAGTCCGAGATAGCTTCCGGCACTGCAGCCTGCGAGCATCGCAGCGCTCAATAGCAATACCGTGCTCGACCAAACTCTGGGCGACAAGGCAACCCCCACATCTTCAACAGTGCTAATCGCGAAAGTTCACATATTGCAACGGCTGCTCCACCGAAAGCCCCTTGAGGTGCTGGATCACCTCCTGCAAATCGTCCCGCTTCTTGCCGGCCACCCGGAGCTCGTCGCCCTGCACTGTGACCTGGACCTTGAATTTCGCGTCTTTGATCTCCTTGACGATCCTTTTCGCGAGTTCCCGGTCGATGCCTTGCCGGATCAGCGCCTTTTGCCGCACCGCCTGGCCCGCGGCCTTCTCGACGGTCTTGTAGTCGAGGACCCCCGGCTCGATCTTGCGGCGGGCGAGATGCCCCTGCAGCAGCTCGTGCATCTGCTTCAGCTTGAGATCGTCGTCGGCGTTGAGCGTGAGCTCGGACTCCTTCCGCTCGATGCGGGATTGGGAGCCCTTGAAGTCGTAACGCTGGCTCATCTCGCGGGTCATATTGGCGAGCGCGTTGTCGATTTCGGCGAGATCGGTTTTGGACACGACGTCGAAGGACGGCATGGGTCGCTGCTCCCTCATCCTCGGTTGAGCCAACATAATAGCATCTCTGACGTGGCGAGGGGCGGGCTCCCGAGGCTTCAATTGTCCCGCGGCGGGACGCTTCGCCGCACGCCTACCTCTCATGGGTAAGGCCAAGGAAGGCGATCAGATCAGAGACGTAAACTCGTCAGCTCGCCACGCGGTCATGCACGCTTGCCGCGACGACATCGAGCTCCGCCGCCCGCGCCTGCTCGAGCTTGAGCCGCTCGGCATCGCGCTCCTCCAGCAGCTCGAACTTCTTAAGCTCCTCAAGGGCCTCGGCCAGCACCTCGCGCGCGCTGGCGAGCTTCGCCTCGAGATTCGCGGCCGAGGCGTGCAAATTGTCCCGCCTTTGAATGGCCGCCTTGGCGAATGTGGGATAGGCGTAATGCTTGGTATCAGAGACCCCGGCGCGGTCCTGCTCGATAGCGATCTGCCTGTCGAGGTCGGCGGCCATCTGGTTGAACTCGCCGATCATGGTCTCGATCTCGGCGACCTTACGCCGCTTCTCGTCAACCTCGAAGCGCTTCAACCGGCTCACTGCGTCGCGTGACTTCATGGTTCGATACCCTCAACATTCTCGGACCCTCGGGGACTGAGGAATTCAATATCCGTGCCATTACGCAAAAGCTCTGACGCTGAGCCCCCACCCCTCAAGCCGCCGATCTTCGCTAAGAGGCCTTAAGGGGCAGTAAACCATGAGGGCGGCATTTGACGAATAGCCCATTCACCGGCGCAAATTCGATAGGGCTCGCCAGAAGCTTAGCTTTTGTTAACTATTGGCCCCTAATTTGTTGATTCGAATTAACCATCCGCTTTGCGTCGATTTTTTAGTGCATCTGGGGGAACGAGTAGGGATCTGCCGGCAGGGGAATAGAAGATGCGAGTTCTTCTCATCGAAGACGATAGCGCTACCGCACAAAGCATCGAGCTGATGCTTCAGTCTGAAGGTTTCAACGTTTATACGACCGATCTTGGCGAAGAGGGTGTCGACCTCGGCAAGCTCTATGATTACGACATCATCCTGCTCGATCTAAACCTTCCCGATATGAGCGGTTACGAAGTGCTGAAGACCTTGCGGGTGAGCAAGGTGCAGACCCCGATCCTGATCCTATCGGGCCTCGCCGGTATTGAGGACAAGGTGAGGGGGTTGGGCTTCGGGGCCGACGACTATATGACGAAGCCCTTCCACAAGGACGAGCTCGTCGCCCGTATCCACGCCATCGTCCGCCGCTCCAAGGGTCACGCCCAGTCGGTGATCCAGACGGGGGGCTTGAAAGTCAATCTCGACACCAAGACCGTCGATGTGAACGGCCAGCGCGTGCATCTGACCGGCAAGGAATATCAGATGCTCGAGCTCCTCTCCTTGCGCAAGGGCACGACGCTGACCAAGGAGATGTTCCTGAACCATCTCTATGGCGGCATGGATGAGCCCGAGCTCAAGATCATCGACGTCTTCATCTGCAAGCTGCGCAAGAAGCTAGCCGCCGCGACCGGTGGCAAGCACTATATCGAGACGGTATGGGGACGCGGCTATGTCCTGCGCAATCCGGAAGACGAGTCCGAGGCGGCCTAAGACCAGTTCGCCGCCAGGCCTGTTAGCGTCGACCCTCGTTACCCTTAGCCGCGGTCTTTAGGCCGCGGCGACGGTTTTCGTTGCCGCCGGATCAAGCCTGAAGATGCCGTGCTGGTCTTCCCCCGCTGCAATGAACGCCTTGCTCGCTCCCGTCGTCGTTTCGGATGCGCCGAGCATGAGATAGCCGTCGTGCGCACGCTGCGATGCGAGGCGAGCCAGCACCGGCGCTTGGTCTCCTCATGGAAATAAATCGGGACGTTGCGACAGAAGATCACGTCGAAGACGCCGAGCTTCACGTCGTTCGGTGCGCTCGATTACGTGCCGAAGCCTGAGATCATCACCTGGATGGGCTGATCGGCGCCCGGGGTCTCGCCAGGAGCTTGCACCGTGGACTTTGTCGCCGCAGCCCGGCCGAGCATGGTCATCGGGCGCGTCAGATCAATCCGACCTCATGAAACTTCGCTTCGATGATGTCGCGGTCGAAGGGTTTCATGACGTATTCGTTGGCCCCCGCCGTGTTCGGCTCCCGCTCGAAACGAACGAGCTCCAGATCGAGGAGATCGAGGCTTTCAGCCGTTTCGTTGAGGAAATCGCCTAACAGCTCGTCCATTGCCCTCCCCGGGGCGCAAGGTAAGTGGCGGTTAAGCCGCCCGCGCCCGGACGGGAGTGTGGTTGAATTGTAGTTTACGTTTGGTTTCGGGCGCCGAAAACAACGGCGCTGGCATTAAGGGCACGCCATCAAACGGCGCGAAGCTCGACCTCTCCCTCGCGGGCCTCGACCGTCACCATCATGCCTGCCGCCGCGGCGACCCGACTTGCGTAATAGGGCTGGATCGAATGGGCATCGAGGACGACGCCATTGCCGCCAGCAAGCAGTGTCGTGACCTGCTCGGTCAGCCGCGCCGGCTCGCCCTTGGCGATCACCATGAAGGAAACGGCGGGCGGCTCGCCCTTGATCTCCACGCTCACGGTGCCGCCCCTTGGCAACGCCACGACGCCTAGCGCCACCAGATTGAGCAGGAGCTTGACCTGGTTCTTCGGCAGCGTCACCGGCGGGCCTTGCCAGGAGAGGCTGTGCCTTGCGCTTTGCACCACGTCGCGGGCGACCCTCTCGGCGTCGCGGAGGTCAATCTCGGCGCCAGCCGATCCCGCCGCGCCGAAGGCGAGCCGCGCGAATTGCAGCTTGGCCGAGGCCTGGTAAGCGCTCTTTCGGATGAGGTCCATGGCCTGCTCGCGCATGGCCTCGTCCTGCTCCTCGCCCAGCATCTCCAAGCCGTTGGCGATGGCGCCGACTGGATTGATCACATCGTGGCAGATGCGGCTCGAGATCAGCGCCGTAAGCTCAAGATCGCCAATGGACGCCGGCTCGGTCATGGTCTTCCCCCTCGAAAGTCCCCGCCCACGCCGGAAAAGACGCGGGGCTACCATCCCAAAATCTGCTAGATCGAGGCGGCGCTGTCCGCTCGCAACGCCCCCATCGATGCGCGCTAAACGAATCACTGCACCTGGAAAGCATCTTGCCTTGACAGCCCCGACACACACAACTCAAAGAGACGCACGAGCAGCGGCAAGCAGCGGCGGCGTCGAATTCGAATTCGCCCACGCAGCGACGCTTCTGACCGACGCGGCCGCCCGCGCCGGCGCGGTGATTATGCGGCACTATCACGAGGGTCCGGAGGTCGAGCTGAAGGCCGATGCGAGCCCCGTTACCCGAGCCGACAAAGATTCCGAGACCGTCATCCTCGCGGCCTTGCAACGTCTCGCGCCGGAGATCCGGGTCGTCTCCGAGGAGGCAGCCGACGACCGCACCGCCGAGCTCGGGCCCCGCTTCTTTCTCGTCGACCCCCTCGACGGCACCAAGGAGTTCATCAACAAGCGCACCGACTTCACCGTCAACATCTCCCTGATCGAGAACGGCACGCCCCGCTTCGGCCTCGTCTATGCGCCGGCCCGGGCGCTGCTCGCGCTAACCCGCGACGATGGCGCGGCCGTCGAGGCTGAGCTCGAACCGAATGAGGCAGGCGCCAACCTTGCCAAGCTCGCTTGCCGCCCTTTGCACGTGCGCCCGCCCGGACCCGAAGGCTTCGTGGCTGTCGTCAGCCACTCCCATCTCGACACCGCCACCGAGCAATTCCTGACGAAACTGAAAATCGCCAAGCGGTCGGACGCGGGCTCCTCGCTCAAATTCCTTTTGGTGGCGCGCGGCGAGGCCGACGTCTATCCGCGGTTCGGCCCCACCATGGAATGGGATACCGCCGCCGGCCATGCGGTGCTGGCCGCGGCCGGGGGCTCGGTGGTCGACACCGAAGGTCACCCGCTCCGCTACGGCAAAACCGAGACGGGCCTGCTCAATCCGAGCTTCATCGCTTGGGGCTCTCACCCCGCGGGCTGACTCCCGAGCGCGACACTTGCAAGCGTTCTTGCGTGATCGCGAACGTCAGCCGGCCAGTCATCGACGCATTGATCGAAGCGCTTGCCATCCCCGGCGAACAAGGCTCGCGCCGCTTCCTCAAATCCGGGCACATCGCTAGCCAAGGCCGACAGGAAGCGGTAGGCCGCCTCTTGGCTCCGGCGCACGCTATCCTTGCCGGAATTTGGCGCGGCGCGCCTCCTCGACGAGCTTCCTGAGCACGACGGACGCTCCCCCCGGCTGACTGCTCAGCCATTGCCAGTGACGCGGCAGCAGCGTAACTTCCCGGGCGACCACCCCCAGCTTCGGCCGCCCCGGACCACGAGAGGCTTCCGCGGGCGGATGGGCGAGAAGCCACAGTTTAGCAACAGTTTAGGCAAATCCTAACCATTGAGGGACAACCCTGTCTGGAGGCTTTGCTTGGCTTCGAAGCCACGGGGAACGGACATGCACTTCAAACTCTCGTCAACCGGCGCCTTAGCGGCGATCTCGGCCGCTGCGCTTGCAGCTATCCTGCTCCTCACCCTCTCGGCTCGCGCCGAGGATGGCCTCGCTCAGGTGGCTCCGGGAACTATCAAGCTCGCCCAGGCCGACGACGCGCCCATGGTGATCACGCCCCATCCACAAGGCGGACAATATCAGCAAGGGGGTCCCCAGGCCGGGCAATATCCACAAAGCGGTCGATATCCGCAGAAAAGGCGGGCAATATCCCCAGGCTGGGCAAATGCGACCACTTTCAAGCGATTCCGGGGGTCCCGGCGTTCCTTATGAACCAGCCCCCAGCGCATCGGCTCAGCCCCAGGGCGCCGGGCCTTATGTGCCGCCGGAGGCCGAAAATCATGGCTCTTTCTCCGTGTCGGAGATCAAGGAAGCCGGCCACCGCTTCTTCGGGAGCGTGTCCATGGGCCTGGCCGAGGCGATCGAATACACCTTCCAAAAGGCTGGCCGTCCCAACGGCTATATCCTTGGCGAGGAAGCCGGCGGCGCCATCATCGCCGGGGTCCGCTACGGCGAAGGCACGCTCTACACAAAGGATGCGGGTGACTATAAAGTCTATTGGCAAGGCCCGTCGCTTGGCTACGATTTCGGCGCCGAAGGCTCCAAGACCATGGTGCTCGTTTACAATCTAGTGAGCCCGGGAGAGATCTTTCGCGACTATGCAGGCGTCGACGGCTCGGCCTATCTCGTGGGTGGCGTCGGCGTCACCTTCCTGGCCCGCGGCGGCGTTGTCCTCGCCCCGATCCGGTCGGGCCTTGGCTTGCGCCTTGGCGCCAATGTCGGCTACCTGAAATATACAAGGGAGCCGACCTGGAATCCGTTCTAGATTGGCGCTAAGGAAGCTTAGCCGAGGGGTCGTGAGGGAAGCGCGCTGCCTCGATTGCGCAAGGGGCCGCCTCGCTACTTCCGACGCTTGGCGGCGCGAAGCCTAGGAGCGCTGGTCCAATGATCGACGTGGCTATGTATGCGGCGCTCGGCTTTCTGGTCGCAAGCCTGCTCGCCCTGATGCTCGCCCCGCCGCTATGGAAGCGCGCCGTCCGCCTCACCACCCGGAGGGTCGAGGCAACCATGCCGATGTCCGTCTCCGATATCCAAGCCGACAAGGATCAGCTGCGCGCCGAGTTTGCCATCGAGCTTCGCCGCGTCGAGGTGGCACGGGACAAGGCGAGGGACAAAGCCGCTCGCGAGCTCGTCGAGGCAAACAAGCGCCGCGTCGAGATCGCCGAGCTCAAGACCGCGTTCGACAGCGTCAAGGGTCGCCTGCAAGAGAAAGAGAACGCGAACCGGGTGCTCGAGCAGACTGTACGGCGCCGCTTGCCTGAGCTCGAGGCGAGCCTCAAGGCCGCCAAGCAGGCGATGGCCGAGCTTGAGGCCGCCAACGCCGAACTGCGCAACGCCGCCAACTCCCAGGCCGAGGCGCTGAAGCTGGCGCGTACAACACTCAACTCGCAGCGTGGCGACATCGATCAGCTGCGCGGCGCCTTGGGTGCCGAGGCTGCGTCGTCGCGCCGGTCGGCGAAATCGGACTCCGAACTCGCGAAGGAGAACCGGCGGCTGAGCGCCGAGCTGTCCAAGCTCAAGGAAGAGCTGACGCAGGGAAAGGTCGGCGGCAAAGAGAACGATTTGTTGCGCCGGGAGCTCGGCACGCTCGCCAAGCAAATCCTTGCCGTGGCCAAGACACAAGGGACGGCCCTGCCCGAACCCACTCCCCTAAAGGCCAGATCCTTCGTCGAGGACGGCGCGAGAGCAACTCCAAACGAGCGCCCGCCCGCCTTCATCGCGAGGCGCGAGGACGCCTTGATGGAGACACAAGCCGAGGCCCCCGAGAGCGGAACGGAGGTAACCACACCGGCCGCCTCGCCGGATGGAGCCGAAAACGGCGCCCTCGCCGAGGCCGAAGGACGGACCGAGGCCCAGGGCTCACTTGCCAGAATACTCGCCGCCCGCAAGGCAAGACGGCGCGGCAGTAGAGGCAAAGGCGGCGGACAAGGGCAAAGCTTGAGCGAGCGGCTGAAAAACGTCAGCGCCGAGGCCTCCGACAGCTGATTGGTGCTGCTTATTCTTCCGTCTGCAGCAGGCCGCGAGACCCCTCCTGGAGCCTGAGCGCCGTCAGCCTGTTGGTGAAGAACGCGCCGGTATCGATGCCGATGCGGTTCGCGTGCATCTCGACCACCGCCGTCGGCGTGTGGCCATGCACCACGACCTTGCCGAAATTCTCGCGCGACTGGAGAAACTCGCCACGGATCCAGACGAGGTCGCGTGGGTTTTGTGCGTCGAGCGGCACGCCCGGCCTGACGCCGGCATGGACGAATAGATAGTCGCCAAGCCCCACCATGAGCTCGAGATGCTCGAAGAAGTGGCGATGCGTCTCGGGCAGCGCATCCAGAAAAGCCATTTGCCAGATCTCCGGCTCCGCTCCCGCACGGACGAGCCCCGCGACCTCCACGCCATAGGACTCAAAGGTCGCCGCGGCGCCATTGGCGAGCCATTGGCCGAGACAGGTGGGATCGCGCAGGAAATCGAGCATGATCGCCTCGTGATTGCCCTTGAGGAAATGAACGTCAAAACCGCGCGGCAGCGCGCCAAGCAGCAGCTCGACCACGCGCCGGCTGTCTGGCCCGCGATCGATATAGTCGCCGACGAAGACGAGGGTCCTTCTGTCCACGCCCACGCTGGCGGCTGCATCGGTCTCAATCTGCTCGAGCAGCGCGACGAGCAGGTCCGCCCGGCCGTGAATGTCGCCGATGGCGTAGACGAGCTGGCCTTGAGGCAGCGATGGTTGGTCCAAGGCGTGAACCCGTTAGCGTGAGTGGCGTCCGCGTTCGGATCCTAGGCGGAGCGGCGCCCGATCGCAAAGCGCCTCCTTCGCGGCGCGAGGCAATGGCGCTCTAGGTTTGGGCCTTACCCAGGATGTCGTGATAGACCTTCGCGGAAAAGCCAAACACCGTGCTCACGCATTTCGCCTTGAGCCCGATAAACAAGACCATCTCGCCATTCCGCAGCTGGTCGTCCTCGGTGATGACATAAAGCTCGTCGGCATCGAGCGGGGGAAGACCGTCCAAGTCCCGGGCGCGGTCCTCAAAGGCTTGGAGATCGCCGTCGGCAAGGTGGTCGAATTTGGCGTGCACCTCCTTGATGGCGGCGAGGATCACGCTTTCCGGCTTGCAAATGAGCGGTGTCACAATTGGGCCGTCGCCATTGTAATAGGTGGTGCCGTGTTGCTGGACGAGCGGCCCGAGCTTCTCGGAAAAGGCATGGAGACCGGCAAGCCCGATCAGCGAAACGGCGAGGACGGTTCCGGCGGCGATCTTGAGCGAGATGGGCATGGGTCTCATCCTCTCGCTGCGTTCCGCAACGGATGCTTTATTGCGAAACACGAGATTCGCAAGGGCTGACCTCCCTTGCGCCTTTATAATGCTCCCGCGCGGAGCCCCCTTGCAACACTCATGAGACCCACGCAAGGCTTTGCCGGTAAGCGGCAAGACGGAACACGACATGCTTGAACTCAGGCCGACATGCAAGAATTGCGGCAAAGCCCTGCCCCCCGACGCGAGCGAAGCCTCTCGCCGTCGGTCGCCTAAGCGCTCTCGACCTTGCGCTGGGGCCCGTCGCCGGTGACGCCATATTCAGTCGACTTGGCGCTCGCCGAGGCCACAGCGAATCCTTCAGCAGCAAGCCCCCGCCGCAACAACTCGCGAACCGCGGCGGCCCGACTGGGCAGCGCTTCTGGAAGCGAAAGTCGTCTACGGCGATCACGGTGGTAGGAGGGCGACAGGTCGGATTTTCAGCAGCGCCGTGGATCAGCATAAGCACCTGATATAATTGGCGCACCCGAAGGGATTCGAACCCCTGACCTCTGCCTTCGGAGGGCAGCGCTCATTGCCAAATCGAGCTGGTTGCCCAGGGGCGGATTTGAACCACCGACACGCGGATTTTCAGTTCTCAATGAGGAATTTCCTTTCAGGGATGGTCGTATCCTAACTCAACCTAATAGGCTGATTCCTCACTGATGCTACACCCCCCAATAGCCCGTCCTTTCCCAGTTTAGCCCAAGGAGCTGGTACCAAGGCGGTACCAACGGGAGGATCGGCGGGATAGTCGCCGCGTCGGTGAGCTAGGCCGTGCACTCATAAATTGAGATTGTAAGCAGCGGTTGGTCACTGTCCGCTTTGCTCCCAAAAGCGGACATTCGTCAGCGCATCAGCATGTCTGCTTTGTGCCAATAGCGGACATTACCCGACATCGCGCCAACGTTTCGAGCGAGGCCGTAGCGGCCGGAGCCATCACGGCCTCCGAATGGGATTAAGGCAGGTTTGCGCTTCATAGCGCTTTTGCGGGGATGTTCGCCAATTGATTTGCCAGACGCGCTGCTGGGAAACTGGGTGCGAATACGAGAGCATTGCTCTCACCGATCAATCATCGCGCCGGAAACAGGAAGGTCATCCCGAGCCGCGCACCGAAACCATGGGGACCGCTGTCGGGAGAATCGGCCCAATAGCGCACGCCGCCAACGATGCTAACCGGCTGCTCCCCAAATTTTACAATCTTGGCGACCATGAAATTGATTGGTGCCATCCATTCGCCCGTCTTCCAGTCGAAGGTGTCTTCGCCCTGCAGTGTAAATGTCCACGCCTGCTTTGTTGTATAGGAGATGAAGGGCTGCAAATATGTTTGGTTGAAATCGGGGCGGTCGGGGTCGCCGGCGAAAGACCAGGTGTGGTTGCCGAGAATGCCGACCGTCCAGCCGCTGCCTTGCCAGACAAGAACCCAGGTCGGACCCGCGCCCCACTTCCCGGCTCCGAGCAGCTCATCGGTTCCGGTCGGCAGCAGAAAGATTGGTCCCACTCCCCAGGTGAAGCCATTGAATGTTCGGCTTGGCGAAAAATAGAGTCCTTCCGTGGTGTCGCGCAAACCGAACTGCGAGCCGGCGCCGGGAAAGATGTTGTCCTGGTTCAACATTACGGGAAAGATTGTTCGCGAGATCACATGCCAGTCGGGATTGAGCGTAATCGGCACTACCGGTTGAATGTTCACGAACCACTGGGAACCATCTCTCACCGGACCGACATCCCCGTTGTAGTTTCCCAGGAACGGTATGCTGATGAGCTCGGCTAGCGGGTTGGCGAGCTCTTCGGCCAGCAATTCGCTGTCATCCTGCGCAAGCGCAGCTCCAGACCCCCAAAAGAATGCGGCAACCACGGCGGAAGCAACTAGCGCACGCTTTGGGTTAGTCTTAGGCGAACCGCTTGTGGGCATGGCTGGCCCCTTCCCGCCTATCGACTAGCCAGCGCACGAGAAAGCGGCATGAGGACGATCAATCCTACTATTGCGACAACGATTACCATGACGACCACTTTTGGGTCGCTGAAACTTTGACTTGCGACTACGAGTGCAGCGGCAATATTGCGCTGGCCCGTACCCAGCGCCATGACCCGTTTGGTGTCGGCGTTAGGTCCGCCGAGCAACCAGCCAGTCCCAAGCCCCAATGCGATAAACAGAAGCCCCGCAAGGATTCCTCGGGTGCCGAACACTTGTAAAACTTTGTCGATGTTCGCTGCGGTGATCAAGCACACCAGCAGGATGAGGCTCACGTTGGAAATCCAGTCGAGCGCGGGCTTCACCCGTGCGGCCAAGTCCCCGTAACGCGCCTTGAGGACAAGGCCTATGACAAGCGGGAGCAGCATCAGCAGCAGGAGGGAGCGAGCAATGTTCCACGGATCAACAGTAACCCCTGGGAGCAGGAGAGGTAGGACGATAGGCAGATAACCAACGGTGACAACCATCAGCAGAACCATTGCGCCGACAGCAAATGCGAGATTGCCCTTTGCCAGTTCAGCAAGCTTTGGCAAAAACGGCGCACCAGCCGCACAACCGAGCAGCAACAGTCCGACGCCAAAGGGTTCGTCTAGCCCGAGCACCCTCGCCACGGCCAGCGCACCAAGTGGCATCACCACGAAATTGGCCAGCAAAGCAAGCACGACCAACCGGGCATTGCGTAGCGGCTCGGAGATCTGGGAGACCGTGAGACCTGCACCCATCGCGAGCATGCTCGACACGACAAAGCACAGCATGGCGACCGTCGCTGCCTTGCTTAACAGTTGCATCAGCATTGATGTCTCCAGTGTGGGGATTCAAAGGGGGCGTGCGCCTGGCGCAACTCGCGGTGTCTAGGCTCTTCCAGAAGCACCGGGCGTCCACAGTTGCCGGTGCTCATTTCATCAGCGCGAAATTTCGCCAGAGATTTTTCAGACTGTCCGTGCCACCGAAGAGCGTGGTGAAATTGGTTGAGTCGAGTAGCACGATGTCTCCCGCGCGCTGCTGATTTGGCGGCATCCAGAGCAGACAATTGAACTCGGTATTGCCAGCCGCTGTGAAAGGGTGGGGACGATCAAGATCAATGGGCTGGCGCGCGAGTACATGCACTGCCTTGGTGTCTTCGGGGGTTAGCTCGTAGTGCGGCAGGTGCGGATGAAAATTCAGGGTAGGAACGTTGTTGAGTAGACCCAGCTTATCAATGTCCCGGAAAGCCGTGAGCGGCGCTATCTCCTTCGTGCCTTTGACCTGCGCTGGACGGAGTCCGTAGGTATTGTGTACCGGAACATCGAGGGCCTTCATCAGCGAACGGGTATATTGCCCAAAACGCTGCTGGCGCGGCACGAGCCTGTCGCCGTGATGGAGGTATTCCATCTGTCGCTGCTTCATGTCGCTCGTGAAGCCGACATCGTGATGCGGCGCGAGCAGCAGACAGGTGCCTTCGCGCTTGAGCCACTCACGAATGGCAGCGATTTCCTCCGGGGAGGCTTCCTGTTCGGAAAGAATATGGTCTAGTCCGAAGACCAAGAGCGTATCGGCGTCGGCCAGAATCCGTTCGTCAATCGGCAGCTTGTAGCCCGCCTGGTCGATGCGCTGGAACACAGCGACTGGGTGGCCGGTGGCTTCGCCGGCAATTTGTTGGAAGCTGAGCGCGGAGCGATGAAAGAGCTCAAGCGTACCGGCGATTCCCTGGAGGAATTGCGCGGCGCTCCACTCCGGCGTCTCATAGTCCGGCCAAAGTACGTTGCGGACCTCGGTCATGGTGGAGAAGCGGTTCTCCATTGCCGCGGGATCGCGCTGCGATTCCCACGGATAGCTCCACGTCCAGTAGATGCTCAGGCGCCGTTTGCCCGCCGTGTATTTGCGCGGGATGTGATTTTGGTTGTAGGTGCGTGCCGGCGGTAGTGTGCTCATGGCCGTTTCCTTATCGCTTTCGTTCTTTCAGAATTGATGCCAGGCGCTCTCTACTTGATGTGCTTGCCAACTCACTTTCAGACATCCAATGCCGTGAGGTAGCGTAGCGCCTTGATGCCAGGGAGGAAAAAGTAGGCGCCGCCTCTCACAGTGGTGAAGGCCGGTAGGCCGGTAA
Source organism: uncultured Alphaproteobacteria bacterium (assembly GCA_963839245.1). Classification (GTDB taxonomy): domain Bacteria; phylum Pseudomonadota; class Alphaproteobacteria; order Rhizobiales; family Methyloligellaceae; genus Methyloceanibacter. Next base: position 363,999 of record CAWIUJ010000006.1, on the reverse strand, counting down.
TTGTTTTGCGGATCGGACGCTTAGGAATTTTGAATTCGAGCGTGCCGTCCTGAGTGCCGATGATCGGGTCTCGTTCGTTAGAGAGCTCGTGAAAGTTTCGGTCGTTTGTCCAGACGTTTTGCGCGAACTCAAATTGTCGGATAAGGCTTGCACAGATGATGAAAGCTGCTATCCCGCGGTCGGTGCCGTCGTCTGGAGTGTCTTTCGGCAAAGGCAACCCGTAAGTAGCGCCGCGGCGAATCATGCGACGTCGGTTTATATTCGCTGCAGTGTCGCGAGGGTTCATGCGACGCATGTGGGAACCGAGCGGTACCGCATACCCATGCGGGTCCATCTCTTTGTAGTTGAAGTTGTTGTTTCGCTGCATGTCGGCGCCTAACCTAGGATCTTCCTTATCGGGCGCCAGCACTAATGGAGCACCGCTCCGCCATCGACCCATGAGCTTTGCAGCCACGAGTTCCCGCTCCTCGGGAGTCTCTCCATGCTGGTGCAGAAAGTCACGAAACTTCCCGACATGCTCCTGCAGCCGGCGGTAGGCCATGTAGCTGCCGTTTCGAGACAAAATTTCCGGTTGCGGTAGTTCCATGGACTGTCCGCTCTCGTCTGCGTAACCAAGAATAAATTCCCCTGGTTTGAGTGGCGGACCGGAGCCGGGCGTTGGCACGTCATCAGTGCCTTCAATGACCGGCTGCGAGAGCCTGTCGCGGTAACCGAAGTGGTCGTGAGCAGTATCGAACGGCGGGATAGCTAAGAGGTCTAGGGACGACAGCACCTCAACGCCTTCGCAGTCCGCTAGAAATCTTTGGTGCTCCGTATTGCAACGCTCCCGCTCGGCCTCATCGCGGGCAAATAGAATGGCGATGGCGTGAAGATCCGGGCTCGCAAGTCCTCCTACCCAATTGTCAGGATGATTGGCGCCGGTGTCACCCAGGATGTCTGCGCGTGCGGGCATCCCTTGTTTGAACTCCTCCGGGAACGTGGCTAGCGATGTTTCGTCCACGCCTAGAGCCTTGAGGCCATTCCAAGTGAATGCCACCGTCACCCAGCGCTTGTCCTCATCGACCGATGCCAGAACCTCCGCCGCTGACTGTACAGTCTTGAGAACGCCGCTCAGCCATGCCCGGCCACCCGAAGCGCTCCGAAACGATAGAAACTCATATCGTCCGGTGAGTGCCGGAGTGCGCGTGAGCAGGATGTGCTGAATATCGTCAAATTCGAGCATGTCGCTACCCAAGGAGTGCCTTTCGCCTAAGCCAGCGCCGCCCAGACGGAACGCTGGGATCACTGCATCTGGTCGAGCATGTTCGAGAAGGCAGCCTTGAGCTTCAGCGCCTTCTTGATCTCGTCGGCACTCACATACGGATACTCACCGTATTCCAGAAAGCTTGGGCACTGATGCTCGCGAACGAACTTGACGAATGCGGGAGCATTCGTCTTCCAGTCCGCAGGAAAGCCCTCAAGGTTTTCGAAGACAGTATTAATGCCGGTGGCCCCGAAGAGAGCTACGGCATCCTCGGTGTACTTGTCGAAGTCTGTGTCGAAGATGCCCTGATACATAAAGTATGTCTCCCCGTTGATCGGAAACAGCACCCAGCGCAGATAGTGCAGCTTGAGCACGGCGAGACAGTCAGGCTGAGACGCTACGGTCTTCTCGATGTTGTTAGCGTAGTCGTAGAAAACCTCCTCGCGACCGGGGATGATTTTTGCGAGAATCGAAAAGCCGTAGCACGCCGGGCTCTTGGGAAAGATCGGACCGTATCTGCCCTGCTGCACCTTATCTTTGAAGAATCCTCCTTTCGGAATCGCCATCGCCGCCGGTTTGGTTCCGTCGCCCTGTTGGGTTTCTGACATAGCTGCGTCCTTCTTTCTATTAAGTGACATTGCGCAAAGTGTCGGATCGTCGACGGCATTCGCGTCTTGAGCACTGCAGCCGGCTAAGCGCTTTCCAGCCACTGGACGTCCGTCGGATGATTAAAAGTCCAGTCTTTAAAGTAGTACCGTTCGTACGCGCAAGGGATGTCCGTTATGGGTCATGACCAGGCATCGCGTCACGTCCGCGTCGTGTCCGCTTTACCCCCGATAGCGGACATTCGTCAGTGCAGGTGGGATGTCCGAGAAGTGCCATTAGCGGACATCACCAAGCGGAGCCCCTCCTGGCTTCTGCCAGCCTTGGGGCTGATTGCCAGTGTTCTAGTAACGCCAGCGACGCCCATACCCATAACCATAATAGGGCCGTCGGTAGCCGTAGCCATAGTAGGGTCGGTGGTAGCCGTAGCCATAGCCGTAGCCGTAATAGCCACGGCGATAATGTCGCCGGGCGTATCGGTGGTAGTAGGCAACCTTTTCAGTCGGCGTATAGCTCTTCGTTAGAGGAAATATCGGTCTTGGCATTGCCTCGGCTTTCCCAACGATGGAGCCAGCGAGAAGTATCGTTAATGTCGCGACAAGGGCAGTGATAAGCTTGTGCATGGTTCCTCCGCTTTTTACTCTGTTGCCAGCCAGCGAGCGACCTACTAGCTGAAGAATGGGGTTGGCAAAGAAAGAGGTGTGGTCGTCTGAACCTCCTGTTTGAAGCGGCCATTCCAGTGCCGCTTGAACGCCGCTCTGTGCTCCCCCGGCGCAGTTCGGTGACGTCTTAGTAATAGTGAGCGCAAACGCCTCCATTCCATCGCGCACACCTGCGGACTTCTCGGCGGACATGGCGGGTGGTGGTTCTGGCCACGCAGACACCATTAATTCGCACCCTGCCCGCGCCGCATGCTTCGCGGACTTGCGTGATCATGCCATCTGAACCTCCTGTTTGAGGCGGCCATTCAAATGCTACGAGGATTAAATAGCTGATGCTTGACTTCTAGCAACGCGGACGGGCGGGGTTTGTTCCAAAGCGACAACAAAGGGGTGCTCGAATTCGTGCCATCGATGACCGATGATGAGCTTGTCGCCATCGCAGCTAGAGCGAAGCTGACAGTTGTATAAGGTTCATTGAAATCGAACATAGACGCCCGTGAGGCTACCGGGGGATATCCCCGCCACAGAACATGGGACTCCGATGCGAGGACTATGGAAAGGGCGTTGGCTTGGACGTGCCGCTAACCCGGTGAAAGCCCCGGCTAATCCGTTGCGGCGCGGCCATGAGCCCCTCCCTGGCCCCCTAGGGCTGGGAAAGCCAGGCCTCCTAGGGGCCTCACAAACAGGATTAGCCTCCAGACCACAGCCCCCCCGGCGGTTTGCCCTGCCGCTGACCCCACCATCCGCACCAACTAGACCTGCGAGCAAGCGCCTGATGTCTGCTTTGGGTCGTTAGTGGACATGCTGACAAGTCAGCGCCATGTCCGCTTTACCCCCAATAACGGACGTTGGACGGCACACCCAAGTCAGCATTGGGCTCTCGGTTTATGAGTACACGCCCTAGTCCCGTATGGTTCGACGCGGCTCTTTCGGAGCTTGGGGCGAAAGCACGTTTCGTTGGAGACACACCGCACGCTGCCGATTAGGGCCGGAAATTAGACTCTCCGTTACGAATTCCGCTTGGCCGCCCGTCAGCTTTTGCCGAAACATGGCTGAACGTGTACCGCCCGCTCTGAGGGCGCAGATCTTTCGCTCGCTTTTTGTGCGTGAAGCGCGCCCAAATTCCAAAAGCTCAAGGCGATGAAGGCGACTGCGGTGAGGACCGCAAGAGGTATTCCCAGATTCTCTTCGAATGCCGCAGGATGCCTTAACGCTCAGAGTCGTCACTTGCGCAATTTTATCAGATTCGCGCCTACCATAAGTGGCTCAGGGAGCGCCTCCAACGCCGCAATACGCGTAGCGTCGTTACTGTGAGAATACCCGATGCAACATTACGTGGGTTTTATGTCCTCAATGAGCTCCGCGCCTGAATCGGACTTGATTCGGCCACCTGCTAGCTGGATCCACGGGCGTACTGGTTTGTATATCGGGCATATGTTGGGCAGGTGGTGCCCCGGTTGGCGTAAGCCTTTGATTTTGTTGGCGCCCCGTAGGGGTTTCGAACCCCTGTTTCCGGCGTGAGAGGCCAGCGTCCTGGGCCACTAGACGAACGGGGCGTCCGTTCCGGCCAAAGCAACCAAAGCTATAGCGTGGGCTCGCGAAGCCGATCAAGGCTTATTGCGGATTCAGCCTCATAACCACCCTACAAGGGCAAGGATCTTCTCGCGCGCCAGCGATGACGCGGATTTCCATGTCCTACGGTGTGGTGAGCGGCCGCTTAACGCTAACGGCAGCGGACTTCAACAGGAGCCCCCTCGTCCCCATATGCTGAACCAACCCACCCATGCACGAGGACGAGATGAGCAAGTTGAGAGCGTTTCAGGCAAGGGCCCGCGCCTTGGCGCGGTCCGGCTCTTTTTACGGACTGCTTCCGCTCGAGTTCGAGCTCCGCTTTGAGGACGGCTTCGAGCAGGCGCGCGATTGGCTCGCCGACGGAGACGTCAGAGAGGAGCTCGATCGCATGTGCCGCGAGGCGAGACAGCGCGGTTTGGCGAGAAAGACCGCCGCCTGACGGCAGGCTCAATCGACCCACCTAACACCACGAGACGCTCTATTGCGGCTTGAGCCGCACTCGGGCGACGATCTTGCCACTCGCGAGATCGATGATGGCAATTTCGGCTCCGGCGCTTCCGTTCAGCTGCACGGCGAGCCGGTTGCCGCCGAGCGACAGCGCGCCCACGCTCGCATCGCGCGGCACGGGCAGATCGATGTTGAGCCCACTTTGCGTGAGGCTGTCCGTCGCGCTTCTCCCGGCGGCGACTTGTGCCGGCCGCGAGGCCTGATAGACAATGGCCGCGAGCACGAAGGCGAAGCCTCCGACAAGCAGGAGCCCCATCGCGATGACGGCGAGTTTGAGGATGCGGACCTGACGCGGAGTAAACGCCGTTCCCGGCACGGGGCTGCTATTGGTCTCGCCGGCCGAAGACATTCTCTAGGTCCTCATGACTGTTTCGATCGAGCGCCTGACGGCAGAAGCCGATGAGAGCCACTCCGGGCTCAGGCTCGATCGCTTCTTGAGCGGCCGCTTCCCGGAGCTTAGCCGCACCAGGCTGCAAGCTCTGATCAAGCAAGGCCGCGTGGTCCTCGGCGCCGCGACCATAGAGGACGTCAAATACCCGGTCAAACCGGGCGACCGCTTCGAGCTCACCGTGCCGCCGCCTATAAGCGCCAAGCCGGAAGCCCAGGCGATGCCGCTCAACATTCTCTACGAGGACGACGCCCTCATCGTCATCGACAAGCCGGCGGGGCTCGTCGTCCATCCCGGCGCGGGCAATGTCGACCGCACCTTGGTCAATGCGCTCATTGCCCATTGCGGGCCGAGCCTATCGGGCATCGGCGGCGTGGCCCGTCCCGGCATCGTGCATCGCCTCGACAAGGACACGAGCGGCGTGTTGGTCGTGGCCAAGACCGACGCCGCCCATCGTGCGCTTTCCGAGCAATTCGCCGATCACGGCCGTACCGGCGAGCTCGAGCGGGTTTACCTAGCGCTTGTCTGGAGCGCACCGCCGCGCCCCCATGGCACGATCAGCGCCCCAATCGGCCGCCACCCGTCGAGCCGCACCAAGATGGCCATCGTGGCGCGCGGCGGACGCGAGGCCGTAACCCACTATCAGGTGCGTGAGAGTTTCGGTGAGGGACGGGGGACCCGCGGATCGGAGCCCGTTGCCTCGCTGCTCGAATGCCGGCTCGAGACCGGCCGCACCCATCAAGTGCGCGTGCATTTGAGCTCGATCGGGACGCCCTTGATCGGCGATCCGATTTACGGCCAGGGCTTCAAAACCAAGATGCTCAATCTGCCGGAGCCCGTGCAAAGCAGGCTCGCCGGCTTCAAGCGCCAAGCGCTGCACGCGGCAGGGCTCGCCTTCGTGCATCCGACCACCGGGACCTTACTGAAATTTAATAGCCCATTGCCCGACGATTTTGCCAAACTCGTCGAGGCTTTCAAGGAACTGTGAAGGCACCCCGGTCTTTTATCCTTAAGCCAAACGCTTTATACCAAGTCGCCGGGGGGCATTTGGTGGAAAGATGCGGCCGGTCAAGGCCGCGGGAGAGTCGCTTCCATGGCCGCGCACAGTTTACCGAGTGTCGGCGCGCAGGGCGGACTGACGCGCTACCTCGAAGAGATCCGGCAGTTTCCGATGCTGGAGCCGCAAGAGGAGTACATGCTCGCCAAGAGTTGGCGCGAGCATGGCGACCGCGACGCGGCCCATCGCCTGGTCACCTCCCATCTCCGCCTCGTTGCTCGCATCGCCATGGGCTATCGCGGCTATGGCCTGCCGATCGGCGAAGTCATGTCCGAGGGCAATGTCGGATTGATGCAGGCGGTGAAGCGCTTCGATCCCGACAAGGGCTTCCGCCTCGCCACCTACGCCATGTGGTGGATCAGGGCGGCGATTCAGGAATACATTCTGCGCTCCTGGAGCCTAGTGAAGATGGGCACCACCGCGGCGCAGAAGAAGCTGTTCTTCAATCTGCGCAAGATCAAAGGTCAGATGAAGGCGCTGGAGGAAGGCGACCTCCGGCCCGACCAGGTGAAGCGCATCGCCACCCAGCTCGGCGTCACCGAGGATGACGTCGTCTCCATGAACCGGCGGCTCGGCGGCGACAGCTCGCTGAACGCCCCGGTCCGCAACGACTCCGAGAGCGGCGAGTGGCAGGATTGGCTGGTCGATGACACCGTTGACCAGGAGACCGCACTTGCCCAGTCGGAGGAGAAGGAAAACCGGCACACGATGCTCAACGACGCGCTCAAAGGTTTGAATGAACGCGAGCGCCGGGTGTTCCAAGCGCGGCGCCTCGCCGAAGAGCCCCTGACGCTCGAGGAGCTGTCGGCTGAGTTCGGCGTGAGTCGCGAGCGCATCCGGCAGATCGAGGTCCGCGCCTTCGAGAAGGTGCAGAAAGCGGTGCAGAAGGCCGCGGCCGCCGCGGCAACACCCGAAGCAGCGGCCGCCGGTTGACGCTCAGCAAGGGCGTGCGCACGGATTTCGCATTCTAAGCAACCGCGAAGCGAGACCTGCGCCACCGTGAAGCGCCTCACATCAGCCGGACTGGACATCGCCTATCTCGACACAGGCAAGGGTCCGACCGTCCTCATCGGTCATTGCAGTTGCGCCTCGCATAAAGAGTGGCGGCCGCTAATCCGGGAGCTGGAATCCGATTGGCGCGTGCTCGCTCCGGATTTCATCGGCTATGGACAGTCTGAGACGTGGCCCGGCGACAGGATATTTTCCGTCGACTCCGATCTCGGCGTGTTGCTCGACCTCGCCAAGAAAACGAAGCGTCCGCTGCATCTCGTCGGCCACTCCTATGGCGCGGCCTTGGCGCTCGCCGCGGCGCGCGAGCTAGGGCCCAAGGTACGAAGCCTCACCCTGGTCGAGCCGGTCGCCTTCAATTTGCTGCGCGTGGAGCACCGTCCCGAATGGGCGGAGGTCGAGCGTCTTGGCGTCGCGGTGCTGACCGCAGTCGCCAATGGCAACGATCGCGACGCCGCGGCGGCCTTCATGCGCTATTGGCTCGGCCGCTTCCGCTGGTGGGTGTCGCCCGAGAAATTCAAATCCGCGATCACAGCGACCATGCCGAAGCTCGCGCTCGAATTCAGCATCATCATCGACGCGCCGACCAGATTGCACGATTTCGCGAGCGTCACGGCGCCCACACTGCTGATCGCGGGCAGCAAGACACGCGCCCCTGCCCGCGCCGTGGTCGACATGTTGGGCGCGACCCTATCGAACGCGACGGTGACGGTGCTGAAGGGCGCGGGCCATATGAGCCCGTTCACCCATCCCGCCGAGCTGAACCGGCTGATCCTCGGCCATCTCGCCGCTCAGCGCTGAGCGGACCGTTCTCGGCCGGCAACTCCTCCATATCGCGATCGAACAGCTCCTCGAGCTCCTTGGCCTGAGACAGCGCGTTGGCGCGGACCTTCTCCAGGTCCGTGTAATATTGATAGTCCTGATACAGGCGCTTCTCGTCCTGACGCTTGAAGGTTTGCGTCAAGCGCCTCGCCTCGGCCTCGCTGAGGCCTAGGCCCCGCAGCAGCTTCTGCGTCAATGCCAGCGCCGAGAGGAACGTCTCGCGCTCGATGATGGTCACGCCGAGATCCATCAAGCGATGCACATGCGTGCGGTCGCGGGCCCGCGCATAGATTGGCAAGTCCGGGAAATTCGTGCGCACGATCTCCGCTACCCTGAGCGAGCCCTCGACGTCATTAATGGCAAGCACGAAGGCGCGCGCCTTGTCAGCCTGCGCCGCGCGCAAAATGTCGAGGCGGCTGGCGTCGCCGTAATAGATTTGCGCGCCGAACCGCTTCACGAAGTCGACCTGCTCGATACTGGTGTCGAGTGCGGTGAAGGGAATGCGGCGGGCACGCAGCACGCGCGCCACGATCTGACCGAAGCGCCCAAAGCCGGCGACGATGACGTGGCTGTCGCCGCCCGGCGGCATCTCATAGTCAGGCACCTCGGGCTTGGCCTTGCTGCGGATCATATCGTCGGCAAGCAGCAGAACGGGCGTGGCGGCCATCGACAAGGTCACGGCGAGGGTGAGCAAATTTGCCAGAGGCTGGCCGATCACCCCGGCAAGCGCTCCGGTCGAGAACAGGACGAAGGCGAACTCGCCGCCTTGGCTGATGACGAGCCCAAGCCGCACCGCCGCCTGCTGCTTCAAGCCCCACCACCGGCCAAGCAGCGTGAGCACTGTCGCCTTGATGGCGACGAGGCCGATGACGATGGCGAGCAGCTTGAAAGGGCTGTCGAGGAGCACGGTGAGATCCATCGACATGCCCACGGCAATAAAGAAAAGCCCGAGCAGCAATCCTTCGAAGGGCTGGATGTCCGCTTCGATCTGGTGGCGGAACTCCGAATCGGCGAGCAACGCGCCGGCGATGAAGGCGCCGAGCGCGGCCGACAGGCCCGCCGCCTCCATGACCAAGGCCACGCCGACCACCGTGAGCAGCGCGCTCGCCGTCATGGCCTCGCGCACGCCGGTGGCCGCGACGATATGGTAGAGCCGGTTGAGCAGAAAGCGCCCCACCACGATGACGCCGAGAATGGTGCCGATGGCCAAGGCCGCGGTGCTGAGATCCATCGCCGGGCGCTCGGCGCCGCCGGGGGCGAACAGCGGCACGAGCGCAATCAGCGGGATGGCGGCTAAATCCTGGAACAGCAGCACCGAGAAGGCGAGCCGGCCGTGGCGCTTGTTGATCTCGCCTTTCTCTTCCAGCAATTGCAGCGCAAAGGCGGTAGAGGACAGCGATAGAGCGAGCCCGACGAACAGCGCCTGAGGCGTGGCAAGACCCACCGCCAAGCCGATCGCCGCGAGCACGATTGCGGTGGCGATGAGCTGAACGGAGCCCAGCCCGACAATGGCCGAGCGCATGCCCCAGAGCCTGACCGGGCGAAGCTCGAGCCCGATCACGAAGAGCAGCATTACCACGCCGAACTCGCCGAAATGCAGGATGCTCTCAACGTCGTTCAGTTGGTACAGGGGGCCTAGAACATACGGCCCGATCAGCACGCCCGCGGCGAGATAGCCGAGCACCGCGCCCATGCGTAGGGTACGGCCGAGCGGCGCGGCGATGACAGCGGCGGCAAGGAACACCGCGACTTGGATCAATTGCGTCGATACCATCGCTTCTCGCTGCCCCGTCTTCCGTCATCCTCGTTACCATGCTCTATGGAAAAAGACCTAGGCACGAGCGCGGCAGCGGCGGCCGTGTTCCACAAGTGCAAGTCACCACAAGCGGCAGGGTCGCCGCTTCTTCATGAGGCTCCCTCACGGCCATGACCGAGCAGCCGGCGCCCACATTCAAACAGGCCCTGGCCATCTGGGCGAAAATCGGCGTGCTGTCGTTCGGCGGCCCGGCCGGCCAGATCGCGCTGATGCACCGCGTCCTCGTCGACGAGCAGCGCTGGATCGCCGAGGACCGCTTCCTGCACGCGCTCAATTTCTGCATGCTGCTGCCCGGGCCCGAGGCCATGCAGCTTGCGACCTATGTCGGCTGGCGGCTGCACGGTACCTTGGGCGGGCTCGCCGCTGGCCTTCTGTTTGTCTTACCCGGCGCGCTCGTCGTGCTCGCTCTAAGCATCGCCTATGCTTTGTTCGGCCATCTACCGCTGGTCGAGGCGGCATTCGTCGGCATCAAGGCGGCAGTGCTCGTGATCGTCATCGAAGCCCTGCTCCGCGTAGCGCGGCGGGCGCTCCGCCGGCCGCATGATTGGATGATCGCCGCGGCGGCGTTCGTCGCCATCTTCTTCTTCGCCGTGCCGTTTCCTTTCGTCATCGCTGCTGCCGCCCTCGCCGGCTATCTCCTTGCCGACAGGCGGGTCACGCCGCATTCGCGAACGCAAGCGGCGCCGGTGCCGCTCGCGCAGACGCTGCGCACCGCGGGGCTCTGGCTTGCGCTCTGGATCGTTCCGCTGCTTGCACTCGCCTCGATCTTCGGGCGCGACCACGTCACCACAGACATCGCCATCTTCTTTTCCAAGCTCGCTATCGTCACCTTCGGCGGCGCCTATTCGGTACTCGCCTACATGGCGCAAGCCGCGGTCGAGACCTATGGCTGGCTCACGGCGGGAGAGATGCTCGATGGGCTCGGTCTGGCCGAGACCACCCCCGGCCCGCTCATCCTCGTGACCGAGTTCGTGGGCTTTCTCGCGGGCTACCGCCAAGGCGGCGAGCCCAAGCTCGCCTTCGGCCTGCTCGGCGCGGCGATCACGCTCTGGGCCACGTTCACGCCCTGCTTTCTGTGGATCTTCGTGGGCGCACCCTATATCGAGCGGCTGAGCGGCAGCCCGCGACTTGCCGGCGCCTTGAGCGGCGTCACCGCCGCCGTGGTCGGCGTCATCCTCAACTTAAGCCTGTGGTTTGCCCTGCACGTCTTCTTCGCCAAGGTCGAGCCCGTGTGGCAAGGCCCGTTGCGGCTTTGGCTGCCCGATCCCTCGACGCTCGACCTCGAGGCGTTCCTGCTTGCCGGTCTGGCTGCCATCCTGCTGCTCACACTCCATCTCGGCATCGCCGTCACGCTCGCGCTCACCGCCGCAGCGGCGCTTATCGCGAGCATCACGTTTGGCTGACGGAGATGGGGCTCAGCGCGGGACGAAGAGATTGACGAACGGCGCCCGCACCCAAGTGCCGTGCCGCCCCGAATAGACGCGGGCAAACGGCGCCGCGACATAAGTGCCATGGCGCGTGTCCACATCGGTGAAAGGGGCATGCACATAGGTGCCATGGTCGCGATAGTAGCGGCGGTGCCAACGGTCGCTGCTGCCGACGCGCTGAACGAGTTCCGGATCGACCTGCGCTTGGACGACGACGGCACCCGGCGCGGCCGAAGCCTGCAGTGAAAAGGCGGCGAGCACCAGCGCGCCCATGGCAGCACCGATGCAAAGTGAGCGATTGATCATTCGACTTTACTCCTTCGCTGGTTCATTGCCCCGGACCTACAACATCAATGCGACCATGGCGAGATGGTTCACAAAGGCAGCAAGCCTTAACTACAGCCAGCCTTTGCGCTTGAAAAAGAGGTAGGGCAGCACCGCGGAAAGCACCATGAGCAGAAGGGCGAACGGATAGCCGACCACCCATTTCAACTCCGGCATCATGTCGAAATTCATGCCGTAGATCGAGGCAACCAGCGTCGGCGGCAGGAACACGACCGCGGCGATGGAGAAAATCTTGATGATGTCGTTTTGCTGAATGTTGATCATGCCCAGGGTCGCATCGAGCAGAAAGACGATCTTGCCGGCAAGGAAGGTGACGTGATCGGTCAGCGACGTCACGTCCCGGGCGGCGGTGCGGATGCGCGCCTTCAACAGCTTGTCGTCTTTCCGCTCATTGGCGGCATGGGTGAGAAAGGTAAGCAGCCGCCCGAGCGAATGCGTGCTCTCCCGCGCGCGCGAGGTCAGCTCACCCTCCCGTCCGATTGCCTTCAGCGATACGTCGAAACGGCGCTGCCGTGAAGCGGTGCCGCCCTTCATCTCGAAGATTGAGTGAGACAAGGAATCGACCTCTCCCTGGATGCGCTCGATGAAATCGGCCATGCGATCGACGATAGTCTCGATCAGCCCGATCAGAACGCCAGTGCCATTGGTGAGATTGCCTTCGGGACGCCCGCAGCGCATGGCGAAGATCGAAAAGGCGCGCGGCTCGGCGTAACGAAGGGTGATGAGCCTGTTGCCGGCGAGGATAAAGGTGATCGGCGTGGTGACCGGCTCGGACGTCTCGGTCTGATACAGCACAGTGGCGGTCATGAAGTAGGCGCCGTTCTCTTGGTAAAGCCGGCTCGACGCCTCGATCTCGCGCTGCTCCTCGCGCGTCGGGACCTCGATCTTCAGCGCCCGCTCGACCTTCGTCTCCTCCGCCGGTTTGGGATTGAGCAGGTCGATCCACACGGTCTGCTCGGAAATCCGGCGCGGATTCTTATGCGCCTCGAGCGCGCCCGACCGGGCCTCGTAAATCGTGAGCATTGACCGGTGTCCTAGGCCCGAACGAGGCAGATAAATGCGGAAAGACAGGCAGCGGGTTTGGCGAACCATAGTACAGCTGAAGGCGCTTGCCACTGAGACATTCCGGCCCCGCACCGGCCCTCGCAAAGCCTTGACCAGCGCCGAATGCCGGCTTCCGAGCCGAACCTCAGTTCTTTTGCACGATGCAGGCCCCGCCGTGAGCGCGGAATTGGGTACATAGCGTATCGGCGTCGTCGCGGCTGTCGGCGCCGATCTGGACCATGTAGAGATAGCGGCGCCCGCGGCTCAGATTGCGCTCAGGCAGAACGAAAGGATCTCGGTCGGCAAGCACCGATGCATAGCGCGCCTTCAGTCGGGCGAATTGGGAGAGTGCCTTGGCCTTGGAGAAGGACGTCGAGACCTGGACGCCCCAAGGCCGCCAAGCGCCGCTCGCGGTAAACGGCTCCGTCTCGTAGACCGCCCGCACTACCAAGGGCGCGAGCTTTCGGCAAGACTCGACCACGGTCTCGGCCGGGCTGTTCAGCGTGTCCGGCAACACCGTCTCGGGCAGCTTCCATTCATCTGCGCTGCGGCCAGTGACGAAGAAGACATAGCCTTCGGTCTCCGCGGGCAGACTGCTCTTGCCTGCGAGCCAAGCGCGCACCCGCTCGGCACCTGCGTTGTAAGCCGCGGCCGCGAAACCAATATTGCCGAACTCGTCGCGCAGATCGGCGAGCAGGCTTGCGGAATGCTCGATCGCCGATTGCGGCTCGAACGGATCGTCGAGGCCGCGATCCGCCGCCGTCGCCGGCATGAACTGAGCGATGCCTTGGGCGCCTTTGGGGCTGACCGCTTGCGGATCGAAGCGGCTTTCCTTCCAGATCAGACGGACGAACAGCATGGCCGGCAGGCCCATGGCGTCAGCCTGTTGCTGCATCAGCGGGCAGACCGTGTCGACGAACGGCTTCGGCTCCGCGGCGGGAACTTGTCCCGCGGCAACTTGCGCAGCGGCTTGCGCGCCATCATCGACGTCGTCGCTTCGCGCCGGCGCTGCCGCAAGAACGAGCGCCGCGAGCAGGACTGCCTGTGCGATCCTCATCATGCCGATATGGCGAAGGTTCCTTTGCTAGCTGGCGATCAGATACACCCCCGCCACCGCGGCCACGAGACCGGCGACCTTCTGCCACGTCACGGGCTCATGCAGGACGAGCACGCCGAGCACCGCGCCGCCGACGATGAACATGCCATAGATCGGCACGACCACCGTCGCCGGCCCGAGCGACAACGCATGGAACAGTGAGCTCACGGCAATGGTCAATGAAATGCCCGCGGCAAGCGCGAAAAGCATCCCCTGCCCGCCTAATTGCGCCATGAGGGGCGCAATCTCGCCGCGCGCAAACACAATGGCGAGCACGCACACAGCGACCACCAATGTCGCCACCGCAAGCACCGCGAAGCTTGGCATCCCCGCGCGCCCCGCGAGCTTCACGAACAGCGTCGCGAACGAATAGCCCGCCATGCCGATCAACGCCCAAAGCACGTAGGACTGCGCCATAGACTTCTCCCGTGTCGCCCGCGGTTTGCAAGCTTATGCCGACGGAAGTGTCGCGTCCAAGCTAAGGGAAATTTGCAGGGGAATTCGGCGGCAGCGCGCGCAGCACGCCGAGCCACAGCAGCACAAGGGAAAGACCTGCCAGGAATTGCAGCCGGTCGGTAAATGCACGAAATAATTGCGATTTCATCATCTTACCCAGACCAGCTCCCCTAAGGGATTGTAGGCTACACGGCGGTCGCGCGCCATCTCTGAAAGAAGGCACCTCTTGGACACGGCGGTGGTGCCGTTTTGCTCAATGCCGCTCAGACAACCCACAATGCCCAGGGCTAGCGGATCTGGGACGCCTCGTATCAGCTGGTAGACCTACTCCTCCTCGTCCACCACCTCGGTTGCAGGCCGGTCGTCACCGGGGTCGAGCTCCTGATGCCACTCCCCCTTCTCGTCCTCATATTCGATGGTCTCGGTCTCGCCAGCGACCTTTTGCTCGTCCGCGGCCCGCTTCGCTGCGGCGAGCGCCGCCGCATGGCTCGGGAACGGCTCGGAGAACACGTCGCCGACCTTGTAGGCCCAGCCGCCATCATGCTCGACGATCTCATAGACAATCTTGGTCATGCGCTTCACCGCCTTTTGGACAAGGGAGGACTATAGCTCATAAGCTCGCGACCGCCGCGTTCCAATCGCGGAAGGCCTCACACGCATCGGTGCCATCGAGCCAGGCCTGCGCCTCGGCCCCGGGGCGCTATACGTCTTCGACGGCCGCAACTTGACCGGCTTTGATCGCCGCCACCAGCGCGGCGTGGTCCTGCTCGGTCTGATCGCCATAGGCTTCCGCGAAATCGGCCAGAGCTTCTTCGGACTTGCTGCCATAGCTCGCGATCATGGCGGCATCGTCGGTGCGCGCGTGAGCGCGAGCGAGGATGGCGCCGCAACCAAGCGCGTATTCGTTGAACGGTTCGCCCACCAGCCACTCGATCGGCATGGAGGCCTTCATGTTCTTCATCTGCCGAACGTAGAAGGGACGGCCGTCTATCGTCGTCGTGCCGAGCAGCACATCGATCGAGGCTTGCAGCGTGCGTTGCGCGGCAACGACTCTGCGGCCGTCATGCTGAAGGTATGGCGGGAGCGGTGGCAGGTAGGGTGCATGAGCGGCTGGAACCGCCTCCTTGACTTGAAGGAAGAGGGGATCCTCATCGCCGCTGCCGAACATCAGCAGAAGATAGACGCGCTGCCGACGCTTCCCACACCGACAATGCGATGGACGATGTCCACAACCCGGTAGCGCTTAAGCATGTAGCGGCGCTCGATCGGAATCGTCTCGCAATATTCGACGAGTGAGCCGATGACTCTCTTCTCGGTCTCGGCCTTCGCACAGAGCCTCGTCGATATGTTCGCCGAGGTCGGACGTGGCATTTACGGCGCCGAGCCGCGCACGTCGGAGACGACGACGCCGACGACATTCAAGGAATGGTGCGAGACCACATTGAAGCCAGCCATAGCCAAGCGCTGCTGATTAGAGATCATGGAGCATGGCCCTTGCAAGCGGTTGATCGCATCAGCTGGTGCCCGAAGATCCGCCTAGACCCTGCCTATCGGAAATCCGGGCAAGCGCCATGTCTTCCGGGAAAATGTAGAGCTTCTCGATGCTGCGATCGAGCAAGTCCAGCTCGAGACGCAAAGCGGACCAACGACTCTCCGGCAAGGTTTTCATCAGGTTGTCGATCATCGCGCGCGAGCGTCGCGCGATCTGAAAGTTCTCCGCCCCGTATATGACGCGAAACGTCACCTGCTCGAGCAGTAGAGCGATGAACGGAACGATCCAGAGGGAGGACCTGAGATAGCTCCTGAAAGCGTACCACCGGTTCCAGGTCATCTACCTTCCCCGAAGCCGCGCTCGACGATCAAGATCGGACACCGAGAGCCTGGATTGCGTCATGCTTTGCGGCTGGCTGCGGGGGTGCCGGTGAGCTCCGTCCAGGCGTCGGCTCCATCTATGTTAATGCGCCTGCCGGTCTCCGCCGTGGTAATCTCGATCCAAGTTCTTGCAGGTAGCCGCCGGCGAAGGAGCTTATCTGAAGGGACGCAGAGCCGATAGGCCGACGTTGGGGAGATGACGACCACGCAAATGGCGAGCGCGCCTCTTACCCAAGCGCATTTGAAAACGCCGAAGGCCGCGGCTATCGCGGGAATGCTCTTCTCTGTCCTGCTGATCGCTGTTTTTTGGCTTTTGCGCGCCTCGATTCCCGCTGATCCTCAGGAGCCCGGCTCCTGGCTTCGTAGCGATTCGAGTTCTGTGGCGCTCGCATTGAATCTGATGCCATTCGCTGGAATTGCTTTCTTGTGGTTCATCGGCGTACTGCGTGATCGTCTCGGTGAACTGGAAGACCGCTTCTTTGCGACGGTGTTTTTTGGAAGCGGTCTCCTGTTCCTCGCCACACTGTTCACTGCCGCGGCTATCGTGGGCGCCATCCTGATCGCCTTCGCCACGCGCCCGCAGGAGCTGATCGGTTCGGCGACGTTCCACTTCGCCCGTGCTGCGGCCTACAACCTGATGAATGTTTACATGATCAAGATGGCGAGCGTGTTCATGATCACGACGTCGACCGTCGCGATCTATACCGGGATTGCGCCGCGCTGGCTGGCGGTTCTCGGCTACGGCTTGTCGCTGCTTCTTCTGTTCGGCAGCTACTATTTCAGCTGGAGCTTCCTTGTCTTCCCGCTTTGGGTGTTTTTGCTCAGCGTTTGTATTCTGAGGGATAGCCTCCGTCCCTCGTCCGGGCCTCCGGCGAAAGGTAGCGCATAACCAATCTGCGCGGCTCGCCGCGTGCGATGATGCCTTTCCGTGTACATTCGCGCCGATTGGCTCAATGTCCCGTCACGAAGGCGGTCACGCCGAGCGTGGCGATGTGGAACTGCGTTTCACCCTTGCTTGCCGCCGCGGCGATCAGCATGACCCTGTCGCCGGTCGAGCCCAGCGGAAACCATTTTGGATGCTGAACATTCCAGTCGCAGCTCGTGACCTGCATGGCCGGTTTCAATCCGGCCGCATCCTGGATGAAAATGGCGTAGGTCGCACCGCTGAGATCGTTGCAGATGCGGTTCGATTCAAAGGCGAACCATTTGCCGTCCTGCGACCACTAGCCGGCGCGCGCCTGAAATTGTTGCAAGAAGCCTGGGCCAGCAGGCGCCCGGCGGTCCATCGGCGCCACGATCGGGCGGCCGAAGGATCGGTTAGTCACCCAGATATAGTTGAGGTGCTGATCAAAGTAATTGGCCTTGCCCTTGAACTGTCCCGCGAAGGCGACAATTCGTGGATTGACTTGATTGACGCTCGGAAAGCCGGCCCAGACCGAATCGTTGGCGAGCGGAGCGGTGATGACCGCGCCTGTCGCGGCATCGATTTGGGCGGTGACTTGTTTCCCGGAAGTTTGGACGTTTTCGCCCACATCGACCGCCATGAACTGGCAATCCGGATACCAGGAGGGATAGATCATCCCCTCGGTTTTCGGCAGCTTTGTCGGCACCGTGCTGCCCACGTCAACGCGGTAAATGCCATCGTCGCCGCTGAACGCCACCGGACCGATGCTGAGCGACCCGTGCGCGCGGGCCCAGCACCAATCGGCGCGCATGGATGCGATATCGACGAACTTGGTCACTTGGTGCGTCAGGAAATTCCCGCTGTACAATTTGGTGACCTTGGGAGTGTCCTTGAACGTTCGTTCGAAGATCACCACGGTGCCGAGAGCATTGAGCACTGGGCGGTAATCGCTGGCGTCGTCATCATGCAGGAACGAGGAAAGATCGGGTGGCAAAGGGGGGCCCGCTGCTGTCCGCATCGGCGCTCGCCGGCAAAAAGAGCGTGGTCCCAACAACGATTATTGCTTTGAGCTTGGCGAGGTTCACGATCGATTTCAAGGGTTGTATCCCCCCAGCAGGTCGCGGAGACGAAGCCAAATTTCGACGAACAGATGATGACCGACAAGCCTAAAGTGCCACCCCGTGGAGGCGTGAACGGACCGGAGCCGATCAGGCCCGCCCCCTACGACCCAGACAGCCAGTGTCCCAGCTGCGTCCAGTACGATTCATCCGAATCCACCTGACGAGCCCGCTTGCGGCGGTGCCCTGAGTTGGCGAGGCCGGCGACATAGCCGGAGTAGATCCAACCATTTTCCGAGGTCTTGGGGTTGGTTACCTTCAGCCAACCGCGTTTGCGGTCCATGACCTTGAGTTTGGTCCCCTTGTCGATCACCCCGATAATTGCCGAGGATGACGACGGGCCACTACGCAGATTGACGAAGTCCGAAGGCTCGATCGAGTTCGCATCGCCGTCATCTGTCGCGGGTTGCGCGGGAGCGCTGGACGCCGATTGTCCGCTTGCTTCATCGGCGGCATTCGCGGCGGCCAGCCTATTAGGCTTTGCCTCCGCCTCCTTCGGTGCGTAGGCCTGCAGCGCGGCGAGCTCAGGCTTAGCCTCGTCGGCAGGAGGCTTCACCTCCGCATCCTTGGTTGCGAGCTCTTTGAGAGCTGCGACGGGCCACACGCCGGCGAGCGTGGGGGTGGGCTCGCTCACCGGTGCCGGTTGGACAGACGCGGTCTGAGGATCGGCCGTCATCTTCAGCACCGTCTCGGCGTTGGCCAGGACCCCGCCGTCGGGCGCTATGAGCTCGATGCTAAGTTTGGTTTCGCCGCTCGCGCTGTCCGGCAGAACGAGATGCAAATCGCCGATTTCGTCGGATTTCAAGTTCCATTCGGTCTCGCCATAGGGGCGCCCATTCGACAATTTGGCGCCTGCCGGCAAGCCGCTGATGGCGATGCTGCTGCGGGCCGGCACGCCGTCCGTCCCATCGAGCGCCAGGGGGAAGGCGATGTCTTCATTGGTCTTTGCCGCGACAGTGGCGGGCGCCGTGAGGACGGGACGAATCTGGGTCGCTTGAGCAGGCTGAGCGTCGCGCGCCACAAGCGCCGTTGCGGCGTCTGCCGTTTTGAGCGCTGGCGTCATTGGCGGCGACCAATAAGCGTGAATGGCTGGCAGCCCCATAAAGGCTGCGACGCTCAGGTTCGGCAGCACGGCAAGCAGGATGAGCATTGGGATCAGCGTCCGCGGCCAGACGAAACGCGTTAGCGCGCCGATCGGCGGCGCGTCGGCATCGCCTTGCTGAGCGGTCGGCCGGGCAGCGGATTGGGGGCGGAAAGCAAAGCGGTGCGCAATCCGCGCCGTTCCTAACTGGGCGTCCGGCAATAGCTCCTTGTCTTTCGCCTTCAGCCCTGCCTGGCGCTGCGGTGGCTGGCGTCTCGGCAACAATTCCCTCATCCCCCATAAGGCACCGGCAAGCGAGCGCTACGACCGAGGCCATTGACAACTAAAGCGAATCCCACCTGACGCAGTGAAAAACCCAAAAGCGGCAAGGGAGAGGCTGCACATTGGCGACAAGGCCGCATTAATGGCCGATCTGCGTCGCCACATTCGGACCGCCCGCCACATTTGCCGCCTTATTTTGGATCGGATGGCCGGGTAGAGCCTGCCTATTCCCTTGAACGCTACATGAATGGGCGGCTCACAACGGGTTCAGCTCGCCTCCACGACAATTGCCATTAGCTCCTTGATGCAAGCTCGAGGAGCGGAACCAAGAGGACGTTCGCATGACCAGCAAAACCGTTCGCAAGTCGCTGACAGCCCTTGCGTCTCTTGCCATTGCCGCCACTTTCGTCAGCGCCTCGAGCTTGGCCACCGAATTCACCGTCCACCATGGCAAGCGCTACCGCGCGACCTTGGCCCTTTCCTCGATCGAACTTTTGGCTGACAACGCGACAATCGCCCAAAAGTTTCGCGCCATGGGCTTCATGCGCGTGCGGGTTTCGGGCGCAGGAGCAACGCGCCGGGTCGAGGGGGTCTGGCCCGGCAAGGACACCAGCGCAAACCTGCCCCCTCAGATCGTAGCGGTCGCCGGGTTGTGATCGGCTAGGCCTCACCCGCAGGCTCCTCCGTCACGGCGGCATGGATCGCCTCGCAATGCCACACCAGATTCCTATGCGCCGACACAAATTGCTTCAGCGGCGTGTCGATCGGGTAGAAATGGATATTGGCGATAAAGCCGTAAATGGCGGCGTCGATCGTGGTGGTCTTGCCGCCATGTAGATAGCCGGCAGCCGGCAGCCTATGCGCCAACACTTCGAGATCAGCGAGGCCGCGCCGATACGCCTCCTCCGGCGAATGACTGCCGATGCCTTGAAAATAATAGCGCTGAAAATTGAACTCCCGCGCCTTGAGCAGACCTGCTTCCGTGAGGCTCGGATGCTGTTCGAGCAGCGCATCGCGGAACGGCGGCCAGAACCCGGTCGTCCTGCCAGCGCGAATAGGACATCACCCAGCTCGGGATAGGAATAAAGCGTGAGCATCTGACCTCCACCGGACACGAATTGAGGCGATAATGGCACCGACGGCTTTCGCATCCGGTTCGGCGAAGCAGATTTAGGGCATCGGCCATGGACCTCAAAGTGATCGGCGCGGGCTTCGGGCGGACGGGAACGCTGTCGCTCAAGCTCGCGCTGGAGGAGCTTGCGCTGGGCCCCTGCTATCACATGGTCGAGACCATCGCGCACCCCGAGCACGACGCGATGTGGCTCGCGCTGGCCAAGGGCGAGACCAATGATTGGCGCCCGATCCTCGAGGGCTACGCTTCAACCGTCGACTGGCCCGGGGTCATGATCTGGAAGGAGCTGGCGGTGGCCTATCCGGACGCCAAGATCATCCTAACGCTGCGCGATCCGCAAAGCTGGTACCGAAGCGCAGCCGCCACGATCTTCGCCAGGATGCTGGAGGCGCGCGATGCCGAGATCCTTCGGGCCCGCGGTGTGGCGGACGCGATCGATCCCATCCGCCGGCGGCACATGGCGATGATCAACGCCGTCGTCGTGGAGCAGAGCTTCGACGGCTCGCTCGACGAGGCGAACGCGCTTCATATGTTCAACGCCCATAATGACGAGGTGCGCCGCTTGGTCCCGCCCGAGCGGTTGCTCGTCTATGAGGTGGGCCAAGGCTGGGCGCCGCTCTGCGCCTTTCTCGGGCTGCCCGTCCCCGCGACACCCTTTCCGCAGGTCAACAGTGTGGACGATTTCGGTTCTCGGTTCCCGGTAAAGCGCTGAAAGCGGTGGCCTCATCCTTCGAGACGCCGCTTCGCGACCCACAGGATGAGGCCGCGCCCGCTCTTCGACCTGGGCAGTGGCCGTGATTCATCGTCTCGCCGCGAGATCGCGCGAGGGCATGTCAAAGCTCGCTCCCAAACAAGGCTGCGGGGCACCGAGCGGCCGCGTCCGTATTTTGATGGGCAGCCGCACGGCGCCCCGCTTAGCGGCGATGTTTTCGAGCCCTACGGCGTCACCCTTACCGCTGCTTCCGCCGCGCCTCGATGAGAAGCGCGGAAGATTCGACCCGGCGTTTTCAGTCCGGGCGGCAACGCTGAAGACCCCTGAGGCTGGTCCGTTGTCCGGCGCGCGGGCGAAGATCAGGGCAAGCCGTGCAACCTTCGTTGTTCGCGCGCGCCCCAGGCGCCGCGCCCCTCATCCCAAGACAACAGACGGTCTGCAGCTCGCGTCCTCATGGACGATTGTTGGATGCAGTCTAAGGGAGGCCCAAGGTCCGGGGATAAGTTTCACGGCAAATCGCTCTCATGCCTCCCCCTTGCGGGGAGGTCGACCGGCGAAAGCCGGTCGGGTTGGGGGGGGACGTCGTTCTCCTTGCGCTACCGCTCCGCTGCTTGAGCGCGAGCGCCCCACGCGTCGCACTCTTCGAGCGCGACTCCCTCCCCATCAAGGGGAGGGATGAAATTACGTTTTGTCTGCTTTATGCCATATCCCCATGTGGTCTCGCCTGCTCGCCTGCACCCTGCTGCTGCTGCCCGTTCCTGCGCTCGCCGGCGTCAAGGAGACGGTGGCGGCGCTCGCTCCCTCGGGGATCGTGCTCGTGGTGGACGAGAAGGGTAACGAGCTGATCGCCCAGAACGCCGACAAGTCCTTCGCTCCGGCCTCGGTCACCAAGATCGTGACGGCGTGGCTCGCGATGGAGGTCCTGGGCGGCGACTACCGCTTCGAGACAAAATTCTACCTCGACAAGAAACGGGTGCTGTATGTGCGCGGCGGCGGCGATCCCTTCCTCATCTCCGAGGAGCTGGCCGAGATGGCGCCGAAGCTCGTCGCCACCATCGGCAAGGAGCCGATCACCAGCATCGTGCTCGACGCGAGCTACTACCCTCCCGAGATCCGCATCCCCGGCATCGAAAACTCCGGCGAGGCTTACGACGCGCTGAACTCCGCGCTCGCCGTGAACTTCAACACCATCGCCGCCGTGCGCAAGGGCAACGTTGTCCGCTCCGCCGAAGCGCAAACTCCGATTACGCCGCTCGCCATCAGCCAGTTCAAGGCGCGCGGCCCCAAGGGAAGCGGCCGCATCAGCCTCGCCCAAGATCCCGCGCTCAGCCTGCAATATGCCGGCGAGCTGATCGCCGCCTTCATCAAGCAGGCCGGCGGCAGCGTGAAGGACAGGATCACGACAGGATCGGTGCCTAAGGATCTCAAGCCGGTTTATGTGCATAAGTCGCGGCCCCTTTCGGAGATCCTCAAAGGGCTGCTGATTGCCTCGAACAATTACATCGCCAACCAGGTGTTCCTGGAGATCGGCGGCACCCTGGGCGGGCCCGTCAGTCTCGAGAAGTCACTGAAGGTCCTCAACAAGATGCTCGCCGAGAACGGCCTCGATAAGGACATTCATATGGAAGAGGGCTCCGGCATCAGCCGCGACAACCGCTTCACGGCAAGCGGCCTCGCCAAGGTACTCACCGTGTTCGCGCCCTACGCCGAGCTGCTGCACGGCCACGACGGCGGCTTAAACAAGACGGGCACCATGTCCGGCATCAGCACGCTGGCGGGCTATGCCGACACCAAGAGCCACGGCCGCGTGCGCTTCGTGATCGCGCTCAAGACGAATGGCCCGCTGCGCTTCCAGCTGCTTCACGCCATCGAGGCGGGGCTATAGGGGCGGCACCTTCTTGGATTCAAGATTTCGCCTCTTCTGAGACCCGATGAGCTCACCTACAAAGAATGGCCGCGCGAGGTCGCATCCTTCCCAACCGGTTGTTGCCGTACGCTCGGGCGGCTCATCTGTAAGGTCTAAAGGAAGGCGCTTTTCGGAGATCGGCATGTTCTTCCAGCGAGGCCCTCGCGCGGCGATGCTCTTGAGCGTTGCGATTGCGCTTCTTTCATCAGCTGCGTGCGGCGATGACTCGTCGTCGAAGGCAACCTCCTCGACTAGCACTACCGCTGCGTTACTGCCGCGCATCAGCCTTGTGCCCGTGAGTGTGGTGACTGAGTACTTCCCGGACATCACTCAGGAGGCCAGCACTGGGCCGAACAAAACGAGTGTCGGGGCGCCGATCGCGTCGAGATCAGTGGTCTACGCCAGCGCTGACGAAAAGAAGAAAGTGACACTCTCCGTCGACCAATACGCTAGCAAGAGCGATGCCGCAGCCGCCTACCAAACGGCCGTGCAGGGCAGCAAGGCCGCGCCCGGCTTCCAGGCTGCGGCGTCACCTAATCTCGGTGAGGAGGCATTCGCCGGCACCTCGCAGGTGGGCACTGAGAGGCACTTCGGTCTCGGCGCACGCGATGGCACTCTGATCATGTCCGCTACGCACGCCGGCGACATCCCCGTAACGCCCGACAACTCGAAAAACCTCATCAGCCTTGGACGCGTGGAACTCACCACCGCCAAGCAGGCGCTTGGTTCCCTCGGCGGCGATGACGACACGACGCCTGCTCAAGTCAAGGGTAACGGGCGGGTCACGATCGTCTACCAGGTAGACGCCATCCAACCCGAGAACCGGCCTGCGATGAAGAAGATCATGGACTCTGGCGTGTTCGAACGGATGGCGGACCGCCTGACGAAGGCGGTGCCGCTGCCCCATGACCTCCAAGTGGTCATCACCGACAATTTGCCCAAGGGCGTCGACAACCCGACGACCGAGTTGGACGGTCGTGGGATCTTCTGGCCAGCAGCCTTCTCGAAGGACTCTCACGACGCGCTCACCAAATTTCTCCCCGAGGTCGTCCGTGACAAGGGTGCCCCCAAGGTCATCCCCCAGGAGAACTTCACAGCTGACGTCCTGAACATGTGGGCAACCAGTTCATCGTTGGCCACAAGCTGGGTCCCGCTGTCATCCACCCGCTGAATTTCCCGCTCACCGGCTTGGAGCAGGATTCAGCCGCCGGCTTCGCCACCTTCTTCACCGTGAATGACAAGGATACAGGGCCGAACGCCGCCCTCGGCGCCGCCGTGCTCTTCGATGCCATAGGTAGCAATAGGCCCAACCTGACTACGGAGGACTTCTCCAGCGACCATGCTGATATCCTGCAGCGGGCTACAAATTTCCTCTGTTCTGCCTCCGGGAGCGATCCCCAACGGTTACGCTCTCTCATCACCGACGACTACATCCCCTTTTCCCGCGCCATGCTCTGCGGCAAGGAATGGACGCAGCTCAACTACGGCTGGTGGACAATGCTCGAGCCGCACTTCACCCCCAGCTACAAGAAGGAGACGGAGGCCGTCCGCCAACAGGCTAGCCAGAACCTTGAAGACGAGACCAATGCGCTGTTCGCCAAGCTCAGGCAGATGCGGAGCCAGCAGTGAACGCGTGCCTCCGCCGGGCGGACTTGCCCGTGGGAACGATGGAGCTTGCGCGGTATCTGATCGGGAAGACGCTGGTCCACGAGCTCCCGACAGCGAGGCTGAGCGGAGTCATCGTTGAAACAGAGGGCTATCCGCCTGGCGACGCCGCTGGCCACGCCTTCCGAGGCAAGACACGAGGCAACCAGTCTTTGTTTCTCGGTGCTGGCTACTGTTATGTCTATTTCACCTATGGTTCTTCGTTCATGGTGAACGTCACGAGCGAGGAACCTGGCGTCGGTGCGGGCGTGCTTTTGCGTGCGTTAGAACCTCTCGAAGGCATTGAGATGATGCAGCGCTTTCGGAAGACGACGCGTATTCGCGATATTGCGCGTGGCCCTGGACGCCTCGCCCAGGCCATGCACATCGACAAGCGATATGACGGAGTTGATCTATGTGCTGGGGAAGCTCTTTGGCTCGGCACGGCAGCTCGGCGCATAGGTCCAATCTGTAGCAGCACGCGCATCGGCCTGACGCGGGAAGTCCATCGCAAGCGTCGGTTTTTCGAGTCCGGCAATCCCTGTGTCAGCGGGCCGAGGTCGCCCTCCAAAATGTCTGCTTTGGGTCAGGAGCGGACTTGATCGTCCTGCTCCACATAAACCTCGGCGCCACTGGCGATGAACTTCTCGCTCATCTCGGCCATGCCGCGCTCCTTTGCCAAGTCTACCGCTTCGCTACTTGAGACCCGCTCCTTCTCGGCGAGCTTGGCCGCGTAGTCGCGCACTTGCTGCGTGATCTCCATCGAGCAGAATTTCGGGCCGCACATCGAGCAGAAATGGGCGAGCTTGTGCGCTTCCTTCGGCAGAGTCTCGTCGTGGTAGCTGCGCGCCGTGTCGGGATCGAGCGAGAGGTTGAACTGGTCCTCCCAGCGGAAGTTGAAGCGCGCGGCCGATAGCGCGTCGTCACGGGCGACCGCCGCCGGGTGGCCCTTGGCGAGGTCCGCGGCGTGGGCCGCGATCCTGTAGGCGATCACGCCTGCCTTCACGTCGTCGCGGTTGGGAAGGCCGAGATGCTCCTTCGGCGTCACGTAGCAAAGCATGGCGGTGCCGAACCAGCCGATCATCGCCGCGCCGATCGCGCTCGTGATGTGGTCGTAGGCCGGGGCGATGTCGGTGACGAGCGGACCCAGCGTGTAGAACGGCGCCTCGCCGCACAGCGCGAGCTGCTTCTCGACATTGACCTTGATCTTGTGCAGCGGCACGTGGCCGGGGCCCTCGATCATCACCTGGCAGCCTTTGTCCCAGGCGATCTTGGTCAGTTCGCCGAGAGTCTCGAGCTCGGCGAACTGAGCCCTGTCATTGGCGTCGGCGATCGATCCTGGCCGGAGCCCGTCGCCGAGCGAGAACGACACGTCGTATTTCCGCATGATGTCGCAGATCTCGTCGAAGCGCTCATAGAGGAAACTCTCGCGATGATGGGCGAGGCACCATTTGGCCATGATCGAGCCGCCCCGGCTCACGATCCCGGTCACGCGGTCGGCGGTGAGATGGATGTAGCGCAAGCGCACGCCGGCATGGATGGTGAAATAGTCGACGCCCTGCTCGGCCTGCTCGATCAGCGTGTCGCGATAGACCTCCCAGTCGAGCTTGACCGGATCTCCGTCGACCTTCTCCAGCGCCTGATAGATCGGCACCGTGCCGATCGGCACCGCAGCGTTGCGGATGATCCATTCGCGCGTGGTGTGGATGTTGCGCCCGGTGGAGAGGTCCATCACCGTATCGGCGCCCCAGCGGGTCGCCCACACCATCTTCTCCACCTCCTCCTCGACCGAGGAGGTGACGGCCGAGTTGCCGATATTGGCGTTGATCTTGGTGAGGAAGTTCCGGCCGATGATCATCGGCTCGGATTCGGGGTGATTGATGTTGGCTGGGATGATGGCGCGGCCGCGCGCGACCTCCGAGCGCACGAACTCCGGCGTCGCGAAAGCTGGCAGCGAGGCGCCGAAGCTCTCCCCATCGGCGAGACGCACCTCGGCCTCCTCGGCCTGACGCGCGCGCCCGAGACGCTCGCGTCCGAGATTCTCGCGGTGCGCGACATAGACCATCTCCTTGGTGACAATGCCGGCGCGCGCCAATTCGAGCTGGGTGACGCGACAGCCTGCCTGCCCACGGAGCGGCTGCCGCCTCACGGTGAAAGCGCGCTCAAGATGCGAGGACGCGACATTGCCATTGTCCTCTGGCTTGACGGCGCGGCCTTGATAGGCCTCCACGCCGCCCCGCGCGGCGATCCAGGATTCGCGCAACGGAACCAGCCCGCGATTGACGTCGATGCTGGCCTCGGCGTCGCTATAAGGACCCGAGGTGTCGTAAACGCGGAAGACATTATGTCGGCATACCGCTTCGCTGCTTGAGGCCGGTGTTCCGTCGGTCAGTTCGATCTCGCGGAACGGCACGCTGACATCGTCGTGGTCCTCCGGCGAGGAATAGATTTTGCGGCTTCCGGCGAGGGGGCCGGTGGTGACCTTCGGCGGCGCAGCGTCCTTGGCGGAGATCGGCTTGTTCATCGTCAGGCCTCCAATTTTGCACAGCCTCATGCTGAGGAGGGGCCTAAGCCTGTCCCGAAGCATGGCGGCCAAATCGCCCATCCTTCGAGACGGCCGCATTCCGCAGCCTCCTCAGGATGAGGTGGCAGTTCGGGGGCGCTGGCGTCGGGGCAGCATGCTTTCCCTGTCCCTTCGCCGGCATGACCCGGATCAGGTTCAAAGGGTCTCCGCGGGCCTTCACGTCAAGGCAGCGGACTCTCAGCCTCTTGCCTGGGGCTCCCCTCGGAATAGCTCAGTCTAGGCGCGGGAGCGTGCCCGATCAACTCGAATGCCCGGCGCGAGGCTTGCTCGGTTTTGGCCTCGGCCGCTTCGCGCTCCGCGACGCCGTCGATCCGCTGCTCTTCGCCGCGCTTGAGCGGTGGCTCGTCCTGCGCCCGCCAATGTCCCAGACCTCCTGATAGCCCTTTAGGGTCACGAACGCCCCGACGGCAAAGAGGAGAATGGCGCTCGCGACGGGCCAGCGGTGATGCGCGATCATGGACTCGCCCACCCTCTGCACCCAGGAGATCGCGAGCAACCGCATGATGCCGCCGATCAGAAACAGCCAGCCGAACACGGTGATGAGGGCACGCCAGTCGCGCACCCATAGATGGTGAAAATTGAGTATGGCGAGGCCGATGGCGAGCGTGGTCACCCCGGAGAAATAAATGAGAGCCGGGCTGCGCAGGAATTCCCCGGCCATGACGCGAAAGGTTTCGCCCTCCAGCAAGAGGCCCAGGCCGACGATCACAAGCACGGGCCCCAAGATGCGCGCGATGAAAATCGATGGCGTCATGCGTCGTTCCTTCCGCGGCAGCCGAGGCCGCCAAATCACTCAAAACAATGGCTCAAAGTACACCGGGCGCCCCATGTACAGCGGGCAGTCAACGATGACTCGACTTGGTGAGCCGGGGCACCCCCGGAGCAATTTAGGCCGATCCAGGAAGAAGGCAATCGCTCAGGCCGACAGGCATCAGCAAGACAATGGGTGAACGAAAGCGGGACGGGTCCAATTGACGCCCTGCCCTGCGACTGTTGCAGATTTCGCCCAGTCTAAGTCTTAAGATTTCACAGGCCCCGGCTTCACCTTCCGCAACGGAAATCTTGCGGCTAGCCGCCATCCAGTTTAAGCCTCCGTCATCATTCTGCCGCTCTTCACCTTTGATTGCGGGCTCGAGGCTACCTTGCCCAGTCCACCCCCCCCCGCCGCAACCGAGGTATTACCAACGTAACTCAAGACGCTTCGACCGAAGCCCGCGGAAGCACGACGGTCTTTGCCACCATCCGCTGGGTGGCGCTGTTCGCCGTCATCGCCGCGACCATCGGCGGCGCCTTTGCCTATTGGCGATACAGCGAGCTCTACCCGACCACCGAGAACGCCTACACCGGCTCGAATATCGTCCGCGTGGCGCCGGAGGTAAGCGGTCCAGTCGTCCACATCTACATCCAGACCGACGAGAGGGTGGAGTCGGGCGACCCCTTATTCGACATCACTCCCACGCTCTATGACGCGGCCTTGCGCGCCGCGCGCGCGCAATTCGATGCCGCCGCGTCAGCTGCCGGCACCGCAGGCGACGATCTGAAGGCCGCCGCGACCAAGCTCGAGGAGAAGCGCGCCGCGCTCGAAGACGCGCTGAAACCCTATCGCGAGGCCAGGGATGCGCGGGCCGCGGGCCAGCCGCCGTCGGCCCAACTAACCACTGCCGAGAAGGGCTGGCAGGACGCGCTGCAAGCGTACCAGGACGCCGAGGGCGAATTCGCCAAGTCGCAGGACAAGCAGATCACGGTGACGACGCCGACGGTGCAGCTCCGCGCCGCGGCGGCACAGCTCGACAAAGCCACCCACGACCGGGTCAAGACCCATGTCACGGCCCCCGCCGACGGCCTCCTCTCCAACGTCACCCTGCGGCCTGGCGCCACGGTCCAGGCGGGTGCGCCGCTGTTTGCCATCATCGAAGGCAATCCGTGGTGGGTGGACGCGAATTTCAAGGAGACCGACCTCGCCCGCATCGCGGTCGGCCAGAAGGCCAAGATACGTCTCGACATGTATCCCGGCGTCACCTTCGACGGCGTGGTCGAGAGCATCAGCGCGGGCTCCGGCTCCACTTTCTCCGTGCTGCCGGCGGAGAACGCGACGGGCAATTGGGTGAAGGTGACGCAGCGCTTCCCCGTGCGCATCAGCATCACCAACCCGCCGGCCGAGGCCGCTAAGCCGCTCCGCGTCGGCGCCAGCGCCTCGGTGACGATCGACACGACCCAGGACGACAAATGACCCCGCGCAAACCCGCGGCAAAAAAGCCGCGCGCGCCGCGCCCACCTGAACGACCACCCAAGCCGCCGCAGGCGCGGCCCGAACCGATCCCGGAGCACCTCAAGCCCTCGATCGCGCTGGTTGTCGCGGTGGTGCTCACCGCCATCCTCGAAGTGCTCGACATCACCATCGTGAGCGTGGCGATCCCGCATATGCTCGGCACCTTCGGCGCTACCTCCGACCAGATCACCTGGGTGCTCACCTCTTATCTCGTCTCCGCCGCGGTGGTGATGCCCCTCACCGGCTATCTATCCGCCCGGCTCGGGCGGCGGCGCCTGCTCATTTTCTCGATCGTCGGCTTCGTCGTCTCCTCCGCGCTGTGCGGCCTCTCCTGGAATCTCGAAAGCATGGTGGTCTTCCGCCTGGCGCAGGGCATTTGCGGCGCGCCGCTCGTGCCGCTCAGCCAAGCGATTCTGCTCGATGCCTTTCCGCGCGAGAAGCATGGCCAGGCGCTCGCCATTTTCGGCCTCGGCATCATGGTCGCCCCGGTGCTCGGTCCAGTGTTGGGCGGATGGCTGACCGACACTTTCGTCTGGCGGGCGGTGTTCTACATCAACGTGCCGATCGGTCTCTTCGCCCTGTTGCTGGCCATGGGCCATTTGCCGCGCACCGCCGTGAACTACCTCAAGACCGATTGGCCCGGGCTCGTGTTGCTGGTCCTGTCCGTGGGCTCGTTGCAGCTCGTGCTCGACCAGGGTCAGACCCGCGACTGGTTCAACTCGCAATTCATCCAGGTGTTCACAGGCATCACCGTATTCTCCGGCGTCGCCTTCCTGATGCGCGGATGGAACAAGCCCGACAACATCGTCGACCTGTCTCTGCTGCGGGATCGTAATTTTGCCGCAGGGCTTTTGGCGATCGCCGCCTACGGCGTAACGCTGTTCGGCACCGTCGCGCTGCTGCCATTGCTGACGCAACGCCTGATGGGCTATCCGGCCATGACCGCGGGCACGCTATTCGTCCCGCGCGCGATCGCCAGCGCCATCGCCCTCGCCATCACCGGCAATTATCTCATGCGCTGGATCGATCCGCGCCTGCTCGTTATCGGCGGCATCGTGCTCTCGGCGGTGGGCACGATCATGATGGCCGGCCTCACCCTGCAAGCCAACTCCTGGGCTATCGCCGCGCCCGGCGTCATTGCCGGCATCGGCATGGGCTTGTTCTTCGTGCCGTTGACGGCGGTCGCCTTCGGCAGCGTGCACAACGACAAGCTGGATGAGGCCGCGGGCCTCTATGCCTTGCTGCGCGGCATCGGTTCATCGGTCGGCATCGCCGTGGTGAGCTGGTTGTTCGTGCGGCAGAGCCAGGTGCATTGGACCAATCTGATCGCCAACATCAACCCGTTCAATCCGGCGCTACCGCCTTTCCTCTCCGCCCACGGGCTCAGTCCCCAGGCGCCGAGCTCCATGGGCGTGGTGGCGCGGGAGATCGGCCGTCAGGCGCAGATGCTGGCCTTCGTGGATTTGTTCTGGTTCATCGGCTTAGTGACGTTCGCCATCCTGCCGCTCGTCCTCATGATGAAGCGGCCGACGCGAGAAGGCCTGTTCATTCCGGTGGCCGCTTAAGGCGAGCACCGGCGGCGGCGCAAGGGACGCCCCGGCACCACTCAAGATATTACGTCAGGCTGAGCTACCAGCAGACCTTGGCGCCCGAGGTGCAGACGACCGGCGATACGACGCCGTGCCAGCAAACGGTGTAGGACTTCGCCGTCACCACGTCGGGCTTCACGTAAAGCTCCGGCGCCACCGAGTCGCGCCAATAAGGCTGCGGCGTGGCGCGCATCGCGCTCACCGTAATGGAGGTCTTGGTCTTTGCCTTGAAGTCGCTGATCGCGCCAGCGAGCGCCGCCTGGGCGCCGCTCAGCGCATCCGGCTTGTCCCAGCCATCCGCGGTTCCCATGAACTTGCTACAGCCACCTGCATTGGCCGGCGCCGCCGCGGCCAAGCCAAGACCTGCGGCCAACAGCGCACAGGCAGAGACGCGCAAAAACGACTTCATGAGTGGACCCCCTTCGCACGAATTTGAGAGGGGCTACGATATAGCGGCGTGCGCCTCTTGGCAGTACCCTCCCAGGGGCCGCGGTCGGTTCGACCCGGGCCTGTAGCCTTTGAGCCACAGTTTCGAGCGCCTCGATCCGGGGCGATACTCCGCCAATGATGTCAACGGACAGGCCGTGCCGGCTCCGCTGACCCCTCAGCAATGCGACAAGCAGCGGGCATCCCATGGGGTCTAAACTCGTCCTGGTGACCGGCGCCTCGAGCGGCATCGGCGAGGCCACGGCCAAACGCTATGGGAGAAACGGCGCTCATGTGCTGCTGCTTGCCCGCAACGTCACCCGCCTCGACGACGTGGCCGACGCCATAAGGCGCGAGGGCGGGAGTGCGACCGTTTACCGCGTCGATCTCTCTGATGCGGCGGCCGTTGCCGAGGTGAGCGCCAGGATCGCACGCGAGGCGGGCACCCCGGATATTCTCATCAACAATGCCGGTGCCGGCCGCTGGCTGCCGGTGCTCGACACGACGGCCGACGACGCGCTGGCCATGGTCGAGGTGCCGTATCTCGCGGCCTTCAATCTTACCCGCGCCTTCCTCCCGGCGATGCTGGCACGCCGGAGCGGCAGGATCGCCTGCGTCACTTCGCCCGCCTCCTACCTCGCCTGGCCCAACGCCTCCGCCTACATTGCCGCACGCCAGGCGTTGAAAGGCTTCACCGAGGGGCTGCGCAGCGAGCTGCACGGCACCGGCATCACCGTGACCCTGGTCGTGCTCGGTACGGTCGAGACGCCCTATTGGCAGCACAACGCGGGGAGCCGCGCGCATGTGCCCAAAGCCAACGTCATGCTGTTTCCGACGCTCACCGCCGATAAGGCGGCAGAGACCATCGTCATCGGCACTGAGGCCCGCAAACGCCTGACGGTGAGGCCTTGGGCCTTCCGCTTGCTCTTCGCCCTCAATGCGCTGATGCCCAATTTGGTGGCGGCGCAGCTCCGGCGCCCGTCGCGCAAGCGGTAAACTCAAAATTTTCGGTGATGGGTGCATAGGGTGGGCGGCGCGTGTGGCCCGGATCAGAGCGTGAGGATTGAATGGTAGACGTCATCGAAACTGAGCTTGAGGGCACGGCGCTCCTCACCGATCCTCTGCTGAATAAGGGCACGGCGTTCTCTGAGGAGGAGCGCACGGCCTTCGCGCTGCATGGCCTGCTGCCGCCCCATATCGGCACGCTGGACGAGCAGGTCTCCCGCCGCTTGTTCGCTTTGCGCAAATTCGAGACCAATCTCGAGCGCTATCTCTTCCTGCGCGGCTTGCAGGACTCCAACGAGACGCTCTGCTACGCGCTGCTCACGCGGAACCTGAAAGAGCTGCTGCCGCTCGTCTACACGCCGACGGTCGGCGAAGGCTGCCAGGAGTTCAGCCATTATTCGCGTTACCCGCGCGGGTTGTTCCTGAGCTGGCCGCATCGCGACACCATCAAGGACATCCTCGCCCATCCGCGTTTCGATAAGGTCGAGGTCATCGTCGTCTCGGACGGCGAGCGCATCCTCGGCCTTGGCGACCAGGGCGCCGGCGGCATGGGCATCCCTATCGGCAAGCTCTCGCTCTACACCGCCTGCGGCGGCATCGACCCCATCACCACCTTGCCGATCCTGCTCGATCTCGGCACCGGCAATCAGGAGCGGCTGACCGACCCGCTTTATATCGGCTGGAAGCATGAGCGCGTGCGCGGGCCCGACTATGACGCCTTCGTCGAGAGCTTCGTCACCGCCGTAATGGAGCGCTGGCCGCATGTGCTCTTGCAATTTGAGGACTTTGCCCGGGCCAATGCCGGACGCCTGCTCGACCGCTATCGCGACCGGCTCTGCACCTTCAACGACGACATCCAGGGCACCGCGGCAGTCGCCGCCGGCACGCTGCTGGCGGCGGTCAAGGTCACGGGGGTGCCCTTGACCGAGCAGCGGATTGCCGTGGTCGGCGCGGGCTCCGCCGGCTGCGGCATCGCCTCGCTCCTTCTCCGCGAGATGATCGAGGCGGGCTTGACTGAAAGCCAAGCGCGCGAGCGCTTCTTCGCCATCGACCGTGACGGCTTGCTGGTGCAAGGCATGGCGGGCATCCTCGATTTCCAGCAGCCCTTCGCGCAAGCGGCCAGCGCCATAGGTGGCTGGACGCGTGAGCAGCCGGACCGGATCGGTCTGCTCGACGTGGTGCGGAACGCGAAGCCCACGGTGCTGATCGGGGTCTCGGCGCAAGGCGGCATGTTCAGCGAGACGGTGATCCGCACCATGGCCGCCGGCACCGAGCGGCCGATCGTCTTCCCGCTGTCGAACCCAACGTCTTGCGCCGAAGCCACCCCGCAGGATGTGATGGCCTGGACCGAAGGCCGCGCCCTGATCGGCACGGGCAGTCCCTTCCCGCCAGTGACGCGCGACGGCGTGTCCTTCACCGTTGACCAGACCAATAACGCCTATGTGTTTCCGGGCGTTGGCCTCGGCGTCCTGGCGGTGAAGGCGCGCCGCGTGACCGATGGCACGTTCGGGGCCGCGGCGAAGGCGCTTGCCGACATGTCGCCCGCCGCGCACGATCCTCGCGCGAACCTGCTGCCTCAGGTTGACCAGCTACGCTCCGTCGCCAAGGAAGTGGCACGCGCGGTGGCGCTGCAGGCCCGCGTCGAAGGGCAATGCGCGCCGTTCGACGACGCCAAGCTCGATGAGATCATCACCGCTAAGATGTGGGAACCGGTCTACCGGCCCTATCGCCGCAAGCGCTGAGCCGAGCGGCGCGTCACCATCCAGGCCGCTGGGGCTCGCGCGGCGGCAGGAATCGCTCAAGCTCAAACACGGTGCGATTGAGCGCCCCGCTCATGCTGGCGATCGCGGCTTCGGCATTGGCCTGCATTTCGTGGCGCGCCGGCTCGTCGTCGAGCAGCGTCAGCGCCGCCTCGGCCAAGCTCGCGGAATCGAACACCTGCCGGCAACCCTTGACCCGCAGCAGCTCCTGATAGGAATCGCTGAAATTCTGCCAATTGGGCCCAGTGAGCACCGCAGCGCCGAGCTTGATCGCCTCGACCGGGTTCTGCCCGCCGCGCGACACGAACGAGCCGCCGACGAGCGCCACCTTGGCGAGGGTATAGAAGAGACCGATCTCGCCCATCGTATCGGCGATATAGATGTCGGTGCCGGCCTCGGGCAGTTGTCCCGCCGAGCGCAGCACCGTTGCCAAGCTCCTGCTCGAGAGCTGCCTGGCGAGCTCGGCTCCGCGCTCCGGATGGCGAGGCAGGATG
Organism: uncultured Alphaproteobacteria bacterium; assembly: GCA_963839245.1. Classification (GTDB taxonomy): domain Bacteria; phylum Pseudomonadota; class Alphaproteobacteria; order Rhizobiales; family Methyloligellaceae; genus Methyloceanibacter. Next base: position 329,175 of record CAWIUJ010000006.1, on the reverse strand, counting down.
ATGGTGATCAGGTCGGGCCGCGATTTCTTCATGGCGAGATGCGCCGCGACGACGATGTCTTCCTCGCCGGGATGAGTGCTCACCGCCAGCAGCACGCTCCTGTCCCGTAGCACCGAGCCGAGCTTCCGCTGCGCCGCTGCGTCGGCAGGAGGGGGTGGACCGTCGATTTTCAGATTGCCGACGCTCACCGAATCGGCCGCGCCGAGCTGCGCGAAGCGCTGCGCCACGGTTTGATTCTGCGCAAGCACGAGGTCGAAGGCCGAGAACAGAGGCCGGCTGAGGCACGGCCGCTTACGCCAACTGCGGAACGGGTCGTCCGTGCTGTTGGCTTCGTTCGTCTTATCGTAAGACGGGGCCGGGCGACTAGTTGTCCAGGAGCCTGGATAGGCTCTCGGCGATGCTGTTGCCCGCTCTTGGACCGCCACGCGCCTGTCTACGGCGCTGGGCTGGGGTCGCCGGAGGCTCCGGATTTTCGGCTGTCTCGCTCACCGGCGGGAATGGATCATAGGCTACGGCCTCGCCGAACAGCGCGGCCGCCATGCGCGCATCATGACCATAGATGTCGTTGAAGGTCGAGATCGAGCCGTCGTCGTTCACCCAGAGGGTGAAATAATTGACGTAGACCGGGATCTTCTGCTTCAGCGCCACGTGTTGGTCGCCGGCGCCTTCGATCGCCGAAGCGACGTTGGCCGCGGACCAGCCCTGGTCTTGCTTGAGCAGGATGGCAGCGAGTTGATCGGGGTTCTGCACCCGCATGCAGCCATGACTTTCGGCGCGAACGGTCTGAGCGAACAGGTTCTTCTGCGTCGTGTCGTGCATGTAGACGTCGTGCTTGTTGGGAAACACGAACTTGACGGTGCCGAGCACGTTATCGGGTCCAGGAGGCTGATAGATATTCAGCGAGCGGATGTCGGTGCGGCTCCAGTCGAGCCTGGAAGGATCGACGTCGCGACCGCCCAGATTGACGCGGAGGCCGTGGCGCTCGAACACCGAGGTGTCATAGCCGCCGCCGAACCAGTCCCCTCCCCCGCCGGTGATGGCGGGCAGAAGCTCCTCCGTCTTGATCGAGTTCGGCACGTTCCAGATCGGGTTGAACACGATCTCCTGCATATCCTTGTAGAAGACCGGCGTCTGCTTGTCGGGCTTGCCGACCACGACCCGCGTCGAGTGCGCGACCTTGCCGTCTTCGACCACGCGGAGCGTGAACTCGGGAATGTTGACCGTCACGTAGAACGGTCCGAGGTCGCTCGGCAGCCAGCGCCAGCGCTCCATGTTGAGCAGGATGAGTCGGGTCCTTGCGGCGTTCCCGGCCCGCTGGTGGTGCTGCTGATTGAGCAGCCGCCTCGTGCCGGGGCCGACCACGCCATCTGGCATCACGCCACGCGCCATTTGGAAGCGCTTCACGGCCTCATCGACAGAGGCATCGAACAGCGTCTCCTTGCCGTCCTGAGCACTGGCGGGGATTTCGAGCCGCTTCCTGAGAAGCGCCACCTGCTCATGCTCAACACCGAGCTTGAGCGTTGGCCCATCCGGGATGGTGACGACAGTCTCGTCGGGATTTCCTCCCCGCGAGGCGATCAGCGCCTTGCGTAAGGCTTCGAACTGGGGCTGGTCGGGCTGGAAGCTCCGCAGATAGGTCGCAGGCTCCGAGCGAATGGCGATGGTCTCCAGCAATTGCAACGGGTCCGGCAACACCAGCGTCGGATCGAGATTTTCGTCGATGTGCTGCGGGTCGAGCCGGCCGCCGCGCGCGTCACGGGCATAACGGAGGACCGCAATGCTGATCTTGGTCTCGGCGTCGGCCAGCCAATTGACCGCATCGCGGCTGTTGGCGTCGAACCCGTCGCGCTTGGGCAGCACGTAGTCGGACGCGCGGAGGCCGTACTCATCGGCCTTGCCGATCTCATCCATCACCGCTTTGGCGCGGTCATTGAGGCCGCTCTCATCAACCCAAAGCGGATGCGAGTCTGGCTCGGCGTAATAGTCGGCAAGCGCCTTCTGCTCACTCCTCGCATCGCCACCCTTGCCGAATTTCTCGGCGATCCGGTCCTGAATCGAGATGCTGACGGCCTCGGCCCGGGTGAGCAGCGCCGCCGGCCCATCGGGCTCCGCCGCCTGGGAGGGCGGTGCGAAAATGATGACGGCCCAAAATAAGGCAATCGCCGTGCGAGAAGCCGACCCCACGTTCCGCTCCTAATGCTCGCCGAACCCCCTAATACATCGAATCGGTTAAAACCCTGAATGCGAACTCGTCGCGGCCCACATCCCGGGCCAAAATTCGCTCTTGGGTCAGCCCCGACCGCCCTGCTTTCAACGTGTGGCGGCACTGTCTAGTCGTAATCTTCCGCCCATACCGAGGCGAGAGCATGGCAGCCATGTGCGACACGGTGCCAGCCCGTTATATCGGCTAAATGGCTCAAAACCGGGTTTCCATCAACAAAACCGCGGCTTCTTGTGCATAATTCCACTCGGCCAGCCTACGGCTTGCACCGCTTCTCGCAAGATTTCGGTCACGCTGGCGTTGAACTCCGCCCGTCTCGGGCACGCCATCAGCGGACCGGTCCAATTGATCGTCGCGCAGAACGTGATCGGAACGCCCGCGACGATCATCTGGCCGGCAATGCAGATGCAGTGAAAATCGTCCCAATCGATGCTGCCCCCCTTGCCATAGGCGACCGTTTCGGGCGGCACACCTTGACGAGGGAATCGGCCATGGCCTGGATGCGTTTGAATTCCACGAGCGTCTCCGGCTTCTGGAAGAACGCCCCGTCCAGCGCCTGTCGATACCAGTGCACCAAATCCTCGGCGGTGCTTGCCATGGTCTGTTTGTCGTTGAGGGGCGCGCGAGATGTGCTGCTCGAACTGCCCTCGAGCACATCCTGTATCGCGATCCAGCCGAGATCCACGCCTTCCGGCGCGCCCGCGATATAGGAGGTGAGCTGGCGGGTTGATTCCGGGATTTGCGTATTGCCTAACGCGGCTTCAGCAATGACGGCGCGGCAAGGGCGATGTCGGTCGCGGTGTTGTCGCTATGCGTGCACGCCGTGGTGGTGCCGGATAGATTTTGAAACACTCGGCTGACGGGTGAGCGCACCGCACCGTCAATCGTCGACTGCGTGTCTTCCGAGAGCCGTCCCGCCTCCATTTCGCGCAAAAACTGCGCGAGGACGAACGTCTTGAACGCACTGCCGATGAATAGGCGCGCGCCAGGATCGTGGCGGCCTGCCAAAGCGGGGTGGGATGGCCCGCAACGACCAGGCAGCTTGCGGTCGCCGGCAGTTTGGCGAGCGGTCCACCGCCGCCTGAACCTTGGCGCCCCCGTCGGCCGCTGCGCCGCGACTGACGATGGCAGGCGTGGCAAGGGCCGAAGCGGTGAGAGCCAGCACGCTACGCCGATCGAACTTCACGCTCGCGCTCCGTGCCTAGGGCCCCACGGCGAAAGTGGGCACAGACTGGAGGACGGTGCGGATCGCATCAATCGCACGCCCCTCCGCCAAGGGAGGAACAGGACGCTCATTAGGAGGCGTCAGAGGCGAGTTTAAGCTGCGCGCCTGGCAGATTCGGATTTGGCCTCGGGCGTACCTTCCGCGAATGGCAGCGTGGCTGCGGCGCCCAATTTCTTGAGCAGCCGCGCCATATATTTGCGGAAGCGATAGTGGTGGATCTCGAATTTGTGCCAGGGCGTGTCCTTGTAGGGGATGCCATGGCCGATATCGGGGTGAGCGGTGGCCTTCAGCTTGCGGAACCAGTCGGCGCGTGCGGGATCGAGCGCGCTAGCCACGATGAAGCTCGCGATCAGCTTCGCCTGATAGTCGGCGAGCTGCCACACACCGCCTTCAGCCGGCTCGAACAGGCCCGCGACGAACAGATCGTCGAGCTCGCGGGAGAAGGTGTGGATGAAGAGCTTCGAGCGCCCCTGCTCATCAAGAATGTAGCCCTGATCCATGAACGGGAAGCTCGGCCTGAATCCGGTGGCGTAGACGAGGAGGTCGACCTCCTCCTCGCTGCCGTCGACGAAGCGCACCGTCTTGCCATTCAGGCTTTCGACGCCTGGCTTGGCGACGATGCGGCCATGCACGATGTGATCGAGATAGAGGGTGCAGGCGGTCGGATGCGCCTCGAACAGATCGTGGTCCGGCGCGGGCAAGCCATAGCGCCAATGCGAGCCGATAACGACGCGCATGCCGAGCCGGTAGAGTTTGCGCATCACCCGGCGCGGCAGCGGCCAGCGGCTCGTCTGGTCGATGAAGGTATCGGTCGGCTTGCCGAACACGAGCTTGGGAAAAAAGAAGTAGCTCCGCCGCATCGAGTGCACGGCGCGCACGCCGTGATGGGCGGCATCATCGAGAATATCGACGGCGGAGTTGCCGGCGCCGACCACAAGCACGCGCTTGCCTTTGAGCTGCTCCTTCGATTTGACGTCATGGGAGTGGAGGATCTCGCCGTCGAACCCCCCTGGATAGCTCGGCCAGTTCGGCGCCCAATGATGGCCGTTGGCGACGACCAGCCCGTCATAGACGCGAGGACTCGTCTCGCCTTTGACCGCGATCCGCCAGCGTCCGTCGATGCGCTCGGCAGAGACCACTTCGGCACTGAAGGTGATGCGGTCATAGAGGCCGAATTCGCGCGCGTAGGAGCAGAGATAGTCTTCCGCCTGCGCCGAGCTCAGATAATGCGGCCACTCCTCTGGGAAATCGAAATCCGGGTAGCGCGACAGCTTCTTCGACGAGTTGAGGTAGGTCGAGCCGTAGACCGCATGCGGGCTCTCCGGATTCCAGATGCCCCCGACATCGGCCTCGGCCTCGAAGCAATCGAACGGAATGCCGCGCGTCGCGAAGGTCTTGGCCACGGCGAGCCCGCAGGCGCCCGCCCCGATGATGCAATACCGCTTCACATCGCCCTCACGCCAAGTCGGCCTGTCCCAAAACGGGCCGACGGTGGATCGCCAGGACGGTGCGGGTCAAGCCAAATTCTGCTCGACCTGCCACCACCCACGCCCGGACCTTGTTGAATGGCCGCGCCGTTTGGAAACCTCCTTGATCTGAGTCAAATCCTTCCGGACCGCATGACCCCCTATGGGCGCTGTTGCGTTGGGCTCCACGGCGTGCTGCTTGCTATCGCTAGTGTGCTGCGCGCTGCCTGATTTTGGCGACGCTTTGCTTTATGGTCGGCCGGCCCCGCGCCTTCCGAGGGAAACGATGGACATTAAACAAGACGTCACGATCAAAAGCTGGGACGGCACCTGGACCTATCGCCCCAAGGTGCTGGTCACGCCGACAAGCGCCGAAGATATCGTCGAGATCATGAAGAGCGAGGTCCGCTTCCCCTCGCCCGTGCGCCCGGCCGGCTCGATGCATTCCACGGCGCGGATGAATGGCGACGACGGCGGCACCATGGTCGACATGAAGGGGATGAACCGCATCCTCAGATTTGGCGAGGACACTGTCACCGTCGAAGGCGGCGTGAGCTATCTTACGGTGTCCAACGCGCTGAAGGAGCGCGGCCTGCAATTTCACGTCACCACCGAGATCGGCAACGTCACCCTTGCCGCCATGGCGACCGCCGCCACCAAGGACTCATCCTTCCCCGACGGCTATGGGCAGATCAGCTCCTATGTGACCGCCATGCGCTTCGTCACGCCGAAAGGCGAGCTACGCGAGATCAACGAGCGCGACCACCCCGAAGAGATGCAGGTCATGCGCTCGAGTTATGGGCTGCTCGGCATCGTGTTCGAGGTGACCATCAAGGTGCGGCCAACCACCGCCCTCAGCGTCCGCCACCATTCCATGGGGCTGGAAGAGTTCCGCAAGCGTTTTCCGGTATTCAAGGCGCAAGGCTACGCGGTGATGTACTACATCTTTCCGTACGCGCGTTGCGTCGTGGTCGAACTCAGGAAGGACAATCCCGCGGTCAAGCCAAGATCGCGCCGGCGCTGGGCCTACCGCAACCGCTTCTGGCGCAAATACGGTCCGGCGCTTGCGCATTGGATCCGGCGCCGGACGAGCTCGCCGCGCTTGCGGGCCGCGGCCGACGATCTCAATTTCTACCTCCTGCGCCAGGGCCTGGTGAGCATCGTGCGCCACGACGCAACCTGGCCGCATGCCCAGCACATCAACTATCCGAGTGATCCCGGGCCCAACAAATATCTGTTCAGCATGTGGTCCTTCGGGGAGAAGAACTTCTTCAAGATCCTCGAGGACTATTGCGATTTCTGTATCAATTACGCGGCGCGGACGGGCTACCGCTGCGACCTGCCGAGCGTTGGCTACGCCATCGCTGCGGATCGGAACGCGCTCCTCTCTTATTGCTGGGACGGCCCGACGCTGTCGATCGACCCTGCGGCGACCGGAGGCAAGGAGTGGGAGGAGTTCCTGCGCGCCTATAACGATTACTGCAGCGCGCGGGGCGGCGTGCCGCTGTTCAACCAGACGCCGTTCCTCACGCGCGAGCAGGCGCAGAAGGCGTTCGGCGAGCGGCTCAAGCTGTTTGCCGAATACCGGCGCCAAGCCGATCCCGAGAACCGCATGCTCGACAGCTATTTCCGCGATCTGTTGGCGTGACGGCTTGGCTGATGCCCTAGCGGGCCGCCCGGCGTTGTGGGCCGGCCACGGCAATCGGCGCGCCGCCAATCAGGCCGATCCCCGTCTGGCGCTGATAGAGGATGAGGTCGAGCGACGGCGCCTCATTGGTGATCCGCGTCAGCAGGCCATGCACCTGGCCGCGATGATGGGTCTGGTGGTTGAACACATGCACGAGCGTCATCGAGAGCTCCTGCTCAATGTTGCCGGGATTGCTGATCGTGCGGTAGCGCACCGTGCCCGCCAGGTCCGCAGGCGTGAGCGAGGCGACATAGTCGATAATGCGGACGTCTTCGGTCGCGCGGGCCGCAAGGAGAGCGCCGAAATCCTCATAGAGGATGGCGTCGAGCTGCGTCGGCGACGGACCCTCGCCGCTTAAGCGGCGCATCCAGATGCGATCGCCCACCAGCAGGTGGTTCAGCGTCCCGTGCACCGAACCGAAAAAGGCGCCGTGGTCGGCGCGGTAATCGGCGTCGGAAAGCGCGGCGGCCGCATCGTAGACCCGCTCATTGGCCCAGGCATTGTAGCCGGCAAGCATCTCGAAGATCGACTTCATGACGACCCGATGCGCTGGGTGAACCAGCGGATCAACGGGAAGGATACGCCGCGCGGCAGCGAGCGCATGGTCTTGAGGAAGGCCTCGACCTGAGGCGGGAAGGCAATCTCGTAGGGCTTGTCCCCGAGCTTCTCGAGGATCTTCCGCGCGCAGCGCTCCTTGCTCATCACATAGAGCTTCTTCTTAGGGTCGTAGGCGGCGTTGAGCGGCGTATCGACGAAGCCAGGGTTGATGAGGGTGACGGCGACGCCCTCGCCTTCAAGCTCGAGCCTCAAACTCTCGGCGAGATTGATCAGCGCTGCCTTGCTCGCGCCATAGGCGCCATTGCCCGGCCAGCCGGAATAGCCGAACAGCGAGCCCATGATGGCGATGTGCCCGGCTTTGCGCGCGAGCATCGAAGGCAGCACCGCGGCGACGCCGTTGATCACCCCGTCGACATTCAGCGCCATGGTGCGGTGAAAGCCGTCCAAGTCGATATTGCGGATGTCGAAGGGCACATACATGCCGGCGCCGAGCAGCGCGAGATCGATGGCGCCGAACTCACCCTCGATCTTAGCCGCGCAAGCCTTGAGCGCGGGCGCGTCGAGCACGTCGGCCGGAAATGCCGTGATCTTGTCGCTGCCGGCGGCGAGCGCATCGAGCGTCCCGCTTGGCCGCGCCGTCGCCGCCACGGTCACGCCAGCAGCGGCAAGCCGCTTCGCCACCTCGCCGCAAATAGCGCCGGAGGCCCCGGTGATCCACGCGAGCTTCCAAGGAAAGTTCGGCTCGGCCACGGTCGCAGACCTCAATCCACGAAGGGATCGTGCACGAGGATGGTGTCCTCGCGCTTCGGGCTCGTCGAGAGCAGCGCCACCGGGGCCTCGATCAGCTCCTCCAGCCGCCGCACATATTTGATGCATTGGGCGGGAAGCTCTGCCCAAGACCGGGCGCCGCGGGTCGATTCCGTCCAGCCTTCCATTGTCTCGTAGATCGGCTTGACGTGGGCCTGTAGCCCTTGCGCCGCCGGCAGATGGTCGAACTCGCGGCCATCGAGCGTATAGCCCACACAAATCTTGAGCTCGGGCAGCTGGTCGAGCACGTCGAGCTTGGTCAGCGCGATGCCGTTGATGCCGCCGACCTTGCGCGTCTGACGCACGAGGCACGCATCGAACCAGCCGCAGCGGCGGGGGCGCCCCGTCACCGTGCCGAACTCGACACCGCGCTCGCCGATAAGCTTGCCCGTCTCGTCCTTGAGCTCGGTGGGGAACGGTCCCTCGCCGACGCGCGTCGTGTAGGCCTTGGTGATGCCGAGCACATAATTGATGGCGCCAGGCCCCAAGCCAGACCCGGTCGCGGCCTGCGCCGCCACGGTGTTCGACGAGGTGACGAAAGGATAGGTGCCGTGGTCGATGTCGAGCAACGCCCCTTGCGCGCCCTCGAACAGGATGCGCTTGCCAGCGCGGCGCTTGGCGTCGAGCAGCGCCCAGACCGTATCGACGAAGGGCAGCACCTTCGGCGCGATCGCCGTGAGCTCGCCGCACAGCGCGTCGGCGTCGATCTCCGGCTCGCCCAGTCCCCGGCGGAGCGGATTGTGATGGCTAAGGATGCGCTCGATCTTCGGCTTCAGGCTCTGCAGATCCTGCAAATCCATGACGCGGATCGCGCGTCTGCCGACCTTGTCCTCGTAGGCCGGTCCTATGCCGCGTTTGGTCGTGCCGATCTTCCCGTCACCCGCGGATGCCTCACGCAGCGAGTCGAGCTCGCGATGGAGCGGCAGGATCAGGGTGGCATTCTCGGCGATGCGCAAGTTTTCGCGGCTGATGCTCACGCCTTGCGCCTCGATCTTGGCGATCTCCTCGGCGAGCGCCCAAGGATCGACCACCACACCGTTACCGATCACCGAGAGCTTGCCCTTGCGCACGACGCCAGAAGGCAGCAGCGAGAGTTTATAGGTGGTGCCGTCGATGACCAGGGTGTGGCCGGCGTTATGGCCGCCCTGGAAGCGCACCACGATATCGGCGCGCTCAGACAGCCAATCGACGATCTTGCCCTTGCCCTCGTCGCCCCATTGGGAGCCGACGACCACGACATTGGCCAATGGACGGTCCTCTCAACATGCTGGATCGAGACGCACAAACGGCCCTGCAGACCATGATCCCGAAAAGTTGCAGACTTTTCGGATAAGATCATGCGTCAAAGACAAAGGTCTAAGCGCAGGGCCGTGTTTGCTTATAGCGCGCGGCTCAAGCCGATGCGAGGGCCTGCTGGCAAGTGCCGAGCGCGTTGGCTATTGACCGCCCTGCGGCTTGGCGAGAGCCGGATCGTTCTGAAAGCAGAATGTCTTCCCGTCGACTGTCTTCTTGATCGGGCACTCTGCCGACTCGCCTGTCTTACCTTTGCTGTTGGCACTGTCGGTTGCGGCGGGAAAACCGCTTGGCCCCGCGGCCGACTCTGCCGCGGCCAGAGCCGTAGCGCTACAGCCAAGCGCGCAAGCGGCCATCAACGGCAATAGCATCCTCTTCATGGCCATATCCTATCGCATTTTGTCGCCCGGACGAACGCTCGCTGGCCGCCCTCTTGGCGCCCGCGAACCTGGGGTGATTGGTCGCAAGCCTTGCCATGATTGATCGCAGTGTTGCCCCCATTGATCTCATTGAGGCCGGATTGACCCGGCATGTCTCTCGCCACGCAAAACTGACCTCCCAAGAAAATCAGGAGCAAAAATATGCGAGTAACCCTTCTCGCCGCGGCGACGCTTTGTGCCATGGGGCTACCGGCCGGCGCCCAACCGTCGAAGATGAACCCGGAGGGCTCCGGGCTCGACATCCAACCGGTGAACGTGACTCCGGAAGCCAGCGCCGACGCTCAACCCTCCATGAATCCGGAACCGTCCGGCCTCACTGCCATCAGTGGCGCCATGCGCTATGCGGACTCGCCTTGGCTCGACCATGCCATGCACGACGTCGGCACCAACCCCACGGGGTGGAAACGGCAATGGTGCGCCAAGTCGATGAACATGTGGCTGCAGCGGAGCGGCATGCGCGGCTGCGGCGGCAACACCGCCATCTCCTGCCTCAAGGCCGGCCGCAAGCTGTCGGGCCCACAGGTCGGCGCGCTCGCCGTCATGAACCACCATGTCGGCATCGTCAAAGAGGTCAGCGGCAACTCGGTGATCCTCGTCTCCGGCAATCACTCCGGCCGCGGCGGCGCGCGCAGTGTCGGCGTCGGCAAATATTCGGCCAAGCGCGTGGTTGCCTATGTCTGGCCGGAATAGCTCTTCGATATGAACCGAGTTGGGTAGTTCCTCCCCTTTGCGGGGGAGGAACGGGTGGGGGTATTGCTAGTATCGCGTCTTACCCCTCACCCCGTCTCTTTTTAGCGCAGAGTCCTAAGCGGCCTTGGCGAATGCCTGCTTCACCTGTGCATGGCCCCAGTCAAGCCAAGGCAGCAGCGCCTCCAGATCTCTCCGCTCGACCGTGGCGCCCGTCCAGATGCGCAAGCCCGGAGGCGCGTCGCGATACGACGCGATGTCCTTGGCGACGTCCTCCTCATCGAGCAGCGCGGCGATGCGTCTCGGGAACTCGGCGCGCAAAGGCTCCGGCAGCGCCAGCACGTCTGGATCGACGATCTTGAGGCACACCGATGTGTTGGAGCGCGTCTCGGGGACGGGCGCCACGAAATCCACCCAAGGCGTGTGCGCGACCCAATCGGCGATCACGCCGGCATTGGCGTCGGAGCGCGCGATGGTGCCTTCGACGCCGCCCACGCTTTCGACGAAGGCGAGCGCATCGAGATAGTCCTCGAGGCAGAGCATCGACGGCGTGTTGATCGTCGAGCCCTCGAACAGATCGGCCATTAGCTTGCCCTTACGCGTCAGGCGGAACAGCTTCGGCAGCGGCCAAGGAGGCGTGTAGCTCTCAAGCCGCTCGACGGCGCGCGGCGACAGGATCAGCATGCCGTGCTGCGCCTCGCCGCCCAACACCTTTTGCCAGGAATAGGTGGCGACATCGAGCTTCCGCCAATCGATCGCTTGGGCAAACACGGCCGAGGTCGCGTCGCAGATGATTAGACCTTTGCGCGCGCTCGAAATCCAATCGGCATTGGGCACGCGCACGCCCGATGTGGTGCCGTTCCACGCGAACACGACGTCGCGGTCGAAATCGACGGTAGAGAGATCGGGCAGCTCGCCATAGCGCGCGACCGTGGCCCGCACATCGTCGAGCTTCAACTGGTCGACGATGTCGGTCACCCAGTCCTGGCTGAAAGCGTCCCAGGCGAGAACCTCGACGCCACACGGTCCGAGCAGCGACCAGAGCGCGATCTCGACCGCGCCGGTGTCGGAAGCGGGCACGATGGCGACGCGATAGTCCGATGGCAGCTTCAATAGCGCGCGTGTCTTGAGGAGCGCAAGCTCGAGCCTCGCCCGCGCCTCCTTGACGCGATGATTGCGGCCGAGCAAAGCCCCTTCAAGTCCAGCCAAGGACCAGCCCGGATGCTTGGTGCAAGGACCGGATGAGAAGCGCGGATTGGCGGGCCGTTCGTTCGGTTTGGCCGACAGTGTCATGCGGGTTCTCTAAGGGATTTGAGATGCGCTGCCCATAGATTCAGCGCCTCCCTGCGTCAAGTCTGCCGCGGCCCATTTACCCTGACGCGTCCGCCCTGCGGAGTGTGGCGCAAAAAAAGAACCGCCCGTCGCGAGACGGGCGGTGACGGGTTGACGGGATGGGATGTTGTGGTGGGTTATTTGAGAGCGACGGGCATCGGCGCCCGCAGCAGCCGAATTTCCAGCGCGCGCCGAGCATGATGTCGCTCGAATGGATGTTGTCGAACTCGAGCCCGTCGCCGGTGCCGCTGCCGTCATAGGCGTGATTCTTGCCGCTGCTGCCATCGCCGATATCGAGATAGCGATAGTCGAGGTCGACGGTGAAGTTCTGCGTCACGTCGTAGGACACACCGGCATGCAAGGCCCAGGCGAAAATTCCCCTCATCATGAGTGTTGGCGCAGGAGACGCCGAGATTTGGCACGTTCACGTCGGTGTAGTCGCCGACCCAGTTCTTGGCATAGCCGATACCGCCGCCGACATAGGGCGTGATGCCCTTCCAGCAGCCGATATCCCAATACGCATTTGCCAGCGTCACCCAGGATTTGAGCGTGGCGGTGTATTGGTTGGTGCCGGAGAAGCCGTAGCCCTCATAGCGGTCGAGCCCATGAACGGTCGACCGGTTGCGGTATTCGCCGGTCACGTCGAAGCGGAGCTAGCTGTTGAACTGATAGCCGAGGCCGAGACCGCCGAAACCGGAGCCTTCGAAGCCGGTGTCGAGAATGTCAAAATTCGAGGTCTTGAAGGTAGCGCTCCTGATGCCGTCGAGGTCGTAGCTCGTGATGCCGAGAAAGCCCTTGAGATACCAATTGCTGACGCAGCCTGGCTCGGCCGGCAAGGTCCATCGGCGTATCGCCGAAATCGGCAGCCTGAGCCATGGTGACTTGGCTCAAGGCTAGAGCACATCCAACGACCAACGCGCCATTTGTCCCATCTACATTCCCTGTCCTTCAGCCGCATCGCCGCGCCCTTGACGGGCAGCGCATGCGAGGCTGTTCCTGTCGGGACTATGAGTCGGGAATGGTTAAGGGATGGCAAACCGCCGTGCCGTCGCGGGACGCCGAACGGTAGCTGGCGGATGTTCAACGCCAGCCGCGTTACGCCGCGGCGTCGGTGAGCGCGTGCACGATGTCGGAGACCACCGTGTCAACCAGCCGCTGATCGTCGCCTTCGGCCATGACGCGGATCACCGGCTCGGTGCCCGAGGGGCGGATGACGAGGCGCCCGGATTTGCCGAGCTTCGACTTGCCGCTGTCGATCGCCTTCCGCACGGCGATGTTGTCGAGCGGCTGGCCGCCATTCTTGTAACGCACGTTCTTCAAGATTTGCGGCAGCGCCTCGAAACGATTGCAGATCTCGCTCACCGGCTTGCCGCTCTGCGCCACCACGGCGAGAAGCTGGAGCGCGGTGACGAGGCCATCGCCGGTCGTGGAATAATCGGATAGCACGATATGCCCGGACTGCTCGCCGCCGACATTGTAGCCGTGCTGGCGCATATGCTCGACCACGTAGCGGTCGCCGACCGGCGTGCGCGCGAGGCCAAGGCCGAGGCCTTGCAGATAGCGTTCCAGCCCGAGATTCGACATGACGGTGGCGACTATGCCGCCGCCCGCGAGGCGGCCGCGCCGCAACCAGGATTCGGCGATGACCGCCATGAGCTGATCGCCGTCGATCAAATGTCCGCGCTCGTCGGTGATGAGCACGCGGTCGGCGTCCCCGTCGAGCGCAATGCCGATATCCGCGCGCACCTCGTTGACCTTGCGAATAAGGTCCTCCGGCGCCGTCGAGCCGCAATCCTTGTTGATGTTGAAGCCGTTGGGATCGACGCCGAGCTTGACTACGTCGGCGCCGAGCTCCCAGAGCGCCTCGGGCGCCACTTTATAGGCGGCGCCATTGGCGCAATCGATCACAGCCCTGATGCCGTCGAACCGGAGATTCTTGGGCAGCGTCCGTTTGGCGAATTCGATGTAGCGCTCCCGGGCGCTGTCGATGCGGGTCGCCCGGCCGATCTTGTCCGGCGCCGCGAGCAGCTCGGCAGTGTCGCCCAGCATCAGCTCCTCGACCTGCCCCTCGGTCTCGTCGGACAGTTTGTAGCCGTCCGGACCGAACAGCTTAATGCCGTTATCGGCGAACGGATTGTGCGAGGCGGAGATCATCACGCCGAGATCGGCGCGGAGCGAGCGCGTCAGCATGGCGACCGCGGGTGTCGGCATCGGCCCAAGCAGGAAGACGTCCATGCCCACGGCGGTGAAGCCCGAGACGAGCGCCAATTCGATCATGTAGCCGGAGAGCCGCGTATCCTTGCCGATCACCACCCGATGGCGATAGGACCCGTTGGTGAACAGCTTGCCGGCGGCCATGCCGACGCGAAGCGCCACCTCTGAGGTCATGGGTGAAGAATTGGCGCTGCCACGGATGCCATCCGTGCCAAAGAACTTACGAGCCATGGCCGTAGTCCCCCCCAAAGGCGCCGTCCACCTTTTGTGATTAGTTCGGCGCTGCATCGGATTATGCTCCTGGCGTAATCCAGTCCCGTTCACAAAGTGTAAGTAAAAGTTACACCAATTCCGATTGGTGAATCAAAGATTTACGCGATTCCCTCAGGTGCAGCGCCCGGACGCTCGCTTCACGCGTCGGTCCCGGAGACGCTCGCACCCCACATGGCAAGCGCCTGGCGAGACCCAGCGACGTCGTGCACCCGCAAGATTTGGACCCCCTGCGCCGCCGCGACAATGGCTGCGGCAAAAGACCCCGCCTCCCGGGCGCGCGGGCTCTCCCCGCCGCTGATGCCACGGATGAAGCGCTTGCGCGAGGCGCCGACCAGGAGCGGCACGCCGAGCCCATGCAGCACGCTGAGATTGGCGAGGAGCGCAAGATTGTGCGCCATGGTCTTGCCAAAGCCGATGCCGGGGTCGGCGGCGATGCGCTCAAGCTCGATGCCCGCGGCGCGCGCCGCGGCGATGCGCGCCTCGAGATAGTCGAAGACCTCGAGCACGACGTCGTCATAGGTCGGATTATCCTGCATGGTCTTGGGCTCGCCCTTGGCATGCATAAGCACGACGGAGAGTCCGGTTTCGGCCGCGGCGTAAAGGCTGCCGGAATCATAGGTCAGCGCCGACACGTCGTTGAAGATTTTGGCGCACTGGCGCGCTGCGGCCCGCGCCACAGAGCTTTTTCGGGTATCGATCGAGATGGCAGCGCCGAGCCCCGCAAGCCCGTCGAGCACAGGCAAGACACGGGCGAGCTCATCGGCGTCGCCCATGGTATCGGAGCCGGGACGGGTCGATTCACCCCCCACATCGATGATATCGGCGCCCGCCTGGACGAGCTCGGCGGCATGGACGATGGCCCCTTCCGTCGTGTCGTAGAGGCCGCCGTCGGAGAAGCTGTCGGGCGTGACATTGACGATGCCCATGAGCAGCGGCCGGTCGAGACCGAGCCCGGCAAAGGGTGGCCGAGGCGCTGTGATGCGGCTGAGCGTTTGGGCGAGATCGGCGTCCTTCGATGCGGTGAGCTCCGGCGTGCCGAGAAGCCGCCGCTGGGTCTTGCCGGGTCCAGTCTCGATCAGCTCGGCGGCGGCGAAGGCGATCGCACCACCGGCCAGTGGGAGCGCAAGGCCTTCGGCCATGGCCGCCTCTGCCGTCGCCCCATAGAGCATGCCGATCGGTCTGAGATAAAGCTTCGCGTCAGCCATGGCGCTGCTTAGCACGATGCCGCGATAATCACAGTGGCGCACCCAAAATGCGCATTGCCGGGATAGACCCGGCCATGTGCGTTGCGTTGATTGAGACTATCGGCGGACACTCACGTCTGCGGCGCTGGCTCCATGCCGCCCGTGTCCGGCTCCGGCGGCGCCTTCTTGCCGCGGCCGGCCGTGGGAACGGCGGAGGCCGGCGCCGGTCGGGGCGCGACCTCGGGCTCGAACTCACGCACCGGCGGCTTGCCCTTGAGCAGGTCCTTGATCTCGTCGCCCGACAGCGTCTCGTATTCGAGCAGTCCTCGCGCGATGGTGTGTAGATCGGCGAGATGCTCGGTTAGAATCCGGCGCGCCTCCTCGAAGCCCTCATCGACCAGGCGGTGAATTTCCTCATCGACGATGGTCTGGGTCTCGTCGGAGAGGTTCTGCGTCCGCGCGATGGAGTGGCCGAGAAACACCTCTTCCTCGTTGTCGCCATATGCGAGCGGTCCGAGCTTATCCGACATGCCGTATTGAGTGACCATGGCGCGCGCGAGCAGCGTGGCCATCTTGATGTCTGAGCTCGCGCCGGAGGTGACCTTGTCGTAACCGAACACGAGTTCCTCGGCGACGCGTCCGCCCATGGCGACGGTGATGTCGGCCTTGAGCTTGGCGCGGGTGTAGGAGAGCATGTCGCGCTCAGGCAGCCGCATGACCATGCCGAGCGCGCGGCCGCGCGGAATGATGGTCGCCTTGTGCACGGGATCTGAGGCGTGCTGGTGCAGCGCCACGAGCGCATGGCCGCCCTCGTGATAGGCGGTCAGCGTCTTCTCCTCCTCGTTCATCACCATGGAGCGCCGCTCGGCGCCCATCATGACCTTGTCCTTGGCGTCCTCGAACTCGAGCTGCGTGACGAGCCGCTTGGAGCGACGCGCGGCGAGCAGCGCCGCCTCGTTCACGAGGTTGGCGAGGTCGGCGCCGGAGAAGCCTGGCGTGCCGCGCGCGATGACGCGCAGATCGACGTCCGGCGCGAGCGGCACCTTGCGCACATGCACTTTAAGGATCTTTTCCCGGCCGATGATGTCGGGTCGCGGCACCACCACCTGGCGGTCGAACCGGCCAGGCCTGAGCAGCGCGGGGTCGAGCACGTCGGGCCGGTTGGTCGCGGCGATCAGGATGATGCCTTCATTGGCCTCGAAGCCGTCCATCTCGACGAGCAGTTGGTTCAGCGTCTGCTCGCGCTCGTCGTTGCCGCCGCCGAGGCCGGCGCCACGATGGCGGCCGACGGCGTCGATCTCGTCAATGAAGATGATACAAGGAGCGTTCTTCTTCGCCTGATCGAACATGTCGCGGACGCGGGATGCGCCAACGCCCACGAACATCTCGACGAAGTCGGAGCCCGAGATAGTGAAGAACGGCACATTGGCCTCGCCGGCGATGGCGCGGGCCAGCAGCGTCTTGCCGGTGCCGGGAGGCCCGACCAAGAGCGCGCCGCGCGGGATGCGCCCGCCGAGCTTCTGGAACTTCTGCGGATCGCGCAGGAACTCGACGATCTCCTCCAAATCCTCCTTGGCCTCTTCGACGCCGGCGACGTCGTCGAAGGTGACTCGGCCATGACGCTCGGTCAGGAGCTTGGCCTTCGACTTGCCGAAGCCCATGGCGCGGCCGCCGCCTGACTGCATCTGGCGCATGAAGAAGATCCACACGGCGATCAAGAGCAGCATCGGGAACCAGGACACGAGCACGCCGAGCAGCGACGGCACGTCGTCTTCCGGCGGCTTGGCGCTGATCTTCACGCCCTTCTGGTGCAGCTTGTCGACCAGACCGGGATCGTTCGGCGCATAGGTCTGGAAGTTGCGGCCGTCATTGAAGTGACCGGTGATCTGATTGCCGGCGATGGTCACGTCCTGGATCGAGCCGCCCTCGACCTCGGTCAAGAGCTGCGAGAAGCTGATCTCATTGCCGCGGACATGAACGCCAGGGCTTTGAAACAGGTTGAACAGGGCGACCAGCAACAGGCCGATGAAGACCCAGATGGCGAAATTGCGGAAATTCGAATTCATGACGATCCTGACTGCTGGAACTGCGGCGAGGCCGAACGGCTTGGGGCTCGCCCCCTTCCCTCAAACGCGCTCGAGGGCAGTAAGTCTGCTCAACATAGGAACGTGCAACCTCTTTGCCAAGTAAAGCTAGCCCAAAGAGGTGCACGCTTCCTCAACGGAAAGCTCCAAATTCTGAGGCGCGAGACCCAAGCCATGCGCCATTAACGAAGCTCGCGCTGAAACCGCGCGCGGCTCGCGCCGCGTCGGCGACCGACACGATGCCGATGCCTAGATGCGGCGGGATAAGCTGCTCATCACCCTGCCAGCACGCGGGCAAGGTCGCGGCGGCGAAACGTGGCAGTTCGGACAACCAGGGCGATGAATGGCGAAGATCGCGCCAGCCGGCCTCGCCCAGCGCGCGCACGATGACGGGCCTCTCCTCGCTGTTGCCGAGCTCGACCCTGAAACGATTGTCCCACAGCGCCCGCTCCCCAGGGGCCAGCAGAAGGGCAGGCAAGCCCGTTGCCCGCGTCTCCCTGAACACCCCTAGCCCAGGACCGATCGGCTCCAGACGGCAGCCTCCGAGCGTATGGGCCTTGTCCGGGGCCGCGACCAAGGCCGCAAGCAATGCCTCGAGCTTGGCGAGCTGGATCGGTCCGGGCCGGCCGCCCACGCCGGCGAGCACCCGCGCGAGCGCGCGAAGCGCGATCTCTGCCGGCGCGGCAATCAGCGCATCCCGCGCCAGCAGGCAATAGCCCGCATCGCTCACCGTGCCATGGGAGCCGAGGAAAGCGGTCGTGGCATCCTCGAGTGCGGTGCGCGCGCGCCTTAAGCGTTGCGCCGAGCGCGCCAGTGCCTCGGGTGTCAGCCCAAGCTTCGCCAGCGCATCCTGGCTTGCCCTCACCCTCGCACGCTCGAAGCGCAGATCTGCATTGCTCGGGTCGTCGGCGAAAGCGATGCCAACCTCGATCAGCGTGGCGGCGAGGCGTGCCTTCGGCACATCGAGCAGAGGACGCAGCACGGCGATGCCGGCCCAGACGCTCTCCTCTGGGATGGCGGCAAGTCCGTCGAGACCGCTGCCGCGCTTCAGCCGCATGAGGAAGGTCTCGGCCTGATCGTTGAGATGGTGCGCCGTCACCACAGCGGGGATGTCGTGAGCATGGCAATAAGCGGCCATGAGGTCGTAGCGGGCCTCACGTGCACGCGCTTGCAGACTGCTTGTTTTCCCGTGAGCCTCGGGCCAGGGAAGAATCGCGTGCGGCAGGCCGAGGCTCGCCGCCACGCGCGAGACCATCAAGGCTTCCTCGCGCGAGCCTGCGCGAAGCCCATGGTCGACCGTCAGCACCGTCAGATCGGGATTAGAATCGCCTTCGGCCCGCCAGCGCGCGATGAGGTGAAGCGCGGCGAGACTGTCCGGGCCGCCCGAGACAGCAAGCGCAAGGCGAGGATATCTGGCAAGCGGGGCAAAGGCGGCTCGAGCCTCACGCGACGTGAGTGGCGCCGCCATCAGCAGCGCGCCTTGCGCTGCTCGCTCTTGGCTTGGTCCTGTAAATGCGGATCCGCGGACGGAAACCTTGTAGCAAACTCGCTCAACGTCGAGCAGGCCGCATCTTTCTGGCCGAGCTCGGCGAGCGACATGCCGAGCTTGACCAGACAGTCTGGAGCCTTCTCGCCGGATTTGTACTTCTTGTAGCCGTTGAGGAAGGCGTCGGCCGCCTCCTTGAATTGCCCGCGCACGAAATAGGATTCGCCCAGCCAATATTGCGCCTTCCCGGCGAGCGGATCGTTGGGAAAGTGCTTGACGAGCTGGCGGAACGAGATTTCCGCCGCGGCATAATCCTTCCGCAGGAGATCGCCATAGCCTTGATCGTAGAGGGCGACGGAATCGGTGCCGGGCGGCAGTGCCGAAAGGCTTTGCGGCTGGTCCGACGCAGGCTGTCGCCCCGCATCCTGGGCGGCGGGCGGCAGCGGCGCCTGAGTGCCTGCATCCGTTTCGCGCGACGGCGCCGCAGCCTGAGCCGCCATTGCCTCCCTCCCGGCGCCCATGGGCGCTAGCGGGCGCGCGCCTCCGGCGTCGACAAACTGACCATCGGAGGGAGCCATCGGCGCGAGCCCCCCCTGGCGCCCTGGCGGCTCAGGCGGGGGCGCTTCCTCCTCGGGCGGCGACAAGGACTGAGGCGTGCCCGAATCGCCGAGCCTTGCCTCGATCGCGCCGAGCCGTTGCGTCATCAGCTCGATTTGGCTCGTCAGCGCGCCCATCTGGGTCTCCAGCGCATCGACGCGAGCGCCAAGGCCTCCGGCACCACTCACCGCCTGACCCGCAGCGGCGCCCGCGCCCTCCTGCGGCAGCGCCGCTTCCGGTTTCGATTTCACGAGCGAGGTGAGAGCGCCGACCATGACTTGAAGATCGTGGATCTGCTCCTCCAGTCGGCCGATTCGATTGGCAACCGGGTCGCTGGCTGCCGCCGGCGCCGCGGCATCGGCAGCGGGAGCTTCGACAGGCACGGGCGGCGGCGCATCCTGTTGGGCAAGGACCGGCGGCGCGCCGGCAACGCACAGAAGCACGGCTCCCGCCAATGCGGCAGCCAAGCGCGATCGCCTGCGCTGTCTTGAAGCTGAAGGATCCACGGATGAGGCCTTGTCAGAACGGTTAGCAACGAATGCCGGGCTTAGAATATCAAGCCCTCAAGATAGCGCATTTGCTGCCGCTTTTGAGGCCAAACTTTGATGCGCCTCCATGGCCTCATGCTTCGAGACGCCGCCCTCGGCGGCTCCTCAGCATGAGGAACTCACGCCTCACCCTGAGGAGGCGCGAAACGCGCCGTCTCGAAGGGCGAGGCCCGAGCGCTCCTTGCAAAGGCTGACAGCACTAGTTCCGGGCCATGGCCCCGGCATTCAACACCGTTTGCGCGCGACGGTTCTGCGACCAGCAGGAGATGTCGTCACACACCGCGATCGGCCGTTCCTTGCCGTAGGAGATGGTCCGCATCCGGGCAGCGCTGACGCCATGCGC
This sequence comes from uncultured Alphaproteobacteria bacterium, assembly GCA_963839245.1. Lineage (GTDB taxonomy): Bacteria > Pseudomonadota > Alphaproteobacteria > Rhizobiales > Methyloligellaceae > Methyloceanibacter. Next base: position 308,730 of record CAWIUJ010000006.1, on the reverse strand, counting down.
GGCCAAATACGACTTTACCGAGGTCGCACGGCGCGCACCGAGCGCGATGTTGTACTCCCGCGTGCCGCGCTCGTCGGCGTGGCCTTCGACCGTCACCGTGTATTGCGGATATTGATTGAGCCAAACGGCTTGCTTGCTCAGAATATTCTGCCCTTCGCCGGTCAAGGCCGAGCTGTCGACCTCGAAATGAACGACGTCGCCGACATTCGAGGCGAAATCCTGAGCCGTGCCAGGCTCCGCTGAATTTATCGATCCGACCCCGTATTCCTTTGGCTGCGCATGACGCGCGCAAGCCCCAAGAACTAGAGCGATGGCTAAAACACCCGCCAATGCGCAGGTGCGCCTAAACGCACCACTCGACCCCATACTGAATACTCCCGCTACCCGCCGTTTGGTAAATCGTTAGGGCTAATCCGTTAACGATTTCCTATGCCGACAAAATGTCCGCAGATTGGCTGGCGCGTGGAGCTAAGCGATAGAGAAGAGCAGCCCTAAAAATGGAAGGGATGCCTGGGACGCCGCCGCATCTCGCTTCGGCGTCCCGGCATCCAGATCCAATTGCGGAAAGTGACCCCCCCGCCCAGGCTAAAATTCGTGTGCTCGACGTCGGTTAGACGCGAACAACCTGCTCGACCACGACGTCGGCTGAGCCGAGCTTCAAGGGCTCGTGTACTACAGCCTTTTCGTGATGGAAGCAGCCGCCCAGCGCAACGGCGGCGGCCACGATCGTGGCGACGACGATAACGCCCTTCAAACCCTGCATGGTCTTCTCTCCTTTGGTTAACCGGCAAGTGCCGTTTTTGCATGTACCGGTGTGACGCTTTCAGATCAAGATCGGACTGTCGTCCGGTGACCGTTTTGTCGGTCATTGATGCCAAAATGCCACGCCAAATCTTGATGCCCGGCCCGGGTAAGGCTCCAAGGCCTCCTGAGCCTGATCAACTATGGTTAACATAAGGATAAGGGGATTCTTAAATCGGGATTTGGCCCCGTTTCGGGCCCGAATCCTGATCAAAAGCGTGGCTAGTTGATCAGCGGCGACCAGGCCGGATCGGAGCCGAAGGAGGGCGTCGCAACCAGGCGCTCATTATAGCCCGTGAGGTCGATGCTAAAGAGCTTCGGCCCCCCCGTTGCTCCGGGCGAGTCGCGGAAAAACATCAACACCCTGCCATTGGGCGCCCAGGTGGGTCCCTCATTGTGGAAGCCCTCGGTCAGGATGCGCTCGCCCGTGCCGTCCGGCTTCATCACGCCGATCAGGAAATCCCCGCCGGACAGCTTGGTGAAGGCGACGAGGTCGCCGCGCGGCGACCAGACCGGGGTCGAGTAGCTACCGCGGCCGGAGCTGATTTCGGTGCTGATTCGATCCGTCGGCATTCATCGCATAGATCTGTTGCGTGCCGTCCCGGTCGCTTTCGAACACGATCTGGCGCCCGTCGGGCGAGTAGCAGGGAGCCGTGTCGATCGCCTTGGTGTTGGTCAGCTGCATGGTCTGCCGGCTGCGCAAATCCATGGCGTAGATGTTGGTGTTGCCGTTCTGCTCAATGCTCATGATGATCTTTTGTCCGTCCGGCGAGAAGCGCGGCGCGAAGGTCATGCCCGGGAAGGTGCCGACGATCTCCTTCTGCCCGGTCTCGATGTTCAAGAGATACACTTTGGGGTTTTGCCCCTCGAACGACATGTAGGTGATCTCTTGCGTCGACGGACTGAAGCGCGGGGTGAGCACCAGATCCTGCCCCGTCGTCAGCAACCGCACGTTGTGACCGTCCTGATCCATGATGGCGAGGCGCTTGATGCGCTTATCCTTCGGACCCGATTCGTCGACGAACACGATGCGCGTATCGAAATAGCCCTTCTCGCCGGTGAGCCGCTCATAGATGACGTCGGCGATGATGTGGCCGACGCGTCGGGCGTCCTTGGGCCGGGTGAAGAACTGCTCGCCGGCGAGCTGCTTGCCGGCGAACACGTCCCACAATCTGAACTCGGCCTTGAGTTTGCCGTCGCTGTTGCTTATGCGCCCGATAACAAGGGCTTGCGCGTTCAGGGGACGCCAGTCCTCGAAGCGTGGCGATTGTCCGAGATCGATCGCCTTCTCGATGAAGGCGGCGTGATCGATGGGCAGGAACAACCCCGACGATTTCAGGTCGTTCGACACCACGTCGGAGATTTCACGCGCCGCGTCTGCGTCGATCGTGCCGTCATTGGCGAAATCGGTGATGGCGATCGGCAATGGCTGGATGGTGCCCTGCGTGATATTGAGCTCAACCACCGCGTGCGCGCTGTCCAAAACGGCGCCGACGCCGATCAGCAGGCAAGGGAGAAGGACGGCGAGCCGCCAAGCGTTTCTTGGCAGCTTCGATGTGCTAGATGAGCGGGCTTTATCTTGCATCGGTTCGATTGGCTTTCGCGATTGGGCAGCCTAGCCGCTGCCATACATCTGTCTTGGGTCGAAAGTGAGGATCATGTCGCGCCACACCGAATATTTGTCGCTCGGCAAGGTATAAGGCTGGCACTGATAGACGGCGCGCACGGCGCTGTCCGCGGCGGCCTGGAAGAAGGGCGAGTCGCCGCTATTGGCGACGCTCGGATAGCCGACCAGGCTGCCATCCTCGTTGAGCTGAAGGCGGACCTTCACGATGATCGCATCGGCGCCGAGCCCGCCCGGCGGCGGGCTCCAGCATTGCGCGATCTTCGCCCTGAGCGCGTCGATCTCGTTGACCGCCATGGTCAACTCCTTGCCGCTCGACTGCCCATGCACCGGCTTCTTCGGCTTGTCTTGCGGTGCGTCGGCCGCCACCGGCTGTTTCGCCGCGCCGGGAATCTTGTTGAGCAGCGCCGCGATTCGGTCGGCGTTGAAGTCATGCTTCTTCTCCGCCTGCGGCGGTGCGGGTTTCGGCTTCGGCGGCGTCTCCTTGACCGGCTTGTCGGGCTTGGCTTCCGCCTTCTTCGGCTCCGGCTCCTTGGGCTTCTCCGCCTTCTTGGGCTCCGGCTCCGGCGCCTTCGGCTCGGGCTTCGGCGGCTCCTCGGTCTTGGCTTGAGGAGGAGGAGGCGGCGGCGGCGCAGCAGGCGGCATGTCCGGCGGCTTGGGCGGCTCCTTCTCGCTCACGGCCTGCGGCTTCGGCTCGTCGGGCTTCGCGGCCATCGGCGCGTCGTCCTTGGCATCGGCCATGCCAGCCTTGATCTTGGTGAACTCAGATGGCGTGAGGATGTCGATCGGCACGTCCTGGATCATGGGAACGTCGGAGGCCTGCCCTGCCGGGAGCAGCACCACGGCCCAGAGCAGGATGGCGAGATGCAGCGCGATGGAGATGAGAGCGCTCTTCCGCACGATATTCGCCCTATTGCGGTTTCTCTTCGAGGTCGGACACGAGCGCGATCCGGCGGAAGCCCGCAGCGCTGATCGTTCCCATCACCCGCATGACGACGCCGTAATTCACCCGGCGGTCGCCGCGCACGAAGATGCGCTCGTCGTATCCGTTCTTACTGATAGCGGTAAGTTTGGGCACAATTTCGTCGAGCTGGATTTCGGTGTCTTGCAGGAAGATCTTGCCCTCGGGATCGACGGTGACGGTGAGCGGCTCCTTGTCGCCTTCGAGCTGCTGCGCTTCCGATTTCGGAAGCTCGATCGGCACACCGACGGTGAGCAGCGGCGCCGTCACCATGAAGATGATGAGCAGCACGAGCATGACGTCGACCATCGGCGTCACGTTGATCTCGGCCATCGGCCGCGCCGCGCGCCGCCGCCGCCCGCCATTGCTTGAGCCTGCCTGCAGCGAAGCGCCCATGGCCGGCTAGCTCCTCACATCGATCTGGCGCGACAGAATGGCCGTAAACTCATCGGCGAAGCCTTCCAGCCGCGCCCCTTGCCGCGCCACTTCGCTGTTGAACTTGTTATAAAAAATCACGGCAGGGATGGCCGCAAGCAGCCCGAGCGCGGTGGCGAACAGGGCCTCGGCGATGCCCGGCGCCACGACCGCGAGATTGGTGTTCTTGCTGACCGCGATGGCCTGGAAGCTCGTCATGATTCCCCACACCGTGCCGAACAGCCCGACGAACGGCGCCGTCGAGCCGACCGTTGCCAGGAAGGTGAGGCGACGTTCCAGCCGCTCGAGTTCGCGCGAGATGGTCACGTCCATGACCTTCTCCACCCTGAGCTGCGTGCCGGGCGTCGGCTTCGGGTTGCGCTCGATGCTGCGCTTCCATTCGCGCATGGCGGCAACGAAAAGCGCGGCCATGGAGGTGTTACGGCGCTGAGTGAGCGCCTGATAGAGCTCTTCCAACGATTGTCCCGACCAGAACACCTGCTCGAAATTGTCCGTCTCTTTCTTCGTTCTGGCGAACAGGAAAAATTTCTCGAGGATGATCGCCCAGCTCCAGATCGAGGCCAGGAGCAGCCCGATCATGACGATCTTGACGACGATGTGAGCGTGCTTGAAAAGCTCCAAGATCGAGAGATCGACGGCAACATCGGGCGGGGTCATGACGGCCTCGTGGCGTGAACTTCGGACGCGTCTCTCTCGGCTGTCGCCCGTTCGAGACGGCATTTGCCCCGCGGATTTTCAGCCCCGCGGGGGTTTGACGAACATCGCCGGAGGGAGCGCCGCCTCTTTGCGCTTCGTTGACCTTACGCGAGCGAATGTGACTAAACTTTGGCTCGTTAACGCTAACGGCTCTGTCGCTGCTCGCAGCTAGGCCCTGAAGATCCGGGACTTTAACCGGCTTTCGGATTTACCCTTGCGCGCACTGGTTAACGAACCGTTCAAGCGCGCCGCGAATCAGGCTGCCAATCCGCTGCGGTTTGCCTGTCGCTCCTACCAGCACGACGATGACCTTAGCGCGGGCAATCACGGCATCGCCCCGGCGCACCTCCTGGTTGAGCGTCAGCGACGCCCCGCCGATCTCGGCGCAGCGCGTGATCACTTCGAGCACGTCGTCGAGACGGGAAGGCTTCAGATAATCGATCTCGATACGCCGCACGACGAGCACTGCTGGCTCGCCCGCTTCCGGGTTGGCGAGGCGTTGGTGCTCGATGCCCAGCAGCCGGATGAAGTCCGTCCGTCCGCGCTCGCAGAATTTCAGGTAATTGGCGTGGTAGACGTGGCCAGCGAAATCCGTATCCTCGAAATAGACGCGGATCGGGAAGATGTGCGTCTCGCCCTCGATCCGGCCGGCGAGGTCCGGCCAGGTACGGCTCATGGCTCCTCGCTGCCGTTGAACAGCCGGAACTGGGCGGAAGACTGCGTCGGAGCCGGGAGCCCGAGATGGGTGAAGGCTCCGGCGGTCAGCACGCGGCCGCGCGGGGTGCGCGCGATGAGGCCCTGCTGCAACAGATAGGGCTCGATGATCTCCTCGATGGCGTCGCGCGGCTCGGACAGCGCCGCGGCAAGCGTCTCGACACCGACCGGGCCGCCGCCATAGTTCACGGCGATGCAGCGGAGATACCGGTGATCGAGCGCGTCCAAGCCGCGCTTATCCACGTCGAGCTGGGCGAGCGCGCCGTCGGCAAGCTTGGCGTCGACCGGGGCGGCGACGCCCTCGACGGATGCGAAGTCCCGCACGCGCCGCAACAGCCGCCCCGCCACGCGCGGCGTGCCCCGCGCCCGCCGGGCGATCTCGTGCGCGCCCTCAGGCGTCAAAGCGAGGCCGAGCAGCCGGGCGCCGCGCCGCACGATCTCCTCGAGCTCGGCCACTTCGTAGAATTCGAGCCTGATCGGAATGCCGAATTGCTCGCGGAGCGGCGTGGTCAGGAGGCCGGTGCGCGTCGTGGCGCCAATCAGCGTGAAGCGGGCGAGATCGATGCGGACCGAGCGCGCCGACGGCCCCTCGCCGATGATGAGATCGAGCTGGAAGTCCTCCATGGCCGGATAGAGGATCTCCTCGACCGCCGGATTGAGCCGGTGGATCTCGTCGATGAACAGGACGTCGCGGTCTTCGAGGTTGGTGAGCAGCGCGGCCAAGTCGCCGGCCTTGGCGATCACCGGGCCGGAGGTGGCGCGGAAGTTGACGCCAAGCTCGCGCGCCACGATCTGGGCGAGTGTGGTCTTGCCGAGGCCCGGGGGCCCCGCGAACAGCACGTGGTCGAGCGCCTCGCGGCGTCCGCGCGCCGCGTCGATGAACACTTTCAGATTGGCGCGGACCTTCGGCTGGCCGATGAACTCGCTCAAGACTTGCGGCCGGAGCGAAACGTCTGCCTGATCCTCATCGCGTTTGACCGCCGCCAGCATCCGCTCACTCATTGGGCGAGTTCCTTCAGGCCCAAGCGGATCAGCTCCTCGGTGCGGGCATCCCGTCCGGCGCGGCCGACGGCCAGCGAAATCGCCGCGGCGGCCTGGGCGTGGGCATAGCCGAGATTGGTCAGCGCCGACACCGCATCACGTGCCGAGGCGCCTTCGGGCAACATCGCCACCGGAGCGAGCCCGGCCCCCGACCTGATCGCAGGCGCGAGCGATGGCAACTTGTCCTTGAGCTCGGCGACGATGCGGAAGGCGACCTTGGGGCCGACGCCCGGTGCGCGCGCCACCTGCGCCTTGTCCTGCAGGGCCACCGCATTGGCGAGCTCTTGAGCGTCAAGCGTGCCGAGCACGGCAAGCGCCACCTTGGCGCCCACGCCTTGCACCGTTTGCAGCGCCCTGAACCAGGCGCGCTCATGCTCGGTGGCAAAGCCGTACAACCTGAGCGCGTCCTCGCGCATTTGCGCGTCGATCGACAGCGTCACGGTTTCCCCGATCGGCGGCAGCCCGGCGATGGTGCGCGCCGCGACGGTCACCTCGTAGCCGACGCCGCCGGCATCGACGATCACCGTCGACAACCCGACCTCGTCGAGGCGCCCGGTGAGCCTGCCGATCATGGCGCCCCTCGCGCATCGAGCATGACGGCAGCTCCAAGATTGCGCCAGGCGCGAGCATGGGCATGGGTGATGGCGATGGCGAGCGCGTCGGCGGCGTCGTCGCTGTCGGGCACGGCGCGCGGCAAGAGACGCGCGACCATGGCGCGGATCTGCCCCTTGCCGGCGTGGCCCGCACCCACCACCGTCTTCTTCACCGCATTCGGCGCATATTCGGCGATCGGCAGCGCGAGCAGCGCCGGCACGAGCAGCGCGATGCCCCGCGCCTGGCCGAGCTTCAGCGTGGCGGAGGCGTCGCGATTGACGAAGGTCTGCTCGATGGCCGCTTCCGCCGGCGCGAGGCGGGCCAGCACCTCCTGCAAACCGTCGAAGATCTGGCGCAAGCGCACGGCAAGACATTCGCGCTCGTCGGAGACCACCGAGCCGCAGGCCACGAAGCCGAGCCGCACCCCGTCATAATCGATTACGCCCCAGCCGGTGCGCCGGAGCCCCGGATCGATGCCGACGATGCGAATTGCGCGCATGAGTGTGCCTAAGGCTTCGCCAGCGTCCGACTCAAACGGGCGGAGGCGGAAACGAATCACCGGGGTGAGTGTGCCATGCAGGCGGGTTCGAGGGGTAGAAGCAACGCGGCTCCAGCCGCCCTCTTGCCCCACTGCCTCCACGTGTCAGATCCGATCAGGGAGTTGGTATCCGCCAAAATTTTGCGGTGACAGTCGAGGCTTGCCGGGCTAATCCGGCTATCAGACTTCAGAACGGGAAAGACGGCGGGATGGCCTCGATCCTCGATCTCTGCGCCCGTGCCACGCGCAAGGACTTTGCTGCCGGAACAATTCTCCTCTCCGAGGGAGAAACCTCCGGGCAGCTCTATATCCTGGCCGCGGGCAGCGTCGAGGTGCTCCGCGGCGATACGCAGGTTGCAATCGTCAGTGAGCCCGGCGCTGTGTTTGGCGAAATGTCGGTGCTTCTCAATCGGCCCCATACCGCCACCGTACGCTCGACCTCGCCGGTCGGCGTTTTTGTGTTCGATGACGCCGCAAGCTTTCTCAAGTCCCATCCCGAGATCGCGTTCTTCTTGGGCAAACTGCTCGCGGAGCGGCTCAACGCCGCGACCACCTATCTTGTCGACCTGAAGCGCCAGTTCGAAGGACAAGGCAACCATTTCGGCATGGTTGGAGAGATCCTCGAGACGCTGATTCACCAGCAGCACGAGGACTTCATGCCTGGCCCGGAGCATGAGGCCGATCCACGGCTTTAGAGCAAGAGCATGATCTTTTCGGCAAACCGGTCCCCATTTCTACGGATCATGCTCTGAGCCAATCGGGCAGAGCCTCTAGCCGCGCCACAGGCCGCGTCAGCGGGTGCTTAAGGCTGATGACCTGATTGCCTGCGGAAGAAAACCACAGCGCTTCGCTCGCCTCGGTATCGATGATGATGTGGGTCGGCAAAGTGCCAAGCTGCTGCCCGGCATTGAACACCCAGGTCTGTCCGATGCGATCGACCCACGAGCCGGCTTCTATGAACGGTGACTGGTGCACGTGGCCGGATAGGACGATATCCGGCCGGTACTGATCGATCCACTCTCTGAGCTCGACATCGCCGAAATACCGCGCGCCGCCCCAGCTGACCGGCGATTGGGCCGGCGGGGCATGATGAATCCAAATCCATTGCTTGGTCCGTTGCGCGGCGGCTTCAGCAAGTTGCGCGGCGATGCCGGCGCGCGCGATCGGTCCGTCCCACCACGGGCAGATGGTGAACGTCGTCTCATCGAGGACGAACGACTCGCCATCAGACAGCACCCCTTCGTTCTGCGATGCGCCAAGCCATTTGGCGACCTTCTCGCCAGCCTCGTTCTTCGAATTGAGATCATGGTTGCCGGAGCAGATCAGCAGCCGGGTTCGCGCCCGCAACCGGCTGAAATATTTCCGGACCACGACGCTCTGCGCGTATCCGTCGACGATCGAAGCTATGTCGAGATGGTCGCCGGCCATGACGACCACGTCGAAATCGGGCGCCATGTCGAGCAACCAGTCGAACTGAGGCAGCGAATAATGGAGGTCGGCTACGAGGAGCAGGCGCATGGGTCGCTGCTTAGAATCGCTTTGCCACTCATGCTTGGTGATAGCACGAGATGCAAGCGTGGCTAAGCACTCAAGAACTCGGCTCGACGCTAGCGTGCAGCCCCGGTCAGGGACACAAAGCCGAATAGCCGCTGCGAATCTTCCGTTCGACGATACCGATCCTTTCGGTGCGTATGCCACTTGCATGCGGCGCAAACACGGTCCCGATCGACTCTGCGGAAAGAACAACACCGGAAACGGACGGCTTCGCCACGCGATAGCCCGCCGAACGCACGAGGAAGGCGGCAGCCAGCGTTCCACCGGCTTCACGCAACGGGCAAAGGCGGCGCAGGCCACCTCGAATTCGTCTTGGTGCTCAGTGATCGACTCCGCGCAGAAGAACATGGTCGCGGCATCCCAGGTGCGTTCCGGGAGATCGCAGATCGAGCCCTGCTTGACCACGCTCTTCGTTCGCAGCATCGGCATCGGATCCTGTGGCAGACGATATTCCGGCAGATAAGCCTCGCGCGTCACGGCCCAGAAATGGTGCGAATAAGGGAATGAGATTGGGACCTGTGCCGACGTCGACCACGTCCAGCGCCGCCGGGCGCCGAACGTTAAATCTTGACGGCGTTAGCGAACAATTCCTCGCCCCATGCATAAAGCGGGCGCAAAAAATCGGATTGGGTATGGATGGCCTGACCTTTGCGCTCGCTCCACTTCCGCCCGTACGTCTCGAACGGAAAATGGCGGATGTAGTAGTCGCACGTCTCCTCCCAATGCTCGACCGAAAGCGACTTGCCGTAATGCTGGCAATAGAGATCGGTGCGCACTCGCTCTATACCGCCCGGCGTCCGCCCATGCCCTTCGGCGAAGCCGATCTCCGGGCGGTTGCGCCAGAGCATCAGGATGTCCCTCTGCTCGGGTCCATAGTACCGGCGAAAATCCAGTAGCGCGCGGTCGGGCCGATAGGGCTCGCGATCCTCGGGGGTGATATAGGCGTCGAACAGCCGAACGCGCACGGCCTCGCAAGCGTCGGCGCTTAAGCCAGCAACGAAGCCACGCAAATCCCCGGTCACGCGCTCGTCGGGATCGAAGCAAAACATCCAATCATGCGGCAGCTCGGCGCGGGCCATGTCGAGCAGCAGCCCGCGATGCCGGCCCTCGGCGAGCTTGCGCGCCGCGACGTCCTTCTCCCAGGCTTGGTTGACGACGATCAGGGCGACTTTCGGATGTTTGCGCAGGATGTCGACGCTGTCGTCGGTGCTCGCATCGTCATAGGCGACGATCGCGTCGACATGATCGCCGAGATAGTCAAGCGTGTCGGGCAGAATCAGCGCCTCGTTACGTAAGCGCGTGATCGCGACCAGCTGATGCTTGCGGCCGAGCAGCCCTTCATTGCCCTTGATGATCCGCTCGGAGTCGCGGAACTGCCAATTGCTCGTGCTTTGTGGGATCACAATGCGCGCTCCGTTCGCTATGAAAGAGTTGACCAAACAAGCAGCCCAACCGCCGTTGCCATCAAGCCGCAAGCCCGCCGAGGAGCTTAAGCCATCGCGGCAGAGACAGCGACGCTTGGCCTTTGCCGCTTGAAACCACCAGCATCATCGCGATCATGATGGGGACCGCGACGACGCCGTTGATGACCGCCGTCCAGAACAACATGGCGATGGGGTCGATGCTCGTGGTGGCAAGCGCTCCGCCCCCTAGCGTTGCTGCGCCGACAATCGCATAGAGCCTAACGCGCGGCTTGCCGGTAGCTCAAGGCTTGCGCGCAGCCCGAAGGTCTCGGCCACCGCGTAGGCCGCGGAACCTGCGAGGACCGGAACGGCAAGCAGGCCGGTGCCGATGATACCGGCGGCGAACAGCGCGAAAGTGAGCTCGCCGGCGATTGGCCGCAAGGCTTCAGCGGCCTCTGCCGCGGTGTCGATCCTTGTCACGCCGTGTGCATTGACGGCAGTCGTCACCATGATGAAGAAGGCGATGAAATTCGAGAGGAACATGCCGATCCACGTGTCGATGGAGATATGGGTGAAATAGTCTTCGCCCGGGGCAAGCTGCTTCCCGTATTTCCGCCGATGGCTTAGGCGCGACTCCTCGGCCTTTTGGGAAACCTGCCAGAAAAAGAGATAGGGGCTGATCGTGGTGCCGAAGACGGCGATAATTATGAGGAGGAAGTCGCCTCTGAGCGAGACGGTTGGCACGAGCGTGGAGACGATGACCTTGCTCCACGGCACGTGAATGGTGAACGCGGCGGCGACATAGACGAGCAGCACGAGCGTCAGGAACTTTAGATAACCGGCATAGCGATGATAGGGGATAAGCACCTCTGCCACGAGGCAGGCGACGCCGAAGGCGAGCGCGTAAAGAAGCGCCGGGCCACCAATGACGAGGCGTAGGCCCTCGCCCATCGCAGCAAGATCGGCGGCAATGTTGATCGTGTTGGCAACGACCAAGAGGCCGACCAAAGCAAACAGCAGGACGCGCGGAAGGCCGCCCGCGATGTTGCGCGCGAGCCCCTGGCGCGTCTGCCACCCGATGCGCGCGCTGATGATCTGGATCGCAGCCATGAAGGGCAGCGTAAGAACCAGGGTCCAGGTCAGCGCACAGCCGAACTGCGCGCCCGCTTGCGAATCGGTGGCGATGCCGCTCGGATCGTCGTCGGCGGCCCCCGTTACCAACCCCGGTCCAAGCGCGCTTAAGACTCGGGACGCTGTCCGTCCAACAAGGCCCTGCCGGTGGCTCTCCTTTTCCGTCGCGACCATCCTGTGACCCTCACCACCTACAAGCGATTGCTCGCACCCGGGGTCGCGAGCGTATGCTTAAGCACGGAGGCACTCCAGCGCCGCGCCGGGGATCGCGAAATTGGCGCAGGCGTCTGGTACGCCGGCCGTCGTCAGAAGCCAAATCGGACGAGCAGGGCCGCGATCCAAATCAGTGCCGTCAGCGCGATGGCGAAGAGCACGGCGGCCGAGCCAAGATCCTTGGTCACCTTGATGGCGGCGTGCGTCTCGGGCTGGACGTGATTGCACAGGCGCTCGATGGCCGTGTTCATGAACTCAACCGCCAGCAGGAATAGCAGGCTGCCGATGAGCGCGACCCAGGTCCACACATCCGCCGCGACAACGAAGGACACCGGCAGCGCGAGCAAGACGATGGCGGCTTCCTGTTTGATCGCGGCTTCGGTCGAGAGCCCCTCGCGAAGACCGCTGAGCGAATTCCACAACGCGGCCCAGATGCGCGTAAGCCCGCCACGGCCGGGCAGAGCCGTCTGCTCGCGCATATGCTTGTAGCCAGCACTTGGCGAACGGCGCGATGGTTTCATGCGGCGACGGCCTCTAAGCGCTGAGGCGTTCCAGCACCTCGTCGGCGATCTCGAAATTGGCATAGACATCTTGCACGTCGTCGGAATCCTCAAGCGCGTCGATCATACGCAAGAGCTTCTGCCCCGCTTCCTCATCGACCGGCACGCCGCTTTTCGGCCGCCACAGGATGCGCGTGGCCCGCGGTTCGCCGAAGCGCCCTTCGAGCGCCTTGGCGACCGCATGCAGCTGATCCGGGTCGCAATAGAGGAGATGCCCGTCCTCGCTCGATTCGACATCGTCGGCGCCGGCTTCGAGCGCCGCCTCGAACATCGCCTCGGGCGTGGCCTTGGCCTTATCGAACTCGATGGCGCCGAGGCGGTCGAACATGAAGGACACTGAGCCGGTCTCGCCGAGATTGCCGCCGAACTTGGTGAAGATCGAGCGTACCTCGCTCGCGGTGCGGTTGCGGTTGTCGGTGAGCGCCTCGACGATGACGCCGACGCCGCCGGCGCCGAAACCCTCGTAGCGCATGTCCTCGTAGTTGGCGCCGCCCGCCTCCTGGCTCTTCTTGATCGCGCGCTCGATATTGTCCTTTGGCATGTTCTGGGCGCGGGCGGTCTGCACCGCGCCGCGGAGCCGCGCATTCATCGCAGGGTCCGGCAGGCCAATTTTCGCCGCCGCGGTGATCTCGCGCGCCAGCTTGGAGAAGAGCTTGGAGCGCTTCTTGTCCTGGGCGCCCTTGCGAAACTGGATGTTCTTGAATTTGGAATGGCCAGCCATTGAAACGTCCTATTGGTTACCGGCCCTGGCGGTGCGGTGCCGCTTATAGGGGCGCGGGCCGGCAAAATCCATAGCCCCGGCGCCGATACGGGAGGCGAGGCCCGGGGTTGTTAGCGAAGCCTTAACCCTAATGGTCCGACAACAGAAGAAAGCCTGGGACGATAATTGGGCCATGGCTTTTTGGGCCGTTGGCCCGTGAAACCAAAGGGGGGCATCGATGCCGCACAAGATCCACGCTTCCACCGCGCCAGCGGCGGCCAATTCGGAGGGCGGTGTGACGCTCTCAGAGCTCTGCACCGAGGCGGCCAAGCACGTCGCCCAAGCCCGTATCGCGCTCTTCAGCGAAAGCGTCGACACCGATGGCGCCCTCGACCATCTCGATCAGGCCATCTTCTGTTTACAGCAGCTATCGGTCCAGGGCAGAGCCGCGGGCCTCGACCGCCACAGTGCGAAGCTTCGCTCGGCCTAGCGCCCAAGCACCTTCAGTCCGAGGAGGCTCCCGCCAGCCAGAACTCTGGCTCGGCGTGGGACAGCCGGCCGCCGAGCCTGACCGGCCCGATGGCCTTGGCGAGCCCGGTGGCGTCGTCGGTCTCGATGCCGACGCCCGCGATCGTGGCCGCCCCATGGGCAGGCTGAAAGCGGCCATTGGGAATCTTGGTGAGAAACCGCGACAGCGGCTCCTGCTTGTTCATGCCGAGCACCGAATCGTAATCGCCGCACATGCCGGCATCGCTGATATAGGCAGTACCGCCATTGAGGATCCGCTCGTCGGCCGTCGGCACGTGGGTGTGGGTGCCGATCAAGACGCTCGCCCGCCCATCGACGAAATAGCCCATGGCCTGTTTCTCGGACGTGGCCTCGGCATGAAAGTCGATGAGGATCGCATCGGCGCCGAGTCGCAATCCGCACGCCTCGAGCTCCGCATCGACGGCGCGGAACGGACAATCGAGATCGCCCATGAAGACGCGGCCCATGGCGTTGATCACGAGCACGTCCGCCCCGTTTGACGCCTTGAACAGCCCGGCGCCCCGGCCCGGCGTGCCTTTGGGAAAATTGATCGGCCGCAGCAGGCGGTCGTGGCGCTCGATGAAGACGAGTGCCTCGCGCTGATCCCAAACATGATTGCCGGTGGTCACGACGTCGGCACCGGCATCGAGCAGCTCGAGCAGGATCTGCTCGGAGATGCCGAACCCGCCGGCGGCGTTCTCGCCATTGACGACGACGAAATGTGCGCCATAGCGGGTCCGCAAGCCGGGCAGAGCCTCGATGACCGCCGACCGCCCCGTTCGGCCGACCAAGTCACCGAGAAACAGTATACGCATGACTGCCGCCGTTCGCGCGCTGAGCTGGACCTGGCCTTTGGGCGCAAACGGCCCGACAGGGCGTCAATACCCCAATCGCGCCCTGCACCGCCAGCGCCGTCGGGCGAACGCTTATTTTTTCGCCAATGCCGAGCAGCGCCGCCCTCGCGCCAGGGAACCGCGAGGACGATCAGCGCTGCAAAGGTGGCGGGGCGCTTGGACAGTAGCGAGGCCGCGATGGCCGTCGGAGCGTCGATCCCTGGTGGTCCCTACTAGTGTAGGTGGGCGCCGAGTGACCGAGACCACGGTCCCAGTCAGGGTCAGCTCCCATAGGATCTTATAGGGCCCGGGGAAAATTGCTCCTAACGCACCTCGCAGCCCGCCACGAATGAATATAGTGAAAACGGCAGCCGAAACTAGCGCCGTGTGGCGTTGCCCCCGCCTCCCCCGTTGGCGAAGCGTTGATTGAGCATTTCAAGGCGGTCCGCGGCGGCGCTAATCGTCTCAGCGAGATCGGCGCGCACCAACTTGGCCGTGTCGTCCGCAGCCGACCGGTCACGCCGCAGCTCGAGCATGCTGACCTTCATCTCCTGAAGCTGACGCCGCGCTTCCCACAGCTCGTCGGTGACCATCAAGGACGCCATCAAAATCAGGCGGTCGTCCCCGACCTGCCCGAATTTGTGTTTCATGGATTCGACGTGGGAGCCGAGATATTCCGAAAGCGCGATGAGATGGCTCTCTTCGCCCTCGCCGCATTCGAGGCGGTAGGTGCGGCCGTTGAGCGTAACGCTGACCTGTCCCATGGCATGCTCCCCTGAATACTCGCCTAAAGTTCTACTCCCTCGGCGGGCGCCATGTCTCGCAGCGTTCCCATCACGACTTCCAGACGGCCGGAGACCTCGCTATTAGCGGCCTCGAGACGCCTTGCGCGGCTGCGCTCGACGTCGAGCTCGGCGGCGAGGCGATTTCGCTCGTCGGTCAAGGCGCGCAATTGCTCCTTGAGCTTCGCACCCAATTCCCGCTCTTCGAAAAGCTGACCCAAGAAGCGTTCGAGAGTATCGATCGATGCCCCGACCCGCGCCAATGCCTGCTGCAAAGCGTCAGTTTGGGTCATGGTAATTTCTTGCCCCTCGCCGCGCCGGCCTCGCTGCTTTCAAGCGGCCTGGCGACCCTTCCTCCCTCGACTGGGCGACAGTATGACAATGTGGTGACGCCGATGCCACTGTTCAACAATGTTATGCTCCTTCCCTTTTTGATTCTATTGGCCGTTCGCGGCAAACATTGACAGCGCCCCGCCAAAGATTGACAGCGCCGCGGCGAGCGTGATTTGAGACGGACGCCGTTAATGCCGCGTCAACGCGGCCAGCACCGCAAACGGAGCCAAGACGATGGTCGAAGCCTTGCCACATTGCCGGCTTTACCTCACGCTTCCGGCGAGGCCGTCGGCCGCGCTGGAAAGCTCGTTGGCGCAAACCTTGGCCGAGGCTGACGTGGCCTGCGTCCTGCTCTGCAACGATATGAGTCCGGTCGACACGTCTTGGGATATCCGGCTACGCGAGCTCACGCGTGCGCATGAGGTCGCCTTCCTCATCGAGAACGATGCCGAGCGCGCCGAAAGCATCGGCGCCGACGGTATCCACATCCCCGCCGATGTAGCGCTGCACCGAGGCGCGCGCAGCAAACTGGGACAACGCGCAATCATCGGAGTTGGTTGCATCGAAAGCCGGCATGACGCGATGACCATGGCCGAGCTCGGTGCCGAATATGTCGCATTCGGGCCGGCCGGAGACGAGCCGGCGCGGGAACGGCGCGCCGAGCTGATCGCCTGGTGGGCGGAAATCTTCGTCACGCCTTGCGTCGCCTGGGACATCGAGGCGGCCGAAGAGGCGGAGCGGCTGGCCAGCCTCGGGGCGGACTTCATCGCTCTTTCCACGGCCATTTGGCGGGCTGACGACGCGGCGAAGCGCATCGCCACGATCGGCGCGGGCTTGCGCAAGGCGAGGACCCCGGCGTGACGGCGCTGGGCACTCGCCTCTCACTCGCCGCGCTGATGCTCGCGGCCGCTTGGTCCTCCGCCGGCGCGGCCGAAAGCCCCGCCTACGCCGCCTATGCCCAGGGCCAATATCTGACCGCGCGGAAGCTCGCCGAGGCAGAGGCCGAGAAGGGGTCGAAGGAAGCCTATACGCTTCTCGGCGAGATCTACGAGGGCGGCCTCGGCGTCGCCCAGGATCTGGGCAAGGCCGCCAATTCCTATGCCAAGGGCGCCGATCTCGGCGACGCCAACGCCCAATTCTCTCTCGGGCTCCTCGCGGCGGAGGGCCGCGGGGTCAAAAAGGACCTCAAGCTCGCCGCAGATATGTTCGAGAAGGCCGCCAACAGCGGTCAGGCCCTGGCGCAATACAACCTTGCCCTCATCTATCTCGACGGCAAGGGACGCGCCGCCGATGAGCAAAAGGCCGTCGAATGGATGCAGAAGGCCGCCGATAACGGTCTGCCTTTGGCGGAGTACGATCTCGGCGGCTTTTATCAATTCGGGCGCGGGGTGCCGGCCAACAAGGAGAAGGCCGCGGATTGGACGGGTCGCGCCGCGCAAGCAGGGTTGCCCGAGGCTCAGGCCGAATTTGGCGTGATGCTATTCAAGGGTGAGGGCGTCGCCGTCGACGAGAAACGCGCGGCCAAGATGTTCCGCATGGGTGCCGAACAGGGCAATCCGGTCGCCCAGAACCGGCTTGCGCGGCTCTACGCCAATGGCGTCGGGGTGACTGCGGACCCGGTGCAAGCCGCCAAATGGCACCTACTCGCGCGCGGGGCCGGGGTGAGCGATTTCAACCTTGACCTTCTACTCGCCAAGCTGACGCCGGAGCAGCGCGCGGCGGCCGACAAGGCCGCCGAAGCATGGCGGAACGACCGCCTGACCGAATGATGCTGCTATTGACAGCGGGAACCCCCCGCGCCTTAAAGGCGTCACGCCAAATTCCTCGAATCGAGCGGCTTCATGAAAATCAACGGCAACGAGATCAGGCCCGGCAACGTCATTCAGCACCAAGGGAAGCTGTGGGTCGCGGTCAAGACCCAGCACGTCAAGCCCGGCAAGGGGCCGGCTTACGCCCAAGTCGAACTGAAGAACGCGATCGATGGCACCAAGCTGAATGAGCGCTTCCGCTCCTCGGAGACGGTGGAGCGCGTGCGGCTCGAGCAGAACGACTATCAGTTCCTCTATGCCGAAGGCGACATGCTCGTGTTCATGGATACGGACACGTATGAGCAGATCGAGCTCCCCCGCGACTTCCTCGAGGAGCGCGCGGCCTTCCTGCAGGAAGGCATGAAGGTGGGCGTGGAGAGCCATGAGGGAAAGCCTATCAACGTCACGCTTCCTGACCAGGTTACCCTTGCGGTCGTCGAAGCCGATCCCGTGGTGCGGGGCCAGACCGCGGCATCGTCCTACAAGCCCGCGAAACTCGAGAACGGCGTGCGCATCCTGGTGCCTCCGTTCGTCGTGGCCGGCGAGCGCGTGGTGGTCGACACCAACGAGCTTACTTACGTGCGGCGCGCCGAGTAGCGGGCGTCTCGTTTCGCGAGAGTGTCGTTGAGTTGACAAGGATTCACGGTCGTGGCCGGGCTTGTCCCGGCCATCCATTTTTTCGATACCGATTGGCTTAAAGTCGTGGATGCCCGGCGCAAGGCCGGGCATGACAATCTAGATGTAAGTCGAGCCCGGACCATGCCTGCTTCTGCCCTGATGAACGTCATGCTCGGCGCCGCCCGCAAGGCCGGCCGCAGCCTCGCGCGCGACTTCGGCGAGGTGCAGCAGCTGCAAGTCTCGCTGAAAGGGCCGGCCAATTTCGTGTCCGCCGCCGACACCCGCGCCGAGGAGATCCTATACAAGGAGCTCTCCCACGCCCGCCCTGGTTACAGTTTCCTGTTCGAGGAGCGCGGCGCGGTTGACGGCGCCGACCGCACCCATCGCTTCATCATCGACCCGCTCGACGGCACCACGAATTTTCTGCACGGCATCCCCCTCTTCGCCATCTCCATCGCTCTGGAGCGCGACGGCGAACTGGTCGCGGGGCTGATCTACAATCCGGCGAACGCCGAGGTGTTCACCGCTGAACGTGGCAAGGGTGCCTATCTCAACGACCGGCGCCTCAGGGTCGCCGCGCGGACCGAGCTTGCCGATTGCGTGCTGGTCACCGGCATCCCTCATCGTGGCAAACCGGATCACGATGTGTTCCTGCGAGAAGCGCAAGCCGTCATGGCGGCCTCGGCCGGGATCCGGCGGACCGGCGCTGCGGCGCTCGATCTTGCCTGGGTCGCCGCTGGCCGCTTCGACGGCTATTGGGAGCGGAACCTGCGCGCCTGGGATCTCGCCGCGGGCATTGTCACCCTGCGTGAGGCCGGCGGCTTTGTCAGCGACATCGACGGTAAGGATCGCATGCTCGACAAGGGTAGCGTCATCGCCGGCAACGAGGCCATTCATCGCAAGCTGTTGAAGCTGATCAAGTCGGCAGCGGCGGGGCAAGCCGCGGTGGCTGCCGCTGCTTCGCCGTCCTAATCCCTTCCCGCCGCCGAAGCTTCGGTCGAGGACCGGCTGTGCATCTCCTGTCGCCGCCGGCGATGGCGACATGCGAGGGCAAGACGAATCAACCAGACGCCCTGAGGTTGCCGTTTTGCCCGTATTAGTATTCGGTTAATCTCTCAAGCCCGCGTTCGGTCCCTCGGCTCACATGACGGCACCAATGGCAGCGACGACGACCTACAAGGCCAAGCTTACGCGGCCGCAAGTCTTTCTGTGGCGGATGAGCCTCTTCCTCGTCCTCGCCATTCTGCTTGCCATCATCCTGGACGGCCAGACCCAGCAGCTCCACAAGAGCTTCCTCGCCAATCCGGCCTTGAACAGCCTCATCCTCGGCGTGCTGTTCATCGGCATCGTCTACTCATTCCGCCAGGTCTTGCGCCTTTATCCCGAGATCCGCTGGGTCAACAGCTTCCGCATCTCCGATCCAGGGCTCGGCGTCGAAACCACCCCGGTGCTGCTCGCGCCCATGGCGACCATGCTCCGCGACCGCACTGGCCATTTGTCGTTGGCGGCGGGCTCGATGCGCTCGCTGCTCAATTCCGTCGCCTCCCGTCTCGACGAGGCGCGCGAGACGACGCGCTATCTGGTTGGGCTCTTGGTGTTTCTCGGCCTGCTCGGCACCTTCTGGGGATTGCTGCAGACGGTGACCTCGGTCGGCGCCACCATCGGCGCGCTCGATACCAATGCGAGCGAGAGCGTGATGCTGTTCGACCAGCTTAAAGAGGGCCTTGCCGGACCGCTCAAAGGCATGGGCACCGCCTTCTCCTGCTCTATGTTCGGCCTCGGCGGCTCGCTGATCCTGGGCTTTCTCGATTTGCAGGCCGGCCACGCCCAGGGCCGCTTCTACAACGAGCTCGAAGATTGGCTCTCGGGCATCACCGAGCTGCAATCGGCGGAAGGAACGACCGTCACCGGGGTGCCGCCGCAGCTCCGCTTCGCGCTCCTCGACATGCAGCGCTCGCTTTCGGATTTGAGCGAGAAGGTCGAGCTCCGCGTGCTCCGCGACAATACCGGCGATGCGGTCAAGGATCTCGCGCAAGGCGTCGACAAGCTGATCCGGCAGATGCGCGCCGAGCAGAAGGTGGTGCGCGAATGGGCCGACGAGCAGTCCCAGCAGCAACAAGAGCTCACCACGGTGCTCCGGCAGATCACCGACAAGGCGAAGCTCGTTACGAGTGAGGAGCGGAAATAGCCATGGCGTTGTCGCGGACCCGCCGCGCAGTTAGCGCCACCAATTACTGGCCTGGCTATGTCGACATGCTCTCCACCCTGCTCCTGGTGGTGACCTTTCTCATGTCGCTGTTCATGCTCACCAACTATTTCGTCACCCAGCAGGCGAGCGGCAAGGACACCTTGCTGTCGCGCCTCAACCGGCAGCTATCGCAGCTAACCGAGCTGTTGGCGCTGGAGCGCTCCAAGAAAGAATCGCTCGAGGACAACCTCGCCTCGCTGCAAGCGACCCTGCTCGACAAGGACAAGGAAAATCAGCGGCTATCGGGCTTGATTGGCCTGCAAGGCGGCAAGACGGAGGGCGCCGAGGCCCGCGCCACCGAGCTTGGCGGCCAGCTCGATCAGCAGAAGAAGATCACCAACGAGGCGCTCGCCCAGGTGGAGATCCTCAATCAGCAGCTCGGGGCGCTAAGGCTGCAGCTCGCGGCTTTGCAGGAAGCGCTCGACGCCTCCGAGGTCAAGGACCGCGAGAGCCAGGTGAAGATCGCCGATCTCGGCCAGCGGCTGAACGTGGCCTTGGCGAAGAAGGTGCAGGAGCTTGCCCGCTACCGCTCCGACTTTTTCGGCAAGCTGCGCGAGGCGCTGGGCGACCGGCCGGACTTCCAGGTCGTCGGCGACCGCTTCGTGTTCGCCTCCGACGTTCTGTTCGATTCGGGCGCGGCCGAGCTGAAACCCGAGGCCACGCCGCAGCTCGACAAGCTCGCCGACGCACTGAAGCAGCTCGAGACCAAGATCCCGAGCGACATCGCCTGGATCATGCGGATCGACGGCCACACCGACATCAAGCCGATCACCAATGCGAACTTCCCCTCGAACTGGGAGTTGTCCGCGGCGCGCGCCATCTCCGTGGTGCGCTATCTGATCGACAAGGGCGTGCCGCCGAACCGGCTGGTCGCCGCGGGCTTCGGCGAGTTTCAGCCGCTCGACACCGCCGACAGCGACGATGCCTTGCGCAAGAACCGCCGTATCGAGCTGAAGCTCACCGAGCGCTGATCGCTAAAAACAACACGTGGGGCCTCATGGTTCGAGACGCGGACTTCGTCCGCCCTCACCATGAGGATTAAATCCTCATCCTGAGGAGGCGCAGTGGCGCCCGTCTCGAAGGATGAGGCCCTGGTGGGTTCGTGCCGCCCCCCCTGCAGCGGATGGTCCGTCTCCCTCCTCCAGGCTTGACGCACGACGGCGATGTGATGTTATATCATCGCGCATGAACGCCGCCCATCACCACGCCCCTGCCCCCAAGCCGAGGGGGGGTAATCCGCCAAGACAACTTTGTCGCTCACCCCCCTCCCTACCCTCCCTCTCAAAAAGGGGGAGGGGCGATCGCGGCTTGCCACCCAAACCTTCGCTAGCCCAGAATTCTAGGATGGCTCCGGCTTCCAGATCGCGATGGGCCGGCGTTGCCGGCGCGGCCGTGCTGGCCGTGATCGTCGTCGCTTCGCTGATCCCAGCTAAATGGCAGCTCCGCACGGGGCTCCCTTGGCAGGGGCTCCCTTGGCAGGCCGAGCATGCACTCGCTTATTTCAGCGCCAGTGCCTTGCTCTGCCTCGCCTGGCCACGGCGCTGGCTGATCGCCTTAAGTCTGGCCCTTGCCTCGGGGCTGTTGGAGCTCATGCAGGGACTCTCCCCTGGACGTGTCCGGACCTTTCAAGCGCCCTGATCGGGGCGGGTTCAGCCATTGCCGCGGCGCTGGCAATCGCGGTCTGGGGGCGATTCCGGCACCCTCTCCCGCTGGCGCGCGGCCCCTAAATCTGGTTTATCTCGACCATGGCCAAGGACACTTCGAGACCTGCACTGTCGAGCGACGGCGCCGCATTGCGCCGGCATTCGATTCCCGTTCGCATCGGGTCCGTCACCCTGGGCGGGGACGCGCCCATCGTCGTGCAGTCGATGACCAATACCGACACCGCCGATGTCGAGGCGACGGTGGCGCAGGTCGCGGCGCTCGCCCGCGCCGGCTCCGAGCTCGTGCGCGTCACCGTGGACCGGGAGGAGGCCGCAGCCGCTGTCCCCCACATCCGCGAGCGGCTGGAGGCGCGGGGCGTCGACGTGCCGCTGATCGGCGATTTTCACTATAACGGCCACACGCTCCTCGCCGAGCACCCGGCCTGCGCCGAGGCGCTCGCCAAATACCGCATCAATCCCGGCAATGTCGGTTTCAAGGACAAACGCGACAAGCAATTCGCTGCGATCATCGACATCGCGCTCCGCCACGGCAAGGCTGTCCGCATCGGCGTCAATTGGGGCAGCCTCGATCAGGATCTGCTGACGCGGCTGATGGACGAGAATGCGAAGCTGCCCGAGCCCAAAGACGCCCGCGCCGTCATGCACGAGGCGATAACGCAATCGGCCCTGCTCAGCGCCGAACGCGCCATCGAGCTCGGGCTCGGGCCCAACCGCATCGTGCTCTCCGCCAAGGTCAGCGCCGTGCAGGATCTGATCCAGGTCTATGCCATGCTGGGGGCGCGGTCGGATCTCGCGCTCCATCTCGGTCTGACCGAGGCCGGCATGGGTTCGAAGGGCATCGTCGCTTCTTCCGCCGCGCTCGCCGTGCTGCTGCAGCAAGGCATCGGCGACACCATCCGCATCTCGCTCACGCCCGAGCCGAAAGGCGACCGCACGCTTGAGGTGAAGGTTGCGCAAGAGCTGTTGCAGAGCATGGGCTTCCGCAGCTTCGTGCCGCTGGTCGCCGCCTGCCCCGGCTGCGGGCGCACCACCTCGACCACCTTCCAGGAGCTTGCCCGAGACATCCAGGACTTCATCCGCAACTCGATGCCCGAATGGAAACGCCGCTATCCAGGCGTCGAGACCATGACCGTCGCGGTGATGGGCTGCATCGTCAACGGGCCCGGCGAATCGAAGCACGCCGATATCGGCATCTCGCTGCCCGGCACCGGAGAAGCCCCCGCCGCGCCCGTGTTCGTCGACGGCAAGAAGGTGGCGACCTTGCGCGGCCCCGGCGCCTCTGCCGACTTCAAGCAGATGGTGATCGACTATATCGAGCGGAGATTCGGGCAGATCGGCAGAGGCCGCACCGCCGCGGAATAGGATGCGGGCGATGTGGGCAGGTCGCGCAACTCTCGCCGCACTGCTGATGCTCTGCTTCACCGTCACTTGCGAAGCCAAGGACAACTGGCTCGGCTGCTGGACGCGCAGCTACGACGCGGACCACCTCGCCAAACATCAAGCGCAAGACGTGACCGCTATCGGCGTGTCCATTGTCCCAGGCGAGCCGAAGACCGGAACGAAGGACGACTATCGCGCAAGCGTCCAGATCAAACTCCGCGACAAGCCCGAGACCTACGCCAATGTCGCCGCCGTGCACTGCCGCAAGGCCGGAGCGCGGCTGCACTGCTTGGCCAAGGACAAGAGTCGAGAGAACTTCTGGCTGCGGCGCTCGGGCCCGGACCTGCAATTGCAGCTCACAGCCGCGGGCGAAGGCGTCGAGGTTGTTCCGCCCAACAAACCAACGGGCTTCGTCCAGATCCTCCCGCAAAATCCGGAATATCAACTATTCGTCATGCAGCGAGCCCCATTGGGGTCTTGTTCCCTCTGACCCCTGCCCGCGCCTAGCCCGCAAGCTGCGAGGTCAGGTTCACCACCAGCGCGATCACGGTGGTGTTGAAGAAGAACGACAAAAGACCGTGCAGCGTCACCGCGCGGCGCATCTTGCGCGAGGTGACCACGACGTCTGAGGTCTGCGCCGTGGTGCCCACCACGAAGGAGAAATAGAGAAAATCGAGATAGTCCGGAATGTGGTCGTTGGGAAAATCGAGGCCGCCGCCGGAGCCGCGCGCGCCGCCACCCCGGCTCTCGCTATGGAATTCATGGGCGTAATAGAGGGCAAAGACCATATGCACGAGGAACCACGACACCATGATGGTCGAGAAGGACAGCGCGAATTTGAGCGTGCGGTCCGGACTATGATCCTCGTGGAGCGCCGATAGCTGCGCCACGATGGCGAGCACCATCGCCACCGAAGCGAAGATAGTCAGGATGAGCAGGAGCGTGCGACTTTCATCCTCGAGGCTCGCCTGCCGCTTGATGCCGGCAATCTCGCATTTGAGCATCATGACGCCGATGAGAACGACGTAGAGCCAGCCCGCGACATTCCAGGCGAACAGCGCCCGCGTGATGGCATGGGGAAACGGGACCAGGTACCAAACCGCGATGCCGACCAGCACCGCGACGATGAACCTGACATGAGCATGCAGATGCTCATATAGGGTGTGCCGCAGTTCGCTGGGCTTTGCCCTTTTCGCCGTTGCCACTTTTTTGACGTTGGCCATCGCCAGCCCATGAGGGATTTGCACGGTCCCGTCAACTATGCCGCGAGGCGGCGGAGTGCCGCGTCCTCTTCGCGGCGCGCTAACGATCAATTCTGAATTGCGTCGCCGACCAGTCCGACGGTGAGCGCGATCACGGTGACATTGAATAAAAACGCCACGATGCCATGCACCGTCACCGTCCGGCGGATCCTCTTCGAGCTGATTTCCACGTCCGACACTTGCGTCGCCGTGCTGATGGAGAAGGCGAGATAGACGAAATCCCAATAAGTGGGCTCCGGGTCGCCCGGAAAGATCAATCCGCTGCCGATCTTGTGATGCTCAGAATAGTAGCGGCATCGGCCATTTCCCTCGCGGCATGAGATTGGCTTTGGTCATGACTCGATCCCCCGGTCAAAATCCCTTACGCCCGGCGCAAGGCGACAAAGCGCGCGGCCTCCTTGAGCGCGGCGGCCTTCTCGCCAAACGGCGCGAGCGCCGCTTCCGCATCCTCGACCAGCGCCGCCAAGCGGATGCGGGCGGTATCGATGCCAAGCAGCGCCACCAGCGTCGCCTTGCCGCGGCCTACGTCCTTAGCCGCTGCCTTGCCCATCGCCGCCGCATCGCCCTCGACGTCGAGGAGGTCGTCGGCGAGCTGGAAGGCCTGACCGAACGCGGCCGCATAGGCCGCGAGCGCCTCCCTCGCCACCGGATCGGCCCTCCCCAGCACCGCGCCCGCGTCACAAGCGAAGGCGAACAGGGCGCCGGTCTTCATCGCCTGCATCCGCGACACCTCCATGGCGCTGACGCTTTGCCCCTCGGCGGCAAGGTCGAGCGCCTGGCCGCCGACCATGCCATGAGCGCCCGCGGCCTGGGCCAGCAGCCCAACAAGCTCGACGCGCATGGACGCGTCCTGATGCACGCTGGGCCGGCTTAAGATCTCGAAGGCCAGCGTCAGAAGCGCGTCACCGGCCAGAATCGCGGTCGCCTCGCCGAAGGCGATATGGACCGTCGGCCGGCCGCGCCGGAGCTTGTCGTCATCCATGGCCGGCAGATCGTCATGCACGAGCGAATAGCCATGCACGCATTCGAGCGCCGCACCGGCGTCGAGCGCCCCCTCCTCCGCCACGCCGAACAGGCGCGCGGCCTCCATCAGCAGATAGGGGCGCAACCGCTTGCCGCCGCCAAGCACCGCATAGCGCATAGCCTCGATCAGCCGCGCCTCGCCTGATCGCGCCGCTTCCGGCGGAATCAACTCGTCGAGGCGCGCGTCGACAAGCCCGGCGACGCGTTCAAGTTCTTGAGGAAAGGCCATGGTTCAGGAACGGCGTGGGGGAGAGGACGGCACCTGTGCCATGCTTCCGGCACCGCACCCTAATACCACGTTGCTCCTCACGGCAACCGGAGGGTACAACCCCCGCGCCATGGCAAGTCGGGCGCAGATGGGCAAACGCAGCAAGAGCAAGCACCGCCACCCCTGGCTTCGACGCGCGGCCGGCGTGGTCTTGCTCCTGTTTCTGATCCTCATCCTCTCGATCATCCTGTTCCGCTTCGTCAACCCGCCGATCACGCCGGTGATGCTCGCCGCAAAGCTCGGCGGCACGACGCTGGAGCGGCGCTGGGTGCCGCTGGAAAGCATCTCGCGCAATCTGCCGCTCGCCGTCGTCGCCAGCGAGGACGGCCACTTCTGCACCCATTGGGGCGTTGACTGGGGTGCGGTGCGGGATGCGGTGAAGGAGGGCAAGGGCGTTGGCCGGAGCTTTCGCGGTGCGAGCACCATCACCATGCAGACGGGGAAGAACCTCTATCTGTGGACGGCGCGAAGCTATGTGCGCAAAGTGCTCGAAGTGCCGCTCGCTTATCTCCTGTCGGCGTTCTGGCCGAAGCAGCGGGTGATGGAGGTCTATCTCAACATCGCTCAATGGGGCCCCGGCGTTTTCGGGGCGGAAGCCGCAAGCCAGCATTATTTCCACAAAAGCGCGGCGGATCTCACCCGGTCAGAGGCGCTGCTGCTCGCGGCGACGCTGCCCAACCCGCGCGTACGCAATCCCAGCAAGCCCAGTCCAAGAATGGTAAGGATCGCCCGAGCGGTCGAGCGAAGGATGCCGATACTCGCCCCGCGCTCCACCTGCGCCCTGCCCTGATGTGCAAGGCAAAACCACCGATCGGGCCTCTGGCCAGCGCGGGACTTAGCCCCTATAAGGGCGGGCACGATAAAACGCCGCGATGCCCTCGCGATCATCTCAAAGGTTAGACCATGGCTGTTCCGAAAAGAAAAACCTCACGCATGAAGCGCGGTAATCGCCGCTCGCACGATTCGCTGGCAGCTCCCGCTTACGTCGAGGACAAGGAGTCGGGCGAGCTTCGCCGGCCGCACCATATCGATCCGAAATCGGGCCGGTATCGGGGCCATCAGGTGCTCGCCGTCAAGGAAGAGGCGTAAACGCCCCTCGATTGCGTCGGACCTGGTTCGGGAGCTGAAGGGCAAAGACCATCATGGCGATCGTCGAGCCGGAGGAGAGAGGCGTGCGCCGCTATCGGCGGCATAGCTGGCTCTCGGCGGTTCCCCTGCTCGCCTTTGTCGTGATCGCCTATGTCGCCTTCGCCTCCGGCGGCGCCGACTTCGCCCTGACCCGCTTCACCGTCGCCATGCCGTCGGGCGGCATGTGGACGATCACCTTGGGCGACATGGCGCTCGCCGTCGCCCTCTTCGTGCTGTTCTTCGAAATCCTCAAATCGACGCGCACCGGCGGCAATTCGGTCGTGGACCATGCGCTGTCCATGATCGTCTTCGTGGTCTGCCTGATCTTGTTTTTGATCTGGCCGCCCGCGGCGACGTCGCTGTTCTTCCTGATCATGCTGACCAGCCTGATCGACGTCATTGCCGGTTTCTCGGTGACCATCCGCGCCGCACGCCGCGACTACACCGTCGGCGGTGATAACTAAGCCTGGCGCTCAAGCCTTAGCGGCGAGAGAGCTGCTCGAGCCGCTCCTGCATGGCCGACAGCTCGGCCTTCAGATTGGCGATCTCGTCATCGCTGCTCGGCGGCAATGACTCGGTCCGCTCGCCGGGAACCGCCGCATGGTCATGGTCATTCTTGGCCTCCCCACCATCCACCCCGGCGAATGGGCTGAACAGGCCGAGCGCCCGCTCGAAGGTGGCGAAATTCTTGCGCACCTGCTCCTGCACCGCATCAAACGCCGCGGTGCCGAAGGTATGAGCGAAGCGGCGGCGGTACTGGTCCTGCTGACGGGTGAGCGAGTCGAGGCTGAATTCGAGATAGCTCGGCACCAGCCTTTGCATGCTGTCGCCATAGAAGCGGATAAGCTGGCGCAAGAACCGGATGGGAAGAAGGTTCGTGCCGCGGCTTTCCTGCTCGACGATGATCTGGGTCAGCACTGCATGGGTGAGGTCTTCGCCCGTCTTGGCGTCATAGACCACGAAGTCCCTTTCGGACCGCACCATTTCGGCAAGGTCCTCGAGCGTCACATAGGTGCTGGTATCGGTGTTATAGAGCCTGCGGTTGGCGTATTTCTTGATAATGACCGGCCGGCTCTCCTGGTCGGTGTCCCGTGCCACGTGTCTTTACACTCCTTGAGTGCCCGGCTGCTTGGCCAAGGGACTCCATGCCGCAACTGCGAAATCACTAGCACGTTCTTTGTGCGCAGCACCAGAGGCTTTGGCTTACCCTTAAGGGGCCGGAAACGTGGGCTTCCATACGGAGAATCGCTAGAGTATGACCTTGGTTCCCCTGGGGAAGTGGAGATTGGTATGAAAGACGAAGAGATTGTCATCGTCGGCGCGGCGCGGACGCCCGTCGGCTCCTTCAACGGCTCGCTGTCGAGCATGCCGGCACACAAGCTTGGCGAGGTCGCCATACGCGCCGCTCTCGAGCGCGCCGGCGTCGAAGCGGCCGATGTCGACGAGGTTATCATGGGTCAAGTGTTGACGGCGGCACAAGGGCAGAACCCGGCCCGGCAAGCGGCGATCGGCGCGGGCGTTCCGGTCGAGGCAACCGCTTGGGGCGTGAACCAGGTGTGTGGCTCGGGCTTACGGGCGATCGCCGTGGGCGCGCAGCAGATCGCCGCCGGCGACGCGGAGATCGTGGTTGCGGGCGGTCAGGAGAGCATGAGCCAGTCCGTCCACGCCGCGCATCTGCGCAATGGCACCAAGATGGGCAATCTCGAACTCGTCGACACCATGATCAAGGACGGTCTGTGGGACGCCTTCAACGGCTATCACATGGGCACCACGGCCGAAAACGTGGCGCGGCAATGGCAGATCACGCGAGAGGAGCAGGACAAATTCGCCACCGCTTCGCAGAACAAGGCGGAAGTCGCGAAGAAGGCGGGCAAGTTCAAGGACGAGATCGTGCCCGTCACCATCAAGACGCGCAAAGGCGACACCGTGGTCAGCGAGGACGAGTACATCCGCGAGGGCGCCAAGGTCGAGGACGCGGCCAAGCTCCGACCTGCTTTCGACAAGGAAGGCACCGTTACCGCCGCCAATGCCTCCGGCATCAATGACGGCGCCGCGGCGGTGGTGCTGATGACCGCGAAGGAAGCCAAGAAGCGCAAGCTCAAGCCGATCGCTCGGATCGCATCATGGGCGACGGCCGGCGTCGATCCGAAAGTCATGGGCTCGGGCCCGATCCCCGCGTCGCGTAAGGCGCTCGAAAAAGCGGGTTGGTCGGCGAGCGACCTCGATTTGGTCGAGGCCAATGAGGCCTTCGCGGCGCAGGCTTGCGCGGTGAACAAGGACCTGGGCTGGGACACGAGCAAGGTCAACGTCAATGGTGGCGCCATCGCCATCGGTCATCCGATCGGGGCGTCAGGCGCGCGCGTGCTCATCACCCTGTTGCATGAGATGCAGAAGCGCGATGCCAAGAAAGGTCTCGCCACGCTCTGTATCGGCGGCGGCATGGGCATCGCCATGTGCGTCGAGCGCGACTAGAGCGAATTTGGAACGACAAAGCCTCGCGCCGGTGGATGCCAGTCGCAAGGCCCGCTTGGTTTGACAGGCAAGCGCCGCAAGAGCGCCTAAAGGGGAGAGAACGCAAATGGGGAAAGTGGCTCTGGTCACGGGTGGAACGCGCGGCATCGGCGCCGCCGTCAGCAAGGCATTGATGAAGGCGGGCTATAACGTCGCTGCCAATTATCACGGCAATGACGACGCCGCCAACGCCTTCAAGAAAGAGACCAAGATCCCGGTCTTCAAATGGGACGTCACCGACTACGTCGCCTGCGAGCAGGGCGTGGTGGCTGTCGAGAACGAGGTCGGTCCGGTCGAGGTGCTGGTCAACAATGCCGGCATCTCGCGCGACGCCATGCTGCAGAAGATGAGCCACGAGCAATGGTCGGAAGTGATCCGCACTAATCTCGACTCGCTCTTCAACATGACGCGGCCGGTGATCAACGGCATGCGCGAGCGGAATTTCGGCCGGGTGATCAATATCTCCTCGATCAATGGCCAGAAGGGTCAGCTCGGCTTGACCAATTATTGCGCGGCCAAGTCCGGCGTGATCGGCTTCACCCGCGCCCTCGCGCTCGAAAGTGCGCGGAAAGGAATCACCGTGAACGCCATCGCCCCCGGCTACGTCAAAACCGACCTGCTGGCCGGCGTGTCCGAGGACGTGATGAAGGCCATTGTCGGGCAGATCCCGGTCGGACGCTTGGGAGAGGCCGATGAGGTCGGCCGCTGCGTGGTGTTTCTTGCCGCCGACGAGGCAGGCTGGATCACCGGCTCGACCCTCACCATCAATGGCGGCCAGTTCATGGATTGAGACGAGGGTCTAGAGCTCG
The DNA here is from genome assembly GCA_963839245.1 of uncultured Alphaproteobacteria bacterium. GTDB lineage: Bacteria > Pseudomonadota > Alphaproteobacteria > Rhizobiales > Methyloligellaceae > Methyloceanibacter. Next base: position 278,570 of record CAWIUJ010000006.1, on the reverse strand, counting down.
AAGCCGTCAGGCGCGAGCTCGAAGCCGGCGAAGTCGAAGCCCGGCGCCACGGTGCAGCCGGTCAGCGTCCAGGCGCCGAGGCTGCGGGCGATCTGCCAGGCGCCGGCTGGCACCAGTGCGTGCGGGTGCTCGCCTTGGAGCCAGTCGGGCCCGAGACGATAGTCGTGGCGCGTTTCGCCGTCCTTGACCTCGAGCAGCAGCGGCGCGCCGCCATACCAGTGCCACATCTCGACGGCGTCGACGCGATGCCAGCGCGACACTTCACCGGCCCTGAGCAGGTACAGGATGGCAGTCGAGTGCGAGCGGCCTTTGTGACCGGGTTCGTCCCGGAAGGTCTCCCGGAAATAGCCGCCCTCCGGATGCGGACCGAGCTTCAAATGGGAAATCACCTCATCCGCGGTTAAGGGAGCCGCCATGATTCAGTACCTATCCTTGCGCTTCCGCGTCTCGCCGTAGATCTCCCAAAGCTCCCGCCCCTCCATGCCGAGACGCTGCTGGATCTCGGGGCTTGACGGACGGAGGAAGGGATTGGTGGCAAGCTCTTGCGCGATGGTGGTCGGCAGGGCCGGCTCTCCAAGCTCGGCGAGCGCGTCGACTTCCGTCGCGCGGGCCTGAAGGGCCTCGTTGCCGGGCTCGACGGTGAGCGCGAACTTGGCATTGGCGCGGGTATATTCGTGCCCGCAATAAAGTTTCGTCTCGGGCGGCAACGCCATCAGCTTCTGCAGCGAATGCCACATCGTCTTGGCGTCGCCTTCGAGCAGCTTGCCGCAGCCGACCGAGAACAGCGTGTCGCCGACGAACACGACGCCGTCCTTCGGGAAGTAATAGCTGACATGGCCCTTGGTATGGCCCGGGGTTTCGATCACCAGCCCTTTCGCGCTTCCCACCGCGACGGTGTCGCCATCCCTGACCTCGACGTCGATACCGGGAATGCTCCGCGCCTCGCGGGCCGGGCCGGTGATGGTGCAGTCGGTCATCCGCTTCAGGAGTTCGTTGCCGGCGGTATGATCGTGATGGTGGTGGGTGATGAGGATGTCGGTCAGCACCCAGTCTTGCTCGTGCAGCGCGGCCAGGATCTGCTCGGCGTCCGGAGCGTCGATCGAGGCCGTGGCCTTCGTCTCCGGGTCATGGATGAGCACACCATAATTGTCACTGCGCGTCGGGAACTGGTAGATCTCTCGCTTCGCCATCGCAATTCCTTAAGCCTGCCGCCGCCGAACCCTAGCACTGCCGCGACCCGGATTGAATCGAAGCCATAGGGACTTGAGAACGATCTCTAAACGCGCAAGCGTGACAATTCATCCATGCTGCATCTCGACGCCCTCGACCTGAAGGAATTCTACACGTCCCCTCTCGGGCTCGTGGTGCGCCGGCTCCTGGGGGCGAGAGTTAGGGCGGGCTGGAGCAGCCTACAAGGCCAGAGCCTTTTCGGGCTCGGCTTCGCGACCCCCTATCTTGGCGCCTTTCGCGCCGAAGCCTCCGTCCTCAGCGCCCTGATGCCGGCCGAGCTCGGCGTCATTGCCTGGCCGCAGTCCGGCAAGGGATCGAGCGTGCTCGTCGACGAGACCGATCTGCCGCTGGCGGACGAAAGCGCCGACCGCATCCTGCTCGTGCACGTGCTGGAATGGTCGGAACGGTCGCACGCCCTGTTGCGCGAGGTGTGGCGGGTGTTGGCGCCGAACGGCCGGGTGCTACTTATCGTGCCGAACCGGCGCGGGCTGTGGGCGCGGGTCGACACCACACCCTTCGGCCACGGGCGCCCATACAGCCGCTCGCAGCTCGCCAAGCTCCTCAAGGAGGCCATGTTCTCGCCGGAGGAATGGCAATACGCGCTGTACATGCCGCCGTTCAGCTGGCGCATCCTGCTCAAATGGCCGGTGTTCTGGGAGCGGCTGGGGCTCGTACTGTGGCCGGCCTTCTCCGGGGTGATCATGGTCGAGGCGAGCAAGCAGATCTATGCCGTGGTGCCGGTCAAGGAGAGCCGCAGGTTCCGCCGGCGCGTGGTACCGATGCCGGCCGGTGTGACGCCGCACCTTGCTCAATCACTCCCCTTGATGGGGAGGGTGGTCGACGGCGCGAGCGCCGACGACCGGGTGGGGTGAGCATCGCGCTGAGGAGTCCAATCCCCCCACCCGGCTTGTTGCGCAAGCCGACCTCCCCACAAGCGGGAGGTATGGAGTCTGTGTGATGCGTGGCCCTACCGCGACAGCAGAAACACCGCCTGCTCGCCGAACAGATTCTGCATGAACAGCGGCATGGCCACGCCGAGCTTGGTGCCATAGGCGTTGAGCGCCACGGCGCGCTCGATCTTCGCGCCGATATCGTCGCACAAATCGACGAAGTCCTTGATGGTGCACAAATGGATGTTGGGCGTGTCGTACCAGCGGTTGGGCAGATTGTCGGTCTTTGGCATCTTGCCGCCGAACAGGAGTTGCGCGCGCACCCGCCAATGCCCGAAATTGGGAAAGGACACCACGGCGTGCTTGCCGATGCGCAGCAGCTGCTCCAGCACGTGGCGCGGCGAGTAGGTCGCCTGGATGGTCTGGCTGAGGATGGCGTAGTCGAAGGCAAGGTCGGGGTAGTAGGCGAGGTCGGTGTCGGCGTCGCCCTGGATCACGGCGAGCCCTTGCGCCACGCAGGAATTCACACCCGCCTGGCTCAGCTCGATGCCCCTACCGTCGACGCCGCGCCTTGCGGCGAGGATGCGCAACAGCGTGCCGTCGCCGCAGCCGATATCGAGCACCCGCGCGCCGGGCTTGACCAGATCGGCGATGAACAAGAGGTCGACGCGCGCGGTGTCGGTCGGCCGCACGGCATGAGGCGGAACGGTGATGTTCACGGCAGCCTCCTGTCCGCCTCGGCGAGACCGCGATGACGCGCCGCCGCGCCCAAGAACCCGCGGATCGTGTCGAACAGCTCCGGCTCGTTCAGCAAGAAGGAATCGTGGCCGCCTTCGGTCTTGAGCTCGACGAAGCTGACGTTGGCCGCCACCGCGTTCAGCGCATGCACGATCTCCCTGCTCTCCTCGGTGGGAAACAGCCAATCGCTGGTGAATGAGACGAGGCAAAAGCGGGTGCGCGTACCCTGGAAGGCGTTGGCGAGCACATCTCCATGGTCAGCGGCGAGATCGAAATAGTCCATGGCGCGGGTGATGTAGAGATAGGAGTTCGCATCGAACCGGTCGACGAAGCTCAAGCCCTGATGGCGGAGATAGCTCTCGACCTGGAAATCCGCGTCGAAGCCGAAAGTGACCTTCTCGCGGTCCTGCAAGTTGCGGCCGAACTTGGTGTGCAGCGCATCGTCGGACAGATAGGTGATATGCGCGGCCATGCGGGCCACGGCGAGCCCCTTGCGGGGGCTCTTGCCTTCCTCGAGATAGCGTCCCTGGCACCAGTCCGGATCGGCCATCACGGCTTGGCGCCCGACCTCGTGAAAGGCGATGTTCTGCGAGGAATGCCGCGCCGCGCAGGCGATCGGCACCGCCGAGAACACGCGATCCTTATAGGTCGACGCCCATTCCAGCACCTGCATGCCGCCCATCGAGCCGCCAAGCACACAGAGCACGTCCGGGATGCCGAGATGATCGAGCAACTGCGCCTGTGCCCGCACCATGTCGGCGATGGTGATGACGGGAAAATCGGGCCCGTAAGCCTTGCCGGTCGCGGGATTGATCGAGCTCGGTCCGGTCGAGCCCATGCAACCGCCGATCACGTTCGGGCAGAGCACGAAATAGCGGTCGGTGTCGATCGGCTTGCCGGGGCCGACCATGATTTGCCACCAGCCGGGCTTGCCGGTGACGGGATGGACGTTGGCGACGTGCTGATCGCCGGTCAGCGCGTGACAGACAAGCACGAGGTTCGACTTGTCCTCGTTGAGGGTGCCGTAGGTCTGATAGGCGATGGAGAAAGGCCCAAGCTTATCGCCGCAATCAAGCGGCAGGGCTTGGTCGGCGCCAAAATGCACGATCTCGCTCTGCGGATTGGCGACCTGGGCCAACCGCACAGAATGGTCCAAGAAGGTCTGAGATGCCGGCGCTTTGCTCATTGCTCGTCAGCTACTCTCTGATCTCGGCTGCCGCGTGGCAAAACATGAGGCCAAAATAGTTCCAAACAGTAAGTCCGGCGTTAGCTAGGAGCTTGTTGTCGAAAGTCAACGTTTTCTTTGCTTTGGGTCAAGAAAAGGCCCTATGAGAGGCCCCGCGAGAAGGCGGAAGCCAAGACCCCGCGTGGAGCGCGGACGATAGGGCTTCGCCCTTGCTGAACCAGGAGCGGCTGACATGACGGCGAAGCGGGCTTTGCGCCCACGGCAAGGCATTCTCGATATTGCGCCCTATGTGCCGGGCAGGAGCGCGCTCGATGGGGCCGAGTCCGTGATCAAGCTTTCCTCCAACGAGACGCCTTTTGGCCCCTCCCCGCGCGCCGTCGAAGCCTATCTTGCGGCCGCTCCCTATTTGTCGCGCTACCCGGATGGGTCGGCGAGGATGCTGCGCGAGGCGATCGGTAAGCTCTATGGACTCGATCCCGCCCGCATCGTCTGCGGCGCGGGCTCCGACGAGCTCCTGACCATGCTCGCTTCCGCTTATCTCGGTCCGGGCGACGAGGCGATCTACTCCGAGCACGGCTTCCTCGTTTACCGGATCGCCATTCTCGGGCGGGGCGCGACCCCGGTCGTGGCGCCGGAGATGGCGCTGACCGCCGACGTGGATGCCATCGTCGCCCGCGTGACGCCTCAGACGCGGATGGTCTTCCTCGCCAATCCCAACAATCCGACCGGGACCTATCTCAGCTTCGACGAGGTAAAGCGCTTGCGCGCCGGCCTGCCCGAGGCGGTGTTGCTCGTGCTCGACGCCGCCTATGCTGAGTATGTGCGCGCCAACGACTATGAGTCAGGCATCGAGCTCGTCGCCACCACCCACAACACGGTGATGACGCGCACCTTCTCCAAGATCTATGGCTTGGCTGCGCTCCGCATCGGCTGGGCCTATTGCCCGGAGGAGATCGCCGACGCGCTGAACCGCGTCAGGGGGCCGTTCAATGTGTCGGGCCCGGCAATCGCCGCCGGCGTCGCCGCTCTCGAGGACCGGGCGACGGTAGCGCGGGCTACGGAGCACAACGAGATCTGGCGCGGCCGCATGGCCGAGGCTCTCGCCGCGCTTGGCCTGACCGTCACGCCGAGCGCGGCGAATTTCCTTTTGGTCCACTTTCCGCGTGGCAACGGCCACTCGGCTGTCGAAGCCGACAAATTCCTCCATTCGCGACGGATCATCTTGCGTCGGGTGGAGGAGTACGGCTTTCCGGACGCGCTGCGGATGACCATCGGCAGCGAGGACGACAATCTCGCCGTGCTCGCCGCGCTGAAAGCCTTCATGGGCGCCAACGACCCATGACTGAGCCCCTATTCGACACCATCGCCATCATCGGTCTTGGGCTGATCGGCTCTTCTGTCGCCCGCGGGGTCAAAGCCCGCGGGCTCGCCCACAAGGTCAAGGGCTACGACCTGTCGCCGGAGGTGCGGGCGCGTGCGAGGGAGATAGGGCTTTGCGACGAGATCGCCGACACGGCAGGCAATGCCGTGGCCGGCGCCGGGCTCGTTCTCATCGCCGTGCCGGTGGGCGCGACGGCTGAAGCCGTGGCTGCGTTTGCCCCGCATCTCAAGGAAGGCGCGATTCTCACCGAGGTTGGCTCGGTGAAGGCCGCGGTGATCCGCCAGGTGGTGCCTAAGCTGCCGGCAGGCGTGGCCTTCGTCCCCGGACACCCGATCGCCGGCACCGAGCATTCCGGCCCCGATGCGGGCTTCGCCGAGCTGTTCGAGGGCCGCTGGTGCATTCTCACGCCTTGCGAGAGGAGCACCGAGGCAGCGGTCGAGAAGGTCGCAAGTCTGTGGCGCGCGCTTGGCTCGCAGGTCGAGACCATGGCGCCCGAGCATCACGACATCGTTCTCGCCATCACCAGCCACATCCCGCACCTGATTGCCTTCAACATCGTCGGCACTGCCGCCGATGTCGAGGAGGTGACGCAGTCCGAAGTGATCAAATTCTCCGCCGGTGGCTTCCGCGACTTCACCCGTATCGCCTCCTCCGATCCGGTGATGTGGCGCGACGTGTTTCTCAACAACAAGGAGGCGGTGCTCGAGATGCTCGGCCGCTTCTCCGAGGATCTGGCGGCGTTGCAGCGCATGATTCGCTGGGACGACGGCGAGGCTCTGCTCGAGCTGTTCACCCGCACCCGCGCCATTCGCCGCGGCATCATCGAGGCCGGGCAGGACACGCAAGCGGCCGATTTCGGCCGCCCACACGGCCACGAGGACTAAGCGAGCCTACGCGGTGGATTATCTCCCTGGGAATCACAATGGCTGAGCTTTGGGTGTTTGGTTACGGCTCGCTGATGTGGCGGCCGGGCTTCCCCTACACCGAAGCAGTTCCGGCGCTGCTCAAAGGCGCCCACCGCGCCTTCTGCGTCTATTCCGTCGTCCATCGCGGTACCCACGCGCAGCCGGGGCTTGTGCTGGGGCTCGATCGCGGCGGCGCCTGCCGCGGCGTCGCCTTCGCCGTGAGCGCCGGCGCCGAGCAAGACACCATCGCCTATTTGCGCGAGCGCGAGCAGGTGACCGACGTCTATCGCGAGGCGGTACGGCCGGTGCGTCTCCTCGATGGATCGGACCGCGGCGTGCGGGCGCTTACCTATCTGGTCGACCGCAACCACGCCCAATATGCGGGCGGCCTCTCCCTCGATGAGCAAGTCCGCATCGTCCGCGACGGTAAGGGTCAGGCCGGCGGCAATGTCGAATATGTGCTGAAGACGCTCCGCCATTTGCAGGATGCCGGCGTGTACGATCCCCTGCTCAGCGGTCTCGCGGCGCGGCTAACACAACAGCAGGACTAGCCAAGATCAGGCCGCGTCGGTGGCGAATTGCAGCTCGGCGAGCCTTGCATAAATGCCGCCATTGCCGAGCAGGCTCTGATGCGTCCCCTCCTCCACCAAGCGGCCCTGATCGAGCACGAGGATGCGGTCCGCGCGCGTCACCGTGGCCAGGCGATGGGCGATCACCAGCGTGGTGCGCCCCTCCATGACCCTGTCGAGCGCGCGCTGCACCAAGGTCTCGCTCTCGGAATCGAGCGCGCTCGTGGCTTCGTCGAGCAGCAGGATCGGGGCGTTGCGCAACACCGCCCGGGCGATGGCGATGCGCTGGCGCTGACCAGCCGAGAGCATGACGCCGCGCTCGCCGAGCATGGTGTCGTAGCCTTGCGGCAGGGCGACAATGAAGTCATGGGCGAAGGCCGCGCGCGCAGCCTTCTCGATCTCGCTCCGGCTCGCTTCGCCGACGCCGTAGCCGATATTGGCGGCAATCGTGTCGGCGAACAGCGCCGTCTCCTGCGGCACGATGGCGAAGCGTGAGCGGAGCGCCTCGAGCTTAGCCTCGTTCACCGGAACGCCGTCGACCGTCACCGTGCCTCGCTTGGGATCGTAGAAGCGAAGCAGCAGCGCGAAGATCGTGGTCTTGCCTGCGCCGGACGGCCCCACAATCGCCACCCGCTCGCCGGGCTTCACCCGAAACGACACGCCGTTCAGAGCGCTCACGTCGGGGCGCGAGGGATAGGAGAACACGACATCGTGGAAGCCGATCTCGCCCCGCGGCGGCTCCGGCAACGGCGTGGGACGGGCCGGCGATTTGATCTCCGATTGCACGGCCAACAGCTCGCCGAGGCGTTCCGCCGCCCCTGCCGCCTGGTTCACCTCGCCCCACACCTCGCTGAGCTCGCCCATCGAGGCGGCGGCGAGCACGGCATAGAGCACGAACTGTCCGAGCCGGCCGCCGGTGATGGTGCCCGACAGCACGTCCTGGGCGCCGTACCACAGGATGCCGACGACGCTTGCGAAGATCAGGAAGATGGCGATCGCCGTGAGCCCGGCCCGCGCCTTGGTGCGCTCCTTCGCCGCCAAGAAGGCGCGCTCGACGGCGTCGGCGAAGCGGCTGCTCGCCGCGCGCTCATGAGTGAAGGCCTGCAGCACGCTCACCTGGCCGAGGCTCTCGCTCGCATAGGCCGAAGCGTGCGCGAGGCTGTCTTGCGCCTGCCGCGAGAGCGCCCGCACCGAGCGGCCATAAGCGACGAGCGGTAGCACGATCAGGGGAATGGCGATTAGCACGAGCAGCGACAGCCGGGGGCTCGTCACGATCATCATCGCCACGGCGCCGATCATGACCACCAAATTGCGCAAAGCCTGGCTGATGGTCGTGCTCGCCGCCGCCTTGATCTGCGTGGTGTCGGCGGTGAGCCGCGACATGACCTCGCCCGAATGCACCGTCTCGTAGAAGGCGGGGCTCAATCCCGTCAGGTGCTTGAACACGTCGGTGCGGAGGTCGGCCACGACGCGCTCGCCGAGCCAGTTCACGCAATAGAAGCGGGCGGCGCTGGCGAGCGCGAGGATGAAGCCAACGCCGAGCAGCGTGGCGAAATACTTGTCGACCAGATCGGGCTCGATCCCGGTGAAGCCTACATCGATCATGCGCCGCACCGCCAAGGGCACTGCGAGCGTGGCGCCAGCCGCAACGATGAGCGAGACGAGCGCGGCGGCGACCATGCCCTTGTAGCGCAGCACATAGGGCTTCAGCGCAAGCAGCGGGCGCAACGAGGCGCGCCTCTGCCGCTCCGCCTCCTCCCCGGTCGAAGCGGGAAGCGGAGGGTGCCGGTCTCGACCGTTGAGCTTGATTGTCACCAGCTAGAGGTGTCCTTCGCGGATTTTTCGTGGGGGGGAATGTAGATGGGCGGCGCGCTCGCGGAAAGGTCCAAGTCCCGCGCCCTTCCGGCGCAGCCTTGTGCCTGCGCTCAAGTTCCGTTATACGCACTCGCTCACAACAAAACACCGCGATTTCCAAGGCAAAACGCCATGAAAAAGGACATTCACCCCGATTATCACCCCATCAAGGTGGTGATGACCGACGGCACCGAGTTCGTCACCTATTCGACCTATGGGGCGGAGGGCGAGACGATCAGGCTCGACATCGATTCCAAGACGCATCCGGCCTGGACCGGCGGCAGCCAGCACCTTATCGACCGCGGCGGCCGGCTGACCCGCTTCAAGCGGAAATACGAAGGCTTCATCAAATAGGCCGTTAGGGCTGATTGCTCTAACGCGTGATCTCGGCCGAAAAGTCCGCGACTTTTCGGTGATCGCGCCCTACTCGGCGTCAGGACCGAAGGCCGCGCGCAGGCGCGACAGCTGGTTCTTCAGCGGATGATCGTTCTTGGCCGCCACGGGGGTCTGCTCGAAACCTAGCATCTGGTCGAGCCGCACCACCCGGTCCTGCAGCTTGATGCTCTGCTCGATGAGCTCGCGGAGCCGCGGCGGCAGCGCGTCGAACTCTCGGGTCGGCTGATCGGCGCCCGTTATGGGCAGCTTGATCTTGCGCTGCTCCTCGATCGCCTGGTCGAGCGTCAGCTCGCCTTCGCTCACCGCGCGCCGGATCAGGAGCCATGAGGCAAGCTGCATCAGCCGCGTTGTGAGGCGCATGCTTTCCGTGGCGTAGCCCAGCGAATGCGGCGGCTTGAGCTTGCGCGCCTCCTTGCGTCCGTCACCGTCGAGATAATTGGCTGCCGCCTCGACCAGCGCCATGCCTTCGCGGAAAACGGTTCTGAACTGGTCGGATTGAGCAAATTTCATGCCGAATGAGACGGTGACATTGTCACCGCTCGAAGCCTTCCCCGCCATCGGCCACTCCCTGTACACACGTGCCCGGAGGCATACTAAGCCAAGCGGCGATCTTGTTTACCCGCTTTGCCTCGCCAAGGTTAATCCGTGGATTGGGGCAAAAAAAGAGCCGCCAGGCGGCGGCTCAGAAAGTCAACAGGGAGGCGTCAAACAGAGTGGACAGGCCACTCGCATCCAGAGGACTGGATGACGTTGAAGTTAGGCCAAAACCTCTAACAACGCGTTAATGCTAAGGCGCGGTTTACCTAAAGGAATGGTGTCAGGCGGCGTTGGCGGAAGCGCCTCAGCGCTTGAACGCCTCGTCGGCCGCGCTTTTCGAGGATTGCTTGGCCGCCATGGTGGTCTCGACCCGTGCGATCTCCGCCTTCAGCGTCTCGACCAGCGCGGCAAGCTCACCGATCGAGAGCTTGGCGAGATCCTGGCCGAGCTCATAGGCCTTGACCTTTTTGGGTTCGAGATCGTCGAGGTTCATGGCCGATCCTAGCATTTTGTTCCGCGCTGTCTAAAGCCGCCGCTTCATTGTAAGCATCCGAGGGCCGGACCGTCAGCCTCATCGTCATATTGGGATGGGCGCTATTAGGAGTTGGAGGAATTCGATGCTGCCCAAGACCATGACCGCGATCGAGGCGCGAGGCCATGGCGGGCCCGACGTGCTCGTGCCGTCGACGCGAGATGTGCCCGCGCCGGGCCCCGGCGAGGTGCTGATCGAGGTCAAGGCCGCCGGCGTCAATCGTCCCGACGTGTTGCAGCGTCAGGGCCTCTACCCCGCGCCGAAAGGCGCCTCTGACCTTCTCGGCCTCGAGGTCGCCGGGCATGTGGTGGCTCTCGGCCCCGACACAACACGGTTCAAGCAAGGCGACGCCGTCTGCGCGCTCACCAATGGTGGCGGCTATGCGGAGTTCTCAGTGGCGCCGGAAGCGGCGACCTTGCCGGTGCCACAAGGATTGTCTCTGGTCGAAGCGGCCGCGCTGCCCGAGACGGTGTTCACGGTGTGGCACAACGTGTTCGAGCGCGGCGGCCTCAAGCCCGGCGAATGGCTGCTCGTCCATGGCGGGGCGAGCGGCATCGGCACCACCGCCATCCCCTTGGCCCACCTCTTCGGCGCCAAGGTGCTGGCGACCGCGGGAAGCGCGGCCAAGGTCCGCGCCTGCGAGGTGCTCGGAGCGACCCGCGCCATCAACTATCGTGAGCAGGACTTCGTCGACATCGTGCACGAGGAAACCGGCGGTCACGACGCCGATGTCATCCTCGACATGGTCGGCGGTTCCTATATCGAGCGCAATTTGCGCGCCGCGGCCCTCGACGGCCGGATCGTGCAGATCGCCTTCCTCGAGGGCTCCAAGGTCGACATCGATTTGATGCGCGTGATGATGCGCCGGCTGACGCTGACCGGCTCCACGCTCAGAGCCCAAGGCGCCGCCGCCAAGGCGCGCATGGCCAAAGCTATCGAGGAGCACGTCTGGCCCTTGATCGCGCAAGGCCGCTTCAAGCCCGTGATCGACTCGACCTTCAAGCTCACCGACGCCGCGGCAGCGCACGCCCGCATCGACGACCCCGACCATATCGGTAAGATCGTTCTGGTCGTGGAATAGAGAGCCGTGGTTCGCGACGCGGACTTACGTCGGCTCCTCACCGACTTGCATCGGCTCCTCACTATGAGGAGCCGAGCCTCATCCTGAGGAGGACCGAAGGTTCGTCTCGAAGGGCGAGGGCCGCCCCGAAACGCCGATGACGACAGGGAAATACTCCCCGAACCGTTTGCTTCCCAAGCCGGCGCACCCTATATAGGGCGCATTCCCCTTCATGTTCATCGCATTGGCTCTCGCGCCGGAAGGGGGCGGGAGCTTCGCATCACTTTAAGGTTAGACCCATGGACCGTTCCCCGCTGATGCCCAAAGCGACCGCCGTTTGGCTGGTCGACAACACCTCGCTCACCTTCGAGCAGATCGCCGAGTTTTGCGGTCTGCACGGGCTCGAAGTGAAGGGTATCGCCGATGGCGATGTCGCCCATGGCATCAAGGGCATGGACCCCATTTCCTCGGGCCAGCTCAGCCGTGACGAGATCGCCAAGGCCGAGCGCGACAGCTCTTACCGGTTGAAGCTCGCCGAGCCGAAGGTCGAGGTGCCGGAGGTGAAGACGAAGCGCGGTCCCCGCTACACACCGGTGTCGCGCCGCCAGGACCGGCCCAACGCCATCCTTTGGCTGTTGAAAAATCATCCCGAGCTCAAGGACTCGCAGATCATGCGCCTGGTCGGCACGACCAAGCCGACGATCACCGCGATCCGCGAGCGGTCCCACTGGAATTCGCCGAGCCTCGTCGCCCAGGATCCGGTGACGCTCGGCCTCTGCACGCAGACCGACCTCGATGCCGGCGTGAAGAAGGCCGCGGCGAAGCTCGCGCGTGAGCGGCATGAAGTGGAAGCGTCCGAACCCGCCAAGGTGAGAACCTTGATCCCGGCGGAAGAGAGCATCGCGGCTTCTCCGCCGCGCGAGGCGCCGATGGCGACCGCGCTCGCCCAACAGGCACGCGAGGCCATGGCGGCTCCCGAGGAGGAGGAAGACGTTCCGGACGTCGAATCCGTGTTCGCCAAGCTGAAAGACCTGAAGGACCCGCAAGGCTAAAGAGGGTCTCGCGCCCCCCTCCGGCCCGTTGCCGCCCGGTCGCCCCTACGCGGCTTTGACCAAGATCAAAGCGGCGCCCACGCCCAATCGCCAATGCTCGCACCTCCAATTTAGTGGGGAGATGCACATGAGCATGGGCGAAATTCTGTTCCTGGCCTTGATCTTAATCGCGTTCGGGGCGTTCGCGGCGACGCTCGCCTATTATTCGCGAGGCTAATCCATCCCTCCCCCTCCGCCACGAGGGGAATTGATCGAAGGGCTAGAGCATGGCTAGGGTGCGACAAGGAAACGCGCCCGGGTCATGACGAGTCTCTACGACACCGATCTCGGCAAGAATGCCGCCAACTATCAGCCGCTCACGCCGCTGACCTTTCTTCCGCGCGCGGCAGGCGCTCACCCCAGCCATACCGCAATCATCCACGGCAAGCAGCGTTACAGCTATGCGGAATTCTATGCCCGCTCCCGGAGGCTCGCATCGGCGCTCGCCGCCCGCGGCATCGGCGTGGGCGACACCGTGTCGGTGATGCTCGCCAACTCGCCCGCCATGCTCGAGGCCCATTACGGGGTGCCCATGACGGGAGCGGTGCTGCACTCCATCAACACGCGGCTCGACCCGCCCATCATCGCCTTCATGCTCGACCACGCTGACGCCAAGGTGCTGATCGCCGACACCGAATTCGTGGCCGTGATCAAGGAGGCGCTTTCGCAGACGCGGGCGAGGCCGGTGGTCGTCGACTATCGGGACCTCGAATGCGGGGTCGAAGGGGAACGCGCGGGTCTCCTCGACTATGAGGAGTTCATTGCGGGCGGTGACCCGGAGTTCCCCTGGGAGATGCCGGCCGACGAGTGGAACGCCATCTCGCTCAACTATACGAGCGGCACCACCGGCAATCCCAAGGGCGTGGTCTATCATCACCGCGGCGCGGCGCTGATGTGCTACGCGAACACCATCGCCACCGGCATGGGCGCCCACCCCGTCTATCTCTGGACGCTGCCGATGTTTCATTGCAACGGCTGGTGCTTCCCCTGGTCACTCTCGGTGGTTGCCGGCACCCATGTCTGTCTCCGGGCGGTGCGGGCGAAGCCCATGTATGACGCGATCGCCGATCACAAGGTGACGCATCTCTCCGGCGCGCCCTTCGTCATGTCCTCCCTGATCAACGCCACGGAGGACGAGCGGCGGAGCTTCTCCCACACCGTCGCCTTCAACCACGCAGCCGCGCCTCCACCCGAAGCCGTGCTGGCCGCCATGGCGGAGGCCGGCTTCGCGCTGACCCATCTCTACGGGCTCACCGAGACCTATGGACCCGCGACCATCAACGAGTGGCATGCCGAATGGGACGCGCTGCCGCCGGACGAGCGCCTGTCGAAACGGGCGCGGCAGGGCGTGCGCTACGCGGCGCTGGAGGGTCTCGACGTGATGGACCCCCAGACCATGACGAGCGTGCCCGCGGACGGCGAGACCATCGGCGAGGTCATGTTCCAGGGCAACATCGTCATGAAGGGATACCTCAAGAACCGGCAAGCCAGCGAGGAGGCCTTCGCCGGCGGCTGGTTCCACTCCGGCGATCTCGGCGTGATGCATCCGGACGGCTACATCCAGCTGAAAGACCGCTCCAAGGACATCATCATCTCGGGCGGCGAGAACATCTCCTCGATCGAGGTCGAGGACGTGCTCTACAAGCACCCGGCAGTGGCTGCCGCCGCGGTGGTGGCCATGCCCGACGCCAAATGGGGGGAAACCCCGTGCGCCTTTATCGAGACGCGGCCGGGAGCCGAGATCACCGAAGCCGAGATCATCGCCTATTGCCGGCAGAGGCTCGCCCGCTTCAAAAGCCCACGCCGGGTGATCTTCACCGAGCTGCCCAAGACCTCGACCGGCAAGATACAGAAATTCAAGCTGCGCGAGGCTGCGAAGGAGGTTTGACTCGCCAAGCCTCACCTCTCTAAGGGACTACGGGCAAAGGGTCTTGCCAGAAGCCCCACCGCATCCGAAATAGGCACTTGGCGACAGGAACGAGCATTAGCTTCATGCCCAACCGGGGTCTGACATTTGTGACTTTGAAGGAGCACTCCGACGAGCGGGGACGCATGCGCGTCGTCGAGGTCGATGGCGGCGGCCTTCCCTTCGTGCCGGTGCGGAGCTTCATCATCTCCGACGTGCCCAGCGACAAGTCTCGCGCCGGCCATGCCGTGTCCTGCGACGAGCTCCTCGTGGTGGCGCGAGGCTCCTGCCTGATCACCGCGAGAACCGGTGTTGGCCTCGAGGAGCACCGGCTCACGCCGGCAACCGGCGGCGTCCATCTGAAACCGGGGACGTGGTTGCTGCTGAGCGAGTTCGAGCCCGGAACCATCTTGGTCACCTATGCCTCTGAGCGTTATGCGGAGACGCGCTTCTTCGACGAGTATGTCGATCTCGAGCGGTTTCAGCGGAAACCCTGACTGGTCCTTTGGCCGTGGCCGCGCCTTGTTTCACCGGCGAGTTGTAATCCCCAATTCTGGCTTGCACCCGTGACGCGCTAGCGCCAATCTTCTCCTCCGGGGGGAGATCAGCCATAACCGTCGACGACCAGTTCAAGCAGATTGCCGAGACGGTTGCGCTTTTCATTCAGGCCGGCGCTGTGCTCGTCGTCACCTTTGGCGCTTTGCAGGCGCTTGGGCTTGTCGCCGCGGCAATCTGGCAGCGCGAGGCGGACTCCACGCGCGGCCGCGAGATCTGGCTCAAATTCGCCACCTGGATCCTGCTCGCGCTCGAATTTGCCCTCGCCGCCGACCTAGTGCGGACGGCCGTGGCGCCGACCTGGGACGATATCGGCAAGCTCGCCGTGATCGCCACCATCCGCACCATGCTCAATTACTTCCTGGCCAAGGACATTGCCGCCTTCGATCAGAGCCGAGGATCTGAACCAACCGCCTCGGCGTTGTAGACCGCGCCCGGTTTCCTGCGGATTTTCCCTGCTTTGCCCATATTGCGTTGCACCTATTCCGTTGGACCGAGCCCCAAGAATGTGGTTGAGTCCCAAGAGTTATAGCTAGCGCAGGTCCGATGGACGCGAAGCGTCAGGGATGCGCGGGTTTCGGGGGGTCTCTTCAGTCACCGCGGGTTGACGCCGAGCTTCGCTCGGCCGTCCGCTCCAGTACGAATATCGAGGCTCGGCGCGCCTCGGCCACCCCGAAATTTGGGCACCGTCGCATAAGGGGCTAATGGATGCTGAGCAAAGCACCGAGCCGTCGGTTTCAGCTCATCCTCATCAAGCCGTCGCATTACGACGCCGACGGCTACGTCGTGCAATGGCTCCGCTCGACCATGCCGTCGAACTCGCTTGCCGCCGTCTACAGCCTGGCCAAAGGCGCGGCGGAGCGCAGCATTCTCGGCCCGGACCTGCCGATCGACGTCGTTGCCATCGACGAGACCAATACCCGCGTCCGCCCGCGGGAGATCGCCAAGCGCATCGCCCACCATGGCGGCTTGGGGATGGTCGGGCTGATCGGCGTGCAATCGAATGAGTTCCCCCGCGCGCTGGACATCTCCCGTCCCCTCCGCGCCGCGGGCGTGCAGGTGATGATTGGCGGCTTTCACGTCTCCGGCTGCCTCGCCATGCTCAAGGAGACACAGACGGATATCAAGGACGCGCAGGATCTTGGCGTCTCGATTTTCGCCGGCGAAGCCGAGGAGGGCTTCGACGAGGTGCTGCATGACGCGGCCAAGCGGGAGCTTCGCCCCCTCTACAATCACATGAAGGAGCTGCCGGGCATCGGCGACGTTCCCTCCCCGCCCTTCCTGCCCGTCGACTTCGTCAAGCGCACCGTCGGCAACGTGACGAGCTTCGATGCCGGGCGCGGCTGCCCGTTCCAATGCTCGTTCTGCACCATCATCAATGTGCAGGGGCGGAAATCCCGCTATCGCTCGCCTGACTCGATCGAGCAGATCCTGCGCATGAATTGGGCGCAAGGCGTGAAGCGCTTCTTCATCACCGACGACAATTTCGCCCGCAACAAAGATTGGGAAGCGATCTACGACCGGATCATCAAGCTGCGCGAAGAGGACGGCATGGACGTCCGCTTCATGATCCAGGTCGACACGCTCTGCCACAAGATCCCGAACTTCATCGAGAAATCGCGCCGCGCCGGCGTCACCCGCGTGTTCATCGGGCTCGAGAACATCAACCCGGCAAATCTGATCGCCGCCAAGAAGCGGCAGAACAAGATCACCGAGTACCGCAAGATGCTGCTCGAGTGGAAGCGGGTCGGCATCATGACCTTTGCCGGCTACATCCTCGGCTTCGAGAATGACACGCCGGAGTCGATCCGCCATGACCTCGAGATCATCAAGAAGGAGCTGCCGCTCGACGCGCTCGAGTTCTTCGTGCTGACGCCGCTCCCCGGCTCCGAGGACCACAAGGTGCTGTTCGAGAAGAATGTCTGGATGGACCCGGACATGAATAAATACGAGCTCGAGCACGTCGTCACCGGGCATCCCAAGATGACACGCGAGGAATGGCAGGGCGCCTATCGCTCGGCCTGGGACATCTTCTACACCGACGATCATCTCGAGACGATCATGCGTCGCGCCGCGGCGACCGGCATCAATCTCCGCTCGCTAATGCCGATCTTGATGTGGTTCTCAAGCGCGGTGATGATTGAAGGCGTGCATCCGCTGCAATGGGGCATCTTCCGCGTCAAATACCGGGAAGACCGGCGCTCGACCTTCCCTATCGAGCCGCGGCTCTCCTTCTATGCCAACGCCGTCCAGGAGACCACGCGAAAGGCGGTGAAGCTGGTGCGCCGCTGGCGGCATCTGAAGCGCATCGTCGCCAAGATCGAGGCCGATCCGCACGCCAAGCTTTATATGGATGCCGCGCTCACGCCGGTGGCCGAAGAAGACGCAGAGCATATGGACCTCTACACCCAGAGCGAGGGGGTGCGCGCCGCGGTCAAGCATGAGCGGCGCGTGGCGGGCCACTCCACGAACGGCCATTCGGCCAACGGCCACGTCCGCCTGCATGGGGATAACGGGCACGCGGGCAATGGCGTCGATGCCGGCCACCACGATCATCACGAGAGAGACGAGCGGCGCAGCGAAATCGCCCCGCCCGCGGCCTGACCGCTTCAGCCGAGAAGTTAGGTTGAGGCGGCGCTAGTAGCCGCCAAGCGCCCGGCGCAGAAAATCGGCGAACTGGCCGCGGCGCTCGTAGCGCGGGCGCCATGTTGGATCTGGCGGGTAGCCCTCGCCCGCATAACGCGGCGGGGGTCCATAGCCTGGCCCATAAGGCGGAGGAGTGCCGCCATAGCCTTGGCCCTGCTGCTCGCCAGGCGCCACGGGCGCCAGCGCCGACGCCTCGACCCAGCCCGCCGCGCCGCTATTGGCATCCTGGATCTGCACCCAGCCATTGCTGCGGGAGATCACGCGCACTTGCCAGCCGGACGGCAAGGCATAAATCAATGCGGCGTCACGTGAGGGATCGGACCGCATATCGGCGGTGCTGGCCACCACGCGGGCCCACTCGTCCCGCTCGGGCTGATCCGGGCCGGCGCCGTCGGCGCCGTCAGGAACCGATGCTTCCTCTTGCGGCCCGCCGTCGGGCGGCGGCGCGCCATCAGAAGCCGAAGCGTCCGCATCTTGCGTATTCTCGGACGACGGCCCTTGCCGGGATGGCTCTGGCGCCGCAGCTTCAGGGGGGTTTTCTGCCGGCTCGGGCTTTTGCGGTTGGACCGAAGCGGTCTTGGCTGATTTGTCCCCACCGTCGGAGCTGCTCGCCTTTTGGCATTGGGCGTCTGCCGCCGCGAGTATCGTGGGTTTGGCCTTATCGGCGTGGCCCCCAACACCGCCCAAGAGGGTATTGGCAAGGAACACGGAGCTGCCGGTATAGAGCACGGCGCCCAGTAGCCACAGGGACAAAAGCAGCTTGTTCTTCATGGCAATTCTCCGCTCCGGCCCTCCTCGTCGTGGGCGGCCAGGCCCGATTCTCTCATTCCAAGTTTAGGCAGGAATGACCGAAGCAGGTGTTAATTGTCACGTCAAAAATGGCAACAGCATGGGCGTAAAATGGGCACCCGCGGCGAGAATAGAAGCCGCCGCAGGCTTGCCGCCGCCAATAAACGGTGGCAGTTGCCCGAGCGCATCACCATTCAACGGCTCGGTTCATGACCATCAGCGCCCGCTACAAGGAATTTCTCGAGGATTTGCTCGCGAACTTCGGCCCGGTGAGCATCCGCAACATGCTCAGCGGCGCCGGCGTCTATGCCGAGGGCGTGATGTTCGCGATTGTCGTAAACGACACGTTCTACCTCAAGGCCGACGCAGTCTCGGCCCGCGATTTCGCCGCCGAGTGGAAAACTCCCTTCGCGTCTCGCCCCAAGGGCTGCGCGCCGATCGCCTTGTCCTATTGGGAGGTGCCGGACCGCGTTCTTGAGGACCCCGAGGAGCTTGCGGTGTGGGCGAGACGGGCGCACGCCATTGCCGTTGCCCTTGCCGCCATGGCCAAGCCAAAACGGCGGCGTTCGGGATAGACACGCTACTGAGCCTGGATGCTTTTCAGATAATCGATGACGGCGTCGACGTCGTGCGGGCTAAACACGAAAATCGGCATGTCGGGATGGCCGGAGACGATGCCCTCCGCCAGCGATTCGGCGAGGTCCTCGATCGGGTACCTGCTGGACAAAGTACGGAACGGAGGTGCTTCGGGATGCGGGCTGTTGCCTTCCTTGCCGATGGCATGGCAGCGCGAGCAATTGTCCCGCACCAGCACTTCGCCCTTATCGGCCAGATTCTTGTCCGCAGCGCGGGCGTCCGTTGCGGCAATGCCGACAAACGCGATGCTTCCCAAGAGCCCCCCCAGGAGCGCATCCCGCGCCAATCCCACCAACCTGAGCGATGGCAATGCGACCCTCCTATTTCTCCTGATGCGCCGCAGGAATAGCGGCGCCATGCGCTACCGTCCTTGACCTTGGTCAAGGTTGTAAAGGACCGGCGCGCGCGGACAGTTGGGCGCGCACATCTCCTGTAGAAAACCACATCCGCGGGCGGGGCGAGAGCCGAGCCTAAGCTTGCTCCGGTTTCTCGCCTCGGCGACGGGCCTGGCCGGCCCTAATGGCTCAGCTCTAGTCTGAGCCGCTCTATCTCATCCCTGAGACGCAATTTTTGACGCTTCAGCTCCGCGATCTTGAGATCGTCGGCCGTGGGCCGCCCCATCTCCTCTTCGATCTTCCGATCCAATGCGCGATGTCTCTCCGCCAACTCCTCGAGATGTGCGTCAAGCGCCATGTCTGGACCTCCGATTTTGTTGGTCTCCGACTAAACATTCTGGCAAATCGGGAGTGCTTTGTCTAATGGCAGACGGTCGCGCCAACCTCGTCTGCAACCCAAGTCGACTGCCATGCGGCATTGTGCTTGAACCTTGCGCGGCCTGAGATTCGCCCCGATACTTTCGCGCGACTCCCGAGAGGAAGAAGGAGCAGGGACGTCTCATGGAGAGCGAGGAAATTCGCGAGCTCCGGGCGAATTTGCTCAAGCTCAAGCAGGAGCACCGCGATCTCGACAGCGCCATCGACGCCTTGGAGGAGTCCGGCCGCGCCGACCAGCTGCAGTTGAAGCGGCTGAAGAAGAAAAAGCTCTCCCTGAAAGACGAGATCGCGCGCATCGAGGACCAGCTCCTGCCCGATATCATCGCCTAGAACTCAGGTCTCAATGCCTGTGGGCTCCTGGGGTGCCCCGCGAGAACTCGCCTTGCCAAGCCCCGCGCAACCCTTTAATCCCCGCTTTCCGCAAGACTTAGGCGCCTCCTTCAAGAGCATGGCATGAGCGAGCAGAAGCCCGGCGTCGGCATCATCATGGGCAGCCGCTCGGACTGGCCGACGCTCAAAGCCGCGGCCGACGTGCTCGACGCGCTGCATGTGCCCTACGAGACCCGCCTCGTCTCGGCGCATAGGACCCCGAAACGGCTTTACGACTACGCCACCAGCGCGCGCGAGCGCGGCCTGAAAGTGATCATCGCCGGCGCCGGCGGGGCGGCGCACCTGCCCGGCATGACGGCCTCCATGACCGAGTTGCCGGTGCTCGGCGTGCCAATCGAGAGCCGCTCGCTGAAAGGTCTCGACAGCCTGTTGTCGATCGCCCAGATGCCTGCCGGCGTGCCGGTGGGGACGCTCGCCATTGGCGAGGCGGGGGCCACCAATGCCGGCCTGCTAGCGGCGCAGATTCTGGCACTCGCCGATAGCGCCCTTGCCGCCCGTGTCATGGCGTGGCGCGCGGCGCAAACCGACAGCGTAGCCGAAGCCCCGGAGGATCATGCCTAACCCGTTACCCCCAGGGAGCACGATCGGCATCCTGGGCGGCGGTCAGCTCGGCCGCATGCTGGCCCTTGCAGCGGCGCGACTCGGGCTAAAGACCCATATCTATACCGACGAGCCCGATGCGCCCGCCTCCGCCGTGGCGGCCGCATCCACGATGGGCTCCTTCGAGGACGAGAGCGCGCTAGCCGCCTTCGCCGGACATGTCGACGTGGTGACGTGCGAGTTCGAGAACGTGCCGGCGCGCGCGCTCAAAATTGCCGGCTGCTCGGCGCCGGTGCATCCGCCGGCCAACGCCTTCGCCGTCGCCCAAGACCGCTTGACCGAGAAGAACTTCATGCGCGGGCTCGGCATTGGCGTTGCCGAATACGCGGCGGTCGACGATGCCAGATCGCTCGGCGATGCGATCGAGCGTGTGAGAACTCCCGGCGATCCTGAAGACTCGGCGCTTCGGCTATGACGGCAAGGGTCAGGCGCTTATCCGCAACGAGGCCGAGGCGGCCACGGCGCTTGAGGAGCTTCGCGGCCAGCCGGCGGTGCTCGAGGCGCTCGTCGCTTTCGAGCGTGAGGTGTCGGTCGTGGTCGTGCGCGGTCAGGACGGCGAGCTGAAATTCTACGACCCCATCGAGAACGTGCATCAAAGCGGTATCCTCGCCATCAGCCGCGTGCCCGCCCGCATCCATGCAGACACGGCGTTCGAGGCGAGACACATCGCGGGCAAAGTCGCCGAAGCGCTCGCCCATGTCGGCGTGCTCTGCGTCGAGATGTTCGAGCGTGCCGGCCAAGACCCGAGCCTCTTGGTCAATGAGATCGCGCCGCGCGTACACAATTCCGGCCATTGGACCATCGACGCCTGTCTCGTCAGCCAGTTCGAGAACCACATCCGGGCCATCGCCGGCTGGCCGCTCGGCGACACTGCCCGTCACAGCGACGCGGTGATGACCAATCTGATCGGCGCCGAGGTGGAGCGCTGGCGGGAATTCGCGCGCGAGGACGGCGTCGCCTTGCATCTCTATGGCAAGGCGGAAGCGCGGCCCGGGCGCAAGATGGGCCACACCACCCGTCTTTTGCCCAAAAGCTGAGCAACGCGTTCAGCCGTCGCGAGCTGGCCTCATGGTTCGAGACGCAGGCTTCGCCTGCTCCTCACAATGAGGAGGTGACCCTCGTTGACCCTCGTCCTGAGGAGCGCACGTAGGGCGCGTCTCGAAGGATAAGGCCCGCACGCTCTGGACAAGCAACCGGCCTTCTGTTAGAGCAAGCCCGGATGCGGGACCCGGCCAGTTCTGGTCAGGGTCATGTTTGGCCCCCGCTCCAATCCTAAAATCCAACGGCCAATCGGAGATCTAGACGCGTGCAAGTCGTCGTTCGCGATAACAATGTCGATCAGGCCCTTCGGGCGCTGAAGAAGAAAATGCAGCGCGAAGGCATCTTCCGCGAGATGAAGCTCCGTAACTATTACGAGAAGCCGTCGGAGAAGCGCGCCCGCGAGAAGGCCGAAGCCATTCGTCGCGCCCGCAAGCTCGCCCGCAAGAAGGCCCAGCGCGAGAGCGGCGTCGTCGTCGCCAGGCCGCGCACCTCGGGCCCGGGCGGCCCCCGCTAGGCAGCACTCCTTACAACATCGTTTTTCAGTTGAGATTATGCGCTCGGGCTCGGCCCGAGCCGGCTGCTGCCTCATAGAGGCAGAGCCGTCTTGGGCAGAGATCAGAGATCTATGACGCCAAAGCCACCGGCTCGAACTGAACCTGGCGGGCGACCGCCGGCTGACGCACCTTCTCCGGCGTGTCGAAAAACGCCGTGACCTTGTCCCAGGCGCCGTGGTCGAACAGATCGTTGTGTGCGCCCCGCCGCAGAATGGCGAGGTTCTTCGGCTCATTGGCGGCGGCATAGATCTGTCGCGCTTGAGTCACCGGGATCAGACTGTCCCGCGCGCCATGCAGGATGAGCAGCGGCACGCGCACCGAGCCGATCCGATCGATGGTGCGGTATTGATCCGTCATGATCAACCGCAGCGGTAGGAACCACCATACTTGGCGGCCGACATCGACCACCGAGGTGAACGGCGCTTCGAGCACCAGGGCCTTCACGGGGCGTTGCAGCGCGAGCCTGGTCGCGACACCGGTGCCGAGGGATTCGCCATAGGCCACAATAGTCT
The DNA here is from genome assembly GCA_963839245.1 of uncultured Alphaproteobacteria bacterium. Classification (GTDB taxonomy): domain Bacteria; phylum Pseudomonadota; class Alphaproteobacteria; order Rhizobiales; family Methyloligellaceae; genus Methyloceanibacter. Next base: position 255,799 of record CAWIUJ010000006.1, on the reverse strand, counting down.
TGGCAGGGACGCCGAGTTCCCCTTCGAGATAGTGATGCGCGGCGACGGCATCGGCGACATTGTTGGCTTCCGTAGGCCAGCCGCCCGAGCCGCCATAGCGGCGGTAATTGAGCATGAACACGCCATAGCCGCTCGCGGCGATCGTCTCGATCTTACGCGCGCGGTTGGCCGTCGAGCCGCTATTGCCGGTGAAATAGAGCAGCGTGGGCTTGCCGCGCCGCGCCGGCAGGTACCAGGCGATCAGCGTAATCCCGCCTTTGCCCTTGAAGGTAATCTCTTTGACGCCGGTCAAGCCGACGTCCTTGGGCGCATAGCGCTTCTTGTCGGGCAGATAGATGAAATAGCGGTGGAGCACCCATGCGCCGGCACAGATGATCGAATAGGCACCGACGAGGGCGAAAAGCAGGTTCAACATGACGCTATCGATACCTTTCCAAAGTTTCTGCGAGAGACGGTGCTCCCGTATCGCGCTTCCCAGCTGAACCGGACTTGAACGAGACGTTCAGCAAGGTGATGACACGCATCTCTCTTGGCTCACCGGGGATGAGCCGAGAAATCGCCGTGTCCCAATCCAGGTTAGAAAACTACACGGGCGGATCGAACGAGGACGCCGAGGGACCGCGCGTGACGCCGCAACCCATGGGCGATGACGGCGCCCGCGACCTCGGCTTTCGCCTCGGTCCCATTGAGCCCCACAACGCACAGGTCCTTGCTCAGTTCATGCATGATCGTTTTCGCTCCGTTCCGAGGCACTGTGCGATCCCCATGCCGTAGGGGAGCCCCGCGCATGAGGCGACAGACACGGTCAATGGGGCCGTGGCGTGACCCATTTCCGGCCAAAGCTGGACTACGCGAAATTGCTTAAAAATCCCTGGTTTCAACCCGGCTTTGCCCAAGAAAAGGACGGAATTGGCCAGGCCCCGAGCATTAAAGCGCCTTAGCGATCTCCTCGGTCATCTTCTTGGCATCGCCCAGCACCATCATGGTGTTGTCGCGGTAGAACAGCGGGTTGTCGATGCCGGCATAGCCCGACGCCAGCGACCGCTTGTTGAACAGCACGGTGCCGGCCTTCCATACCTGCAACACCGGCATACCGTAGATCGGCGAGGACGGGTCGTCCTCGGCGGCCGGGTTGGTCACATCGTTGGCGCCGATCACATAGGCGACGTCGGCTTGCGCGAATTCGCTGTTGATGTCCTCGAGCTCGAACACCTCATCGTAGGGCACGTTCGCCTCGGCGAGCAGCACGTTCATATGCCCCGGCATGCGGCCGGCAACGGGATGGATCGCATATTTGACCTCCACGCCCGCCTTCTTCAGCCCGTCCGCCATCTCGCGAAGCGCGTGCTGGGCTTGTGCCACCGCCATGCCGTAACCCGGCACGATGATGACCTTGCTCGCATTCTTCATGAGGAAGGCCGCGTCCTCCGCCGAGCCGAGCTTCACCGGCTTCTGCTCCGCACCCCCGGCTGGTCCCGCCACCTCGCCGCCGAAGCCGCCGAGGATGACGTTGATGAAGGAGCGGTTCATGCCCTTGCACATGATGTAGGAGAGGATGGCGCCCGAGGAGCCGACCAGCGCGCCGGTGACGATCAGCGCCGTATTGCCGAGGGTGAAGCCGATGCCGGCGGCCGCCCATCCCGAATAGGAGTTCAGCATCGAGATGACGACGGGCATGTCGGCGCCGCCGATAGGCACGATCATAAGCACGCCGAGCAGCAGCGACAGCACCACGATCGCCCAGAAATAGAGCGCGCTCTGCTCGCGGCAGAACATCACGATGCACAGCACGAGAGCCAGAGCCAGCGCCATATTGATGATGTGCCGTGCGGGCAGCAGGATCGGTTTCCCCGACATGCGCGCCGACAGCTTGAGAAAGGCGATCACCGAGCCGGTGAAGGTGACGGCGCCGATGGCGGCGCCCAACGACATTTCGACGAGGCTCGCCGTGTGAATAGCCCCGGGCACGCCGATGTCGAACGCCTCCGGCGCGTAGAAGGCGCTTGCCGCGACCAGCACCGCGGCAAGGCCAACCAGGGAGTGGAAGGCGGCGACCAGCTCCGGCATCGCCGTCATCGGGATGCGGCGCGCGACGACCGCGCCAACGCCGCCACCGATGCCGATACCGGCAATGATCAGCGCCCAGGTGACCGCCGTCTCCGGCTTTGCCACCGCGAGCGTGGTCAGTACGGCGATGGCCATGCCGGCCATGCCGAGATAATTGCCCTGGCGCGAGGTCTCGGGGGACGAGAGGCCACGCAGCGCGAGGATGAAGAGTACGCCCGCGGCGAGATAGAGCAGCGCGACGAAATCGGAGTTCATGGCTTACCTCGCTCGCGCTTCATTTCTTTTTCTTCTGATACATGGCGAGCATGCGCTGGGTGACGAGGAAGCCGCCGAAGATATTGACGCTCGCCATGATCAGCGCGGCGAAGCCGAACAGCTTCGCCGTCCAGCCGCCGGACATCGCGGCATTTGCCGCTTCGACGGCGACGGCGAGCAGCGCGCCCACTACGATCACCGAAGAGATGGCGTTGGTCACCGACATCAGCGGCGTGTGCAGGGCCGGAGTGACGCTCCACACCACGTAATAGCCGACGAAGATCGCGAGCACGAAGATCGAGAAACGGAACACGAAATCGTGGTTCTCCGGGGCGGCGGCGACCTGGGCGTAGGCGCCGCCGGTCGCCAGGCACTCAGCCAAGGCGGCCAAGCCGACAACGGCAAATGCGAGCCAGGCGGTCTTACGCCTCATGACTTCTCTCCCCTTGGCGCCGGCCGTTTCGACGCCCCGCTCTTCTTCGCCGTGGTCTTCCCGCCATTACTGGCCTTGGGCTTCGTCGCCTTCGGAGCGGCCGCGCTACCGCCCGCGCGCTCGGCGATCATCGCGTTGACGATGGCGCCACCGCGGGCGATCAGCGTGCCTTTGACGAGGTCGTCGTCCCAATTGACGGCGAGCTCCTTGCTCGTTTTGTCGATCATCAGCTCGACGAAGGCGAGGAGATTGCGGGCGTAGAGGCTCGACGCATTCACCGGGACCGCGCCCGGAAGATTGAGCTTACCCATGATGCGCACGCCGTTGTGCATCACCACCTCGCCCGCCTTGGCAAGCTCGGCGTTGCCGCCGCGCTCCACCGCGAGATCGACGATGATCGAGCCGGGCCGCATGCTCTCGATCATGGCCTTGGAGATGAGCTTAGGCGCCGGGCGCCCCGGGATCAGCGCCGTGGTGATGACGATGTCTTGCGTCTTGACGTGCTCGGCCACGAGCGCCGCCTGCTTTTTCTTGTAGTCGTCGGACATCTCCTTGGCATAGCCGGCCGCCGTCTCGGCTTGCTTGAACTCTTCATCCTCGACAGCAATGAATTTGGCGCCGAGCGACGCCACCTGCTCCTTGACTGCGGGGCGCACGTCGGTCGCCGTGACGATGGCGCCGAGCCGGCGCGCCGTGGCGATGGCCTGAAGGCCGGCGACGCCCACGCCCATGACGAATACCCGCGCCGCCGGCACCGTGCCAGCCGCCGTCATCATCATCGGCAGCGCGCGCTCGAAGGCGCTCGCGGCGTCGACCACCGCCTTGTAGCCCGCGAGATTGGCTTGGCTCGACAGCACGTCCATGCTCTGCGCGCGGCTGATGCGCGGCATCAGCTCCATGGCGAAGAGCGACGCGCCGGACTTGGCGAGCGCTTGCAGGCCCTCGGCGTCAGAATAGGGATCAAGCATGGCGATGAGCATGGCGCCAGGCTTCATGGATTTGGCCAGCGCCAGGGATGGGCGCCGCACCGTGAGCACGATGTCGGCGCCGCTCACCGCGTCCGCGTCGCTCGCGGCGATGGCGGCGCCTGCGGCCCGGTACTCCTCATCGGAAAAATGGGAACGGAGGCCCGCCCCCGAGCGGACCAGCACCTTGGCGCCCTGCTTGACAAGCTTCTTCGCGGTCTCCGGGGAGAGCCCGATGCGGGACTCGTCGGGGCCTTCGGCGGGCACGCCAATGGTGATCATCGTGGCTCCGTCGGCTGGCTGGAGCGCCGGCCTTCACAAGCGCTTGCGCGCGATGCGTGTCGAATGGGTGGGGCGGCTGGCTGAACCGTCCCAAAGGCGGGAAAGCTAAGCCGATCAAACCACGAAGATGGCCAAGAGCGCCATGAGAATGGCGACGCCGACGATCGTGTACAGCGTTATCTTGGTGAACAGCTTGTAGGTTCTCTCATGCTCGGCGTAGTCCATCGCCGGATGGCCCTCGGCTGGATCGATATGCATTTGACGCCCCTTATGCTCTTTCGCCCTTGTTCTGCCCGCGAGATACCACAAAGCCAGCGGTCCGGGCAATCCGGCCGTTGCGGGCCTCACCCTTCGAGACGGGCTCTTGAAGCGGCCTCCTCAGGGTGAGGAGCATCCCCTCATGGTGAGGAGCGGACTTAAGTCCGCGTCTCGAACCAAGAGCCCCTTGTTGATCCTTTAGCTAGCCCCCTCGGGCAGCGGCACGCCGGCGGCGGTGAATGCCTCAAGCTGACGCCGCGCCACATCGGCGGGATCGACGTCGGCGATGGTGTCGTCGAACAGGCGGTGGAAGTTGAGCTCGGCATTCAGGTGCAGGAAAACCCCGCCAAGCCCGATTGCGGCGCGGTCCATGAAGACGAACTCCCGCGGCACCTTGACCGGCCCCTTATCGCGCAAGCCCTGATGCACCTTGAAGGCCTCGCGCCGCCCATACATGCCGGGGCTCACCTCGTCGGCGATGCTGCGGACGCGGTCATCGAGCATCGGCCCGTAGATGAAGCTCGCCCAGATGTTCAGAATGTCGATCAGCTCGTTGGAGAGCCCACCGAAGCCCCAAGTCTCATAAGCGTGCACGATCAGCGCGCGGTCATCGGTAAGCAAGCCGCGATAGAGATCGACCACGCCCTGGATGAATTTCGGCGCGAAGGAGCGCATGCAGCCGTAATCGAGCAGGTTGATGCCGCCGGCCTTTCCCGCCTCGTCCTCGAACACCGTGTAATTACCGAGATGCGGGTCGCCATGGATGATGCCGTAATGGCTGAACGGAAACCACCAGGCGCGGAACATGGCGCGGGCGATCTGGTTGCGCTCCTCGAGCGGGCGGTCCGCGTAATCAAGCAGCCGGCGCCCCGCGAGCCAATTCATGGTGAGGAGCCGCTTGGTCGAAAGCTCCGGCAGGACCTCCGGCACGCGAATGAGCGCGTCGCCGGCGAAGATCAGGCCGTAGAGGCGCATGTGGCTTGCCTCGAGGCAATAATCGAGCTCTTCCCTGAGCCGCTCCGCGATCTCCTCCTTCATCTCCGAGGTCTCGATCGCCGGTCGCATGCGCCGATGGATCGAGAACAGCATGTTGAGCTGCTTCAAATCCGCTTCGACCGCCGACTGCATGTCGGGATATTGCAGCTTCGCCGCCAGCGCCCGCCCGTCATGGGCGCGCGCTCGATGCACCTGCCCGAGCGAGGCCGATGCCGCCGCTTCGTGCTCGAAGCTTGCGAATTTGCTTTCCCAATCCGGACCGAGCTCCGCCGCCATGCGGCGGCGCACGAACGGCCAGCCCATGGGCGGCGCCTGGCTCTGGAGCTGACCGAGCTCGGCCGCATATTCGGCCGGCAGCGCCTCTGGGATGGTGGCGAGCAGCTGCGCCACCTTCATGATCGGACCTTTCAACCCACCAAGCGCCGCGGCGAGAGCCGCTGCGTCCTGATCGCGGTCCGGGTCGAGCCCGAACAGGCGGCGGCTGGCGATGCGCGCTGCCACGCCGCCGACATTGGCGCCGACGCGTCCATAGCGCTGCACCCGGGCAGTAAGGCGGTTGCGTTCTTTATCCGAGGGCATCAATTTCCAGGGGCTCCTAGCCTCAAAGGTAAGGCGCCTAAGCCAAATTGCCAGAGGCGTAGGTTGGCAGAGGCCGCGTTGACATACTCGTCAATTGCTGCCGCGCCCTAACCGGGCCATGCTGGTGGCTGCAGGACCAAGCCCATGACCTTACGATCTCTGCTTTTTCTCGCCCTTGCGATGCTATGGGGCGTACCCGCAATGGCAAATGACGGGGCCATGCCAACCATCGAGGTGTGGAAGTCGGCGACCTGCCAATGCTGCGGCAATTGGGTCAAGCATCTCGAAGCCAATGGCTTCGCCGTCAAGGTGAATGCCACCGAACCTGGCGCCCTCGCCCGCCTGAAGCGCGAGGCGGGCATCGGCGACAAGCTCGCCTCCTGTCACACGGCCAAGATCGACGGCTATGTGATCGAGGGCCACGTGCCCGGAACCGACATCAAGCGTCTGGTGGCAGAGCACCCGGACGCTGTGGGTCTTGCCGTGCCCGGCATGCCGGTCGGCTCGCCTGGCATGGAGCAGGGTGCCGAGACCGAGCCATACGACGTGCTACTCATCAAGAAGGACGGCACCACCGAGGTGTTCGCTAACCATTGAGGATGGCGCAGCTCACCTAGCGTCATGCCTCCCTAAAGATCGGTCGGGGTCTTCCTCAAGACGCGCTTCGCCTTGCGGGGCCGATCGAGACGAGGACGCTCCGCCGGAGGCAGAACCTCTATTGTTGGCCCGGCCGTGAGCGCCTCGCGCATCGCCTGCCGCGCCCTTTCGATCTCATCCTCGATGCGCGGCGGCGGCGCTTCTCCTTGCGCGTCTTCGATGCGGGCGACCAGGGAGGATTTGGAGGTCTCGGCCACCATTTGCTCCGAGCGCCGCGGCAACACGATGAGGAGAACGAGAACAGCGATCGGCGTCAGAAAGTCTGTGTACAGGATCGGCCCGGAATTGCCGGCGGTGAGATTGTCGCCCTGAGCGATATCCATGAGATGTCCGACGCCGGCTCCCGCCAAAAAGCATGCGGCCGCAATGGCCGTCGCCGCCCTCGCCTCGAATCCTTTGAACGCTGCGTAGAAGCTTGCGAGCGCCAGCCCGAGATTGGCGACCCCGACCTCAAATTGGAATGGACTCGGCTCCCAGCCGATGGCGTTGGCCGCGTCCTCGGATATGAACACATGGCTGAAGAACGCCCAGAGCCCCTGCACGCCCAAGGGAAAGACGAACAGATAGCGCAACAGCCTGTCGACGATCAGCCGAAACGTGATCGGCCGCGGGGCCTGCCAGATCGCGATGGCAGCGCAAAGGAGCGCCGCGACCCAGAGGGCAGCCGGGACGGCCGAAACGATATAGGCGCCCCAGTCTTCAGCGTCCTGCATCCATCGCCTCGAGCTCGTCGATCAAGCCCTCGATGACCTTGAGCCCCATCGACCAGAAATTGGCGTCGGACGCATCGAGCCCGAAGGGCTTGAGCATCTCCTTGTGATGCTTGGTGCCGCCCGCGGCGAGCATGTCGAGATAGCGGTCGGCGAAGCCTTTGTCGGCCTTCTCGTAGACCGCATAAAGCGAGTTCACCAGGCAATCGCCGAAGGCATAGGCGTAGACGTAGAACGGCGAGTGGATGAAGTGCGGGATGTAGCACCAGAAATTCTCATAGCCCGTCTTCAGGTCGATCGCCGGGCCCAGGCTCTCGCGCTGCACCTCGAGCCAAATCTCGCCTAAGCGCTCCGCCGTAAGCTCACCCTCGCGGCGCTCGGTGTGCACCTTGCGCTCGAAGCTGTAGAAGGCGATCTGGCGCACCACCGTGTTGATCATGTCCTCGACCTTCGAGGCGAGCATGGCCTTCCGCTCACGTTTGCTCGGCGCCTGCTCGAGCAGCTTGCGGAACGTCAGCATCTCGCCGAACACGCTCGCCGTCTCCGCGAGGGTCAAAGGCGTAGGCGCCATCAACGGCCCCTGCGCATTGGCGAGCACCTGATGCACGCCGTGGCCAAGCTCATGCGCCAGCGTCATCACGTCCCGCGGTTTGCCCTGGTAGTTGAGCAGGATATAGGGGTGGGCGCTCGGCACCGTCGGATGGGAAAAGGCGCCGGGTGACTTCCCTTCGCGCACCGGCGCATCGATCCAGCTCTTGGCGAAGAATTCGCCGGCGATCGACGCCATGCGCGGCGAGAAATCGCCATAGGCCCCGAGCACGGTGCTTTGCGCCTGGTCCCAGCCGATGGTCGGCGCGGGCTCCTCGGGCAGCGGTGCATTGCGGTCCCAATAGGCAAGCCGGGGCATGCCGAGCCACTTCGCTTTCAGGGCGTAATAGCGGTGGGAGAGACGCGGATAGGCTTCCCGCACGGCGTTCACCAGCGCGTCGACGACCTCCCGCTCGACGCGGTTGGCGAGATGGCGAGAGTCGGCGACGTCGGCAAAGCCGCGCCAGCGGTCGGAGATCTCCTTGTCCTTGGCGACGGTGTTGGTGATCAGAGTGAAGAGCCGGACATTGTCCTTGAACACAGCTGCCAAGGCCTCAGCCGCGTTCCGGCGCCTCGCCTCGTCCTGATCCAACAGGCGATTGAGGGTCGGCTCCAGACTGAGCTGCTCGCCGTCCACCTCGAATCGCAGCGAGGTCATGGTCTCGTTGAACAGCCGGTTCCAGGCGCCACGCCCGGTGACCGCCTTCTCGTGAAACAGCTGCTCGAGCTTGTCGTCGAGCTGATAGGGCTTCTCTTTCCGCAGATCCTCGAGCCAGGGCCGGTAATGCCCAAGCTCCGACTTGGTCATGGCAGCTTCCAGCACGTCGTCCTCGATCCGGTTCAGCTCCAACTCAAAGAACACGAGCTTGGAGTAGATCGCGGTGATCTTCTCCTGGACGTCGCCGAAAAATTTCTGCCGCACGGGGTCGGAGGTATCGGCGGCATAGCGCAGACTGGCGTAGGAGCCGATGCGTCCCATGAGGTCGCTCAAGGCCTCGTACTCCCGCACGGCGCGCGCGAGCGCCTCCCCGCCATTGCCCCCGTCGGCGAGCACGACAAGCTTGCCGGCGTAGCTCTCCTGCATCGCCGTCGCGGCGCGCTCGGAGGTCTCGAGGTCGGCCTTGAGTGCAGGCGAATCCGGACCAGGATAGAGATCCGCGAGGTTCCACTCGGGCAAATTGCCGAGCTCTTGCTTCTCGCGCGTGGCATCCTTCGGGCGCTGCGTCTTGCCCCGGGGCGACGCCGCAACGGCGTGAACGGGCAACCATTGGCTTGATTTGAGCTGCATCGGCTTCGGTGGTCGTCCTCTTCAAAGTTTCGTGCGTCGCTCGGAGTAGCGTGCTCTTAAGGCGAATTTACGAGGGCCCAAGTGCGACCCTCACCAAAATCGAACTCCCATAAAGGGGATGTTTACCCTTCCACTGCACAATTTTGGCACAGGAGCACCTCCTCCGGCCGTGTCATGGCCAAGGAAAGGTCCCCGCATCGCGTGTCCCTAGAGTAACCGTAGCGAGTGTCGCGTCATGCCTAAACGTGTCTTGGTCGTCGACGACGACCCTGCTCAGCGTCGTATTCTCGAAGAGACCATCAAGCGGTTCGGCTACACCGTAGCCAGCGCCGACAGCGGTGAAAAAGCGCTTCAGGTGCTCAAGGCCGATGCCGCGAGCGACATCTGCCTCATCCTGCTCGACCTCATCATGCCCGGCACCGACGGCATGGCGGTGCTCGCCGCCATGCGATCCTTGCCGAGGCGGCCTCCGGCAATCGTCCAGACGGCCAATGGCAGCATCGACGCAGCCATCGCCGCCATGCGCGCGGGCGCCGTCGACTTCGTGGTCAAGCCGGTCAACCCCGAGCGGCTCGAGGTTTCGATCAAGAATGCCCTCAAGATCGAAGCACTTGAGGGCGAGCTGACCCGCATGAAGGCCACCGCCAAGGGCGAACTCGGCTTTGCCGATCTGATTGCCGGCAGCGAGGCGATGACCCGCGTCGTCGAGCTTGGGCACCGGGCCGCCAATTCGTCCATCCCCGTGCTAATCGAGGGCGAGAGCGGCGTCGGCAAGGAGTTGATCGCGCGCGCCATTCAGGGCGAAAGCGCCCGGACCGGCAAGCCCTTCGTCACCGTCAATTGCGGCGCCATCCCCGCGAATCTGGTCGAGAGCATCCTGTTCGGCCACGAGAAAGGCTCGTTCACCGGAGCCTCGGAGAAGCGCACCGGTAAATTCCCGGAAGCCGACCAAGGCACGCTGTTCCTGGACGAGATCAGCGAGCTCCCGCTCGATGCCCAAGTGAAGCTCTTGCGCGCGCTGCAACAGGGCGAGATCAATGCGGTCGGCGCCAAGCACCCGGTCAAGGTCGATTTCCGCCTGATCTCCGCGACCAACCAGAACCTGATCCGCCTCGTGCAGGAGGGCCGCTTCCGCGAGGACCTCTATTACCGCATCAACGTCTTCCCCATCTGGGTGCCGCCGCTGCGCGAGCGCCTCGACGACGTGCCCGAACTCGTCCGCCATTTCATCGCCCGCTTCGCTGCGGAAGAAGGCAAGCGTATCGACGGCATCGAGGCGGAAGCCCTCGCCATGCTTCAGCGCTATAGCTGGCCCGGCAACATCCGCCAGCTCGAGAACACCGTATTCCGTGCCGTGGTGCTCGCCGATCGGCCCACGCTTAGCGTCAACGAGTTCCCGCAGATCGCGGCGCATGTCGAAGGCTATTGCGTCACGGTGCCGGCGGCCCCGGCGCCAAGGGACCTGGCCCCGCGGATCGATGGACCTGTGATGCTGGGCAACTCCTCGATTGCCCCTGCCACCATCCACGTTCCTTCCGCCAACGGCCGCGACGCGGTCGGCATCGCGGCCCTGAGCGAGGAAGGCGACATCCGCTCGCTCGAGGCGGTCGAAGCCGACATGATCCGGCTCGCCTTCGGCCGCTACCGGGGCCGCATGACCGAGATTGCCAAAAGGCTCGGCATCGGCCGCTCGACGCTCTACCGCAAGATGCGTGAGATTGGACTGGAAGCGAGAGCTAACTAGCTCATCGGCAATGCATTCGGCAGGAAAGCCACACCAGCCAAAAAAGCGGGACCGGAGGCCGCCAATGTTGCGTCGCGGTATGGCCAACTACGAGGGGGGAAGCTAGGGTCCGGATTCTGCCGAATCAGTGGATGCGGTCGGCTGGAGGGAGCATGATGAGACCTGTTTCTTGTATCGCGTTAGCCTTGTTTTTAGCCGCGCCGTTGAGCCTGCCGGCCCGCGCCGCGGAGCCCGATGCGCCTTCGGCCCTGATCGGCCGCTCCGAGGCGGTGCGCATCGCCGTCCAGGAGCGCTTGTCCGCCAAATTCACCTCCGCCAGCGAGGCGCGGAAGAGCGAGCAAGGTGCGCTCGTTGAATATTACTCGCTCCCCGATAATCATCTCCTCTGGGTCGACGAGAACGGCCTTACCGACCACGCCAAATCGGTGATGGAGGAGATCGGCAAGGCGGACGAATACGGGTTGCGCCCCGCCGATTACGAGCTGCCAAAGGCTGGCGGCTTCAACGCCGCCGACAGCAACGCCGCCAATTGGCTCGCCGACGCCGAGATCAAGATCAGCTTCGCGGTGCTTGGTTATACGCGCGACGCGCGCGGCGGCCGCATCGATCCTTCACGCCTGACCGAAAATCTCGATCCGAGCCTCGCGCTCCCGAATGCTTTGGAGGTGATCGAATCGATCGCCATCCGCTCCGACCCGGCCGCTTATTTGCGGAGCTTCCAGCCCGATCAGCCGCAGTTCGAAGCCTTGCGCCAAGCCCTCAAGGCGGCGAGGGGCGGAAGCGCCGACACGAATGTGGTCAGGATCCCGGATGGGCCCACGCTGAAGCTCGGCGTGGACAATGAGCAGGTAGCGCTGCTCCGCAAGCGGCTCGAAATGCCTTCCACGGCTGACGATGGCACGCCCGTGCAAGAGACGCTATTCGATGCCTCGGTGGCGGAGGCCGTGAAGCAGTTCCAGCAGGCCCATGGCGTAGCTGCCGATGGCACCGTGGGCCCCGGGACGAGGCGGCTGCTCAATCAGCAGCACCAGCAGGCGGCGAGCCCCGCAAGGACCAGGCTCATCTTGCTCAATATGGAGCGCTGGCGTTGGCTCCCCAACGAGCTCGGCTCGTACTACGTGAACGTCAACGTGCCGGAGTTCATGCTCCGCGTCGTCGACGACGGCAAAATCGTCCACACCACCAGGGTGGTGGTGGGCAAGCCCGACAAGCAGACGCCGATCTTCTCCAACGAGATGCAGGAGGTCGTGTTCAATCCCTTCTGGAACGTGCCGAACTCGATCAAGACCGAGGAGATCCGGCCGTTCCTCAACGAAGAGGGCGGATGGTTCGGCGGCGGCGGTTGGAACACCGCGGTGCTTGAGCGTCACAATCTTCGCGTCAATGTCGGCGGACGGGAGGTCGATCCTTCCAGACTCGACTGGAACCGCATCGACATCCGCAGCCTCAACATCTATCAGCCGCCCGGACCCGACAACGTGCTGGGCAACGTCAAATTCGTGTTCCCCAACAAGCACGACGTCTACATGCACGACACGCCGCAGAAGAGTTCTGTTCGCGCAGACCGTTCGCGCCGAAAGCCATGGCTGCATGCGCGTGCAGAATCCCGACCAGCTCGCGCTTACCCTGCTGAAGCACGACCAAGGCTGGTCCGCGGGGCGCGTCGCCTCGGCCATTCAGACGGGCTACGACCAGCACATCGCGCTCAACCAGAAGATCCCCGTCTACATCACCTATTTCACCCTGTGGGTGAACGACGACGGGTCGGTGTCGACGTTCGGCGACGTCTATGGCCACGACGCCCGCATGGCGGCGGCTCTGAGGCTGTAAATCCTCGATTTCCGGCCATTAAGGTTAACTTAACGCTACCTGGGGATTGCGGGGAGCATTAAGGGACCTGCCTTCTTTTTCCCGCATTTAGCCGAATACTGTTCCTTAACTGGCGGCGTCCAAAACTGCCGGTCCTGGGGCTGGAGCCTGACGGGGGTTCCGATCCGAAACCGGCTGACGATAGCCGGCTAGAGGGAAAGGCTGCGAAGCGCGGGGATGATTGTCCGGGGGATCGTTGCACGTCGCGCCATGCTTGGCGCGGGGTTAGCCGTCACGCTGGCGAGCGCCTTGTTTTGGCCCGCCACCGCCCAACGGGCCAGCGCGACCGGCGAAAGCCGTACCCTCTCGATGTTCAATATCCACACCAAGGAGAGCTTGACCGTCACCTTCAAGAAGGACGGCCACTATGTACCCGAGGCTCTCAAGCAGCTCAACGAATTCATGCGCGACTGGCGCCGCAACGAGTCCCGGGACATGGATCCCGAGCTGATCGATCTGATCTGGACCTTGCATCAGCAACTCGGCTCGACCGTGCCAGTCAACCTCGTCTGCGGCTACCGCTCGGCCACGACCAATGAATCGCTGCGGCGCGCCGGCGGCGGCCAGGCCAAGGCCAGCCAGCACATCCTCGGCAAGGCGGCCGACATCGTATTTCCCGATGTTCCGGTGAAGACCTTGCGCAATTCGGCGCTGATCGAGGAATGGGGTGGCGTCGGCTACTACCCCACCTCGGGCGTACCCTTCGTGCATGTCGATACCGGGCGCGTGCGCATGTGGCCTCGCCTTCCGCGCCTCGAGCTTGCCGCCTTGTTCCCCAGCGGACAGTCGAAATATCTGCCGATCGACGGCAAGCCGATCACACCGGGCGATTATAAACTTGCTCTGGCCAAAGGCTTGACGCGCGGTACGACGATGGTCGCCGCCGCGACGCCAAAACCGACGGCCGAACCTGCGGGCGAGCCCGATGTCGAGGCACCGCGGCCGATCCTCGCATCCTATACGCCGGAGCCTCTGCCGACGCCGATCGCCGCCAGCCTGCCTGCCGAGCAGGTCCCACCGCTTCCGGCGCGTAAGCACTTTATCTATGCGAGCGCCGGCGGCGAGCTGCCCCGGCCCGATTCGCATCTCCGCGATGGCAACTTCCCGCTGTATCAAAGCGCGGAAGTGGTCGGCGCCCCCGAGGCCGATGACGATCATCCCGACGAGCTGAGCTACGTGCCCTTCGAGATCGCGAGCCTGATGAGCGACGTCTCGGTGACCTATAACCATGCCGCCGCGACCCTCACCCGGCCCGAGCAGAAGAACCTGTCCTATCTGTTCGAGGACATGGACCGGCCGCTGGCCGCGACCTTCCGCGCCGATTCGGGCTATCGCGGCTTGGCCGCAGCGCAGAGCTTCACCGGCCATGCCGTTCGCAACGTCTATGCCGAGCTCGAGCCGCCGCAGCCCACGCGCCTCGCTCAGGCGGGCCGCTGAGCCGCCCGCGTCCTTACGCACATCACCCCTTCTTAAATTCGCTTGAAAATCGGTGCTGGCCTCCCCGCGCAGGTTTCCTGCGTCAGGCGGCCTCCGCCTCGGCCATGCCGAGCGCGTGGAGATAGGTGGTGAGCACTGCCTCCTCCTCCCTCCGCTTGTTCTCATCCTGCTTGCGGATGCGGATCACGGTCTTGAGCGCCTTCACGTCGAAGCCGTTACCCTTCGCCTCGGCATAGACCTCGCGGAGATCGGCGGCGAGCGCGGCCTTCTCCTCCTCGAGCCGCTCGATGCGGGCGACGATGGTACGAAGCTGGTCTTTGGATGATGTATGGAACGGCACGGTCGAACCTCGAATCTGTGATGAACCTGCCGTCAAGCTTAGCGGCGTGTCGCGCAGAGGCAATGTGGGGAGAGATCTTTTCCAGCTTATCCAGAGCCAAACGCGAGCTTCGCCACCGCCTCAAACCCGCGCGATTGCTAAAGCCTCACGGAGCGTCGGTATGAGAGCCGTAATGCTCAATGGCGTGCAGCTGCGGAGCGAGATCCGCGGCCTCGAGCACCCCGCGCAGAACTTGCGCCAAATGTTCCGCCCACTCGGCTTGGCCTTCCGGCCCGAGAATCAGATCTTGCCGCAGCTCGACCAGCGCGTGCGCGAGCCCGCGCGCCGTGCCGTGTTGATAGAGCGTGTCGCCTCGGAGCTGGCCGCTATAGGGCACATTCTCGCCGACGGTGACGCCCGGGAGGGCGCGCAGCGCTTTCAGAAGAGGAACTGCTAACCTCGGATCCCTGTCCCAGAGCACGCCAACATGCCAGGGCCGGGGCACGCTCTTCCAGGCCTGCGTGAAGCTGTGCACCGCGAGCAGCACCGGCGGCCTGCCGGCGGCGATGGCGGTGTCGATGGCCGTTTCGATTGCCCTGTGATAGGGCGCGTAATAGCGGCGGATGCGCACCTCGATCTCGGCCTGATCAATACAGGCATTGCCGGGCACGATGCGACCGTCGGAAATCTGCATGACGAGCGTCGGATCGTCGACACCGCGATTGGGGTCGATCAAGAGCCGCGAGAACCGCGTCAACAGCGCCGGCACTCCGAGTATTTCCGCCAAGCGCTCGGCGACGCCCGCCGCGCCGATGTCGAAGGCGATGTGCCGGTTGAGGTCCTCAGGGGTGAGGCCGAGTTCGCCATAGGGTGGCGGAATGCGGTTGTCGGCATGATCGCAAAGGATGAGCAGGCCTTCGCTCCAATCCCCCTCGATCTGGCGATAGGACGTCCCCTCGATCTGCTCCTGGCGCAATTGATCGAGCCGCGGCTCCACAGCCTCACCCCTCATCATCCTTGACACGAGTGCTGGGAGTCGTATCTCAACTCTGTCCCTCCACGGAAAGCGAAAAGCCGGCGCCGGTCAAGGTTGTGACGCATTTACCCAGAATGGTCGGGGCGGCCTTTCGCGACCGCAAAATGACCTTATAATTGATAGCTCTAGTCAGACAAACGCAACCAATTCGATGCTAACTTTCAGAAATCTCAACTCGTGACCGGTGGCTTTGAGACAGTGAATTTCGCGGCCCACTCGACCTCGCCCGGGGTGCACCCCGCCCCTCTACAGCGCTGGGGACGGAGCGCCTTTTGTCTGCTGGCATTGGCGTTTGTCATCGGCCTGGCGCCGGCGCCCGCACACGCCGATCTCAAGCTCTGCAACACCACGGCAAGCCGGGTCGGCGTCGCCATCGGCTATCGCGACGTCGAGGGCTGGGCCACCGAAGGCTGGTGGAACGTTGCCTCGCATACCTGCGAGACGCTGCTCAAGGGCGTGCTTATCGCCCGCTTCTACTATATTCATGCCATCGACTACGACCGAGGGGGCGAGTGGGGCGGCGCTTTGTTCATGTGCACTGACGACAAGTCTTTTACGATCCGCGACGTCAAAGATTGCGTCAAGCGCGGCTACAAGCGCACCGGATTTTTCGAAGTTGATACCGGCGAGGAACGGGACTGGACCGTCCGCCTCACCGATCCCGAAGGCGAAGCGAAGAGTCAATGAGGCGCAACCGCCGGGTTAAGATCGTCGCCACGCTCGGTCCTGCCTCAAACAACGACGAGACGATGCGCGCCCTGTTCAAGGCGGGCGCCGACGTTTTCCGCGTGAATATGAGCCACGCGACGCCCGATGCCTTGCGTGACGCCCACACCATTATCCGCAAGCTCGAGGTGGAATTCTCGCGGCCGATCGGCCTGCTGATCGATCTGCAAGGACCGAAGCTCCGCATCGGCAAATTCGAGTCCGGTGCGATCCGCGTGACCGAAGGAGACATCGTCAGCTTCGTCCGCCGCGAGGCGATCGGGGGCTTGGGACGCGTGCACCTGCCGCATCCGGAGATCTTCCAGGCCGTCCAGCCGGGCCACGCACTGCTCCTCGACGACGGCAAGTTCAAGCTCAGAGTGGTCGAGGCAAGCGACGTCAGGATCGACGCCGAAGCGCTGAGTGGCGGAGTGCTTGCTAGCCGCAAGGGCATCAGCCTTCCCGATACGGTCATTCCCTTGGCGGCCATGACCGATAAGGACCGCGCGGATCTCGAGGCCGCCCTGTCGATCGGCGTCGACTGGGTCGCACTTTCCTTCGTGCAGCGCGCCGCCGACGTCGCCGAAGCGCGCAAACTCACGCGCGGCCGCGCCGCGGTGATGGCGAAGATCGAGAAGCCCTCGGCGGTCACCGAGCTCGAAGAGATCATCGACCTCGCCGACGGCATCATGGTGGCGCGCGGCGATCTTGGCGTCGAGATGCCGGTCGAGAAAGTTCCCGGCTTGCAGAAACAGATCACCCGCGCCGCGCGTAACGCCGGCAAGCCAGTGGTGGTCGCCACGCAAATGCTGGAATTGATGATTGTCGCGCCCGCGCCGACCCGCGCCGAGGTGTCCGACGTCGCCACCGCCGTGTTCGACGGGGCCGACGCAGTGATGCTCTCGGCCGAATCGGCGGTCGGCAAATATCCGGTCGAGGCGGTGGCGACCATGGATCGCGTCGCCATCGAGGTGGAGCGGGACCCGCTCTACGAGCGCATCATTCACGCCCAGCGCATCGATCCCGAGGCGACCGGCGTCGATGCTATTTCGGCTGCCGCCCGCACCGTGGCCGAGACGCTCAACCTCGCGGCCATCGTCTGCTACACGGCCTCC
Organism: uncultured Alphaproteobacteria bacterium; assembly: GCA_963839245.1. Lineage (GTDB taxonomy): Bacteria > Pseudomonadota > Alphaproteobacteria > Rhizobiales > Methyloligellaceae > Methyloceanibacter. The sequence goes on along the minus strand of CAWIUJ010000006.1, from coordinate 238,496 downwards.
GGCGCGACCAGTCTGCGTGCCGCCCGCGAGCGGCCGCCCCAACCGATCCTGGCGCTGACCCCGGTCGCGGCAACGGGCCGCAGGCTTGCGGTGGTGTGGGGGCTGCATTGCGTGGTGACGGGCGACCCGCAGGACCTCGACGATATGGTCGCGCGGGCCTGCCGCATCGCCTATCAGGAGGGCTTCGCCGTGCCCGGGCAGCGGGTGATCATCTCCGCCGGCGTGCCGCTTGGCACCCCTGGAGCCACCAACATGCTGCGCGTCGCCTTTGTCGGTGATGACAGCCCGGACGCGCTTTAGCGCGCGCGTAGCGAGCCCGTAGCTTTAAGCTAAATATCCCGGCCCTCGACCTCGTGGGCGAGATCGTCCGCCGCTCGCCGCGCCTGCTCGAAGAACGGATTGACCTCCAGCGCCTTGCGATAGGCCTCGAGCGCGCCCTTCACGTCACCGGTCTGCTGCAGGACGGCGCCGAGGTCGCGGAGCGCCTTGTAGTTCTTGGGGTCGATCGCCAGCGCGTGCCTGAGGTCGGACAGCGCGCGGTTGTAGTCCTTCTTCATGAAGCCGACGATCGCGCGCTGATGCCAGCCCTCTGCGTCATCGGGCGCAATCTCGGTCACCGCATCCAGCACCTCGAGCGCCACATCGAGATCGGCGCTGAGCACGAAACTATCGACGCGGCTCATGAGCAGGTCGACGGTATCGCTGCCGGAATTGCGCCACGCCTCCTCGATGGCCTCGGTGATCGGCTCCGCCGCCGCCGCGTCACGGGCCGAGTGAAGCTCGGCGTAGAGGTCGCTGAGCATCTGAGCGCGCGAGGTCGGGTCGAGGGGCGCATCGCCGCCGAGGAGATCCTCGCGGTCCTCCTTGTTTGGCGCTGACGCAGTGGGCTGACCGGTGCCGTCCTTGCCGGGGAGCGCCGGCTCCAAGCCATCGAGATCGCGGCTCTCGCTATCCTCGACGCCGCCTTCACGACGGTCGCCCGGCTCGGCCGCGCGCAAGGAACAGGGATGCCATGCGGATGCCACCAGAACGCCGAGGACGAAGACCGTCCGCCAGGCGCTCATCCAGTTCCGTCTGTTGGTCATGGGCGAGACCCTAAAAGGGTGCATTGCCGCCGTCAAAGCTTCCACCACGGTCCACAACCGCGATGGAGCCCCTAGCCCTGCCGCGCCTTAAACCGGCGGTTGGTCTTATTGATGACGTAGAGGCGTCCGCGCCGCCGCACCACGCGGTTGTTGCGATGGCGCTTGCGCAAGGCCCTGAGCGAATTCTTGATCTTCATGCGAAGCATCCAACCACAATGGAGGAGAAGCAGGCCCCCGGGGGCAAGGCAACAAGCCTCAAGGGGAGCCGGGCGGACCATAGAAAGGGCGGCGAGCCCTGTCAACGACCTAGGGCGCCTCAATTGAAGCTGAGGGCCTGGCGGGCGCCACCCTAAAGTCCGCGCCCACGCTTTCCAACCGCCATGTCTCGACGTCCGTCCGGCGCGTTCGGCCTGTGTCTTGGAGCGCCGTCAAGGCGCGGCTCAAGGCGCGCGGCGTTCTCTAACCGCGCGCAAGGAAGCTGCCCACCTCCTCGGCGAAGATCTCCGGCGTATCGTGGGGGATCCAATGCGACGCATTCTCCACCCGCACCAGGCGGGCGTCGGGGATCTCGCGTGACAGCCTCTCGCCGTCGCGAATCGTCTGCCAGGGATCGTGCACGCCCCACAGACACAGTGTCGGCGACCGGATCTCGCCATGCTTCTCGACCAGCATGGTCGTGTGGTTGGTATTGAGCGCGCTTGCATTGCGGATGATCGAGATCTTGCCCTCCTCGTCGCTATAGGGCGCGACGATGCCGGCCTCGAATTCGGGCGTCAGCCGGTCCTTGTTGAAGATGCCATCCGGCAAACCGGAGGCCAGGAAGTCAGCGACCTCCTTGGGCGACTTCGAGCGCCAGTTCGGATTGCCGAGCGCAATCATATCGTCGATCGGCCAGGAATCGTAAGCGACGACATTCGTCAGCACGAGGCGCGCAACCCGCTCAGGGTGATGAATGGCCATGATCAGAGCGACCCCGCCACCCGTATCGTGGCCGACTATATGCGCGCGTACGATGCCGAGATGGTCCATCAGCCGGATGATCATGTCCGTCTGCGCCAACAGCGAGCGGTCGAAGAAGTCCCGCCGGTCGGAATAACCATGGCCGAGGAAATCGGGCGCGATAACGCGATTATGCTGCGCGAGCAGCGGGATCACCTCGTTGTAGAGAAACGACCACGTGGGAATCCCGTGCAGCAGGATGACGGGGGCACCCTGGCCGAGATCGGTCCAAGCGACGTTCAGCGGTTTATAGCTCAGACCGCCGAGTGCTGCCGTCTTCTGTCTCTGGCGAAAGGTCTCATGGCTGAGAGGCGCCGTGGCGCGCGCCGTCGACATTGCCCAACACCTCAGAACTGGCGCGACTTCTCCGAGACTTCCTGATACCAGCGGGCGCGCGTTCCGACCTTGGCACGCATCTTCCAGCCGATTGTCTTCGGCGCGGCATCGATCACCCTCAGCAGCTCCTCGATGCGGCCGCGAATCACGCCGTGCTGTTCCTCGTGGATCGAGGGGAATTGCCCAAAATGTTCGGGCACGCGTTTCAAATTGGTGGTGAAGGTATGATAGAAGCCCCAGTCCTGGCGCAGCATGTCGACGATATAATCGGTATCGATTGCCTTCGGCCCGGCCTGCTGATGCGAGAGCGGGTGCTCGAGCATGAGCACGACCGTGTCCTTGAAGTCCTTCAAGTTGATCTCGACGATCTGCATCTTTTCGAGCAAGAGGTCGGTCGTGGAGATCGTCGGGCTGTCCAGATCGAGCCGGTTCTTGAACGGAATGCGATGACAGAAATAAAGCTCGTCGGCGAACACGTCGACGTTGAGGCCGGTCTCCCTGTGCAGATAAGCGTGGCGCGCCCCTTCCGACGCCATATAGATCCCTTCATCGGGCACGTATCCGCGCGCGGTCAGGAATTGGCGTATGGCCTTGTTCTGCTTTTTCTCGGCGCCGAAATCCACGTCGGTGAGGACGCGCTTGGTGTCTTCGAAAAGATGCAGATTGTTGGGGCATTGCAGGCGATAGGCGATCGAGCCCAGGATGCGGAGGCGAATACCCTGGGCCTCCGCATCGCGGACAAGGTTGAGTGCCTCGTCCACGAACTCCAGATTGAGACCTGGATCTGCCGGCATCTGATTCACGTATATCTCCTCTCAAACACCCATTCGGACGAGGGGCGGAGCGCCTCAGGCGCCCCGCCCGCTCCACCCGACGCGAAAACGCGGGATCATTCTATGGGGATCTCCTTGAATGCCAGCGTCACGTCGACACCTTGCGACTGCCTGATGAACTTCATCACGTAGTAGAACGCGAAGCCCAGGACGAACACGCCGGCGACGATCATTACCTGCGTCGGATCGTGTCCTGCCGCGTTCGGGTCGAAATACAGCGTCCAGAAATAGAACTGCGCCGCGATGAACCCGAGGAAGCAAGCCACCGTCATGATCGGCAATCCGAACAGCGTCATGCCGGCGATGGGCGACTTTTCATAGATCTGCGGACGGAGATAAGGGAAGAACATTCCCGCGCCGAGCACCACCGACCAGGCGAGCACCGCCGCCTCGATGAGGATCACGATCTTGGAGAACCACGGCGTGAACACGAACAGCGCCATGAAGATGAGGTTCACGATCGTGGTCACGGTGATGGCCACGATCGGCGTGTGGTAGGTCTCCGAGATTCTGCCGATCGGCTCGGGAGCTACCCGGTCGAAGGCCCAGGCGACGATGGCGCGGACGCCAAACGTATGCATGGCCGGTATCCACATCCACATCCACAAGAAGAGACCGAGCGACGTGAGCACCGTGATCAGAGGTGACTTCGTCAGAATGCCGGTCAACATTGCGATGGCCGGATCGGTCGGCGTAGTGAGGCCTCCGTTTGCGCTAAGAGTGTTGAAAACGGCAGTCCCAAGGAACTCGAAGCCAAAGACCCTGTAGGCCAGCCAGACGGTAACCACAAATCCCAGTGTGGCGCAAAATACGGCGCCCAGCATGCCCACGGACTGCGACCTTCCGACGGACTTAATCTCGCCGCCGATGGCAATGGAGAAGGCCGCACCGATCAACGGCAGGAATGGCCAATTGGAAACCAAGATCGTCTGCCACAGATCGAAACCGGCTTCTCCCCACCCCTTCTCCTTGCCGCTGGCGATGATCGCGTTATAGGCATCGGGTACACCGAGCGAGGGACCGACAAGCGCGTTGAGATTGGTGACGAACTGTTCGCGAGTAGCCATAGCGAGCGTCACAATCAGCAAGACGGTGCTGGCCATGGCGAAAATGAAGACCCACTTATTGACGGTGAGGTAGAAACGCATTCCGTAGGAGAGAACGACCTGGGACAGAATCAATATTGCTGCCCCGATCAAAAATGTCGCCCAGGGCTGCAACATCGTCTGCGAGATAGTGAGGAACGTCTGGTTGCCGGTCAGGAGACTCAGCCCCGCGAACATCGGGGCGAGCGCCAGGATCACCATCCAGTAGGCGGCGATGGCACAATAGAACAGCCACGCCGTGATCTCGACCAGGCTCATGGTGAGCGCGATCGACGGCGGCAGGATACGAGAGGCGAACACGTAGATGCCGCCGGAACGCGGCAGGGTGATCGTCCAGGTGATAAAGCCGAAAGAAATCATGGCCATCGCGATGCCGGCGATGACGCAGCCCCAGATGAGATTGCCTTGCGGGTAGAAGGCGGGGCCATAATACAGCATCGAGCCGACTCCGAGACCGATGCTGACGACGCCGAGATTGTAGATGAAGGTGTCCGCCAGGCCCGCGGTCCTGATCAGTCCGGACGCCTTCCGTAAAAATATTCGTTTGTCTCCACCAACATCAGTGACGGACATTCTCCCCTCCATCTGTCGTTATGTGTCTCGCCGATAAAATGCTCCCCTTATCCCTGCATCAGATTGGCCTGGGTGACCTGGCCTTGCTGGAGGGTGATCATGGCACCCTGCAGTATCCCTTCAGGGTAGACGCTGCCCGGATTGATGCAGATGGTCTTGCCGATATTGATCTTGGCACGCCCTTCGTGGATGTGCCCGTGCAAACCCAAAAGCGGCTGATGCTCCTTGATGATGTCGATCAAGGTCTGGCAGCCCGCATGGATTTGCGCGGGTAGCCCCATCTCGTAGACGACCTGCAGGTTCTTATCGAGCTTGGGACAGGCGTCGAGCGCGGTACCGAAGGGCGGGACGTGCACATTGAAGATGCAGCGGCTCATGTCGCTGACCTGGGGGAGGAGCTCGGCGAACCGGGCAACGAACTGCTCTTCCGTGTATTCGCGCTCGGTATCCCAGGGCGTCGGCGTCGAGCCTCCGCAATAGAGCATCTGATAGCCACCCTTGAACTCGCACACCTGCATCTCGTGAAAATCGAAATGCGCCGCCTGGGTCAGGATCTCGTCGATCTCGCGGAAGTCGTCGTTGCCCGGAAGGGCCACAAGGGGGATGTCGGTGCCCTTGAGCTTTTCCGATGCGATAGCAGCCCATTCACGCACCCGTTCCAGGACCAGGCGCTTGAACAGCGCGGCCTGGGCATCCGCATCCGACCTTAGGGACTGATATTCAGCTTCTGACATCACCGCGGGATAGAAACCGATATTGCCTTGCCGCTTGACGAAGTCGTCGAGCTCGCTTCTGCCCGTGATCTGCACGGACTGCCCATGTTGGAAGGCAAGAAATGTGCCGTCCTGTTGTTCGGCGATCGGAATGACTGCCTTACCTGTCAGATCGCCGCCGAGGACGAGCACATCGGCACCGTAGAACTTGGCGCTGTTGATGAACTTCTTGAAGCAGACGTTGGAGCCGTGGAGGTCGGAGGCGAAGAACATCTTCACCTCCCCATTGGCGGCCTTATCTTTCTTGCGCCAAAACACGTTGCACCTCAGAATTTCGTCAGGTACTGCTCGATCTCCCACTGAGAGATTGAGTTGTGATAAGACCACCACTCCGACTTCTTGAGGTCAATATAGGCGTCGCGCAATTCATCGCCCATCACGCGATGCCCAAGATCATCCTGCTCAAAGGCCGATATCGCCTCCAATAGGGTTTTTGGCAGCTGCCTGATGCCTCTCGCCTCGAGCTCCTGGTCGGACAGCTCATACATATTGACCAATTCGGGATCACCCGGATCGAGATTCTGCTCGATGCCGTCGAGCCCTGCCCCCAAGAACATGGCGGCCGCGAGATAAGGATTTGTCGAAGGATCGACGGCCCGGCACTCCCACCGCGTGCTTGAGAGATTTACATGCCCGCCGCCATGCTCGCTTCCCTCGATGTGTGGCCGTAGCATCGGGACGCGGAACATGTGGGTGCGGTTGTTGCCGCCATAGGAAATGAAGATCGGCGCCCAGGTATAACCCGTCATCGAGCCGGTCTTGATCAGGCGCTTGTATGAATTGACGGTCGGACAACTCACCGCGACGATCGCGGCGGCGTGCTTCTTGAGCCCGCCGAGAAACTGATAGGCAAGCTTGGAAAGACCGCAGCCACGCTTGTCGGCGGCATCGCCCGAAATGTTCTTGCCTGTCTTCACGTCGGCCAGCGACATGTTGAAATGCGCCCCCGATCCCGTCCGGTCGGCATAGGGCTTGGCCATCATGGTCGCTTCAAAGCCATGCTTGCGGGAGAGCTCCTTCATCATCATACGCCACAGAACGAAGCGGTCCGCCATGGTCATCACGTCGGCATAGGCAAAGTCGAACTCGAACTGCCCATTGGCGTCTTCATGATCGAAGGAGTGAACCTCCCAGCCGAGCTTGTTCATCGACGAGACGATGTCGTTTAGGAACTCCATGTTGAGTAGCGTGAGGGTGGCGTCGTAGGCTGCCTTGGCGATGGTGTCGCGTGGGTCGTTCGGTGTGATGCCGTTATGCGCGGACGGATCGAGCCGGACGATATAGGTCTCGCATTCGATGCCGAGGTTGAACTTCAATCCCATCTTGGCGGCGCGTTCGACCTGCTTCGCCAGCAACGTGCGCGAGCACATCGGATAAGGCTGCTCATGATAGGTAAGCTGTCCCGGGATCACGGCGACGTTTGGCCGCCAGGGCAGCTGCATTACGGCCTTCGGATCCGGCAGGACGGCCAGCTCGTCATCATGCGGCCCCTGTCCGAGCCCATCGAGCGCCGCGCCTGTAAAAAGCTCAGACCCCCGCATCATGCGGTCGAAATGGCCGATCGGGACAGTCTTGGTCTTGGCGATGCCGTGGACGTCGACGTAGAGCGGCATGCAATATTCGACGCCCTTGTCCATCAGGCTCCGCATCGTTTCCTGGCCGGACGTTCCGGCTGATGCCTCGATCTGAGCTCCCGTCGCTACCTCGTTCATGGCTCCATAATCTCCCTCAAGATGATCTTCTTCTAGGTTTGCTCAGGCCGGGACGCGTGCTTGAGCTTTTGACAGGGTGCACAAGTCTGAGCGGCGCCTCTGGCCGCCGCGCGCGCCAGGACGCACTGATGCAGATCGCGCATCGCGCCCGCGAGGTCGAAGTCGGAGACAATGACCGATCGCGCCATGCAGCCATCGAGATAGGTGGAGATAAATCGCGCCATACGGTCGGGATCTACCGGCCTGAACGTCCCCTGTTCGATCCCCTGATCCAGGATCCACGAGAGCAATTTAAGCTCCTCGTCATAAAAGTGCGTGATCGAGTTGGCGATGTCAGTATCGCCCTCGTGCAGACCCCTGAAGTCGAGCGTGAATTTCACGAAATGATGGATCTCGGCAAACTCCATCAGATTCCGCATCGTCTCCCGGTCGGACATCCCGGCCGACGCCTCGGCCGGAGCTCCGCTCGCGATATCGTCCATGGGCACATCGTCTCCTTCAAGGCCTGGACGAGCTGGGGACGTCTGGCTGGGTCTTGCGGGCTGGCTGCCCAGAGTTTGGACAGCGCAGACCTTCTGGCCGACGTGATTACTCCCTGCCCCTCTTCCCCACTTGCGGTCCGCCGCACGAAACGCGGCAGCCACACAGGCCGGCACTCTGCGCGTGTCTAATTAAACAGTCAATTAGATTTGTTCGAATGCGCGAAGCGCAGGCAGCCCCCGCCTGCCACCGTCAAATTGGCGTTGCCGAGCAGACACAGCTAGCCGAACTCTTGTTCAGATGGGCAATGCCTAGGCAGCCTTCACGCGCCGCTCTCGAGCGACGTCGCAGGCGCGCGAGACTGAACGTCAAAGGGAGACTTTAGCGGCGCTGGCGCTTCATGCGTGCCTTGCCGGAATAACCCAGCATCTCCAGCACACGCCGATGCAGATCGCGAACAGCCCCTTCGAGATCGAAGTCGGGAAGGATCACCGATCGCACCATGCAGCCATCGAGATAGGTCGATATGAATTGCGCGAGCGAGCCTGGATCGACGGGCTTGAACAGCCCTTGCCTCACACCCTCACGAATGATCCTCGATAGCAGTTTGCGCTCCTCGACATAAAAGCTCTCAATCGTCTTGGCGATGTCAGGGTCATCGCCTTCATGAGCACCCCTAAAGTCCAGGGCAATTTTCACGAAGCGATGGATCTCGTCATATTTGTTGACGTGGTTCCCGAGCCAAGCTCCGATCATGGTGACGGGATCGGCGCTCTTGTCGTCCAGCGCGTGCACGTTCTCGAAGGCGCGGCCGACGGCGTGCGCGATCGTCGCCCTGAACAGATCCGTTTTGCTGTCGAAGTAGTAGTAGAGGAGCGCCGTATTGACGCCGAGAGCCTTAGCGATGTCCTTGATCGTCACCGACGCGAAGTTACGCTCGGCAAAAAGATCGAGGGCGGTGGCAAGGAATTTGTCGACGCGGCTGGCGCTATGCTCTTCGCGCCGGGAGCGTGAGGGACGCGTCCTCCGGGCAGTCCCGTCGCCGGGTTTCTCGAGCTCAAAATCCCTATCTGATTGGTGCGCCATCCTGCTCTTCTCAAACTCGTCCGGCTGGTGGCTCTGTAATGCGAGCCCCGGCGTTCGGACGGTCTCCGAGACTACGTCAAAACCATCGTCGCTTTGACCGTAAGCCCCCGGGCGCCTGCGCCTCTGAAGCGGTTCTTGGCGAGGATGGCACCCTTTATGTTCAACCTTACTGCCGGTCGGGCGTGAGTCGCAATCCACCTAGCACGTACTTGCATTAGCCCGACACTTAAGGCAACACTCTTTTTACTGCTAATTAATCGACCAATTAGGATTCGGGGAGCCGAACATGCAGAACGCGGCCGACAAGCGCGCCGAAGCCAATCTGCTGGCGTTCGAACGGCTCACAAAATCCGACCCGGTGTTGGTGGACGTGCGTTCTGCCCGCGACCTCATCCCCAACTTCATGCCTCAAATCATTCTTACCTCCGGCCCGCCGATGCCTTGGTCCGATTATACCGGCGGGCAGCGCGACGCCATCATCGGTGGCGCCCTGTTCGAGAACCTGGCCAGCGACAGAGCCGAGGCAATCGCCAAGCTCGACGCCGGCGAGATCAAGGTGGGCGCTTGCCACGACTTCGGCTGCGTCGGATCGTTGGCCGGAATCTACACAGCTTCGATGCCCGTTTTCGTGGTGGAGAACCGGGCGTTTGGCAACGTCGCCTATTGCAACATTTACGAGGGTAGCAACCCGCGCCGCCTCAACTATGGTGTCTATGACGAGGACGTCAGGGACAGGCTGCTCGCGGTGCAGAACGATATCGTTCCAGTCATCGCGGGAGCGTTACGTCAGAGCGACGGCATTCCGCTCAAGCCCATCATCAAGCGCGCGCTTGGCATGGGTGACGAGCTCCACTCGCGAAATTCAGCCGCCGCCCTGCTGCTCCTGCGCGAGCTGGTGCCGAGCTTCCTGGGACTTGCCGCGTCCGGCAGTGAGCGTATCGTTCGCGCCGTCAAGACCATGACCGACGATCAGTATTTCTTCCTGCGCCTGTCCATGGCGACCGGCAAAGCCACCGCCGACGCCGCTCGCGGCATCGAGGGCTCGAGCGTGGTGACGGCGATGGCCTTCAACTGTCGCGGCTTCGCCATACGCGTGAGCGGGCTTGGCGACACCTGGTTCAAGGGGCCTCATGCCTCGGTGGAGGCGAAGCTCTTCGAGGGCCACAGCGAGGACGAGATCACCTGGATGGGCGGCGAGAGCATCATTGCCGAGACCATTGGGCTTGGTGGTTTCGCCCAAGCCTCCGCCCCTGCCCTGCAAAATTACCAAGGCGGCTCCTACGAGACGATGATCACCCGCAACAAGGAGCTCTACGCGATAACCGTCGGCGAGAACCCCGACTACCTCATTCCAGCGCTGGGCTTTCGCGGCACGCCGACGGCCATCGACGTCCTCAAGGTGGTCGAAAGCAAGGTACTTCCTGTCCTTGATGTCGGCATTGCCGGTCGCGGCGGGGGTCAAATCGGCGCAGGCGTGGTCCGCCCGCCGCTTTCCTGTTTCGAAGATGCCGCCGAGGCGTATCGTCGGCAGTACGGCCGATAGGGGTGCGATGCGGCCTGCGACGGAACGGCTCGAGGATCGTGGGCGCATGCAAGGCTACAGGACCTATCCCCTGGGCGATGTGCGCCTCCAGTCGGGAGCCGTCCTGAGGAATGCTGAGCTCGCCTATGCGACCTATGGCACGCTCAATCCGGCGGCGGACAACGCCGTCCTTTTGCCCACCTTCTACACCGGCACGCATATCCGCAACGAAGCTCTGTTCGGACCGGGTCGCGCCATCGATCCCGCGCATCATTTCGTCGCGTCGATCAATCTGTTCGGCAACGGTTATTCCTCGTCACCGAGCAATTCCGATCCGCTTCAAGCCGGTCCGCGATTTCCCAACATCACGCTGTTCGACAATGTCGCTTGCCAGCACCGGCTCCTCACCGCCGGTTTCGGGGTGCGAAAGATCGCCCTCGTGCTCGGATGGTCCGTGGCCGCCATGCAGGCTTATCAATGGGCTGCCCAGTATCCCGACATGGTCGATGCCATCCTTCCCTATTGCGGGGCCGCGCGCTGCTCGGCCCTGAATTTCGCCTTCCTCGACGGCCCTAAGGCGGCTCTACAGGCCGATGCCGCTTGGAATGACGGCAACTATGTGCAACCGCCAGAAAAGGGCCTCAGAGCATTCGGCCGCGTCTATGCCGCCTGGGCGTACTCACATGATTTCTTCGCCGAAGGACTCTACCGCCGGCTTGGTTTCGCCGCGTTGGAGGACCTCGTGCGCGACTGGGAAGAGGATCATCTGAAGTGGGACGCGAATGATCTCCTCGCCAAGATCTGGACGTGGCAGCATGGCGACATCGCCGACAATGAAATCTATCGGGGCGACTTCGAGCGCGCCTTGCAGTCGATCCAGGCGCGGGCAATCGTTCTGCCCTGCTCGAGCGACATGTATTTCGTACCGTCAGACAACGAAGTGGAAGTCGCGAGGATGAGGCGTGCCGAGCTGCGCGTCTTCTGCTCGCCCTGGGGCCATTGTGCAGGCTCGCCAGGCCGGCTGCCTGAATTCCAGCGAGCGCTCGATGAAGCCGCCGCCGAACTGTTGAGGGGATAACACATGAAGGCTCTTGTGCTGTCGTCAAGCCCGCGCCGTAACGGCAATTCCGCGCTGCTGGCCGAGGCCGTCAGCAAAGGGTTGGCGGAAGCCGGTCACGAGGTGGAGCTGGTCTTTGCCGAGGACTTCTTGACCGGCTTTCTGAGAGACTGCCGGAAATGCCGAAAGCCGGACGGCGAATGCTCGATCGAGGACGGCTTTCGCTCCGTGTTTCTCGATCACTATCTGCCGGCCGATGGTTTCATCGCCGCGACGCCGATCTACTGGTACGGCAGCTCGGCGCAGCTCAAGGCCTTCTTCGATCGCACCTTCTGCTACTACGCCGCCTCTTACCCCCAATCCGAAGAGGTGATTGAAGGCATGCAGGCTAAGCGTATCGGGCTCGTGCTGAGCTCGGAGGAGACCTTCCCGATGGTCTCCGGCGCCGTCATCTGCCAGATCCAGGAATTCTCCCGCTACACGCGCTCGACCTTTGTCGGCGTCGTGCATGGCTATGGCAACGCCAGGGGCGACGTCTTGCGCGATCCGGGCGAGCCGATGAAGGCGGCGCGCCGCTTCGGCAACGAGTTCTTTACGAGACACGCGAGTGACTATCAAATCGATACGCCGCGCTCCGGACGCGTATGGGGCTGATCCCTCACGTTCCGCTCAGAACCGCGGTGCCGGCCGCGATCAGAGCGATCGCCGCCCATTGCGTCTTGCTGACCGGCTCGTGAATGATCAGTCTTGCCAGCAAGACCGCCACCACGCTGAAGGCGGAGGCGACGACCATGGTGATGTGCGGCGCCGCCGAGTGGGCGCCAGCGAGGAACGCGAGATAGCCCAACGCATCGAGACTTCCCTGCACGCTGACAAAGGGCAGCCACTGAGATGGAATCCGCAAGGGCGCCCGCTGCACGACAAGGATGACGGCGATGAAGACGAGGCCGGACCAGCGCCCGATCCACATGGTCTGAAACTCGCCAATCAAGGGCGTGGCGGCTTGAGCCGTGAGAATGATGGCGACGTAAGCGAGGCAGGCCCCGAAGGCGATGAGCACCGTCGTCCGGTTGCTGCCGTCTGCGGAGGGTTCGGGCTCGGAGATGGCGCTGCGCGTGATCAGGATGCTGCCGGCCACGACCGCGGCCATGGCCGCCCACTGAGCCACGCTCGGCCGCACGCCCATCGCGACGTTGACCGCCAGTACGAAGACCGGATGGGCCGCCACGATCGGCGCGACGACGGCGATCGGCCCACGGGCGAACCCCATGTAGAGCAGGATGCACATCCCTGCCACGCTGACGCCGTGGGCCACAGCGATTGCGCAACCGAGCGGAGACCAGACGAGAGGGGCACCGGTCACGACGAGCCAGATGGTCGTTCCCACCGCCCCGAGGAGGAGCACCGCGCCATATGTCAGTGGAGCTCCCAGCGCGCGCGCGCTGAAACGCGCCATGAAATCGGCGGCGCCGAGGCCGAGAGCGCTCACCAATCCGAACAAGGCCGAGATCATGCGGCGGGCGCGTTGGGATGCGCCTCGAATGGCGGGATCTGGCGCGATCGCCTTCTATACGACTGCCAGTCGTTCCGATTGGGCCTTTGCAGAGCCCGCCAAGTCGGTGTTGAATTGGCACCCAGTCCATCGCCCGGCGCCGCACCTGCTATCAGAGGTGTTCCGTAATGTTTCGCCCCATCCCCAACTTCTCCCGCAATGTCGATTGGAATCTGCTGAAGACGTTCCACGAGATCGCGGAGGCCGGCGGGGTGAGCCGCGCCGGGCGGGCCCTCAGACGCAAGCAGCCGGCCCTCAGTCTCGCGCTCAAGCGGCTCGAGACCGAGCTCGGCGTGACGCTGTGCCGGCGCGGACCGCGTGGCTTCGAGCTGACCGACGAGGGCATGCTGGTTGCCGAGATATGCCGCTCGCTCAACTCTTTGGTCGGCAATGTCCCGAAGCGCCTCGACAACCTCAGCGAGGAGCTGGGCGGCCGCATATCGATCCAAGTCATATCGAGCTTGGTGTGCGAGCGCTTCGATGCCGCCATCTCGCGCTTCCATCATCGCCATCCCAAGGTGGAGATCCTGATCGACATAACCACCTGGGATTCGGTCGCGGCCGCCCTGCTCCGTGACGAGATCGATATCGGCGTGGCGTCGGCGCAGACGCTCCGCTCCGATCTCAATTACGACTTCCTCGTCGACGAGGTTCACGGCGCCTATTGCGGTCGCACCCATCCGCTGTATGGCAAAATGTTCGACGATCCTGCGGCGCTGTCGGGTCAGGCCTTCGTGCTGACTGGGGCAGACGAGCCCGACGTGCTCACCGCCTACCGCACGCGTCATGGTCTCGGCCTTCGGGTCGCCGGATTCTCGGAACATCTCGACGAGGCGAAGCGCCTCGCCATCTTGGGTGTCGGCATCTGTTTCCTTCCCGAAGCGTTCGCCGCGCCCGACGTCGAAGCGGGGCGACTCTGGCCTCTGCTCCGGCGCGCCGAGCAGCCATGCATGCCGGTATTCGTCATCACCAATCAGCGCGCGCCCTGCAAGCTCGCGCGCCAGCTCCTCCTCGCCGAGATCGGCGTCGGCGGCGGTGCGAATTGAAGCCCGGAATTCCATTATGCGGGCGCACGATTTTCACCCTGATATTGCACCGCACCATCAATCTATTTGATGCTCTTGATTGAGGATTTCGGTCTGTTTTGCCGACTATAACGCGGGCATCATTTGCTGACGTTCTGTGACGCGAGGTACCCGGACAATGGCAGGAAAAAAGAAGGGCGGGGCACGGGGCGACCCGCATCCCCATACCCATGATCACTCGCACGATCATTCACACGGGCATTCGCACGGCGTGCGGCGCGAGGACACCGATGGCGCGAAAACGATGGAGGCGCTGTCGCGCATTTCACAGAACAAGCAGACCGAGGATATTCGAAGGTCTTTGGAGTTCGGGCTCGAAGCCGCCGATTCGGTGATCGATCGCAATATCTCTCTGTTCAGCCGCGGCCATCAGCCAGCCTTCGCCGGCATCAACACCTTCATGAAGGCGCCCTACTGCGAGGACATCCGCAAGATCGGCAACTACGAGGCGGCCTTTGTCGGCGCACCGTTCGACTCGGCTACGACCTACCGCCCGGGCACGCGCTTTGGTCCTCAGGCCGTGCGCCGCATCTCGGCGCTCTATGACGGTTACTGGTTTGATGGCGGCGTCGATATCTACGAGGAGCTCGACTTCTGCGACGCGGGCGACATCTTTGTCATTCCTGGCAACATCGAGAAGACCTTCGACCAGGTGACGAAGGCGGTCTCGCACATCTTCACCTCAGGGGTCTTTCCGGTCATTTGCGGCGGCGATCACAGCCTGGGCTTTCCCAACGTTCGGGGGATCGCGCCGCATATCGACGGCAATGTCGGCATCATCCACGTCGACCGCCATATCGATATCCAGGAGAAGGATATGGATGAGCGGATGCACACGACGCCCTGGTTCTGGACCACCCATGAGGGCAGCGTCACCACGCATCGCGACCACAGCCATATGCACGATGTTGGCCTGCCCAATTGCCATCCGAAGAACCTGGTGCAGGTCGGGATCGGCGGCTGGTATGGCAACCGGCCGGGCACCGCCGTTGCCAAGCGGCGCGGCACGAGCGTTCTCACCATGCATGACCTCGACAAGCACGGCCCGAAGAAGCTTGCTGAGATTGCCCTCGAGTTGGCCTGGGAAGGCTGTAAGGCCGTCTACCTGTCGTTCGACATCGATTCGATCGATCCGGGCTTCGCGCCAGGAACGGGATCTCCCGAGCCAGGCGGCCTGCTACCGCGCGAGGCTTTGGAGATCATCCACACCATTGCGGCGGAGGGCTTGTGCGGCATGGAGGTGGTTGAGGTTTCCCCGCCCTACGACGTCAACGACAATACGGCGCAGCTCGCCTGCCGCGTCATCCTCGACGTCCTCGGCACCCTCATCGCTCACGACCATCTCGGCCATCGCAAGAAGGTCCAAAAATGACGAGGGATCCTGGCGCGCTCCGCCTAAATTAGTCCTCGGACTTGCCGGATTGCCGATGCTCCCCGGCCAAAGCGGAGACTTCGGCTGGGCATTCGACTAAAGCGCATCCCAGAGTCTGACCAGTCCGCTCTCGCTGCCTAGTAAGGTATGGTGGGCACGACTGGGATCGAACCAGTGACCCCTGCGATGTCAACGCAGTGCTCTCCCGCTGAGCTACGCGCCCGTTAGACCTTGGGGGATGGCCTCTATATCGGATCAGCCCCCCTATAGGCAACCTAAGGCTGCCTCAAGAATCAGGCGGCGAGCATCCGTCCGACCTCATCGACCAGATCGCGCAAATGGAAGGGCTTGGACAGGATCTTTGCGTCTTTCGGCGCGTGATTGTCGGGATTGAGCGCGACGGCGGCAAAGCCCGTGATGAACATGATCTTCAGATCCGGATCGAGCTCGCTCGCCCTGCGCGCAAGCTCGATGCCGTCCATCTCCGGCATGACGATATCGGTCAACAAGAGCGTGAACGGCTCTTCCTTCATGCGCTCATAGGCATCGAGGCCGTTGCCGAACGACACCACGTCGTAACCAGCCTTGGAGAGTGCCCTCACCAGGAAGCGGCGCATGTCCTCGTCGTCTTCGGCGAGGAGAATACGCTGAACGCTGCGCGCGCTCGGATCATTCGCCACCATCCCTCATCCCCCTTTGACGCTACCACCTACAGGAACTTGGTAAACGACCGATTGCGTGGGCTGCCTCCCCACAAGTCCGGCCCCATCACCCTCAATCCCAAATCATCGCGTCTTATTGGCTCCGGCACAAGGCACAACAGCCTAGACAGGTTCAACTCTCATTGGCAGAGTTTACAGTCGATTCTCGGATGGGCTGGGGAGAGCCGGTCTTTGGCCATGACAAGGTAGGAAGATGAGCCGAAGCGAGGCCGAGGCGATCGAGAGCGAGCTCAACCCCCCCTTCGTGGTGGCACGGCCGCGCGAGCTTACCGCGCCGCTCCTCTTCAACTCGCCCCATAGCGGCCGCATCTATCCGCGCGCCTTTCTCGCGGCCTCGAAGCTCGATGCCCTGACGCTGCGGCGCTCAGAGGACGCCTATGTGGAGGAGTTGTTCGGTTTCGTGGTGGGCTTGGGGGCTCCCCTGCTCTACGCACATTTCCCACGCGCCTACCTCGACGTCAATCGCGAGCCCTACGAGCTCGACCCGGCGCTGTTCCGCGACGGTCTCCCCCATTATGCCAATACCCAATCGGTGCGCGTGGTGGGCGGCCTCGGCACCATTGCCCGCATCGTCTCGGAATCCGACGAGATCTACCGGGAACCGCTGTCCCTGGTCGCGGCGCTCGAGCGGATCAACCGCCTCTACACGCCCTATCACGCCACGCTGCGCTCGCTGCTCGAGGAGTCGCAGCAGGCCTTCGGGCTGGCGGTGCTCATCGACTGCCATTCGATGCCGTCCAATCCGATTGCCGACCATGGTGGCGGCCGGCCGGATTTCGTGCTCGGCGATCGCTATGGAACTTCATGCAGCGGCGAGTTGACGCGCGTCGCGGCCGAGCGGCTGAAGGCGCAGGGTTATGCGGTGGCGCTTAACAAGCCCTATGCCGGCGGCTATATCACCGAGCATTACGGGCGGCCGCAGGCAGGACGGCATGCCCTGCAGGTCGAGATCAACCGATCCCTCTATATGAATGAGACGAGCTTCGATAAATCGCGGGGCTTCGAGCGCCTGAAGCGCGATCTGGAGCAAATGGTCCGGGCGCTCATGACGATCGTTCCCGGGCTCACCATCCCACGAGCGGCAGCGGAATAGTCATTCTTTGGGCAAAAAAAGGGGCCGTTCGAAAGGATCCGAACGGCCCAAGTCTAGGGAGGAAACGCCCAAGGAGGGCAGCGGCAGACAGGAGTGTCATGCCGCGTTGCAACAATATGTCATTGCGCCGCACAAAATGCAAGGTTGGAATGGCCTCGTAAGGGTATTTACGAAACACTGATGCAATTCAGTCACAAAAATCGCCCTAAATCAGAGCGTTTCGGTAGCTAAAATGCTTGAATCCAAAGGAAAAGTTATTCCAAGGGACGCCGTGCCGGCCAAGACCGCCTATGCCGATCTCCTCGCCGTGGCACATGCCATAGCCGACAGGACGGGTACGGTCATATTGCCGCATTTTCGGACAAATCTAAAAATTGACCACAAAGGCGGCTCTGCCTTCGATCCAGTCACGGAGGCTGACCGGGCTGCCGAAACCGTGGTCAAGAGCACGCTTGCCGAAATTTATCCTGCCCACGGCGTCATCGGCGAGGAATTCGGCTCGAGCGGAACGGATGCCGAGTATTGTTGGATCATCGATCCAATCGACGGCACCCGCGCCTTCATCATGGGGCAGCCCCTGTGGGGTACCCTGATCGGGGTTGTCAAGGACGGACGCCCCTTGCTCGGGCTCATGGACCAGCCCTTCACCGGCGAGCGCTTCTGGAGCGGCGAGGAGCAAGCCTGGTTCCGCCATCAGGGTGCCGAGCGGCCGATCCGGACACGGCCCTGCCGCGACCTTACCGAGGCGTTGCTGGCCGCAACCAGCCCCGACCTGTTCACGTCGGAGGAGGAGCAGGCTCGCTTCGAGGCCATCAGCGGCGCCGTTCGCCTGAGACGCTTTGGCGGCGACTGCTACAATTACTGCCTGCTCGCGCTCGGCCAGATCGATCTCGTGGTCGAGGCTGGCCTCAAGGAGTTCGATATCTTGCCGTTGATCCCGATCATTGAGCGGGCGGGCGGCGTGGTCTCGACCTGGGACGGTGGCGATCCACGGAGCGGCGGCCATATCCTGGCCGCCGGAGATCCGCGTCTTCACGCGCAGGCTGTCAGCGTGCTCTCGGGCTAGCGCCCGCGTCTCGACGAGACCGGAGTTACCTCAGGCGACCACGCGCTCGCTCAATTTGCCGGCGAAGGCGCCCGGCACGAAAGCATCGAAGGCCGCCCAAAACTGCTCGCGGATCATGTCCCGCTCGTGCAGAATTTCATGGCGCGATCCGCGCAATTCGATCTTTGAGCCGACCTTGAGCCGGAGCGCAAATTCCTCGATCGCCTTGCTCGACACGATGCGGTCCTCGCCCGCGGCCAGCATCAACACCGGCACGCGCAAGCGGCCGGGGAATTTGTCGCTCTCGACAACGGCCATGGCGGCCAGCGCTGCCCGCACCCAGCCGATGGTCGGCGGACCAACCGCGAGGTCCGGCGCCACGCCGAGCACCGACTGATTGCGCAAGAAGCGCTCGCGGTCGCCGGTCAGCGGATTGTCCTCGAATGTCTGACTGGCGCGATGGTCTTGCATGCCGCCCGGGACCGCGGACCGCCCAAATCCCGAAAGCGTAAGCGCTCCTGTCAGCCCAGCCACTGCCCGGGCCGACATCGGCAAGTCCACGATCTTCAGCATGGGCGCTGTCAGGACCATGCGGGAGAACCAGCACCCCCGCATCGTCGCCGCCTTGAGCAGCACCGTCGCGCCCATGGAGTGGGCGAGCGCGTAATAGGGCGGCGGACAATCCGGCAGTGCCACCTCGTTCATGAAGCGGGCAACGTCGTCCTCATAGTCGGCGAAATCCCGGACGTGACCTTTGAGCGAATTCTTGAAGACCCGGCCTGAGCCGCCTTGCCCGCGCCAGTCGAGCACGGCCACCGCGAAACCCCGGCGCCGCAGCTCGCCCACGACTTCGAAATATTTCTCGATGAATTCGGCGCGCCCCGGAAAGACGCAGACCGTGCCCTGGCGCTGCTTGAGCGCCGAAGGCCATCTCGCATAACGCAGGCGGACACCGCCTTTGCCTTTGAGATATCCCACCGAGGCACCGAGCGGGATGGGATTTTTCGGCGTTGCGATCAGATCCATGACAGGGCCAAGCCTGATTTCATTGCGCGAAGCTGCGTGGCAGTCACGCTCTTTATATCAGCGGAAGCAAAGATAGAGGAGATCGTTGCGTCGAGATCGTGGCAGACGTCGGATGGGTCCCGGCACAAGCCGCCGGTCGCATCGTCACGCTGGCTTATTGCACCCATATTTCAAAATGTTACGTCCCCTTGACGGCCACAGCGCCGCTTCCCATATCTCCGGTCGCGCAAAGGCCATTGGCTTTGCGCCAAATCATTCCGCCCGGCTCGAACAGAGCGGGCGGTTTCCATATCGCTTCTAAAGGAGGATGTGACATGAGGCACTTCGACCTCACCCCGCTATACCGCTCCACCATCGGCTTCGACCGCCTCGGCTCGCTGCTCGATACGCTCACCAATTTCGAGGGCGAAGCCCCGAGCTACCCGCCCTACAACATCGAGCGCGTCGGCGAGAACGAGTATCGCATCAGCATGGCCGTCGCCGGTTTCGGCGCGAGCGACCTCACCATCGACGTGAAGGAGAATACGCTTTCGATTCGTGGCGAGAAGCAGACCGAGACCGAGGCGACCACCTTCCTGCATCGTGGCATCGCCGCACGGAGCTTCGAGCGCCGATTCCAGCTTGCCGACCACGTCATCGTGAAGGGCGCCGGCCTTGAGCACGGCTTGCTACATGTCGATCTCGTGCGCGAGCTGCCCGAGGCCATGAAACCCCGCACCATCCCGATCACCACGAAGAGCGACAAGCCCAAGGTCATCGACGGCAAAGCTGCGGCCTAGTCGCGGCAGCCAAGGGCTGCAATTCGCAAAGAAGGGCGTCCTCGGAGCGAAGGCGCCCTTCTTCTTTTGCCAAGAATAGTGCGCCCCGCCGGTGCGCGCCCCTCGCTCGACCTCCTGCCTTGAGAAAACCGTTCCCCTGATCGCCTTCCCCTTCGAATCCCGCTTGTGCGCGTGTTGGAAATCTGTCAATTTGAGGACGAATAGGACAGGCATACTGACCTTTGTGCGCGAGCTTCGGCCTTGGCACCGCAAGGCTTCCCGCTCCACCCCAGAGGTTGGCCCGATCCTGACGCGTCGTGCTTGAGGCGCGGGCTCGCTCGGCTAAACGAGCGAGGCCATTTGAGCCCGAGGTGTCATTCTTAAGCTGATTTGACCTATGCTGGGTCTTGGTGAGGAGACGCGCGCCGCCCAGGTCCGGATGCGGCAGAGCTTAGATGTGCCATGCTTGAGTTTGCGCAAGTTTCGAGTAGCGAGGATGCGGGCCCCTCTGGGCCGCCGCCAGCGCAAGGACTCTATGACCCGGCCCGCGAGCACGACGCTTGCGGCGTCGGCTTCGTCGCCGATCTGAAGGGCCGGCCGAGCCACAAGATCGTCGAGCATGGCCTACAGATCCTGGAGAACCTCACTCATCGCGGCGCTACCGGCGCAGACCCGCTCGCCGGCGACGGCGCCGGCATCCTGGTGCAGATCCCGCATGCCTTTCTAAAAGAAGTTTGCGCGCCGCTCCGCATCGAGCTGCCGGAGCCCGGTCACTACGCCGTCGGCCATATGTTCATGCCTCGCAGCCAGGCGCAGCGCATCTATTGCGAATCCGCGGTGGAGCGCGTGGCCGACGCCGAAGGCTTGCAGGTGCTCGGCTGGCGCACCGTGCCCACCGACAATTCCTGTCTCGGCGTTCCAGTGATCGAGACCGAGCCCCAGCATCGGCAGGTGTTCATCGGCCGTGGGCCTGGTATCGAGGACGAGGAGACTTTCGAACGCAAGCTCTACATCATGCGGAAAGTCATCTCCAACACCATCAACGGCGAGACCGGCGGCCGCGACATCGGTTTCTACACCGTGTCGCTCTCGTGCCGCACGCTCGTCTACAAGGGTATGTTCCTTGCTTATCAGCTCGGCGCCTATTACCCCGACCTGCATCATTCGAAATTCGAATCCGCGCTCGCGCTCGTGCATCAGCGTTTCTCGACCAACACCTTCCCGTCCTGGAAGCTCGCTCACCCCTACCGCATGGTCGCCCATAACGGCGAGATCAACACGCTTCGGGGCAATCTCAACTGGATGGCCGCGCGGCAAGCGAGTGTCTCCTCGCCGCTGTTCGGCACGGACATCGGCAAGCTCTGGCCGATCTCTTATGAGGGTCAGTCCGACACCGCCTGCTTCGACAACGCGCTGGAGTTCCTGGTGCAGGGCGGCTACTCGCTTGCCCATGCGGCGATGATGCTGATCCCCGAGGCCTGGGCCGGCAACCCGCTGATGGATGCCAAGCGCCGCGCCTTTTACGAATATCACGCCTGCCTCATGGAGCCTTGGGACGGGCCCGCCGCCATGGCCTTCACCGACGGCCGCCAGATCGGCGCCACGCTCGACCGCAATGGCTTGCGTCCCGCGCGCTATCTCGTGACCGACGACGGCCTCGTCATCATGGCGTCGGAAACGGGCGTTCTGCCCATTCCGGAAAAGAACATTGTGCAGAAATGGCGTCTCCAGCCCGGCAAGATGCTGCTCATCGATCTGGAGAAGGGCCGCATCGTCTCCGATGAGGAGATCAAGGCCGAGTTGGCAAGCGCCCATCCCTATCAGCAATGGCTCGATCGCACCCAGATCCGCGTGCATGAGCTGCCTGGCGCGGCGGTGACTCAGCCCCGCACCAATGTGTCCCTGCTCGACCGCCAGCAGGCCTTTGGCTACACGCAAGAGAGCGTCAAGTTTCTGATGGTGCCGATGGCGCAGGTGGGACAGGAAGCCGTGGGCTCCATGGGCACCGACACGCCGATTTCGGCTCTATCGGACCGGCCGAAGCTGCTGCACACCTATTTCAAACAGAACTTCGCGCAAGTGACCAACCCGCCGATCGACTCGATCCGCGAGGAGCTGGTCATGTCGCTCGTGACCTTCATCGGGCCGCGGCCGAACCTGCTCGACCTCGAAGGCACCTCCAAGCAGAAGCGGCTCGAGGCGGCCCATCCAATTCTCACCAACGAGAACCTGGAGCGCATCCGGTCGATCGGCGATATCGCCGACAATCAGTTCCGCACCGTGACTCTGGACATGACCTATGGCGCCGATCAGGGCGCTGCCGGCATGGGCGAGGCGTTGGGCAAGCTCTGCCGGCGGGCGGAAGCCGCCGTGCGCGAGGGCGAGAACATCATCATCCTGTCAGATCGGGCGATCGGGCCAGACCGCATCGCGATTCCGTCGTTGCTCGCCACCAGCGCCGTGCATCATCATTTGATCCGCTGCGGCTTGCGCACTTCCGTGGGCCTCGTCGTGGAGACCGGTGAAGCACATGAGGTGCATCAATTCGCGACGCTTGCCGGCTATGGCGCCGAAGCGATCAATCCCTACCTCGCCTTCGAGACGATCGAGGCCATGCTGCCCGAGATCGACGAGGAGCTGACCGCCGAGGAGGCGATCAAGCGCTATATCAAGGCGACCGACAAAGGCATCCTCAAGGTGATGTCCAAGATGGGCATCTCGACCTATCAATCCTATTGCGGCGCGCAGATCTTCGATGCGGTTGGCTTGAGGTCCGACTTCGTCGCCAAATATTTCACCGGCACCAACAGCCAGGTCGAAGGCGTGGGCCTCGCCGAGATCGCGCGCGAGACGGTGGAGCGGCATCGGCTCGCCTTCTCCGACGCGCCCGTGTTGCGCGACATGCTCGAAGTCGGCGGCGAATACGTCTACCGCATCCGCGGCGAGGCGCATATGTGGCGCCCGGCCGTGGTCGCCGACCTGCAGCACGCGGTGCGTGGCGCACTGCCCGAGAAATACCGGTCCTACGCCAAGCAGATCGACGAGCAGACCGAGCAGCTGCTCACGCTGCGCGGCATGTTCCGCATCAAGACCGCCGAGGAGATGGGCAGGAAGCCCGTGCCCTTGGAGGAGGTCGAGCCGGCCAAGGAGATCGTCAAGCGCTTCTCCACCGGCGCCATGTCATACGGCTCGATCAGCCGCGAGGCGCATACCACGCTCGCCATCGCCATGAACCGCATCGGCGGCAGGTCGAACACCGGCGAAGGCGGCGAAGAATCCGACCGCTACAAGCCGCTGCCGAACGGCGACTCGATGCGTTCCAAGATCAAGCAAGTGGCGTCAGGGCGCTTCGGCGTGACCACCGAATATTTGATGAACGCCGACATGATGCAGATCAAGATCGCCCAAGGCGCCAAGCCCGGCGAGGGTGGCCAGTTGCCCGGCCACAAGGTCGACGCCATCATCGCCAAGGTCCGCCACTCGACGCCGGGCGTTGGCCTGATCTCGCCGCCGCCGCATCACGACATCTATTCGATCGAGGATCTGGCGCAGCTCATCTTCGACCTGAAGAACGTCAATCCCGACGCGAGCGTCAGCGTCAAGCTGGTGAGCGAGGTTGGCGTCGGCACGGTCGCCGCCGGCGTCGCCAAGGCTCGCGCCGACCATGTCACCATCGCCGGCTTCGAGGGTGGCACCGGCGCATCGCCCTTGACCTCGATCAAGCATGCCGGCAGCCCCTGGGAGATCGGCCTTGCCGAGACGCAGCAGACGCTGGTGCTGAACCGGCTCCGCGGCCGCATCGCCGTGCAGGTCGATGGTGGCATCCGCACCGGGCGCGACGTCATTGTCGGCGCGTTGCTCGGCGCCGATGAGTTCGGCTTCGCCACCGCACCGCTGATCGCCGCCGGCTGCATCTATATGCGCAAATGCCATCTGAATACCTGCCCGGTCGGCGTCGCCACCCAGGACCCAGTCTTGCGCGCGCGTTTCCAGGGGAAGCCCGAGCACGTCATCAACTTCTTCTTCTTCGTCGCCGAGGAGGTGCGGGAATATATGGCGGCGCTCGGCTTCCGCAGCTTCGCCGAGATGATCGGCCAGACCGAGATCCTGGATAAGAGCCAGGCCGTCGACCATTGGAAGGCGAAGGGTCTCGATTTCACCCGCTTGTTCCATAAACCGGACGTGCCGAAGGAGGTCGCCCTCTACAATGTGGAAGTACAGGACCACCATCTGGAGAAGGTGCTCGATCGTAAGCTGATCGAGCTGTGCGCGCCCGCGATCGAGGAAAAGAAGCCGGTCAAGCTAGAGCTGCCGATCCGCAACACCGACCGCACCACCGGCGCCATGCTGTCCGGGGTGATCGCCAAGGCTTACGGCCACGCGGGATTGCCCGATGATACCATCTGGGTGAGCCTCAAGGGCTCCGCCGGCCAGAGCTTCGGCGCCTGGCTTGCCCATGGCGTGACGCTCGATCTCGAAGGCGAGGCCAACGACTATGTCGGCAAGGGCCTCTCGGGTGGACGCATCGTCGTCCGCCCGCCCGCGGATTCGAGCATCATTCCCGAGCAATCGATCATCGTCGGCAACACGGTGCTCTATGGCGCCATTGCCGGCGAATGCTACTTCCGCGGCATCGCCGGCGAGCGCTTTGCCGTGCGCAATTCCGGCGCCATCGCCGTGGTCGAAGGCACCGGCGACCATGGCTGCGAATATATGACCGGCGGCGTCGTCGTGGTGATCGGCCCCACCGGGCGCAACTTCGCCGCGGGCATGTCGGGTGGCATCGCCTACGTGCTCGACGAGGACGGCGACTTCGAGCGCCGCTGCAATCTCGCCATGGTGGAGCTGGAGCCAGTGCCTGGCGAGAACAGCGTCATGGAGAAGAGCCGCCATCAGACCGGCGATCTCGAAAGTCACGGGCTCGTCGATGTGACCGACATGACGCGGTTCGACGAGGAGCGCCTCTACCAGCTAATCGAGAACCATCTCCATTACACGGGTTCCGAGCGCGCCCGCACCGTCCTTGCCAATTGGAGCGAGTACCTGCCGAAATTCGTCAAGGTCATGCCCGTCGAATATCGCCGGGCGCTGGAGGAGATGGCGCGCCAGCAGGTGCTCGATAAAACTGGCTTTGGCGAGATCGAGATCGGTCTCCGCGCCAACGGCAAGTAATCCTAAAGGGTAGCGCAGCTACGCTGTCGCGCTTGCTCGGAAGCAGGCGAGGCTGACCTCGCCCTCCAGGACCGCTTGACGCGAAGGGATCAGCTAGCGACAACTTTAGACCGGTCACGCTTGGCCGCCAGGGAAGGTGCCGGCAGGACTGAACGAGTGGACTGAGATGGGCAAGATTACAGGCTTCCTTGAGATCGACCGCCAGGACCGGACCTATGAGCCGGCGGCGGACCGCGTCCATCATTTCCGCGAGTTCGTGGTCCCGGTCAGCGATGCCGAATTGGTCAAGCAGGCGGCCCGCTGCATGGACTGCGGTATCCCCTATTGCCATCAGGGCTGCCCGGTGAACAACCAGATCCCCGACTGGAACGACCTCGTCTACCAATCGGATTGGCAAGAGGCCGCCCGGAACCTCCACTCCACCAACAATTTCCCCGAGGTAACAGGGCGCATCTGCCCGGCCCCGTGCGAGGCCGCCTGCACCCTCAACATCATCGACGTCCCGGTCACCATCAAGTCCATCGAATGCGCCATCGCCGACAAGGCGCTGGACGAAGGCTGGATTAGGCCCGAGCCGCCGGATGCGAAGACCGGCAAGCGCGTGGCTATCGTCGGCTCCGGTCCCGCCGGCCTCGCGGCGGCCCAGCAGCTCGCCCGCGCCGGCCATGAGGTGCATGTCTACGAGAAGCACGCCCAACCCGGCGGCCTTCTTCGCTACGGCATCCCGGACTTCAAGATGGAGAAATACATCGTCGAGCGGCGCGTCGATCAGATGCGGGCCGAGGGCGTGATCTTCCACTGCAATATCGAGGTCGGCCGTGACGTCCCGGCCAAGCAGCTCGAGCGCGAGCATGACGCGGTACTGCTCACGGGCGGCGCCGAGCACCCGCGCGATCTTGCCATCGAGGGGCGAGATCTCCATGGCGTGCATTTCGCCATGCACTATTTGCCGCAGCAGAACCGCCGTGTCTCCGGCGAGCCCTTGGGTGACGTCGAGCCGCTGCTCGCCACCGGCAAGCAGGTGGTGGTGATCGGCGGCGGCGACACCGGGTCCGACTGCATCGGCACGGCCTTCCGCCAAGGGGCGGTCTCCGTGGCGCAATTGGAAATCCTGCCGATGCCGCCCGAGCGTGAGAACAAGGCGCTGACCTGGCCCAACTGGCCGCTCAAGCTCCGCACCTCGTCGAGCCAGGCGGAAGGCGCCGCCCGCGATTTCAGCGTGGCGACCAGCCGCTTCATCGGGGTCAACGGCAAGGTCACAGAGCTTGAATGCGTTCGCCTCGATGCTCAGTTGAAGCCGATGGCCGGCACCGAGTTTCGTCTGCCCGCGGACATGGTTCTGCTGGCCATGGGCTTTCTGCATCCGGTGCAACAGGGCATCGTGAAGGACTTGAGGCTCGATCTCGATGCCCGCGGCAATGTGAAGGCGAACGAGCTCGACTACCGCACCTCGCGCCCCAAAATATTTGCCGCGGGCGACATGCGCCGGGGCCAGTCGCTCGTGGTCTGGGCCATTCGTGAAGGCCGTCAGGCGGCGCACGCCATCGACAAATTCCTGATGGGCGCGACCGATTTGCCGCGCTAACCTTCGGCTAACCCTGGCCGCTAACGATTGGCCCACGCGCTTGGAGCCCTCGTCGTTGAGATGGATGTGGTCGGGAAGCGCGAGTGGCTGGTCGGCCTTGACCCAGCGATCCACGCTGCAAGGGCCACCCATGAAACGCGACACATCCCCAATAAACCGCGCCATGGCGCCCGGCGATGCGCGCCAGCCGCGCACGAACGGCAACGAGGTTCGGCGGCTCATGCCAGCGCGCAAGGCTCCGATCCTCATGCCCGCTAAGCGCGCCGTAATCCGCCAGTTCCTGGGAGCTGAGCGGGCGGCACGGGGCCGCGTCCCGCGCCTCACCCGTGACGAAGGTGAGCAGCTGCGCTTCGTCAGGGGGTCCCAGCATCAGCAATGCTGCGTCGGGCGCTCCGATCTCAGAAGCTTACCCCCGGCGCTGTCGTCCCCGCCCTCCGCTCCGTCGGTAAGTTCGGCTGTCGGGCCTTTCGTCAAATAGGGAATGCCGAAGGCGAACAGGGCCGCTACAGCAATTGCTGCGGCGGCGGCAAGCACGCAAGCGGGGCACCAGCGCCACGGACGGCGCCTGCATGCCGTTCGGAGCTTGAGCGCGCGCCCTTTCGGCCGGTCCTGAGCGCTAACCCCCGTTACCCAAGCGCTCTTATCGCTCTAGCTGCGCGGCCAGGTGAAATCGTCGGCTCTGCCGGCCTTGGGCTTGAGCTGCTCGCCCTTGATCAGCACCCGGTAATAAGGCCGCTGCGTCAGCGGCAGTCGCGGCTTCGAAGAAGCGACCGACGGATCGTTCACCATGGAGATCGAGGCGAGCGCCGTGAGACCGTCGGGGAGATCGCTCGCGATATTCTCGTTGTCGGGTTGCGAGGCGGCTGCTCCCTGCGGCGTGAGGTTCTGTGCAGCCTCGAGCGTCGTCGCCGAGATCGCCGGGCGAATGACGTCGACCGCTCCTAGCTTGTTCTGGTCAGGAGGCGCGGCAGGCTCAGAGGTCTCGGAGGCTTGGGATGGCTGGGCGTCAGCCGGTGCCGCTTCACCCTCTTGCGGCGGCGGCGCCGTCTCGGTGATCTTGCCCGAGGGTGAAAGCGGGCTGCCTGGGCTCACGACGCGCCCCATGACCTTGGCCTGCTCGTCCTCGCTGCCGGCGAGCGGAATGTTGCGCTCGAGCTTGGCAAGGCTGAGGTCGCGGCGGATCTCCTTCTCCGCCGAGTGGGCGAGTTTGAGGTAGCCGCGCGGGGTGAAGAGGACGCCGTCGTCGGCCCGCAGCCTGCGCACCTGGCCCGACATATCGGGACCATAGGCGCTGTACCGGCCCGACTCGTCGGTGAAGCCGCTCCAGGTGTCAATGAACTTGGCGCCGTTGATGAAGGATTTTTCCCGATACACCTCGTTCATGGCCTCGGCGTCTTCGCTCTGTTCGGGGCTGCGCATCACCGGCAGCCCGACCCAATAGACGGCCATGTGTTTGGCGCGCAGCTTCTTGATGAAGGCTTCGACCCTCTGGCCATATACGTCGCGCCACGCGTCGGTGCCGGGCTTCAGCAAGTCCTTGCCGCTACGGATCGGCTGATCGTCATTGGCGCCGAACATCACCACCGCGATCTGATAGGTCTCGTCCTTGAGGAGATCGTCGACCGCACTACTCCAATCGTAGTTATCGACACGCGCGAATCCGCTGGACGGCTTCGAGTGGTTGACGATCTCGAGATTGGTATCCTCCTCGAAGGCGCGATAGAGGCCGGACCAGAGCCCATCGCCGAGCGAGTCGCCAAGCACCAGGACGCGGTAGCGGTCGCCTTTTGGGAACGGCTCGATATAGCTCCGCTGGAATTCGAGGTTCTGCGCCGAAGCGGGCGTGGGCGCTAGGCTTGACCAGAGCAAAGAGAGGACAAAGATGGCGAATGCGAGCATTGGCGCAAAGATGCTTGGGCAGTCGACGTTCGGGCGACAAGGACTGTTACGAGACATGACCTTCCGGGCCCTTTGAAGGCCCCCACATCGGGACCTGCTTTTTAGCTCTCTTTGCGCAAAAGCTCCAGGATGGTGCGGCTCGGAAAGCCATCGACCGGCAGGCCCTTCGACCGCTGGAAGGTCTTGACCGCATCGAGCGTTGCCGGCCCGATAATGCCATCGGTATCGCCAACCAAGAGGCCCTTCGCCACCAGCAGCTTCTGCAGCTCCACGCGCTGGTCGAGCGCAAGATGATTCTCGTCGGTCGGCCAGGGATGCACGAAGGGCCCGTAGCCTTTGAGGCGGTCGGCCAGATGCCCGACGCCAAGCGCGTAGGACGTGGCCACGTTGTAGTGGAGGATCGAGCGGAAATTATTGAGCACCAGAAAGGCCGGGCCGTCGGAGCCGGCCGGAGCGAACAGCGTGGCCTTGTCGCCCGGGCGCGGGAACGCCTCCCCGCCCACCCTGGTCAGCCCAAGCTTCTGCCAGTCGCCAAGGTTCTTCATCGTCTTGTCGCTGACCTTTTTGGGGTTGAAGTCCTTTGGCAGATTCACCTCATAGCCCCAGGTGGCGCCCGCTTGCCAATTTGCGTGTTTGAGATAGCTCGCCGTGGAGGCGAGCGCATCGGGCACATCCGCCCAAATATCGCGCTTGCCGTCGCCGTCATAGTCCACGGCGAACATTTGATAGGTGGTGGGGATAAATTGCGTATGGCCCATGGCGCCAGCCCAGGACCCGTTCATCTGCTCGACGCTGATATCGCCATGCTGCAGGATCTTCAGCGCCGCGATGAGCTGCTGGCGGGCGAAGGCCGCCTTGGTCCCCGAATAAGCGAGCGTCGCCAGCGACCGGATCACATTCATGTCGCCGGGCTGCGTGCCGTAATTCGACTCGACCCCCCAAATGGCGATGAGGATGGTGCGATCGACGCCGTAGCGCTTCTCCAGCTGATCGAGTAGCGCCTTGTTCTCTTCGAGCTTCTGCTTGCCCATGGCGATGCGCTTATCGGAGACGACCCGGTCGATATATTCGCCGATCGGCTTCACATATTCCGGCTGGAAATTGGCGGCCTCGATCACCTTGGGGTCCGGCGTCAGCCCCTTGAAGGCCCGGTCATAGGTCGCCCGCGTGATGCCGGCGGCGCGTGCGACCGGCCAGAACCCCTCGACCCAGGCCGCGAAGCTCTGCGCGGCCAAGGCACGCTCCGGCACGCCAAGGATTGAGATCGCCGCCAGAAGCGCCAGCAACGACAGGGCCAGCCTTGGATTTCGAATGATTCGCATGGGCGGAACTTAGCAACCTCGGGAGGCAAAACCTAGGCGTGCGAAGGCCCTCGATTCGCCCTCCCTACCGCGCTCCGGCGCTCGCCTCTTTCATCACCGCATCGACCAGGCGCTCGCTCGGATAGCAGGTGAGCGGCAGGCCGAGCTTCTTCTCGGTGAGCCCGATTGCGGCGCGGGTCTTGAAGCCAGCGAGACCATCGACCTTGCCCACGTCATAGCCTTGAGCGACGAGCACCTCCTGGAAGCGTTGGATGCGATCCCGCGCGAGCCGCTCGACAGGCTGCCATACGCCCGCGAATTTCGCCGGCGCATTATTGGCGATCATATCAGCGACGTGGCCCACGAAAATCGCGTAGACGTCGGAGTTGTTGTAGAGCTTCAGCACCGAGAAATTGTCGGTGGCGAGGAAGGCCGGACCTTTCATGCCGGCCGGCAGCACGATGAAGGCGGAATTGGCGACCGCGCCTTGCGGAAAGGCGCTTACGCCTGAGGCGCCGGTCTGCACGCGCGAGACGCCAAGCTTCATCCACTCGCCGATGGGGCGTGCCTTGTCCGGCCCCTGCAAGGTGCAATCGAAGCCCGCGGGCAAGCTCACCTCATAGCCCCAAACCTTGGCCCCGTCCCAGCCCTGGGTCTTCAGCGAGTTGCCGGTCGAGGCGAGCGCATCGGCGATCGAGCCCCAGATGTCGCGCTTGCCGTCACCGTCGAAATCGATCGCATAGTTCTCGAAATCGGTCGGCATGAATTGGGTATAGCCCATGGCGCCGGCCCAGGAGCTTTTCAGCTCGGCGCGCGTCGCGTGGCCCTCATCGAGGATCTTGAGCGCGACGATAAGCTGCTTGCGGAACTCATCGGGCCTGCGGCCCATGAAGCCCTGCGTCGCGATGGCACCGACTGCGTCATAAGGCGCGTCGATCTTGCCGAAACCGGTCTCCCTCCCCCAGATCGCCACGACGATGCTCGCCGGCACGCCATACTGCTTCTGGATCGTCGTTAAGGTCGGGCGGAACTCGGCGAGCTTGGCGCGCCCCGTCGCCGCGAGCGCGCTGAGGGTGCTCTCTTTAAAATAATTGGCCGGGGTGTCGAACTCCGGCTGATGGGTCGGCGCCATAGCCTGCGCCAGGCTCTTTGGCAGCGGCGGACCTCCCGGCGCCGCCGGGTCCGGCAGCACGAGTTGCGGCAATGACCAATTGAGCTTCAAGCCTTTGAGGTTGGCATCGAAGGTCGCGCGCGACACGCCGGCCGCTTCCGCGTCGGGCCAGAGCTGTTGGAGCCATTGGGCGAAGCGTTGCTCGACGGCACGGCGATAGGCCGCCACCTCGCCGTCCGGTGCAGTCTCCGCGCCGCGCGCGAGCCAAGGCGGCAGAAAGACGGCCATGACGATGGTCAGGACCGTCACCAGTCGCCGTGCCGCGCCCTTCATGGCCAAAGACCTCCACCGTCGCGATTTGCGCGTTCAGATCGCCGATTGTGGGGAGTGCTTTTGACGCTGAAAAGGCAAAAAGCGGCTGCGCCAAGCCGTAATGTTAAGAGGCGGCGCGGTATTCGACCAGGCGCCGCTCCCAGCCGAGCGTATCCGCCACGATGCCATCGAGATCGTCGTGGCGCGGGCGCCAGCCGAGCACCTCGCCGATGCGGTGTGCTTCCGCCACCAGCGCCGCGGGGTCGCCCGCCCGCGGCGGACTGAAGCGGACCACGAAGTCGCTGCCGGAAGCGCGTTTCACCGCGGCGATCACCTCCATCGTCGAGAAGCCGTTGCCATAGCCGCAGTTCAGCGCGAGGCGGCCGTTGCAATCCGCCGCTTGCTATCGGAAAAGAGGTTGGCGACCGTAGCTTGGGGTCGCAGCTCCGCCCACGCCTGCCCACGCTTAACCTTACCGAAGGACTTAGATGGCCGCTCCCGTCCGCAAGGCCGTGTTTCCCGTCGCTGGGCTCGGCACACGTTTTCTGCCCGCGACCAAGGCAATCCCGAAGGAGATGCTGACCGTGGTCGACCGCCCGCTGATCCAGCATGTGGTTGATGAGGCGCGGGAAGCAGGCATCGAGCATTTCATCTTCGTCACCGGCCGCAACAAAAGCGCGATCGAGGATCATTTCGACAGGCAGCCCGAGCTCGAGCAGACGCTCGCCGCCCGCGGCAAGACAAACGAGCTCGACGCACTCGCCCGCGACCTACCGGCTCCGGGAGAGACGAGCTTCACGCGGCAGCAGGAGCCGCTCGGGCTTGGCCACGCCGTGTGGTGCGCGCGCGAGATCGTGGGCAACGAGCCCTTCGCCCTTCTCCTCCCCGATGTGCTGGTGAAGAGCAAAGGCAAAGGATGCCTCGCGCAAATGCTCGAAGCCTACGGCGCGCATGGCGGCAACATCATCGCCGTGGAGCCCGTGCCCGACGACGAGCTCAAGAATTACGGCGTGGTCAGCGTGGGCCTAGGCGACGGAAGCGTGTTCCCAATCGACGGCATGGTCGAGAAACCCGTGCCCGGCACGGCGCCGTCGAACCTCACCATTCTCGGCCGCTATATCTTGCAGCCGGAGATCTTCGACATCCTCTCGGCGAAGGAGACCGGCGCCGGCGGCGAGATCCAGATCACCGACGCCATGAAGAAGCTCTTGGCGACACAACCCTTCCACGCGCTGAAATATGAGGGGCGCACTTTCGATTGCGGCTCCAAGCTCGGATTTCTTCTCGCCAATGTTGCCTATGGCCTCGATCGCCCGGACATCGCGCCCGCTCTCGCCGCCGAGATCAAGAAGCTGCTCTGAGCTGATCCTCGCTTTCCCCGTAGGGAGGAAAATTGCGTCGCAGCGCGATCCCCTCCTCCCAGGTATCGCCAGCCGCGGCCGGAGGGCCGGAGCCGCATCTTGGCTGGGACTTTGCCGCAGGATGCTGCCGCGCAAGCCTGGGCCGTCCGCAGTTTGGGCGTACGCCGGCGCCAAGACGCCCGCGATCAGGGCTGTAGCGAGAACGCCCGTTGCGCGAGAAGTTTGGCGACGCGGCAAAGGACGAACCTCGATCGGCGCTCAGATGGGGCGCGAGCCGGCGACTCCCCCCGCCTTTGGGACCGTTGATCTCTTGAGCCTAGGGGGAATAGAGTTAGGCGTTTAGCCATGTGCCGAAACAGCCCAGTTCTTAGGGGCCCGGCTGACGCCGGTTTGTGCTACAAAAGACGCACGGGAAACAGGGGGAGCGAGCCCATGGCGGTCGGACTGAAGCATGACCGTTTTCGAGGCCCCGACGCACGCGAAGCGGCCGCCTCCGCGGCGCGCACCGTTCAGCTCGAAGCCGAGGGCTTGAGCGCGCTTGAGGCTGCGCTCCGCACCGACCTCGTCGACAGTTTCGCGGAAGCCGTCGCCACCATTCGCGCCTGCCGCGGCCGGGTCATCGTCACAGGTATCGGCAAGAGCGGCCATATCGGCATGAAGGTCGCGGGCACGCTGTCCTCGACCGGCACCCCCGCCTCGTTCGTCCATCCGAGCGAGGCGAGCCACGGCGATCTCGGCATGATCACCCGCGACGACGTGATCCTTGCCTTCTCGTGGTCGGGCGAGACCGTCGAGCTCGGCAATCTCGTCTCCTATTCGCGCCGCTTCGCCGTGCCCTTGATCGCCGTGACCTCCAATCCCGAGTCGACGCTCGGGAGCGCCGCCGAGATCGTGCTGGCGCTTCCCCAAAGCAAGGAAGCCTGCCCGCACGGGCTCGCGCCAACCACCTCCACCACCATGCAGCTCGCGCTTGGCGATTGCCTCGCCATCGCCCTGCTCGAGAGCAAGGGCTTCACGGCGCGCGACTTCAAGGCGCTGCACCCCGGCGGCCAGCTCGGCGCCAGGCTCAAATTCGTGGGCGACGTCATGCATAAGGGCGATCGCCTGCCGCTCGCCACTGCCGACATCACCATGGCCGAGGCCCTCGTCGTCATGACGGAGAAGGCCCTCGGCTGCCTCGGTGTGGTCGATGCCAACGGCGCGCTCGCCGGCATCATCACCGACGGCGACCTGAGGCGTCATATGGGCGACGGCCTGCTGGCTCGGCGCACCGGAGACATCATGACGGCCGCGCCCAAGACCGTGACACCCGACCTGCTCGCCTCCGCCGCGCTCGAGATGATCAATTCCTCGAGCATCACCGCCCTCTTCGTCGTCGAGGACGGCCGCCCCGTGGGCATCATCCATATCCACGATCTGTTGCGTGTGGGCGTCGTTTAGCGCGCACTTCGTTTCCCATGCCGACTTATAGTCCCTCCTCGCGAGGGAGGGATCGTTGACGCAGAGCTTCGACGTGCTGGTCATCGGCGGCGGCATCCATGGCGCAGCAGTGGCTCGTGACGCCGCCGGCCGCGGCCTCAAGGTGATGCTCGCCGAGAAGGGCGATTACGCGTGCGCTACCTCCTCGGCCTCCTCCAAGCTCATCCATGGCGGCTTGCGCTATCTCGAGCAGCTTGAGCTTAAGCTCGTGCGGCAATCGCTGGTCGAGCGGGCAGGACTGCTCAAGACCGCGCCGCATCTCGTCGAACCGATCCGCTTTCTCCTGCCCATCTATCAGTGGCAGAGGCGCCCGGCATTCATGATGCATGCGGGCCTTGCCCTCTACGACCTCCTCTCGATCGACGACGGCTTGCCGCCAAGCGGACGGCTCGGCGCCGGCGAGATCGCGGGATTGCCGAGGCTTCGGCGCGAGGGGCTGAACTCGGTGCTGCACTACCATGACTGCCAAACCGACGATGCGCGCCTCGTGCTCGCCGTGCTGCTCGATGCGCGCGCCCGCGGCGCCGACATCAAGAACCGGCGCGCCGCGACGGCGATTACGCCGCTTGAAAACGGCTACGCCGTGGAGCTCGACGAGCGCGGGGTACGGACCCGCGTCGATGCCCGCTTCATCGTCAATGCGGGCGGACCCTTTGTTGCCGGGATCGACGCCATGAGCAGCGTGGCGCCGGCCTCGCGACCCTTAAGGCTCGTGCGCGGCAGCCATATCGTGCTGAAGATGCCGGCCCCAGCCGAAGCCGACGCCTATACGTTGCAGGACCAAAAAGACCGCGTCGTCTTCGTGCTGCCCTGGCTCGACAAGCGCTTTCTCATCGTCGGCACGACCGAAATCCCCGAGCAAGGCGATCCGGCCGCGGCGGTCTGCTCGGGGAAGGAGCAGGCCTATTTGCTGGAAGCCTATAACCGCTATTTCGGGAGCGCCGGAGGTCCAGCCACGGAGGCCGATGTGGTGTGGACCTGGTCCGGCGTCCGCGCCCTGCAAGACGACGGCGGCAAGCGCCCGAGCCGTGTGACGCGGCGGTCCGCGCTGGCCACGGTCGCCAACGGCACCCGCGGCTTCGTTACGCTCTATGGCGGCAAGCTCACCACCCACCGCGTCTTCGCCGAGGATGTGCTCGACGCGCTTCATGAGCTTGGCGCCAACGCGGGAGGTCCTTGGACCAAGGACGTTCCGCTCCATGGCGGAAGCCTGTCCCGCGATGCGCTGCTAGCCCTCGCGAAGCAAGGCCCGGCGAGCATCCCCCACGACATCCGCCGCCGCTGGGCCCTGACCTATGGAGATCAAATCGAGGCGCTCTATGACCGGATGGCACGTGATCCTCGGTCAGCGCGGGAGA
The DNA here is from genome assembly GCA_963839245.1 of uncultured Alphaproteobacteria bacterium. GTDB lineage: Bacteria > Pseudomonadota > Alphaproteobacteria > Rhizobiales > Methyloligellaceae > Methyloceanibacter. The sequence goes on along the minus strand of CAWIUJ010000006.1, from coordinate 202,703 downwards.
TTGCTCCCGGCGTTACGCTTGCGGAGCTCGACCACGCGGTGGAGGTCGAGGACGCCATGACCGGGGGGGACTTTCTCCTCCGGCGCACCAAGCTGCATCTGACGCTCGAGCAGCAGGCGCGGGATGCGGTCGCGGATTGGTTCAGGCAAGGCACCCAATTGCATCCTCAAATATAGGTGTGGGTATGCACAACCTAAAGTGGCATGAGTTTTTGGGAGAGACCGCGATGGCCATGTACACGGTGCAAAAAGGGAAATGGTACATGGCGCGGGTCGAGCTTACGGGTTTCAACAGGTTTGCCTCGAACTCGATGGTCGCCGACAGGCTGCGCTACGTCGGATTTACGCAAGTCTATGTCGAGGGCTCTGGCCGCTTGCGTCTCGCCTTGGCCTATTGGTCGAGCGACGATACGACCGCCGAACGGCCGATCGAGATCGTCAATATTGTTGAAAAGGACGACGGGCCCGAAATCCCGGTCTAGCCGCCAGATGATCGCTAAGCCGCTTCGGCAGCCCCGGCGGAGGTGACCTTCAGCACCGTCCCATCGGCGCCGAGGATTCGCACCCGGGCCCCTTTCGGCAGCTCCGGTCCCTCCACCCGCCAAATGCTGTCGCCGATCTTGACGCTGCCGCGGCCGTTCACGATCGGCTCGATGAGATCGTAGCACTGGCCGATATGCTGCACGGCGCGTTCGTTGAGCATCGGCCGTTCGCTGTGCAGCGGATGTTTGCGCAGGTACTCTAGCGCGAGCAGCACGGCGGCAAGCGACAACAGGCAGAACCAGACGAGCTGCCATTGCCAGCCGATGTCGAGGGCAAAGGCGAGGAGGCCGGTGACGATTGCGGCGAGGCCGAACCACATGAAGAAGATGCCGGGCGCCGTCACTTCGAGCATGAACAGGATCGCGGCCAGGATCATCCAGTTCCAAGGCCCGAGCGCGAAGAGCGTATACACGGCGTCGAATCCTTCCTAAGGCCTTAGACCGTGGGAACCGAACCGCCGGCGCGGACACGCGGCGTGGTAACAACAGTCTCGTTGGCTGGAGCGGGAGGCGAAGCGGGATCGCCGCCTCTGTTGCCAAAGGCCTCACGCGCCAGTTCCGCCACGCCGGCGATCGCGCCGATCACCGAAGTGGCTTCGATCGGCAGGATCAGCACCTTCTGATTCTTGGCCTCGGCGAGCGCCTTGAGCGCGCCGACATAATTGTTGGCGACGAAATAATTGAGCGCCTGGACGCTGCCTTTCGAGATCGCCTCGCTGACTACTTGCGTCGCCTTGGCCTCGGCTTCGGCCGAGCGCTCGCGCGCCTCGGCATCACGAAAGGCGGCCTCGCGGCGACCCTCCGCGGCCAGAATCTGCCCCTGCTTAGCGCCTTCCGCCTTGAGGATCTGCGACTGCCGCTCGCCTTCGGCAACGAGGATCGTGGCGCGCTTGTCGCGCTCGGCCTTCATCTGCCGCGCCATCGAATCGACCAGATCGCGCGGCGGCTCGATGTCCTTGATCTCGATACGCGTGACCTTGATGCCCCAATTGGACGTGGCGTCGTCGACCACCTTCAACAGGCGGTGATTGATCTCGTCGCGCTGCGAGAGGAGCTCATCCAAAACCATCGAGCCCATCACTGTGCGGATATTGGTCATGGTGAGGTTGAGGATCGCGGTCTGCAGGTTGGTGATCTCGTAGCTCGCCTGCGCGGCGTCGATCACCTGAAAGAAGGCGATGCCGTCGACCTTCACCATGGCGTTGTCCTTGGTGATGACCTCCTGGCTCGGCACCTCGACCACCTGCTCCATGACGTTGAGCTTGCGGCCAATACGGTCGATGAAGGGGATGATCAAAGAGAGTCCGGGCCGGAGCGTGCGCGTATAGCGGCCGAAGCGCTCGACGGTGTAGTTCCACCCTTGCGGCACGACTTTGACGCCGGCGGCAACGAGGGCGACGAACAGAACAAGCAGGACGAGAACGAAGACATTGAAGCCGAGCATTGGCACCCTCCCGAGGTGTCGAGCTAACGTCGTCAGCTATAGGGCACTCATCTTCCTTCGGCAGCCGATAAATGGGTGCGCCGATTGGGGATTGTAAGGGATGGGTCAGTCGCTCAGTGCTCGGCGACCTCTAAGCCTTTAACGTCCCAAAGCTTGATGCCTTTGGCGTCGCGGGAGGCAAGCATTGTCCCGTCAGGTGAAAAGGCGAGAGCCTCGACTCTCTCGCCGTGCTCCTCGAAAGTTTGCAGCTGCTTGCCGTCGCCACGCCAAGAAGCCTCACGACTTTGTCGTTGCCACCTGTGGCGATGGTCTGCCGTCCGGGGATACCGCCATGGATTCTAGAACGCCGTAAGAATCTTTCACGCAGATGGTGCCGAGGAATTTTGCTTTGGCCGGGTCGATGAGTTGAATATCATATGCGAGCACGTCGTTCACCGCGAGCACCTTGCCGTCGGATGCGAAGGCCAGCGTCTCCGCGGTCCCCACCTCACCCCGGGTAAACACCGAATTGGCATCGGCGTCGCTGTCGGACAGCGGGTCGAGCGCGGTCTGGCCGGCACCCGCCGAATACATCACGAAGGTGCCTTCCGGCGCCTCGACGCGCGCTAGGCCGCGCGTGCCCCCGACCGATCGTGTCCCATCCGCGGCAAATGGATTGTCGCGGCAGGCGTCGAGGATGACGAGGCTCACGCGTGGGCTTTTCTCCTGCAAATCGTCGAGCAACTGCATGACGCTGAGCGACTCGTTCTTGACCAGCGAGGCCTCGCCGCTTTGCGGCTTCGGGACGTCGCGCGGGAGCAAATAGCTCTGTCCGGAAATCTCGACGCCGTGACCGGCGAAGAAGAAGGCGGTTTCGTCGCCCGGCTCGATCGGTTCTGCCAATTCTCGTTGAAACCGCGGCGGTCGGCATTGTCGGCGCTGGCGACCTGATAGCCCAATCCACTCAGCGCCTCGCCGAGCGCATGGACGTCGTTGACGGCCTTTTGCAGCTGCTCTTGCGCCGGCAGATTATCGTAAGCATCGACGCCAACGACAAAGGCGACGCGCTTGGTGGACGCTGGGGCGCCATCGCCAGCAATGCGGCGGCGAGGCATGAGAGAAAGATCGTGGCGCGGCGCATGGCGTCCTCCCAGGATCCCGCTTCCCAATTGGCTCGATACTATCCGCAAGGGCATAGCGACTCCAGGCTGAACCCGCGCTGAATGCAAGAGGGTAGCGGGCCAGCCATCCCACCCTAATGGGGCAGAAGCTTCACAATTTCACTGGCGGCCGCTCCAGCGGCGGCATCGGCGGCAGCGCCCCATTTTCTGTCGAGCGAGCCTTTGCGGACGAGCTTGGTCTGCGACACGCCGCCAAGCGTGCTGCCGTCCGGGGCAAAAACCGTCCAATCAATGCGCACGCTTTGCCGCCCGCCCTTGGCGGCCGTGACATGGACGGTGCCTTCCACCGAATAGACGTTGGTCGCTTCCGGGCTCGCGGTCTCCACCCCGGCGGCGGCGAGGCGCTTGGAGAGCGCCGCGGTCAGCGCCTGCTCGCCATCCCCCGGACCACCGGCGACGGTGATGAAGGCAAGCGGTGCCGCGTCGGGCTTGGGGGTGTCTTTGTCGACGGCGAGCGCAACCGACGCCGGCCCCAACAGCCACAACGCGCAGCACAAAGCGGCAATGAGGGCGCGACGCATGAGGTCAATCTTATCCGCTTAAGATCGTAGCGCCCAATCTAGCAGGACCGCTTGGCGCGCCTAAGCTCCGCGAGCTTGCGATCGATGGCTCCAGCCCACTCTCCAGTGGCGATGGCGACATTCTGGCCATAGATGCCCCGCACCCAGGCTCAGCACCGCGAGTGCGGGATATACCGACTGAATGCCGGCGATCAGTCGCTGGTCGTTCTCCGCCTTCTCGTGCTCCAGCGGGGATTTGCTTATCGATGCGCGAGCAATTGGGCTTGATCGCCTGAATGTCGCGCATGACAGGGCGTGGCGCAAGACGCGAGGGCAACGCTCGCCCCCAGCAGCAGCAGCCTCAGCGCCCACATTATCCCCCGCCCCCAACGAGACGGCGAGCATACTACACCCAGCCCGCGAGCTCGCGCTCGATGACATGGAGCAGAACACCGATGCCGCCATCGCTGTCGTTGAGGCAGGGAATAAAGCTGAAGTCCTGGCCGCCATGCTCGAGGAAGATCTCCTTGTTCTCGCCCGCGATCTCCTCGAGCGTCTCGAGGCAATCGGCGGCAAAGCCCGGCGTGACGATGGCCAAACGCTTCACGCCGTCGCGCGCCAGAGCCTCGACGGTCTTGTCGGTATAAGGCTGCAGCCATTCCGCGCGGCCGAAGCGGGACTGGAAGGTGAGTTTGAGCTTCGTGCCGAGCGGCCCGAGCGCTTCGCGCAAACGCTCCGTGGTCATTGCGCACTGCCGCATGTAGGGATCGCCCTTGTCGACATAGCTCCTGGGCAGACCGTGATAGGAGGCGAGGATCGCCTCAGGCTCCCAGGCAAGGGCCGCAAGATGCGTTCTGATGGAGTGAGCGAGCGCCCCGATATAGACGGGATCGGCAGGATAGGCTGGCACGGTGCGGACCGCCGGCTGGTAGCGCATCATCTTCAGCGCGTCGAAGGCCTTATCGTTCACGCTCGCGGTGGTCGAAGCGGAATATTGCGGGTAAAGCGGAAACAGGAGTAGGCGATCGCAGCCTTGCGCCTGCAGCGCCTCGATGCGCGAGGTCATGCTCGGGCTGCCGTAACGCATCGCCCAATCGACGACCAGCTCCGGGCGCCCCGCGAGCGCCGCCGCGACCCTCTCGCCTTGCGCCCGCGTGATCGTGCGCAAGGGCGATTTATTCAGCGCTTCATTCCAGACGGCCCGGTATTTCTCGCCGCTTTTCGATGGTCTGATCGTCAGCACGACAAGATTGAGGATCAGCCACCACAGCGCCCGGTTGGTCTCGATGACGCGGCGGTCGGAGAGGAACTCCTTGAGGTAGCGGCGCACCGACCAGTAATCCGTACCGTCCGGCGTGCCGAGATTGACGAGGAGCACGCCGATCTTGCTTGGCGCCCCTCCTTCGCCGGCAATGGGCCTAATCCCGGGCGCGAAGCCCTTAGCAGGCGGCGTTTCGTTCATCCAAGGCAACTCCACCAACCCTAGCGGGTGCTTAGATAGAGCATGCGGTGAACAGCGCCTAGAGCATGGCCTGAGGAAAGCAGGCTCCGATTCGGGCCTATGAGTATCCCGGACAAACGAGGGCCGAAGCGTGGCAGCGATCAATTTTGCGCGACTAAACCCGGAAAGCAGCTGCGGCGGGAGGGTCAGGAGAAAAAAAGCGCCGTTTCTCAGTGAGGAGGCGTGGTAAGCTCGCGGTCTTCCTCACGCGCCTCCATCAGGGCCATAAACAGAAGATAGGCCAGGAAGTTGCGCCGCTCGCTTTGAGCGATCACAATGAGCGCTTCCAGGTTCTCCTCTAAATCGACCAGACGCGAATCGCACACAAATTCCCCCACTGGTGCCATGAGATCCTCTTCGACTTGGCCGTATTCTCATCTCGGGACCCTCTCGCGGCCAAGCCGTATATCTGTCATGAAAGAATTGCAGCAGAGATTGACAATCGGGGGTAAAATAGTTGACCTCAACTCATAGGGGCGCGCCCGCCGTTGCACAATCTTTAGCTGCATTTACGGAGCTGGGGGATGACGTTCGCTCAGTCTGAGCTAAACAGAGTTCCGGCGGAGACCGTTGCCGCCGAGCATCGCATTAGGGCGTTCGTCCTGTTGGGTTTGCGCGAAAGGCTGCGGGGGCACCACATCCCGGTCCAGCCCGTCCTGCAAGAAGCCGGGCTCACGCTGGAAGAGATTGAGGATGAATTCGCTTGGGTACCGCTCCATAAATTCGCGAAGGTTCTCACCGTCGCCGCCCGTGTGACGAATGATCCTTATTTCGGCCTGAAGCATGGCGCGGGCTGGCGTTGCACGAGCAATCCGCTCGGCTATTTGATGGCCAACGCCCCTGACCTTAGGACTGCGCTCCGGTCTTTCGCCCATTTCCATACGGTGATGAGCAGCAACAGCGTCGAGTTCGTGGAGAGTGCCGGGCGCATGGAATGGTCCTATCCGTTGACTATCGCGGATAGCCTCCAGCTCACCGATTTTTCACTGATGCGCTTCATCTCGCGGATCCAATTCGCGGCGGGGGCCGCATGGCGCCCGGTCGCGGTCGGCGTTACGCATCGGCAGCCTGCCGACTTCGCCGATTATGAGCGGCAGGTGGGGACCCGGGTCGCCTTCAACCAAGCCGTAAACAGCATCACCCTCTCAGGCCAGACGCTCTCGCTCCATATGCCGCAAGCCGATCCCCAGCTCTTCAAGCTCATCACGCGCTATTGCGAGGAGCAGCTCGAGCTGCAGAAGGCCGTCGACCGTCCGCTCAACCGGATTCGCGAAGCCATGATTCGTTGCCTGCAACAGGGCAGCTACGGCCCCAAATGCGTGGCCAAAGAACTCGGCCTCACGCCGAGCAGCCTGCACCGCCGCCTTAAAGCGGAGAACACATCCTTCCAGCGCTTACTTGACGACACAAGGCGCTGCCTGACGCAACGCTATTTGAAGGAGACCTCGCTGAAGCTGACCGATATCGCGTCGCGAGTCGGTTATTCCGAGCTCAGCGCCTTCAGCCGCGCGGCTCGACGCTGGTTCGGCACGAGCCCCCGCTCCTTCCGGCGGCGCCCGCCTAATCTCGACGAAGCGGCCTGACCAACGCTTCGGCCGCTTCCAGAATTCGCGAATGATCGAAGGCGAGTTTGAGCTTCCGCCAATCCGCGATCCATTCGGCGCTTGCGGCATCGGACCCTGACCGCGGGCTCGCCGCGGCGGACAGCTCCGTCGCATAGGCGATGCTGACGGTATGGCCGCGCGGGTCGCGGCCAGGATCGGAATAGACGCCGACGAGACGAAGCTCGCCGACTTCGATGCCGGTCTCCTCGCGCGCCTCGCGCCGGCACGCCGCCTCGACCGTCTCGCCGATCTCGACGAAGCCGCCCGGCAGCGCGTAGCAGCCGGCGTAAGGATCGTGCTTGCGCCGGATGAGCAGCACGCGGGAAGATGGATCGAAAATCACGCAGTCGCTGGTGAGCGCAGGCGTCTTGGGCATTGCCATGCGAAGGCTCGCTTCTATCACGCCGGTCGCGAACGCCACGCGCTGTCAGGATAGCCGCAAAAGCAGCTTAGCTCCCGTTCTACTCCTCCGAAAGCCGGCGCGACTCCTTGCGCGCCATGCCGAGCAAATAAGCGAGAAAGTCGAACCCCTTGTCGCGCGCCTCCCGCACCAATGGCGCGATCTGCTCGGCCATGCAGCAAGCGGTTTCACGCGGAGCTTCCCCAGACCGTGAAGGGTCTGGGTCGCCTGGATTACACATTGCACCCTGCCCGGCACTTTTCGCCCGTGCCTGCCGGGTCGAAGCGCTTTGCGCGCCGTGCTCTTGCGGTTGATTTGTTCCGTATACCGCATTTCTATGCCAAGCATTGCCGTCTTGCCAAACAATTTTTCGCTAACCGGTAAACCGTGCGTGACGGCGCGCGATTGGCAGTCAACAACAACTAGTAACAACTAGATTGCCGCGATCATGATTTTGGCTGGGGCACGATGCGCAAATAGGGCTTCAGCGCCTTCCAGCCGCCGGGATATTTCTTCCGCGCATCTTCATCGGACACCGAAGGGACGATGATGACGTCCTCGCCGCTCTTCCAGTTCACAGGCGTCGCCACCTGATGCTTGGCGGTGAGCTGGAGGGAATCGATCACGCGCAGGATCTCATCGAAATTGCGGCCGGTGCTCGCGGGATAATTGATCGAGAGCTTGATCTTCTTGTCGGGGCCGATGATGAAGGCCGACCGGACAGTCAGCGTGTCGCTCGCATTGGGATGGATCATACCGTACAGATTGGCGATCTCGCGGTCTCCGTCAGCGATCATCGGGAAGTTGGGCGCGGTGCCTTGCGTCTCCTCGATGTCCTTCGACCATTGCCGGTGGGCGTCGAGCGGATCGACGCTGAGCCCGATGACCTTGACGCCGCGCTTGTCGAATTCCGGCTTGAGCCTTGCCGTGTAGCCGAGCTCGGTGGTGCAGACCGGGGTGAAATCCTTGGGGTGAGAGAACAACACGCCCCAAGAATTGCCGAGCCACTCGTGAAAGCGGATATGGCCTTCGGTCGTGTCGGCCTCGAAATCCGGCGCGATATCGCCGAGTTGAAGTGCCATTGTCGTCTCCATCGCTGTGGCGGGGGCGGAGGACCCGTCGCCCTCGTTTGACCTCGCGCATTCAACCAAAATTAGGATGCTTTTGCTCGCCCGTCGCAATCGCGAGCGTCAGATAGAAAAGCATTTCTCGCGAATTTCCTAGCACGAGCGTGGGCCTGCAACCACTGCGGCAACCACGCACGGCCCAACCCCTCATAGGCCCCGAGGGGGAATCCCGGGGGCCTATGCCGACGTCGCGGCACCCCGCTGATGACGTTGGCTTTCGCCTTGAAAGCCTCAGGCAACCGCCCGCCGCTCGTGCCGGCCCTCACTCACCTCCTCGATGATCTTGGCTGAGAATGCATCGAGATCGCCCGGGTTGCGGCTCGTGATCAAGCCCTGGTCGTCGACAACGGGCTGATCGACCCACGTCGCCCCGGCATTCTTCACGTCGGTCGCCATCGAGTGATAGGACGTCATCTTGCGGCCCTTGGCGAGCCCCGCCTCCACCAGCAGCCAAGGCGCGTGGCAGATCGCGGCGAGCGGCTTCTTGGTCGCATAGAAATCGCGCACGAAGGCGACCGCGCACTTATCGCCCCGAAGCAGATCGGGGTTGATCTGCCCGCCCGGAAGGACGAGCGCGTCATAATCCTCGACGCTCACCCCATCGAGGGTCTTGTCCACCGGAACCGCGTCGCCCCAGTCGCCGTGTTGCCAGCCCCAAATCTCGCCCGGCTTGAGCGAGACGATTTCCACTTCGGCGCCGGCGTCTTCCAGCTTCCGCTTCGGCACCATCATCTCCGACTGCTCGAAGCCGTCGGTTGCGAGGATGGCGATCTTTTTGCCTGTGATGTCGTGCATGAGACAACCTCCTGGTTAGGCTCTCTCAACGCTGGATGCGGGGGATTGTTTCACCTTGGGCGTGGCCTAAGCTCGCGCTATAGCGACGCAACGACCCGCTTCAGCCCCTCCCGAACCTCCGCCGCGAGCTGCTTCAGGCGCGGATTATCGATCGACGTCATCGAGGCGACGGGGTCGACCGCGGCAATCTCCACTTTTCCGCCGCCGATGTCCTGCACCACGACATTGCACGGTAGCATCGTCCCGACCTTGTCCTCGAGCTGAAGCGCCTGGTGGGCAAGCGTCGGGTTGCACGCGCCGAGGATGGTGTAGTGACGGAAATCGACGCCGAGCTTTTTGCGCAAGGTCTCCTTCACGTCGATTTCGGTGATGATGCCGAAGCCCTCGGCTTTAAGCGCGTCGGTGGTGCGCCGCACGGCGTCGTCGAAGCCGAGGGGCAGAATAGCGCTGAAATAATAACTCACAGGCTCAGTCTCCCAACAGGGACCTCACATCATGCCCGTCATGCCGCGGATGAGCTGATCTGCCACCTGCTTCTGGGCATCGCTCAGCGCGCCGTACAGCGGCTTCAGCGCTTTGCTCGTCGCCCGCAATGCGTCGATCTGCGCCGCCAAGAACTGCTCGCGGACATCGAGGCGATCGGGCAGGCTCGCCTCCTTTGCCCCTGCCTGGCTCATCATCAAGGCGCAGCGGGGCGTCATGGCCTGTGCGTTGGCGCGGACCGCGGTCGCGTAATCATTCCAAAGCGATTCTTGCTCTGGGGTGATCTTGATCTCGGCCTTGAGGAAGGCGAGACGGCCCTCGATATGGCTGGTCATCGCCGTGCACATGGATCCATGGCCGCGCGTTCCGCCCATGCCCATACCCATGCCCGAGTGGCCCATCATCGAGCCCCCCATCATGGCGCCGCCCTGGCCCATCATGGCACCGCCCTGGGAATCGTGACCCATCATGGCGCCGTCGTCAGGCTGGCTCCCTTCTTGCGCCGTCGCGTTTTTCGTCACCGCCGTCACTGCCAACACAGTGAGAACAATCGTCAGAACCTTGATCGCGTTCATGGCTTCACTCCCAATAGACCTGAACTCTATCCTAGCGCCGCTTTGCGTCCTGCGGTTGAGCCAGATCAATCTTCAAGCATTCGACGATAGTCGTGAGCCGTCACCGCACGGCTCCTTAGAACGGCCGCGCCGGGCCGAGCGACGCACTCGGTGCCAAGGCACCTGGCGCAGCGAAAGGATTGAGCGGCTTCGTCTCGGCATGCGCGGCAGCCGTCTGGACGTCGGGCGCCACCGCTATTGAATACGGCCTGATCGCCGCCGGCATCGCCGTCGCCATCGTGACGGCTGTGTCCTACCTTTTTCAACCTATACTTGCTTAAACTCTATCCATATGCCTGCCAAGTGACGACGACCCGGGTCCCTACGCCGACCCGGTCATAGAGGTCGATGACATCGGCGTTGTACATGCGGATGCAGCCATGGGAGACCTCCTGCCCCACCGTCCACGGCGCGTCGGTGCCATGGATGCGGTAGGTAGTTTTGCCGAGATACATGGCGCGCGGCCCGAGCGGATTGAGCGGGTGGCCGCCCGGCACATAGGCCGGCAGCGTCGGGTTCTCGCGCCGCATGTCGGGGGTGGGCGTCCACATCGGATTGACCCGCTTCTCGCTGATGAAGGTGACGCCTTCCCAGCGCGCCTCGCCCATCGGTGCGCCGATCGGATAGCTGATCGCCCGTTGGTTCGGCAGAACCAGATAGAGCTTGCGGTCGGCGAAGCTCACCACGATGGTGCCTGGCTGGGCCTGCGGCGTGAAGACCACGAGCTGCTTGCCGCTTGAGGCCTCGCTCGGGCTGCTTTTGAAGAAATCGAAGAACCCCGCCGATGCTTGACCGGGCACCCCGGCGCTGAGCATGAGCGCTGCCGCGACAGTGGCCGCGGCGCGGGTGAAGCTGACGATACGCATCACAATCTCCCCGTAGCTTTGTTCTCTTGTTGTCGCCGATTCTTGGTTACCGGAATGCAAACGGGGAGGCTTTAGATCGGCCGTCCTCACCTTGACTCTCTCCCGACTCTAGGATTAGAACAAAACAGGAACGAAATTCGGAGTTTGGTACCGTGCGTAACGACGTTCCAGGCGGCGAACATGTCGGTGAGTTTCCACCCCCTGGCGTTGAGAGAGCAGGCGGGGCAAGTGGCGAAGGTCTGATCGAGCGTTTGCGCGGAACGATCCGCAGGCTCGAGCAGGTTCCCGTGTCTCTGGCCTTCCCCCCCGTAGTACCGGGCGCGGGCCTTCCCCGCCCCGCCTGCTCTCTATTTTCTCCTGTTCCTGCACTGCGGTCATCCTTCCCGCGTGAGCCCGCGAACGCAAATCCCTCCCCCGGCAAGGGGGAGGGTGGCGATGGCCATCGGCCATCGCCAGGGAGGGGTCCTGCGGCGTCAACGATTGGGTCTGCCCCCCTCCCCGACCCTCCCCCTTGCCAGGGGGAGGGAAATTCCTTGGAACAAGCTTGCGGCGAACGGGCTGCATGAGGTCAAGGCTGCCGCTTACCGCGATCAGCCCGCGGCGCTCGCCTTCGCCCTCGCCATTCTCGGCGAGAGTTTGACGCAACCGGGGGGTGCGTCTTCGCCCGTGCTGTGGTGTTTGACCGAGCGCGCCGCGCGCGAATGGGGCGCCCCCTATGGCCCGGGCCTGCTCGCGCTCGGTCTCGACCCTGCCCTTATTCTCATCGTGCAGGCGCGCAATGCGCTCGACGCAACCTGGGCCTTGGAAGAGGGGCTGAAGGCCCAAGCCTTCAGCGCCGCTCTTGGGCAGGTCGAGGTCAAGACACCGCTCATCGCCAGGCGTCTTGGGCTCGCGGCGCAGACGAGCCGCACGCCCTGTCTCCTCCTCTCCGGGCATCAAGACGGAGGTCTTCCCGGCACCCTCACCCGCTGGCGCGTCGCGGCGGCGCGAAGCAGTCCGGCCCCCTTCAATGCTTCCGCTCCGGGCGCGCCATCTTGGCATCTCACGCTCGAGCGCTGCCGGGGGATCGCGCCCGAGCAAGACTGGACCGTGGAGTTTCGTCATGTCGCGTATGGTTTCCGTCTGGCTGCCGCTTTTGTCCCTCGAGCGGTTGAAGCGGGAGAAGAGAGGCGAGCCCTGTCCGGTTGATCGTCCCTTCGCGCTGGTCGGCAGCGAGGAGCGTGGGCTCGTGCTCACCGCCGTCACCGCGGCAGCCATGCGCGCGGGCCTCATTCCCGGCATGGGGCTCGCCGACGCCCGTGCCGTTTGTCCCCATCTCGCCACCCTGCCCGCCGCCCTTGAGAAGGATGCCGAAAGCCTCGTCGCGCTCGCCCGCTGGGCGAGCCGCTACAGCCCCTCCCTCAATGCCGACGGCACGGACGGGCTATGGCTCGACGTGACCGGCGTTCCCCATCTCTTCGGCGGCGCAAGTGCCCTCCTCGCCGACATGGCGATGCGGTTCGGCCACCTCGGCTTCAGCGTCCGGCTAGCCCTTTCCGAGAGTTTGGGCGGAGCGCACGCGCTCGCCCGCTTCGGATCTTCGCCGGCAATCATCGTCCCGCACGGAAAGATCGGGGAGGCGCTTGCGGCCCTCCCCGTCGAGGCGTTGCGCCTCGCGGAGACGACGACAAGGCTGCTGCGGCGCCTCGGTCTGAAGCGTATCGGCCAGCTCTACGATCTGCCGCGCGCTTCCCTCGAGCGGCGGTTCCATTCCAAGGAAGCGGCCGAAGCCGTCCTCCATCGCCTCGATCAGGCGCTCGCGCGGCGTGAGGAGCCGCGCACCCCCCTCTTTCCCGCACCCGACTACGCAGCGAAGCTGCCCTTCCCCGAACCTCTGATCACCCATGAGGGCATCGTCGCCGGCCTCGATCATCTCGCGCGGCAGCTTTGCCGCGCGCTGGCGCAAGGCCGCCTCGGAGCGCGGCGCGTCATGCTCGCGATCTATCGCACCGACGGCTCTTGGACCGAGCTGCAAGCGGGTTTCAGCGCGCCGGCGCGGGAGCCTTCGCATCTCATGCGGATCTTGCAGGACAAGATCGGCAGCATCGATGTCGGTTTCGGCGTCGACCTGATGGTGCTCGCGGTTCTCGCCACCGAGCCGCTTTCCCTGGCACAGACCGCCTTTGCTAAAGACGAGGATCGCGCGCGGGGTGAGCCGCTGATCGACCTCGTGGCGAACCGGTTGAGCGCAAACGCCGTGCGCCGGCTGTTCCCCCGCGACAGCCATGTGCCTGAGCGGGCGCAAAAGACGCTCTCCGCCTTTGCCGGGTTGCCCGTCTGGCCCGAGTCGGGCCCGCGCAAACCGCCGCGGCCATTCCTTCTGCTGGCGGAGCCTGAGCGACTCGAGGTGCTGGCCGAAATTCCCGAAGGGCCGCCCGCGCGCTTCACCTGGCGGCGCGTGAGCCGCCGCGTGGTCAAGTCGGAAGGGCCCGAGCGCATCGCGCCCGAATGGTGGCGTGAGTTGGGGACCCCCTCCCCCGGCAAGGGGGAGGGGGGCACGCCCGGCGTTGCGCCGGGGGCGCCGGGTGGGGGTCATGACGTAAAGCCGATGGACGGATCAGACCCCCACCCCGGCCCTCCCCCTTCCAGGGGGAGGGAGATCCCACCGAGGCAGCGCGACTATTACCGCATCGAGGATGAGGACGGCCGCCGCTACTGGGTGTTCCGCGAAGGCCTCTATCAGGAGAGCGCCGGCGGCACGCCCATCTGGTATCTGCACGGAGTATTCGGGTGATGGCTAGATGTCGCTGTGCGCCCTTCCCAATCCACTCGTCACCGCCGGGCTTGACCCGGCGGTCCATGCCATTGGCCTCTCCATTCGCGGTGAAGCAAATGGAATGGATGCCAGGATCAAGTCCGGGCATGACCAAGAAAAAACAAGGGCGCGTGTAAGCCGCCATGCGCTACGCCGAGCTCGACGTCACCAGCAATTTCTCTTTCCTGCGCGGCGGCTCCCATCCCGAGGAGCTGGTAGCGACGGCAAAAGCGCTCGGTCACGAAGCGCTCGCCGTCTCCGATCGCAACACGCTGGCCGGCGTGGTGCGCGCCCATCTTGCCGCGAAAGAGGTGGGCGGCATCAAATTCATCGTCGGCGCCCGCCTCGATCTGGAAGACGCGCCGAGCCTGCTCGCCTATCCAAAGGACCGCGCTGCCTATGGGAGGCTCTGCCGGCTGCTCACTCTCGGCCAGCGCCGCGCCGAGAAAGGCCAATGCACGCTCACCCTCGACGACGTGGCGACCCATGCCGAGGGGATCATCTTCATCGCGCTCCCGCCCGACGAGATGGATTGGTTCAAGTCGAAAGTTGGATCTGACCCCCTCCCCAGCCCTCCCCCTTTCCGGGGGAGGGAGGGTGTTGTTGATCCGCTAACCTTTGAATTGCAGCTGTTCCGCATTAAGCGGGCACTCGGCGAGCGAACGCGCCTCTATCTCGCCGCGCGGCATTCTTATCGCGGCGACGATCGCGCCCGTATCGAGGCCCTGGCGCAATTGGCGGAGCGCGCGAACCTTCCCCTCGTCGCCACCAACGCCGTGCTCTATCACGCCGCCCACCGCCGGCCCTTGCAGGACGTACTCACCTGCATCCGCGAGAAATGCACGATCCATGATGCAGGGCTCAGGCTCGAAGCCAATGCCGAGCGGCATCTCAAAGCGCCACAAGAAATGGCGCGGCTGTTTGCCGGTCACGAAGACGCGCTTGCCCGAACCATCGAGATTGCGGAAAGCTGCTCATTCTCCCTCGACGAGCTGAAATACGAATATCCCGACGAGCGGGTGCCGCATGGAAAGACGCCGCAATCCCATCTCGAGGAGCTCACCTGGGAAGGCGCACGCTGGCGCTTCCCCGACGGTATCCCGGACAAGGTGCGCGACACGCTGGAGAAGGAGCTCGCTCTCATCGAGGAGCTCCACTACGCCCCCTATTTCCTCACCGTCCACGACATTGTTCATTACGCCCGCTCGATCGGCATCCTCTGCCAGGGGCGCGGCTCCGCCGCCAACTCCGCCGTCTGCTATTGCCTCGCCATCACCAATGTCGACCCGACCGAGATCGACCTACTGTTCGAGCGCTTCGTTTCGCCCGAGCGGAAGGAGCCGCCCGACATCGATGTCGATTTCGAGCATGAGCGGCGCGAGGAGGTGATCCAATATGTCTACGCCCGCTATGGCCGCGACCGCGCCGGCCTCGCCGCCACCGTGATCTCTTATCGCGGCCGCTCGGCGGTGCGCGAGGTGGGGAAGGCGCTCGGACTGTCCGAGGACACCGTGGCCGCGCTCGCTACCACCATCTGGGGCCTGAGCAATTCTCACCTGCCCGAGGAGTATGTCCGCCAAGAGGGCCTCGATCCTTCCGACACGCTGCTCGCGCGCTGCCTCGAGCTCACCCAGGAATTGCTCGGCTTCCCGCGGCATCTCTCCCAGCATGTCGGTGGCTTCGTGCTGACGCGCGGGCCCTTGTCCGAGGTCGTACCCATCGGCAATGCCGCCATGGAGGACCGCACCTTCATCGAATGGGACAAGGACGACCTCGACGCGCTCGGCCTGCTCAAAGTGGATGTGCTCGGCTTGGGCATGCTCACCTGCATCCGCAAGGGCTTCGCCCTGATCGAGGAGCATTACGGCGAGACATTCACGCTCGGCACCGTGCCGCGCGACGATCCTCGCGTTTACGACATGCTGTGCCGGGCGGATTCGATCGGCGTGTTCCAGGTCGAGAGCCGGGCGCAGATGAACATGCTGCCGCGATTGAAGCCCCGCAAATTCTACGATCTCGTCATCGAGGTGGCGATCGTGCGCCCTGGTCCGATCCAAGGCGACATGGTGCACCCCTATTTGCGCCGCCGGTCCGGCGTCGAGGCGATCGACTTCCCCTCGCCGCACCCCGACCACGGGCCTGCCGACGAGCTCCGACAGGTGCTGGGCAAGACCATGGGCGTGCCGCTGTTTCAGGAGCAGGCCATGCGGCTTGCCATGGTGGCGGCGAAATTTTCCGGGCCGGAGGCGAACGAGCTCCGCCGCGCCATGGCCACCTTCCGCCGCCGCGGCACCATCGACCGGCTGCATGAGAAGATGGTGAGCCGCATGGTGGCGCGCGGCTATCCGGCAGAGTTCGCCGAGCGCTGCTTCAATCAGATCAAGGGCTTTGGCGAATATGGCTTCCCCGAGAGCCACGCCGCGAGCTTCGCCCATCTCGTCTATGTCTCGGCCTGGCTCAAATGCCATTACCCCGCGGCCTTCGCCGCCGCGCTGCTCAATGCCCAGCCCATGGGCTTCTATGCCCCGGCGCAGATCGTGCGCTGCGCCGTCGACCATGGCGTCGAGGCGCGCGAGGTCGATGTCAATCACAGCCTCTGGGATTGCACGCTCGAGCCGATTTATCCCTTCCCCAAAAAGGGGGAGGGTGGCGATGACCCAAGGTCATCGCCGGGTGGGGGTCACGCAATCCATTCCAATGGCGCCGGTGACGGAACGGCATGGATGCCCGGATCAAGTCCGGGCATGACGAATTCAGAAATAGACCCCCTCCCCAGCCCTCCCCCTTCCAGGGGGAGGGAGATGAAATTCGCGCTCCGTCTCGGCATGCGTCAGATCGACGGCCTGCGTGAGGAGGATGCGAAGGCGATTGTTTTGATCCGTGACGGCATTCCCGCCGATCTCGACCCTCACCTTTTTGCTCCACCCCTCACCCCAAGCTCCATCCCTCCCCTTGATGGGGAGGGTGGCTCGGCCATAGGCCGAGCCGGGTGGGGTGCAAATGGCACTGGCACAGAGTCACTTCCCTCCCCCAAAAAGGGGGAGGGTGGCGGCCCCGACCTTGAGTCGGGGACGCCGGGTGGGGGTCACGTGGCGAAGCCGCCGATTGGAACCGACCCCCTCCCCGGCCCTCCCCCTTCCAGGGGGAGCGAGATATTTCGCGATGTGCGGGAGTTGTGGCGGCGGAGCGGTCTGACCCGCGCCAGCCTCGAGCGGCTCGCCAGCGCCGATGCCTTCCGCTCGCTCGGGCTCGATCGCCGCCAAGCGCTGTGGGAGGTGCGCGGCCTGCCCAAAGAAGTCACCCTGCCGCTGTTCGACCACGCCGACGCCGTGGAGACGGGGTTCGAGCCCCCGGTCGAACTGCCCATCATGCCGCTCTCTGAGCATGTGGTGAACGACTATCGGACCTTGCGCCTCTCGCTCAAAGCCCATCCCATGAGCTTCCTCCGCGCCCGCATCGCCAGCGAAGGCATCTGCTCTTGCGCCGATCTGAAACGTAGCCGCGACGGCGCGCGGGTGAGCGTCGCGGGCGTCGTGCTGGTGCGCCAACGGCCGGGCTCGGCTCAAGGCGTGGTGTTCATGACCATCGAGGACGAGACGGGCATCGCCAATTCGGTGATCTGGCCGAAGGTGCTCGAACGGATGCGCAAGGTGGTGATGGGGGCAAGACTCGTCGTGGTGCATGGCCGCGTGCAGCGCCACGAGGACATTATCCATGTCGTCGCCCAGCGCCTGGAGGATCGCAGCGACTGGCTCCGCATGCTCGACGAGGAGGGCGACGCCCTAAGCCTTCCGATCGCCCATGCCGACGAGGTGAAACGGCCCGACCCCGGCTCCTGGCATCCTTCCCGCGAGGAGACCGGGCTGCCCGTCCCGGTGGCCCCCGCCGATCACGTCAAGCCTCCCCACGAGCGGCGCGAGCGGCCGCACCCTCGCTTCTCGCCCCGGTGCCACCCGCGCACCGAGCGTATCATCCCGAAATCCCGCGACTTCCATTAAACGAAGTTGGACCGGAGCCCCTCGGCCCATTCTTATCCCTCCCCTTGATGGGGAGGGTGGCTCGGCCAAAGGCCGAGCCGGGTGGGGTGATGCCTGGGTGATCGCCAGCAACCTACCCCCACCAGCGTCGCCTTCGGCGCCGCCGGACCTCCCCGCAAGGGGGAGGTATGGGAGCGTGTGGCTCCCGCAGCCAAACCCGCTATGCTGCCGCCATCATGCGGACCCGCCTGCTTCTCCTCGCCTCGTCCCTCGCGCTCCTCTTACTGTTCGGCGCGGCGCCCTTGCGCGCCTTCGAGCAGCCGGAAGGGCCAAGCACCACCCAGCCGAAGCCCCTCGTCACGGCAAAGCGGCACATGGTGGTGGCGGCGAACCCGCTTGCCGCCGAAGCCGGTCTCGCCATGTTGCGCAAAGGAGGCAGCGCCGTCGACGCGACTATCGCCACGCAAATGGTGCTCAACGTGGTCGAGCCGCAATCCTCGGGCCTCGGCGGCGGTACCTTTTTTCTCACCTGGGACGCGGCCACCAAAACTTTGTCGAACTTCGACGGCCGCGAGACCGCCCCCGCGGCGGCAACGCCCGAGCTGTTCCTCGACGCCGACGGCAAGCCGCTCCCTCGCAAAGCCGCCATCGAGAGCGGCCTATCGGTCGGCGTGCCCGGCGTACTCGCCGCGCTGATGCTCGCCCACGTCCAATATGGCAAGCTGCCTTGGGCCGAGCTGTTCGCCCCGGCCATTGCGCTCGCCCGCGACGGCTTCGCCGTCTCGCCGCGTCTTGCAGGGCTGCTCGCGGAGTCCGATCCCGCAAGCTTTGCGCCCGACGCCCGCGCCTATTTCTTCGATGCCGCCGGCGGACCATTGCCGGTAGGTTACAAACTGACCAACCCGGCGCTGGCCGATACCTTCGCGGTGATTGCCAAGGACGGTCCCGCAGCTTTCTATACGGGCGGCATAGCGCATGACATCGCCGCCGCCGTGGAGAACGATCCGCGTGGGGCCGGCAAGCTCACGGCCGAGGATCTCGCGCGCTATCGCGCCAAGCTGCGCGAGCCGGTCTGCGTTACCTATCGCGTCTACCAGGTCTGTGGCGCCGCGCCGCCGTCCTCCGGCGCGGTGACAGTCGGCCAGGTGCTCGCTTTGGTCGCGCCCTTCGATCTCGGCACGACCCCACTCGCTCCCCTGCCCGTGCATCTCATCGTCGAGGCCGAGCGCCTCGCCTACGCCGACCGCGACCGCTATCTCGCCGACCCGGATTTTGTGACCGCGCCGCTGGCCAGCCTGCTCGACAAATCCTATCTCGATCAGCGCCGCGCCTTGATCAATCCCAATCGCGCGCAGGGCGAAGTGACCGCCGGCACACCGCCCAACACACGTCAGGGCGTCTATGGCCGCGATGCGACCACCGAGAATGCCGGCACGAGCCACATCTCCATCGTCGACGACGATGGCAATGCCGTCTCCATGACCACCACCGTCGAGCAGGCCTTCGGCTCTCGTTTGATGGTGCGCGGCTTCCTGCTCAACAATCAGCTGACCGATTTCTCCTTCATCCCCGTCGATGCGGATGGTCGCCCCGTCGCCAATCGCGTGGAGCCCGGCAAGCGGCCGCGCAGCTCCATGGACCCGACCATGATCTTCAGCGACAGTGATAGCCGAAGCTTGCGCTTCTTGCTCGGCTCGCCGGGCGGACCGGGAATCATCCTGTTCGTCTTGAAGGCGGTGGTCGCATTGCTTGACTGGCACCTCGACCCGCAAGCCGCGGCAGCTCTCGTCAATTTCGGCTCGACCGGCGGTGCCTTCCTCATCGAGCCGGACGCCACATGGGATAGCCTCGCCGAGTCCATGCGGGGCCTCGGTCACGAGGTCGAGCGCATTGCCTTCACGAGTGGCCTCGCCATCATCGCCGTCACGCCCGATGGGCTGCAAGGTGGGGCCGATCCACGCCGCGAAGGCATGGCGCTCGGGGACTAATCCCTTGGGGCTTGATCGCTTCGCGACCAGTCCCCTGATAAAGAACCGGCAATGACGAACCGAACAGGCCAGATCGTCATCCGTGGCGCCGGCATCGTCGGCCTCTGGCAGGCGCTCACGCTGGCCCGCCGCGGGCATCACGTCACGCTGTGCGAACGCTCGCCGGTGCCCTTCGCCCATGGGTGCAGCCTTTATGCCGGCGCCATGCTCGCCCCCAATTGCGAGAAGGAGAGCGCCGAAACCGTGGTGCGCGAGCTTGGCCGCCGCAGCATCGCACTGTGGCGCGAGACCTATTCGGGCACCGCCGCCAACGGCACCCTGGTCGTCGCGTTCCACCGCGACCGCGCCGAGCTCGACCGGTTCGGCCGCATGACCGAAGGCCATCAGCGGCTGTCTCCCGCCGAACTCGCGGCACGAGAGCCAGCGCTCGCCGACCGCTTCACCGGCGCGCTCTATTACCCCGAGGAGGGGCATCTCTCGCCGGAGCCCGCGCTCCATTTCCTGCTCGAACAGGCGCAAGCCGCCGGCGTCCGCTTGCGCCTCGGCGAAGGCGAGTTTCCTGCCGGCGCAGATCTCGTCATTGATTGCCGGGGCCTAGCCGCCAAGGACCGGCTGCCGACCTTGCGGGGTGTGCGCGGCGAGCGGATCGTGGTGAAAAGCCGCGAGGTGAACCTCTCGCGCCCAGTGCGGCTCCTGCATCCGCGCTTCCCGCTCTATGTCGTGCCGTGGGGCAACGGTGTCTATCTGATCGGCGCCACCGTGATCGAGAGCGAGGAGACCGGCCCCATCACGCTCCGCTCGGCGCTTGATCTGCTCTCGGCGGCCTACGCGCTCGACCCCGCCTTCGCCGAGGCCGAGATCGTGCTGCAAGGGGCCGGCGCCAGGCCGGCCTTCCCTGACAACCGGCCTAGGATTATGGTCGGCCAGCGCTATATCTATGTGAACGGCCTCTATCGGCATGGCTTCCTGCTCGCTCCAGCCATGGCGGAATTGCTGGCCAATTTCATCGAGACCGGCGCGACCGATCCGGAGGTGTTCGTTGCAGATTCTACTGAACGGTGAGCCCGTCGCCACCGACGCCCGAAATCTCGACGAGCTTTGCGCGACGCTCGGCTTCGCCAAGGCCAAGATCGCGACAGCGGTGAACGGCTGTTTCGTCGCCGCCGCCAAGCGCGGGCTGACACCACTTGCGCCCAAGGACGAGGTCGAGATCGTGTCGCCGAGGCAGGGCGGCTGATGCTTGAGCTCTACGGCGAGCGCTTCACCTCCCGCCTGCTCCTGGGAACGGCGCAATACCCCTCCCCCGCGATCCTGCGTCAGGCCGTCGAGGTTTCAGGGGCGGAGATCGTCACGGTCTCGCTCCGCCGCGAAGCGGCGCGGGCCCGCGCCGGCCAGGGTTTCTGGGAGCTAATCGAGCAATTGGGCGTGCGCGTACTGCCGAACACCGCGGGCTGCCGCACCGCCAAGGAGGCGGTCGCGACCGCGGAGATGGCGCGCGAGCTGTTCGGCACGCCTTGGATCAAGCTCGAGGTCATCGCCAATGACGACACGCTGCAGCCGGAGGTGTTCGGCCTGGTTGAGGCTGCTGGGATCCTCTCCGCCCAAGGCTTTCAGGTGCTGCCCTACACCACCGAGGATTTGAGCGTGGCCGAGCGGCTGGTCGGCGCGGGCTGCACCGTGCTGATGCCTTGGGCGGCGCCGATCGGCTCGGCGCGCGGGCTCATCAACCGGGAAGGGCTGAAGACGCTTCGCGCTTACTTCCCCGACACAATGCTGATCGTCGATGCCGGCATCGGCGCTCCCTCTCAAGCCGCGGAGGCCATGGAACTCGGTTACGACGCCGTGCTGCTCAACACGGCGGTCGCCAAGGCTGGCGATCCCATGACGATGGCCGCGGCTTTCGCCCGCGCCATCGAGGCCGGGCGTCTCGGCTTCGAGGCCGGCCTGATCGAGCCGCGCGACATGGCGAGCCCCTCAACACCGGTCGCCGGCACGCCCTTCTTCAAGATCGATCGCGTCTCTTGATCGACCTTGAACAGGCTTGGACGTGATCACGCTCGATCCGCTCTACCCCATCGTCCCTGACGCCGCCTGGGTGGCACGTCTCGCGGGCCAAGGCGCGAAGCTCATCCAGTTGCGAATCAAGGACGTTGCGTCTGATGCGATCGAAGCCGAAATCGCGAACGCGCTTGAGATCGCTTCCGCGCATGGCTGCCAGCTCGTCATCAACGATTATTGGCGCGAGGCGATCCGCTTGCACGCGGACTTCGTGCATCTCGGTCAGCAGGACCTGGCAGACGCCGACCTCGCCGCCATGAGGTCCGCCGGCATCAGGCTCGGTATCAGCACCCACAGCAAGGAGGAACTCGACATCGCGCTCGCGGGCGAGCCAGATTATGTGGCGCTCGGCCCCATCTACCCGACCACGCTGAAGGTGATGCCCTGGCAGCCGCAAGGCCTCGAGCGCATCGGCGAATGGCGGGAGAAACTCCGCTGTCCCCTGGTCGCCATCGGCGGCATCACGCTCAAGCGGGCGCCGTCGGTGCTCACCGCGGGGGCGTCGTCCGCTGCCGTCGTCACCGACATCATCATGAGCGAGGATCCGGAGCAGCGCACGCGGGACTGGATCGCCGCCACCGCGCCCTGGCGGAACTTATCCTCAGGCTCTCCGCGCCGCTGAGGGCCCAGGTGGGGGGGCTTGACCGGAAGCACCCTGTTCTGGAACATTCGGATCGAGGTGAGGGTGCTCGATGGGCCAGAGCTACAGTCTTGATCCGGCAATGCCAATGAGCGAGGCCGTTCGGCGCGTCGCCTGCGCCGAGATCGACGCGGCGTGTGGCGGCCTGTCCTCCCCACCGGACCGCCATCGGGGCGTGCACGACGCCCGTAAATGCCTGAAAAGATTGCGTTCTCTTCTGGCGCTGATCCGGCCCGGCCTGCCCGAGCCGGTCTTTCTCAGCCTGACCGATCGGGTCCGGACCATCGCCCGGGGGCTGGCCCCGGCCCGCGAGGCCCATGCCCTGCTCGACGCCATCGACAAGCTCGACGACGATCTGGACGCGGGGGGAAGCACGCCGATCCGGTCCTTGCGCGCCTGGCTGCACCGCCGCCGGCAAGCGGCGGAGAGGAGCCTCGAGAGCAACACGGCGTCCGACGCTTTGCGCGGCCTCTGCGCGCTCAGGCCGGCCATGGCCAACCTGGCGGTCTATCCCGACGCCTTCCAGCCGATCGCCAAGGGCTTGCGCGAATCCTATCGCAGCGGGCGCAAAGCCTTCGCCCATGCCTTTGACAGCAGCAGCGACGAGGACTTCCATGAGTGGCGGAAGACGCTGCAGCACCATTGGCGCCACATGCAACTCTTGACCCCCTGCTGGCCCTCCGAGCTTTCGGCACGGGTCGAGGCCTCGCGAACTTTGTCGCAAGTCCTCGGCGACGATCACGACATCGCCTTGGTCCGTCAGCTCGTCTCGGCCCCCACGATGGTCTTCGCCAGTCCCGAGGACACGAAGGCTTTCCTTAAGCGCTGCCGCACCCGTCACGAGGCATTGCGGCGGGAAGCGCAAACGCGCGGCGCAAGATTGTTCGCCGAGCGCTCGGGGCCCTTCGTCGAGCGGATCGAAGCCTATTGGCTCACCGCCGCTCAAGGCATCGGCGAGACTGCAAGACCGGCCCGTGCCGACAATGTCGTCGCCTTCGGCGATTTGCGGAGCGGCCGGGCGAGCTAGCGCCACGCTGGGTCAGATCCCGCGTGGGCTCCGCCAAGCCTGAAACATCAAGACCGTCCACAGCGAGGCATGCCAATTGCGTTTGCCCTCGATGTGCTCTTGCCAGCGCGCCCTAATCGGCGCGGGGTTGAGCAGTCCGCCCTCGGCAAGGCGCTTGTCGGACAGGAGCTCTTCGGCCCAAGCCCGCAACGGGCCTCTGAGCCATCCCCCGATGGGCATGGCGAAGCCGGTCTTCGGCCGCTCCACCAGCTCCTTCGGCACATGGCGATAGAGCAGCTGGCGCAACAGCCATTTGCCCTTGCCATGCCGCATCTTGAAGCGGCTCGGCAGCCGCCAGGAAAATTCCACGATGCGATGATCGAGGATCGGCACCCGCACCTCGAGCGCCACTGCCATGCTGGCGCGGTCGACCTTGGTCAGGATGTCGTCCGGCAGATAGGTGATGGTGTCGAGATATTGCATGCGGTCGAGCGGATCGGGCAGCGCGCGGGCGAGGCCCGCGTCGAAGATCGGCCCCTTGACTTCTTGCGCCTGGCGCACGATCGCGTCCGGATTGTCCCAGGCGCTGACCAGACTGCGATAGCCGTTCTCGCCGCCGGCGCTGAACAGACCCGCGGCCTTATACATTTTGTCGGCGGCAAGCCTTGGACGGTGGCGTGCGGGCAGCGCGTTGAACAGCCGGTCCAACAGCGCGGGACCGGCGACGCCGAGGCCGCAGGCCAAAGCCCGTCCGAGCGGCGCCGGCACCTTGCTCGCCATGCGCGCGAAGCGATGCCTTGTATAGCCGGCGAACAGCTCATCGCCGCCGTCGCCGGAGAGTGCCACGGTGACGTGCTGGCGCGTGAGCTTCGACAAGAGATAGGTCGGGATTTGCGAGGAATCGGCGAAGGGCTCGTCATAGATGACGGTCAGGCTTGGAATGACCTCTTGCGCCTCGCGCGGGCTGACATAAAGCTCGGTATGCTCTGTGCCGAGATGAGCGGCCACCGCGCGCGCATGGGGCGCCTCGTCGAAGCCTTCTTCCTTGAAGCCAATCGAGTAGGTGCGCACGGCGGCGTTGCTCTTCACCCGCATCATCGCCGCGATGGCCGAGGAATCGATGCCGCCCGACAGAAATGCGCCTAACGGCACGTCGGCGACCAGCCGGCGCCCGACCGCATCGCCAAGCAGGGATTCAAGCGCGTCGCAGGCTTCGGCGTCGCCGAGATCGAGCTGGCTTGCCTTGCCCCGCTCGGCCGCCTCCTCGACACTCCAGAACATGGCATGTGCGACCTGACCATCGGCAGCGATGGTGGCGACATGACCGGGCGCGAGCTTGTGGATGCCGCGATAGATCGAGTGTGGCGCAGGCACGTAAGCGAGCCGCATATAGGCGGCGAGCGCGTCATGATTTAGCTCCGGCCGCCAGGCGGGCAGCACCTCGAACGTCTTCAGCTCGGAGGCGAACACGACGCGGCCGTTCTGCCGTCCCCAGTAAAGCGGCTTGATGCCGAGCCGGTCGCGAACGAGGCCTAACGTGCGGGTTCGGCGATCCCAAACGGCGAAAGCGAACATGCCGATGAGGCGCTCGACCGTGGCGTGCACCCCCCATTCGGCGATGGCCTCGACCAGCACCTCGGTGTCGGAATGGCCCTTGAAGCGGCGGCCGCGTGCTTCGAGCTCGGGCCTGAGGTCGCCCGCGTTGTAGACCTCGCCATTATAGGTGATGATGCAGGCGCCGCAGCTCGACACCATCGGCTGGGCACCGGCTGGCGAAAGATCGACGATCGAGAGGCGCGTGTGGCCGAGCACGATTCCGGCTTCGGCGTCCGACCAGACGCCGTTTGCGTCCGGACCGCGATGGCTGAGCGTCGCCGCCATGGCGCACCCAAGCGCTTCGAGCTCCTGAGTACCGGAGCGGCGCTCGAGGTCCATGAAGCCTGCGATACCGCACATGGCTCAGACCTTTATCGCCATCCCGTCATAAGCGACTTCCCAGCCCGCCGCGGTAAGCGCCGCCCGCTCAGGCGAATCCTCGCGGAGCGCTGGGTTGGAAT
The DNA here is from genome assembly GCA_963839245.1 of uncultured Alphaproteobacteria bacterium. Lineage (GTDB taxonomy): Bacteria > Pseudomonadota > Alphaproteobacteria > Rhizobiales > Methyloligellaceae > Methyloceanibacter. The sequence goes on along the minus strand of CAWIUJ010000006.1, from coordinate 177,148 downwards.
TGTTGACGTGAATGAAAATCTTGCGGTCGACCCCGAGATCGGCGAAGGCGGCGACGGTGCCATTGCTACCCGACATGTTCATATGGCCGATCCTATCACCGGTCTTGTTCATCAGCCCCTGCACGATCATCTCGTCATTGGTGTAGAGGGTGCCGTCGAAGAACACGAGCGGCGCGCCGGCAAGCCGCGTCCGCAACGCATCGTCGAGCCTCGCGCAACCCGGCACGAAGTAGAAATAATGGCCGGTCGCCGTCTCGGTGACCTTCAAGCCGACCGTGTCGCCTTCTTGCGTGCCGAAGCCGGCTCCGGCCTTCGCGTCTTCGAGATAGAGCGGCACCTTGCCCGGCACCGGGAAGGCCTCGACTTCAATGCCAATCGGGCCATCGGGACCATTCAGGGCGAAAGGACGGCCGAACGCCATGGGATGTCTCGGGACGAGAGCAGCGTCGACCACATCGAAAATGTTGTTGCCCGCGAGCACGCCGAGCACCCGCTCGCTGCCATAGATCGTGAACGGCTGCCCCTCGCGCAGCGTCAGCAGCCCGGCCACGGCGTCCACATCGCCATTGGTCAGGATCACGGCCTTGATCGGACTATTGCGCGGTCCCGCATCGGGGGCTGGATGCAGCTCTGGCGTGTCGCTGATCTGCTGCCGCAGATCCGGGCTCGCATTGAGCAGGACCCAATTCCGGCCGTCGGCGCTGACGGCGACAGAGGCCTGGGTGCGGGCCTTGAGCCCCGCCACGCCCTTGCGCAAATCGGCGGAGTTCCGCCCGTTGCAATTCCACTGCGGAAAGCCGCCGCCGGCCGCAGATCCAAGCACCTTGATCAGCATGGTGAGAGGTTGAATGGCGGGAGGCTGTCCCCGTCAAGATAAAAGTGGCGGTCCTGCCGATGCGGAACCGCCACTCGAAAAGTTCAGGGCGCAAATGCGCGATTTAAAACGACAGCGAGCCTTGGAATTTCAGAGCGGTGTCGGAGGTGGCGTCGGTCAACCCAAATTGCAGGCCGACATTCATCGAGAGCTCCATGTCCGGTGGACCGCTGGCTTTGTCCTTCTCGTCATCGTCAGCTTTGGCCTTATTGTCGTTATTGGCGCCGTCGCTGCCGCCGCCAAGCTTGTAGAACAGCGTCGGACCGAGGCTGTGCACCTGGTCGTTGAACGAGCCGGCATTGGCGAGATCCTCGATCTCGCCGAACATTTCCACCCCGACGCCCCAATGCTTGGCGAAGTCATATTCGCCGCGCCAGCCATATTCGAAGCCAAGGCCTTCCTGATCGGCATAGGTTCCAATCTGCTTGGTGAACAGGGGATTGAGGGTCAACAGGAACGACCCCTTGGCCCACTCGACGATAGGACCGAACCCGAAATTGTTGGCCTCGGCCTCGTCGAGGTGCTCGTGATTGTTGATGGCCTGTTCGTAACCCGCTTGAAAGGAAAGGGCGACGCCGTCGCCCTCGCGTTTGATCATGGCGAACTCAGCCTCGAGTTCGACGGTGCTCGCTTGTAAGTTATCATCGAGCGGCTGATCGAAGCCGCTCGTCACCTGAATCAGGAACCAATCGTTGATGCCCATTTGCAATTCGAGCTCGTGGCTCTGCACGAGATCGTTAGCATTCGCGTTCTCGTCGGTCACCGCCGGCACGCCCCAGTGATAGGCGCCGCGATATTCGAGCTCGATCTCACCCTTCTCGATATCCGCTTCCTGGATCTGGAACTCGGCCAAGACGGGCTTGGTGCTGGCCAAGGCCCCCACCGCCGCAATGACGGCGACCGCCAACTTGGAGGCGAGGTGCCGCAGCTTCCGCTGAAGCATCGGATTCTGTTGCAAAATCAGCCCCCAAGAATGACTTGCTTATGAGTCGCCCGTAAGCCTAGCAAACTTCACGCGTTGGTGAATGGCAACAATCGTTGCCAACGCACGTGATACTCATGACGCGAACATGCAAAACACCTGACGCAAAGATGAAAAGACCATGATGTGCGCCGCAGGACACCGTCGGGCACATGACAAAATGCAGTATAGAGTAGGACATTGCCGCTCGAGGCCCCTAGGGCGCCCCAAATGCCCCCGGGCGTCCCAGCCCGAAGCACCAGAAAGGATCCTTCGCCGCCCGCGAAGCCGGATTTTAGGCTACGAGACTTACATGCGCTATCAGACCAAGCTCCTGATTACCGCAGGCCTGCTGCTCACCATGTCGTTGTCCGCGGCGGCGCTTGCTTATTGGGGCGTGACACAATCTCATAGCTTTCTCAGCCGTTCTCGTATCGCTCATCAGGAGCTGGAGCGGCAGCTGCAGCTTTCTCGCCATAGCCAGCAACTGTTCAAGGCCTGGACGGATACGCTGTTGACCGGCATGAGCAACCGGCCCTTGGGGGCGGCCTATCTTCACCAAGTCATCGAATCCGACCTCGCCGAGCTCCAGCAGCTGACCGAGACCGAGCTCGCCATGGTGAGCCCCGAGGAACGCCGGATCGAATCCGCCGAGCTCGAGCGGCTCAATGCCATCAAGGCGGAATATCAGCACGTGCTCGATCAGCTCGGCGAGGTCGAGCAATTGCGCAGCCGCGGTCGGCCCGACATCGCGTGGGAGAGGCTGATTGCGCTCCTTAAAGGGGGCATCGACCAGAAGCTGAACGAGCTCGTCGAGGTTGCGGTCGCCGACGAGACCGCCGAGGTGGTCAGGATCGACGCCGATGCCTCAAGGCTTTTAAGCCGCCTCGAGGAAATCAGCCAGATCCATGCGGTGATCGCCATTCTGGTCACTTTGGCGCTCGTGATGCTGCTGCTTCAGCGGCTCCGCACGCCGCTTGCGGAGCTGTTGCGCGGCACGCGCGCCCTCGCTGAGGGCGACCTGGCCCATCGCATCGCCATTTCCGGCCGCGACGAGTTCGCCGATCTTGGACAGAGTTTCAACCACATGGCGGCGGACCTGCAAGCTCACCAGAAGGCCTTGGAGAGCGCGCACGCAAACCTCGAAGCCGTGGTGACCGAACGCACCGAGGAGCTCCGCCAGGCCAACCAGTCCTTGCGCAAGATCGACGAGACGAGACGCGGCTTCTTCGCCGATATCAGCCACGAGCTCCGCACGCCGCTCACCATCATCCGCGGCGAGGGCGAGATCGCGCTGCGCGGCAAGAACAAGCGGGTTGCCGAATATAAGAGTTCGATCGCCCGCATCGTCGAGCAGGCCAAGCATCTGTCCGTGCTCGTCAACGACCTATTATTCATTGCCCGCCAAGGTGCTGGCGCAGCCCGCGTCAACCTCCAGACCATCGATCTTGGCGGCCTGATCGAGAAGGTCTGCGGCGATGCCAAGGTGATCGCCCACGCCAAGGCCGTGGATATCCGCTACAGCAACGGCTCGGCGCACGAGCTGGTGCGGGGCGATCCAGCGAGGCTCCGGCAGCTCTTCCTGGTTCTCCTCGATAACGCTGTTCGATATTCGAATTCCAAGGGCGAGGTGAAAGTGGATATAGCGAGCGCCGACGGCGAGGTCAGGGTTAGCGTCTCCGATCGCGGCATCGGCATTGCGCCCGAGGAGCTCGAAGGAATTTTCGAGCGGTTCCGCCGGGGCGGCAACGCCGCGGCGCATAATGCGGAGGGCCTCGGCCTCGGATTGCCGGTCGCCAAGGCCATCGTCGAGGCCCACAAGGGAAGGATCGAAATGGCAAGCCGTTTGGGTGAAGGAACAACCGTCACGGTCGCATTGCCGGCTACTGCCCCGGAGGCAAACGCGTGAACGTGCTTCTGATCGAAGACGAGCCGCGGGTTGCCGACTTCATCAATCGCGGGCTCCGCGCCGAAAATCACGGCGTCTCGGTCGCGCCGACGGGCGGCGAAGGCATCGAGCTCGCCAAGACCGGCGAATTCGACGTCATTATCCTCGATCTGATGCTGCCCGACATGCATGGCTATGACGTCTGCCAGCGGCTGCGGTCGGAAGGCGACCACACGCCAATTCTCATGCTGACCGCCATGGACACGCTCGAAGACAAGATCAAAGGTCTTAAGATCGGGGCCGATGACTATCTCGCCAAGCCTTTCGATTTCGACGAACTGCTCGCGCGGATCGAGGCGCTGGTGCGCCGTTCCCACAATTTCGCACCGAGCTCAAACGTGTTGCAGGTTGCCGACCTCGCGCTCGACCGGGAGCTGATCGAGGTCAGGCGGGGCGGCGAGCCGATCAAGCTCACGGCCAAGGAGCTCGCCATCCTCGAGCTGCTGATGAGCGCGCCTGGGCGCGTGTTCTCGCGGACCCGCATCCTCAACCAAGTTTGGGGCTATAGCGAGGACCCGCTGACCAATGTGGTGGACGTCTATATCGCGCGGCTCAGGCGGAAGATCGACACTCCGGGCCGCGCGCCGTTGCTCGAAACCGTGCGCGGCCACGGCTATCGTCTCAAGGCTGCGGCATGACCATACGGGGCGGGAACTTTGAGCAAGAACGGCCCGGCAAAGTGGCAATTCAGCCAGGCGAAACCTTGCGTAGTTGGGCGGGATGAGAGAGTATGCCCCGCCACTCTCGCGGTCCACGCGCCATACCGATTCCGGGTCTCGCCCACGCGAGTCACGGCAGCATCTGCCGCTTCCGGTGGCAACCGAGCTGCCCCGCTCATCTCGTGGCGAACCCCAGCGACCTAGGACTTGAAGCAAGAACAACGCGGAAGGAGCGCCCGTTGCGTCCAGCTCTGTTAGCACTCTTGATTTGCGCCCTTGCCGGTCTTTCCGGACAGCCGGCGTATGCAGCCAACAAGGTCACCATTGGCGTGCTCAAATTCGGCACGGTCAGCTGGATGCTCGACACCATCCAGAGCAACGGGCTCGACAAGGCCGAGGGGATCGAGCTCGACGTAGTGCCGCTCGCCAGCACCGAGGCTACGGCAGTTGGCCTGCAGGGCGGCTCGGTCGACGTCATCGCCACCGATTGGCTGTGGGTATCGCGCGAGCGGAGCGGCGGCGCCGATTTCACTTTTTCCCCATTCACGACCGCGCTCGGCGCCGTCATGGTGCCCGCAAATTCCCCGATCAAGACCTTGGCCGATCTCAAGGGCAAACGGCTCGGCGTGGCGGGCGGACCGCTCGACAAGAGCTGGCTCCTGATCGTCGCCTATGCGCTCAGAACCGCCAATCTCGATCTCAGGACCGAGACGACGCAGGTATTCGGCGCCCCGCCGCTGCTCGCCGAGAAAGCCCAGCAGGGCGAAGTCGACGCCGTGCTCAATTTCTGGCCCTACGCCGCGAGACTGGAGGCGCAAGGCTTCAAGCAGCTGATCGGCGTCGAGGACGTGGTGAGCGAGCTCGGCGCCAAAGGCGAGGTCGCCATGGTCGGCTACGTGTTCAGCGAGAACTGGGCCAAGAAGAATCCCGAGGCCGTTGCCGGCTTCTTGCGTGCCGCTGCGAAGGCCGACGAGCTGCTGGCGACCTCGAACGACGCCTGGGATCCCCTCAAGCCGCTGATGCGGGCGGAGGATGACGCCACCTTCGAGGCCCTGCGGCGCCGCTATCGCGAAGGCATCCCCGAGCGCTCCGTTGCCGAGAACGAGGCCGACGCCAAGGTGCTCTACCAATTCTTGCGCGAGCTTGGCGGCGAGAAGCTGGTCGGTCCCGGCGCCGAGCTTGCGCCCGGCACCTTCTGGAAGGGTGGCAAGCCTTGAGCGTCAGCGTCGTCCATCCCGACGCTCCAAGCCGGCTGCGTTACTTGCGCGGCCCCCTCGTGTCGCTCTTCTCGGTCGCGGGATTTCTGTTCGTCTGGTACGTCGCCGCCGAGATCGCGCAAAGCCGGACGCTGCCGGGACCAGAGGCGGTCCTCCGCTACATGGTGAACGAGGCCCTCCACGGCGATCTTCTGGCTGAGCTCGGCATCACGCTATGGCGCGTGGCGGCGTCCTTTGTCGTCGCCATGGCGATCGGCAGCGTGATCGGGCTCGCCATGGGCCAGTCGCCGGCGCTCGACCGCGCACTCGATCCCTGGGTAATCGTGCTGCTCAACCTGCCGGCCCTCGTCATCATCATCCTCGCTTATGTCTGGTTCGGACTGAACGAGGCCGCGGCTATCGGCGCAGTCGCCCTCAACAAGATCCCCAATGTGATCGTCACCGTGCGCGAAGGCGCCCGCTCGCTCGATCCCGGGCTCGAGGAGATGGCGCGCGCCTATCGCCTGTCATTCTGGAGCAAATTGCACAACGTCACCCTGCCGCAGCTCCAGCCCTATTTTGCCGCCGCCTCGCGCTCCGGTATCTCACTGATTTGGAAGATTGTTTTGGTGGTGGAGCTGCTCGGGCGGCCGAACGGCGTGGGCTTCGAGCTCCATCTCAATTTTCAGCTCTTCAACGTGACGGCCATTCTTGGCTACACCGTCGCCTTCGTTACCGTCATGCTCGCAATCGAATATCTACTGGTGCAGCCCCTTGAACGACGTACGACCCGCTGGCGCAACAAGCCAGCTTGAAATCCGCATCGAGGAGAAGACGCATGTCGGGGCCGACGGCACGTTGGTCCCGGCCATCCGCGATCTCGTGCTCAATGTGCAACCGCAGAGCATGACGGTGCTGATGGGCCCGTCCGGCTGCGGCAAGACCACCTTGTTGCGCATCATCGCCGGGCTCGACGACCGCTTCGTGGGCGAGGTGCGCATGCCTCCGAACGCGCGCATCGGCTTCGTCTTCCAGGAGCCAAGGCTGCTGCCCTGGCGCACCGTGCGGCAGAATATCGAGCTGGTCGTCAACGACGACGAATCGAGGGCCGACCTCGATCGCCTTGCTGCCGCGGTCGGCATTGCCGACATGCTGCCGCGTTATCCAAGGGAGCTGTCGCTCGGCCTCGCGCGCCGGGTGGCGTTGGCCCGTGCCTTCGCCACGCGGCCGGACCTCTTGCTGCTGGACGAGCCTTTCGTGTCGCTCGACGAGCGCACCGCCGACCATTTGCGGCACCTTCTCGTCGAGGTCTGGTCGGCCCGGCCGACGACGGCGATCCTCGTCACGCACAATCCGCGAGAAGCCATTCTGCTCGCCGATCAGCTCGTGCTGCTCGCGCCAAGACCAACGCGGGTGGTGGAGATCGTGCCGATCACCCTGCCGCGGGCCGAGCGTGACGCCGCCGCGGTCGAGATCATCTACGCCGATCTGCTCCGGAGCTATCCCGCCAATTTCGCCACCGGCTGATCGCGGCGACTCAATTGAGGCCGCGCGTTTGACGGAGGGCGCTAAGCTGCCGCGGCCGCCGCGCCCGCTTTCCGCTGCTGGATGCCGAAGGACGGGTCGTAGGCCCAGACCGACAGCCCGAGAAACACCACGAGGCATCCCACCACCATGGCGAGAGCCTGCCAGTTCACCTCCATGTAGAAGGCGAAGCGGATCAGCTCGACCGCATAGGTGAACGGGTTGTAAAGGCAGAGGTAATAGAGCCAGAGGCTGCCCTCGCGCATTTTCCACAGCGGATAGAGCGCCGAGGAGGCGAAGAACATCGGAAAGATCACGAAGTTCATCACGCCGGCGAAGTTCTCGAGCTGCTTGATGGTCGATGACAGCAACATGCCGAGCGCGCCGAACATCATGCCGGACAGGATCAGCGCCGGCAGCACGGTGATATAGCCCCAGGGGGGCAGCTCCACCCCGCAGAAATAGGCCACGAGCAGGAACGTGTAGACCTGCAGCAGGGAGACCGCGACCCCGGCGAACAGGCGCGAGAGCAGCAGGAACCAGCGCGGCAGCGGCGTGGTCAACAGCACGCGCATGGAGCCCATCTCCCGGTCATACACCATGGACAACGAGCTCTGCATGCCGTTGAACAGCTGGATCATGGCGAGCAGGCCGGGCGTGATGTAGACGTCGTAGGTGATGTAGGTCTGATAGGGCGGAATGATCGAAATGCCGAGCGCCGCGCGAAAGCCAGCGGCGAAAATAATCAGCCAAATCAACGGCCTGACCAGGGCCGCGAAAAATCGCTCGCGCTGCAGCAGGAAACGCAGCAATTCCCGCCAGACGATGCCGTTGAAGGCGCGGATCAAGTGAATCGGCTTCATGCGGCGACATCCTCTTCGGTGTCGCCGCCGATCAGGAGCCTGAAGGCGCCGCCGAGGTCGCTGGCTCCGGTCTCCGCCACCACCTCCTTGGTCGTCCCCCGCGCCACGATCCGCCCGCGATTGAGCACGAGCAAATCGTCGTCCGGCTCGATCTCATCGAACAGATGCGTGGCCCACAGCACGCCGATATTGTCGGTGCGCGCAAGCTCGTGGATATGGTGCACGATGGCCGTACGGGTCGGCACGTCGAGGCCGATGGTGGGCTCGTCCAGCAGCATCAGCTTTGGGCTGTGCAGCATCCCGCGCGCGATTTCGACCCGGCGGCGGTGGCCGCCGTTCAGCGCCCGCACCCGCTCATTGATCCGCTCGCCCATATCGAGCGCATCCAGCGCACGCGCCATCCGCTCATCGGCATCCTTGCGCTTCAAGCCCCGCAGCGCCGCGAAATAGCGCAAATTCTGTTTGACCGTGAGGTCGAGGTCGAGTGTCGGCTGCTGGAACACCACGCCAAGCGGTTCGAGCGCCTTGCTCCCCCACTCCGCCGCCGAGCGGCCGACGATCTCGATACGTCCGGTGGGCGCGTCGAACAGCCGCGTGATCAGCGAGAACAGGGTCGTCTTACCCGCGCCGTTTGGGCCGAGCAAGGCCGTGACCCGGCCAGGAAATACCTCAAAGCTCACATCGTCGAGCGCCTGCTTCGACCCATAGTAATAGGAGACGTCCTTGACGGTGAGGACCGGCGTCCGGGCGGATCCGTTCCTGGAGGTTTCCTTCTGCATAGTTGGGTCTCTCTTTTGCGCGCGAGGCCCTCGTGCCACGCTGCCCGCCACACAGATAGCCCCGGCTTCCGCCTTCCACAACCCTCGCCCTTGGGTGAAGGGGAGTACGCGAAGCTGGAAAGGCAGCCTTCGGCCTGGCCGCAAGCTTTTGGTCGGGAGGCAAAAAAGAAGCCGCCCGAAAGGGGCGGCTTCGATTTGGAAGGTGGATTTCGTTTAGAAGAAGATCACGCCGCCAACCTGGAAGATATCCAGATCGCTAAAGTTCGTCTTAACTTTGTCACCGTTGAAAACAGCGGTGTTCCCATTGAAGCAGACGCCCCCGGTGCATATGGCGTTTAGATCAAGGTTCAGATGCTGCCAGCGAGCGAAGAGATGCATTGCCGCAGAATCGATCTCTTGCACGATCCCAACACCGTAGCGATTGACCGTCGAGCTGGTGATGGCCACGTTGTTTGTGAAATTGCTCCCGTTAGGAAAAAAGTTCCCGGCCCCCCCAATGTTCACTATGCAATCCGGATTGGCTGTCACGTTTGTTACGGCCCCAGCACCAGTGCAGATTCCAGTGAACTGATCCTCATATTGCCCACCTTCGCCCCAAATCACCGTCGCGCCAAGCGGAGTCCAGGTGCGCTTGATACCGGCCTTCAGGAACCAGACGTTGGTGTCGTTCGCGTTCGAGTTCGTATTACCAATAAAGGCGTGATTGCTGTTGAACGTCGGCGTGAGCCACTGAGTACCGTTATTCTGCTCGTTCTGATAGAGGCCATAAACAAACAGGCCGGACGGCACATGCATGACAGACGCGCCAACCTGCGCAGTATCGACTTCCTTTCTGAAGCCCTGGAAAGGAGCACCGCCGCCGCCAGTGTTGGTAAGCCCTGTGCAACCCGCCGCGCCGGGGTTGTTGACGAGGGCTGGGCTAGAGCAGCCTTCATCCGTGTTCTGGTCAAAACCGAACGCTGCCGAAACCTTGAAGCTGTTCCAGTCAGCGGCGTATTTGACCGCGACATCCCAGACGTGATCCTCGTAATAGCCGCCTGGAGACGCTGAAGCCGGCCCAAGTCGGGCTGTCATACCGGACGCCATTCTCTGGGTACCCGTTGCAGTCGGCACCGACACCACCGCCGCCGTCGATGCAGGTTACCGCTGAAAGCCAAGTGAAATCTCCGCGAGCCATATCGTTAGCGTTACGGGCACCGTTGGGCCGGACAAACATGCCGGCGCCGTCGAAGATCACCGCGTTTGATTCGATGATGGTCCCAGACAAATCAGGCAACAGCGCCACGTTGTCCGTGGCTTGGCTGAGGTTACCCCAGTTCAGAGTGCCCCACGCTGTCGCTCTTGAGCCACATATAGGAAAGGAGCGTGTTTTGGCGGCCGTTCAAGCAGGCGTTGTCGTTGAACTGATTTTCCACGAAACCGACAGAGCAGCTGCTGCCCGCCATTTCCATGGCTAAGGTGTAACCACCCGACCAGCCGGGAGCGATCTGCGCGCTGCCCGAAAGCTGGAAGTGGCTCGACAAGGTGGTGTCCTTATCCCCCACGTAGAAGTTGCTCTCGTGGCCGTCGTTCCACCACGACCCGAGCTTGACCACCCAACCGGACAAGGTCACTGAGACCTTCTTGTTGCCCTTACGGACGGTCGTTGCCTCGAGTTCCGCTACCCTCTCTTCGAGGTCCGCGCAGCAGTCGCCCCCGAGATCCGCTGCCTTGGCTGGGCTTGCACCCATGGCGAAGCCGCCAAGCGTCATCCCAAGCGCAGCTGCGATGGCGATGCGGCTGGATGTTTTTGTCAGTCCCCCAAACATGTCCATCTCCACCTTCCCTGATAAATTGCCTAATCCAAACTCTCGGTCCGAATTAGCCTCTCGGCTCACCCGGTAGAGCCTCGTCACGAACGCCGTGACAGAAACTCCCCCGATAAGAGAGTTCTATCTCTGCTTATAAGGATTCCTTTTGGAAGGTAAATTGCTATCGAAGCGGTCGCGGACGTTTTCGAAAGTCTTGTGACATTTACGCCACGAAATTCGGCCACTCATTCGCCGACCTCGCTTCGTCTTGGTGATAGCCGAAAACAGGCTGTAAATCAATGGATTGCGCGCAAGCCGGCGATCGCGGGAGCTGCCGATCGAGATCGCTCCAATGCGCGCGGAGAGCGGGCTTTTGGATCGGCTCAGGACGCATGCTGCCTAATCTGCAGTCAGCTTCCGCGCAATTCCGCGCCAGTCAAATTGACCGTTCTGGCTGACCAATTTCTGGTGCGGAACGGCCCGTCTCGATGTCCTCCAGACTGACCGCCCGGGGAAGCACCGGACGCGCTTAGCCTCGGTCGAAACAAGCGCTCAAAACCGGTTATTTGCCAAAATATTGGCGAGCCATACCAAGCCGCGGCCGAGCCCCCCGCACGGCAGGCGATGGCGATCACCGAGAGGTCATCGACTCCAGGACCCACGCGTTGTTTGCCGCAAAGGTGCTAGAGAGTCCGGATGGTTCCGCAAGATCAACCGCGCGCCGGCCATGGTTCCAAAGTGACCGTCCCGGTCATCTGGCTCGACAAGCTTGGGCGCGGCGACGTCGCCTCGGTCGGCGGCAAGAACGCCTCGCTCGGGGAGATGCTGCGCCATCTTGGCAGCCAGGGCATCAAAGTGCCCCCCGGCTTTGCCACCACCGCCGAAGTCTATTGGCGCTTCATCGACGCCAATCGCCTCGGGGCCCTGATCGCCACCAAAGTCGCCGAGCTCAAGGCGGGAAAGGCGACCGCGACCGAGACCGGCTCGGCGATCCGAGCCGCGATTCTTCGGGGCGAATGGCCCGAAGACTTGGCTCACGCCATCGGCGACGCTTACCAGCTTCTGTCGAAGCGGCTCGGCCTGGACGAGGCGGAGGTAGCGATCCGCTCGAGCGCCACGGCAGAGGACCTGCCAGAAGCAAGCTTCGCCGGCCAGCAGGAGAGTTTCCTGAATATCCGGGGCAGAGCCGCGCTCTTAGACGCCTGCCGCCGTTGCCTGGCATCGCTCTTCACCAACCGCGCCATCAGCTACCGGGAGGCCAAGGGCTTCGACCACCTGAAAGTGGCCCTTTCGGTCGGCGTGCAGCTCATGGTGCGATCAGACCTCGCCGGCGCCGGCGTGATGTTCTCCATCGACACCGAGACGGGCTTTGACCGAGTTGTCCTGATCAACGCGGCCTGGGGGCTTGGCGAAACCGTGGTGCAGGGAACCGTCGATCCCGACGAGTATCAGGTGTTCAAGCCCTTGCTCGGCGACCCCGCGCTCAAGCCGATCGTCCATAAACGGCAGGGCGAGAAGGCCGAGAAGCTGATCTACACCGATGACCGCGCTGAGCCGACGCGCACCATCGCCACCTCCCTGGCCGAGCGCCGGTCATTCGTGCTGACCGACGATGAGATCTTGCGGCTCGCCCGCTGGGCTATCGTCATCGAGCGGCATTATGCGACGCCCATGGATATCGAATGGGCCAAGGATGGGAGAACCGGCGAGATCTTCATCGTCCAGGCGCGGCCGGAAACCGTGCAGTCGCGGAAGAGCGCGGCGCTCGAGCGGAGCTACCGGATCGCGCGCAAGGGCCGGACCCTTCTCTCCGGCCTCAGCATCGGCGGCGGCGTCGTTGCCGGGCCTGTCTGCCTCATTCGCGATCCGCGGGAGATCGGCCGCTTCGTGCCGGGCGCGGTGCTGGTCACCGGGACCACCAATCCCGATTGGGTGCCGATCATGAAGCGGGCAGCGGCCATCGTCACCGATCGCGGCGGGCGGACCTCCCACGCCGCCATCGTGAGCCGCGAGCTTGGCCTTCCCGCTGTCGTCGGCACCGGGAGTGCGACGGAAGTGCTGCGGGATGGGCAGGAGGTGACGGTCTCCTGCGCCGAGGGCGACGAAGGGTTCGTCTATGACGGGATCGCCGAGGTCACTACGGAGGCCGTGGATATCGCCGCCGTGCCGGCCACCCGCACGGAAATCATGCTGAACCTGGCCAACCCGGCGGCGGCGTTCCGCTGGTGGCGCCTGCCAGCGGACGGGGTCGGGCTCGCGCGCATGGAGTTCGTGATCACCAATCAGGTCCGCGTGCACCCCATGGCTCTCGTGCATTTCGACACGCTGAAGGACTTAAGCGCGAAGGCAGCGGTTGCCGAGCTCACCCAGGGCTACGAGCCACGGACCGACTATTTCGTCGACCAGCTCTCGCGCGGGCTCGCGCGCATTGCCGCCGCCCTTCACCCGAAGCCCGTCATCGTCAGGATGAGCGACTTCAAGACCAACGAATATGCCAATCTGCTAGGCGGTGCCGAGTTCGAGCCCAAGGAAGAGAACCCGATGCTCGGCTTCCGCGGCGCCTCGCGCTACTATTCGCCCCTCTACCGCGAGGGCTTTGCCCTCGAATGTCAGGCGATCCGGCGTTTGCGGGAGGTCATGGGCTTCACCAACGTCGTCGTCATGATCCCCTTTTGCCGGTCGCCCGAGGAGGCCGACCGTGTGCTCGAGGTTATGGCGGAGAATGGTCTGACCCGTGGCGAGCGGGGTTTGCAGGTCTATGTGATGTGCGAGATTCCCTCGAACGTCGTTCTCGCCGCCGCTTTTGCGCAGCGCTTCGACGGCTTCTCGATCGGCTCCAACGATCTGACCCAACTGACCCTTGGCGTGGACCGCGACTCTGGAGCTGCTCGCCCCCCTGTTCGACGAGCAGGACGAGGCGGTCAAATGGATGATCAGCACCGTCATTACGGAAGCGCACAAAGCCGGGGCGAAGGTGGGATTTTGCGGCCAGGCCCCGAGCAATCATCCGGACTTTGCCGAATTCCTCGTAGCCTGCGGCATCAACTCGATCTCGGTGACGCCCGACAGTTTCATCGCCGTGAAGCAACACGTGGCCAATGCCGAGGTCAAAGCCCTCTGATCGCGTCCTGCTTGCAGGATTGATCTAGCGCAACGCGGTCAGCCCGCGTCCGCGCGATGCTGGGCAAGATCCATGGGCATCCGACAGAAGGGAAATCGCGATGGAGTTGCTCGAAGCCATCAAGGGACGCCGGTCGGTGCGCGACTACACGAGCGAGACGGTAGCCGATGCCACGCTGCGCGAGCTGATCGATGCCGCCATTCACGCGCCAAGCGCCATGAATCAGCAGCCATGGAGCTTCGTTATCGTCAAGAATCAGGCGCTGCTCGCTGACATCTCCGAGAAGGCCAAGGCCTACCTGCTCGACGCGGCGCAGGGCTCGCTACCTCAGCACTTCTCCCACATGCTCAGCGATCCGAATTTCCATATTTTCTATCACGCGCCGGTGTTGATCGTGATCGCCGTGGTGGAACCCACCGGATGGACGGTCGAGGACTGCGCTCTCGCCGCGCAAGACCTCATGCTTACAGCCTACGCCGCCGGGCTCGGCACCTGCTGGATCGGCTTCGCGCAAGGTTGGCTCGGCACGGCGGAGGGAAAATCGGCCCTTGGGCTGCCCGCCTCGCACGTTCCCGTCGCCCCGATCATTATCGGCTACCCGAAGCAAAAGCCGGCACCGGTTCCGCGCAAAGAGCCAGAGTTGCGTTGGATCGAATGATCAGCCGGCCACGCCGCGGCCAAGGACGCGGCCGTGAGAAGCCGGGCGAGATGTGAACCATTGCAGCGGCGTGTTGGCGTTGATGCCAAAGCTCGCGCCGATTAATCGGCCCCATTCCTTGCCATAGTCGGCGACGCAGTCGGTGAACCATGACTGTTGCAGCTCAGCGATCTCCTGCCATCCTGCGCAGTCCCGCACGCGCCGCATGAAGTCCAAATTGCAATAGGTTCGCCGCGCGATGAAATACAGCGACTCCGCCTGGCATTCGATCAGCGCCTTCAGCACGTGCTCGACGCCCCACGTCGAGGCACGGAACTCCGCCCGGTCTTGGCCGAATGTCGGCTGTAGCTGCCGGTCAACCTCTGGGACTCGCTGGTCCATGATGGACCTCCATTGACACCTCCGGCTTCCCCTGGCCGCGAAGACATGGCCCCCAAGCCTCGTATAGGTCCGATGCAGTAGGGTGACATTGAGCCACGTCAAAAAAGCGGGTGGAGACTCATCTGAGAGCACCGCCGCCCTTGGAGTGACCGCGAGTGCTGCAGGCGACGACATCTGAACGCACGGGAGCGAAGCTTTGCCCGATCGGCCCTACGCCTTGCCCGCGGAGGCCGTGCTGCGTGAGCTGCGCGTCGATCCCGCCTCCGGCCTTGCCGAGCGGGACGCGGCACTCCGCCTGACGCGCTACGGAGCCAATGCCCTCCTCACGCATCCGCGCGTGACGGCTGCCGCCATTCTCCTCAATCAACTGAGAGGGCCAGTGGTCTGGCTGTTGGCGACAGCAGCCGCCCTCGCCGCGCTGTTCGGTGACTGGACCGAGGCGATCGCGATCCTGCTCGTGCTCGCCATCAATACTTCCATCGGCTTCGTGACCGAGCTCCGCGCCGTCAGATCGATGGAGTCCCTGAGGCAGCTAGGCTCCCGCTCCTCGCGCGTAATGCGTAGCGGCAAGCTCAAGATCCTATCCGCCGAGCGGCTCGTTCCGGGCGACATTGTCCTGCTCGAGAGCGGCGATGTCATCACGGCCGACATGCGCTTGGTGGAGGCCAACGCTCTAGGCTGTGACGAGTCCACCCTGACCGGCGAATCGATGCCGGTCGAGAAAAGCACGGCACCGGTCGCGGTGGACGCCGTCGTCGCCGATCGAACCTCGATGGTGCACAAGGGCGCGGCCGTCACGCGCGGCACGGCCAAGGGCGTGGTAGTCGCCACCGGCATGGCGACCGAGCTTGGCCGGACCACGCAGCTCGTCATCGAGATGGAACCGGACGTCTCGCCGCTCGAGCGGAAGCTCGAGCACCTGACCGGGCAACTGGTCATGGCCACCCTCATTGTCACAGGGCTCGTCGGCGCTGCAGGCGTGGCCACCGGCAAGCCTCTCGTGCTGATGATCGAGGCGGGCATCGCTCTTGCCGTCGCCGCCATACCGGAAGGCTTGCCGATCGTGGCAACCATGGCGCTCGCCCGCGGCATGTGGCGCATGGCCCGGCGCAATGCAGTGGTCGAACGCCTGGCCGCGGTGGAGACGCTCGGCGCAACGACCGTCGTCTGCACCGACAAGACCGGCACGCTGACCGAGAATCGCATGACGGCAGAGCGTCTTTGGCTGCCTTCCGGCCAATACCGCATCGACCATGCGGCGGGGAGCTTCGTCGATGCTGACGGTCGCCCTGCAGAAATCGGCGGTGCTCTCGAGCGTGCGCTCGAGGTCGGGGTTCTCTGCGGCAATGCGACGTTACAGACCGCCGACGAGAGAGGCGCTGGGGACCCCATGGAGCTTGCGCTGCTCAGGCTCGGTGTGCTCGCCGGCATACATCGTGAGGCGCTGCTCTCGGTTTGGCCTGAGCTGCGCGAAATCGCCTTCGATACGGAGACGAAGATGATGGCGACCGCGCATCATCGCGACGGCGGTCTCTTCGTCGCGGTGAAGGGAGCGCCAGAGGCTGTCCTGTCCGTCGCGACCACAGTCGCCACGGATGGAAA
This sequence comes from uncultured Alphaproteobacteria bacterium, assembly GCA_963839245.1. GTDB lineage: Bacteria > Pseudomonadota > Alphaproteobacteria > Rhizobiales > Methyloligellaceae > Methyloceanibacter. Next base: position 160,792 of record CAWIUJ010000006.1, on the reverse strand, counting down.
ATCCGAATTGAGCGCGGACGAGCGGAAGGCGTGGCTCGATCGCGCCGCGACGCTGGCCGAAGAAGGCTTGCGTGTTCTGGCGCTCGCCGAGAAGACCATTCCCGCCACGGCCAAACCCTCTTATGACCGGCTAGGTTTTCTCGGCCTGGTCGGCTTTCGTGATCCGCCGCGGCCTGAGGTGAAGGAGGCCATCGCTACCTGCCGGCAAGCCGGCATCCGAGTGGTCATGGTGACGGGGGATCATGCCGTTACGGCTCGCAAGATCGCCGAAACCCTCGGCATCATCGATCCAGACAGCGGCATCCTGATCGAGGGGCGCGACCTCAAGCCTCTTGGGCAATTGAGCGCGGCGGAGCGTGAGCGCGTCTTGGCGGCGCAGATCTTCGCCCGGGTGACGCCTGCCCAGAAGCTCGATCTCGTAACGCTCTATCAATCCGCGGGCGAAGTGGTCGCCATGACTGGTGACGGGGTCAACGACGCTCCCGCCCTGCACAAGGCCGATATCGGCGTCGCCATGGGCTTGCGCGGCACGGAGGTGGCCCGCGAGGCCGCCGCCATCGTGCTCCGCGATGACGCGTTCGGCAGCATCGTCGCGGCGATCCGCGAAGGGCGCGTCATCTTCAACAATATCCGCCGCTTCCTGATTTACCTCCTGTCCTGCAACATCAGCGAGGTGATGGTGGTCGCCTTGGCCGTGTTGATCGGCCTGCCGCTGCCGATCCTCCCGCTGCAAATTCTCTTTCTTAATCTGGTGACGGATGTGTTTCCGGCCTTCGCGCTTGCCACTGGCGAAGGCGAAGAGGACGTCTTGCGCCGTCACCCGCGCGATCCCCGCGAGCCGCTGCTTGGGCGCCCGCAATGGTCCTTCATTGCGGGAGGTGCAGCGCTCCTCACGCTGTCGACACTTGGCGCGCTCGTCATTGGCCGAATTTGGCTTGGGCTTGAGGGCGAGGCGCTGGTCACCGTGTCCTTTCTCACGCTTGCCTTCGCCCAGCTCTGGCATGTGTTCAACATGAGGGGGTCTGGATCGCGAGTTTTCCGCAACATGATCACGCGCAACCCTTGGGTCTGGGCGGCGATCGCGCTATGCGCTGCGCTTCTCGTCGTCGCGGTCTATTGGGCGCCGCTCGCCGATACCCTGTACCTCGCGGCTCCGAGCCGGGCAGGCTGGCTTGCGATCCTGGGCTTCAGCCTGGCGCCGCTCATTATCGGCCAGTTGCTCGCGAGCCTCCCCGGCGCCTTGCGGCGCCGGGGGCATTGGCCGAAGCCCCTCGCTTCACAAACTGCCGGTCGAGCTTGGCCTCGCCAGCAAGAGAGATGACCAGCCCGTCATGGGCCAGCCGCGCGTCGATCCCCTGCTCGAGCCCGAGCGCCCGCACCCGCGCTTCGATGGCGCGGGCATCGCTGCGCACGATTTCGCTGCCACAATGGCTGAAGATGGCGCGGACGACCCCTTCCCTCTTGCACCAACCGAGCTGCGCGATGATCGGCGCGTGCCCGATCAAGGCCTGGCCGCGCCGGCGCACCATCGACCGCGTGACGGTGGCGCCGTCGCCGATATAGAGCGCGACGCCGCGCAGCGCTTCCTCGCACTCGCGGATGGCGACAAGATCGGGGACGTAGAAGAATGCGGCGCGCCGTGCCTTCACCCGATAGCCGACGGCGGGTGCTCGGAGAGAATGGTCGACCGGGAAGGCTTCGAAGCTCACTCCGCCGACCGAGAACGGCTCTCTCGGATGGACGGTGCGGCGTTCTGCGACCGGATAGCGCTCAAGCAGAGACCAGGTTTCTGCCGTCGCATAGACCGGGCATGGCGCGCCGTGCGCGAGACCTGCGGCGTGGTCGGAATGGGCATGGGTGACGACGATGGCAGTCGGCGTCACGACCTTGAGCCGAGCGAGCCAATCGGCTCCGCAATCGATCATGACCCTGGCATGACCCCATCGCACCAATAACGCGCTATGGCGAAAGTGGCGGCGGGATCTGATCTTGATCTCGCCGCGGGTGCCGAGAAAATCGAGCTCTATGGCGTCATTCCTAGATCGTGATCCCGAAATGCCGGATCATGACCCAACGGGAGGAGAGCGCCATCGCCATTCTATTTCCTCCGATGGCGCCCTCGTGCGAGCGAAGCAAATGCAGGTGCGATCCTAGCCCTTCGCGATGGTGATTTTCTTTGCATTCTTTTGCGCCTCAGGGCTCTTTGGCAGCCTGACCGTGAGCACGCCATTGGCGAACTTCGCCTCGATCTTGTCCGCGTCCACGCCTGCCGGCACCTGGAATGAGCGCTGGAAGGAGCCGTAGCGGCGCTCGGAGAGGTAATAGTCCTTCTTCTTCTCCTCCTTTTCCTCCTTCTTTTCGCCCTTGATGGTCAGGAGGCCATCGGCGAATTTGACGTCGATGCTCTTTTCATCCATCCCCGGCAACTCGGCCGCAATCTCGTATTCCTTGTCCTTCTCCGCGATGTCCACGGCGGGTACGGTTCCAAAGCCGGTCATGCCGCGCCAGAACGGTTCGACGTCGAACAAGGTGCGCGCCAGCGGCCGGGGCCAGCCGCCCAAATGCACATCATCGAAAAGGCGGTCGATCTCCCGGCGCAAATTCGCCAGCGGGCGCCATTCGCCGGGCGCACGTTCAGTCTCCTTTGCTTCTGATTTGACAGGCATTTTCGTGGCGGACTCAACCATAACGCATCCTCCTCTTGGGATTTGGAAGAATAGCCAAGCGCATACCAGATAGAATGTCTTTGACCGGCATCAAGAACCCGTGGGCACTCGGTTTGATGTCAGTTAACCCGCCGCGGGCCAAAAACAGCGTGAGGAGAGCATGACCACCCAAACACATATCGGCGAGGCGGCGCTGACCGCAATCCGCAGCGAGAAGCGAATTGGGCCGCACTTCAAGCCCGAGGTCCTCAAGATCGACGGCGAAGGCGTGGCAACCATCGAGGCCGAGGTGGAGAATATCGCCATCAAGCGGCTGGCGCTCGAACGTCTCGCCGCCACGCCCGGGGTCGGCGCAATCGTCGACAGGCTGCGGGTCAAGCCGGCTCTCGCCATGAGCGACGACGGCATCTTGGACCATCTGTGGAAGGCCTATTACGAGGAGCCGGCCTTCCAGCAGCTCGCCATCAAGCAGCGCGAGCAGGGTGAGGTGCAGCTCGTCCGCGCCGGTTTGCCGGGCGCACGCGGTGAGATCGAGATCGAGGTCGAGCATGGTGTCGTCACCTTGAACGGCAGCGTGCCGAGCCTCGCCGCGAAGCGCCTTGCCGGTGTGCTTGCCTGGTGGGTGCCGGGCAGCCGCGACGTGATCAATGGCATCGTCGTCGATCCGCCTGAGGAAGACGCCCCGATCCAAATCGAGGAAGCCGTCAGAATCGCCCTCGACAAGGATCCATTGGTCGACGCCTGGAATATTCGCATAGGTGTCCGGGCGCGCACCGTCCGCTTGACCGGCTGGGCTCAGTCGGAAGCGTCGCGCGACGCCGCCGAATGGGATGCGTGGTACGTTTTCGGCGTCGACGACGTGATCAACGAGATCACCACCGGCGCCTGAGCGCTTGATTTCGGTCAAAACGCCTTGCCGCCCGGTCGTGTAGATTGAAGGAGGCCTACGCTCAACCCCGCGAGAGTAAGGAGTCCCGCCGATGAAAGTGAAAGACATGATGCATAAGGGCGTCGAGTGCGTATCGCCCGACACCGCCATCAATTCCATCGCCAAGAAGATGCGCGAGCTCGATGTCGGCGCCATCCCGATCGCCCAGAACGGCGCGCTTGTCGGCATGATCACCGATCGCGACATCACCATCAGATGCGTCGCCGGCAATGGGGACATGTCCAAGATCAAGGCCAAGGACGTGATGACGCAAGGCGTGGTCTATTGCCGCGACAACGAGGATGTCGAGGACGCCGTCCGCATCATGGAGGGCAAACAGATCCGCAGGCTCCCCGTCCTCGACGAGGCGATGCAAATGGTCGGCATGATCAGCCTGGGCGACGTTTCGCATGCCTTGCCGCAGGACATCGCCGGCGAGGTGACGAAGGCCGTCTCGGCGCATCACCGCTGATGCCGCGATGACCGGCAGCCGTTGCGACAAAGCATGCCGCCGGTGACCGCGACAGATGTTGAGCGCGGACCAGCCGCTGTCCGGGGCTGGGAGCTTTTTCCCCATGGCGCCGACGTGGGCGTGCGAGGCTGGGGACCGACGCCCGCGGCGGCGTTCGAACAGGCTGCTCTTGCCCTGACGCACGTCGTCACGGATGTGACCATCGACGAGCGGAGCTTGGTCGAGGTGCATTGCGAGGCGCCCGACATCGAGCTTCTGCTGGTCGAATGGCTAAACGCCATCATCTATGAGATGGCCGTTCGGGGCATGGTGTTCGGAAGGTTCGAAGTCGACATGCACGATGCGCGTTTGCAGGGCAGACTGTGGGGCGAGCCGATCGACCAGGCGAAGCATAGTCCCGCCTGCGAGCCCAAGGGGGCGACCTATACGGCATTGCTCGTCGCCAGGTCCGCCGAGGGAACGTGGTCGGCGGCCTGCATCGTCGACGTGTAGCGGGAGAGTTGCAATGGATCCTGCGCGGTTCACGCAAGTGGACGAGACGACCTGGCGGATCGAGCCGACGGGCGCGATGCGCGTCCCCGGGATCATCTATGCCGACGAAACCCTGATCCGCGAGATGGACGACAAGGTTTACGAGCAGACCGCGAATGTGGCCACGTTGCCCGGCATCGTCAAAGCCTCATACGTGATGCCCGACGCCCATTGGGGCTACGGCTTCCCGATTGGGGGCGTTGCCGCCTTCGATCCCGACCAGGGCGGCGTTGTCTCCGCGGGCGGCGTTGGCTTCGATGTCTCATGCGGCGTTCGCACGATGCTGACCGGACTCAAGGTGTCCGAGATCATGGCCGTGCAAAACTCGCTGGCCGAGTCCTTGTTTCAGCAGATTCCCGCCGGACTGGGCAGCAAGGGCGCGATCACGCTCGACGCGTTTGAGATGGACGCCATGCTCCAAGGCGGCGCGCGCTGGGCGATCGACCAGGGTTGGGGCGAGGAACGCGACCTTGCCCGCATCGAAGAGGGCGGCCAGATGCGGGGCGCCAAGCCGGCGGATGTCTCTGAGCGCGCCAAGGAACGCCAGCGCCGCGAGATGGGCACGCTCGGATCGGGCAACCATTATCTGGAGATTCAAGCCGTTGCCGAAATCTTCGATCAGAATATCGCCGGGCAATTCGGCCTGAAGTTGGACGATGTGGTGGCCACCATCCATTGCGGCTCGCGCGGCCTCGGTCATCAGATCGGCACCGAGTTCTTACGCGAGATGCTGCCGGCGGCAGCGGCGACGGAGATCGAATTGCCCGATCGCGAGCTCGCTTGCGCGCCGATCAATTCCGAGGTTGGCCAGCGCTACCTTGGCGCCATGCGCGCCGCCATCAATTGCGCGCTCGCCAACCGCGAGATCCTCGGCCACTACGCGCGCCGGGTCTTCGCGCATTTTTTCCCGAACGCCGACCTGTCCCTGCTGTTCGACGTTTCCCACAACACCTGCAAGGTGGAGAAACACAAGGCTAACGGCAAGCCACGCGAGCTCTTCGTGCACCGCAAGGGCGCCACGCGCGCCTTTGGTCCGGGCCATCCCGACTTGCCCGCAGCCCTGCGCGAGGCTGGCCAACCGGTGCTCGTCGGCGGCAGCATGGGTACCGGATCTTACGTGCTGGTCGGCACCGGCGGCGAGGACGAGAAGGCATTCTCCTCGGCCTGTCACGGCGCCGGCCGCGCCATGTCCCGCCATGCCGCCTTGCGCAAATGGAGCGGGCGCCAGATCGTCGACGACCTCGCCGCCAAGGGGATCCTCATCCGCAGCCCATCCATGCGGGGCGTCGCCGAGGAAGCGCCGGAAGCCTACAAGGACGTGAGCGCGGTGGTGTTGGCGGCCGAGCATGCCGGTCTCGCCCGCAGGGTCGCGCGTCTGCGGCCGCTCATTTGTGTCAAGGGATAAGCAAGCCGTGGTGCGTCGGCCGCGTCTCAGTCCTTGAGGCTCAGGATATAGGCCGCCACGTTGCGGAGCTCCTGCCCCCTGATCACCAGATTCGGCATGGTGGGGTGCTGCGCGCCCTGCAGCCACACGATGAGAGCCGTCGGCGTCATACCTGGCGTGTTGGCGACGTCCTTGAATCTCGGCGCGTTGGGCACGGGTGACTTCTCCTCCGAGATGGCATGGCAGGCGGCGCAGGTCGCATGCGCATACTCGAAGCCCACCTGAGGATTGCCGATCTCTCCCATCGGCACGTCGCCGACGTCCTGAGCCTCGGCAACGGCAATGGCGCTCAGCATCATCGCTGAGCTTAGGACAAGCCCTAGGCGCATGGATGCATCTCCTTGAGGTAGGGGCTCCATCTGGAGCCGATTAGGCGGCGGCCTGCTCGAGCTCCGGCTTCCACTGGCCGAGCGAAGCGAGCGAGTTCATCTGCGCCCGATGCGTAAAGGCAGCCTGCGCCGCCGGCACGTTCTCGACCTTCCCGGCCCAGGCTTTCTGCGGCGCCGCCTGGAGCGCGCGGCTGAACGAGAAGCTGAGCTTCCATGGTAGCCCGCCGATCTTGTTCATGGCATCGAGCCGCGCGGTGGCATCCAAATCGGACTGGCCGCCAGAGAGAAAGGCGATGCCGGGCACCGCCGCCGGCACGCATTCTTTCAGCACGCGCAGCGTCTTCTCGGCCACCTCGGCGACCGACGGCTGCTTTGCGCATTTCTTACCCGCCACCACCATATTGGGCTTGAGCACCATGCCCTCGAGCTTCACCCGCGCATAATAGAGCTGCTCGAACACGGTCTTGAGTGCGAATTCGCTCACCTCGGCGCAACGGTCCACATCGTGGTCCCCGTCCATCAGCACCTCCGGCTCCACGATCGGCACGATGCCCTCGGCCTGGCAGAGCGCGGCGTAGCGGGCCAGCGCATGCGCATTGGCGTTGACGCAAGCAAAGGTCGGGATGCCGGCGCCGATGTCGATCACCGCGCGCCATTTGGCGAATTTCGCCCCGAGCCCCCGATATTCGATCAACCTCTCGCGCAATCCGTCGAGCCCCTCGGTGACGACCTCGCCGGGGCAGAAGGGCAGCGGCTTGATGCCCTTGTCGACCTTGATGCCCGGAAACGCGCCGGCCTGCTCGATGACCTTGGCGAGTGGCGAGCCGTCCTTGGCGTTCTGCCGGATGGTCTCATCGAACAGGATGACGCCAGAGATCTTCGACATGCCTTTCGACCGGAACAACAGCTCCCGGTAGTCACGGCGATTGTCTTCTGTGCTCTCGACCCCGATCACCTCGAAACGCTTCTTCACCGTGCCCGCGGATTCGTCGGCGGCGAGAACGCCTCTGCCCGGGGTCACCAGGGCGTTTGCAACGCGATTGAGCTCAGCGAGGTCCAATTTTCTCTCCCCTTTTCGAAGCCGGTCGTTTTCTAGTGTAGCCTAGTACAGAGCCAATTTTGCATGGAAGCCGCCCGGCATGAAACCCGATCTGCGCCCTATGCTTGCGACCCTCATCGACAAGCCGTTCGACGATCCGAACTGGATCTTCGAGACCAAATGGGACGGCTTCCGCCTGATGGCCGAAATCAAGAATGACTCGGCATCGCTTTATTCCCGAAACCTGATCGATCTGTCGAGCAAATATCCATCCATTTGTGCGGCTTTGCGGGGCATTGGCCAATTCGCCGTGATCGACGGTGAACTGGTGGCCCTCGATGCCGCAGGGCGCTCGCGCTTCCAGCTCTTGCAGAACGCCGAGCGCGAGAAGGTCACGCTCCGTTACTGCGTCTTCGACCTCCTCTATCTCCGCAGCGAGGACTTGCGCGACCGCCCCTTGGTGGAGCGGAAGGAGTTGCTTGAGCGCATCCTGCCGAAGGACAGGCTGCTGCATTACAGCACCCATGTCCGGGACCACGGCATTGCGGCCTTCAAGCGCGCCGCCAAAGCGGGCGAGGAAGGCATCATGGCCAAGCTCGCCACGGGCCGCTACTACTCCGGCCAGCGCACGCGCGAATGGCTGAAGGTGAAGGCCTCGCAAGGCCAGGAGGTGGTCATTGTCGGCTTCACCGCGCCGCGGCGCTCACGGCAATATTTCGGCTCGCTGGTGCTCGCGGTGCATGACGGCAGACATTGGCGCTATGTCGGCCGCGCCGGGACCGGCTTCGATGCGGCAACGCTCAAATCGCTCCATGGCCTGATGGTGCCGCTCATCATCGAGACGAAACCGGTCGCCGCCAAGGTGCCGGACGAGGCGAACACCACCTGGGTCAAGCCGAAGCTCGTCGGCGAAGTTAAATTCACCGAATGGACCTCGAAGGGCGAGATGCGCCATCCGGTGTTTCTTGGGCTCCGCACCGACAAAAAGGCCACCGACGTGGTGAAAGAGGTACCAAAGCCCGAAGCGGGTCCGGTTCATTGACCCCGATCATGGACATGACCACGATCATGGACACGGATCAGAACTAGCGGACCGGCTTGAGCAAGGCGCCATGGCAAAGCAGTCGAAGCGAGCAAAAGGCAAATCGGCGAGCCCCAAAAAACGCAAGCGGGCGCCCTGGCCGCGCGGCTTCATCTGGGGCGTCTCGACCTCGGCCTTCCAGATCGAAGGGGCGACGCAGAAGGAGGGGCGCGGTCCGAGCATCTGGGACAGCTTCTGCGCGGCCGGACGGGTCGCCAATCGCGACACCGGCGATCAGGCTTGCGACCACTACCACCGCTACGCCGAGGACATTCACCTGATGCAGCGCCTCGGCGTGCAGGCCTACCGCTTCTCGGTCGCCTGGCCGCGTTTACTGCCCAAGGGACGGGGCGCGGCAAACGAGCCTGGCCTTGCCTTCTATGACCGGCTGATCGACGTCCTCCTCGCGGCTGACATCGAGCCCTGGCTGTGCCTCTATCATTGGGACCTGCCGCAAGCACTCGATGATCGCGGCGGCTGGACCAACCGGGATGCTGCCGGATGGTTCGCCGATTACGCGGCGCTCGTGGCCCGCCGCTACGGCGACCGCGTCAAGCGCTTCGCTACCTTCAACGAGTCCTCGGTGTTCACCCTGTTCGGCTATGGCTTCGGCGATAGCGCCCCGGGCCGCTCCGGCCTCGCCAATCTGCTCCCCGCCATCCACCATGTGAATCTCGCCCACGGCGCCGCCGCCGATGCGCTGCGCGCGCTCGTGCCCAACGCCTCGATCGGCGCCATCCACAATGTCCAGCCATGCCTGCCCTCGACGCCGGCCGATGCGGACGCCGCGCTCAATTTCGCGGCCTATTGGAACTTGGCCTTCCCCGACCCACAATATCTCGGCGCCTATCCGCCCCGTCTTGCCGGCGCGATGGAGCCCTATGTCCGTCCCGGCGATCTTGCCAGCATCTGCCGGCCTCTCGACTGGTTCGGCCTCAACCACTATTCGCCCATCTACGCCAAGGCTGCACCCGAGGCGCCGCTCGGCTTCAGCTTCGGTCCGGCGCCGGCGGACTTGAGCCGCACCCCAATCCAATGGCCGATCCACCCGGAGGCGTTTCGCCAGACGCTGATCGAGGTGAGCCAGCGCTATCGCTTGCCCGTCTATGTGCTGGAGAACGGCTTTGGCGGCCATGAGACGCCGAACGCCGCGGGCGACGTCGAGGACCAGCCGCGCATCGATTTCCTCAAGGCCTATACCGCCGCGATGTTAAGCGCGATCGCCGCTGGCGCGGATATTCGCGGCTATTTCGTCTGGTCGCTGCTCGACAATTTCGAATGGGGGTCGGGCTACGGCGTGCGTTTCGGCCTCGTCTATGTCGATTATCCGACGCAAAGGCGCACGCCGAAGACCTCGTTCCGCTGGTACGCAGAGCTGATCAAGGCGGCGCGGAAGCGAAAGATCAGCGCTTCAGCGCAGGCTTGATCTCGCCGAGTGGCCCGGAACGCGTCTCTTCCTCGATCCGCTCCAAGGCGGCGAGCGCGTCAAGCGCAAGCAGGAGAGAAGCGACCCGGTTGACTGACGACCGCCAATCAGCGAGCCGGCCGTAATTGTCGACAAGCCAATTGAAGGCGCTTTGCACGGTGACGAAGGCGGCCGCCGACTGCGTCAGCTCGCCGAGCGACATGGTGCCGCTGAGAAATTTTGGCACGCACAAGAGAAGCGCCAGCACCGGCGCCAGGACGAAATTGGAGTGCGACACCAAGGTCGTTCCCACCAGCTGCCACATGAGACCGAGCCAGCGCGCCAGCACGGTATGCAAGGCAAGCCACAGCGTCCGGCGCTCAGCCGTTTCATTGCCGGAACCTATCGCCCCGCTGCCGTCTTGCCGCAGCCGGTCGGCTGCCGCCCTGAGCTCCGCCTCGGCCTGGTTCTTGCGCCCGATGACGGTCGTGAGCCGGCGCCCGACGACGATCACGGCCGCGGAGAACACGGTGGAATAGACGATGACGCAGATCACGAGATATGCGGGGACGGTCCATGCGCGGCCAAAAGCCTCGAAGGTCAGGCTCCCGCCCACGCTCCACAGCACGCCCATGAACGTGATCGCCGTCAGAAACGAAGCGAGAAAAGCGAGCACGAGATCGATCGGCGCGTCGGTAGCGACGCGAACGTCTTCGGAGATGCGGTATTCAGGATTCTCCGAGCCGTTGGCGATCTGGTCGAGCCGGCGAAACCGATCCTTGGCGAGCCAATTTCGACCACCAAGCGCGTCACGCATTCGCGCCATCTGCGTTGTGCCGTCATGCGCCCCCAGACCGAGGTGGCGGCGAGCACGATGCTGGCCAGCGCCAAAGGCAGAAACAGCAGGGCTTGCTGCCACAGCGCGGCCGCGTCGCGGCGCTGCAGCGCATCGAAGAAATTCCGGTTCCACAAATTCAGGAGAAGCTGCACCAGCAACTGAGCCAACACGACCAGCACGAGAAAAATGGTGAGGCCCCAGGCCACCCTGGCCCAGCGGCCGCGCCAGAAGTTGGAGGCCGTCTGCCAGAAGCGGACAAGCAAGCGCCGCTGCAGGCGCGCTTGCTCGGTAACCGGACTGATCTCTTGAAGAACGCCCATGTCCCTCCGCATCTTTGTCTACGATGACGGAGGCCGACTCTAGGGCCGTCGACGTTTGACAGCCATTGATATCCCTCAACATGGCCCCACCTATTTGCGTGTATCCTCGGGAAACTCGCTCCTGGCCAATCCTGTCCGGCGGCGAACGGAGAAGTCACATGAAGGTTCGCGATGCGATGAGCCCGAGCGTCGTCACGGTCCGGCCCGACGCTTCGATCCTAGAGGCGAGCGAGCTGATGCTTAAGCACGACATCGGCGGTCTGCCTGTCGTCGATCGGCAGGGGCGCCTCGTCGGCATCGTCACCGAACGCGACTTTCTGCGTCCCGCCCATCGCGGTACCGGTTATCGGCGGCCGCGCTGGCTGCAAGTCTTGATCGGCGAGGCCAAGGTGCGCGAAGACCATGAGCAGGCGGCCAATCGCAAGGTTGCCGAGGTGATGACGGAAAACCCAATCACGGTCGGTGACGAAACGCCGCTCGAGGAGGTGGTGAGGCTCATGGACCGGCACGACTTCAGCCGTCTGCCCGTGCTGCGCGACGGCAAGCTCGTCGGCATCGTCGCCCGCGCCGACCTGCTACGGGCGCTCGTGCGAAGCCTGCGCAAGACCTCCGCCGTGTCCAGACAGGATGAGGATTTGCGCGCACGCATGACCGAGCTCGAGCGCCAATCTTGGCTGCACCGCACGAGATCTTAACGATGCGGCCTTACCATGGACCTCGATTGAAGAGCCGGTGGTGCGGTGGCAACCGAAGCGCCATGAAACACTCACGCGAAGCCCGCACTCCTGTCATGGAGCGGTCATGAAACTCGCCCTTCATTAAGGCTGCGCAATCGCCTCAACACACTGGCATAAGCAAATGAACGAAATCCCCGCAAAGCCGCCCACACCCGCAGCGCCCAGTACCAAACCCGAGGTGAAAGCTCCGCGACCCTCGAGCGAGGCAACCGGCATTCCCTCCTTCGAGACCATGGACCGTGTCGAACGCGCGGTGACGGCTAGGCTGACGCAAGGGATCTCGCCCCACGCACTCTATGACGCCTGGTTTGATTGGGCGTCGCATCTTGCCAACGCCCCCGGCCGGCTGATCGAGTTGGGACTGGAGGCCGTGAACCTTGGCGCGCGCTACGCCCAGTTCGCCACGCGTAGCCTATCGGAGGATACCAAGCCTCCATTCGAGCCGCAGCCCAATGACCGGCGCTTCGATGACGAAGCCTGGAAGCATCTCCCTTACGTGCTTTGGCAGCAGGCCTTCCTCGCCGAGGAAGCGTGGTGGCAGGCCGCGACGCGCGAAGTTCGCGGCATGACGCCGAAAAACGCCGCGCGCGTCGCCTTCATCACCCGCCAATTGCTGGACGTTTGGTCCCCCTCCAACGTGCCCTGGCTCAACCCGGTGACGATCGAGCGGACGCTCGCCGAGAGTGGCGCCAATCTCGTGCGCGGCGCGGCCAATTTGCAGAGCGACGCCTGGCGCGCGCTGGCGATGCAGCCCGAGCCCCCGGCCGACGGATTGGAGGTGGGTGAGGACATTGCCGTCACGCCGGGCGAGGTCGTCTACCGCAACGAGCTGATGGAGCTCATCCAGTACAAGCCGACCACCGCCAGCGTCGTTGCCGAACCGGTGCTGATCGTGCCCGCCTGGATCATGAAATATTACGTCCTCGACTTGAGCCCGCACAATTCGCTCGTGTGCTATCTGGTCGAACGCGGCTTCACCGTTTTCATGGTGTCCTGGCGCAACCCCACCGCCGATTGCCGCGACATCACCTTCGATGCCTATCGCACGCAAGGCGTCATGGCGGCGCTCGATGCCGTTACGGCGATCATGCCCGACCGCAAGGTCCACGCTTGCGGCTATTGCATCGGCGGCACGCTGCTCGCCATTGCCGCCGCGACCATGGCGCGGGACGAGGACGACCGCCTCGCCACCATCACGCTGCTTGCCGCCCAGACCGATTTCAGCGAGGCCGGCGAGCTGATGCTGTTCGTCGACGAGAGCCAGATCGCCTTCCTCGAGGACATGATGTGGGATCAGGGTGTGCTCAACACCAAGCAGATGGCCGGCGCCTTCAAGATCCTCCGCTCCAACGATCTCGTCTGGTCGAAGATGATGCGCGAATATCTGCTGGGGCAGCGCGACCCCATGACCGACCTCACCACCTGGAACGCGGATCAGACGCGCCTGCCCTACCGCATGCATTCGCAATATTTGCGCGGGCTCTTTCTCGAGAACCGCCTGACTGCCGGCCGCTACGCGGTCGAAGGCCGGGTCATCGCGCTGAAGGATATCGAAGCGCCGATGTTCGTGGTCGGCACCGACACCGACCACATCGCGCCGTGGCGCTCGGTCTACAAGGTCCAGCTCTTCACCGACACTGAGGTCACCTTCGTCCTCACCAATGGCGGACACAATGCCGGGATCGTGTCGGAGCCGGGCCACCGCGGGCGTCATTTTGAGATCGCGACGCGCAAAACCGGCGACCGCTACATCGATTCCGACACCTGGCTCAGCCGAGCCACGACCGTCGAGGGCTCGTGGTGGCCGGCCTGGGCGTCCTGGCTCGAGGCTCGGAGCGACTCTCACCGGGTCGCGCCACCGGAGATCGGCGCGCCGTCCCGCGGGCTCGTGGCCTTGGGTCCCGCTCCCGGGCTTTACGTTTACCAGCGCTAGCGGTTCGATCGCGCCCAGCGATAGAGGCGCCGCTTCACGAGCTCGACGAGCAGCAGATAGGCACCGACGGCAGCGACCAGAAACAGGTAGAAGCCGGCCGGCGGCTCGACGAATCCCAACAGAGGCCCGAGTGGCGTCAGCGGGATGAGCAGGCCGATCAGGACCGCCCCAAGCGTCAGACCGGTCAACAAGGGATGCGGCAAGCTTCGCCAGGGCGCCCCCCGCGTTCGGATAACGAAGATGACGAGGCATTGGGTGGCGAGCGACTCGATGAACCAACCAGTCTGAAACATCGCCTGGCCGGCGCTGAACAGCCACAGCAGTGCAAAAAAGGTGAGAAAATCGAATAGCGAGCTGATCGGTCCGAGCACGAGCATGAAGCGCTCGATGAATTTGATGTTCCAGCGCACCGGCCACCGCAGCGCCTCGGCGTCGACATTGTCGAACGGCACGCCCACCTCGGAAACGTCGTAGAGCAGATTGTTGAGCAGGACCTGGGGCGGCAGCATCGGCAAAAATGGCAAGAACAGCGCCGCGCCGGCCATGCTGAACATGTTGCCGAAATTGGAGCTCGATCCCATCAGGATGTATTTGCTGACGTTCTCGACGGTGCGGCGCCCTTCGATCACGCCGTCATGCACGACACCAAGATCGTGCTCCAGCAGCACGAGGTCGGCAGCCTCCTTGGCGACATCCGCGGCGCTGTCGACCGAGATCCCGACATCGGCCGCATGCAGCGCCGAAGCATCGTTGATGCCGTCGCCGAGAAAGCCCACCACCATGCCGGCGCGCTTCAACGCCAGGAGTATTCGCTCCTTCTGCTGCGGCCTGACGCGGCAGAACAGATTGACCGACGGCAACCGCGCGCGGAGCGCGTCCTCGCTAAGATGCGCGATGTCCTGCCCGGTCAACACGCCGCTCACCTCGACGCCGATCTCGCGGCAGATGTGACGTGTGATGCGTTCGTTGTCGCCGGTGAGAATCTTGACCTCGACGCCGACTGCGGCCAGCGCCTGAATGGCGGCGGCGGCATCCTCCTTCGGCGGATCGACAAAGATGGCGAAGCCGGCAAAAGTGAGCCCGGTCTCGTCGCTGACGATGGCATCGTCGTGGAAACGGGGCATCACCCGGGAGGCCACCCCCAAGGCACGATAGCCCTCTTCGCCCAGATCCTCGAAGCGTTGCAGCAAGTTCTGGCGTTCTGCCTCGTCAAGTGGCCGTCGCTCCCCGTCTGGTGTCGCATAGTCGACCGACAGCTCGATGATGTCCTCGGGCGCGCCCTTGACCACCAGCAACCGCGTCGACCCGTCATCGACGAGCACGGAGACGCGGCGGCGCTCGAAATCGAAAGGCACCTCGTCGATCTTCTGCCAGGCCGCGACATCGAGTTTCTGATGGGAGAGGATCGCATCGTCCAGCGGGCTCCTGATGCCGCTCTCGAAGGCGCTGTTCAGATAGGCCAACCGGAACACGTCTTCGCTGCTATTCCCCGCATGATCGACGTGGCCAGCGAGCCTGATCCGAGACTCGGTCAGAGTCCCGGTTTTATCGGTGCACAGCACGTCCATGGCGCCGAGATCGTGGATGGCGGCGAGGCGCTTCACGATCACGCGTTGCCGAGCAAGCCGCTTTGCCCCGTTGGCCAGCGTCACCGTGACAACCATGGGCAGGAGCTCTGGGGTGAGACCAACCGCGAGTGCGAGGGCGAACAGCAGCGATTCAAGCAAGGGCCGGTGGAACACCACGTTGGTGACCACGACGAACAGAACGAGGAAGATCGTGAGCCGCAGCATCAAGAAACCGAACTGGCGAATCCCGCGCGCGAATGCATCCCGCGGCCGTTCGGTGGTGAGGCCTTGCGCGAGGCCGCCGAGCTCCGTCTCCCGCCCGGTGCGGCACACGAGCGCTGTCGCCGTGCCGCTGATCGCGGAGGTCCCCATGAACACGAAGTTCGAAGCGCCGGACGGCTCCTCGGCTGGCGGCGCAAGATCGGCCGCCCGTTTCTCCACCGGGTAAGGCTCGCCCGTGAGCAAAGCCTGATTGACGAAGAGATCGCGCGCCGCGAGCAGCCGGCAATCGCCTGGCACGATGTCCCCGGCCTTCAGCTCGACGACATCGCCCGGGACGAGGTGGTCGACGGGAATGTCACGGACCTTGCCGCCGCGCAGCGCCTGTGCCCTGAGACCCACCGAGCGCCGCAGCGCATCAACGGTGTTCTCTGCGCGCGCTTGCTGCACGACATCGAGCACCACGCTCAACAGGATGATGACGACGATGATGACGAAGCTCGTCACCTCCCCGGTCCACGCCGAGAGACCGCTGGCAAAGAGCAGGATGAGGATCAGCGGATTGGCAAAGCGATCGAGAATTTGCCGCCACAGCGGGCGGCGCCATTGCGCGAGCGCGTCATTGAGACCGTACTTGGCGACTCGCTTCCTGGCAGCCTTGTCGCTGAGCCCGCCGGGGCTTGCACCGAGCAGGCCGAGCAGCTTCGGCAGAGACACGTTCCAAGGCAGGCTCTCGGCTACTGCGGCACGCTCCTCGGGTTGCCCCTGCCTTTCGCCGATCATGAGGGCTAGTTCCAGAAAGACTTCACCTTGGCGAAGGCGGCATACGCAGCTTCCGCGCGATCGAGCAGCCGGTCGATTTCAGACTGCTTCGACGTGAGCAGATCCGCCGCGTAGCCAGCCAGGTCGTCCCCATTGGCGATGAGCGCTTCGCGCGCGGCCAGGTCATTAAGCCCGCCGAGGGAATCCTGTAGCTCCCGCAACGAGGCCAATGCCGCCTCGCGACGTTTGGCGGTCGTATCGTTAGGCAAGATCCCGGCAAAGAACTCGATCGCGTAGCGCAGATTCTTCGCCTTGATCCGCAGTTTGTGCCGTTCCGCGATCTCGAGCGCGCGCAAGTTCGCGCCCTTCTTCCGAATCCGCTTTCGGATGCGTGCGAGCCATTTGGCGGCGTGCTCGGTGACGGGCCGTTCGCGCCCCTCGGACAGCGCGGCATCGACCGTCCAGGGACCGACCTCGATCCACTCGGCGATGTCGAGCAGAAGGTTACGAAACCGGTCGGACCGGACCGCGCCGACCGCCATCTCGTAAGCGTTGGCCCGATTCAGATCGAAGACCCGGCGCGTCTCGGCGAGGCTCTTGGTTTCAGCCCGAGCCTTGCCCATCGGCTTCAGCACATCCGCCTCGAACACATCGAGATCGCGGGCCGGTCCAAGCTCGGTCGTGATCCATTTCAGCTCGCCCTTGATCCTGTTACGCACGGTATCGGCGATCACCTTAGAGAAAATGGCGATGGCGGCACGCAAGCGGCGCAGGCCCACGCGCATCTGGTGCAGCGCCTCCACCTCGCCAGCGCATACGCCAGGCTCATTGGCGACGATCTGGCGGAGGCAGTTTTCGCCGACGGCGCGGAAGGCTTGTTGGCAGGTTGCGCTCGCTTCGAGCTCAATCCGCGTCGCCTTCTCGGCGCTATGCGGGGCGCCGCCGGCAAGCTCGTAGCCACGTTCGGCCTTGGTCTTCACCGCGAGCCGGAGCGGAAGGACGGCGGCCAAGCTCCGCGCCAGGCGAAACAGCTCCGCCAGGCTGCCCTGCTTCAGCTCAAGCTCGAGCTCATGCACTGGCGACCAACGGAGGTCAGCCTCGATCTCGCCCTGGTCGAGGGCCAATTCGACCTCCGAGCCGTTGCTCGGGAGGTGATAGACGGTCCGCTCGATGTGGGTCCGGAACAGCGGCTGCAGGGACGCGCGCACGGCCTCGGTCAACAGCGGCTCGAGCGCCGTGTTGGTTGCCAGGCTCAAATCGGGATCGCGGCCCGCGACCTCATGCTCCCATTCAGGGCGTTCGAACAATTGCGCTGAGCCGTTCATGGCCTTGATCGCCTGCGTATAGCGCGTGCCGCATTTGCGCACGCGCAAGGCGACCCGGCCCTTCTGCAAAGCGTGGTCGCCGGTGTCGTAATAGACCGAGATCAGGGTCTGCCGCTCGGGTCTCGCCGCAGCAAGTAGGGGATGCGCCTCGATCTCGCCCCGGTCGGCGGGATCAAACTCCAATTTGAGCTCGAGCTCTCTCGGCTCGCGCGCACTGTCGCCGGACTCAGTCACGCTTCGCACCTATGCTTCACTCAACACTAGTCCACGTGAGCCAGATCGCCTCGTTCCGGTTGGCTGTAAGCTTGAGAGCGCCACTTTGCCACTTCATTCAGTTCCGCCTCGGGCCGCTCGGTCACGATCTCGCGCTGCCCGAGAAAGACGTCGCCGGTATCGCCGTCGACCGAAATCCAGTCCCCTTCCCTGATTGTTCTACCATCGATCTCAGCACGCCGCGCCGCCGCATCCACCTCAAGGCCGGCACAGCTTACCACGCAAGCCTTTCCCAATTGTCGAGCGATCAACGAGGCATGGGCCGTGCGCCCACCGGACGCCGTCACCACCCCTGAGGCCGCCGCCAGGCCTTTCACGTCGGCGGTATCGATATCCTTGCGCATCAGAATGACGGGATCGCCAGCCGCGGCAAGCCACTCGGCCGTTGCGGCGTCGAAGGCGGCAACCCCTACGGCCACGCCGCCGGCGGCAGCAATACCCCGCGCCACCGGCGTCGCGCTGTCGGCAAAATGGGCGATCGCCAGCGCCTCAAGATCGAGCCCCTGCAGCTGAGCCAGGCCCTGTTGCTCGGAAATCAGCCCCTCCCGCACGAGATCGACGGCGATCTTGAGCGCGGCCCTCGGCGTGCGCTTGGCGGCTCGGCTCTGCAAGAACCATAAGCGGCTGTCCTCGATGGTGAATTCGACGTCCTGCACGTCCTTGAATTGCCGTTCGAGCGCCGCCAAACCCCGGCGCAACTCTTCAGCGGCCCTAGGCGCCGAATGGCTAAGCTCCTTCTCGGTCTTCGGCGTACGCCGTCCCGACACGACGTCCTCGCCTTGGGCCTCGAACAGCACGTCGATTTGCGGCACGGCAATACCGGTCGAGGGGTCTCGGGAGAAGGCGACGCCGGCGCCCGAGCTCGATCCCATATTGCCGAACACCATGGCCTGCACCATGACGGCGCTGCCTTTCAGATGCTCGAGGCACTGCATGCGGCAATAGGCGCAGGCGCGGTCGCTCATCCATGAGCGGTAGACGGCGCGCGCGGCCGCGATCAGCTGCTGCATCGGATCCTCTGGGACCTCCCGATCAGCGGCGGCGATCAGCGCTTGGTAAGCCAAGGCCAGGCGCTCAAGGGCCTCGCTGTCGAGGTCTCGATCGTTGTCCGCGCCCTCTTCGGCGATCAGCTCGCCAATTCTGGCGACAAACGGCGCGGCTCGAGGCCGAGCACGATGTCGGCATAGCCTTCAAGCAAGCGCCGCCGGCAGTCCCAGGCAAAATGGGGATTGCCCGTCATCCGGATCAGCCCGCGTGTCGCCTCAGTGCTGCAGCCAATATCGAGAACGGTGTCGAGCATGCCCGGCATCGACCGCGCCGCTCCGGAGCGGACCGAAACCAGAAGAGGCTGACGGCGATCCCCAAAGCCGCGGCCCGTCGCTGTCTCGAGATAAGAGATGCCCTCTTTAAGGCCGTCGAGGAAAGCCGCCTCCGCACCACGGTCGCCAGCGGCCATCGCCGCACCAAGGCTGATCGGCAGGATGAAGGCCGGAGGGACCGGCACCCCGGCGGCCGCGACGGCGGCAAGGATTGCGGCCTTGGCGCCAATATCCTCGGCGGTTGCGCCTTCGCGGCTGCGTCGCCCAAGCGGACAATCGTCATGGCTGTGCTGCTCTTCTTTAACCCGACAAACCGGACATGACGTGGTCGTGCAAGAGATGCCCCATCGCCGACAACCGGTCGGTCGCCCGCTCCAAGGCGCGGGCAAGCTCAAGCACCGAAAGCGCTTGTCTCGCGTCCCCGTCGCTCTTGAGCACGATCGCGGTCACGGCGCGCTCAGCATCGTCGGCGGCATGCTCGAGATCCGCGAGCCGCTCGGTCGCCGCCAGCGCATCGTCGTTGTCGGCACTCTCGCCATCGCCGATCCCGACAGCAGCTTCGAGTCCACGCGCGGCGGCCTCGGTGCCGGCGGCTGCGGCGGCGCAGAGTTCGCCGAGGGGACTAAGCACGGCCGGATCGAGCTTAGGTGGAACGAGCGAGGCGTAGAACGCGGCTTGCTCGAGCTCGTCGATCGTGTTCT
Source organism: uncultured Alphaproteobacteria bacterium (assembly GCA_963839245.1). GTDB lineage: Bacteria > Pseudomonadota > Alphaproteobacteria > Rhizobiales > Methyloligellaceae > Methyloceanibacter. The sequence continues at coordinate 140,902 of CAWIUJ010000006.1, read as the reverse complement.
CGGCGGTATCCACGAGCCGCGCGATCGTCGCACTCGCCTGGCTGCGGAGGATGACGAGGCGCGAGCCCGCGCGGATCGCGATCGTGTCGAGCCCTGGATGATTGAATTTGAGTCCCCGCGTGCGGTTGAGGCCGCGCATGAAGGCCGCGACCAATGGCTTGTCGTCGGGATGCAAGCCATGGGTATGGGCGCCGGCCACGACCTCCTCGGCGCATTGCGCGGCAAGGCGGTTGAGCGCCTTGTGCAAATCCATGACGAGACGGTGCAGGCTGTCCCGCGTCCCGCTTGCCACCGCCGTCAACTCGGCGATCTCGGTTTCGGCGATCTGCGGCTTGCCGAGACCGAGCTTGACGCTGAGGGCGGCAAAGCGGTCCTCCGCGGCCTTACCGCTGCCTGCATCGCCCGCGCTCACCGCTTGGATCATCGTTGCCACATCGGCGAGCAGCGTCTCGCCGAGCTTGGCGAGCCCCGGCGCGTCGATGATGCCGCTCGCCATGTTGCGCGCTCCGGCGATGAGGGATCTGGTGGCAACGGCATCGACCCCGGCATTGCGGCATTCCGCCGCGAGATCGGCCGCCTGGCCAAGCGGATCATGCGCATGCTCAACTGCCGCCTGCAGCGCGCTCATGCGCACCTTGGCGCGGTCGTTGGCGCTGAGGCCCTCGGCAACGAGGCCCGGCAACAGAATTTCGGCTTGCCCTAACTGTTCGACGATACGCGACTTCATGAGCCTACGAGCGTAGTTTCGAGCCTAGCTCTACCACGCCGATGTGAAGCCAAGTTTGCGCGAAATCAGTCATCGAACTGTCACATAGCGAGCTTTGCTCGCAGCGAACCGGCGGCCTATTCGGATCGTTGCGTCAGCTCCGCTGCGGTGGAGCCTCCGGCTCCGGCGGCGGAGGCGTCCCAGGCTCGGCCTCGGCAGGCGGCGGCGGGGCCACGGGCTCGGCCTCGGCGGGCGAAGGGGCGGGCGGCGGCGGGGCGCTGTTGATGGTCTCGACCGTCCAGGGCACCAAGGCGGCGGCGGCCTTGTCGAAAGCCTCGCTCAAGGCGGCTGCGGCGGCCGGCGCGTCGGTTCCGCTCGCCGGCGCCTGGTCCTTGAAGGTCTTCGCCGCAATGATCTTGCTGTCAGGCCCAAGCACTTTCGCCTCGAACTCGATCTCGCCAACCGGGGAGCCGGCAGTCGAGAGCGAAAACACCCTGATGTCGAGCAGAAGCTGGTAACCGGCCTCGAACCCCTCGCGCGGTCGGCTCACCGATTTCGAGTAGCCGGCATTCTCGAAGCTCTGGATGATCTTCTCTTGCAACAGGATCGGCGCGTTGTCCGACCATCTCGCATCGGCGATATCGGTCGTCTCCGGCGTGGCCGACGGCCTCAGTTTGATCTTGTCGGAATTGACCGCAAGCAGAGCGGTGGGCTCCGGCACCACGAGCTGCCAGGACGGCGTCTCGGCCAGCGGCGGGAAGTCCTTTGCCGCGGTGAGATCGTAAACCGGTATATTGGTCTTGGCCGTGCCTCCACCGGTCATGCGCTCGATGCCGCCCAATATTCCGTCGATGCGGTCTGAGTTCTTCGCCAGCACGTCGGTGAACGTGTTGAAGTTGGCGATTGCGCTGTGAAGATTGTCGGCGTTGTCGCTGAGGATCGTATCGAGCTTGCGCAGCACGGTGCGCCCTAGCGACGTCCAGCCCTCGGTGCTGCCTGGCTCGGCGACAAGCTGGGGCAGCTCGCCCTCGCTTGCCGTCACCGCCGGCGAAGCGGCGGTGCCGCCGATCAGCGTCACCGCGGCGCCGCCAGTCAGCCCTTGCGACTCGATGCCGACTTCCGTGTCGGCGCGGACCGGCGTGCCATGCTCGACGCCGATCGTCGCCAGGGCCCACTCGGGATGCTCGGGGTCAAGGCCGAGCTCGGTGACCTCGCCCACGCGAATGCCGTTGAATAGCACCCCCGAGCCGACCAGCAGCCCGGAAATCGAGCTTTCGAAACGAACACGGTAATAGTCCCTCTGGCCCAGTCCGCCCTTGTTCTCGAGCCAATAGACGAAGGCGAAGCTCGCCAGGATGACGGCGAGCATGAACAATCCAATCAGCGCGTAGCGGGCACGGGTTTCCATCTGTCAGGCGCCTTCAATTCACAAGCTGGCCGATCCGGTTCGTCAGCACTCCGCCGCGCTTGCCCTGGAAATAGGTCTGCACCCACGGATGCTTGCATTCGAGCATGGTCGTCATTGGTCCGACGGCGACGATGCGGCCATCGGCGAGAGCGGCGATACGGTCACAGACCGTGTAGAGGCTTTCCAGATCGTGCGTCACCATGAACACGGTCAAGCCGAGGGTCCGCTGCAACGTCTTGATCAGGGCGTCGAAATCGCCGGCTGAGATCGGATCAAGCCCCGAGGTCGGCTCGTCGAGAAACACGATCTCCGGGTCGAGCGCGAGCGCCCGGGCGAGCGCCGCGCGCTTGGTCATGCCGCCAGACAACTCGGCGGGAAATTTCTCGGCGTCGATCGCGGTGAGCCCGACCATCTCGAGCTTGGCCAGAGCCATCTCGTCGAGCAGCCGCTGCGACAGCTTGAGATTCTCGCGCATCGGAAACTGCACGTTCTGACGCACGGTCAGGGAGGAAAACAACGCGCCTTGCTGAAACAGGATGCCCCAGCGGCGCTCGAGCGCCCGGCGCTGCTCCTCGGTGGCCTTGTCGAGATCGACGCCGAGCACCTCGATGGTCCCCTCGCGCTTCAGCAGCAGGCCGATGATGGTCCGCAACAGCACCGACTTGCCGCTACCCGACCCGCCGACCACGCCCAGAATCTCACCCGGGCGGACGTCGAGCGACAAATGGTCGAGCACCGTCTGATCGCCAAAGCCGACCACGAGGTCCCGCACGGTGATGACTGGCTTGTCCGGCACGTCGCGTCACATCCCGATTGAGGCGAAGAAAATGGCGAACAGACCGTCGAGCACAATCACGAGGAAGATCGATTTCACCACCGACGCCGTCGTCTGTAGCCCGAGCAACTCGGCGCTGCCCTTGACCAACAGCCCTTCGGCGCAGGCCACCACCCCGATCACCAGCCCCATGAACGGCGCCTTGATGATGCCCACCTTGAAGTGGGTCAGCGAGATCGCTTCGGTCAGCCGCGAGATGTAGATGTCGGGGCTCATCCCGCCATAGAGAAACGCCACCAATCCGCCGCCATAGAGCGCGGCCATGCAGCCGATGAAGGTGAGCACGGGCATAGCGACGATCAGAACGAGCACGCGCGGCAGAATCAGCACCTCGACGGGATCGAAGCCCATGGTGCGCAAGGCGTCGACCTCCTCGCGCATCATCATCGACCCGAGTTCCGCGGTGTAGGAGCTGCCCGACCGGCCGGCGACCATGATGGCGACGATGAGCACCCCGATCTCGCGCAGGATGAGAATGCCGACCAGGTCGACGGCATAGAGCTCGGCGCCGAATTTGCGGAAGTGAAAAATGCCCTGCTGGGCGATGATGCCGCCGATCAGAAAGGTGATGAGCAGGATGATCGGCACCGCCTGCCAGCCGACGCGATCCAGCTGGTGCACGGCGGAGGTGAATCTGAAGTCACGCGGGCGTGAGAGCACGCGCACAGCGGCGACACCGATGGCGCCGAACATATTGGCGAAGGTGAGGAGGTCACCACCGACCCCCGCCGCGCCTCGGCCAAAGGCCGCGAACGCCGCAACCAGCCCGCCTTCGCGCGCGGGCGCCGCCGCCGACACGCGGTTCGCGCCGCTCATCTCGCCGAGCAGGGTGCGGTCGTGCTCGGGCAAGCCGACGATCGAGGCTTGCCGGCCGGCCGCGCTCCATTGCCGCGTAAGCCGCTCCAGCAGCCAGGCGCCGAAGGTGTCGAACTCTCGCACCCCGCGCATGTCGATGGAAACGCTCTGCGCCCGGGAGGCGTCCTGTGCGACGCCGTCCACAAGCGATTCGAGCTCGCCCGCATGGGCGGCGGTCCAGGAGCCGCCGCCGGCCAGCTCCAACCGGCCGTCCTCGAACTTGGCTGTCAGCAAAGACCCGTTGCTCACCACAGGCTCCTCCGGCTCTATCGGCGCGTTTCAGTCAGCCATAGAAACCTCGTCCTCAGGGAAGGCAAGGCCCGATTCGAGGTCGGAAGCAAAGGGAAGAATCAGCTCCGCCCGAGCGTAATGTTCACGCCCTGCAGAGCCACTCCTTGCGTTGAGATGGCCACGGTCTGACGCGACTTGGTGTAGGACACGACCATGCTGCCGGTAACCGCGCCGTTGATCGCGAGCGAGATTTTGTTGGGCGTGGCCGTACCCGTGGCGTTGCCTTGCGCATTGAACGTGCGCTCTTCCCAATTGCCGGAAAGGCGGCCGCCGCTATAGCTGAGCTTGCTGCGGATCTCGATCTTGTAGTTGTCGCTCTGGCAACGAATGGCGAGACCGAGCTCGGCGCCGCCGCCGGTGTAGTAGGCATTGCACTTGATGCGCTCCATCCTGCCCTTATCGAGCCGGATCTGGCCGCTGCCCCCCCACGAGCCGAGCAGCGTAGCGAACGGGCTCGGGTCGGCACCGGAAGGTTCGGCTTGAACGAGGACGGCCAGTGCAACGATAGCGATGCCCGCCACGAGCCGCAGAATTCCTGAACGCAAGGTCATAGACTGAGTTTCCTCCCTCTCCGAGAGCTTACGCCCGCAATGAAACAGAATTGCTACCGTAGGACGCTTGATACCGTAAGCGAAATCAGCAGCCTTTCCCGCAAAGCTTGGCGCATGGGCGACCTGCCATCTCTTGCATGCCGGGACTTCTTTGGGGCCTCACTTCGAACAACGCCTTGACATCGCTAGTATTACAGCCATGCCGCAGGCGCGTGCCGCGTCAATGTGCTGCAAGCTGAACGGGAAAATCGAGCGCGGCCAACGCATGCGACGTGACGTCCGTGATCAAATCGCGGCAACCACCAATCCCAGCCCGACCAGGAAAAGAAGGAGCGAGCCTACGATCAGGCCGAGCCCGATCCGGCGCATCGCATGGCCGAACGCGCTTGATTGGCCAGAGGCGATGGCGCCTTGCGCCACATAGGCATTGACGAAGGTTATGGCGCCGAGAAACAGCCCGATGCCGAAGACCGCGAGGGCCCATTTCAGCAGCCCGATATCGACGCGAAGGCCGCGCTGGGACGCCGACCCTGGAATATTTACCATCAGCAGCAGCAGGGCGATTGCGGCGCCGCCATTGAGGAGGAGTGCCGACTGGATCGCAGCCCGCGCCAATCCGACGCGCAGCTCGATGAACAGCAGCTGGAATTGACTGGCTTGCATGGACTCTTGCATGCGTCCCGTCTCTCAACCGCGCCGTCGCGGGAAGTCGCCTTTCCGAGCGGACGCGTCATCGCCTATGCGGCGGAGATAAAGCGGGCGCCCGCCCAAAGTGGGCGGACGCTCGCGACTTCTAGCTCAGGTCCGTTTAACCTTCACATTCCTTCATGCCGGCCATGGCCTTGTGGGCCTCGGCTTTAGTCGCATAAGGGCCGCCCATGCTCTTCATGTTGCCGGTCGGCTGGCTGTGCATCATCGTGCATTTGTGGCTCGCCGGGTCGAAGGCGACATAGAACTGCTCGGCGAGAGCGGGACCAGCGAAAGCACCGACAAGAACGGCGGCGATCAGATATTTGCGCATGCGGGTAGTCTCCTAAGGGTAGTGGCCAGGTCCAAATGCTGCCTTCGGCAAGCTCGGGTCTCCGAAGCAGGGAACGCTTCTTTGAGACCAGGAATTCCGGTCCGGCTGGCCAATCACCCGGGCCCGGAATGGAGGAACGCTAAAAGCACGCAACGCCGCTTCCCAATACTTTCTAGCTATCGTCGCGTTGCGCCGCGCGTTCGGCATGGCGCGTTTTCGCGCGGCAGTAGAAAACCCATGCGCCAAAAAAGGCGGGCACCCGCATGGCGTGCGAGTGCCCGAAGCTTGGGGAGAGTGAGGTGGCCTGACTGAGGCCACTTGTCGTCGGTTACCTGCAGGACTCGCAGGTCGGGGCAAAAGGATTGTCGAAATTCTGGGCCATGGCGGGCGCGGCGAAGGCGACAACCAGGGCGACTGCGATCAGGATCTTCTTCACGGGGGGTCTCCTTGTGAGCGGGCCTGAACTCGGGGTTAGCGGCCAAGCGTCGTAGCGTACTGGTTGGCGAAATTCTCGGCCATGGCGGGCGCGGCGAAGGCGACGACCAGAGCGACTGCGAGCACGATCTTCTTCATTTGGGTCTCTCCTAATCTGGTTGGCCTTGGGACAGGGAAGGTCCGACCGGCTGGCCATGGGCTCGATCGGAATGAGTGTTAGGTAGTGGCGCCTACCCCCCTTTGCCCAATACCCGTTCGCTATCGAGTTGGTGCCTGAAACGCGCGGAATAGCGCCGGGCTATCGAGTTCAAAGCCAACCGGCATTTCCGTTGGCGGCCGCTTCGGCCGATCCTGCTTGGCATCGTCGCGGCCGTCCCTTCCCGGTCGAGCCCTAGCCACTAAGGAGTCACTGGAGATGTTTCACTTCACACGCGAAAGCGGATTTGGTCGCGGCCTTCTTCTCGCCGCTGTCATCGCCGGCGCAAGCGCCGTCGCGCTGCCGGCCTTTGCCGGCGAGTGCCCCGTCGACCAGAAGAAAGAGAATGCGCGCGAGGCTGTCGACTTCAAGCCGGTCGGCGTCACCGACACGGTCATCGCCTCGATCGACGTCGCCAAGGCGCCGTTCAACATCAACGACCGTCTGTTCCGCATGCGCATGCTCACCGTCGAGCCGGGCGGCATCGTGCCTTGGCACAGCCACGCCGACCGTCCCGCCATCATCTACATCACCGAAGGCGAGATCGTTGAATATGCGTCGAACTGCGCCGCCCCGCTCGTGCACAAAGCGGGTGACGTCGTGGCCGAGACCCCTGACGTCTCGCATTGGTGGAAGAATCTCGGCGACAAGACCGCCGTTCTCTTGTCCGCCGATCTGTTGAAGGACAAAGGCGACCACAACATGTGAGTGCGCCCCCCGCTCTCACTTTCGGACGTGACGCTCCGCCTGCACCTCCCGGGTCGGGGCGTCACGTCCAGCTTGCAACGCCTCTGCGCCAGGAGCTCCCGCCATGTCTGACGTCAGTCACGCGATCGCTGCCATGTCCAGCCAGAGCGGGGCGCGTTCCTCCGGGGTGTCGTTCCGCTCGATGGTCATCGCGCTCACGGCGTTTTTGAGCCTGGTCGATTTGTTCGCCACTCAAGCCATCCTGCCCTCACTCACCGAGCATTACGGCGTAACGCCGGGCGCCATGGGGCTTGCCTCCAATGCCAGCACCTTCGGCATGCTGATCTCGGGTCTCGCAGTCGGTTATTTCTCCAGCAGCATCGACCGGCGGACCGGCATCCTGGTCAGCCTCGTGCTGTTGGCCATTCCGACCACGCTACTGGCTTATGCGCCGAACCTCGCCGTCTTTGCCGGGCTTCGCGTGATGCAGGGGCTGTGCATGGCTTCGGCCTTCACTCTCACGCTCGCCTATCTCGGCGAGAATTACAGCGCGGCGGATTCGGCATCCGTCTTCGCCGCCTACATCACCGGCAACGTGGCGAGCAATTTGATCGGGCGGCTGATCTCTGCCGCCGTCGCCGACCATTTCGGCCTCGCCACCAATTTCTATTTCTTCGCCATCCTCAATCTGTTGGGCGCCGCGCTCGTGTATTTCACCGTGCGGAAGACGCCGCCGATGCAATCTCATGAACCCGGCATGAGCTCCCACTTCGCCGCCTGGATCATGCATATGAGGAACCCGTCCTTGCGCGCGAGCTTCGCCATCGGCTTCTGCATCCTGTTCGCCTTCATCGGCACATTCACCTATGTGAACTTCGTGCTGGTGCAGCCGCCCTTCGGCGTGGGGGCGATGACGCTCGGCTTCGTCTATTTTGTGTTCCTGCCCTCCATCCTGACGACGCCGCTCGCTGGCCGGGCGGTGAAGCGCTACGGCACGCGGGCGACCTTCTGGATGGCCTTGGGCGTCGCCGCTCTCGGCCTGCCGCTGATGCTGCTATCGAGCTTGCCCGCCTTCATGTTGGGCATGGTGCTGGTCGGCGTCGGCACCTTCTTCGCCCAAGCAACCGCCACCGGTTTCGTCGGCCGCGCGGCGGCATCCGACCGCGGCTCGGCGAGCGGGCTCTATCTCGCCTTCTACTTTTTCGGCGGCCTTGCCGGCGCGGCCATCCTCGGCCAGGTGTTCGACCATTTCGGCTGGACCGCCTGCGTCGCCGGCATCGGCCTATCGCTCGCCGTCGCGGCGCTGCTCGCGCTCTTCCTGGAGACGCCCGTGGAGCCCGAGGCGATGAAGCATGCCGTGCATCACCATTGATGCGCGGGTGAGGCTCGTCGCGACGTGCTCCCTACGCGCATAAAAAAACCGGCAGGCTCAAGCCTGCCGGTTCAAAACCAGACGCTGAAGCGAAAGGCTTAGGCGAGCTGCACGTTCGCAGCCTGCTTGCCGCGACCGCGCTTGTCGTCCTCGATCTCGAAGGAGACTTTGTCACCTTCGTTCAGCGAGGGAACGCCAGAGCGCTCGAGCGCGGACGCATGGACGAATACGTCCTTGTCGCCGCCTTCCGGCGAGATAAAGCCGAAGCCGCGCGTATGATTGAAGAATTTCACTGTGCCATTGACACGAGACATTTGGGATTCCTTTCCCGTTCTGTAGTTTTCACATAACGGGCCGTTCACCAGAGAAGGCGTCCGGCGTCTTCAGATTGTTCAGGAAAGGTCGTCGTGCTCGTAGTCGGCGCGATAGTCTTTGCCGTCACTTCTTAAAGTCCCGCGCCCCCCTCGGGCGCGTCCGATACCCCATCATATGGAGGAGGCAGAGGGTTATTGCAAGGCATTCCCGTGAGATCCAATCTGCCCGCCGTTTTTTGATCTGGCGCAAAGCAGGTCCGCCTTGACCGGTATTTTATAGCGGTGGCAGGGCAGTCGCTCCTTCTGGTGGTCTCCTGACTCTGCTATGGCGGCCTCGACCGAACGGCAAACGCTCCGGTCGGGGCCGCTTTTTTCGTTACACGATCCAATGGCGACAGGGCCGACCGCCGCGCTCCTTCGACGTGACCGCCGTCGATGGTACATGGGCACAGCATTGCCAAAAGGAGGCCCTCTTTTGGTCGGCTTCCTGGCCGAACGATATGGCTAACGCCGACTTAAAATGATCCGCCCGTTAAGGCTTTTCTAAGAGGCGGGGGTGTAGAAAGCCGGCAGTACCTTTTAGGGGGATCAGTACATGCGGACTATCGTTGCTCTCGTCATCATCGCTGCCGCCTCCACCATGCTGGGCGGCTGCTTCCACCACAATCAGGCCGTCTACGCGGAGCCGCTGCCGCCTCCGCCGCTCGCCCATCCGCCCCTGAAATAGGTCAGGCGCGAGGGCGGTTGGCGGGCGCGCGCGCTCGCGGAGAGCCGCAGGTTTGCTTAATGCGATTGAGCTTCGGAAGGCTGGAGGGGCGACCCTCCGGCCGTTCTGGCTTGTCTTGCGCCCGAATGTTGCTCTGCCGGCTACCGAGCGGCGTTACACCCCGCAGCTGCTCACCCAGACGAGCAGCATCACCGATGCGGCCATGGCGCCGAGCGCCACGAACATATTCAGCCAGCTCTGCTTCTTGAGGGTCGGCGCGAGGTCGCCTTCATGCAGCTCCTCGGGCAACTTCACCCAGAACATTCGAGCAAGATCACCGCGAGGAGGAAGCTCAATCCGGTCGCGGCGAGCTGGAGCGCCGAGGCCCCGGTGCAGACTTGAGCGCTCATGGCCGCCTCCTCTACTCGGCCGCGAGTTTATGCGGCGGGGCCGGCGCGGCGAGCGGATCGCCCGGCTGGATGTCCGATGCCGGATCGGCATCCGGCGTTGGCTCATGCAGGATCACGCCATCGAGCAGGCCGAACTCGCCGAGCCAGGCTTGCTTGGCGAGCGCCTGCTTGGTGTCCTCATAGCCCGCCTCCCACCGCGCGCGGATGCCGGCCGGAGAGAAATCGATGTCCTTGGTGTGGCTCTCGCGGTCGAGCCGAGGGGCGAGCAGCCGCACCACATGCATGCGCGTGTCGCAATGATATTGGGCAAGCTCCTTGAGCAACGGATCTTGCTTCTCTTCCTCCGGCACGAATTCGAGCAGCTTGGTGATGACGTGACGAAGCTTATGCGCCTCGCGCTGGCGCACGATGTGGCTCGCGATGCGGCTCGAATATTGGATGTCCTTGGCGCGGTGCAGGATATCCAAGATGGTCTCGGGTTCCTCGCCGGTCGGGTTCCACAGATGCACCGCAAAGATCAGCGAGTTCCGCCGCGGATGATCGTCGAAGATGCGCTCGGTCGGCGTGTTGGAGAGAATGCCGCCGTCCCAATAGAGCTCGCCGTCGATGCGTACCGCCGGAAATGCCGGCGGCAGGGCGCCGGAGGCCATGACATGGTCTGGCGCGAGCTCCATCTCCCTGGAGTCGAAATAGTGCATCATGCTGGTGCGGAGATGCGCGGCCCCCACGGTGAGCCGGGGATGGTCTTGGTTGACGAGAGAGAAGTCGACCAGCTCTTCCAGCGTCTTGCGCAGCGGCTCGGTGGAATAGAAGCCGGCGTGATCGACGCCGAGCGGCACTTGACCGCCAAGGAAGGCGCGGGGGTTGGTCTCGAAGAAGCCGGGGATGCCGGTGGTCAGCGTCGTCCAGGAGGCTAGCGCGTCGGCGATACCCTTCCAGGCCGGGAAAGCCCCCCAGGCGCCGTTACGCTGAACGCGCCGCCAGAACTCCTGAAGCTTGGCGAGACGATCCTCGACCCGGTTGCCGGCGATGATGCTCGCATTGATCGCGCCGATCGAGGTGCCGATCAGCCAGTCTGGCTCGACGCCCGCCTCGTGCATGGCCTGATAGACACCGCCCTGATAGGCGCCGAGCGCGCCGCCGCCCTGCAGGACGAGCACAACCTGGCCGTTATTGTTGTTGCGGATCTCGTTGACCGCATCGATCGGGCTAAGCGCTTGGGTCGCCGGCATGAGAGTTTCCTCCAGAGTGTCTTGGTGACGAGTGCCTAAGCTCCCTCAATGCGCGGTCCAGCCGCCGTCGACCGGAATAGCCGTCCCCGTGATCGAGCAGGCGGCATTCGAGGCGAGGAACACGGCAATGCCACCAAGCTCTTCCACCGTGGCGAAGCGTTTGTTCGGCTGCTGCGCGAGCAGCACCTCGCGGATCACCTGCTCGCGCGGGATGCCATGAACCTTTGCCTGGCCCTCGATCTGCGCCTCGACCAGCGGCGTGTAGACATAGCCGGGGCAGATAGCGTTGCAGGTGATCCCCTGCTCCGCCGTCTCGAGCGCCGTTACCTTGGTGAGGCCGAGCATGCCGTGCTTCGCCGCGACGTAAGCGGATTTGAAGGGAGAGCCGACCAGCCCATGCGCCGAGGCAATGTTGATGATGCGGCCCCATTTGTTGGCGAGCATCGGCGGCAGCGCGAGTCGCGTGGTGTGGAACGCGGATGAGAGATTGATGGCGAGGATCGCATCCCACTTCGCCGCCGGAAAGTCCTGCAGCGGTGCCACGTGCTGGATGCCGGCATTGTTGACGAGGATGTCGACCGCGCCGAATTTGGCGAGCGCCATCTCCATCATCTCGGCGATCGACTCCGGTTTGGACATGTCCGCGCCGGAATAGGCAACCTTGACGCCGTAATCCGAGGCGATGCCGTCTTGCGCGGCGGCGATCTCGTCAGGCTTGCCGAAACCGTTGAGGATGACAGAGGAGCCCGCGGCCGCGAGCGCCCGGGCAATGCCGAGACCGATGCCGCTGGTCGAGCCGGTCACCAGCGAAACCTTGTTTTGCAGCGGCTGCGCGGCAGCCATGCTGCGCTCCGTCATGGCGATGTTCATGGCCTCTACCCCTCGATTTGTGACGCCCTTTCTGCGTGTGGCGCCACGTTTCGGTAGCCGAGATCATGCCCGGGGCGGTGCCTATGCGGGAAATGCCCGTTGGCTAAGAAATCCATAGGGGAGCGCTATCGCGGAGCGCCTGGCCGGGTCTCCAAACCCAGTTGTGGACCCATTTTTCAAAGCTGCCTAAAATGTAGGCAGTAACATCAAAGCATCTCGACGCACGAGTTGCATCAATCGTACAAGGTCGGATTCAAGACGAGAGCGCGAACCGACATCTCCGAGGCCAAGGATCCCCAGCATGGTCGAACTCGATGCGCGTACCGCTACGCTGCCGTTGCGCGCGCGCAAATGCTAAATATCGTCATGCGGCTCACGCATTATCTCGCCGATATCCGGCCAAATTTGCGACTAGCGTAGGAAGCGGGGCTCCTCTCGCATGGAAATGCATCAGGTCCGCTACTTCCTGGCCGTCGCCCGGCAGCTCAATTTCACGCGCGCGGCCGAGGAATGTCACGTCGCCCAGCCTTCGCTCACACGCGCGATCCGCCAGCTCGAGGGCGAGCTCGGCGGCGATTTATTTCGGCGCGAGCGGCCGCAAGCGCAGCTGACCGAGCTCGGCACGCGCATGCTGCCGCTGCTGAAGCAATGCTATGACAGCGCCGTCAACGCCCGATCGCTCGCCTCCGCCATCAAGCGCGGCGAGGTGGGCTCGCTCCGGCTCGCGCTGTCGCAAACCATCGATCCATCGGTGGTCATGCCGCAAATCATCGAGCTTGGCAGGCTGTTCAGCGGGCTCGAGCTGAAACTCTATCGCGGCACGGGCACCGAGGTGCTGGGCTATCTCAAGCGCGGCGACGCGGAGCTTGGGCTTGCCGCAGGCCTCAGCGACGAATGGGAGCGTCTCGATGGCTGGCCGCTGTTCACCGAGGACTTCCAACTCACCGTCAACACCATGCACCGTCTTGCCAACTCCCCGGCGGTGGCCCTCGGCGACCTGAGGGAGGAGCGTTTCGTAGTGCGGACCACTTGCGAGTTGACGCCGGCGCTGCTCGATCTCCTGCGCGCGCACGATTTCGATGTCGGCCGCTGCCACGAGACCGGCGCCGATTCCGATCTGATCGCGCTGGTCGAGGCGGGTGTCGGCGTGGCGCTCATGCCGCGCAGCGCCAAGGCTCCGGACACGCTGATGCGCATCGCCGTGGAGCGGCTCGAGCTCAGCCGAACCATCTATCTCTATGGCGTTGCCGGCCGGCAGCGCACTCCGGTCGCCTCCGCTCTGATGAACATGCTCCGGGCCTGCGACTGGTCGCGTTACGCGGCCGCCTAGCGAGATCCCGAGCGACCGGCGCTCGACGTCTCTCTCCCTTGCCGGAAGCACAATGATGCTGCCCGCGACCGCACGGAAAGTGACCATAAAGGTCGATGACACGAGGACCGTGTCGGGCCTGCTGCAAGCGCCTGGTCAAGCGCGCGCCTGCTTCGTCCTGGCGCACGGTGCGGGGGCCGGCATGGCGCATCCCTTCATGGCGACAGTCGCCGACGGACTTACGACGCGCGGCGTCGCCAGTCTGCGCTATCAATTCCCCTATATGGAGCACGGCTTGAAGCGGCCGGACGCACCCAAATTGGCGCAAGCCACCGTTCGCGCCGCAGTCAGCGAGGCCTCTCGTCTCGTTCCGCGCCTTGCCCTGGTCGCCGGCGGCAAATCGTTCGGCGGCCGCATGACGTCGCAGGCGCAAGCCGCGTCACCTCTATATGGTGTTCGCGGGCTCGTGTTCCTCGGCTTCCCGCTGCATGCCGCCGGGCGCCCGTCAGACGAGCGCGGCAAGCATTTGTTCGAGATTGCCCTCCCGATGCTGTTCTTGCAGGGAACCCGCGATGCGCTGGCCGACGTCAGGCTAATAGAGCGCCTCACCCAAAAGCTCGGCCCCCGCGCCACCCTCAAACTGTTTCCGGACGCCGATCATTCATTCCATGTGCCCGCGCGCAGCGGGCGCAAGGATGCGGAGATCAGAGACGAGCTGTTGGACACGTTGGCTAACTGGATCGAAACCGTGGCCGTTTAGGCCACGGAATCAGGACGCACTTCCCGAACCGGGAGGGCTTGTCCGCTTCCCTAGCTTTGCTTCAAGTCTATGGGCTACCGCCGACATCTAGCCCCTGTCGAACCTACTTCAGAGGCGGAAGCGGTTGCGGTGCGACCGTGGCGACCTGACTGTGATGAAAGCAGCCACCCAAGGCAAACGACGCGGCGAAGATCGCCGCAACGACGAAAATACGCATAACTGCCCCCTCAACTCATACTGACACGCATGCCGCAAGGCAAAGTACTTACCGTGAAATCCAACCATAAGTGGCCGGGGATTTGGTGACGTAATTGCAACAGCGACTGCCCGCTCTTACGCGGGGCCGATCAGGCCTTTGAGCCTGGCTGCCGCCGCCGGAGGCCCGCTGCCCGCCACAGCAACGTTGGACCGGAGTCCTCGACTCAGATAATCCGGAATTGGCGTAACGGGTTCAGTCGGCAAAATTTTCAACCCTAACCCCCTGCGGCCATGTCCAATCAAGATCGATCCAAACTATCTCTATTCGTGCTTGGCGCTGGCGCTGTCCTGCTGGGCGCCGCGGTGCTCCAATCCCTCCTGATCGCAGTGCCTGGCTCTCGGAGCACCACCCCCAACCCGGTAAGCGCCGGGAAGGAGGCGCCGGCGGCGGGCAAGGCAAACGTCGCTCAAGACCACGCCGGACATGCCCAGGCGGAACCCACCGCGAAGGTTACGGCCCCCGAGCCGGAAACAAAGACTACTGCAGCGGAGCCGGAGCTAAAGCCGGCGACGCCCGAGCCGGAGACCAAGGTCACTGTGCCGGAGCCGGCAGCAAAGGTCACCGCGCCGGAGCCAGAGGCAAAGGCCGCGATGCCCGAGCCAGAGACAAAGGCCCCTGCGACGGAGCCGCGGACAAGCGAGCCGTCGGAGACCGGCGCCCTGCCTAATGGCGCACTGCCCTCGGGTGCGCCTGCAGCGGATGCTGCCAATCCGACGACGCCCACGCCCACCACGCCCACCACGGCCGATCGGCTCGCGGCCAAGCCCGCCGAGCCGCCCGCGTCTCAAGTTGCCTCAACCCACGGGGTCGAGCCCGAGCCACCTTCAGCCCCGACGGCGCAACCTGGCGAGGCGCCAAAAGCGGCATCAGAGCCCATGCCGGTCACCCAAGCGGCGAGCACAGAGGCAACGGCGCCGGCCGCTCCAAGGAGTGCGCCGATCATCGGAGATGCGACGGTGAAGGCAGCGGCCGAGGCGAAGCCTGAAGCCACTTCATCGCCACCGGCCGAAACCCAGCCGGCCGCGAGCGAAGCGAAGCCAGAGCCAGCCGCGACGCCGGCAGCGCCCGAGGGCGCTCCCATGGTCAGAAGCGCCAATGCGGAGCCAGCGTCCGTGCAGCCTGAAGGGTCGACGCCACCGGCCGAAGCGGAGCCCAAGGCAAAAACCGCATCGAGCGAGCAGCAACCCCCGCCCCCACAGGCGAAAGGCAAACTCAAGAGCAAGCCCATGACCCTCGGCACGGGTCTCGGCTCATCGAAGGCGCTGTTCGATGCCGCCCGCAGAAATGGTACAGGCTATGGAGCCAGGGTCCGCGCCGCCATTGGCAGCCACAAGCCCAAGGCCGTGGGGGCTAGGGGCAGCGCGACCGTGTCCTTCGCCATCGGCCCCTTCGGCGGTCTCCAATCGCTACGGATCAGCCGCTCAAGCGGAAAAGCGGAGCTCGACCAGGCCGCGCTCGCCAGCGTGCGCAATGCTGCGCCGTTTGCGCCGCCCCCTGCGAGGACCAATCCCAGTTATTCGATTCAGATCTTTTTCCGCTGACGCGAGGCAGCGACTGCTCTTTTGCCTAGTGGGCGTTCCTGAGCGCGCCTATCAAGTCCTCGACCGCCACGCGCTTGCGATAATCGGGATCGATGAAGCGCGCCTTGACCTCTCCGTCGGTGCCGACGACGAAGGTGGCAGGGATCGGCAGCAGCCAGGTGTTGCTGCCCTGGAACCGCGACACGTCCCAGCCAGCGCCGGTCATGAGCTGCTGCATCTCGGCACCGACCCAAAACGCGAGGCTCAAGGACATCGCATAGCCATTGTCGATGTCGGTCAGGATCGGAAACGGCGCATCCGACTCCGCTTTGAACTCCGCGGTGAAATGCTGCTGATCGGGCATGATGGCGGCGATCTGGGCGCCTTCGGCCTCGATCTCTCCTTGCGCTTCGGCAAGCGCCCGCGTGTTGATGCGGCAATAGGGGCACCAATGGCCCCGATGGAAGGTGATTGCGAGCGGTCCCCGCTTCAACAGCTGTTCGAGGGTCACAAGCTGGCCGGTCTCGTCGGGCAGCACGAAAGAGGGCATCGGCTCGCCGGGCCGCGGCGCGCTCTCGCCCACCTCATGCTCGCGGAGCCGCGACACCAGCCGGTCCACGGCGTCCTGAAAATGCGGACCGAACCGCCTGACCGCATCGGCGAA
Organism: uncultured Alphaproteobacteria bacterium; assembly: GCA_963839245.1. GTDB lineage: Bacteria > Pseudomonadota > Alphaproteobacteria > Rhizobiales > Methyloligellaceae > Methyloceanibacter. The sequence goes on along the minus strand of CAWIUJ010000006.1, from coordinate 124,501 downwards.
GGCCTGGAGCCGCTCGGCCAAAGACGCATCCATGTTGCAAGACTGGATGAACGCCTCTTCAAGCGCTTCAGACAGCGGTTTCGACGTCATGTGCAAGCTCCCCTCGCCATGACGGCAATGGGCTGGCCGCCACCCTGCAAGGACCCTGGAGTTTCCAATCTTACCCCAAGCTTGTCCATATCACCTGGGGCGCCGAGTGGGTAGGCGCGATCAGGTGTTATCAGCCGAATTACCATGGGTTGGGCTCGTTCTTTGGGCAACGCGAAGCGCAGCAAGCAAGTCCTCGATGGCCATCCGTCGCCGATAGTCCGGATCGATGAAGCGGTCCGCGACCGTGCCATCCGTGCCGATGACGAACGTCGCGGGGATTGGAAACACCCAGGCATCGTTGCCTTGGTAGGCGGGCACCTCGCGGCCGCCGGCCGACAAGATCTGGTTCATCTCATCGCCCATCCAGATCGCGAGGTTCAAGGACAGCGCGTAGCCGTTGTCGATATCCGTGAGAATGCGGTATCGCGCCATCGCCTCCGACTTGAAGGCGGCTGCAAACCTTTGCCGATCCGGCATGATGGCAACGATCTGGCCACCCTCGCTTGCAATCGTTTCCTGCGCCTCGGCAAGTGCCCGCGTGTTGATGCGGCAATAGGGGCACCAGTGCCCACGATGAAATGTCATCGCCAGCGGTCCCGCCACCAGCAGACTGTCGAGCTTCACCATGCGTCCATGCTCGTCGGGCAGAGCGAAGCCAGGCATCACCTCGCCAGCCACGGGGGCGCCGCGACCGGCCTCGTACTGGTTCAGCCGAGCTGCGATCCGGTTTGCCGCCTCCTGATATCCCGGCACCAAATATCGCGTTGCGGCGCTGAAGTCCTCGAGTTTTTCGGCCAATGGCGCATCCATGTCGCGGCAATAGCGGAAAGCCTCTTCGACGCTTTGGAAGATCGGTGGCGTCATGGCGTAGCTCCGCTGCCGCCAAGGCACCGAAGCCCGCGGCAATCGTGCCGGGTGTCGCCGGCGAGGCCCAAGGCGGTCTGGCGGCGGGTGCCACTCACCCAACGCTACGCACGAGCTGCGCCGAGGGAGGGCTTTGTTGAGGTCTTGCCATGTCCTCCATCCGCGAGCCGGAAATGCCGGCGATGACGACGCGCGGGTCGGATAGAGGCTCTTCCCTCGCATAGGCGTTCAGCATCGTTTCGTCTCCAAGGTCCTCTTCGTGACCGGCGCAGCCGAGCGGCGCCGGGCGCGTTTGGCGTGCCGTTGGCATCGGTCCCAAGACTTTCTCAGCTCTCGATTAGGCGCCGACGCGGGGCTCAGGTCCAATAGCGAGCCGCTATGGTGTCGATCATCGATCGGCACTCCACCAAAGACCGCCATTCAGGCTTTGCTTCAGGGGGTGAAATGATATTTGGCGGGGAGCGGCCGATTGAGGCCCATGGCCCTCCTGAAGCGCTAGCTCGGACGGCTCAGGCGCTGAGCGAGGAAGTCAGCCAGCGCTTCGACCCGTGCCGGGCGCGGCCCGCCGGGGGGCATGACGAGGTGCAAGGCGATCGGTGGCGCGCCCCAACCGGGCATCACCACCTCTAAGCGGCCATCTTCAAGCGCTTGGCTGACGACGAAATCCGGTTGCACGGCAAGGCCGAGACCCGCGAGCAGCGCCGGCATCAGCGCATCGGCGTTATTCGCGCGCAAGGGCCCGGACAGCCGCAGAGCCACCACCTCGCCGGCGGCATTTTCGAACCGCCAAATGTCCGGTGTCGGCAGATAGGCGTAGCAGAGACAGGCATGCTTGGCGAGATCATGAGGGTGAGTGGGGCGCCCATGGCGCTTGAGGTAGTCCGGCGCGGCAACAAGGAAGCGATTCACCCCGCGGAGCCGCCGCACGCGCAAGGAGGAATCCGGCAAGGCGGCAATGCGCAAGGCGGCGTCGAAACCGGCACCGATCAGATCGACCACGGCGTCACTCAAATTGAGGTCGACCGACACGTCCGGATAGCGCGCAAGGAACTCTGGCATGAGCGGTACGACCGTGCTCAGTCCAAACGACATCGGCACGGCGAGACGTACGAGCCCGCGCGGGCTTGTAGATTGCGCAAGCGCCTCGCTCTCAGCGGCCTCCCCCTCGGCAAGAATGCGGACGGCGCGATCCAACAGACGCTGACCGGCATCGGTCAAGGCAAGCCGGCGTGAGGTCCGGTTGAAGAGCCGAGCGCCCAGCCTGTTCTCCAGCCGGGCAATTGCCTTGGAAATGGTAGCTTTGGAGAGTTCGAGCTCCTCGGCCGCCCGGACGAATGAGCGGAGCTCGGCCACCTTGGCAAAGATCGCGAGGGCTTCAAGGTCTGGCAGCTTGGCCACAAATTGGAAACGATAAGTTTCTGCAGTTTCCACTTTATTGGCCGATCCTGCACCCCATTTTGGGCTTATGCAACAGCGCCGATACGGCGCGGAGGGTGACATCATGATTGAGCTGAGACCATTCAAAGGCTTGGGCGGCGCCGACCACGGCTGGCTGAAGGCCAAGCATCACTTCTCGTTTGCGAGCTACTACGATCCGAAGCGCATGGGCTGGGGCGCCATTCGCGTGTGGAACGACGACGAGATCGCCGCCAACACCGGCTTCCCGCCCCATCCCCACGCCGACATGGAGATCATCACCTATGTCCGCCAGGGCGCCATCACCCATGAGGACAGCCTGGGCAACAAGGGACGGACCGGCGCCGGCGATGTGCAGGTGATGAGCGCTGGCAGCGGCATCCGCCACGCCGAATATAATCGCGAGCCGGAAGCCACCCGCCTATTCCAGATCTGGATCGAGCCGGACCAGAGCGGCGGTGAGCCCACCTGGGGCGCGAAGCCCTTTCCGAAAGAAGACCGCTCCGGCAAATTCGTGGTGCTGGCAAGCGGCTACCAGACCGATCCCGAGGCCCTGCCGATCCGCGCCAAGGCGCGGGTGCTCGGTGTGAAATTGAAGGCCGGTGAAACGGCCGAATATGCGCTGGGCAAAGATCGCCACGGCTATCTCGTGCCGGCGGAAGGCGCTGTCGAGGTGAATGGCGTTCGGCTCAATACGCGGGACGGCGCCGCCATTACCGATGAGGCAACCGTCAAGGTCACCGCGACCGAGGATTCCGAGATCGTCCTGGTCGACGCCGTTTAAGCCACGAAGGTTCTAGGTGAGATCGGCGGCGCGAACGTCGCCGGTCTCGCCCCGCATTTTGCGGCCATCACCGGCTGGGCGGACTCAAAGGGGATAACAGATCGGGGGACAAAACTGCCAGTAGCGGTACTGGTAGGGGCGCGAGCAGAAATAGGGCGCGGGGCCGATAGCCTTGCCGGTGATTGGGCTTCACCGAGCGGCGCGCACCTTCTCGCCGAGATCATCATTGTTTGCGGCGTCGCCCGGCAGCGACGACGCCTGGTCCAGAGTGATCGCCGACAAGACACCGCAGGCGAACAATGCGATCAGGCTCGTGGTTGCGCGCATGGCTTAGCTCTCAGTGAACGTCAACAGCTTGCGCGAGCGGGTGGGCACGCGAAGCTTCTCAAGGGCCTTCGCTTCAATCTGACGTATGCGCTCGCGGGTCACGCCGAAGGTCTGGCCCACCTGCTCGAGCGTGTGGTCCGGCATGCCGATGCCAAACCGCATGCGCAAGATACGCTCCTCGCGCGGCGTCAGCTCAGCCAGAACTTCCACCACGCACTTCCTGAGCGCGGCGGCTTCCGCAGCAGCTTGAGGACTGACGCCATCAGGCGCCGCGATCAAATCGGCCAGCGTGGCGTCGCCGTCTTCGCCGATCGGAATATCGAGCGAGGTAGGCTCGTGCACCAGCGACAGCGCCTGCTCGACTTGAGCCTTGGCGATGCCAGAGCGCGCGGCAATCTCATCGGCCGCCGGCTCACGCCCCTGCCGCTGGCGAAGCTTGCCACGCTCGCGCTGAACCTTCCGCGCCGCCTGCGCCATGTGTACCGGCACGCGGATCATGCGCCCCTGGTCGGCCATGGCCCGGGTGATCGACTGGCGGATCCACCAAATGGCATAGGTCGAGACCTTGACGCCATGCCGGTAGTTATACTTCTCGACCGCGCGCATGAGGCCGAGATTGCCTTCCTGGATGAGATCGGGAAGGTCCAAGGAGCTATAGCCGCGATATTTTTTGGCGATGGCCACCACGAGGCGAAGATGCGCGCGCACCATCTCCTCGCGAAGCAACCTCAGCTCGCGCCGCGCCTGGCTCACATCCTTGAGCGCGTAACGGAGCTCCACCGGCGGCAAGCCCAGCCGCTCGGCAATGTCCCTGAACGCCGCGCCGAGCTCGGCCAGCTGCTCGCCATGCATACGCGCGAAGGTGCGCCACGCTGCGTCAGACAGCGCCGCGATCTCAGCAATCCAATTCGGGTCAAGCTCATCCGCAAACAGGCGGTTGATCGCGTCCTCGCGGGTGACGCCGCAGCGCTCCGCCAAATGCACCAGCTCGCGTTCCGTCTGGCGCAGCTTGCGCGCATCAGCCTCAAGTACGGCCATGAGATCCGAAATTCGGTCCTGCCGCAGATGCAGGCCGGCGATCTCCGCGGCCGCATTGGACAAGAGCTCGTTGAGGCGATTGCGCTCGCGCCGTGAAAGCTCCTTGCCGCGCGCGAGCGCCGCAACGCGCTTACGAGCGAGCCCGGCGATCTCGGCGGCGTGAGTGACAACAACCTCCAACCGAGGCGCGATGTCCGCGAGCAACTCGCTGTTCGAGATAGGAGCAAGTTCGTCCTCGCTCAAATCGGCATGCCCATCCAACATCTTGGCGCCGTGGCTCTCGCCGTCGCCCTGCGGCTCATCTTCGGCAGCGTCGAACTCCTCCCGAAGCGGGAGAGCATCGAGGAGATGGCTCAGAGGAATGCCGCCGTCGCGCATCTCCGCCGCCTGGGCGCCAACGCGCTCGACGAGCATGGGAATAGAGCAGAGCCGCGTCAGCAAGGCCTGCTGTGCCGCATCGATCCGCATGGCGAGCGCCAGCTCTTCCTCGCGGGACAGCAACTCGGTATGGCCGATCTGCCGGAGGTAGGTATCGAGCGAATCTTGCACGGGCACCGGGCGGACATCGACCGCGCGCGGGGCAAGACCGGTGGCGACAGCCGCATCCCCCTGACCCACAGAATCCCCGGGACCGGCGAGATCGCCCTGAGCCAGCTCATTCGCCTCAACGAAGACCCCAGGCTCGGACGGGTGGGGTTGGACCTTAAGGATCGTATCGGCAGGCAAGCCATCGGCGCCCTGAACAGCGTCCGCCGTCAGGCGCACCCCGGCAGAGCCGCCGTGGTCCAGTTCAAGGTGATCACTCCGCATCGAGTCCATTCGAGTTTGCTCCGGGGCGCCGGGTCATGACGACTACGAACAGGGTTGGCGGAAACCCGCCCCCTGGCCAGAAAAGGCCCGATTTAGTTAGCCCGCTCTACCGATTGAGGATTTTTCGGGCGTGCTGTCACCAGCGCCTTGGCGTCGCCGGAAACGCCTCACAGGGGGAAAATGGCCCCCGGGAGCCCCAAAATCAAGACTTTCTTGAAGGACTTGTGAACGGAGGGTTGCGCCCCCGGCCTGGGCCGCGGAATCGCGGGAGTGATCCATGGCACGCCGACAGGCGTTACATCTTCGGTCCGGTCCCTTTGCTTGGCGCAAAGCCCGCCGGAGCTTCAACCTCCTCGCTTTGGAACATGATCAGCTCCCATTCCGATCGGACCTCATCGAGGCGCAAAATATAGAGATTTCCGTCGCCGCCCCTGACCTTGAAATAGCGGTAGTGCTGGCCATGCCACTGATCGAGGTTATCCATGACCTCGATCTCCCGTCCATCCAGGCGGAAGCGGCGGAGCATTTCGACACCGCCATGGCCGGCATAGGTCTCAACCCAAATCCGCATGGTTAAGCAATGTCACTTTACTTAAAAGCGGGACCTTTGACCAAGCTAACCATAGAATCGGCCCAAGGCGTTGATTTCGAGCAAGCTACGCCAAACGAATGCCGCTGCCGGGGAGGCCCTGCCGCACCCGTCGAATGCAGGGCTAGCTTGACCTGTCTCAAGGACGGCTCCTATGAACGGCGTCAGATTAGTGATCATAGAACCGGCCGAAACCGGCTCCGCGAAAGCCGTGGCGGCGGCCAAACCCAGGTGACTCTCATGCCAGACAACAAGAACCAAGCGGAGCTGCCTGCAGGCGAGACCCCGGACGCGCTTACGATCTCGCCCGAGAAGGTCTGCTTCATCATCGTCAAGGCCAGGGAATTCGACGTTAAGGATGCGGTGACCGAGCCGGATCCCGGGTCCAATCCAACCGACGACAACGAGACGGCGGTGCTCGAGGACCATGAGGACGACCCCGTGCTCGAGGAGCTCACCTCCTTCATCGATGCCCTGTCGGAGGACGAGCAGATCGATCTCGTCACTTTGGTCTGGCTCGGGCGAGATGACTATACCGCCAGCGATTGGGCAACGGTCCGCGAGGAGGCTACCCGCGCCCACAACAAAGGCACTGCGAGCTACCTTCTCGGCACGCCGCTCCTCGGCGACTTCTTGGAGGAGGGCCTGTCCATGATGGGCTATTCTTGCGAGGAGTTCGAGATGGGACGGCTCTGATCGAGGGCGGAGCCGAGCGCTTTGCTTCGGCCGCGGGCTGCGGCCGAGCCCCCTACCCCTCCATGATGTGGTGCTTGCCGATCGGTGTCACCGCGCTTGCTTGCGCACCCTCGACGCCTTCGTTCTCCGCGATCACCAGCCGCACTTCGCTGCCGACCTCAAGCTTATCGAAGGCGTCATCGACCACGCTGTTCTTGTGGAAGTAGACCTCCTGGCCGTCCGTCGTCTGCGCAAATCCGTAGTCTGCGAACAATCGCACCACCTTGCCGTGTCCAGGTGCATTGTGGGTCTTTACGTCGCCGCGCATCCGCCGGGCATGATCTTCGAGCAGCCGGCCCGCCGCGTCAAAAGCGTCGCGGATGGCGACATAAACATCCTCATGGGCATGGTTCTGCGGCCCGGAACGGCCGACGAAGACGTCCTTCCCCGGCACGCTGATGTCGATGCGCACGTTGTAAAGCTTGCCCTTATGCTGATGCCGGTGGGGCGCCTCGACGACGACCTTGCAGCCGACGATTCGGTCAAAAAGGCGCTCAAGCTTGGCGGCCTTTTCCCGAATCCGCGCCTCGACCGCGGGCGACGGGTCAACGCCGTCAAAGCTGATCTGCAAGGGTATTTGCATTGAACCTCTCCGCCATAAAAAACCATGCTGATCCCGTGCCACGCGCCGATGGCATCATCTTGGCATGATTGGCACAACCAATGAACCAAGCCTTGCGGCAGATCAAATCTTGCGTTGCCGGACGCCGAGGTGCCCGCTCAAGCAGCCGCCGCGACGTCGCCTGACAGTGCTGCTTCGAAGAGCTTCCGGCTCCCCCCCTTGGTCAGGGGAACGGGGTTGCCCCCAGCGGTCGGATCCTCGAGCGACATGGCGACGATTATATCGAGGCGACTGCCGTCGACCTTAAGCCCGCGCAGATCATGCGGCACCTCGGTCGCTTTGCGAAGATCGAGCACCGCCTTTAGGAAGCCGTCGAATCCACCGTCGATGCCGAGAAAGCCGGCGAGGCGCACGATCTTTGCTTCGATCGCCGGCCGGTTGAAGACAAGCACATAGGGCATGAACACGCCATTGGTCATGCCGTGATGCGTATGGTAGAGCGCGCCGACCGGATGGGACAGCGCGTGAATCGCGCCGAGGCCCTTCTGGAAGGACGCGGCGCCCATCGCTGCCGCGCTCATCATATGCGCGCGGGCCTCGAGATCGTTGCCGTTCGCCACCGCCTTCGGCAGATTCTCGAACACGAGGCGCATGCCCTCGACTGCAATGCCCTCGGCCATCGGATGATAGCTCGGCGCGCAATAGGCTTCGAGGCAATGGGCGAGCGCGTCCATGCCGGTGCCAGCGGTGATGAAGGGTGGCATGCCGACGGTGAGCTCGGGATCGCATATGACCATCCGCGGCATCATCTTGGGATGAAAGATCACCTTTTTGGTCTGCGTCGATTCCTGGGTGATGACGCCGGCGCGGCCAACTTCCGAGCCGGTCCCCGCCGTGGTCGGCACGGCCACAACTGGCGCGATCTTGTCCGCGTCGGCGCGCGTCCACCAGTCGCCGATGTCCTCGAAATCCCAGAGCGGCCGGGACTGCCCGGCCATGAAAGCGATGACTTTGCCGGTGTCGAGACCGGAGCCGCCGCCGAACGCGACGATCCCGTCATGGCCGCCGGCGCGGAAGGCGGCGATCCCTGCCTCAACATTCGCATCCAACGGGTTCGGTTGAACCTCGGCAAAAAGCGCGACGGGAAGCCCCGCCTCCTTCAACAGGTCGATGGCCCTCGCCGTGATGGCGAGCTTAGCGAGGCCCGCATCGGTGACGAGCAGCGGACGCTGGATGCCGGCGGCGCGGCACGCATCGGCCAGCTCCTTGATGCGGCCGGCGCCGAAGCGAATGGCGGTAGGGTAGCTCCAATTGGCGGTTGGTACGCTCATATCCTGTTCCGAGATGAAGGAAGGTTGATTAGATTTCGCGGAGGTGAAAGCTCTTCGGCTGGGTCAGCGCGTCGAACCCATATTTCGACAGCGCCGCGCCGCGACCGGTATCCTTGACGCCGGTCCAGGTGAGATGAGGGTCGAGATAGTCGCAGCGGTTCATATAAACCGTGCCGGTCTCGACTCGTGCGCCGATCTCGGCCGCACGGTCCATGTCGCGCGTCCAGATCGAGGCCGTCAGTCCGTAAGGGCTGTCGTTCATCAGCGTCACCGCCTCGTCATCGTCACGCACCTGCATGATGCCGACCACGGGTCCGAAGCTCTCCTCACGCATCACCTCCATCTGGTGGTTGACGTTGGTCAGCACCTCCGGCGCGAGATAGGGCGAGCCTAGCTGATCGCCCGCCACCTTCATGGTGATGAGAGGCGTGGCGCCCTTCCGCAGCGCTTCCGCGATCTGGCCGCGCACCGTGTCGGCGAAGGAAGCGCGCGCCATCGGCCCAAGCGTCGTCGAGGCATCGAGCGGATTGCCGACCACATATTTGCGGGTGAGGTCGGCGAAGCCCTCGACGAAATCGTCGTAAACGCGGGCATCGACATAGATGCGCTCGACGCCGCAGCAGCATTGGCCGGAATTGTAGAACGCGCCGTCGACCAGGTTCTCGATGGCGTGATCGAGCTTGGCGTCGGCGCGCACATAGGCTGGATCCTTGCCGCCGAGCTCAAGCCCGATCGAGGCGAAGGTACCAGCGGTGGCGCGCTCGATGGCGCGGCCGCCGGCGACGGAACCGGTGAAATTGACGTGATCGATGCGCCCAGAGCCGAGCAGCTTCTCGGTCTGCGTATGCGACAGGACGAGATTGTGGAACAGGCCCTTGGGCAGGCCGGCGCGCCGGAACGCCTCGGCGATACGTTCGCCGACGAGCAGCGTCTGTGCCGCGTGCTTCAGGATGATGGCATTGCCGGCAAGCAGACCGGGCACGATGGTGTTGATGGCGGTGAGATAAGGATAGTTCCACGGCGCGATGACCATGACCACGCCGAGCGGCTCGCGCGCAATGTAGCGGCGGAAGCCTGCTTTCTCCGCCGGGTAGTAAGGCTTGAGCGCCTCCTCGGCGAGCGCCGCCATAGCGCGCACGCGCTCCTTGAGAGCGCCCTTCTCACCGCCGTAGCGGACCGGCCTGCCCATCTGCCAGGCGAGTTCCAACGTCACGTCGTCGTTCATGGCGACGAGCGCGTCGAGGAAGGCGAGAATGTAGCGAGCCCGCTCTGGAACGGGCACGGTCTTCCATTCCGCGAGCGCGCCCCGCGCCGACGACAGGGCGGCCTCGATATCGGCATCACGCGCGACCGGCCGCTCGGCATAGACCGAGCCGTCAATGGGGGAGATGAGTTTCAGGCTTTCCGACATGATTTCTCCGCTTCGAAGCGATTACCAATTCATGCGCAAGGGTGGATCGGATTCGGGGGTTCTCGTTCGAGGTAAGGCACACAGTGATCTTGCGCCTGTCAATAGCGCTCGAATCCGCGCTTCAGCTCCCAATCCGTAATCCGGCGGTCATATTCGAACTGCTCCCACTCGGCGGTGTGCACATAGTGGTCGATGACGTCGTCGCCGAACGCAGCCCGCAGCATTTTCGAATTCCGCATCAGCTCCGTCGCCTCGCGCAGCGTCTTCGGCACCTCGGTCAACGCCTTGCCTTGATAGGCGTCGCCGACATAGGGCGCTTCGAGCTCCAACTTCTGCTCGATGCCGGCCAGCCCGGCGGCGATCAGCGCGGCAAAGGCTAGATAGGGATTGAGGTCGGCGCCGCCAACGCGGCACTCGATGCGGATGGCCTTGCTGTGCGCACCGCAGAGGCGGAAGCCGGCCGTGCGATTGTCCAGGGACCAGACGGCCTTCGTCGGCGCGAAGGTGCCGACCTGGAAGCGCTTATAGGAATTGATATAGGGCGCGAGGAACCAGGTTATCTCCCGCGAATAAGCGAGCTGTCCGGCCACGTAATGACCGCATCAAGGCGGACATACCGTGCTCGTTTTCGTGGTCGAAGAAGAGCGGAGTCTTGCCGGTAGCGTCCCACAGCGAGGCGTGAATATGGCTCGACGAACCGGCGAGATCGTAGCGCCATTTCGCCATGAAGGTCAGCGCCTGGCCAAGCGAGTGGGCGATCTCCTTGCAGCCGTTCTTGAGGATGACGTGCCAGTCGGCCATGGTCAGGGGATCCGCGTAGCGGACATTGATCTCCTCCTGGCCGGGCCCCCATTCGCCTTTGGAATTCTCGACCGCGATGCCGGCGCCCTGCAGCCCGTTGCGGATTGCCCGCATCACGCCCTCTTCCTTGGTGGTCTGGAAGACGTGATAATCCTGGATGTAGCTACCGGTCGTCTTGATATCCCGCCAGACTTTGGCTTCCGCCGACTCGTAGGTCTCGTCGAACAGATAGAACTCGAGCTCCGAAGCGAAATAGGACGACATGTTCATCGCGCTGAGCCGGGCGATCTGCTTGCGGAGCATCGCGCGGGGACTGTGCTCCAGCGGTTCGTGGTGATGATGGTCGAGCACGTCGCACAGAACCAGCGCGGTAGCCGGCAGCCACGGCACGCGGCGGAGCGTGGCAAGGTCGGGCTTCATGACGAAATCGCCGTAGCCCTTCTCCCAATTGGCTACGGCGTAACCCGGCACCGGCTCCATATCGATGTCATTGGCGAGGAGATAGTCGCAGCCGTGCGTTTCCTCATATGCGCCGTCGAGGAAATATTCGGCCTGAAAGCGCTTGCCGACCAGCGTGCCCTGCATGTCGGGGAGGCAGACCACGACGGTGTCGATCTCGCCGTCGGCGACGGCCTTCTTTAACTGATCGAAGGTGAGGTTTCCGGCCATACGCTTTTTGCTCCGGGCTTCGCAAAAACGAGGTCCGCGCGTAGACCGCGCGGACCTCTGTCACCCCGCCTGGCTGGCAGGCATTACAACGTCAATAATGTCGGTGCGACTATACGGGATCGGCGAGCCGGAAGCCAACGGTCACGAACGGGATTATCGCCGCGAGCCTCGCCCCTCAACTCTTATTTCGCGACATCGTGGGGTCGTAGAGCGGATCAAGGAAAACTTCCGCGGGTACCCGCGTCGTGGCGACCTCAAGCTCGTAGCGGCCCGAAAGCACGCTCGCGCGATCGACACCGTTCTCTGGGTCGCGGACGTAGCCATAGCCGATCGAGCGGCTGACCGTGTAGCCGTAGCCGCCACTCGTGAGCCAGCCCACACGCTTACCGTCGCGATAGATGGTCTCGCGTCCCAAGAGCACGATCGAGGGATCGGTGGTGAACCCGGCGAGCAGGCGCGGCAGCTTGCCTTTGGCCTGTGCCTCGAGCGCGCCGCGTCCCTGAAATGGCGTGCTCGATTTCAGTTTCACGGCCCAACCGAGACCGGCCACCAGCGGGGTGTGGTCCGGCCCGATCTCCGCACCCCAGGCGCGGTAGCCTTTCTCCAAGCGCAGCGACTCGATGGCGCGGTAGCCGGCGTTGGCGATGCCTTGAAGCTGCCCGGCTTCCATCAGCGCGTCGTAAACGCTCACCGCAAACTCGACGGGAATATGAAGCTCGAAGCCAAGCTCGCCGACATAGGTGACGCGGAGCGCAAGCAGAGGTGCCCCAGCGATTGTCATTCGCTTCACCCTGCCGAACGGGAAGCCGGTATTCGAAATATCGTGTTCCGTCAGACCCTTAAGCACGTCGCGCGACCGCGGGCCCATGACCGACAGCACGGCATGCGAGGAGGTGACGTCGATCAGGCGCGCATCGAGCCCAGCGGGAATCGAGCGCGAGATCCAATCGAAGTCGTGCGTGGCGAAGCCGGTACCGGTCACGATGTAATATTCGGTCGGCGACAGTCTGCCGACCGTCAGATCGCACTCGATGCCGCCGCGCTCATTCAGCATCTGCGTGTAGATAAGATGTCCCGGCGGCTTCGCGACATCGTTGGCTGAGATCCACGAGAGCGCTTGCTCCGCATCGCGGCCGACCAGCATGAACTTGGCGAATGATGTCTGGTCGAAGACAGCAACTCGCTCACGGCATGCGGCGTGTTCACGTCCGACCGCGTCGAACCAGTTCTGGCGTTCGTAGCTATAATGGTCCTCGGGTTTCTCGCCGCGCGCAACATCGGCAAACCAGTTCGGACGCTCCCAGCCGAGCTTCTCGCCAAAGCAGGCGCCTTCCGACTTGAGCCGGTCGTAGAGCGACGAGCGGCGTAAGGGTCGCCCCGAGCGATACTCTTCGTATGGCCAAGCCATCGTGTAGTGCTTGGCGTAAGCCTCGAGCGTCCGCGTGCGCACCCAGTTGGTATCGAGGTGATTCTTGCCAAAACGGCGAATGTCGACTGGCCAGAGATCGAAGGGTGGCACGCCCTTGGCGACCCACTCGGCAAGTGCCATCCCGGCGCCGCCGCCGGCCGCGATGCCGAAGGCGTTGAAGCCGGCGCCGACATAGATGCCGCGCACCTCTGGAGCTTCGCCGAGGATGAAGTTGCCATCGGGGGTGAAGCTTTCTGGTCCATTGATGAATTGCTTGATGCCGGCCGTCTGCATGGCTGGCACACGGCCCGCGGCGAGCTCCAGAAGAGGCTCGAAATGCTCCAAATCGTCGTCAAGAAGTTGGAACTCGAAGCGGCCGGGAAGGCCGTCGACGGCCCATGGCTTCGGATTGGGTTCATAGCCGCCCATCACCAGACCGCCCACCTCCTCCTTCCAATAGGTGAGACGGTCAGGATCGCGCAGCGTCGGCAGGGTTGGCGTCACGCCGTCGATCTGCTCGGTTATTAGATACTGGTGCTGCACCGAGACGAGCGGGATGTTGACGCCGGCTTTGCGGCCGATCTCTCGCGACCATTGACCGGCGCAGATCACCAATTTCTCGCAAGCAATGCGGCCCTTGTCGGTGACGACCCCGCGGACGCGGCCGGCCTCGACCTCGATCCCAGTGACCTTCACCCCCTCGGCAATCGTAACGCCGTTCTGGCGCGCGCCCTTGGCCAGCGACATGGCGATGTCGGATGGCGAGGCCTGTCCATCGGTCGGCAGGAAGGCGGCGCCGACCACATCGTCGACCTGCATGAGCGGCCATAGCTCCTGGGCCTCCTTGGGGCTAAGGAGATGCATCTCGAGCCCGAAGGAGGTGGCGCGTGGTCGCCTGCCGCTTCACCTCGGTCCAGCGCTCGGGATTGCAGGCGAGCCGCAAGCCGCCGTTCCGCTTCCACCCGGTGGCGAGGCCGGTCTCCTGTTCGAGCCGGTCGTAGAGCTCGACGGAGTAGCCGAGCAACTGGGTGATGTTGGCGCTCGTGCGCAACTGTCCGACAAGGCCCGCGGCGTGCCACGTCGAGCCGCAGGTCAGTTTTCCCTGCTCGAGCAGGAGCACGTCGGTGAGGCCCATCTTTCCCAGATGATAGGCCACCGAACAGCCGACGATGCCGCCGCCGATGATGACGATCTTCGCGGAAGACGGCAGCTCGCTCATGCGCGGTCCATGGCCAGATAGGCGGCATAGGCGGCTTCGAAGCGTCGCAAGTTTTCAGCCGTGTAGGCGGCGTAGTCGAAATCGACGGCCGCGTAGATCTCGGACACCATGCTCCACATGGTCTCGCGCAGAAGCGACGCCGCGGTCATGGCGGAGGCGCGGCGGCGCAACTGATCGTCGACGGGCTTGTCGAAATAGAAGCTCAAGACCTGCTCCTGCTGCGCGGGGGACAGCTCGCTATTGGAGGCCAGACCACCGAGATCGAACAGCGGCGAGTTGAACCCGGCATACTCCCAGTCCACAAGCCATAGCCGGTGTCCATCGTCGATGAAATTGGCGGCAAGAAGGTCGTTGTGGCCGAACACCACCTCGATCGGGCCGACGGCGGCTTCGAGGCGTGCGGCACGCGCGAGGAGATCCGGGAGGAGAGCAGTGTGCCGGCTGTTGCCTTCGCTGAGCGTGTGCGCGTAGTCGCGCACGACATGGAACACCCAGAACATCGCGGCAGGACCGCGCAGATGCTGCGGAATGTCCCGGTGACATCGCCGCACCATATCGACGAGGCGCTCGAGGTTTGCCGGGTTGCGCACGTCCTCCGGCGTGAAGGTGCGTCCCTCGATGAAATCGAGCACGAGTATCCCCGGCTCGGCGTGCACCACGCGGGGGCTCAGGCCCGCCATATACGCCGCCCGGCTCGCACCCAGTTCGCTCGCGCGCACCACCCCATGAACGAGGATATCGTCGCCGACCCGCACGACGTACCGGCGTCCGCCATCCACGACCGTGAAGTTCTGGTTGGTAATTCCGCCGGCCAGCGGCAGAGGCTCCACACGTCCCAACCAGATCGCAAGCGCCGCGACGCGCGCCGATGAACGCTCCCGCACCGCATCAACGCTCACGCCCGGCTCCACTGCGACTTCGAGCCTCGCCCGCCAATTAAGAACCTGCGCGGGAAAAGATCCCGCGCAGGTTCATCGACGCTTCAAGCCGTCAAATCTCGCCGACCGCCTTTTCCGCCGCGCGGATCAGCGCCTGGCGCTCCGCAATCAAGTCGCCAATTGGCGGCCCCTGGAAGCGCCTGTTCTCGAAGCCGAACCAGACGATCGCGGTCAGGATTAGGAAGCCGACCGTGATGTAAAGCGCCCAGTCATTCGGCGGCTGGATGCCGATCACGAAGATCAGGATCATCGCGATGATCGAGAGAACCGCGAACAGCGCGTAGCCGGCGCGACCCATGTTCCACGGCCCCATCCTGTCCCATTTCGGCGTTCCCCAGGCAAGTAGACCAAGCGTGATGGGGATGCTGAAAGAGAGGAACAGGAAGATGACCGTGCAGGACACCACGATGGTATACGCCGAGGTGCCGGCGATGGAGACCAGCGAGGCGCCCCACACGAAGAGGACCGAAAGAACCGCGCTGGTCCAGATCGCCGCGACCGGCGTGCGGTATTTCGGGCTGACCTTGGAGAGCGCCTTCGATCCTGGAAGACCACCGTCGCGCGAGAAGGCAAAGATCATGCGTGAAGCCGAAGTCACCGTCGCTAGTCCGCAAAGGAGCTGGGCAACGAACACCACGAGGTAAACAAATTCCTTGATGCCCGGCTTCACACGCTCGTCGAATCCCCAGAAGAACACATTCCAGCCTTGCTTGGCGGCCTCATCCATATTGGGGATCATCAGCACGAAAGCGCAGAGGAACAGGTAGCCGAAGATCGTCGACCAGATGACCGACATTACCATCGCCCGCGGCACCGAGCGCGCCGCTTTCAGTGTCTCCTCCGACGTGTGCGCCGAGGCGTCGTAGCCGGTGATGGTGTAGATCGGCAGCAACAGGCCGAGCAGGAAGACCCAGAGATTCGAGACCTGTGGCCACACGCCGCCGCCCGCATCCCCCGAATAGTTCTTGAAGGTGAAAAGCCGGCTGAAGTCCCAATGCTCAGCCGCGATCAGACAGACGACCGCGATGAGGATGGCGCCGCCGAAGATCAGCCAGCCGGAAAAGTCCGTAAGCACGGCCGTCAGCCGGATGCCGAGATGATTGATGAGCGCTTGGGCGCCGGTGATGATGATCAGGAAGATCGTTTGATTGGTGAGGGTGTTCTCGATGCCGAGCGTGGGACCGAACGCGCCGACGAAGAAGGTCCAGGTGCCGACATTGATGGCGCCGAGCACGGTGATCAGGCCAAGAAGATTCAGCCAAGCCGTCACCCATCCTGTGCCTCGGTTGCCGAGAATAGAGCTCCAATGATAGAGCCCACCCGCCGTCGGATAGGCCGAGCTGATCTGCGCCATCGCAACGGCGAAAACGAGACTGACAAAGCATCCGAGCAGCCAGCCCACGCCGATCGCAATACCGCCGGCGCCGGAAGTGCCCTGAGCCAGCGAGTTGATGCCGCCCGACAGAATGCAGATAATCGAGAAGGACACCGCGAAGTTGGAGAACCGGCTCAAGCGCCGCTCGAGCTCCTGGGCATATCCCATGCTGTGGAGAACCTTCACGTCCTCCTTTTTGTCGAGTTCCGTGTACCCCCGCAACCCTGCAGCGGGCATGCTTCCTTCGCGCGATGTCATATATCACCCCCTTTGTGAGCAGTCAGACCAGGCGATCGCCCCGATCGCCAAGCTTCCCTGAAAACTTCATGCAATGACAAAATTCACACCATGGCGTGCCTGCGAGCGAGTGAGCCCGGTGGTGCCGCAACGAGAAGATTGGCCAGCCGGTCCGCCCAGTCTCGTTGGCCGGCCTCATCGCCGATCTCATCGTTGCGAATTTCAATCATGGCCGCTGGCAGGTCCCATCGCCCGGCATGGCGGCTGACCGTGTAATAGACCTGGTCGGCGGGCGAGTAGGGCTCGTTGACGCCGACAACGAGCGCCGCGTCGGCCTTCAGCCCACGGATGAGGAGATCGGCCATGCGGCGATCATCGTCGAACACGATTCCCACGTGCCAAGGACGGGTCTTGCCAAAATAGACGGGCGTGTAGGAGTGAACGGCGATCAGCGCCGTCGGCAGTCCGGCGGCAAGGCGGCGTTTCAGGCAGGCGTCGATCGCGTCATGATAGGGCGTGTGGATATGGTCGAGCCGTCGGACGCGCTCTTCCTCGCTCAAGGCGCGGTTGGCCGGAACGGGCCACCCTCGCTTTCCATGACGATAGACTGCTCGCATCCGGCGCACGATTGCAGTCGAGAACTAGACGGGAGACGTCGGGCCACAAGAGCGGCGCATCCAGCGTGGCCGACAGGCGGCGCGCCACGCCGAGCGCACCTGGATCCCAGGCGATATGCGTCCGAAGCGCATCCTCGGCGTAACCGAACGATTGGTAGTCTTCGGGGATGCGATTTGAGGCGTGATCGCAGACGATCACGAACCCTCCGGCACCGTCCGGATTCTCTTCCACGACCACGCTGGGAGTCGCGTCCCTCATCGCCCCCCTCCATCTGCCAGGCTCGTAAAGTCCCTGCTGCGAGATGGCTTGGAAGGCCATATTAGCCTGTTGGGTGAGAAGGTCCACAATTGTCACAATCCGACGAAGAGTTTGACCGGCAGTGCAGGTCGCAGCCTTCCGGCGTAGCATTTCTGACTGCGCCCGGTCCGTGCAGCGCCGCGGCGCGAAACAGGGCCACACAACCCCGCCGTTCGATTTCCACCTTGCCAAAGCGTCGCCGGAGACCCGCTTCGAGGGTTTCGAGGTCGTCCATGCGGTTGTTGAACACGCCCTTCGAATTATAGAGAGCAAGCAGCGCCCTTGCGGCCGCGTTCGGCTCGATTCCGCGTCCGAGGATCGTCGCGCCGAACAGAACGGTGTCCCCGCGCATGAACGGCCGCAAATGATCGACGACCCTGAGCTTCTCCGCCATGCAGCCGGGCAGGCAGTGCAGCACATAAGTGAGCCCAACGCTGCCGACGGCCCCAAGGTCGAGGTCCAACGGCGCGAGCAGGTTCACCTCTTGCAGCATGGGCCGGAACCGCGCGAGCCGGAGCGCGGAGAGCGCCAAGCAATGGCGGTTGATATCGAGGAGGACGAGGCGCTCGAAGGGAGTGGGATCCGCGCGGTCGATGAAAAGCCCGGTGCCGACCCCCGCCTCAAGGTGACTGGACGCAAGATTGTTCCGGTAGAGGTCGAGGAGCCGCTCGGTGGGACAATGCCAGGCAAAGCGATTGGACAGGCCGTGCACGAGGCGATCGTAGAAGGCGAGCATCCCAGGCGTGTAGATCGCGTGCGCCTTCGCGATCGCGGCCGCGTCGGGCGCCACGTCACGACTCTCTGCAAGCTCCTCGGTCATACCAAGAGCTTATGACAGCGCCGGCGCGATTAAAAAAGGGCGCCGCGAACGGCGCCCCTTGAGATGGTAAGGGCTCTGGGGAAACTATGTTTTCGGGAAGTTATGTCTAGAAACTGGCCTTGATGGCACCGACTACCCGCGCATCGCAGGCTGTCCTGCTATTGCCGGTGTTAATAAAACACTGGTCTTGGTCGTAGGTCGTATCGTAGTAGCGGATGTCAGCCGACCAGTTTTTCATGAAGCCCAAAGTCAGGCCGGCGTTCCAATAGGTGTAATCCGAAGCGACCTTGTCATAAGACTGGAATCCAACAGCACCGCTTATGCTGGGCGTGAAGAAACCAAACAGCTTCCCTGTGAAACTGTAGCCAACATCGCCCTCGATCGCATCAGAATTTCCGAACGTTTGGAAATTATCCGGCGACCAATAGTTGTGGACGGCGAGGGACCATGGGCCCTTGGCGTAAGCCGCAGCGGTGTGCAGTTCGAAATAATCAATGTCGTCGCCGCCGGGATAGGTATAGGCATTGCCGGCGATAGTGAAGGTGATGTCCCCCCACTTAGGCGTAATGCCGCCATAGTAGTCGATCTCGACGTTCTTGCCGAATGACGTATTGGATCCCCAGAGGGTGAAAAAGAACATACCGTAGGTGACATCGAACTCGGGCTGCACCGCCGGGTCATTTTTGGTGTTCGAAATGCTGCGGAACATATAGTCCGTCGCGAACGTCGCAGACCCCGCGAGCGTCAGCTTCGGCGGGTCCTCTGCGAAGCCTGGCGAGGACGCCAACACAACGAGAACTGCTCCCAAAATCCCTGATGCGATAGTCCCCGTCAGAAAGCGTCCCCGTGCCATTGTCAAATTCCCCCGATTTGTGGGCCCCCGGCTGAAGTCCCCTCGTTTTGACAAACGAGAAGACTTAACCGCCCCGACCCAGTCGCCTCATTTGTTACTATCCGCCCTCCGATCAGCAATCAAAAAATCCCCATTTCCATCAAGTTGCTTGGGGGGTGTGATATGTTTGCATCTGGAGGCCGATTTTTGCTCACTCAATCGGCAGAGGCGGCCTCTTTGCACACAAAAGGAGGGCGCTGGCGCGCCGGCGGCCCCTGCAGAGGGTTGAGGGTTTGGATGCCCCGTCCGAGAGATCCCAAACGCTTGAAATTGCTCGATGAAAAGCTGTCGCTAGAGCTTGACCATCACATGGCGCGCGACCGTATAGTCCTCGAGCGCGTACATGGAGAGGTCCTTGCCGTAACCGGAGGCCTTGAGCCCGCCATGCGGCATCTCGCTCACCAGCATGAAGTGCGTATTGATCCACGAGCAGCCGTATTGCAGGCGCGCCGCCGTCGCCATGCCCTTGGCGATGTCGGCGGTCCAGACCGACGAGGCGAGCCCATAGTCGCTGTCATTGGCCCAAGTCACGGCCTGATCGACGTCGTCGAAGCGTGTGACTGACACGACGGGACCGAACACTTCTTTCCGCACGATCTCGTCGTTCTGTAGCGCGCCAGCAACCACGGTCGGCTCGAAGAAGAAACCCTTGCCGGCCGGCGACTTTCCGCCGGCCGTGATCGAAATGTGCTTCTGCGCGCCGGCCCGCTCGACGAAGCCGTGCACACGGGCTTTATGCGTCGCGGAGATCAAGGGCCCGATATCGTTCTCGTCGTCATTTGGCAGATTGAGCTTGATGTCCTTGGCGGCACTCGACAGATCGGCGACGAGATTGTCGTAGATTTTCTTGCCGGCATAGATGCGGCACGCAGCCGTGCAGTCTTGGCCCGCATTGTAATAGCCAAACGCCTTGAGGCCTGCGACCACCGAGGCAATGTCGGCATCGTCGAACACGATCACTGGCGCCTTGCCGCCGAGCTCGAGATGAGTACGCTTGATGGTGCTGGACGCTGCATGCAGAACTTGCTGCCCGGTGCCGATGCTTCCCGTGAGCGAGATCATCGCGACCTTTTGATGATTGATGAGGGCGTTGCCCGTGGTCGCGCCGCGGCCGGTGACGACGTTCACGACGCCTTCGGGAAAAATCTCGGCGATGGTCTTGGCAAGCTTGAGGGTCGTCAGCGGCGTCTGCTCGGACGGCTTCAGCACGATGGTGTTGCCGCCCGCGAGAGCCGGGGCGAGCTTCCAGGCGGCCATCATCAAGGGATAGTTCCACGGCGCGATCGAGCCCACGATGCCGATCGGATCGCGACGGATCATGGAGGTGAAGCCCGCCATATATTCGCCCGCCACGCTGCCATGCATGTTGCGCACGGCGCCGGCGAAGAAGCGAAAGCAATCGGAAATCGCCGGCATCTCGTCCTGCAACACGCGGATGCGCGGCTTGCCGCAGTTCAGAGCCTCCAGCGTGGCAAAGGCTTCTGCGTCGCGATCGATGGCATCGGCGAGCTTGAGCAACAGAGCCGATCGCTCGGCGGGGGTGGTGCGTGACCAGGACTGGAACGCCTTCACCGCAGCATTCACCGCGGCGTCGACCTGCGCGACAGAGGCATCCGGAAGCGTGACGATCGTCTCCTCGGTCTTAGGATTGACGACGCTCTCGGGCGCTTCGGTGCCGGCCACGAAATTCGCGCCGATCAACATTTTCGTGTCGAGCATGACGATCCTCCAAGTGGCATTTTGACGGCTATTTCGACGATCCGCCGGTGTGCTCGCCTTCGCGGGTCAGATAGTAGGCGGCGAGGATCGGCAGCATCGTCACCGCGATGACGAAGACGGCGACGACATTGGTCACCGGGCGCTGCCGCGGCCTGATGAGCTCCGACAGCATCCAGATCGGCAGTGTCGCTTGCTGACCGGCGGTGAAGGTCGTGACGATGACCTCGTCGAAGGAAAGCGCGAAGGCGAGCATGCCGCCGGCGAGCAGCGCCGTGCCGATTTGCGGCAGGATCACGTGGCGGAAGGTCGCGAAGGCGTTGGCGCCGAGATCCATCGACGCCTCGATCAGATTGCCTGACAGCCGCCGGAACCTGGCGATGGCGTTGTTGTAGACGACGACGATGCAGAATGTGGCGTGGCCGAGAACGATGGTCCAGATCGAGAAGTCGATCCCCATGATGTCGAACGCCGAGCGCAGCGATATGCCGGTGATGATGCCCGGAAGTGCGATCGGCAAAACAAAGAGTAACGAGATCGTCTCCCGGCCGAAGAACTTCGCGCGCGATAGCGCTGCGGCGGCGAGCGTGCCGAAGATGAGAGCGAGCACGGTGGCGATAGCGGCGACTTCGAGCGAGAGATTGAGCGGCGGCCAGATGTCGGGCCGGTCGAACCAGGCGACGCTGAACCATTTGGTGGTGTAGCCCGGCGGCGGGAACTGGAAGCTCCTCTCCTCGGTCGTGAAGGCATAGAGCACGATCAGCGCCAAGGGCAGATGCAGGAACAACAGCCCGGCTATTGCCGCGATACGGAGCCCCCGGGGCGTGGCGCGATTTGGATCAGAGGACATCGAACGCCCCCATGCGCTTGGCCACCCACAGATAGACGCCCATGATCGCGATGGGGACGACGGTGAAGGCCGCCGCCAGCGGCACGTTCCCGGCAGTCCCCTGCAGGGTGTACACCGCCTGCCCGATCATGAGGCGGGAGTTGCCGACGATGGTCGGGACGATGTAATCGCCGAGGGTCAGCGAGAAAGTGAAAATGGAGCCGGCGATAATGCCGGGCAGCGCCAGCGGAAAGATCACCGTCCAGAACGTCTGCCTGGGTTCGGCGCCGAGATCCGCTGCCGCCTCGATATAGGTGACCGGCACACGCTCCAGCGCCGCTTGGATCGGCAGGATCATGTAGGGAATCCAGATATAGACGAAGACCAGGAACGTGCCGATATAGCTGAACGACAGCGACGGCCCGCCGACCACCGGCAGCGCCAGAATTCCGTCGAGCAGCCAGGAAAGATGCAGGCCCTTCGCCAGCCAGGTGACGATGCCCTCCTTGGCCAAGATGAGCTTCCAGGCGTAGACCTTGACGAGATAGCTCGACCACAGCGGCATCATCACCGCGAGATAGAAGAACGCTTTGGTCCAGCCGCGCGCGTAGCGCGCCGCGTAATAGGCGATCGGAAAGGCGATGACCGAGCAACCGAGCGTGACGAGCGCCGACATCATCACCGTGCGCAGGATAATCTGGAGGTTGGATGCCTCGAGGAGCTGCGCATAGGTCGAGAGCGTGAACTCGTGGACGATGAGCCCCGAGTAATCGTCGAGCGAATAGAAGCTCTGGAGCAGAAGCGCGAACAGCGAGCCGACATAGACAACGCCGATCCACAACAGCGGAGGCAATAAAAGCAGTAAGGTCAGGAGTTTAGGCCGGGCGAGGAAGACATCTGAGATCCGGTCGAGGACCCCCTCTTTCCTCTCGACTGCCACAGCGTGGCTCACGCATCCCCCTCCATGGTGACCATGGCGGACTCTGGCCAGATCAGCCTGACTTTGTCGCCCTGCTTGAAGCTTGCGGCACCCGCCGGCGCCTCGGCGGTGATGCGCACACCCTCTGCCGCCATGCTGTAGCGGGTGACCGAGCCTTGGTAGCTCATCATCTTGATCTCGCCGTCGGCGCAGGCGTGTCCGGCCGGAACCGCTGTCCCCGCCGGGAAGATGCCGATCTTCTCTGGCCGGAGGCTGGTCCACTTGCCGGCGCCGCCGTGACAGGAGGCAAAGGTCGGGGCCAGCACATTCGAGGAGCCGACAAAGTCGGCGACGAAGCGCGATTGCGGCCGCTCATAAACATCGGCGGGCAAGCCGACCTGAATGATCTTGCCTTCGTTGAAGATGGCGACGCGGTTGGCCATCGATAAAGCTTCGCCCTGGTCGTGGGTGACGAACACGAAGGTGATGCCGAGCTCTTTTTGCAACGCCTTCAGCTCCTCCTGCATCTGCTCGCGGAGCTTGAGGTCGAGCGCGCCGAGAGGCTCATCGAGCAGCAGCACCTTGGGGTTGTTGACGAGCGCGCGGGCGAGAGCCACGCGCTGGCGCTGGCCGCCGGAAAGCTGCGCCGGACGGCGCTGCTCGTAGCCGCCAAGCTTCACCATGGCCAGCGCCGCTTTCGCCTTGGCCTCACGCTCCTCGCGGGGGACGCCCTTGATCCGGAGGCCATAGGCGACATTCTCGCCGACCGTCATATGCGGAAAGAGGGCGTAGTCCTGGAACACGGTGTTGACGTTGCGCTTGTAGGGCGGCACGCCTTCGGCGGTCTCGCCGAATATCTCGATATGCCCCTCGTCCGGCTGCTCAAAGCCGGCGATCAGGCGCAAGCAGGTCGTCTTGCCGGAGCCCGAGGGACCGAGCATGGCAAAGAACTCGCCTTCGGCGATGTCGAGAGTAACGCCATCGACGGCGCGGACATGACCGAAACGGCGGGAGGTATTGACGAACCTAACGGCGGCCGGCATGGGGGGTTGCGCCATCGCGGCAACGGCCGGTCCGAAAAAAGACCGACCGCTGCGTGTTGGATGAATTACTTGCCGAGGATGGCGATGTAGTCCTTTGCCCATTGCGAGTAGGGGACGCAGGTGCCCTCTTTCTCGCACTTGGCCGTCGGGGTGCGCCAGAACCAGATCTTCTCGAAATTGTCGAAGCCGTTGGTCGCGCAACCCGTGTCGGTCAGGAGCTCGTTGCCCTTGCAGGCCGCGGGCACCGCCGGCACCGAGCCAAACCAAGCCGCGACGTCACCCTGCACCTTGGGACTGAGCGAATGCTCGAGCCATTTATAGGCGCAGTTCGGATGCTTGGCGTCGGAATGCATCATGGTCGTATCGGCCCAGCCCGTTGCCCCTTCTTGGGGAATGGTCGAGGCGACAGGCTTCTTGTCGCCCGACAGGAGATTGACCTGGAACGGCCATGACGAAGAGGCGACGACGCCTTCGTTCTTGAAGTCGTCGACCTGCACCATGGCGTCATGCCAGTAGCGGCCGACCAGCGCTCTCTGGGCCTGAAGCAGGGCGATCGCTGCGGCATACTGGTCCTTGTTGAGCTCGTAGGGGTTCTTGATGCCGAGCTCAGGCTTCTTCGTCATGAGATAGACAGCGGCGTCGGCGATGTAGATCGGACCGTCATAGGCCTGCACGCGACCCTTGTTGCTCTTGCCGTCAGGCAGGGTCTGCTCCTCGAAGACGACCGACCAGGTCTTCGGCGCCTCCTTGAACACATCCGTGTTGTAGGCGAGCACGTTGGGGCCCCATTGGTAAGGAACGCCGTAGTGGACGCCGTCGACGGTATGCCAAGGCGCGTCCTTGAGCCGATCGTCCACGGTCTTCCAACTGGGAACCAGGTCGACATTGACCGGCTGAACTTTCTTGCCGGCGACCAATCGCAACGACGCATCGCCCGAGGCGGTAACCAGATCGAAGCCGCCCTGGTTCATGAGGGTCACCATCTCGTCCGACGTCGCCGCCGTCTTGACGTTGACCTTGCAGCCGGTCTCTTTCTCGAAGCTCGTCACCCAATCGTAGTTCTTATCGGTCTCGCCTCGCTCGATATATCCGGGCCAAGCGACGATATCGACCTCGCCTTCGCCCTCGCCGACTGCTTTGGGCATCTCGGCCAGCGCGGTACCGCCGATAGCAAGCAGGACAACAACAGATGCTGCGACACTTATTGTGGATTTCATACTCTTTGACTCCTCAGGAGACCTAGGCCACCGCAACTCTTGCAAATCCGGGCGCGGACAAGGGGCGCAACCCCTCGGTAAAGAAGAGGAATGTTAGTCTAGGACGGTACTAAGCGCCACAGGAAAGCCATCATCTCGCACCTGCTCAACGGTCGAGCGCGGACACTTATTTGTGCAGTGCCAGGGTCTTGACGAGCGCCGCGGCGGCGCGGTTACCGCTTTGCACACCGCCGTTCATAAAGCCCATGAACTCGCCCGCCGTATGCTCGCCGGCAAATTGCAGGCGTCCATGCAAAGCCGGCTCGGCTGTCCGACTTTGCAGCTCGCATAGCTGCCGAGCGTGTAGGGATATCCGCTCCAGGACCACGAGGTGACCGCCGAGGGGTCGAGGCTTGCGGCCATCTTCGGCGACATCTTGGGAAGGTCGGCGCGGAAGGCATCAAGCGCCGACCTTGCGTCAGTCGCGCCGAGCTTGTGCGACAGGCGGAGGCTGGCTTGAGCTTCCCGTCTCCGGCACTGGCCTTGTCAGGATCACGTGCGACGGGGCGCCGAATGCCTTCTGTGGCGCGAAGCTGACGGCACTCGAGAGCGAGCTTGAATTGGCGCACGTGCCTGTCAAGGCATTCGGGCAAGGCAACAAGCTCATGTTGGAGATGCAACTCACCGAGGATGCCCGCGCGCTGCTTGATTCCGC
The DNA here is from genome assembly GCA_963839245.1 of uncultured Alphaproteobacteria bacterium. Classification (GTDB taxonomy): domain Bacteria; phylum Pseudomonadota; class Alphaproteobacteria; order Rhizobiales; family Methyloligellaceae; genus Methyloceanibacter. The sequence goes on along the minus strand of CAWIUJ010000006.1, from coordinate 98,852 downwards.
AAATCGATTGCCCGCGCTGCTAGAAACGAGAGTCACCGACGCGAACCGCCCGGTCTGCCGAAACGTGTTTTCCTCCGTCCTGCTCGCGCCCGGAAGCCGCTGAGTTATTTGGGCGCCGGCAACAGGCAGGAAGCGGGCAGCGGCTTGTTGGCGACCTCCCTCAGCGCGAAGCTCGACTTGAGCCGCACGACGCCAGGAAGCCGCGAGAGCTGCTCTTTGTGGATGCGCTCGAAATCGGCGAGATCGCGCGCCATGACGGTAACGAGGTAGTCGTCCTCGCCCGACATCAGATGGCAGGAGACGACGGACGGCGCGGCGGCGATCGCCTCCTCGAAGGCCTTGAGCAGATCCTCGTTCTGGCTCTTGAGGCCGATCTGCACGATGACCGTCATGGTGAGGCCAAGCGCCTGCCGGCTGATACGCGCCTGGTAGCCTTGAATGACCCCCTCCTCCTCGAGCGCGCGGATGCGGCGGGCGATTGCCGTGGCCGAAAGCGGAATGCGTTCGGCGAGCTCGACCTGGCTCAGGCGACCGTCTTGGAGCAGTGCGCCAAGAATTGCGCGATCTAGCGCATCGAGATCCTTTTCATTCATTTTCTGGCGTACTTTCTAATCAAGGCGCTCAAATATTGCGTATTTTGCCTTTTCTCCGCTCAAAACGCCAACAATCGTTTCGGGCTTTCTGGCATCCTTTCTGGCAGCCGAATAAAGTCCTGCAAGCGGAGATCATCATGCGCATTGGCGTGCCGACGGAGATCAAGAGCAATGAGTTCCGGGTTGGCCTCGTGCCGGGCTCGGTTCGCGAGCTGGCGGCGCGCGGCCACGAGGTTGTGGTGCAGTCTGGCGCCGGCGCGGGCATCTTCGCCGACGACGCGGCCTATGAGAAGGCGGGCGCCCGGATTCTGCCGACCGCAGAAGCCGTGTTCGCCAAAGCCGACATGATCGTCAAGGTCAAGGAGCCTCAGGCGGTCGAGTATCGCCGGCTCAAGCCGCACCAGATTCTCTTCACCTATCTTCATCTTGCGCCAGATCCCGAGCAGGCTCGCGGCCTGATGGAGTTGGGTGTGACGGCCATTGCCTATGAGACCGTAACGGATGCCAATGGAGGACTGCCGCTGCTTGCGCCGATGAGCGAGGTTGCCGGCCGTCTTGCGATCGAGGCCGCGGCCATCGCGCTCCGGCGGCCGACCGGCGGCCGCGGCGTACTCATGGGTGGCGTTCCCGGCGTTCGTCCGGCGAAGGTCATTGTCCTTGGCGGCGGCGTGGTCGGCACCCATGCGGCACGCATGGCCGCAGGCCTCGGCGCCGAGGTGTCGATCATCGACCGCTCGCTGCCTCGGCTAAGACAGCTCGACGAGCTGTTCGAGGGCCGCGTACGCACGCTCGCCTCGACCATGGAGACTGTCGAGACCGAAGTGCTCGGCGCCGACGTGGTGGTCGGTGCGGTGCTCGTCGCTGGCGCAAGCGCGCCGAAGCTCGTCACCCGCGACATGCTTCCTCGCATGAAGCGCGGCGCCGTGCTCGTCGACGTGTCCATCGACCAGGGCGGCTGCTTCGAGACCTCGCGGCCAACGACGCACGACGATCCGACCTTCGAGGTCGACGGCATCATCCATTATTGCGTGGCGAATATGCCGGGTGCTGTGCCCGTCACCTCGGCGCAGGCCCTCAACAATGCGACGCTGCCATTCGTGATCAAGCTCGCCAATAGGGGCGTGGCCGCCTTCGATGACGACCATCACCTCGCTGCCGGACTGAATGTCCGCGACGGGCGGATCACCCACGCGGCGGTTGCCGCTTCGCTTGGCTTCGATGGAGGCTCCGTGGGAAAAGTCCGCCTCGTCGCCGCTGAATAAGCGCGCGACAGAATAGCTTCCTCCCGCGGACGCAAATCCCCCCTTTGCGTCCGTTTGCCGGTCCGCTTCCCCTTCGAACGGACCGGCTTTTCTTTATTTCAAGCTCGGAAAATTGAACTCGGCGCCGCCGCGAATTCCGGTCGGCCAGCGTGCCGTCACGGTTTTGAGGCGCGTGTAGAAGCGCACGCCTTCCGGGCCGTAGATCGCGTGATCGCCGAACAGGGACCGCTTCCAGCCGCCGAAGGAGTGATAAGCGACCGGAACAGGGATCGGCACATTGATGCCGACCATGCCGACCTCGATGCGGTCGGCAAAGGCGCGAGCCGTGTCGCCGTCGCGAGTGAAAATGGCGGTGCCGTTGCCGTATTCGTTGCCGTTGACGAGATCGGCGGCCTCCGCATAGCTTCCCGTCCGCGCAACGCAGAGGACGGGCCCGAAGATCTCCGTCTTGTAGATGGTCATATCCTTGGTCACGCGGTCGAACAGCGAGCCGCCGAGAAAGAACCCGCGCTCATAGCCCTGCAGCTCGAGGCCGCGCCCGTCGACGGCGAGCTCGGCGCCTTCCTGCACGCCCTGGCCGATAAGCGCCTCAATACGCTGCTTGGCCTCCGCCGTGATCACCGGCCCCATCTCTGACTCCGGGTCGGTGGCCGGGCCAATTTTCATCATGCGTATCTTGGGCGCGAGCGCCTCGACCAGCCGGTCCGCCGTCTTCTCACCGACCGGCACCGCGACCGAGATCGCCATGCAGCGCTCGCCGGCGGAGCCGAAGCCTGCGCCCATCAGCGCGTCCACGGCCCGGTCCATGTCGGCGTCCGGCATGACGATCATGTGGTTCTTGGCGCCGCCCAACGCCTGCACGCGCTTGCCCGACGCGGAGCCCCGCCGATAGACGTGCTCGGCGACCGGCGTCGAGCCGACGAAGCTCACCGCCTTGATGTCGGGATGGTCGAGCAGAGCGTCGACCGCCTCCCTGTCGCCGTGGACGACGTTGAGCACGCCGGGCGGGAATCCGGCCTCCTGGAACAGCTCCCAGATCAGCATCGATGTGGACGGATCGCGCTCCGACGGCTTCAGGATGAACGTGTTGCCGCACGCGATGGCCACCGGATACATCCACATCGGCACCATGGCCGGGAAATTGAAGGGCGTGATGCCGGCGACCACGCCGAGCGGCTGGCGGTCGGACCAGCTGTCGATCTCGGGGCCGACATTGCGGCTGTATTCGCCCTTCAGAAGATGCGGAATGCCGCAGGCGAAATCGACCACGTCGATGCCACGGGCGAGCTCGCCCAGCGCGTCGTCGTGCGTCTTGCCGTGCTCCTTGGAGATCGTCCGCGCGATCTCGTCGGCGTTACGATCGAGCAGCTCCTTGAAGCGGAACATGTGCTTGATGCGCTTGAGCGGCGGCGTCGTACCCCAGCCGGCGGCCGCCTTCTCGGCGGCTGCGACAGCTTCATTCACCTCGTCCGTAGTCGAGAGCGGCAGCTCGGCCGTCTGGTCCCCGATCGCGGGGTCGTAGACGGGCGCCAGGCGCCGCGATGAGGACGTGACCTTGCGGCCGTCGATGGCATTCTGGATGGTGTGCATGGCGGCGCCGTACCGTTTCTCAATGCGCCGTCTTGAGAACGCCCGAGAGAATATCGAACAGCTGGTCGATCTCCTTCTTCTCGATGATGAGCGGCGGCGAGAGCGCGATGATGTCGCCGGTGGCGCGGACGAGAAGGCCGCAGTTGAACGCCTCGACGAAGCGCGCATGAGCGCGCTTGCCCGGCTCGCCCGGGATGGGTTCGAACTCGACGGCGCCGATCAATCCGATATTGCGAAGGTCGATGACGTGCGGCAGACCCTTGAGCGAGTGGACCGCCTCCTCCCAATAGGGCGCAAGCTCCGCCGCGCGCGTTAGCAAGCCCTCCTCCTTATAGGTCTCCAGCGCCGCGATGCAGGCGGCGCAGGCGACCGGGTGTCCCGAATAGGTATAGCCGTGAAAGAGATCGATGACCTCCTCCTGGCCGGTCATGAACGCGTCGTAAATCTTGGTCTTCACGAACACTGCGCCCATCGGAATGGCGCCGTTGGTGATGCCCTTCGCCGTGGTGATGATGTCGGGCGAGACGCCGAAATAGTCGGCGCCGAACGGCGTGCCGAGGCGCCCGAAGGCGGTGATGACCTCATCGAAGATGAGCAGGATGTCGTGCTTGGCGCAGATCGCGGCGAGACGTTTCAAGTAGCCCTTGGGCGGAATCAGAACGCCGGTGGAGCAGGCGACGGGCTCGACGATGACGGCGGCGATGGTCGAGGCATCGTGCAGCGCCACCAGACGCTCGAGATCGTCGGCAAGCTCGGCGCCATGCTCGGGCTCGCCGCGGCTAAAGGCGTTGCGGGCGATATCGTGAGTGTGGCGAAGATGGTCGACACCGCTCAGGAGCGTGCCGAACCATTTGCGGTTGTTGGCGATGCCGCCGACCGAGGTGCCGCCGAAATTGACGCCGTGATAGCCGCGCTCACGGCCGATCAGGCGGACCTTCGAGGCGTTACCTTTGGCCCGGTGATAAGCGAGCGCCATCTTGAGCGCGGTCTCGACCGACTCGGAACCCGAGTTGGTGAAGAACACGTGGTCGAAGCCCGGCGGGGCGACGTTGACGAGCTTCGAGGCGGCCTCGAACGCCTTGGGATGGCCCATCTGGAAGGAGCCGGCGAAGTCGAGCTCGCCAGCCTGCTTGCGAATCGCCTCGACGATCTTCGGCCGGCAATGGCCGGCATTGACGCACCACAGTCCGGACGTGCCGTCGAGCACGCGGCGTCCGTCGTCGGTCGTGTAGTGCATGCGTTCGGCGCTGACGATCAGGCGCGGCGCCTTCTTATACTGGCGGTTCGCCGTGAACGGCATCCAGTATGCTTCAAGATCGTTCGTCGTGAGTCTTGCGCTCATGGAGAGCCTCGCAACCGTGGTGTCTATTGAATTCCAGAAGCGCTCACGCGACCCGGGTCATGGCTTCGGTGAGGCTCGTCTCGAAGATGTCCATGCCCTCGCGAACGAGGTCATCGCTCGCGGTGAGCGGCACAAGGAAGCGGATGACATTGCCGTAGGTGCCGCAGGACAGAAGAACAAGCCCGTTCTCCAGTGCAACCTTCATCAAAGCCTGGGTGAGCTGCGGCGCCGGCTCGGCGCTCGCCGCGTCCTTCATCAGCTCGATGGCGCACATGGCGCCGAGGCCCCTAACATCTCCCACACAGTTCAGGTTCGAGCGGCTCTTCAGCTGGTTGCAGCGATCGAGAATGATCTTGCCGATGGCGTTGGCGCGATCGCAGAGCTTCTCTTCCTCTATCACGTCGAGCACGGCATGGGCGGCTGCGCAGGCGACCGGGTTACCCGCATAGGTGCCGCCGAGACCGCCGGGGTTAGACGCATCCATGACATCGGCGCGCCCCGTGATGGCGGACAGCGGAAGGCCACCCGCCAGCCCTTTGGCCATCGCCACGACATCCGCGGTGATGCCGACATGCTCGAGCGCGAACATTTTTCCGGTGCGCGCAAATCCGGTTTGAATCTCGTCGGCGATCAGCAGGATGCCGTGCTCGTCGCACAGCGCCCTTAAGCTCCTCAGGAAGTCGAAGGGAGCAATATAGAAACCGCCCTCGCCCTGCACCGGCTCGATGACGATGGCGGCGACGCTCGAAGGGTCGGCCGTGTACTTGAACAGGGCCTTGAGCGCGTCGAGGCTCTGCTCGCTACTGACGCCGTGGTAAGTGTTGGGGAAGGCAACGTTGTAAACGTCGGCGGGGAAGGGTCCGAAGCCCTTCTTGTACGGCACGACCTTACCGGTCAGCGCCATGCCCATAAGCGTGCGGCCGTGGAAGCCGCCGCTGAACGAGACGATCCCTGGACGACCCGTATAGGCGCGCGCCACCTTCACCGCGTTCTCGACCGCCTCGGCGCCGGTCGATACAAGCATGGTTTTGGCCGGCCCGGCCACGGGTACCAGCGCGTTCAGCCGTTCGGCTAGGCGCACGTAGGATTTGTAAGGCGTGACCTGGAAGCAGACGTGACTGAACGCCTGCAACTGCTCAATGACGGCGGCAACGATCTTCGGATGCTGATGGCCGGTATTGACCACGGCAATGCCGGCGCCGAAATCGATGTAGCGCTTGCCGTCCTCGCTCCAAATCTCGGCATTCTTGGCGTGCTTGGCGTAGACGGCGGTCGCATTGCTGACGCCGCGCGGCACGGCCGCGACTTTCCGCTCATGAAGCTCGGCCGAATTTGGCATGTGCTTCCGTTCTTCTCTCTTCTTTGAATCTTCGTCGAGCGCGAGGCGTCAGGACTGGAGCACGACCGGGCTCGAGCCGGCCCAACTCACCCAGACTTTCTCGCCAGTGCCGAAATTGTCCTGGTCGAAGCGGGAGCGGTTGGAGCGCGAGATGCGGATCAACCGGCCGTTAGCCAGGAGGACGTGGAAGATCGAAATATCGCCCAGATAGGAGATCTCCTTGATCTCGCCCTTGGCGACGTTGTGGGCCTCCGGACACTCCGGCACCGAGGGCGGCGCGTCAGAATCCTTGTGCAGATTCATTTTCTCCGGGCGGATCGCCACCCAGACGGACGACATCTCCTGGCCGAGGACGGCATGGGGGACGTAGATGCGCTGCGGGTCGAGTTCGGGACAGGAGACGGTGGCCTCGTCGGGCTTGTCGCTGATCAGCGTGCCCTCGAACATGTTCACCGAGCCGATGAAGTCGGCGACAAAACGGGAGCCTGGAAACTCGTAAAGGTCTGACGGCGTGCCGAGCTGGGCGATCGAGCCCTTATTCATGACGGCGATGCGCGAGGCAATTGCCAGCGCCTCGTCCTGGTCGTGAGTGACCATGATGAAGGTGATGCCGACTTTCTTCTGCAGCTGGGACAGCTCAAAGCGCATCGCCTCGCGCAATTTGGCGTCGAGCGCCGAGAGCGGCTCGTCGAGCAGCAGAACCTTTGGCTTTTTGACGAGCGCACGCGCGAGCGCCACACGCTGGCGCTGACCGCCCGACAGTTGGTCCGGCATCCGTTCGGCGAGGTGGCCGAGCTGAACGAGGTCGAGGGCTTCCTTCACGCGCCTGTCCCGCTCCAGCTGCGGCACGCCATCGATCTTGAGACCATAGGCCACGTTGTCGGCGACCGTCATATGCGGAAAGACGGCATAGGACTGGAACACCATGTTCACCGCGCGCCTGTTGGGCGGGATGTCACCCATGTCCTGGCCGTCGATCAAAACATGGCCCTCGGTCGGCACCTCGAGGCCGGCAAGGATACGCAGCAACGTCGTCTTGCCACAGCCCGACGGCCCGAGCAGCGCGAAGAACTCTCCGGGCTCGATGTCGAGGCTGACATTGTCGACCCCGACCGCCGAGCCCCAGCGCTTCGAGATGTTGCGGAAGCTGATAATGGGCTTGACGTCGGTCTTGGCGCCGTCGGTGATCGCTTGGTCCACGGTTCCTTCCTCTACGTCTTCTTCTGCGCCTTGCCCTGCATCACCATCATCAGGGCCATCAGCGCAATCGTGAGCAGGATCAGCATGGTCGACGCGGCGTTGACCTCCGGGGTCACCGAGAAGCGCAGCATCGAATAGACCTTGACCGGGAACGTGATCGTGTCCGGCCCCGACGTGAAAAACGTGATCACGAAGTCGTCGAGCGACAGAGTGAACGCAAGCAGGCCGCCGGCAATCAGCGCCGGGCGCATGTGCGGCAGCAGGACATCACGGAACGCCTGCCAATCGTTGGCGCCCAAGTCGCGCGCCGCCTCCTCCTGCTCCTTGTTGAAGCTCGCGAGCCTAGCGCCGACGACGAGCGCGACAAAGGGGAAACAGAACGAGACATGCGCGATGGTGATGGAGCCGAGACTGAACGGCCACATGAGATCGTTGGGCCAGGGCACGACGCGCGTGAAGAACAGCAGCATGGCCACGCCCATGCAGATTTCCGGCACCACGATGGGCAGAGTGAAAGCACCCTCCACGGCCACCTTGCCGATGAAGCGATAACGCCACAACAGAACCGCTGCGAGCGCACCGATGACGAGCGAGACGAGCGTGGCCATCAGGGCGATCGTGAGGGAGTTGGCGAAGGCAATCAGCAACGCTTGGTCGTTGAAGAGCTTCTGGTAGTAGGTAAGCGTGAAGCCGCGCCAAACGGTGTTGCGCTTAGAGTTGTTGAAGCTGAAGGCGATCAGCGCGACGAGCGGCGCGTAAAGGAAGAAAAACACGGCAAACAGCCAGAGGCGTATCTGCCATTTGCGATTGTATTCCAGTGGGGCGCGTCTGAGGGCCATGGCCTAGATCCCATGACCGTCCGCGGGCTTGCCGCGACTGAAATAGGCGCGCAGCGCGATGGCGCCGAACGTCGCGTACATGAGCAGGAAGGACAGTGCGGCGCCGAACGGCCAGTCATTGGCCTGCTTGAACTGGCGCTCGATGACGTTGGCGATCATCTGGCTGTCGGGGCCGCCGAGCAGATCGGGCGTGAGGTACGCGCCGAGCGCCGGGACGAAGGTGATGATGATGCCGGAGATGATGCCGGGCAAGGCCAGCGGCACCACGATCGAGAACATGGTCCGGAGATGACCTGCGCCAAGGTCGAGGCTCGCTTCGATGAGAGACTTGTCGAGCCGGTCGAGGGCGGCATAGAGCGGCAGCACCATGAAGGGCAGATGGACGTAGACGAGCCCTACCACGACGGCAAAATTGCTGTAGAGCAGCTGGAGCGGCGTGAAGTCGCCGAGCGGCTGCAAGCCCACCAGCGTCATGAGCCAGCTACCCTGGTTCCACAGCCATTCGAGCGTGAAATTGACGTAGCCCTCGGTGCGCAGCACCGCGATGAGCGCATAGGTGCGGATCAACAAATTGGTCCAGAACGGCAGCATGATCAGCAGCAGCATCCACGCCCGCCAGCGCTCGCTGGCAAAGACGATCGACAACGCCACCGGAAATCCGACGATGAGACAGAGCAGCGTCGTGAGACCGGCGACGAAGATCGACTTGGCGAAGATCCCGAGATAGAGCGGCTGGAGCGCACGCGCATAATTGGCGAAGGTGCCGCTGATGTCGACGCCGGTCAGGCCCGCATTCTGGCCGAAACTGTAGGCCCAGACGATCGCCAGCGGCGCGAGGAAGAACACTACCACCCAGACGATGGGTGGTAGTGCCGTTGCCAAGAAGGCCAGCCGACGTTCTTGTGTCTGGGTTGCCATCGCGGCCGATCCTGTCGCTCGCTACCTCACGTCAACCGCTCAAATCACGCCGCGCGCAGCCGCGTCATCGCGTCGTCGAGCTGACGCGTGAACTCCGGACCGAGGTAGCGCGGATACTCGCATTTGGCCATGATGTCGGTGGGCGGGAAGATCACCGGATTGTTCTTGTATGAGTCCGGCATCAGCGCCACGGCCGCCGCATTGGGCGACGGGTATTTGATGGTCTGGGAGATCTCGGCGCCCACTTTGGCGTCCAAGATGAAGTTGATGAATTTCAGCGCGTTCTCCGGATGCGGCGCGCCTTTCGGGATCGCCAGCGTGTCGGACTGCTTCATGGCGCCTTCCTTGGGCACGACAAAATTGAGGTCGTTGTCCTCGGCCATGACCTGCGCGATGTCGCCGTTATACTCCATCACCACGTCGACCTCGCCCGAGGCGAGCAGGTCCTGACCGTTGTCCTCGTGGAACGACTTGATGTTGGGCTTCTGTTTGATGAGCATGGCCTCAACCTGCTTGATCAGCTCCGGCGAGGTATCGTTGATGGAATGGCCGAGATATTTGAAGGCGTTGCGGAAAAGCTCGCTCGCGTCGGACATGACGGCGATCCGGCCCTTGTACTCGTCTGAATCGAAGAGGTACTTCCAGCTATCGGGGACCTCCTTGACTTTGGACTTGCGATAACCGATGCCGATGACGAGCCAGGTATAGGGCATGCTGTATTTACGGCCTGGATCGTAGGGCGCGTCGTTGATGAACGCGGGCGCGACATTTTTGATGTTGGGGATCTTGGCGTGATCGAGCGGCTCGAGCAGATCGGCCTGGATCATGCGCTCGACGAACTCGCTGCCCGGAACGATGACGTCGAAGCCCGGGTTGCCCGCGCGCAGTTTGGCGAACAGCTCGTCGTTGGTCGCAAACAGGCTCATATTGACGTCGATCCCGCTCATATTCTTGAAGTCTGCGAGCGTGGTCTCGCCGATATAAGTGTCCCAGTTGTAGAAATTGAGCTTCGGCTCCTCGTCGGCCGCCCATGCGGAGCGTTTCTTGCCCAAGAGGCTGATACCGATCGCGGCGGCGCCGAGACCTTTCAGAATTGAGCGGCGGGACGTGCGTTTCTTGAAAGACTTGGCGGGCGCATCAATCATACTCACTCTCCCCTAAGACTTGCTGGCGGCTAATCAGATCCTGCGGTTTGGTGATGGTGGTTTGGACGTCGTCGAGTATGGCGGCTAGCGGCTATCCCCGCCAGCCACTTTGCGCCTAGGCGTGACCGATTATGCATCGATGGCCCCCAGGCAGATGTATTTGACCTCGAGATACTCATCCAAGCCTTCGGCGGCGCCTTCGCGGCCGATACCGGATTCCTTGACGCCCCCGAAGGGGACGACCTCGTTCGAGAAAACGCCTTCGTTGACGCCGACCATGCCGGCATCGAGCTTCTCGGCGACGCGCCAGGCGCGGCTCAAATTCTGGCTGAACAAATAGGCGGCGAGCCCGAACGGCGTGTCGTTGGCGAGCTTGATCGCCTCGGCCTCGGTGTCGAAGCGCACCAGCGCCGCGACAGGACCGAAGATCTCCTCGCGCACGATGCTCATATCGGGGGTCACGTCGCCCAGGACCGACGGGCGATAGAACAGCGGACCCGCCGCATCCGGCGCGCCGCCGGTCAAGACTTTGGCGCCCTTCTTGACGGCATCGCGACACGAGTGTCTCGACCTTGGCGATCGCCTCACTATTGATCAACGGGCCGATCGTGGTGCCGGCCTCGATGCCGGGCCCAACGGCAAGCTTCTTGACCGCCTCGACCAGCGCGGCCGCGAAGCGGTCATAGATGCCGGACTGCACGAGGATGCGGTTGGCGCAGACGCAAGTCTGACCGGCGTTACGGTATTTGGAGGCCACTGTGCCGGCGACCGCCTGGTCGAGATTGGCGTCGTCGAAGACGAGCAGCGGCGCGTTGCCGCCGAGCTCGAGGGTGAGCTTCTTCACCGTGCCGGCGCATTGCCGGTAGAGAGCCTTGCCCACCTCGGTCGAGCCGGTGAAGGAGAGCTTGCGCACGCGGCTATCGTCGCACAAGACCTTGCCGACGGCCGGCGCATCATTGGTGGTGACGATGTTGAGCACGCCCTTGGGCAGCCCTGCATCCATCGCAAGCTTGGCGATCGCCAAGGCGCAGAGCGGCGTCTCCGCCGCGGGCTTGACGACGATGGTGCAGCCGGAAGCGAGTGCGGGCGCCACTTTCCGCGTGATCATGGCGATCGGGAAATTCCAGGGCGCGATCGCTGCGACGACGCCGATCGGCTGCTTGATGGTGAGGAAGCGCTTGGAAGCAGCGGTAGTCGGGATGGTGCGTCCGTAGGCGCGCTTGCCCTCCTCGGCGAACCACTCGATGAAGGAGGCGCCATAGGCCACCTCGGCACGGGCTTCGGCGAGCGGCTTGCCCTGCTCGGTGGTCATCAGCTGGGCGAGGTTTTCGGTCTCGGCGGTGACGAGATCGAACCAGCGCTCGAGGACGGCCGCCCGCTCCTTCGCGGTCTTCGCCGACCAAGCGGGCAGCGCCTGGGCTGCGGCATCGATGGCGCGGGCCGCGTCCTTAGGCCCGAGGTCGGGGACGCTCGCCAATTCGGCGCCCGTCGCCGGATCGTTGACGGAGAAGGTTTTGGCCGAGGTGACCCACTCGCCGTCAATCAGTGCTGCGGACGGAAACTTCTTGGCGATAATGGACATCGGCGATCTCCGTCAGCGTATCGTGGTGGATACCGTCATGGTCAGCCTCACGCGACCTGTGCGTACCAGAGGTGATCGAGCGGGGTGACGATGCGTTCGAAATTGCTGCGCTCGGCCTGTTTCAAGCGCGAAAAGACATCCTGGAAGGGCGCGCCGAATGCATCCCGCACGATCTCCGAGCGCTGGAACAGATCGAGCGCGTTGATCCAGGCCGTAGGCAGCGGCGGCGCCTCGATGGTCTCCGAATTGCCCTCGACGGCGGGACCCGGATCGATCGTGTTGGCAATACCGTGGCTCACGCCAGCAAGAATGGAGGCAATGACCAAATAGGGATTGGCGTCGGCGCCGGCGATGCGATGCTCGATGCGGGTCGCAGCGCCGTTGTCGCGCGGAATGCGCAAGGCCACGGTGCGATTATTGTAGCCCCAATGCGCGGCCATGGCGACATAGGCCTTCGGCACATAGCGCCGGTAGGCATTCGCCGATTGCGCCCAGACGGCCATGAAATCCGCCATGGTGTCGCGCATGCCACCGAGCGCATGACGGAACAATGGCGAGATAGGATCGCCGGCAAAGAGGTTCTGTCCCGACCGGTCGAGAAGACTGAGGTGAATGTGCATGCCCGAACCGGCCCACTCATGGTGCGGCTTGGCCATGAAGGTGGCATCAAGCTGGTGCGCCTTCGCCGCCGCCTGCACCGCGCGCTTCAAGAGCAAGCCGTCGAGCGCCGCGCCGACGGCATCGGCGCGATGTTTCAGGTTGATCTCGAACTGGCCCGGACCGAACTCCTGCATGACGGCGTCGACCGGAAGACCCTGAACCTCGCAAATGCGGTAGATATCGTCGATGAAGGGAGACAGCGCTGCGAGCTCGCCGAAGCCGAAGGTGAGCGGCCGGGCCGGATCGTCGGACAGACCTTCAGGGGTGTGAAGCACGAAGGCGCCATTCTTGGTGCGGCTCGTGACATAGAACTCGAGCTCGACCGCCGCGACCAACGTCTGACCGGCGTGCGTGAAGCGCTCAACCTGGTTGCCGAGCACGGTGCGCGGGTCGAGCTCATTCTTGGCGTCAAGAACCATCACCGCCTGGGCGTGCCTGCCGTCGCCAACGGGGATCGGCACCAGCGTCCCGCTGAGCAGGTGGCACGCGTGGTCCGGATCGCCGGTCTCCCACAAGCGGCCCGTCTCCTCCACGCAATTGCCGAGCGGGTCCATGATGAAGACCGAGGTCGGAATCATGACGCTACCCTGGGCGACACCGAGCAAATCGGAACGGCGGATGCGCTTGCCGCGGGCAATGCCGTTCATGTCGAACAGGAAGATGTCGATCCAATGCACCGCCGGGTTCGCGTCGAGGAAGGCTTTCGCCTCGTCGAGAGTGAGCCGTGCGTTCGTCATGGTGCGACGCCTCTCGCCGCCGCGCCGAAGCGGCGAAACAGCGATGTCGAGACGGGGTTCGACTTCGGTTGCCATTCGGGGTGCCATTGCACGCCCAAGCAGAACGTCGCGTCGTCCGGTCCGCGCACGGCCTCGATCAGACCATCCTCGGCGAAGGCCTCGGGCTTCAGCCCGTCCGCGAGGCGGGCGATGCCCTGCCAGTGCAGAGAGTTGACCAACAACTTGTCGCTTCCGACCCAATCGCGCAATTTGCCGCGGAGAGAAACCGTGTGGACGGGGCCGTACATCTCATCGAGCGGAAGTTCGTAGCGCGCGCGGTGGTCCTTGTGCCCGTTCACGTCGTGAACCGCCTGATGCAGGCTGCCGCCGAGCGCCACGTTCAGCTCCTGGAAGCCGCGGCAGATCGCGAATAGCGGCGTCTTGCGCTCGACCGCGGCGCGGATGAGCGGAAGGGTCAGCGCGTCACGAAAGGGATCGAGCGCATCCGGCTTGATCGGCGTCTCCTCCCCATAATGCTCGGGCGCGACGTTCGAACGGCTACCGGTCAACAGGATGGCATCGGCAATTTCGAGGATAGAGCCGATATCGGACATGCCGGGACCGACCGGCACAAGCAGAGGCTGGCAGTCCGCCACCTCGGCAATTGCGGCGGTATATTTGCGGCCCACGGCGTCAAAAACGTACCCTTCGATCAGCGTGGTGCAGGCCGGGATGACGACGATCGGACGGCTCATGCGGCAAGCTCCCCGGCGACATCGCTGAGCGTGAGGTCGAGCGCGCGGCGGATCACCGCCTCGGCTTCGTCGAACTGCTCTTGCGTCCAGATCAGTGGCGGCGCGGTCACCATGGTGTCGAACACGGCACGCATGATGAAACCTTCGCGGAAGAAGTGATCGCGGCAGATGAGGCCGACGCGGCCCGGCTCGGCGAAGCGGCGGCGGTTCCGCTTGTCGGCGACGAGCTCGATGGCGCCGATAAGTCCGACCGAGCGAACCTCGCCGACGAGCGGGTGGTCCTTGAATTTCGCGAGCATCTTTGCGAGTGCCGGCCCAGCGAACTCCTTGACGCGCGGGACGAGCCTCTCCCGCTCCATGATCTCGAGATTCTTCAGCGCGACTGCACACGCCACCGGGTGACCCGAGAAGGTGTAGCCGTGATTGAAGTCGTCGTCGTGCGCCATCAGCGCGTCGGCGATCTTGTCGTGGACGATGATCCCGGAAAGCGGGATGTAGCCCGACGTCGCCGCCTTGGCGAAGGTGATGATGTCGGGGCGGATGCCGTAATGCTGCGAGGCGAACCACGTGCCGAGGCGGCCGAAGCCCGTGATCACCTCGTCGGCAAGGAGAAGAATGCCGTATTTTTCGACGATGCGCTGCACCTCGGGCCAATAGCTCTCGGGCGCAATCTTGACGCCGCCGGCGCCTTGCACCGGCTCGCCGGCGAACGCGGCAACGTTCTCTGGGCCGACCGCCAGGATCTCCTCCTCGAGCGCGCGCGCGGCGCGAAGGCCGAAGGCTTCCGGCGTTTCGCCGTCCTTGGCCTCGCCGTACCAATAGGGATCGATGATGTGGCGGAAGCCCTCATAGACCGGATAGCTGTGCGCATGCACATGGGCCATGCCGCCCATCGAGCCGGCAGCGATGGTCGAGCCGTGATAGGCGCTCTTGCGCGATACGATGATGCGCCGCTTGGGCTCGCCCTTCAGCACCCAATAGTGACGGATCAGGCGGATCGCGGTGTCGTTCGATTCCGAGCCCGACGAGCCGTAAAAAACCTGGTTGAGGTTTTCGCGGGCGAGCTCGGCGAGCTTGCGCGACAGCATCACGACAGGGGGATGCGTCGTCTTGAAGAACGTATTGTAGAAGGGAAGCTCGACCATCTGGTCGTAAGCCGCTTGCGCGAGCTCCTTGCGCCCATATCCGACGTTGCAGGTCCACAGTCCCGCCATGCCGTCCAGCACGCGCTTGCCTTCGCTGTCCCAGATATAGGGCCCATCGCCGCGCACAATGACGCGCGCACCCACTGCCCGGAGCGAACTGTGAGTCGTGAAGGGATGCAGATGGTGAAGAGCGTCGAGCTCTTTCAATTGCGCGGTCTGATATTGATTAGTCACCGATAGACCTCCAGCAGAGCGTGACCCGAGGGCCGTCCAATTAGCGCTGGAAGCTCGTGTGGGGCGTATAGCCGATGCGGGCGCAGAGCAGCAGCAGCCGAGCCTTCGGGTTCACTCCGTTCAAGGCAATCGCTATTCGGGAGGCAAACAATTGACAGGGTCCCATTAGCTTGTATGGCTACAGGGAAGACCTTATTGGCTACGGTGTAGAATTGTCAAGGCAAGCAGCACGCAAGGCCATTTCCCGCCCGCGCGGACCGCGGGGCCTTGACCGAAATGCGATCCTGGATGCGGCGTTCGACATGCTGTCGCACGACGGCGAGATCGGTTTTTCCGTGCGCAAGCTCGGCGTGCAAATCGGCGTCGACCCGATGACTGTCCTGCATCATTTCGGATCGAAGGACGAGCTGTTGCGGCGGATCGCTGATCGCGCCTTGGCCACCGTCGAGCTGCCGCTCCCCAGCACCGACTGGCGCGCCGATCTACGCCACGTCGCCGTGGCCTACCGGGATCTTGCCCACCGTCACCCACGCCTCTTCCACCTGCACTTCCGCTTCCACGCAACGGGACCTGCCGATCATGCTTCGAGCGAGGTGGTCTACCGCGCGCTGCGAAGTGCCGGGCTCACCGATGCCGAGGCGGCCGGACTTGGGCTCGCCTTCTACGCGTTCATTCTCGGCTATGGCTTGGCGGAGGCCGAAGGGCTGCTTCGCCCGATCAGCGACGAGGACGAAGCCGAGCTCCGGGCGCTCGACCCGCTCGCCTACCCGGCGACGCAGGCACTCATACCGGCCTTCAAGGCGCTCGACCGCGACGCGGCCTTCGATGCGTCGGTCGATGCCTTCATCGATGGGGTTTCGTGCCGGTGCAAGGCCGCCGTGCCGCGCTAACGGAGGCCGCCGCGACGGCCGATCGGTACACTGCGGACGAAGGATTTCGCTCGAAGTCGCGCGCCAACCTTACTTGGTCAAGGTCATGGAGTGACGCCGCAAAAAGTAATGGAGTGGCGCCGTAAAGACGCCACTCCATAAAGTGCCCGGGCACGGCTGCGTCCAACTGTGGGACGCAGCCGCCGGTATTCATACTAGGTGGTGGGAAACGTAATCGCGGATCCCAGAAGTCGCAGTGATTGTTGGTTCTATATTGCGTTTCGTTCAAGGTCACGCTGGAGATGTCCTGCTGTAGGTACACCGGCGAGCCGTTTGTGAACACCGGCCACGTGGGAAGTCCCAGGCCGTTCGGGTCGCCCGCGACTTGTGATCTTGCTCGTGCTCTGCTCGCCGAGGGCATCACCGGCATGGTCGAAGTCATCGACGCCAACACCGGCATGCATCGCACCACGGTCAACATCGAGAAGGCGGCAAAGCTCTGCGTGAAGGAAGGCCCACTCCGTTTCCACCTTACAAGGAGAACCGTCCAGATCGACCGCCCGCTGGCGAAAGCGACTCAGCCCATGAGGGCTCGCCATGAAGAGGGACAAGGGCCGCCTGCCGCAGTTCGTGCCGCTTCTAGTCTCCACGCTCGACAGTCGGGCATGGAGGGCCATGTCTCACGGCGCGAGGAGCCTGTACGTGGCACTGAAGCGTCGTGTCCCGAAGGACCGGAACACGGCCTATGTCTCATACCGTGACGCAGTCAAGGAGTTGAGGTCGAAGTCAAAGCAATATTGGCAAGTGGTTCAGGGAGCTTCATCACTACGGGTTCATCGCCCTGGCCGCACATGGTTCGCTTGGTCTCGACGGCAAGGGCAGAGCTCCGCTATGGCGCTTAACCGAGAAGGGACAGACCAGCGGGGCAAGCGCTGGCGGTCTCTTCGAGCCTCCGACAAACGACTTCCTGAAATGGGATGGCACCCGCTTTCAAAAGCGAAAGCACAAAAAACAGAAACCCGCTTCCTACGTCAGAAGCAGGGTGCTTCCTACGTCAGAAGCAGTGGCGCTTCCGACGAAGAACATGTTCCCATTCTCGTGCTGCCCGTCTGAGTCAAACGTGTAGACGCTAGGTCATATCCATAATCCGACTGGATCGTCTGGAGCGTGAATCCGGCCGATGCGATGATGTAGCCCAAATAGTGGAAGCTCATGTCAGCGACGACGTGCTCCCTCACGCGGGTTTTTCCCTTTGTCATGCTGCTCCTTACCGTCGTACAGCGCGTTGCTGCAAGAATTTCCCCCGCGCGGTGCTGCAGGGGAGTGCAGCATAAATGCAGCACGATTGGCAAAAAGCCCAATCAGAACAACGAAAGGTGGCAGCTTCTTAATCTGAGGGTCGCTTGTTCAAATCACGCCGGGGCCACCATTTTATTACTTTTTTTTCAAAGGCTTATGTGCCGACTGTGGGAGAAAGGTGTCGATCGGTGGCTGATCGGGTGCTATCGGGCGTCCTTTAGCGACCCGGCAGCGCAAACGTCGTCCTGGTCCGAATGCGCTAGAAGCAGACATCTGTTGTCACGAGTTCCCAGATTCGCAACGCGAATTCCCAACCTGAGGCTGGCTGGTAAGCTCAAAGAGGAACGACTAGCCTCGGCGACTATTGTCAGAAGGGAAAAAAGTTGGCTCGTCCTATTGTTCGCGTTCGCCGCTCCGTTTGGCACGCCGACGGTGAAATCCGCAGCGAACGCGCGATTCCCGAAGAGACGGCGGTCGCCTTCACCTTCAACACTGCATCCTATGCGGTGATGATGGCGACGCCACAGGACCTCGAGGACTTTGCCGTCGGATTCAGCCTTACCGAGGGCGTGATTTCATCGAGCGATGCGATCGAAAGCGTAGAGATCGTCGAGGAGGATGTCGGCATCGAGCTGCGGATCTGGCTGAAGGCACCGCACGCCGCCGAGTTTCTGGGACGCCGGCGAAAGATGGCAGGCCCAACGGGGTGCGGGCTTTGCGGCATTGAGAGTTTGCTCGAGGCTATGCGTCCACCGCCTTCTGTGGGCGAAGGTCTTGTTTTCACGCCGAATCAAATCATGACGGCGGTAAACTCGCTCTTTCCGCAACAGACGCTGAACCACGAGACCCGTGCGGTGCACGCGGCAGGCTTCTGGGAGCCGGCCCGCGACCTAGTCGCCGTGCGGGAGGACGTTGGCCGCCACAATGCCCTCGATAAGCTCGCTGGTGCACTCGTGCGCGAGGCTGTCACGCCTCAACAAGGTATTATCGTGCTGACCAGCCGCGTCTCAGTCGAGATGGTGCAAAAATCAGCGGCCATCGGAGGCCCGATAATCGTCGCCGTCTCGGCTCCCACGGCCTTGGCGGTGCGCATGGCGGATGCCGCCGGCATGACTCTGGTAGCCATCGCCCGAAAGGACGGCTTTGAGGTCTTCACTCATCCGCATCGCATTAGCGGAGAATTGACCAGCCACGTCGCCTGAGTGTCAAGACGGCGGCAGTCCGAACTCAGTGAAGGGAATAAAGTCAACCATATCACCCTCCTTGACTTCGCTCACACCCTCGGCGACCTCGATCAAGCCGTCTGCTTCGCGCATAGACGAGATCAGCCCAGATCCATCACGGGCGAACTTGGCTACCGACAGCCGTCCACCAGACCCTCTCGTTAGCCTTGCGCGCCAGAATTCGCGCCGCCCTACCTTCTTTTTTTGCGCGAATGATGCGGGCAAAGGAAAGCACACGGGCTCTGGCCACACGCCGCCCGCAAGCCTAGTCAACACCGGCCTCACATAGATCAAGAAACAGACGAAGACCGCAACCGGATTGCCGGGGAGTCCCAGCACGACGCAGTCGCCGATCTGACCGAAGCTCATCGGCCTTCCAGGCTTTATGGCGATCTGCCAAAGGTGGCGCTTGCCAAGCGCATCGATGCTGCGCACGACATGATCCTCAGCGCCTTGGCTCGCTCCGCCTGAGATCACGACCGCGTCGTATCTTCGGCTTGCGTCGAACAGAGCAGCGCGAACGAGTTCGGCGTTGTCCGGCAAGATGCCTAGGTCCACCGCCTCTGCTCCTGCCGCTCGGATGAGACCCTTAAGCATCGCCGCATTGGCGTCGTAGACCTTGCCAGGTGCGAAGGCCTCGCCAGGCCGCAGGATCTCGTCCCCGGTCGAGACAATGGCAACCTTGAGGGGCGCATAACAGCGAAGTCGATCAAGCCCGGTTGCGGCTGCCGTCGCCACTTCCTGCGGGCGGAGTGGTGTGCCGACCTCCACCAGCATGTCGCCTGGCTTGGAGTCCTCCCCGGCAATCCGGCGATTGGCGCCTTGCTTCAGCCCGGGGGGAATATGCACCCAACGCGCATTTCCCTTCTGCTCGAGGCGCGCGTCTTCCTGCATCACCACAGTGTCGAGACCGCTCGGCATGACGGCGCCTGTAAAAATGCGGACCGCGCTATTCGGCGGGGGAACGGCTTGGAACGGATGGCCTGCCGAGGCTTCGCCCGCCACGATCAAACTTGCGCCTTCCTCTTTGTTGTAAGCGGAATGGGCAAAGGCATAGCCGTCGACCGCTGCATTGTCGTGGGCCGGAATGGGTCGAGGCGATACGATCGCCTCGGCGAGAAAGCGTCCGGCGGCTTCAGCCAGTGGAACTTCTTCGCCCTCCACTGCGGGACTCACCCTGGACCTGAGAATGGCAAGGGCCTCGTGATGAGGGATCCGGTCCCTATCGAGGACGAAGCAATCGTCTATCAGCTTGGCCGTCATGGCTGCCGGAGCCCAAGATAGGCGACGATGAAGTCTGCCATCTCTGCAATGTCCTCGAGGTGGAAGGAGGGCAACGGATCACTCTCAATATCCGGATGATCGGACGCAATCGCGACGATCTGAGGCGCTGTCCCGTGCAGTGACTCTCTGGACGTCGCACCGTCTCTTCGTATTTCGATCTTTGGGAAGACCTCGCGTTTATAGCCTTCTATCAGAATAAGATCGGCAGGGCCGGCACAGTCGAGGACTTCCTCGAACGCCATCTCGGGAGCATCGCGGAGCTCGCGCATCAGGGCGAAGCGCAGTGGGGACGACAATGCTACCTCGTGCGCGCCGGCCTCGCGCAGCCTGAAGGAGTTGCGGCCGGGATGATCGATCTCGAAACTGGCATGGGCGTGCTTGATTACTGAAACGGCGTAATGGCGTCGTGTGAGCTCGCTGACAAGGCCGACCATGAGCGTCGTCTTGCCCGAATTCTTCCAACCAACCACGCCAAAGAGAGGTGTTATCATGGAGAAGCCGCCTGCAAGAGGGCGCCCGCCTCGGCGAGATCCTCTGGTCGGTTGATATTGAAGAAGGGGTCGACATGCCTCCCGCCGATCTCGACTGGCGCGAAGAATACTTCGCGGGCCCCGTGCTGTTTGGTCCAGGCGCCGACCTTTCGCATGCCCTGCGCCAGCGAATCCTCAAGCTGAGGGGCCATCGCGACGGGCCAAAGCCCAACGACCGGGTGCACGCCTTCCTCCGACGTCGCGACCAACAGAGCCGGGTGTTCCTTCAACTCGGCGAGAAATCGGTGAACCAGATCAGAGGGGAAGAACGGGGTATCACTCGCAACTGTCACGATGTAGCCCACGCCAGGGGCGTTTGCCTTTACCCATTCAAGCCCTGCATGAACCCCTGCAAGCGGTCCGGCAAGACCCCCGACGGTATCGGCGATGACCGGAAAACCAAAATCTGCAAAGCGGGACGCGTCCCCGTTCGCATTGATAATGAGGTCAGAGACCTGGGGCTTCAAACGAGCGAGGACGGTGGCGAGGACCGGTCTGCCACCGAGCGGCAACAGGCATTTGTCGCCACCCCCCATCCGGCTTGATCTACCGCCGGCGAGGATGACGCCGACGACACGGTTGGTCGATACCATTCTGTTAAGTTAAGGCTACAGACCAGAAGCTGTCACGTTCAGACTTCGCTCTGTCGGCGCGCGTTCGTGTCCCTGCGCCGCCTCGATCTTCACGGCGCAATATTTGTACTCGGGAATCTTCCCGATAGGATCAAGCTGCGGATTGGTGAG
Source organism: uncultured Alphaproteobacteria bacterium (assembly GCA_963839245.1). Lineage (GTDB taxonomy): Bacteria > Pseudomonadota > Alphaproteobacteria > Rhizobiales > Methyloligellaceae > Methyloceanibacter. Next base: position 77,584 of record CAWIUJ010000006.1, on the reverse strand, counting down.
GATGTTCGCCGCCGCCTCGACATAGGCAAACGGGATGAAGATCACCCCCTCCCGGATACCTCGGTCAGCTCGGGCGGCAAGTTCGATGGTCCCCCTGCGGGTGGTCACACGCATGTTTTGACCTGGCGCAACACCGAAGCGTCCCAGCGTCGCCGGATGCAGGCTCGCGGTCGGTCCAGGCTCGAGCTGGTCGAGCACGTCCGCGCGGCGGGTCATGGCCCCCGTGTGCCAGTGTTCGAGCTGACGCCCGGTTATCAGCACCAATGGATACTCCTCGTCCGGCACCTCGGCAGGAGGCAGCACATCGGCCGGCACGAGTTTCGCGCGTCCGGTCTTGGTCGGGAAGCCGTCCCCGAAGACGATCGCCTCGCCCGGGTGATCCGGTGCGGGGCACGGATACATGATCGAGGATTCCCGTTCCAGGCGCTCCCAGGTGATGTTGTCAAGAGAGGGCATTGCAAGCTTCATCTCGGCGAAGACTTCCGATGGGTGTTTGTAGCTCCACTGGAGGCCGAGCCTTTTGGCCAACTCGACCGTGATCCAAAGATCTTCGCGAGTGTCGCCTGGTAGATCGAGCGCCTTGCGGCCCATCTGCACCTGCCGGTTCGTGTTCGTCACGGTGCCTGACTTTTCCGGCCATGCCGAGGACGGCAGCACGACGTCTGCGAGCATCGCCGTCTCGGTCAGAAAGATGTCCTGCACGACCATATGTTCAAGCTTGGCGAGGCCGGCCCGGGCGTGGTCGAGATCGGGGTCCGACATGGCCGGATTCTCGCCCATGATGTACATCCCTCTTACTTCGCCCGCGTTCGCCGCGTTGATAATCTCGACCACGGTGAGACCGGTCTTCGTGGACAGCGGTGCCTTCCAGAGCTCCTCGTACTTCTTGTGGACGAGGTCGCTCTTAACGTCGGCGTAGTCCGGATAGAACATGGGAATGAGACCGGCATCGGAAGCGCCTTGCACGTTGTTCTGACCGCGCAAGGGATGCAAGCCGGTGCCGGGTCTGCCGATCTGGCCGCACATCAAGGCAAGCGCGATAAGGCAGCGCGCGTTGTCCGTGCCGTGCACATGCTGGGAAATACCCATGCCCCAGAAGATCATGGCGCGTTCGGCGCGACCGAAGATTCGTGCGACCGAGCGGATGGTCTTGGCATCGATGCCGCAGAAATCAGCCACGGATTTGGGACTGTAGCTCGTCACGTGCTGTTTCAGGCGCTCGAAGTCCTCGGTATACGCCTGTAGATACTGCACGTCGTAGAGACCCTCCTCGACGATCACGTGCATGATGGCGTTGAGCAGCGCCACATCGCTGGCGGGCTTGAATTGCAGCATGTAGTTGGCGTGCTCGCGGAGCGCCACGCCCCGCGGATCGATGACGATTAGGGTGGCCCCACGTTTGGCCGCCTGCTTGAAGAAGGTCGCGGCCACTGGGTGGTTCTCCGTGGGATTGGCGCCGATGACCATGATGACGTCGGCGTGCTCGACCTCATTGAAGGTCGCGGTCACGGCCCCGGAACCGATGCCCTCGATGAGCGCGGCGACCGACGATGCATGACAGAGCCGCGTGCAGTGATCGACATTGTTGTTGCGAAACCGCGTCCGGATCAGCTTCTGGAACAGATAAGCTTCCTCGTTCGAGCATTTCGCCGAGCCGAAGCCCGCAATCGCCTCGTTGCCATGCTTCTCGGCCACGCCTGCAAGTCCATTCGCGGCAAAATCGAGAGCCTCCTCCCAGCTCGCCTCGCGGAAATGAGTGAATGGGTTGGAGGGATCGACGTCAAGCCGCTTCGGTAGGCCGGGCTTCCGGATCAGCGGCATCATCAGCCGCTGCGGGTTGTTCACATAGTCGAACCCGAAGCGTCCCTTTACGCACAGCCGATTCTCGTTGGCGGGTCCATTATGGCCCTGCACGAAGGCGATGTGGTTGTCCCTAATCTCGTAGCTGATCTGACAGCCCACGCCGCAATAGGGGCAGACCGAGTGAACCTCCCGGTCGACCTCCCGGCTGCCGTGCTGGGTGATCGGATCGACGATTGATTTCGGCATCAGCGCGCCCGTTGGGCACGCCTGAACGCACTCTCCGCAAGCGACGCAAGTGGACAAACCCATAGGATCGTCGAAGTCGAATACGGGCTTCGCCCCGATGTTGCGGAAAGCCATGCCAATCACATCGTTGACCTGAACCTCTCGACAGGCGCGAACGCAAAGCCCACAGTCGATACAGGCATCGAGGTTGACCGCCATTGCCGGGTGGGAAAGGTCGGGGTGCGGAATGCCATGGGCAGGAAAGCGGGAGCTATCGATCCCCTGAACTTCGGCCCAATGCCAGAATGGGGACACGCGGTCAGGCGAATCCTCTCGCGGCGGTTGATCGGCGAGCAGGAGTTCCATGACCATGCGGCGCGCCTTCACGGCCCGATCGGTCGCCGTCTTCACCACCAAGTCGGGCGTGGCCTTGCGGATGCAGGAGGCTGCCAGTACTCGCTCGCCTTCGATCTCGACCATACAAGCGCGACAATTGCCATCGGCGCGGTAGCCGGGCTCTGGCAGCCAGCACAGATGCGGGATGTCGATGCCCTCACGTTGAGCGACTTGCCATATGGTTTCGCCGGGCCGGGCAGCCACGACTTTTCCGTCGATGGTGAAAAGGAGTTTGTCAGTCATGTCCGCATGTTCCTTGTCAAACTCGCTAATCGTTCGCGCTTCCGTCCGCTCTAGTACCGATCTGGCTGCCCCGCTGCCTCGGTGCGGGCGGGTTCCTCGTGAAATGCTCCAGCGCCGTGATGAAGGCATTAGGAGCCGCCTGCCCCAGGCCGCAGATCGACGCATCGCGCATCGCCTGGGCAAGCTCATTGAGCAACTCTGCGTCCCACTCCCGCCTTTCGAGCAAAGCAACCGCCTTGTCGCACCCGACGCGGCAGGGTGTGCATTGGCCGCAGGATTCATCTTTGAAAAATCGGAGCAGGTTCAGGACCACAGCAGCGATATCGTCGCCGTCAGAGAAGACAACGACGGCATGGCTGCCAACAAAACTGCCGTATTTGTCGAGAGTTCCGAAATCGAGTGGTAGATCCGCGAGGTTTGCGGGCAGGATTCCGCCAGAGGCGCCCCCAGGCAGGTAGGCCTTGAAGATGTGACCGTCCTCCATGCCGCCCGCGCGCTCGATCAGCTCGCGCGCGGTCACCCCGGCCGGCGCCAAGATCACGCCCGGCTTCTTCACCCGACCCGATACGGACCAGGAGCGGGGACCTTTGGCGCCGTTGACGCCCTGATCCGCGAACCACTTTGCACCCTTGGCCAGGATCTCCGGCACCCAATAAAGCGTCTCAACATTCTGATTGAGAGTCGGGCGGCCGAACAGGCCGACCTCTGCAATATACGGCGGACGATTGCGCGGGTAGCCCCGCTTACCTTCGATCAACTCGATCATCGCCGACTCTTCGCCACAAATATAGGCGCCAGCCCCGCGGCGAAGCTCGATCTGGCCTTTGCGAATGATGCCAGAATCCTCAAGGGCTGCGATCTCTTCCGCTAGGATATGCAGCACGGCCGGGTATTCGTCGCGCATATAAAGGTAGATCCTCTCGGCCTCGACCGCCCAGGCGCTGATCAGGGCCCCTTCGAACATGCGGTGAGGTTCTCGCTCGAGATAGAAGCGATCTTTGAAGGTGCCCGGCTCGCCCTCGTCGCCGTTGATGGTCATCAGTCGAGGCGCCGGATAACCACGGACGATCTTCCATTTTCGCCCAGTGGGGAAACCTGCCCCGCCCAATCCCCTTAAGCCGGCCTCGGTCAATTCACTCACGATTTGATCGAAGTCCCGCCTGCCTGCGCGGCAGCTCTCGAGCACGGAATAGCCGCCTTCCGCCAGATAGGCAGCCAGATTTTGATACGGGGGGATCTCAGGCTCGCGGTCCCCGCTTCGCAGTGCAGCCTCCACGGATCGAGGCGTGGCGTGATCGACGTGGAGATGTCCAATTTCGCAAACCGGTGCCGTATCGCATCGGCCCATGCAGGGCGCGCGTAGCACGCGCACCGCCGATGGGTTCGTCTTAGCCCTGAGCGCAGCGAGCAGCGCCTCCGCTCCCTTGAGCTCACACGTGATGGAGTCACAAACCCGGATGGTAGTGGCCGGCGGAGGAGTCTCACCCTCCTTCACGACATCGAAATGGGAGTAGAACGTGGCGACCTCGTAGACCGCGGCCTGAGGCAGGCGCATTTCGTCGCAAAGCGCACGCAGATGCGCTGCCGAGAGGTAGTGGTAGCGATCTTGGATCAGATGCAGAAACTCGATCAGGAGATCGGGGCGGCGCGGCCGCGACCCCAGCAGCTCTCGCACCTCCCGAAGCGCGTCGACATCGAGCTGGCGCCCCTTGGGGAAGGCCCGCGCACGTTTCCGCGAGCCCACACTACGGGCCGGGCGATCGGGCCCCCCGTTGCTCCCGGCCTTTTGCTCCACCTTGCCTCCTCTTCCACCTGCCACAATGCGTTGACGGCAAGACAACGAGGCCTATCGTGATAGCGCGCTTGCTTTTCAGCGGCAAGCAGCCCCATTTTTGGGCGCCGGCCAATCTCCGGCAGAGCGAGCCAGAGATTCCCTCAAATTAACTGAGGTCCCACATGCTCGACCTTCCGGAGGCTTTCCACGCCGCTCTACGGCAAATCACGATTGTCGATCCGCAGCTTGTCGAAATCGTTGCGCTCTCCTTGCAGGTGACGCTGAGCGCGGTGGCCATAGCCGCACTCATTGGCTTCACCCTAGGAGGCATGCTCGCCGTCTACCGCTTTCCGGGGCGGGGGTTTCTGGCCGCACTGTTGAACGCGTTGATGGGTCTCCCGCCGGTCGTGGCAGGTCTATTCGTCTATCTGTTCCTTTCCAACGCTGGACCATTGGGGGTGCTGCAGCTCCTTTACACGCCGCTAGCCATGATCATCGCGCAAGTCATATTGATCACCCCCATCATCGCTGCGCTGACGCGCCAGACCTGCGAGGATCTGCTTGAGGAATATCGCGAGCAGCTTCGTTCCCTCGGCGCGTCTTCCGCGGCCATCGTGACGACGCTGTTGTGGGACGGCCGCTATCGCTTAGTCACGGCGTTCCTTGCGGGCTTCGGTCGAGCCATTGCCGAGGTCGGCGCTGTGATGATCGTCGGCGGCAATATCGACCACGTGACGCGGACCATGACAACCGCGATTGCGCTCGAGACCTCCAAGGGCAATATTGCTCTCGCACTAGCCTTGGGCATGATCCTTCTTGCCATTGCCCTTGCCATTAATATGGCGCTTATGGGGATCCGGAGAATCGCCTCCCATTTTGCCTATGCTTGATAAGCCAAGATCGCTCGCGGCCTCGGCGAACGGAGCGCGCTCCGCCAACGGGATATTGCCGCTCGAGCTCAGGGGGCTGTCCCTTGAGTCGCGAGCGGGGCGACTGATCAACCAAATCGACCTGATCGTCGAGGATCCGGGCATCAGCGTGATCATGGGGCCGAACGGCGCGGGCAAGAGCCTCCTGCTTAGATTGATCCACGGGCTTATTGCTCCAAGCGCCGGCGAAATCCTCTGGGCCGGAGTGCCGATGAACGGCGAGATGCGGCAGCGTCAAGCCATGGTGTTCCAGAAGCCGGTGCTGCTCCGCCGAACCGCCGCGGCGAATATCGCCTATGCGCTTAGCTTGCGGGGCGTCGCGCGCAGCGAGCGCCACTATCGCTCGCACCAAGCCTTGCAGCTTGCCGGGCTTGAGGGCCGCGCCTCCACGCCGGCGCGCGTGCTTTCCGGCGGTGAGCAGCAGCGGCTATGCCTGGCGCGTGCGCTGAGTCTCGATCCGGATGTCCTGTTTCTGGACGAGCCGACAGCGAGCCTAGATCCGGCCTCCACTCTCGCCATCGAGAGGCTGCTCCTCGACGCCCAGCGCCGCGGCATCAAGGTCATCGTCGTAACCCATGACGTGGGTCAGGCACGCAGGCTCGCCCAAGAAGTTATCTTCTTGCATCATGGCACATTGATCGAGCATCAGCCGGCTTCGTGCTTTTTCAGAGAGCCCGAGAGCGATGTCGCTCGGGCCTTCGTCGCCGGCGGTCTCGTAATCTGACAGAGGAGAACAAGCTCGTGTCGGTAGTCCTTGCAAGACGACATTTTCTGAAGCTCGCGCTCTTAAGTCTCGTGCTTCTAGGGCTGGCTCCCTTAGCCCCACGCGCGGACGACAAATTCATCATCGTCCAGTCGACCACCTCCACCCAGAATTCAGGCCTGTTCGAGCACATACTGCCACTCTTCACCAAGAAGACGGGTATCGAGATTCGGGTCGTCGCGGTAGGTACGGGTCAAGCACTGAAGAACGCTGAGAATGGCGACGGGGACGTGGTGCTCGTCCATTCACAGCCCGATGAGGAGAAATTCGTGGCGGATGGATGGGGCGTGAAGCGCTACCCAGTCATGTACAACGATTTCATCCTCGTGGGTCCCGCGGCTGACCCGGCCGAGATCGCAGGCTTGAAGCAAGCACCAGAAGCCCTCAAGAAAATTGCCGAAGCGAAGGCGCCATTCGCCTCCCGGGCAGACGACTCAGGCACCCACAAGGCCGAGCTCAAATTATGGGAAGAGGCAGGCGTAGATCCGAAAGCATCGAGCGGAAGCTGGTATCTCGAGACCGGTTCTGGCATGGGCGCTACCCTGAACACGGCGGTAGGGAAACAGGCTTACGCGTTGACCGATCGGGGCACCTGGTTGGCTTTCGCCAACAAGGATGACTTCAAGGTCCTCGTCGAAGGCGACGACAAGCTGTTCAACCAATACGGCGTGATCCTCGTCAATCCGGCCAAGCATCCCAATGTGAAGGCGAAGGAGGGACAGGCCTTCATAGATTGGCTTGTTAGTTCAGAAGGACAGGCTGCCATCGCAAACTACAAGATCGATGGGCAGCAGCTCTTCTTTCCGAACGCCCGCCCGCAGAGCTGATCCGGACATGTCCGCTTTGGGTCATGAGCGGACGCAAATTACTGTGCCAAAAGCGGATATCGCGCGCGCTGTCCGGCTGGTCTGTTTCGTGCCAAAAACTGACGTCAGAACCCATAGATCATAATTGCGATGAAAAACGCGGCGAATGGCGCGACGTATATCACCACCGCCAAAATCGCCAGAATTGCTGCGAGAAGCAGTCGCTGGTTCGCTGCCGACAGAGCAATGGCGGAGAGGGCTAGAACTGGCCCGAGCACCCCTTCACCCGACGCGGAGAGCACGTTGAACCAACGCGCCTCTGTAGGTTCTGCCAGCGTTTTCCAGGCCAACAAAAACCCGTCCGAGAATTGCCAGATTGAAAACGCTGCAACAACGATGATGACAATGCGAAAAACGCCGTTCGTGCTCCTTGGCCTCTCCCGCATCAATGACGCCATCGCCGAAGACCTCATGCACGCCAGGTCCATACATTGGGTCAGAAGCCGACGTCATAGCAACGTGGTGTGATCGTCCGCTTAGTGCCAATAGCGGACATGGCTATTGCTGAGTGGCTAAAGCGCGGAAACGCCGACGACGTTGACGTCAGGAGATGTAGGAGAGCGGCCTCGCGCCGGCCCCTTTCTATGATGGTGCTCGGCGGACTTTAGCGGCCGAGTGCCGCTCTCCTAAGATCCACCTCGGCTTGGGTGACTTGGCCTGTTAGGACCAACACGCGATACAGGTGTTGGTCAGCTTGTCGCTATGCCGGCGCATACAGTTTTCCAGGCCCGGGTTTCGAGTCTCCACTGGCTACAAAACCGGCGATAATCGTCCGCTAGGGGGCAGGTGATCGTTGCGTTGCGCGAGACCCTTTCTGCCTATCAGCGGGCCGATGGCATTTGGGCTGGTTCAAGTACGTGGTTTGTTGCCGCCAGAAATCCTGGGACTAACTCGGATCTCTGTATTAGATACTTAGGGGCTGTCTCTATCGGCTTCCATTCCACTGCAATCTTTCGACGTGTTGACATGACTAGCCTCCTATCTGGCGGCGGAGCCATGGACGCCGTGCGGCTGGCGAACCGAAAGCCCACCCCGGAGCAAGTATGGGTGTTAGAGCGCCGGGGCGCTTTGAGCTAGGTCAACTCGGCGCGCGCGAGGTTCGTGGCGCTTCATCGCATCGCCAACCTCAACACCAACGCCTTGAGACCGGCGGACGTGACGCGGGACCGCTTACCGCAACATGATGAAGCGGTATAGTGCCAAGGCTGGGCTTGAGCGTGAACTAGAGCGGTTGATTGAGGAGTGGTTACGGGTGTAACCCCAGCTTCGGCGGAAATCTCTGCCATGAGACGATTCCCTGCACCAAGGCCTCGACATGAGTGCGCTATTCGCCAAGCGTCTCGCCATTAACATCGCGATTGGGCTTGCGCTTATTGTCGCCTCGCTCTTCGTGGGTATGCTGGGCTACCGCTATTTCGAAGGCTTACGCTGGCTCGATACTTTCAGCCATGCGGCCATGATCCTTGGTGGGATGGGGCCTTACGTCGAGCCCAAAAGCGATGGCGGGAAACTGTTCGAGGGCTTCTACGCACTCTATTCGGGGCTGTTGCTAATTGGCGTCAGTGGCCTCATCCTCGCGCCCATCATCCACCACGTAATGCACCTGTATCACCTTGCGGACACAGACGCCGACACGCTCTCGCCAAAGCGCAAACAGCGCGGTAGCAAGACCTAACCTAGGGACACCACGGTACGTGCTTGCCGGATTCGCGGTCATAGCGGCGATGGTGCTGTTCTTCGCCACTGCCGCCGCACTGGTCGAGTGGTGGGACACGACATGGCGCATTGCCGTCGAGCCTGTCCGAAGCGAGGTCTATGCCGCCCGCATACATTCGCCGTGCCTACTGCATTCGTGGTGGTGGTGGCGGTCGGCGGGTTGTCGCCTGATATAGACCTCGTATGAGGCGCTTCCCAGCACCATGGCGCGTTGAGGCGATAGCGGGCGGACTCGTTGTGCGTGACGCGAACGGTCAATCGCTCGCGTATGCCAGCGCGCCCCAGGCCTTGCCCGATTCTTAAAGTTGCTGTTGCAAGACGGATATTCCCGCAGCGGGGCACGCGCGACCATTCGCGGAGCGCTTGTGCGATGGGCGGACGGCCAGGAATGAGCGGCCCATCCTATGTCGGGGCCTATCCGACGCCGACTGAAGAATTCGCAAAGGCCTATATCGGCAGCTGGTAAGCAGCGGTTGGTCAATGTCCGCTTTGACCCCAAAAGCGGACATCCGTGTCTGCTTTGTGCCAAGGCAGTACGACGGTAGTTCAAAAGGGCCGTATTTGACGTACTACGTACTCGGACCGGGGCCGGAAAAGGGAAAAGGTCGCAGCATGCACTGCGGCCTTACCCCAAGCGGAAAGCTGGAATTCCCTACGCCAATACCCGGCAGGTGTTAGTAATAGCGATAATGGTGATGATAGTAGCCGCGATGATTGTAATAGTGGCCGTTATAGCGGTAAGGGTAATAGTGGCCTTGGTGGTAATAGTGGCCGTACCGGGTATGGTGCTGCGCGGAAGCAGACGTCGGCACGAATGTGGTCGCGAGCGCGCCTAACAGCAAACTTACCCCCACCACAAAACTAATCAAAGTTTGGCGCATGGTTTCCTCCACTGTTTAATCTTTTGCGCGATTCACTCTAGCCTATCGCCTGCCAAAGTGGAAGCAGCATTCCGCGTTCGTCCTCGCTAACTCCTGTCATCAAACTGTAACAAGGTGCGAGGTTGAATGGCTATCAAGCGGCCACATCACACACATCGGTAGTGCCCCCCGTCTAGCCGAGATGTGCCCGCTTAGTGTGCCGGTTTTCCCTCCCGGCGCGCCGCGCGAAAAAAACGCGCTTCTGGCGTCCGATCAGTTCCCACTGGTTGGACGCCTTTTTGTTTGGCGTCACGGTGTTCAGCCCTCCACACGCGTCGTTTGGCGCGTATATCTCCGCTTTTCAGGCGAAAGCGCCCGGACTAAGGTCCGCGAGACCCCAAGATGGATGAGGGACAGACGATGCCGGGAACGGTGATTTACGAGGCGCATCCGGCGATGTTCCGGGCGCATCCCTTCTGGTTCATTCTTTACGTCCTGCTGATCGCCGCCCTTGGCATTGGCATCTTCATCCTGCGCTCCAGCGACAGCAAACTCCTGTATGAGCTTTCCGCCCTGCTGATCGTCGCCTTCGGCATCGGCATCATCATCCTGCTGTATTGGTACATCAAGACGCGCTCCACCGCGCTCACCGTCACCGACAGCGAACTCATGTATGAGCGGGGCATCTTGAGCAAGGACCGCACCGCGATGTCGCTCAAAAACATCCGTTCAATAAGTATCGCGCAAGGGTTCATCAATCGCATCCTCGGGGTAGGGACTATCCAGATCTACAGCGCCGGCGACGAGCCGGAATTCACCATCGTCGACATGCCCGATCCGCATGTGATCCGGAAGGCGGTCACGAAGGCCCAGAAACTGGAAACTGCGTAGCGACAAGGACTGAGGCGCGACGAGACAAGCCAAGGCGTCATTAGCGGACATGCTGACAAGTCCGCGCCATGTCCGCGTTACCCCCAATAACGGACTTTGGGCGGCACATCCAAGTCAGCATTTGGCTGTCGGTTTATAAGTACACGCCCTAGATGGCGTACCTATGGCGAGGCTCAGCAAATCGGCCCCAAGCTTGCGACCCTGATCTAGGCCGTGTACTCATAAATCGAGATTGGTAAGTAGCGGTTGGCTCCGACCTTGCGTGGGGAACCATCGGCCATACTGTGCCTTCGTCCAACGCATCAAGGTTGGGCTGTGCATTTCCCCAACAGAGAAAGCGACGAATTGAGGGTGGATACGCCAGCGGTCACATTGCCCGTTTCCAACGATATGACGGCGCTCCAGGTCCTGTCGGTGTCTTTCTTGCCTGTACCGTGGAGGAGGATGGCCTTATCGGTCACAGCCACACTCTCGATATCGGCCGCACCAGGTTCTCCACCCAGTGGGGCTGTGCGCAGCTGCTTCTTTTCCATGTCGATGAGCATGATCCCCACCAGATTGGCATCCTCGAGAGAAATGCGGCTGCATCCAGTCACCGCCACACACTCATACACTTCGTTGATCGCGCAGACATAAGACTTCTCCGCAGTGAAGCCAGTAGCTGGGACCATGCATAGAAAAGCGAGCCCCACGCAAACTTTAGAGATCGAGATTCGCATCGGCTCGCTCCTATCTTGAAACCTGGTAGCCTCTGGCCTCTAGACAGACCTGTCCGGCTCTGAGATACGCGTCATAGAGGGCATTGAGGCGGCGGACCTCGGCGTTCCCCCTGGCTCCGCCTATCCCGCCAGGAGTGACCATTCTACGCGTAACATTGGAGATAGTTCGCTGTGGTACCCCGGCTTGCTGAGCTGCATATACAAAAGCAGGATCATACCCGGTTTGGGCAACCGCCCAGTCATTGCAGGCGGCGCGATCCGCATTTTGCTGTTCCAGCGTTTGCCCTCGCAGGGGGTAGGTAAATAATGCACCGTTAGTCGACTGCGCGTACGCGTCGGATACGGCTGTACCGGCCATCGATACGACGGCGGCGGCACAGAGGAGTCGGCTCATTCGTTTCATCTGCTTCCTCTCCACACTAAAGGTCGCGCTGTGGCTCAGGAGCTAGCCACCGCGACTTTTTTCACATTTTGCAGGTCCAGGCCCGCCTCTAGGGAAAGATCAAGGGGTCCACCCTGCCGCAGGAGAAGGCCAGCGGCAAGCGGTTCCGAGGCCCCCTGGTTCAGGTAGAAAGGGGGGCTCTTCCGTAATCTCGGGAGTTAAGGCTGAGACAAATTGCCGGAATTCGGCTGCGTCTAACGGTGCTAGCCATTTGTTTGAGGGGAGTCCCTCCCCATCATCGTTCCCCCCAAGGAACCGAAGAAGCCCCGTCTCCCCCCGTCGGGGCTTCTTCTTTTCTGGCTTAGGTGCCGCCGAGCGCGTCGCCGTTATTCGTGGGCATCCAGCAGCAAAGGATTCGCAATTTTCGTCGCCGTGCTGCGAGGCATTTCCTCTCACGGCACACGCGTTTCGACTGGACCTTCAGGAAGTAGGTCGTCTTCATTTGGGCCTGACAGATCGTACGCCTCGCCGGCATCGTCAGGGGTCCAGAGGGCTCCTTGATCCAGCAACCTGTCGGGCCTTGGCTTTGTTTCCGACTTAGCTTGACTGCTCGAATTTCTTGATGGGCGGTCCGCGTCGGTTCCGTCGATTGTCTCATTACTCATGGAGATCGAGGCACGCGAAAGCTCCGAAGCGACAGCGATCACACTGCTAACCAGCAGCAAAGTGAGTGTGCCAAGAGTAGCCAAGATGGCTTTGAGCCAACGCACTTACAGCCCTCGTTTTCAATCTCCTTTTTTATGTCCTCCGGGTGAAGAGATCGTTGCCACTAGGGCGCGTGCCGGCCGGCGCCCCACTCGCTTGAAGCTGAGGCCTCGTAAGGACGGGAGCATCACGAGTGGCCTTTTTCCAGTTTCGTCGCTGATTTCGATCAGCCATTCATCGTTCGCTTCAGGTAAACGGATGCGCATCTGATGCACTAATCTCAAGGCATGCCCGTGAGCTGCACGAAGTCCTGCCAATTCGATCCCATCGGTGTCCTTGAGGACATGATCGGCCGACACAAAATGAAAAAAGTAACGAGGCACAATCCCTTCCCTCCGTACTGGGTTCCAGCCGCTCTTGAAGGATGGGGCCCCGCGGATTTTAAGCCAACGCCGTCCAACAAATAGCGTAACCAAACCTTAAGCATCCTTAGCCAAGCATGGGCCTATGAGTGACGCGGCAAAGGCCCCCGACACACAAATCGGCCAACTGCACACCGACCGGGACATTGAACGCTTGGCCCTCGCCGCAGCGGACGCACTTCAACGCCTTGTCGCAGAACGACATGCATTCCGTAGCCACGTGGGCGTTCAGGAACGCGAGTTGATGCGACTCCGCGCCACCGATGAGGAGCTCCGGCGCCAGCTCACCTTGATCCGCGAAAGCTACATTAGACTGGGGACTGAATTCGCCACACAGTTGCAACATATCGACGAGGCAATCCGGAAAGCAGTCCAAGCGCCTAAGGGACCCGCGGAGGTGCGCTCGCCTCTAGCTGAACACCAGCGGCGACCCAACTCCTAAAAACGAAAGAGTGTCATGTCGGCAAATGCCGATGAGGACAGCCGTGGCTCAGCAGTCCACGCTAGTGGTGAATTTCGGGAGGGGTCCAGCCTCGGCTCCGCAGTACTTTCCCCAACTGCTTCTCGGAAACTAGCTTCTGCCGAAGTATCTTTTTAAGGAGCTTTTCTAAGGCTCCCACCCTGGGGGCAACGCCGATGACCACCGCCGAAAACACGACGGCTGCGCCCACGCAGCATCACTGGTTGCGCATCGCGCTCACCGTCGTCGCCCTTGTCGAGCTAGCGGACGCGCTCTCCAGCATCCACAATATCTTCGCCGACTATCACCACCCCACCGCGTTCTCTGGAGAAACTGGCATTCGGAGATTCGCGAAGCGGTGACCCGCGAACTTAATCGCCTGTGCAGAATTGGTGTCGCCGAGCGTCAGCCTGACGCGCTTCTAATCAAAGACGTCGATTGGCTCGCTGGAGATCGTTCACGAGGCGACTGGCGAATAGCAGTATTCGGTGCTGACGCGGCTGGTGATCTCGCCGTGTGTCGGCGCGGGGAAAAGTCATGCTGTGCAATGAAAAGGGCGCCGTGTTAAGGTTGTCCGGCCGGCAGGTCGGATTGATCGCCAATGGCGATCTGAGCGGGCTGGCGATCCCGCTGCGGTAGGTGCTGCTGTCGCGGCGAGCCGATCAGCTCGCGGCACGTCCGAAAACGGCACTATGCGGACCGGCTCGACCTGAGGGGTCATGGCGGCTTTTGACCCTAAGCGGACATGCCAAACCTGATTTGCCGCAGCGCTGCCAGGCCCATAGTCTCAGCATGCTATTTGCGCTACAGTTTTCGTGGTCTGCGTCGAGGTGCCTATCGCACGAGTTGGGACAGGGGAATTCCGCTATGGGATCATATTTGTCGCGCGCCTTGGCGCGGGCTCGAGCCTTGTTTTCTCACCTTGCTGTCGTCTTTTCGTCCATGACACGCAAGCGGCGGGCAAACCGGGATTCAGCGCCGCCCTCGGCGTGATGCGCGCTGGCGCAGCTTGCAGGCGTGCCTTGGACCTACCAGCCATGCGCAACCCCTATTTCTGTCAGTAGAACGCCTAAAGACGTGCAGCGCCGGTGAAGCCGGTCAAAGGGATCAGCAGGAGCCTGCCATGGCGAACAAACAGAACTTCACGCCCGAGGAGTGGACCGAGCTTTTGGAAAGCTCGATGGTGGTTGGCATCGCCGTCTCAGCGGCTGCCCCCAGCGGCGTTTGGGGCACTCTCAAGGAAGCTTTCGCAAGTCGTTCGGCGCTCGCCGCATCGAAGCAAGACCCCGCGTCCAACGCGCTGGTCAAGGCCGTCATCGCCGATTTTGAGACATCGGAAGGAATGTCCGAGGTGCAGAACGCGCTACGCAAGCGCTTTGCCGATGCGGAGCCGGCTGACTGCGTCCAGCGCTCGCTCGAAAGTCTGCGGAAGGTTGCGGCAATCCTCGATGCCAAGGCACCCGGCGACGCGGCCGCCTTCAAGGATTGGCTGCGCGGCATCGCCGAGAAAGTGGCACAGGCCTCCGTGGAGGGAGCCTTCCTCGGTTTTGGTGGCGTCCGCGTAAGCGACGCCGAGAAGGCGACCCTTGCCGACATCGACAAGGCCCTCGGCGCGCCCGCCTAAGCTTGCAGGTTTTTGGCGCGTGAACCCTGAAGTGCAGCCAAATTCCAAAACCCCTACGCCGTCGCGCCCATGGCGCCTTGCCATTCTTTCGTTTGTTGGCGGCGCCTTCTCGATCATCCTCCTGCTGGTCGTTGCCTATTTCGGCATTCGCACGTTCAACGCCAGCGGTCAGCTCCCGGAACGCCAAGCGAAAACCGAAGCTGAATTGGCGGCAAGGTTTGCCGCCGACATGAAACAAGCCGCCGACGAGAATCGTTCGGACATCGAGCATCATGTGCGGACCCTGTACGCGCGCCAGCAGCGCGATCCAAATGCCACGCTCGATTTTCTCCTGCTTTCTGGCGGCGGCGACCGCGGCGCGTTTGGAGCAGGATTTCTTTTGGGTTGGGCAACAGTCGCTCCAGGCGCGAACGCGCTGCCAAAGTTCGACGGCGTTTCCGGCGTCAGCACCGGCGCGTTCATAGCGCCATTCGCCTTTTTGGGAACCCAGGCCGATTACGAGACGGTCGATCGCCTCTTCCGCAATCCAAAACCGGACTGGGTGGAGCGCCGCGGCCTATTTTTCTTCTTGCCCGAGAACGCAAGCTTAGCCGAGGTGCCTGGCCTCGTGCGCGACCTGCGTGCGCAGGTCAACCTCAACTTCGCCGAGCGAATCGCGCAAGCTGGCGCCGACGGACGGCGCGTGTTGCTGATTCAAGCCACCGACATCGACAACGGCACCGCTCACGCCTTCGATGCGGTGGCCGCCGCACGCCAAGCGGTCGCGACCGGCGACACGGACCTCTTGAGCAATATTCTGCTCTCCTCCGCCGCCATTCCGGGCGCGTTCCCGCCCCGCGAAATTCAAGGCAGGCTGTACGCCGATGGCGGCATTGCCAGCAATTTTTTTTATGGCGGTCCCATGGATGAAAGCGACGCCTTTGGCGCGACGTGGCGGCGCGAGCATCCGGACGCGCCGATTCCAAAAACGCGCTATTGGGTGATTATCAATGAATACATTCAGCCAATTCCGCTCACGGTGCAGCCGACCTGGCCGGCGATTGTCGAGCGCAGCCTCTATGTGTCGGTGCGCTCGGCGGAAGCCATCGCGCTGCGTCATCTCTACGCGCTGGCGGAATCGACAAAGTTGCGCGGCGACGGAGATGTTGAAGTGCGCTGGGTCGCCGTGCCGCAAACGTGGAAGCCGCTCAACGAAGAGCGCTTCGATCAAGCGACCATGCGCCAGCTTTCGGACGTGGGCAAACGCCTCGGCGCCGACCCGAACTCATGGATGACCAAAGCACCGTGATCAGCACACAAACAACCACTTTAGTGGGACTTCTCAATCGAAGAGCGAATCCCGCGCTGTCCGAGCACTAATGAGAGTGCGCTGATGCCTCATGTTTATTTCTGCTTATGGCACTTTGGCGACATTCACGCGGCGCGGTTCACGGTCTGATTCGGGGCTCTTTTCGAACGAGCCTTCAGTTGGCGGTGGGATTGGCACTCATCAGCACCATGTAAAAGGGCAATGTCATACCGGGGAAATAGAAAGGGCGCGGCCTTCTCACGCGGCGCGCAGTCAGGTAAGCGGCAAAACGCCCTAGCGTTTCAGCCTCTGAGTTACGCAATTTCGCAAGAGCGTAAGGCGACCAAACTTCGGTTAGTCGATGCGCGGCAAGGTCTCGTAGGTGTGGAAAGGAGACGGCGACGGCAGCGTCCATTCGAGCGTCGTGGCGCCAGCTCCCCACGGATTGCCAGGGGCGTGCACCTTGCGCGCGAAGGCTTAGGCGACGCCGAACAGAAATACCAGCAAACCAGCAAACGAAATGTAAGAGCCGATCGACGCCACGAAATTCCAGCTGGCAAAGGCGTCAGGATAGTCGGCGTCGCGGCGCGGCATGCCGGCTAGCCCCAGGAAGTGCATGGGGAAGAAGGCAATGTTGGCGCCAATGAACATCAGCCAGAAGTGCAGTTTGCCGAGTGTCTCCGAATACATGTAGCCGGTCATCTTCGGGAACCAATAATACCAGCCACCAAAGATGGCGAACACGGGCCCGGACGATTGAGGCCTGCGTTACGCTCGGTCCCCGGCGGCGACGCCCAACAGCATGGATTGAACCGGCTCGGTAAGGCGCCGCCGCAACGAAGGTGACGATCATAGCCCGAGCGCGGCCGCTGCCCATACCGGCCGCAAGGAAAAACGGCCGGAAGCCCTGGCTCAGGAAGACGGGCGTGGCAGCTGCTCGCTCCACTCTTGCCTCGCCTCTCAGGCGGCGCGCCGGTTCGGTCTCGCCAGGAAATGCGTCCTGAGTGTTGCCGGGCTTCCGCACATCAGAATAGCGACCACCCGTGACTCCCCGCGACCGCCCCCAAGATCGTAATCAGGCTGAGCCCAACCAGGAGCCAATGCGCTCCTTGCAGCCAGGCAAAGGTCAATTTCGGCCGGGCCGTGGCCCATCCGTGGAAGTGGCGGCGCAAGATGAGCGGCTCGGCGACGAACAACACGAACATGAACAGGAGCCACACGCCGACCATGGCGTGCATCCACCAGAACGTAGCCGAGGAAAAACGTCCCCAAAGATCAAGTCGCGCAACCATGTAGAAGCCGGTGATGCCGACGATGATCACCGCGGTGCGAGCCTGCCAAATAAAACGGCGCTCGATCGCGTGAAATGCCTTGAGCCGATCGTGGCCAAGATGACCCCGCCGGATCGCCGGCAGGATAACACTCGTCGCCATCGCCGCGCCGCCAATCCAGATAACGACGGCGAGCACGTGCAAAGCTCGCGCGAGGACGACCTCATCCATGCCCACGCCTCCAGTACCGAACGCCCCCATGTTTCGCGCGGAGATCGAGATTGCGAATGGCTATTTTGCGAGAGGTTACGCAATGATCCTTCTGGCGACACCTAGCTCAAAGAAGCGTTCCTCTCAGGAAAACGAGCGCGATGCTGAAGTAGATCACTAAGCCAGAAACGTCGACCAACGTGGCCACGAAAGGCGCCGATGCGCTCGCCGGGTCGAAGCCAATCCGCTTCAGAATAAATGGGAGCATCGATCCGACGAGCGAACCGAAAGTGACGATGCCCACGAGAGCCGTACCCACCGTGCAGGCGAGTAAAATCCAGTGCTCGCCATAGTCGAACAGGCCGATTTTCTGCCAGACTGTTATCCGCAAAATCCCGAGCAGACCAAGTATGGCACCCAGCGTTATCCCTGTTGGTAACTCGCGAAGTGCTACCCGCCACCAGTCGCGCAGCCGAGTTTCGCGGAGTGCGATAGCGCGAATGATGAGCGAGGTTGCTTGCGACCCGGAGTTGCCACCCGAACTCATAATGAGTGGAATAAACAGGGTAAGAACGATGGCTTTCTGAAGCTCGTCCTCAAAGTGCTGCATCGCGCTTGCGGTGAGCATCTCGCTTAAAAACAACACGCACAGCCAACCCGCCCGCTTTTGGATCATCTCCCAGAAGCCGATGTCCATGTAGGGCGCATCAAGCGCCTCCATGCCGCCGAATTTCTGCACGTCCTCGGTGGTTTCCTCGACGATGGCGTCAATGATGTCGTCCACTGTAACAATGCCCAGAACCCGACCGCTCCTGTCCACCACCGGAGCTGCTAGGAGGTCATATTTGGATATAAGACGCGCAACCTCTTCGCGATCTGCAAATGGCGACACGGTCACGGGGCGGCGAGGCAGCGCAACGGAAAGCAGGGAAGCCTCTGGATCGCTGGCGATCAACCTGCGGAGCGATATTGTCTTCACAAGAGTTTTGGTTTTCGGGTCGAGCAGGTAGATCGCATAGATGGTCTCGCGCGTACTTTCGACTCTGCGGATGTAGCTAAGCGTTTCGCCCACGCTCCACGAGGACGGCACCCCAACAAATTCCGTCGTCATGATGCTGCCGGCAGTATTCTCCGGATACGCAAGAAGCTCAGCCAGCGAGGCTCTCGTCTCGGGATCGAGCTGTGAGAGGAGACGCTCGCGTGCGGGCGCACCAAGGTGCCGAAAGATATCCGCTCGTTGATCTGAAGACAGGGCCTTAAGAAGGCGCACTGCTCTCTCGGGAGGCTGCGCCTCAACCAAGTCTGCAGCGGCTTCCAGCCCCGGCTCGTCGAGGACCTCAGCCGCCCGCTCCAATGGCATCGCGGAAAGCACCGCCGATGCTCGTTCGAGCGGTTCCGCGTTCAAACGCTCCACAATGTCGGCGACGTGTTCTTGGGCCAGCGCGGCTGCAAGTTCAGCGGGCTCTACGCTAGCGGCCGCTTCGATCGTGTCGTTCATGGCTCACCTCTATCCGATCGGCCGTCGGTCCGATCGAGGTGAGCCGATCATCCAGGATCA
The DNA here is from genome assembly GCA_963839245.1 of uncultured Alphaproteobacteria bacterium. Taxonomy (GTDB): domain Bacteria; phylum Pseudomonadota; class Alphaproteobacteria; order Rhizobiales; family Methyloligellaceae; genus Methyloceanibacter. Next base: position 58,479 of record CAWIUJ010000006.1, on the reverse strand, counting down.
GACCACGTCGACCGTTGACGGCAGAGATAATCGACTATGGCTGAGGCTAGGCATCCGATGTCTTCCAATGATTACCTCACGCGCTCGATGACCCCGAAGGTGATCCGTTGCATGGCGCGGGTCAACGCCGAGAGCGTGAATGCGGCATTGTTGCGCACCTGTGAGGGGGCAATTCGCCCCTGCTTCAGCCTAGCTGCTCAATACATCGGCCTCGGGGGCAGAACGCGCTAGACATGGACGCCAGGGCAGCGCTCCACCTCGATCGTGAGGTGAGAGAGACCCGGCAAGTCCGAAAGCCGCTTCTTATACGAGCTTGAGGTCTCAGGATGATCCGACACCACCGAAACAACAGCGGCGATGTGACCGGGGCCAACGCGCCACAGATGGAGGTCGGAAATCCGATCACCACGCTGTTCGAGCCGCTCGGCGATTTTCGCCGACAGAGCGGGATCGGGAGAAACGTCGAGCAGAACCGCGCCTGCCGCCCGTACAAGGCTCCAAGACCAGCTCATGATGACGACCGTAGCGATGAGACCCATGAGGGGATCCATCCAAATCCACCCAAACTGACGCCCCGCCACAAGACCAACGATCACTAATACGGAGACGGCGGCGTCAGCCAGTACGTGCACAAATGCGGCGCGCAAGTTGTGATCTCGATGATGGAGACCTCTTTCCGAGAGCGTATGCGCTTGATCCCTCTCATGGTGAGGATGGGGGTGATGGTGGTCGTGATCTTCACGCAATAGGAAGGCACTAAGGAGGTTGATGCCCAGTCCGACCACTGCAATCGGGATCGCCTGATTGAATGCAATGGGTACTGGGCTGAAAAAATCGGCTCAGGCTCTCATAACCGATAAGCAGCGCGATCATCGCAAGTGCAATGGCGCTGGTGAATGCAGCCAAATCCCCGAACTTCCCTGTTCCGAAGACGAAGCGCTCGTCGCCTGCGTATCGACGCGAATAGGTATAGGCCAGGGCCGCAATAAGGAGCGCGCCGGCATGGGTTGACATGTGAAGCCCGTCAGCAACGAGGGCCACCGAGCCAAACCAAACGCCGCCAATAATCTCGGCAACCATCATCGCCGTGCAGATAGCGATCACCGTCCACGTCTTGCGCTCATTTCGTGCATGCGCTTTCCCGAGGAAGACGTGTGCATGACGAAAGTCTTCAAGAGAGTGCGTATGCATGGGCTTAGTCTCCGTCTCGAAGGCCACTAATAGCCCCTGGGCTCAAGCCCCTGTACACGAGCGAATGTCACTCGTATCCATGGCCAAAGCGCGCACCACGAAAGTTTGTTGACGAAAGCGCGATGAGCCCGCCTGCATTGCGGGCAAACTTGGCCCAGCTTGTCCGCTTCTGGCACCAAGCAGACTATTGATGGCGCACCGTAACGTCAGCTACTAACCCAAAGCGGACACTCGTCCATAAGTCTTTGAAGCTGCTTTTGTCGTTGGCGTGAGAGCGTCATCCCCACGCCCTTTCCCTCTCGCGAGGTGGATCGGAACATTTTTTATCAAATTTTAATCTTCCAAGCTTCGAATCAGGAGCCATGACGAAATGTGCGGACAATCCGTCGTACTCGGTGGATCGGTTAATCTGGAGATCCATTGAGATATTCCAGACACATCTCCCGCCCCCGGTTAGTTCGCACGTCGTCAAGACTCTCGGATTTCTTGCCGCCGCTATCGTCTCTGCAGAGATCTGCTCTCACCCCTTGGCACCGGACGGTTCAGGCAATTTTCCACCTGATGAAGTTTTGGCCAACGCGGAGATCCTGCTGGCCCCGGCCGCCGCGGCGAGCGTGTCCGAGGTGCCCAAGATGCCGAGGGCGCTACCGCGGGCTGCATCTCAGGCCCCCGCCTTAGGCCCTAATATCGCCGTGACCGACGCAAACTCGGAGACATCATTGCTCTCCGGCGAGAATGTCCTGAGCATGATGCTGACGACTGGGGTTTCTGTGGCGCCGACTGCCGCTGCCGACGTGCCGGTGTCTGCTGTGATGCCTTCTGGCGTGACGCCGAAGCCTAGACTGAAGCCAAAGCCTACGGCGCAAAAACCTGAGGCAGTCAAGCAGCCGCAAACGAAACTGTCCTGGTGGCGGCGGCTCCCATGGTTACCGCTCCCTCGGTAAGCAGGGACGATGGCGCTGATTTTCGGCTTCGTCCGCGCTGCCTCGTGGGATTGTTGTGGTGGCCTTGGTTACGGCGGTTGCCGCGCTTGCTGGGATAATTTGGCTTGAGGGGAAAATGCGCACGTTGATTTGGACGGTTGACACTTCCGGAAGATTACCGCGGGGCAAAGTGAGGCCAATCTCTTGTATCGGGCTTGCCTTGCTTTTGGCTGCGCCGTTGGCCCTGACGGCACATGCCGCCCCGGATGATGCCCTGGTCAGCCGCTCCGAAGCGGTCCGCATCGCCCTCCAAGGGCGCCTTTCCGCCAAGCTCACCGTAACAAACGAGGCGCGGGAGCAGGAGCGAGGCGCTCGCGTCGAATACTATTCGGTTCCGCAAAACCGCCTCCTGTGGGTTGACGAGAACGGCCTCACCGACCGCGCCAAGGCCGTGATGGAGGAGATCGAGAAGGCTAACGAATACGGCCTGCGCGCCTCCGATTACGACGTTCCCAAGCTCAACGGCTTCAATCCCAACGCTCCGAACGCGGCCGCCGCGCTCGCCGATGCCGAACTCAAGCTCAGCCTCGCCGTCGCCCGTTATACCCGCGACGCGCGGGGCGGCAGGATCGAGCCGTTGCGCTTGAGCGAAAATCTGGATCCGACGCTCGCGCTCCCGAATGCTTTGGAGGTGATCGAATTTATCGCCATCCGTTCGGACCCAGCGGCGTATTTGCGGAGCTTCCAGCCCGATCAGCCGCAGTTCGAAGCCTTGCGCCAAGCCCTCAAGGCGGCGAGGGGCGAAAGCGCCGACACGAACATCGTCAGGATCCCGGATGGGCCTCTGCTTGAACCGGGGGTTGAGAATGAGCAGGTGGCGCTTCTCAGGAAGCGGCTCCAAATCCCCCCCAAGGCGGATGTCAAGGAGACGCTATTCGATGCCTCTGTGGAGGACGCCGTGAATCGTTTCAAAACAGACCTCGGCGCAGTGCCCGATGGCATCGTTGGCCCCGAGACGAGGCGGTTGCTCAACCAACAGCACCAGCAGGCGGCGAGCCCCGCAAGGACCAGGCTCATCTTGCTCAATATGGAGCGCTGGCGTTGGCTGCCCAACGAGCTCGGCTCGTACTACGTGAACGTCAACGTGCCGGAGTTCATGCTCCGCGTCGTCGACGACGGCAAAATCGTCCACACCACCAGGGTGGTGGTGGGCAAGCCCGACAAGCAGACGCCGATCTTCTCCAACGAGATGCAGGAGGTCGTGTTCAATCCCTTCTGGAACGTGCCGAACTCGATCAAGACCGAGGAGATCCGGCCGTTCCTCAACGAAGAGGGCGGGTGGTTCGGCGGCGGTGGATGGAACACCGCGGTGCTTGAGCGTCACAATCTTCGCGTCAATGTCGGCGGACGGGAGGTCGATCCTTCCAGACTCGACTGGAACCACATCGACATCCGCAGCCTCAACATCTATCAGCCGCCCGGACCCGACAACGTGCTGGGCAACGTCAAATTCGTGTTCCCCAACAAGCACGACGTCTACATGCACGACACGCCGCAGAAGAGTCTGTTCGCGCAGACCGTTCGCGCCGAAAGCCATGGCTGCATGCGCGTGCAGAATCCCGACCAGCTCGCGCTTACCCTGCTGAAGCACGACCAAGGCTGGTCCGCGGGGCGCGTCGCCTCGGCCATTCAGACGGGCTACGACCAGCACATCGCGCTCAACCAGAAGATCCCCGTCTACATCACCTATTTCACCCTGTGGGTGAACGACGACGGGTCGGTGTCGACGTTCGGCGACGTCTATGGCCACGACGCCCGCATGGCGGCGGCTCTGTTTGGTAACAGTGTGGCCTTTGATTTCCCGATGGACCACGACGAGCTCCGCGTGAGCCGAGAGCCGCGCAGGAACCAAGCTTGGCCTGGCAACAGTGTCGCGGACAGCCTATCCGGATTCATAACCAACTAAAGGACCTGAATATCAGCCGACCTACGCGCGATCGTACTGGGCTTGGCGAGCCATGCGGTCTTTGCGTCGGACGCCAATCCTCGCGGTGCAGCCTCGGCTGGTGGAATTGCTCGCCAATGATCTTCGGCGGCTGTATCTGCCTTTGGCACGCCTGAGACATGTGTGAGTGCGATAGTGCCGTCTGGTTTGCTCCCAAAAGCAGAAGTCAGAGAGTGCCGATTGACGGATGCGATAGACTGCGGATCCACCCACGTGGCCAGAAGAGATTTTCAGAAAGCTTTGTTGCGGTCGAAGGCGGCGCTCCGTGGGGCGTAGCAGCAATCAGCGGAAAGGCTTGTGGTTCGCCTCGACCGTCAGCGGAGGAAAGATCCGCCAGAGCCTGCACGGGCCCTGCGGGCTGACTCAGCCGACCAGGGGAAGAACATCGGGCAGGCTTTGGTTATGTCCGGGACGATGAGGTCCAGCCCGGGAGCGCGCAGCTCATCGTTCATGAGCAGCAGCGCGAGCCAGAGCTGGCAACCGGCGTAGTGGACACAGGCCGAACAACGGCTGGTGTCTCGGAATTTCCTTAGCTCAGCGTTGCTAAAGCGACCCATGGGGCGCGCTCATAGCACTAAACGGTGACAATATTTTGCCGAGGTGGCCCTGGAGGCAACGAAGACCAACGTGCCCGTTGAGGCCTCTCCCCAACTTCGATACACAGCTGCGTCACGCTCAGGTAGGCGAATAGCAAAGGCCAGTTGCGAGCCAGTATCAAGATAGTAGACGTGCGACGCAACAGGTCATCCTGCAATACGATAAAAGGGGGGCCGGCCGAAGCCGACGACCATCCGGTAGGTCGTACGATCCACGCCTAACTCGGCCTGGCAAGCTGGAAGGCGCAAGGTTATCTATTTCTTTAGGTTCTCCCGACAGGCTGACGCTGTTTGCATGGCCAAGCAGGGGGATTCAGTTATGCGTACTGCGTTCGCCGTCGTAGCGGCTTGTCTTGTATTGGGCGGCTGCTCCCACGGATACCAAGCGTACCAGACAGAGCCCCGGCCGCACCGGCACCTTCACCACCGGCACCTTCACCACCGGCACCTAGCAAAGCCGCTGAAAACGCTGAGCGCAAGGACCAGTAAGCCGCTCGGGCAAGCTAACAACCGCATCACTTTCTCTCAGGAAGGTCAGAACCGGACGCCAAGCGGGAGTTCGACCCCGAGCAACGGTTCGACCCCAACCGGGAGTTCGACCCAGAGCGGGAGTTCGACCCCGAGGAAGAGTTCGACCCCGAGCGCTTCTGCCAATCCTCCTGCCACCGCCAGGTATTATGTCGTGCTAGATCCGGTCGACAGTTGCGCCGTGATTGATACTAAGCCAAGTGTCTCTTTCAATACCGTCGGCGATAAAAGCGGCTACACCTCATTGGCCGCGGCCAACAAAGCCTTGAACGCCACCAAGGCTAAATGCAAACGCGTGGTCGAGTAGCTCTGCGGCGCTTCTCCCCCGCCGCCGCTCCCCCCACCACGGGCTTCCTATGGCCTCACGTGGCCGACCGCCCCTCGCGCCAAGGGTACAAACGGCCGCCCACGGGGCGCGCCATGGCTATTGGGGGGCATTGAAGCCTTCTACTGGCAAGGGGATTTCCACATGCGTTACCTACTTTCCATTCCCTCCCCTCATCGTTGCGCTGCCGGCTAGCTTCACGCCGTCAGAACAATCCTGCCATTGCGCCGGCTAAAATGGATGCGACGCTGGCCGTTATAGCCCGCACATAAGAGGGTCGGCCCGTGACAATCGATCGCCGTAGCTTGCTTAAGCTTGCCGGACTGCTACCGCTGATCGGCGCCGCACCGCGCTCGGCCTGGGCGATCGGTGGGACCGCAGATGAGAAAGCGGATTACACTATTCGCATTGGCACCGGTCTTGTGGAGCTGGCGCCCAACCATATCGTCTCGACCACGCTCTATGACGGCCAGTTTCCGGGGCCGCTCATCCGCTTCAAGGAAGGGCAGCAGACGGTCGTCGATATCTACAATAACACGTACGTGCCGGAGCTTGTGCACTGGCACGGGCAGATGATCCCAAGCGACGTAGACGGTGCGGCGGAGGAAGGCTCGCCCTTCGTGCCGGCGCGGGGAGTGCAACGTATCAGCTTCGTGCCGAAGCCCGCAGGGTTTCGCTTCTATCACACTCACGTGGTGCCCGGCGCCGACCTCAATCGCGGCACCTATACGGGCCAGGCAGGGCCCGTTTATATCGAGCCCAAGAACGACCCCGGGGCATACGACCGTGAGGTCTTCCTGGTGATGAAAGAATTCGAGCCGTCCTTCAGCCGCGGCGGAGATATGGACATGGACATGCTCGCACCTGGCACGCCCATCAAGGAACTGCAAGAGATCGGCGCGAAGGCCGACGAGGAGGCCAAGGGCACGCCTAAAGGCTATGAGGTCGGCTACGGGTTGTTCAGCATCAACGGCAAGATGCTGGGGGCCGGCGAGCCGATCCGTGTCAGACAGGGTGAGCGGGTGCTCTTCCATGTGCTCAATGCCAGCGCCACCGAGACTCGCAGCCTGGCGCTCCCCGGCCATGTCTTTCGCGTTGTAGCACTTGACGGCAATCCGGTCCCTACGCCGGCCGATGTGCCTGTCCTTTGGCTCGGCACCGCGGAGCGCATCTCGGCCATCGTGGAAATGAACCATCCCGGTGTCTTCGTCATGGGCGATCTTTCCGATGACGACCGTTCCCACGGCATGGGCATCGTCGTCGAATATTCGGGGAATGGGGGTAAACCGCAATGGATGAAGCCGAATCCGTTCCGCTGGGATTACACGCGCTTCGGGAATGCCGACACGACACCGACGCCCGACGAGACAATCGAGATGACTATCCTCAAGCACAATGCAGCTGCCAACGGCTTCAATCTATGGACGCTGAATGGCGAAGCCTTCTCCATGGAGACCATGAAGCCGCTCTACAAGGTTCAAGAAGGACGCCGCTACCGGCTTAAGTTTCGCAATGCAAGCGATGACATTCATCCGCTGCACCTGCACCGGCACAGCTTTGAGCTGACACGAGTCGGCGGCAAACCCATGGCGGGGGTGTTGAAGGACGTGGTGATGCTTGGCGGCTTCCAGGAGCTCGAGCTCGATTTCGTCGCCGACAACCCAGGCCGCACGCTCTTTCACTGTCACGAGCAGCTGCACATGGATTTCGGCTTCATGGCGCTGTTCGATTATGCATGAGCACCCAAATCGACCCAACGTCCGTTGTTGGCACGAAGTGGACCAACTCGACGAGTCGCCGGGAAGTCAGCTAATGACCCAAAGCGGACATGCAGAGTGAAGGCGCTTGACCTCTCCCAGGCGACAAAAGCCTCGGGCGCCAGTGCGACGGATGCAACCCTAGTGTCCCTACTCAGGGGTTATTCGGTGCTGGGATTTCCGGGGTAGCGGTAGGTGAGCTGGGACCAGGAGGCCCGGCAGGACCTGGAGGACCTGCTTCTCCCCGCTCGCCCGTTTTCCCGGTATCACCTTTCTCTCCCTTTGCTCCCGGCGCACCTCTCTCACCGGGCTCACCCCGATCTCCCTTTGGTCCCTGAGGACCGGGTTGGCCGGCTACGCCCTTCGGGCCAGGTTCTGGCCGCACCGAGATTTTTGCGAGCTTTGCGGAGTTCTCGAGTGCCGGGGCCACGGCTACGCCCACCATTCTCAAACCCACTACGAAGCAGACCGTGCTCGCGACGGCGGCAAGCATGGCGAGCCACCACCCGATTGGCCTTGAAGGGATATTCTCCGGCGCTTCAAGCATCATGGTGCGGCGCAGATACGCGAAGAACATGCTCGCAAGAGCCGCAGCCACACCAGCGCCGAAGACGACCATCGCGTCGGCCACTTTAGGAGCGTTCTCGGTCAGCGGTCGTAGGTTGACAAAATTGGAAAGAAGCAACAGCGCGGCAACGCCGTTCAATATGACCAGAAGTGCCACTCCACGGCTTGCGTAGCGATTTCGCTGCCTTTCCAGGAACAAAGGGTCGATCCGAACGATGTCTACTTCCTCTCTAAAATCGGGTGGAGGCGATACAGTCATCGCGCGAACCTCTCTAGATCGATACTTCATTTTAGCAGGTATCTAGAAGATAGGCACGGCTACTATCGTCGGCGCTCCCGTAGGATACGCGCTGCCTAATGCATGCCAAAAGGTCGCGGCGGGATCCGCTAGTGGCACGTTTGCGACAGCGGCAGATAATTGAACTAAGACCGCTTATGGCCGGAGAATGACCAGCCCCTCGAGTCGAAAGAGCTTAAAGTTAAACTCGTGACAACGTTCTGATGCTGCTCTGCAGCACCCCCCTTTGTGCGCTGCATGAAGACAGAGGCCCCGAGCACTGCTAAAGTTGGTTAATAATTGGACAATCGGTTCGGGGGGACCGGTGGCTGAGGGCTAAGACTCTTGGCCGTTATGCGGGAGTCCCCCAGGCCATGCACTTGCGAGACTATTCATCTTTCTTTCAGCCGGAAGAGTTTATCGCTCTCACGGCCGCCTACGACGCCGCTTGGCAGCACTTGTGGACCAAGAGGCTTGACCTCACTGCCGATCAGGTTCCTGTCCTAAAAAAGAATCTGGCGCAGATCATTCTGGCGTCCGCCTGCAACGGGAACCGGGACGTAGAGCAGCTAAAAGAGATTGCTTTGCGCGGAGTCTCAGGGCGCGCCCGCGTTTCCGTCTAGACCTAGCTAGCTTTGCAGCATTTTTTTCCGGAAGGAGTCGGCCTCGCGCGGGCCCAGCTCGTCCCAGCGCTGGGTCGCTTTGTTTGGGTGACGCTGAAATGAGAGGCGCCCGGCCGAAGCCGAGTTGCCTCAACCCTAAGGGCGCCAGCCGACTTAGTTAAGGCGACCCTTCCGACGCGCTCGCACCAACACGTCGCAGCGCCCGCTCAAATTGCTTCTCGGACACAGGCTTCTGACGAACTATCCGTCCCAAGAGCTTTTCTAATGCTGCTACCTCTGAAGCGGCGGCCCGGCCGGATCGTGACGTTGCGGCAAAAGACACGATTGCTCGCGGACAGCCGCCGGGCGTAGCGTCCTCCAATAGCAACTTTGGGAGGATCAAATGAAACGTCTTGCTCTCGCGCTCTTGCTGCCAAGCCTGGCCGTTACTGGGGCCATGGCCGATCTAAGCTGCAAGGACCGCGCGGCAGAGAAGAAACTGGCGGGCGCTGCGCTCACCAGCTTTATGACGAAATGCGAGAAAGACGCTTCCGCCTCTTGCGACAAGGCTGCCGCCAATAAGAAGCTATCAGGGGCCGCAAAGACGAGCTTCACCAATAAGTGCGTGAAGGATTCGACCGGCAATTAATCTGGTGCGTACTCAAGAGGAAGAGATCGAGGGCGATCATTGCCGCCGCACCCGCTGAGGATAGCGACAAGGATCCCGCGCCTGATCCGCCATTTTCGATCCTCAAATATCGCGCCGCAAACGACAACACCGAATGCGCGTGGCTGCGATGGATGTGGCTGGTGCTGGCTTTCTCCGTGCCAGTGTCGCTCGCAGTTGCGCTGGTGAGAATTGCTGTTGGCTGAGATCAATGCGCCGTGCGGCTTGTCCGTGATTTCGGCCGATGTTGAAAGCCGCCAGCCGGTTTTCGGAGCCGCTTTACCCATCCGTTCCTTACCGCATCCCGTACCACAGGACCCCAAATCTGGGCTCTTAGCGAGGCGTCCCAAGTGAACAAAGCCGGACTCGAAAACAAAAGGGCGCCGGCCGAAGCCGACGTCTCAGCGCATGCGCGGGCTCCCAATGGAGCGCGAGTCGCATTCAGTTTCGTTGCCCCGGGCGGCAGAGGACGGCCCCGCGCATCTTCAGCCGGCCAGGAAAACGTGCTCGGTGTCCGCGTCCGGCCCAAACCTGGCGCGGAACAGCTGATTATCCGCTTCCCGAAGCCGTCGGGTCACTTCCCGGCCCATGTTCATCTGGATCAGCGCGAACTGTTTGAGGTCCTGCTCGTAGACCTGGTGGAGGTCGGCAGCTGAAAGACGGATTGCGGTGCAATCTTCGACTGCGCGGACGGAGGCGCAGCGCGGAAAGAGGTCCATAATAGCCATCTCCCCGAAGCAATCGCCCTGCTTCAGGGTTCGGAGGAGGTACTGCTGTCCGCGCCAGGATTTCAGCACCGCGACTTTGCCAGCTTCGAGGACAAACATCGAATCGGCTTGGTCGTGTTCGCGGAAAAAGAACTCGTTTGTCGGGACGGACACGACCGGGCACAGGCCGAGCAGGAATTGAAGGACGTCGGCCCGGATTCCGCCGAAAACGGGCATGCGCTGCAGGAGTTCGATCCGCGCCTCTTGCATGGCGACACTTCCGTATTTGTTATCATTATGATCTGCGGCGGATCAGTCCGCAAGGAAGAGTGATGGATCGACCGCGACCGGGTTGACGTACCCCGGATGTAAGCTGGTTCGGATTTGGCACGAAGCGGACCAGCCATCCACGGCGCCGAGACGTCAGCAACTGACCCAAAGCGGACTAAACCGCGAATGATGCTTGGTAAGCGACTAGCAAGTTTCAGCGGGTCTCGATTGGCGGGTAGGTGAGCAGTGCCGTGAGCGCGGCGTGGATCGCTGCCGCAGGCCACAGCAGCACGCCGACGAACTCCGTGCCGAGACCCACAAAAGCGAGATAGATCGTCACCAAGAGATTGTAGGTGAGCATGGCAAACGGTGCCCAGCCGCCATACTCCTCTTGTCGGCCCATCCAGCAGCCAAGACCGAGCGACAGCAACGCAATGCCGGCGACACGGCCGATGACGATGTTCAGGCCGGTTGCGTCTGCTCCGAGCAGGAGTCTGATCAACGCATGCGGAAAGAGGATCATTACAAGTCCAGTGACCGCCTCGATGGCAGCGGCCACGCCGAGCACGGTCCGGTTCCACCGCGCCACGCGCATTAATCCTTAGCCCGGGGGCAGGAGTTTGAGAGTCAGACTATCCAGCTTGCCATCGAATGCGAATGGCGTCTGGTAATCTGCATCGTTCACACCGGTTCCCGTATCCGACCCCACATCGAATGTTTCACTAGCCTCGAGTGCGAAGGGTATGGTGTGAGGAAATGTGCCGCTTCCCACCTCGGTGCCATCAACCGTGATAGTAGCGGTTCCGCCCTTGCCGAGGCCGGGACCATCAGACTTGAAAGCGAATTCGACTGTGTGTCTGCCGGGCGTCAGTGCTGCACTGCCCTCGACTCTCGGCCGCGCGAGGTCCAGCAGATCATAGACGAACACCGGCTTGCCCTTGAGGAGGTAGAATCCCCAGCCGCCAAACCGGCCGCCTTGGGTGGCGAGCATGCCATTGCCGCCACTGGCAGGCACCTCGATATCTGCGGTGATCGTGAAGGACTTGTTTAGGATGCTCGGTGCCGTGCCGAGCGGCACGCCAACGATCGGCTTGGTGTAGGTAAACTCATCACGCCCAGCCACGATACTGGGGCGGGGCAGGATGAAGCGCGTCAGCGCCGAGGCATCGAGCGGCAAGATCTGGTACTTGGCGGCCTCGACCCAGAACAGGTCTTGCAGTTCCTTGAGTTTGCCCGGGTTAGCTGCGGAAACGTCATTGTTCTGAGTCCAGTCCTTGGTGAGATCGAATAGCTCCCACTTGACGCCGTTCACCACGTCTTTCGGTGTGGGCGCAGTGCCGTTCCATGGTTCCCTATACGGCACCGTCGAGGCGATCCAGCCTTCGTGGTAGAGCGCCCGATTGCCAAACATCTCGAAATACTGAGTCTTGTGTGTTGAGGGCGTATTGGCATTGGCCTTGTCAAACGTGTAGGCCAGGCTCACCCCCTCGATTGGTGCTTGGGTGATGCCATTGACCTGCTCCGGCGCGCGGATGCCCGTAACTTCGAGGATGGTTGGAACAATATCGATCACATGGTGGAATTGATTGCGGATGCCGCCCGCATCCGTGATGTGACCGGGCCAAGCAATGGCCATGCCGTTGCGGATGCCGCCAAAGTAGGATGGTATTTGCTTGGTCCACTTGTAGGGCGTGCTCATCGCCCACGTCCAACCCACTGCCATGTGCGGATAGGTGTATTGCGATCCCCACACGTCGTAGAACTTCATCTGGTCCGCGACCGGCACCTCTACCCCATTGAAGAACGTCATCTCGTTAGGCGTTCCCTCGGGTGAGCCTTCGGCACTGGGGCCATTGTCGCCGCTGATGTAGATGATCAGCGTGTTGTCGAGCTTGCCCATGTCTTCGACGGCCTGCACCACGCGGCCAATCTCATGGTCGGTATACGCAAGGTAGGCCGCATAGACCTCCATCTGCCGCTCGAAAAGCTTCTTCTCGTCGGCGGTAAGGTCGTCCCAATTCTTCAGGATGTTGGAGGGCCAGGGCGTGAGTTCGGCATCCTGAGGTATGACGCCGAGCTTCTTCTGATTGGCGAAGATCTCGTCTCGCAGGGCATTCCAGCCCATGTTGAACTTGCCCTGGAATTTTTCGATCCACTCCGGCGTCGGATGATGGGGAGCGTGGGTTCCGCCCGGTGCGTAATAGAGAAAGAACGGCTTTTTCGGGTCGAGTTCGTTGAGCTGATTGAGGTAGGCGATTGCCTCATCCGCCATGTCGGTGGTGAGGTTGTAATTTGGATTGCCCACATAGGGGTAGATGCGGGTGGTGTTGCGGTAGAGATCAGGTTGCCACTGGTTGGTCTCGCCGCCGTTGAAGCCGTAGAAATATTCAAAGCCCATGCCTGCGGGCCATTGTTCAAAGGGACCGGCCTGGCTTGTCTCATAAGACGGCGTATTGTGATTTTTGCCAAACCAGGACGTCGCATAGCCGTTCGCCTTGAGGATATTCCCTATGGTGGCCTTGGCCGGACTAATGATGCTGTCGTAGCCGGGATAGCCCGTCGCTGCTTCGCTGATCACCCCAAAGCCCACCGAGTGATGATTGCGCCCGGTGATAAGGGCCGCACGCGTGGGCGAACACAGCGAGGTGGTATGAAACTGCGTGTAGCGCAGCCCCATGCTGGCGATGCGATCGAGTGTCGGCGTTGGAATGACTCCGCCGAAGGTGCTGGGAGCAGCAAAGCCCACATCATCGGTCAAAATCAGCAAAATGTTGGGAGCGCCCTTCGGCGGCACCACCGTGGGCTGCCAATAGGGAGTCGAATTGAGGGCATCGAGGTTTATCGTACCGCCGAAATTTGCGGGGGGTGGTGGAATCTGCCGTCCGTCGATCGTCGACGTGGCGCTGGGCGAACCAGGGGTTCCGGTGACCTCTTGAGCGACGGCTAAAGAGGTCAGTGCCGTAGCCGTGAGGAAGCCAAGCGCAAACGTATGCAGATTCGTTTTCATCGGCATTCTCCTGATAACCTCACTCGTACGACGCACGCCTTTTGTCTGTTATCACATATGCGCCGGTTATTGAGGCACCTTGACATGCCTCAATCTTCCAATCGGGGGGCGGAGATTCCCAGCAGAATGCGCCCGCACACTCGGACACAATCGCGAAGCGCATCGATTAGCCCACAGACTATGCGGCAACTGCGGATGTGACTCTGGCATGATGGGCGAAGTCTGCTTCTGGCACATAGCGGACACGCGAGGGAACTTCTTCGCGGCTCATGGTTGTTGGTGCCTATTCCTCGGACGTGGCGCACGGCTTTGGCATTCGATGGGTGGCGTTCGTCGCACTCTCCTGATGCAATTGCTAAGCCCCGACCCCAACCTCCGGGGTTTTCTATTGGCTGCCCTCCGCAAAAAGGGGCATTCACTCCAGCGCATTTGAGCGGGAAAAATTCTTCAAACGCCGTCCCCGTCGACGGAACTCTTTTGGCTAACATCCTGTTTGGAGATCGGAGGGGTAACGCCGAAGGGTGGCGGATCAATGCTTCCGCCGCCGAACTGGGGGAAACCTATGACGAAACTTGAATTGCTCTGTGCTCAAAAGACAGAAAAATTCGCTTCGATATGTTCGCTGGTGGCGCGTGAACTCGGCTACGGCGAGCTGTCAACATTAAGCGAAGCCGATCGTAACCAGGTAAAGGACGAAGCCGAGCAGTACGTGGCGTTGTGGGGAGAAACTGTTGAAATGAAAACCAGCCCCACCATTCGCCCGATGACGCCTTTGCGGCGGCTATTAAGTGAGCATCAAAATCTTTGCGAACGAATCCTCGATGAGCGTGAGCTCGAGGTCGGTCTGTGGGCCTGCCAAAGAGAATCCCAGAAGCGAAAACGTCGGCCGGCTTCAGTCTAGTCAGCACTTCGCAACATTGAAGCGCGTCGGCTCCGGCCGGCGCCCTTCCAAATGAATAGCAACTCCGTCGATTTCAACGCCTGTAATTGGAGCAGTGACGGAAGGATCGCTCACTCCACGCCACCCTTTGACCGAGGAGACCCCACCATGCAATTTTCGTCGGCATTTCGTGCCGCTCTCGTCGCTCTCTTCGCTTTGGCCGGTGCGAGCGTTTCGTCCGCCGCCCTCGCCGATGCCGGCACCATTTGGATTTCGGAGTTGAAGGGAGGCTGGTTCATCGGCGTGTCTGGTGGCAGCGGCATGCTGATCTTCCACGGGCGGCGCTATCCGCTGTCGATCGGGGGCTTGAGCGCGGGGCTAGTCTTCGGCGCTTCGGAGACGAGGCTGTATGGCTACGTGAGCAACATCCGACGCCCGTCGGACGTCGTCGGCGTTTATGGGGGCGCTGGCGCCGGCGCCGCGTTCGTGGTCGGGGCGCGGGCGATCATGCTGCGCAACGAAAAGGGCGCCGTGTTAAGGTTGTCCGGCCGGCAGGTCGGGTTGATCGCCAATGCCGATCTGAGCGGGCTGGCGATCTCGCTGCGGTAGGTGCTGCTGTCGCGGCGAGCCGATCAGCTCGCGGCACGTCCGAAAACGGCGCTTAGCGGACCGGCTCGACCTGAGGGGTCATGTTGGCTTTTGACCCTAAACGGACAATGGCTGCCTTCCGGCCGAGCTCCAGCAGAACCGGCATCACCTCCGCGTTAGCGCTGCAGATCTACTAGCTGCCGAGCGGAGGCCAAAGTTGTCGCCCTGGGCGGCAATATGAGGACACGAATCATTGGTACGATGATGGCCTGAGAGGTTTTCTCACGTAGATGGAGCTGATCATGAAGGTAGCTGACGTCTTGCGAATCAAAGGTTCTGTGGTGAAGACAGTGCCGCCGCACGAAACGGCGCTTCTACTCTCAGGGCACCTGCGCGCCGAGCAAATTGGTGCCTTGGTCGTGAGCACCGACGGGAAGTCCATAGACGGCATCGTCTCCGAGCGCGATCTTGCCTATGGCCTCGCGACGTACGGAGGCAGGTTGCCAACGATTCCCATCTCCGAACTGATGACGAAGGCGGTCGTTGTCTGCGCACCTGAGGACAGCATTACCGATGTGATGAAGCTGATGACGCGGCGGCGCGTTCGTCATGTGCCTGTCAAGGACGGCAATCAACTCGTGGGGATCATCAGCATCGGCGATGTTCTCAAGCACCGGCTCGAAGAGTTGCAAGTGGAAGCGGACGTACTTCGGGATTATGCCGTGGTTGCTCGGCACTAAAGTCGGTGCACCTATTACACCAGGCTTAGGGCGTCGTCTTCGGTCAGCGCCCTTTTTCGCGAAGTCAATGGTGGATGCCCGAGGCGGGTGGACGCAAAATGGGCCGTCGCCAATTGGTTACCACAATCCCAACGTAGAAGAGTTCTCACAGTAGCGTCAGTAGCGTCTAGCGTAAGTGGAGGATTGGCGTATGACTTCAGGCCGAGTTGTGTAGAGTTCTCGATTGGGCAGACAAAAAGCTGGCCGGGGGGGCCGAGCCCCCTTGGGCGTGGTATCAATACGCGAAGCTCCGCGAGGCCGTCGAAGAGGTCATCGCGTGCTTACAGGCCCCGCAAATGGAGAATCTACCTCAAACGAAAGCACGTCAGGATGGCGGTCTCCGATTAGTGGTTTCCAATCATCCGCGAGGAGCGTGTGACCGGGGGGGCTAACGCTTTCAGGTGCTTAGGGTCTAAGGCCACGCCGGGCCTCACTACTTCCCCCAAACGCTCAGGTGCTGGTCCCTGTCGTGAAGATATTGAGATAGAGGCAGTCCTCGTTGGTGCTGGTTGGGCCGGCAAACGGCCCGAGTGTAGTAACCTGCGGGCAACTGCTCGAGGCCTTGTTTTGGAGCGCCGTCATCAACGGCATCGTCGCGGTGCCTCTCATGGTGGTCATCATCCTGCTGGCTTCTCAGAGGTCGGTGATGGGTACTTTCACCGTAAGTCGGTCACTCATCATCCTTGGCTGGATCGCGACGGCGGTCATGGGGGCAGCAGCCGTGCCGATGTTCATCCCCGATTAGGCCGCCGCCAACAAGAAGCACGTCGCAACGAAGGTTCGAATAGCGCCTCCGAGCGTACCTGTTAGCCGGCCCGTATGTCCGCTTATGGCACTTTTCGGACATCCCACCTGCACCGGGCGAATGTCCGCTATCGGGGGTAAAGCGGACATGACGCGAACGGGCCGTTATGTCCGCTAATGACCCAAAGCGGAAGTCCGAGGCACTTTTTCAAATTCCGCGCCGTCAGATCTCGCCTGCACCTCTTTTGTTGTCGGCACTGAAAATTTGCTCGCCCGACCTCGATTGAGGTCTTGCACGAGCTGCAGTGCAGCATCGCTGCCTGCGAGCCGAGAGCGGTAAAGCTGGAGCGTTTCCATGATCTTCTTCACGTAGTCGCGCGTCTCGGTGAAGGGGATGCGCTCGATCCAGTCGATCTGATCGACATCAGGGTTGCGCGGATCGCCGAACTGCTTCGTCCACTCCTGCACGCGGCCGCCTCCGGCGTTGTAAGCGGCAAGCGCAAGGAGATAAGAGCCGGAATAGCTGTGGATGAGGTCGCCCAAAAAGGCCTCCCCCAATTGGATGTTGTAGACGGGCTTCGTGAGCTGCGCTGCGTCGTACTTCAGATTATATTGCTTGGCGACAACTCTGGCCGTGGGTGGCATTAGTTGCATCAGCCCACTCGCGCCGACTGAACTCTTCGCATCCGCCTTGAACTCACTCTCCTGGCGTGACAGCGCATGGACCAACGCCGGATCGACGTGCTCATCAAGCAGGCTTTTGAACTCGGGCAGAACGCCAAGGGGGAGCGCATACTCGCCGACCGGCAGGTCGCGATTGAGTGCAATCTTGGCGAGAGTTAGCGCCAGTTGCGGCTTGCCGGTGGCCTTGGCTAGCTCGGCCAGAAGCACGATCTCGCCTGGACTCTCGAGCTGGCGCGCCAGCGCCAGAAAAAACTGCGGCGTCACTTGGTCCATTTCGGCCGCACGCGCAGCAGCGATGGCACGTACAGCATCATTCGCAAGGAAGCGCCGAATGTCGACAGGGCTGGGAGCCTCAGTAGGCAACACGAGTGTCGCCGGCCGATCGTCCAACGCCTGGCGGGCGAGCTGGCCATAGAAATATTGTGGATAGAGCGCGGCTACACGGAAATTGTTGGCCGCAGAGCCGCTGTCGCCCAGTGCGACTCTCGTGCGCCCGAGCCAATATTCGGTAAGCGCAATCGTCTTTCTGCTCTTAGCTTTGATGCGTGCGGCGATGAAATGGCCAAGTGCGGTGTTGGGCTCGTTCAGGAAACGCAGCGCGATCCAGCCGGCAAGGAACTCCGCTTCGACATAGGCCTCACCTGAGATCAGCTCATGCTTGACAGCGATTTCGTAAGCGATGCGCGACTGTCCGGCATTGAGTGCGGCCCGACAGTTCGACCGACGCTCAATCCACCAGCTCTCCACGTCAAGCAGCTTATCCGGGTCACTCGGGGCGGAAAGCAGCAACTTCCAAGCTTCCTCGTCACGGTGATTCCGCCGGAGCCACTGGATGCGATTGAAGAGGAGCCCCACGTCTCCGGCGGTGGTGCTTTCGGGCAGCGCGTCGAGGAGACTGCCCGCATCATCGTCACGCTTCAGGACGGCGATGCGCGCATTCACTTTCTGCTGCTCGTCCGCCGACAGAAGCTTCGCGACCCTCAGCGCCGTATCGGCGACTCCCGGGTCATCCTTATAAAGCAGCCGATCAATGCGGGCGTGGTGGTCCTCTGAGGTCAGCATGGTGCCGAAGCGGTCGAGGATCTTCTTCTCTACTGGCTCGCTGACGTTATGGTCGCGCCAGGCAGAGGCGATGAGCCGCTTAGCGGCGGCAGTGTTGCCTTCCTTCATCAAGGCGCTCGCCAGGGCGGCTTTGCCTGCGCCTGTCATGGGCGGCGATTTTGCAAAAAACGCCTTTGTCTGCTCGGCCGCGTCGTTCAAGAAAAGGGTAGCTTCCGCTCTTCCGCGCAACTCCTTGAGTGCGGGCCAATCCGGGTTGGCCGTCCGGAAGCTCTCAATCAATTCAGCGGACCCGCCGACGCTCCTATAAATGTACCAAGTAGCGAGCTTGCGGGCAGCGTCATCATCGATCCTGGCCGTCGCAGCGAGCGCGCCATGGGCGTCACTTTTATCGCTCGCGCTGATAGCAGTCTTTAGATTGGCCTCATCCCCAGCGCTAAGCGCGTACTCGAGGAGTGGATTCAGTACTGATACGAAATCCATCAGCGGAGGTCGCGCGCCCTGCATCGGGATGGCCACCCGATTTGGATTAGGATCGGGATAGGGAACCTCAACGGTTTTGACTTGGCCTGGGTGAGGCGCGGGCTCGTCGAGGCGCGCCCTCGCGTTCCTCGCCTTCGTAGGCGGCGCTTTGGTGATGCGTGACTTCAAGCTGCGTGTCTTCGCCGCGAGCGGGGCCTGCACGAGCGCAGGTGCCAATACGCTTACGGTGAACACGAAAAGCAATAGCGTCGCGTTTAAGCGTCTCATCTCGTCGATCGGTACCGGTTGCGCGATCCTGTCCCCACTACGGGTGACGAACAGGAGACCCCCGAGCCGGGGTGCCGCGACGATGGGCAAATCTAGCCTACCCAGCTTCACAATGCGTGAACGAATCCGGCGGGGGCATGGCTTTTGCCGATTTTCTGAAGATTACCTAGGGCAAAATGTCTGCTTCTGGCACTAAGCGGAGGTGCAAACCGCGCCGATGAATGTCCGCTTTGAGGGTAATAACGGACATGAAGCGGACGTGACGCGATGTCCGCTCATGACCCGTAGCGGACATGACCCTGGTCAGGAGGGACATCGACGCTTGTCGAGGCCCCTGAGGCTTCAGGGGCCCTCGCTGCGAACGCTCGGTGGAGCAAGTGCGTCGGAAGCATTCAGCCTAAACTCCGCTGTCGCATTACCTTGAGGCGCCGTTCGGGGATTCCTCATGATATCTATGGTCCGGCTGCCGCTGCTCTTTCTTGCCATGATCTGGCTCGGCGCGCTTGGGACGGCTCCCGCCCGCTCGCCGGAGACGCCTGCGGTCATCGCGAATAGCAGCCATTCGAGCTATGTGAAATCTATCGTCTATGCGCCGAACGGAACCTGGCTCGCTTCTGGAGCTGAAGACGGTACGGTCAAATTGTGGGACGCGAAAAGCGGCCGGCTCTTGCGGACGTTGGCAGGACTCAAGGACGAAGTGGTTTCCGTCGCGATTAGCCCAGATGGCGGACATGTTGCCGCGGTCAGTCATGACGGTGCGGCGAAGATCTGGGAAGCCGAGAGTGGACAGCGTCCGCTAATGGCACGAAGCGGACTCTTTCGATGGGTCGCGATGACGTCAGCTACTGACCCAAAGCGGAAGGGGGTATTTCCGGGTCAGTCCCCGGAGCCAGGTTTTGGTGAAAACAGGGCCGCCTTGTCGGGCCTGCCCTTCCAGTCTTCGGCATCCGGCAACGGGTCGCGCCCGACTGGTGAACTTACACCTTCCGCCGCGACGGGGTCTTGACGCGCTTGGATGCGCCGCCCGTCGTCTCTTTCTCGTCGGGCAGGTGAAAATAGTGCATCACGCGGTGGAACAGCGGCGCCAAAATCAAGCCGGTGACCCCGATCAGCAAGAGCCCTGAATAGAGCGCGTAGAGACCAGCGAAGAGCTTGCCGCCATCGGTCTTGGGCTCGCTGTAGGGCCCCATGCCGCCAAGGATCATTGCGGTTTGGTCGAAGGCATCGAGCCAGCCCGAGCCCTCGATATAGTGGTAGCCAGCCATGCCGCCGACCAGCGAGACCAAGGTCAGCGCGAGCGCGAGCCCAATATTGATGACCAGCCGCCGGGCAGACAGCCAGCGCGGGGCAAGCGGCTCCCCCCGACGCTCAAACAGTAAGAAGAGGCCCATCGCCTTGTCCAGGATCCATGCCCTATTTGTAACGCGCTCGATGTGGGTTTGGCGGCCTCTGCCGTTCGCAAATCTCCTCTCAGGGACGGAGCTGGTGCATTCGTTAGCCCGCCGACGGTAACTGGCTACGTCTATTGAGACATTGCGGAGTCAGCTTCTGACCCATAGCGGACATTTGCGGCCATACAGTATTCCTCGATGGACCATCGTGGCCAGGCATTCGCCCTGCCGGGCCCCGCGATCAGCTCTCATGCGGACCGCGCATCTCCCTGATCGCGGCCTGAATGCGACGCCAGTCGCGGGCCTGGTCCTTGTCACCCTGTTGATCACATTCGGCGGCTCTCTGGGAGGCCTCCCATTCGGCCTTGTCGCCATGCGCGTCTAAGAGACGCCGCGCATAGTCATGAATTTCGTTCATGTCCATGGAACGTCCTCCTTTATAAATCCATCGGCTTGGATCTGCCTCATAGCGAAGGAAAGGGCTCAATGAAATAGACTGAGGCGGCATAGGACAGCTTCCCCCGCCTAGCCACTCGCGGCGGCGTTGCAATGGCGAGAGTGTCTTGCCAGGGGGTCCGCTCATGACCCAAAGCAACCGTCAGGAGTCAGGTTCGGGTTCGAACTTAGTCTCCGCCAGACGCATCAGTGCGCGGCCCGGTATGTCGGCTCGGCTAAGGTCACGAGCATCTTCCAGTCAGCAGGCGGCTTCTCGCTCTGACCGACTGGATTGATCTCGCGAAGCGGACTTCAGGGAAGCTCCGCGTCCATGTCCGCCTCTGACCCAAAGCGGACATTGCCTGACTGCGAATTAGACCTGTCGGCGTGGATCCTCGTCGGCTGTCAGCTTCCGTAGGAGTGCGTCAATCTCCGGCGAGATCGAGGTAAAACGGATTGAGACGCCTGTGCTCGTACCGCGCAACGGCCCCAGCACCTTGCCGTACATCGTTCCGGGAAGTTGCTCGTCTGCGCCTCTAATGAGATGCATCTTGAGATTGCTCAAGGTCGGGACGGCGCTCTCCAGCCGCGCCTCGGCGCCTTTCATGGAGACTTTGGTCAGGACACCTTTCGACATCGCGCCGCCGACCTGGCTCGACTCCACGACTTCATAGCGCAGCGGAATCTCGTCCTTGAGAGGGACGAGTGTGTCCACCGCCTCGGGAAGTGAGAGCTTATGCCGGCCGCCGATCCCCAAGGCCTCGAACAGGACGACGGGATGTTCAATACCCTTCGCTCGAACCTCCATCTGCTTGCCGATTTTCAGTTTGTTGCCCAGCTCTTGCCGGGTCGTCTCAGAAACGAGGATTTGGCCGCCGGTGGTGCAGGCCTGGATTCGCGAGGTGAGGTTGACATGGCTTCCGACCACGCCGTACTTCATCCGTTCGGGCGAGCCGATATTGCCAACCACCACTTGGCCGGTATGAAGCCCTATACCCATCTCCACCTGCGGTAGGTCTTCTTTCCGGTTCTCCGCATTGACCTCATCCATGGCAATTTGCATGGCCACGGCGCAGGCGGCGGCTCGCTCGGCGTCGTCCTCCTGCCAAACCGGAGCGCCGAAAAGAACGAAGATCGCGTCACCGATGAACTCATCGATGGTGCCCTGGTACTGCCGGATGATGGGGACCATGTTCGCGAGATAGCGATTGAGCAACTTCACCACGCGGTCGGCTGGCAGACGCTCCGATAGGGAGGTGAAGCCGCGGAGGTCAGTCATCATCATGGTAAGCTTGCGCTTCTCCCCGCCCACTTGCAGTCCGCTTGGGGATTCGAGCACCGTATCCACCACCTCGTCGGTGAGATAGCGCCCGAACGTCTCGCGAATGAAGCGGTTACGGAGTTCGACTTGCTCGGCGAGCCGCTGGAGTTCGGCTTCGACACGCTTGCGGTCGGAGACGTCGGCCCAGGATCCCACGATCTCCTTGGGCTTGCCCTCATTGTCGTGGGTCACAGTGAAAGTGTCTTGGATCCAGATATAGTGCCCGTCACGATGGCGGAAGCGGTATTCGAGAGCGCCGTGTCCTTGGCCGACCAGGCGCTGGAGCTCGCTGAACACCCGGCCGGAATCTTCAGGATGCAGACGCTTGACCCAGAACTTTTTGTCGTCGCGCATTTCCCACGGCGAGTACGCCATGATCGAGTTCAAATTCTCGCTCACGAAGGTGCAAGCGTAGTCGCCAGTCACTTGCGTCGTATAGATGATGGCGGGACTTGCGCCGACTAGCGTTTCGAGGTCGTTCATGACGGCCATGCGCTCGCCGAGTGCGTCCTCCGCCTCCTTTGCGGTCGGAGATGTCCGCCCATGACCCAACAATCTCCGATGGGCGCCCCTGCGCGTCAGGGATTACCCTGAACGTATCCTGGATCCAGATGTAGTGACCATCGCGATGGCGGAAGCGATATTCCAAGGTCCCGCCGCCCGCATCGATCAGAGGAGGCATCTCGCTCGAATACACGCGACGCGTCCTCGGGATGAAGCCGCACGGTCCAGAAATCGCGGTCTTCGAGCATCTCCCAGGCGGAGAAGCCCATGATCCGCGAGACGTTCTCGCTGACGAAGGTACAGACGTAGTCGGTAGCCTGATTGGTGTAGACGATGGCGGGGGTGACCGTCATCAGGTAGCTGCAAGCGCTCGCGGGCCGCCTTCAATTCGGTGGTGCGATCCTCGACCCGCTTCTCCAACTCGTCGTGCGCTTTGCGAAGCTCTTCCTCCTCGCGCTTTGCGCGCACGGAGATCGGTGGCGAAGCCGACCATTCCAGCTTCTTGGCCCTCTTTGTCGAAGAGGACCGATGCCGAAATGAGCACGGGAACATTGCGCCCGTCCTTGGCCTTAAGCACGCTCTCATAGCCGGACGCAGTTCCGCCGCGCTTGCGCATCTCGATCAGGATGTCTCTCGCGCGCTCCTCACTATCGTAGAGGTGAATGGTGGGGCGGCCGATGACGTCTTCCGCACGATAGCCGAGCAAGCTCTCAGCGCCTTCGTTGAACAGGACGATGTTCCCCTCTCTCGTCCGTGGCGATGATGGCATCCGGCGAGCTCTCAATAAGCCGCGTGAGGTAACGCTTGGTCTCCTGAATTTCGGCGTTGGCGGTAAGAGCAAGCTCTTCTGCCTGCTTACGCTTGGTGATGTCGGCCCATGCTCCCGACGAGCTCGAGCGGGCTGACCAGCATCGTCATAGACGACCTTGAAGGTGTCCTGAATCCAAATGTAATGGCCGTCGCGGTGGCGGAAGCGATACTCGACGGATCCGCCGCCCCGGCTCGATGAGGGGAAGCATTTCGCCGAAGGCTCTAGGGACGTCGTCGGGGTGGAGATGATCGGGCCAGCCCTTCGGGTCGGTCGTCATCTCCTGCGGCGTATAGCCCATGATCGCACGGAGATTCTCGCTGACGAAGGTGCAGGCATAGTCGCCCGTTGCCTTGGTGGTGTAGATGATGGCGGGACTTACCGCGAGAAGGTATTGCAGACGCTGACGCGTGCCCTTGAGCTCTGTGGCAATAGCCTTGCGCTCGGCCTCGAACGCTTCGAGATCTCTGACCCGCTGGCGCAAAGCCGCAAGCTCGTCGACGAGCTGCTTTTTGGTCTTCTTGTCGTCGTCGATGGCGGCGGTCGACTCCTGCACGCCAACGACTTCCGGCTTTGCCCTGCTTCTACTCTCAGTTCCGTACATACCCCAACCCCCGATGGAGGAGGACTGTCGGCGTTATCGCCCCTTAAGGTAGCACAACTTTGCTATCAGGAAGATCGGCTCGTCCCGGCAGTCAGTCGTGCAGTTGTTCACCTCCGCTCGGCACGATTACACGTTCGCCTGATAAGCTGTTTAGCGCAGTTAATGCCAATAGTGGCTGCGGTAATTGTGTACGTGCTTGCTTTACTCTTAGCATGTATCCCAGAGTTGCGCGAGTTGTCCGCGGAATAGTCGGGGCCTGACGGCCGGCGAGGAGGGTCAGCGTGGGCGAAACGCAGGAATGCGCCGATCGCAAGACGATTAACCTCGCCCTGCAAGGAGGCGGATCGCATGGCGCTTTCGCCTGGGGAGCGCTCGACCGGATTCTTGAGGACGAACGCATTGTTATCGAGGGAATCGTAGGAACGAGTGCCGGGGCGATGAACGCTGTGGTCACCGCCTACGGGCTGACGCTCGGCGGTAACGAAGGTGCCCGCCAATCGCTCAGAAGATTCTGGGAGGTGGTTGCCGAACGGGGAACCTGGTCGGTCATGCAGCCGTCCTGGCTTGATCGGCTGATCAGTCCCGGAAGCCTCGATTATTCGCCCGGCTGGATCATGATGGACACCCTGTCACGCGTCTGGTCGCCCTACCAGATGAACCCGGCCAACTACCATCCGCTACGCGACATTCTTAACGAGCAGATCGACTTCGAAACGCTTTGCGGATCCGACAAGGTCAAGCTGTTCGTTTGCGCGAGCAACGTATTCACCAATCGGCTGCACGTGTTCGACCTCCGCGACATGTCGGTCGACGCCGTGGTCGCTTCAAGTTGCATCCCTTCGGTCTTCCAGGCGGTCGAGATCGACGGCGAGTATTTCTGGGATGGCGGCTATATGGGGAATCCGCCAATCTTTCCCATTATCTACAACTGCACCTCTTCCGACGTGCTCCTGATCATGGTGAACCCGATTCATATCGAGCAGGTGCCGCAAACCGCGCAAGGCATACTCGATCGCATCAATACGCTGAGTTTCAATTCGAGCCTGATGCGGGAGATGCGTGCGATCAACTTCGTCAATCGCCTGGTCGAGGGGGGCTTCAACGACGGCGGACGCCTAAAGAAGATGCTGATCCATTGCATCGAGGCGGAGGACGAGATGAGCAATCTCGGGGTGTCGAGCAAGCTGAATGTCGGACGGGACTTTCTTGGATGGCTATTCGAGCTCGGTCGGAGCCGAGCAGACGCCTTCCTCCGCGATCATTTCGACAAGATCGGGAAGGACTCCTCAACCTTAATCGAACGGCGTTTTCTTTGACGAATATTGCCCGATTCATGAGCAGTGCGCGTGATGCCTTCGCACGTGACATTCGCAATTTGACGAATAAGTTTCGGCTATGCCCGCGCCCCGTGTAGGCTATTATCGTCTAGCGTTGAATTCCGCCTGGCCTCGGCATGACGCAATCCTCCGCCACCGAACCTCACTACAGTCTCGAGGGAGTGGCCTTGTTGAAAGGCCTGCCCGCGGAGTCCCTTAACCGCATTCAGCAGAGCTGCACCTGGCGCCGCTACGAGCCGGAGGAGCCGATTGTCGAGTATCTCGATCGCTCTGACGACGTGTTCTTTCTCGCCTCAGGGGAGGCGCGCGTCATCGTCTATTCGCTCGCCGGCAAGGTGGTGAGCTTTCATGACTTGGGCCCAGGCGACATGTTCGGGGAGCTTCCCGCCATCGACGGCCGTCCTCGATCGGCAAGCGTAGAAGCGCGCACGAGCTGCCTCGTCGCCTCCATCAATGCCGCTGCGTTTCACGAGCTATTGCAGAGGGAGCCGCTGGTACTGCACGCCGTGCTGCGGCAGCTGGTGGGCACGATCCGCAGGCTGTCGACCCGCGTTTACGAGTTCAGCGCGGCGATCATGACGGTCACCGGGCGCAGGATCTACGGCGAGATGCAGGGCATCCGCGCCAAGGACATCTATCCGGATGAAGAAGTGAAGGCGTTCCTGGTGGAGAAGACCTTTCCCAAGAGCGCAGAGGACATGACGCTCAAGCTTTCCAATGTCACCGCCGCGTTCTACGGACTGACGCTTGCAAATGTCGGGGAACGATTTGGCTGGAGGGAAGCCGACACCATCTCGAAATCTGTGTTCCGGAGACTCGGGCAATTGAAGACGAAGGAAGCGCTGGAGCTCGGGGTCGATTTGCCTAGGGATACACGAGCACCCGTGCTCGTGTTTATCACGGCCGTGCATTCCGCCTCGCCGGAATATAATTTTGAGGTCCTCGAATATCTTCCCGGCGAGACGACGATCAGAGTCTTCGGTATTTCCCGATATGATCGTATCGCCAAGGCGCTCGACATCGAACGCCATTTGACTTGGCCGGAACTCGTACCCTTCTTCGAAGGCGCCGCGGAGGAGCTCGGCATAAAGTGCAAGGTTGACGCCGAGCTTAAAGAGCTCGGCGAGGAGGGCCGCTACGAATGCTTCTACCGAATAGTCCAGTGAAGGATCAGGGCTATTCGCCAGTCGCGGCGTGAACCACTTCGGCGAGCCGCTCGACGTCTTTGACGAGAAGCGCATTTCGCTCCCGCTCACTGCGGGATTGCCAGGGAGTGATCACCGTGACGCAAACCATCACGAAGCCTAGCACCTCGACCACACAACCTCTCAAGGGAAAGGCGTCGCTGGTGACCGGCTCGACCAGCGGCATCGGTCTCGGCATTGCCCGGGCGCTCGCGGCCGCGGGCTCCTCTGTCATCCTCAACGGTTTCGGCAAGCCTGACGAGATCGCCGCCGCGCAAGACGGCATCGCCTCGGATTACGGCGTCAAGCTTGCCTATTCCGGCGCGGACATGTCCAAACCGGAGTCGATCGCCGAGATGATGGAGATGGCGCTCGCCAAATTCGGCGCGGTCGACATCCTCGTCAACAATGCCGGCATCCAGCACGTGGCACCGCTGCAGGACTTTCCGGCGGCGAAGTGGGATGCGATCCTCGCCATCAATCTCTCATCCGCGTTCCACACCACGCGACTCGCGCTGCCGCCGATGCTCGCCAACAAATGGGGCCGCATCATCAACATTGCCTCGGCGCATGGGCTGGTCGGCTCTCCCTTCAAATCCGCTTACGTCGCGGCGAAGCACGGCATGCTCGGCCTCACCAAGGTAACGGCGCTCGAGACGGCGGAGCAGGGGATCACCTGCAACGCTATCTGCCCCGGCTATGTCTACACGCCGCTGGTCGAGGCGCAGATCGAGGGCCAGGCAAAGGTTCATGGCATCCCGCGCGAGCAGGTGATCCGCGAGGTGCTGCTCGCGCAGCAGCCGAACAAACGCTTCGCCACGGTGGAAGAGCTTGGTGGCATTGCCGTATTCCTCGCCTCGAATGCCGCCTGCTCGATCACGGGGACGGCTATTCCGGTCGACGGCGGCTGGACCGCGCATTAAAGGTAGGTCGCCTAAGAGGCTGTGCCCTGCTTCACCAGTAAGGTCAGCGTCGGCGACCAAGTGGCCTTTGTTCAACGTTGCGAGGCCGGCGCGCCTTCTAATGTCTGCTTATGGCACAAAGCAGACCAACTCAACGAGGTCTCACGTCGTCCGCTTGTGACCCAAAGCCGACATCGCACAGCGCGACAACCTATGCCGTCCTATGGCAGGAGCCCAGCCATGATCGCGGCGACGGTCCTCATCGAGGGACGCACCCCGCTCGACCGCGCCGGACATGATGGCGTCGTGCGGATGCCAGTCGAAAGCATGTCGATGCGCGCCTTGATGCCCCCGACCTACTCGCCGGTTGCGTGGTGAACCATCTCGGCCAGGCGGTCGACATCCCTTACCAGCAAGGTTCCGCACCGCCGTTCGATGACGCCGATCTTCGCTAAGCGATTGAGCTCGCGGGTGACCGCCTCCCGGTGGGTGCTGATGCAACTCGCGATCTCGACATGCGTGGGCACCGGGACAATGCGGGCGCTCTTACCCTCCCTTGGCCCCAAGCTTGCCAGGCGCAACAATTCTGCCTGGATGCGATTATTCACGGCGAGCGTGCTGAACTCGTAGACGCGTGTCGTAAGCGCGCGAATGGTCTTCACGAGGCGCGGCAGCAGCGCGTGCGCCACCCCCGGCTCGGATTCCAACAATTCCCGGAACGAGGCTCCCGGCATCGAGGCGATGAGGCAACTGGTTCGCGCCTCGACGCCCGCCGAGCGGGGTCCGCCGTCGATGGCGGGATATTCGCCGAATACGGTACCTTCCCCCAACTCGCGAAAGCTCACCACCTTGCCAGCCGACGAGTAGATGGTGACGCGAACCTCCCCTAGGGCAATGAAGAACACGTCATCGGAAGTATCGAGGTAATTGACGATGGACTCCGCCGGCTCGTAGCGCCGCCAGGAGCAGCGCCGCTCAATCCGTTCCAGACGATCGGGCGGGAGGCCAGAGAAGACGGTGATCCGCCCAAGAGAATACTGCTTTTCCGCTTGGGACCGAGCCATCGTCGCCCCCGGGGGAAACCCTACAATTTTGGGCACAATAGCCCAGGAACACTAAGGTGACATTCGCAAAAACAGGGCTGTCTGCGGTGTGGCAAATGCCACAACGGAAA
Source organism: uncultured Alphaproteobacteria bacterium (assembly GCA_963839245.1). GTDB lineage: Bacteria > Pseudomonadota > Alphaproteobacteria > Rhizobiales > Methyloligellaceae > Methyloceanibacter. Next base: position 29,913 of record CAWIUJ010000006.1, on the reverse strand, counting down.
TCCGGGCGACGCGGCCTTGCTGCGGGATGCAGTGAGTGATTTGGAAAACTGTCCCGAACGCAGTTCACTTGTTGAAGACGCCGTCCGGCTCATCAACAAGGAGTTGATGCCGAGAGCAGACCAAATCGCTCGGTCGCGCCAACGTCAGCTACTGACCCAAAGCGGACATTGGCGCTTTCCGCTCCAAAAGGCTGACGAGCGCGAGTCGCCCAACCGGAAATGCTTTGGCGAAAGTCGGGGAACTAGGCGCTGCGCGTCACCCGCGCAAGCGCCTCAGAGGTGACGAGAATTCGGCCATGACCATCAACAGGGCCTTCGGCGTCGTAAGCGTCACTCGCAACCTGCTCAATCAGTTCGCGATATGCCTCGAAAACAGCCGCATCGGTATCGGAAAGATGAATGCGCTCGGCATGATCTCGCAGTGCCTCATGGCTCACGCTACACACAACTGTGCTACCTTCCTCATCCTCCATCAAGAACCGAACGCCATCCTGTTCCAGGTACTCGTTCTTGAGACGCTTGAGAGGCATACCTTACCTCTATCATGACCCTCCCGCTCGACACGGTCCTAGGCCCTCTTTGGTTTTCGCTTGTGATATCCGTCTGGGCCTTCGTGATCTGGTTCAAGTCGCGGGGACGCTGCCCCTTTGTTGAGCCGTCGTTGACGCAGGAGCGCCGCCTTCGCTTTCCCAGCTTTTGAGTGCTTTGACATTGTTATTCGGCCGCTTGGGCTGCTTGTCTGGCATGATCGCAATATGCATTGAGTTCCAGGGCGTTTCTAGGCCGATGCAAAATTGTTCCAGCATCCTTCAGTTCATTGGCCCTGCAATCAGAACAACGCTACGATGCTTACATGGCCCGCAATGAGCAAGAGCAATCGGAACAGGGTTACGAATTACTGACGGTACAGTGCCTCCAGTCGGCTCGCGAGTTGAGCTCCCACTCTCGGGCCCGTGCAGCCGCCTTGTGCCAAGTCGGTTTTTGGCTCCGAAAACTCGGCAGCGGCGCCCTCCGGTCCATGGTTGCGATCGACGCCGCGTGTGCCAAGAGCCGCTTCATCCAAGCGAGCTTGTATTTGAATTTCGGCCCCGGCTGCGGGTTGCGTTAGGCGCATAGAGCGTTGCAATGAGCATGCCGTTAACGGCCGCCTCGATGTAGCGGCTTTGCGTATTGTCGGGATCACCGGGCAGCGCGGTGCGGGTTACGACGGGCTCACAATCGCGACCGAGACTGGCGACGCCATTCCACGTTTTCTGCCCGCGCCAGACGGCGCCGTAACCGACCTTGTCGATTGCCGCGACTGGAAACTCGGGATCTGTCGCCTTCAGTTCCTGAAGACAGACCACGTCCGGCCGTGTCTCTCGCAACCAGCGCATGAGATTATCGAGCCGCTTATTGACGTTGTTGATATTGAAGGTGGCTATTTTCATTCCGCAGCCTGAGACTTCGCGACTTTCAGACTATCCCACCATTGGGGGGCGGCACGACGAAGCGTAGGTATCAGCAGCCAGCAGCCCATGGCGGCCGCGACGCTCGCTGCGACCACAAAGCTGAACCCCGTCTCGCGTCCGTATGAATCCTTCGCGGTCTCGAATAGCCATCCGCCGAACGCTTCCGAAGTCGAGCCCGCAAAATTGGTCAGCGCCATGACGGTTGCAAACACTGTCGCCGCGGCCCTCGCCGGTATGATACGCGCGGTCAAGTCCAATTGAATGAGCGTGCCAGTCATGTAAGCGGCGCCGGCGATGACCGAGACGATGTAAGCCGAGGTCAAGCTGCCCAATTGCCAGTAGACGGCGTTGGAGACGATCGCCGCGAGGATCGAAAGATGTAGCAGCGTCGAGAGCCGCACCGATCGGCAGTAGATGCCGTAGCCCACGCTGCCGATCAACGAGCCAAGGAAAAAGGCCGAGGTGACATTGCCGAAGTCCTGCTCGGAAAATCCGAGATCTTCGGTCATGTGGACATAGAGCACCGAGCCCCAGACCGGGTTGAAGCTCCACAGCGTCAGCAGTGCGCACACCGCCAGGAACAGTCTATCGCGCAACACGCCGAGCAGTGCTGTACCGGTCTCGCGCAGGCTCGCGGCGTCCAGATGCGCGTCGTCACGGTCGCCCGCATAGCGCCACGCCACGGAGAAAGCGAACACCCACAGCCCCCCGCAGAGCGCAAAGGCGACCGACTGGAGCCTCTCCTCGGCGACGTAGCCGCCGAGGACTCCCGTCAGCAGCAGAGCCGCGTTCGCCGCCGCCCACTGGACGGATTGAAAGCGCCCGGTAAGTCCAAGCGGCTGCCCCTTTTCGACCATTAGCGCATCGACGATCACATCGCCCAAGGCAATAGCCATCGTCGTCGGCAGCAGAAGCGCGAACAGCAGCCAAAGGCTGCCGGGCGCGACCGGGACGAACGCCAAGAGGAGCAGGCTCAACGCGGCCAGACCGTTGGCCAAAAGCAGATAGTTGCGGCGTCGCGATCCGAACAGCGGAACGAAGTCCGACAAGAGGCCGAAGATGGGCTTGATCGTCCAGGGCACCGCCAGAAGGGCCATCAGGGCGCCGAGAGCAGCGGGCGATTCGCCCCAGTTCCTGAGGAGAGAGCGAACGGGCTGAGCCACGAGCCCGGAGGTCGGATCGCCGACACTCTGCACGAAATAGAGCGCCGCGAAGAAAATGTAGACGCCCACGGCTCTTTTCGCCTGTGGTCTTCGCTTATCGTCAGTCGACACTGGCGTTGGCTCAGAAAGTCATGTTCGCTAGGAGGCTATACCCTTAGCTTGGACAATCGCTCTTTCCGGTCCATCAGAATGTTAGTTGGTTGCGGGGACCTGCAGCCAACGTTGTTTGCACCTTGACGATGCGATCCCTTAGACCTGTCTCGGAGCCCTCATGCACTCCCGACGCTTCACCCACCTGCCATTCTTCTCGCGCTCTTAAGCGCCAAATAGGCTGCAGTGTACGTAACCCCGTAAAGCTCATACAAGACAGGGATGCGACTCTCGGCCAGTGATCCGTACCGTCTGTACAAACCGTCAAAGTGCGACCTGCGTCTTTATCTGCATCATCATGGAATAGAAGAAGCCGAACCTAGTCCTTTCGAGGATGTCCTCCGCCGGCTTGGGGAGCGGCACGAGAAATTACATTTGGCGACATTTGATGAGGTGCTCGATCTAAGCGCAGGTACGATTGACGAAAGACGGACAGCAACTTTAGAGGCCATTCGTCGGCAGGTACCGGTGATCTATCAAGCGCTGTTCAGCGTCACCGCGCAGTTGGATGCGCGCGATTGTGAGGTCGTGGGTGCGCCCGATTTTCTTATTGAAAGCAACGGCGCTTACATTGTGCGCGATGCGAAGCTCGCGCGCCGGATCGATCAGACCCATCCTGAAATTCTCTGGCAGCTCCGCCTCTATGGCTGGCTTTACGGCCGGGCCGTGGGGCAGCCGGTCGCACGGCTGGAAGTTTACGACGGCACCGCTAATGTCGTCGCCATTGAGCCAGTGACGGACGCCGACGTTGAGCATGAATTCACGCACTATGTTCGCGTGATCGAGGCGGCCGAAGCCCCGTTCGCGCCGGTCGGATGGGCGAAATGTGGAAGGTGCGGCTATCAAGACCGCTGCTGGCCTGCTGCGGAGGCTCTTCATGATGTGGCGTTGGTACCGAGGGTCGATCAGGGGCTCGTGCGCGCGCTGCGCAAAATGGGGATCGTGAGTTACGATGACCTGCTCGCGCATTTCAACGAGCAGCAACTCGCAGCCTTAAGAGGAATCACGGGAGACGGACAAAGAAGGTCGGAACGGCCGCCGGGCCAATTCTACGTTCAGCGGAGGCACTCGCCTCCGGCCGAGAAGTGGTCATTCAGGCACCCGCGATTCCGCAGGCTCAGAACTATGCAATGTTTGATCTCGAAGGGCTGCCGCCGCAACTCGACCAGCTGGAGAAAATCTATCTGTGGGGATTACAGGTTTATGGAGCGGAACCGTCCGAGTACCTGCCGGCCACGGCCGGATTTGGACCCGACGGCGACCGCGAGGGCTGGCAGTCGTTCCTCAGCAATGCGCGCCGAGTGCTGGATAGCTGTGGAAACATCCCGTTCGTGCATTGGCACCAATATGAGCGGACGAAGCTGGATCTTTACATCGAGCGTTACGGCGATCCCGACGACACCGCAAATGCGATTCGCAGCAACCTCTTCGATCTGCTGCCCGCTACTCAAAGCGCAGTCGCGCTGCCTCTTCCAAGCTACAGCCTGAAGGTTGTTGAACGTTACGTGGGTTTTAAGAGAAGCCAAAGCGATTACGGTGGCGATTGGGCCATGGCCCGATACATCGAGGCTACTGAGACGTCGGACGAATGTGTCCGCAAATCCTTGATCTCAGAGATAACTGACTATAATCGTGAGGACCTGGCCGCCACCTGGGCAGTGCTTCGCTGGCTGCAGAAACTCGGAAATAGCTACGGGGACCAGCCGTCCGCGCGACAGGCCAGTCCTTAGGCAAGAGGCGGCCAAATCTGGCCAGGATCAAGCATGGTCAACTTGCTTTTCCGCCACCGCGTCCCGCCTCGACCAGATCTTCCGCGGTCTCTCGGGAGACGTAGCTAATGTGCCAGGAACGCTCGGCCGGAGCGCGGAACAGGGGCTTTACCGGCGCGTGGCCGAAGGCTGCATCTGTGACAGCCGGGACCCGACGCCGGAGGCGTGGGCGCAGTGTCTATTAGAAATCACGTGAGCCTATATGGAGTGAAGCCAAAAAAAGCCAGGTTCAGCATGAGCCAGACATCTGATCGCAATATTCCCATAGGTGAATGGTCTGCCGTTCTTTTCTTTGACGAGCAGAGTCGATGCGCCCGCGTACTACGCGAAGCAGGCGGGCGCTCGCGAAGCGCCCGCAAGTTAGAGCGATTTAGACCACTCGGGAGAAAGGTGGCGCCCCGTAGGCGTTTCGAACCCCTGCTTCCGGCGTGAGAGGGCGGAAACCACCCGGGCTCGGTGCCCTGGCCGTCGGTGTACCCGGTGGCGACCCAAGGCCTCCGCGGGACGGTGCCATGCCTCGCTGGCATTGAAATTTGTGTGCTAAATCATAACGTTATCTGGTTGCGGGGGTAGGATTTGAACCTACCACCTTCAGGTTATGAGCATGGCGGGCCTGCTTTGGTGGAGGAGCCTGAGCAGGTTTAGGCTTCCATGTGTCATTTTCTGTAATTATGTGCCAATTCCTATAACTTATTTCTATGCGCTGTATCCAATAAACCGTAAATATGCGCTATTTCATATATTGCCTTATTATCGGATTTAGCGCATAATACCAGCATGACAGACCTTGCCCGTACACCCCAACAAATTGGCAGTCTCGTGCAGCGCACGCGCAGAAAACGCGGCTTGAGCCAGACAGAGCTCGGCGAGCGCGCCGGGTTGCGGCAGGAGACGATCTCCCTCATCGAAAGCGGAAACCCCGCGACGAAACTCGAGACAATTCTCGCCGTCCTGGCGGCGCTCGAGCTTGAGTTTCGTATCGTGCCGCGCTCGAAAGGCACCCCCGCCGACATAGAGGACATCTTTTAGTGGCGCGCCGCCGTGTTCATCCGCCACTGCGCGTGCTCCTCAACAACCGTCTTGTTGGCCATCTCAATAAGGCGCCGGGCGGCGCGATCGATTTCAGGTATGACGAGAACTGGCTGGACTGGAAATCCGCGCTCCCCGTCTCGCTCTCGCTACCCCTGCGGGAGCAAGCCTATCGCGGCGCGCCGGTCGTGGCCGTGTTCGACAACCTGCTGCCCGACTCCAACGCCCTGCGCCGCAGCGTCGCTGAGAAGGTTGGTGCGGCCGGCATCGATGCCTACAGCCTTCTTGCCGCTATCGGCCGGGATTGTGTCGGCGCGCTCCAGTTCATCGCCGATGATGGTGACGGTGATGATCATGTTCATGATCATCATGTTCATGATCATGGCGATCGTCCCCGTGATGGTGGGCATGACCGCTATGCAGAGCTCAGCCGCATCGAAGGCGAGCGGCTCGATGACAAGGCGATTGAGAAGCTGCTGAAGGGTCTGGCGCAGGCGCCGCTGGGCCTTACCCACGACGACGCGTTCCGCATCTCGGTGGCGGGAGCCCAGGAAAAGACAGCGCTGCTGCTTCACAAAGGGCGCTGGCTCAAACCGCACGGCACGACGCCGACGACGCACATCCTCAAGACGCAGATCGGCGAGCTGCCGAACGGCATCGATCTCTCCAACAGTGTGGAGAACGAATATTACTGCCTCAAGCTTGCAAGCGCCTTCGGGTTGCCGGTGAACGACGCGCAGATCCGGACCTTTGGCAAGACGACGGCGTTGGTTGTTGAACGATTTGACCGGCGCTGGACAAAAGACGGGCGTCTCCTGCGCCTGCCGCAGGAGGATTTCTGTCAAGCGCTGTCGGTGCCGCCAACCCGCAAATATCAAAGCGAGGGCGGCCCGGACCTCGTTCAGATTCTAAAGCTGCTCAAAGGCAGTGACGATCCTGCCGGCGATCAGGAGATTGTGATGAAGGCACAAATCCTGTTCTGGCTGATTGGCGCCACCGACGGTCACGCCAAGAACTTCAGCATCTTTCTCGGTCCCGGCGGCAGTTACCACCTGACGCCGCTCTACGACATTCTTACAGCGCAGCCGAGCCTCGACCGCCGTCAGATTGAGCGTAAACAGATGAAGCTGGCGATGTCGGTCGGCGCCAATCGCCATTATAAAATCAGCGACATCCTGGGCAGGCATTTCATCCAGACCAGCGAAGCGGCCGGCCTGCCGAAATCGCTCGTCAAGCGCGCGCTTGAGGAGATGGCGGAAACGGCGCGCGCAGCGATCGACAAGGTCGAGAACGCGCTGCCGCGCGGCTTCCCCAGCTACATCCACAACTCCGTCAAGGCCGCGATGACCGGGCGGGTGCGCAAGCTGCAAACTACCGAATGAAATGAAGCTATGGCTGCCGACTTTTATGGGGCAAATTGTAAGCGCGCAGGACCGACTTGCTGATCCGGTTTGGCAGCGGTCTTGGCGCCTCACGCAAGCCAAGGCCTCCTTCCCACGGAACAAAGGGAAAGTTTGCGCCGGCGGCGCAGCACGCATCTCGCTCTCCTGCGACTTCTGACAATATGGTCTAGAGAGACTCTCCGTGCTTGGGGACTGCCCTATTATTTATGGCACCCCATCATCTTGCCTCTGGAGCCTTAATCACAGACAACCCCCGTCTTTGTCCCAAAGAGCGCTGCAAGGTGGAATGATTTAGATCAAACACGCGAGAGCAGCTTTGCGGGCGAAAAGGAGCCAGACCGCAGCCAGCGATACTTCCTCATGAAGGTCGTCGCTCCGATGGGCACGGCCTCAAGAGTGAGATAATCGCCGATGGGCCTGACGGGCGCGCGAGCTATTCAGGGCAATTGTCGGCGGAAGATTAAGAAAAAATCACATTTTCTTCTTGATCGGGACTCTCCCCTCACACTTGAGAGTATCAACGCCGGCGGGCTTGCAACAGGGCGTGGCCGACGTCCAGTTACTAACGAGCCTAGGCTTCTTGTCGTATGCGTTCGTCCCCTTCGGACAGCAAGTGTCCATTATGCAACGGGGAGCAGCGACGGCGATGGGGGCGAAACTAGCTACCGCAAGAGTGACAGCTAGGGCCATTGAGAAGGCGCGCTTCATTGATTTTCTCCAGGGTGCATTCGCGGCCTCCAAACCTAGCGGTGCGCCACTCCGGTCACGGGTTCTATATGCCTGGCGGTGCCCTTCAGCATTGTCGCGGTGTAATCCTGCAGCGGGCCGTGTTTACCGGGATGGATCACAGCGAGGTGCTGGCTTAGGATTATCAGCGTAGTCAGGGGTTGAGAATTGGCGTTCCCCAGATCGATGCCCGGAGTGAACACCGTGGCCGTGAGGTTTTGGCCTTCCAGCCCCCGTCTGAGCGTCACAGTCACCAGTTCGCCCAGTTCGCTATCTTCTGACCGAATCTCATTGCCGCTGAACTGCATCTCGAAGTTGCGGTCCTTATACTTCAAACTCCGTTTCCCATCGATGCCGGTGGTCGAATAGCTAATCGTGGTTCCGTTGCCGCTGAGCTCAAACGTGTTGGCCGGCTTCGCTGTAACTGGTCCGCCCATTTTAACCTCCTGTTACTTCCTGGAGATCCGCCAAAGTATATGCTCAGGTGACGACTTACCGCACTAACCTGTGTTAGTAGCGATCAATTTTGACTGTCCGCGCTCACGCTGCGATAGCCCGCCAACTTCCGCAGGTTGTCGATATCGTGAATAATGGCCTTGCCTGATCGAACGCTCAGCAAGTTCTGTTCGCGGAGTTGTCGAAGGACGCGGTTGACGTGGATGGCACTAAGCCCCAAGGCATCGGCAATGTCGTATTGGTTGAGCGGGCAGTTGAGCTGCGTCCCGGTCGCCAGCCCCACCAAAGTCAAGCGTTCAGCCAGCTCCATGAAGAAGTAGGCCGTGCGTTCAAGAGCGTTCCTCCTTCCAACACTCGCAAGGTGTTCGATTATCATGGCTTCGTCTCGGGAAGCAGACCACAGGAAGGCCGCGCCGAGGCGGGGGTACTCGTGGAAAATCTCTAGCAGTCGGGATGCTTCGACGGTGCTGATCGTTGCATCGGTCAAGACGGAAAACGCGTGGTCTGAGGCCTCCAGAAGTATGCTGTGCATACCGACGCAGTCGCCAGCTATCGGGAACCCAATAATCTGTCGCCCGCCATCGGGCATGATCTTGAAGCTGCAGCCCCAGCCAGTCTGCAGGACGACGGCTCTGCGATTGGTCTGTCCCTCCTGTCTCAGCTCCAGGCCGCGTCTGATCCTGAGAGGCTTGGACTGCAGATCGGCCAGAATGCCCAGCTCGTTCTTAGACAGCTCAACAAACCAGTTGAGTTTCCTGGCTAGCGCGCTGGTAAAGCGCACATCCCCCATTTGGGCGGAACCGCACCTTCCGTTAGACGCGACACTTGCGCACTGTGACATCATCTCGCGTCCACGTTCGGTACAGGGAGGCAGGCCACCAGAAAGGTACTGGCTCCCGAAACGCTACCCGAGGCCCAGAGGTGAAAGCTAGCTAGTGAGGTCCAACTGGTCTTGAATTCCCGAACATAGCATCGACACGAGAACGGATACATTGTGAATCTCCCTCCCAAGCTTGGGCCCAAGACCATCTTGAGCCTGATGGAGATTCTCACTCTTATCTTCAAGGAGCGCTGTGGCGTTTGCCACAAGCGCATTTCCGGATGTCCTGTCCTTTCCGAAAATCATATCCGGACGTATTGGTGGTGCGGTCCAGCTAGGATGGGAATAGTGGCAATGGCGCCAGATCGTTGGACCGCTCGATGCAAAGGCGCATCTTTCCCTAATGCCAAGTGGGTAAAGGTTCGAGGTTCTTACGGCGGAAATCAGCGGACCGAAGATTATTCCGTACCACCCTCCGCCCCACCACATCATATGCGGACCGTAATCATAAGGGGCGGGCCCGGATGACCCCTGCGCCCACGCCCAGGTTGACACCAGGGCAAGAGCCGGACCCGCCAGGATATCGGAGTTCTCATCATGCGCTTACTCCATCGGCGTCGCAGCGCACGCCGGACTTTGATCAGTTCTGGTATTCGATGATCCCCGTGTGCCGGTCCACCTTAAGCCGCTGCACAAGCGAGTTGTCGATGGTGACGATGTCGGCGGTAATGGTTCCATCTTCGGACTTGATGTCTCCGACCTTCAGCCGCTTGTTGTTGAGGAGATCGAGCTGCACCGCGAGATAGCCGCGCACGTCATCGACCGAGAGGTTCATCATCGGCGTCACGCGTGACCCAAAAATTGCGCCCCCGCCAGAACCCATACCGCCCTGCATCATGCCAGAACCCATACCGCCCTGCATCATGCCAGGACCCATGCCGCCCTGCATCATGCCAGGACCCATACCGCCCTGCATCATGCCTGGACCCATGCCGCCCTGCATCATGCCTGGACCCATACCGCCCTGCATCATGCCGGCGCCCATGCCTCCGGTCATAGTGGGCGGCTGTTCTGTTTGCTGACCCGTCTGGTCATGATGGGCACCGTGATCCGCTGTCGGCCCCTGCTGGCTTTGCTCCTGCGCCAGCGCCATCGAACCCATGACCGCAAACGCAATCAGCGGCGCGCCGAGCTGTATGAATCTGCGCATCACCGTTCTCCTTCATCTGAGACTTCGACTCGAATTGTCGGCAGCGCACCCATGTCGCTGCTGATTAAGATTGTGGACCCTATAACTCCCCAGGTTGAGCGCGTTGATCTCTATCAAGCGATGGCGAAGCTCGCCGACAGGCGAGCCAATGCCCTCTGAGATGGACAAAGAGGACAGTTCACGCGTGATCCGGTACCTTGGCGCGCCGTTGCTTGGCTATCCAATGTATCAGTATTGAAAAAGGCTACTTCATTGTGCGAATTGAGATGAGCTTGATTAGATCGTCCACCACAAGGCGGGACTCGACGACTTCGAGGCCAGCCTCCGGAACGCGCTCCTCTGTCCGGTGATCAAACCCTGCCCCATAGGCCCAAGCGACCCATGGCTCCCACAGCCGCGTGATGGCCCTCCGCATGGCACCCCGCGGGCGCACGTACTCCAATAATCGGATTACCCCGCCAGACTTGACTACACGGCCAATCTCGCGCAGAGCCGGGACCTGTAGATCATCGGGTAGAACACAGAACAGAAAGGTCGCTACGGCAGCGTCAAAGTACTGATCCTCAAATGCAAGGTGGGTTACGTCCATCTGATGCAACTCAACGTCAGCCCCGAGCAAAACGCGTCGGCGCTCGGCTCGTGCCAGCATGGCTGGGCTGATATCGATGCCGACGACTTGCGCCTCGGTCGGGTAAAACTGAATATTTCGACCAGTTCCAACACCCGCATCCAGCACCCGTCCCTTGAGCCCCTGGAAGAGCAACGGCCGTATCTTGCGATAGCGGCTATACTCAAAGGGAAGATCGAGCAGGTCATAGAGCGGTGCGATCCGCTCGTACCGGTCCAGATTAGATGACACCCGGTCGGCTCCTATTAGGAAAATAGCGAGGCGCGTTCATGAGTCACGGAACGCTGCCCCACGCCTTCACTATGGGCGCGGGACATCATCGGACTTGAGCGGCACATCCGCTTTGGGTCAGTAGCAGAGTTCACGAGACAAGCGCAGTTGCTCCGCTTGGTGCCAAGAGCGAAGATGACGCAAGATAGCCTCACCTCCAACAGCCTGGACTTAGGGCTGGCGTGTGCGCTCTCCGCTGAGCTCATCCAGTATCGGGCAGTCCGGGCGGTCGTCGCCTTTGCACACCCGATCAGTCGGCTCAGCACCTCAATGATGCTTCGATGTGCTTCCATGCGGGACACGATTACCTGCTTGTGGCGCTCGGCCAGCACGCGGACTTTGCGGCTTGGCCGCTGTTTATCGCGCCAAAGATCAAGCAGCTCGTCGATCTGCTTGATCGGAAAGCCCAGTGATCTGGCACGCCTAATGAAGCGCAACTCGTGCACATTGCGTTCGTCGAAGATTCGGTAACCGTTCGCATCCCTGCCGGCAGGGCTCAGAAGGCCCGCGCTCTCGTAATATCGGATGAGCCTTGCCGAGACGCCGGAAAGCCGAGCCGCGTCGCCAATGCGCATCACCGCCCTCCTAAATAGCAATTGACCTTCCAATTGTTGGAAGGAATAGGCATTCGCCGCAACCGGACGTGAATACGCACCTGACCTGGTGCCATTCTTCCCGGCTTCAAGTGGGCTGCGTCGTTCTCCTCGATCTTGTCGGGGTCGGCGCTACGCCTAGTAGATTGGCTGTTTTCCTAGGTCGTTGTTCAACTTCTTAGCGGCTTGGCCGCACCTTTAGGAGGGGAGATATGGACAAAGTGAACCCCTTGGGGGCCGGGATCGCGCTGGCCGTAACCTTGGCGCTCATAAGCGCCCTGTGCGCCGTTGCTTTCGTGCTCGCACCCGATGCAACGCTCGATTTCTTCAGTGCATTCATGCACGGCCTCGACCTGAAGTCGGTCAAGGCCGCCGCCCCGCTCAGCTTTGGAAGAGTTCTCTATGGCATTATCGGTCTATCAATCGTTGGCTTCATCGCCGGTTTCGTGTTCGCTTGGACGTATAACGTCATTAGCCGGCAGTAGCGCAAGCGGCGCAGGAACGCGGGTTCACCAACACGGTGAGAGACATGCTACCGGTTCTTCGCGCAACGCAGCATGGTGCACAAGGGCAAGTCGAAATCGCGTCGCCCGAGCAAATTTCTAGGGTGAAGTCATGCAAGAGAATGAGGCCAATATTGGATAACAGGAGCTCCGACACTAAGGAGCCGTCGCGCCTCTCATTCGATCGCCCTTGCGAAGGACGAGCACAATCGACCAGACGCTCTGGTCGAGGTAAATTCGATACGCTCGGCCGATACCGAGGCAGCCATCAAAGCTCGGAGGCACGGTAAGTGAAGCCGACCGTCCCTTAATGCGGAGCGTCCGCATGTGGCATGGTCATGGTCTCCATCGTTCGGGCCATTGTAAGGCCGCCGGAAAGGCCAGCTAAAACGACCCCGGCGCCAAGCGCAAGCAGCGTAAGGAGCGTAACGGCCGCCAGCAGTGGGCCGGTCGCTCCCCCCTTCATCGACATCGTCTCGTGCTCTGCGGGCTCGCGATCGGCCAGCGTATGTTGCGCCGTCGGCATGGCATTGCCAGTCATGGCGGCAGTGAGCCCGAGCGGCTGCTCGCCCGACGTCGCACGAATGCGCGTCGCCTCTGCCTCTAGACTATGACCGCCTGCCCCAAGTGCTCGCACACTTCCCATACCGTGCTTCAGCCCGACGGCGACGAGCCACACATTCACCGGATAGGCGATCACGGCTCCGACCAAAGTGGCCAGTGACATGACACCCCATAAGCGAATTGAGGTGACCTCCATTGCCTGCATGTCATGACTCATCAGCACGACCATCACGGGAGTCATGCCCGCCATCACGGCGTTCATCGACAGCCATTCGGGCATGAAGGAACGCTCTAGTGCCGCCCCGTAGGAGCCACCGAGCATGTCGCGCATAAACAACGCCTGAAATATGAGAAGGCCGAAGCTGAAGCCAAGCATATATTCAAATACAAGATCGAGCCACATGGGCAGCCCAAGCGCGGCGGTGACTGCCGCAGCGAGGATGATGCCGGTCGCATCGCCAGCCAAGCAGTGGATGGTCGAGCCGAGCGCCTGCTTCCATAGGGGCACGATGAAGACTTCATGTTGGTAAGGTGCCGGCTCCTGGCAAGAGAGTACGTAAAGAGCCGCGGCAACGGGTCCGGCGTAGAGCGTGACCAGAACCCAACCATATTTCATGACCGTGAGTTCGGGATTCCGCGTGAACGCGTCCCAGGCGACATACGCGACGGATACCCCAGTCAAAATAAACCAGACGACAAGAGCGGCATCGATCACGCTCGTCTCCACCTACTCGGGTTTGCTATTGGAGAATGACTTGCGCTTGTTGCTCGGGCTTCGGTTCGCGAAAAAGCATATAGACAATATAAAGGGACATCAGAGCCCCGCCAAAGCAGAATGCCGATATGTACGCGAACCAGAATAGTAAATACGTTACGATAACAACTATTGAAATTAGTATGCCAAAAATCTGAGCATGTCGGTCCGAAGAGGTCAGGAGCGGAGCGATGATTACGAAGAGATATATCGCGTACGTAAGTTGGCGACGCATGATGAAATCAAAGAGCAAAGTTCCATGATAGCTGATCGCATGAGGAAAGAATTTTGTGACTAGCCATCCTTCATGCGCAAAATAGGGGAAGTACTGCACAGCGCCAAGCATGCCCCCAGAATGGCGAACATAAGATAGACGTAACGCCGCTCGCACGGCTCCAAAAAATATGTCGAGAACGGGATCCAGACGGGCCAGGCCAACCAAGAGAAGAACACATGTAAGCCAAGGAGAACCGCTGCACCATGTTGTCGTTTGAAAAGGTGTTTCCGGTCCAACCGAGGCCCTCGAAGAGCTGCTGAAGACCAAAGAAAATAGGTAAAGCGGCAAGTGGCAAATAACGTCGATCGGTTCGATACGCTCTTTGGATGCCGATAGCTCCGGCTGGCAAGAGCATCGCTGCCGCGCCGTAAAGCTCGCTTCAGCTGAAAGGCACATCTCTCTCTTTTTTCCCTTTTGGGCGGTGCGCCCTAGTTTTGAGTGAGCCGCTTTAGGCCCTCTTCTGCCTCTTTGAATCCTGGGTCTATTGCCACTGCCGCCTTAAAGTCGGCCAGCGCCTGATCACGCTCACCCAAATGCTCGTAGGCTTGCCCTCGCATTACGAGACCAGGCGCGTTATCAGACTTTAGTTGTAGAGATTTTGTGAAGTCGTCGACAGCCTTTTGATAGTCGCTAATTTTAAAATAGAGATTGCCTCTGACGTAATAGCAAAATGGAAGATTGGCATCCTTTTGGATTCCCGTCGCGAAATCTGCAAGCGCACTTTCATAATCACTCTTTTCCATGTACGCCGCGGCGCGATTGCAATAAGCCCGCGCGGTGTCAGGCTTCAATCGGATGGCTTCGGTTAAATCAGCGATCGCCCGGTCGTACTGATGCGCCACGACAAACGCCGTTCCGCGGTTGTACCAAGCCTCCATGGCATCAGGCTTCACGCTGATTACGTGACTGAAATCCGCAATACCCAATTCGAATTGCCCACTTTGAAGATAAGCGCTGCCGCGATTTAGGTAGGCATCCATGTTTTCCGGCTGAAGCCCTATCAACTCGCTGAATAGCGCGATCGACTGGATTGGCTTGCCTTCCCGCACGCAAGCCATGGCGCGCTGTAGCAGCATGTCGGCGCGTTGCTCCTTCGGTACAGAATTGTCGAAGAACGGAGAAATTCCGCAGCTATCAGTCGCGGCAGCAACACCTGATGACACGATCAACGTCAGCGCAATTAAAGCGACTCTCCAACACATGATAGTTCTCTTTTTGAGAACGACGTCTAGCAACATCAGGTTGGTCATCACGCGTCGCCTCAAACGATTGACCCCGGCTATTTCGCCTTCTCGATCTTTGTAACCGTCAGCTGGCTGTTCACGCGCTCGGGCTGGAACATGACCTTGTCGCCAACCTTGATGCCCTTCAGGAGGGTCGGGTCGATGTTGAAAACCATCGTCATGCCTTGGTCCATACCGAGGCTCTTAATGGGGCCATGCTTCAGCGTGATCTTGCCAGCGGTCTCATCGACTCTTTGCACCACTCCATTGATCGTCTCGTGCTCTTCGCCCTCGTGGGCGATGGCGGAGGTCAGTGGGGCGCTCGAAAAGGCCACCAAAGTGAGGGCGCCAAGGACTAGTTGGGCGATCATAACAAACTTACGCATGCTGTTTTTCCTTTCATAACGGCAAACTATTGGTGAGGGTGGTCGCCATGGTCTTGGCCGGTGCCCATCTCCATCCCTTGCATCATTTCGTCGTGGCTCATGGGAGCGCTCTTCACGAGCTCTCGATATTGGTCGGCGCTGAGCTCCGGCAGCTTCCGCAGAAATGCCACGACGTCCCAAAGCAACTCATCGTCATGCGTCACGCCCCAGGCCGGCATGCCCGTCATCTTGAGGCCGTGCTTCACCACCCAGAATTCCTCGGCCGGTGTGAGATTGCTGCCACGGCCGAGTTCTGGCGCCCTCGGATAGAGGCCCCAGCTGATCTCGGTCCGCTTCATGCCGGGGGCGAGGTGGCACAGGCTGCACATCGCGTCATATTGCGCGGCGCCTGACGCAATGCGTTTGGCATCGGTCAAGTCGCTCGGCACGTCGATGTCGGCCGCACGAACGGCGATCGAGCTTTCCCGTACCGTGTTCATCAGCCAAAACACCGGCTGCGAATGCGGCGTGTCAGCCGCGACATCGAACGACCCCATATGGACGAGAGCGAAGCCGACGATGGCGACCAGCAACGCGCCGGCCGCCAGAGCCACCATCAACCAGCGCCACCTTGTCCGCGCAGCTACGGAACCGGACGTGTCCTCATCTGAGTCTGGTCTGGAGCGCATCTATTTTTCGGTCGCGTCCATGGCGTTGTCCATGTGGGTCATGCAACCCTTCATGTCGTTCTTGGCCATCATGTCCTGAGCCATTTGCATTTCCTTCATGGCCGTCGTCTTGGCCTCTCCATCACGCATCGATTGAATGTCCGCCTTCATCGCGTTGATGCTGGTCTCGCTGCATTCCATCTGATGTCCCTCATGGGCGACGGCAAAGGTCACGGGAGCACTTACGGAAGCTGCCAAACCAAAGGTCCCAATAACGAACTTCGCGAAAACGAACTTACGCATGCTGTTTCTCCGTTCAGTGAGGCTGGGTTTGACGTCGATGCAGTATTCTCCTGGCTCTAGTGGCCGCCTTTAGTGCTTCATTCCCGGCATGTTCATTCCGGGCATGTCCATTCCAGGCATTTCCATTCCTGGCGATTCACCTACTTTAGGCTGGCGCGCAGGTTCGCCGGCTTGCGCGACATTCACCTCATAGGCCACCGTCCCTGGTGGATTCTTGTAAGGGCCGGGATCCTTGTAGTCGTTGAGGGCCAGCCCCTCGCGAACCTTCATCACCGTGAACATGCCCCCCATCTCGATCGGTCCGAACTGGCCGTAGCCCGTCATCATCGGCAGCGTGTTGTCGGGCAGGGGCATCTCCATCTCGCCCATCATGCCCATGCCGTCGGAACCCATGGCCATTGCGTCGGGCGCTACGCTCTTGACGGCTTTTGCCAGCGTGCGCTGCGGCACGCCGATGAGGTTCACCACGTTATGACCCATGGCGTTCATGGTGTGATGCGACTTGTGGCAGTGAAAAGCCCAGTCGCCAGGAACGTCGGCAACGACGTCGAAGGCGCGTACGGCGCCCACCGGTACATCAATCGTCGTTTCGGGCCACTGCGCACTCTCCGGCACCCAGCCACCGTCAGTGCAAGTCACTGGGAAGTGATGGCCGTGCAGATGGATCGGGTGGGCGGTCATGGTGAGATTGCCCATTCTGACCCGCACCCGGTCGCCGAGGCGGACCGGCAGGGCATCGATCCCGGGGAAGACGCGCGCATTCCAGGTCCAAATGTTGAAATCGAGCATCTCGGCAACCTTCGGCAGGGCCGTGCCCGGGTCGAACCGATACGCGCTCATGACGAAAACGAAATCGCGATCAACTCTCCGGAACTGCGGGTCCTTCGGGTGCACGACGAACATGCCCATGAGCCCCATGGCCATTTGCACCATCTCGTCTGAGTGGGGGTGGTACATAAAGGTGCCGCTCTTTTGCAGAACGAACTCGTAGACGAAAGTCTTGCCCACCGGGATGTGGTGCTGAGTGAGTCCGCCGACCCCATCCATCCCGTTCGGCAGCAGCATGCCGTGCCAATGAACCGTTGTTTTCTCCGGCAGCTTGTTGGTGACGAAGATACGGACTTTGTCGCCCTCGACCGCTTCGATGGTGGGTCCAGGGCTTTGACCGTTGTAACCCCACAAATTTGCCTCCATGCCGGGCGCGATCTCGCGCACCACCGGCTCGGCGACGAGGTGAAACTCCTTCCACTCGCCGTTCATGCGCCAAGGCAACGTCCAGCCATTCAGCGTCACCACAGGCTGGTAGTCTTGTCCGTTCGAGGGGGCGAGCGGCGGCTGCATTGCGGGCGAGCTGTTGGTCGGCGCCTCGGGGATGGCTGCGGCTTGCGAGCGGCCACTGATCATTGCGGCGCCCGCCAGCACCACTGCCGAACTTGTGAGAAAGTTGCGTCGCGAAAGCATGATGATTGTCCTTCTTGTTGCCTATTGGCTCGCCAGCGCAGCGTTGGCGGCCGAGAAGCTATCTCCCTTGCTACCGATACCTCCGCCACCGAGCACCGCGACGCCGAGATCGGTATAGGCGAGCCAGAAATCGCGTTTGGCTTCGATGCCGTTGGCGGTGGCGGTGATCAGCTGCCGTGATTCAGTAACGAGCGCGAAAACATCGATGAGCATCGAGTTGAATTGGAGCTGCGCCTGGTCGAAGGCGGTCCGCCGCAGGGGAAGCACCTCGCGTCGATAATGGCCGGAAATCTCATAGGTCGAGCGGTAAGTCCGATAGGCTTCCCTGGCCTCCGAGCGGGCATTGACCGCCGCCTCAGCCAGGAGATTGACCGCCTGCATGTACTGCTGCTCCGCTTCACTCACGCGCGGGCGGCCGAAGTCGAAGATCGGCACTTGAAATGCCACGTCGAAGCCGCCGCCATCGCTGTGCGCCTCACCACTCCCTTTATCTTTCTGCGTCTTGGAGATGCCTGCGGCGTCGAGCACGTTGATGAAACGCGTCGCGCGCGTCAGGCCATAGGACTTGGCCAGCGCTTCGACCTCAATCCGCGCGATCTGCAAGTCAACACGATGGTCCATGGCGTCTTGCTCGATCGTGGGCAGGGTTCGAGGCTTGGCGGGCAATGTTGGAAGCGAGCCCGGGAGCTTGAAATTGAGGTCGTAGCCCCAAAGCCCCATGAGTCTGACCAACCGCTCCCGCTCGATCGTGGCTTGCTGGCGAGCTGCCGCGAGCTCAGTCGTCACGTCCGCATAGAAGACTTGCTCGCGCGCCTGGTCGAGCTCATTGAGGGCGCCTGTTCCGCCAAGCTTCTTGGCGAGCTCGGCAGAGGCCTCTGCCGTGGATTTGAAATCCGTCAGCGCGGCGACGATCTCTTGCGCCGCGACGGCACGATAATAGGCGCGTCGAGTCATGGCCGCGACGCGAAGCGTCTCCAACGCAGCCTTAAGCTGCGCTTGCGCGAAGCGATCGGCGGCAATCCTGGAGCGTGCGGGCTGGGTGACCAGGGCAAGGATGCTCGCCACGATCTGGCGTTCAACATCGAGCTCGAGCGCGGTTGAGACGTAGCTGATCGAGAAGCTCGGCGCCGGTGGCCGGCTGCTGGCCACCATTACTGCTTCTGCAATACCGAGATCGTTATAAGCCCCCTGGAGACCGCGATTGTTAAGGAGCGCAACCTGCACCGCCGCATCGGCACTCAGCGGTTTTTTGAGCAGCCGCTCGACGGCTTCGCGCGCCCAAATGTCATCCTCCACCGTGTGGACGTTTATCACCTCTTTGTTTAGGCCTTGTCCGATGATGGCCGCGACCGGGCCCATTCCCCCGTCAGGAGAGAATGTCCTGCAACCGCCGAGTAGGGCCGCACAGCCAATAATCACGGTTCCGCGGATGCCCGACGCTAAGTGGTAGCGGAATGCATTTGCCAAGTAAGATCGCATGACACGTCCTAGGGTTGGTTGGCCGGTGCCTCGCCTTGAGGTGCGACGCTTTGATTTTGCTGCTGCCAATTGCCAGGCTTAGCCGGTCGCAAGCTGACATAAGGAGCGATCACAGACTGATAGCTGACGGGCGGCACCCGAACGTACGGATTGGAAGGCTCAGGTCCCAAGAGCGGTACGGGTGGCGGCGCCCCGCAGGCCCGCCCGAGCACGAACGCAAAACAAAGAAGCCAAACCTGCGGCCAGCATCTTGGAAATGCCGACCAAAGCCGCCGCGAAAACGCGCGGCCGCGCAAATGGGCAAACATGGAGCAGACCTCACCTGTATCGTGGTCAGAGCACGGGCGGGGATTGCCCGCCTAAGCAGGCTCAGAACGACAGGAAGGTGATCGGGGGTCGGTCTATTCTGTGAGGTGTAGGACCGGAAAAGCTGGTCTGCGGGCCAAAAAAGACCGGCGTTCGGGACCACGTATGTTCGAATTCGTATCCGAGGTTAGGGGCCAGGGCGGTCACACAAAAGAGGCCGCAGCAGTGAGATTTGTGATCCCCATCACCATGCGAATGCTTCACATGGTCTAGGTCGCCTGAATGCTGGTGATCAGCGGCCTGGTCCTGGTCGTCGTGGCCGATCGCGTGGTTGCCGTGAGTTCAAACAATAAACAGCGTTCCCCGTAGGCGCGAAGGCGACCGCGATCGGCGGTGCAACAAAGGCAAAGACCGCTGCAGCGGCGACCCAGATCGCCACTCGGAACAGAGATCCTCTCATCAGCGCCGTAAGCATGCCGTGCCTGTGTTGCGCCTCGACCTTCGAACTTAGTTCCTTGGTTCGGCCGCGGCAAGAATTTCACCCAAAAGCAGTTCGTGTCCGAATACAAACAGGGCAGGTTGTGGCTTAAAGGGCACAAGCGGCTCGTCCCGATGGCCGTACTTGTCTGAAGACTGCCTTAGAGACTGGGTCTCCAGTATGGAGCGGCCAACACGACTCGAACCTGTCGACTACCCGGTGGCGCGTGACGTTGTCGAAACGCTGGTTGCAACGCTGCCTGAGATTGCTGCCGCCCAATGTCTGATGGTGAGCCAAATTGGAAGTCCAGTGACCAGACCGGTGATGACCGAGGTCAAGCTTGCGACCCGAGACGGGTTTCCGGTTGCCCAACTTGAATCCCGGGTGGCAGAAATCGCCGCCAGTCTCGGTAACGTTCCAAAGCTGGTCGACAATTTCATTGCTGGCACGATTGAAGTCTTCTGATTGCAGTAGAGTTCTGCCTGACGGACGCCGCGACTGGGAGTGCCGCTGACGAAGACTTCAGAAATTGATGGTGGTGCGTACGCCCCATACCGCGGCGTTGGGAATCGTTCCCTTGCCTGACGGCTCGGAGACGCCGCCGCCGGGCTGCCAGATGTATTGGAAGTCTGGCTGTAGCGTCCAGCCCGATTTGAGGTGAGCCGTATAGCAAATCTCGAGAAGTGTCTCATGAGTGCGAGCGCTTGGCGGACCTGCACCGCCGTCGAAACCGTGCACGTCATTTGATATGCGGGTATAGGCGAAGCCGATACCGAGAATGTCGTCGGCTCGCTGCGGGATCATGCCACTGAACGTGATGCCGCCATCGGCATAGAAATCGACCAGGTTCTGCTCCGTCGGCGCTCCGATTACTCGGCCGAACAGGCCAATACCCCCTGCATCCTTGCTATCCGGCACCCGCCAAATGCGCTGGTCAATGATGCCGTAGATCGCCCAGTCACTCTCAATGGGCACTGAATTGAACGTCATGGCGACGGTCGGGATTCCCGAACCGAAGGGTTGACGGTGGAAAGTTCCGAACTGGTTCCATCCGCCGATTTTCAGGGTCCCCGGCAGGGGACCATCTTGGTTGTACGTATAGCGGCCCTCCGCCATCAGTAGCGGCGGCGAATCGAATCGGAAGTCGAGTCCGTTATCGTCGCAGACTTGAGGATTGCCGGTGCAGTGAGCGCCGGCCGGATCGCCATTGTACACGCCGAGCATGAGGCTCCATTTGTCGTTGGGCTTAAGTGCGACGCGCACGCCGGGCGTTGCGAGAGGATAAGAAGGGCCCCCACCCGGTAAATCGGCGGAAGGAAGCGTGGCCCAGGCCCAGGTCGAGTCCAAAAAATTGCTGCCTCCTGAACTGAGGAGGAATTCCGTATCAGCCGTAAGCTGGCCGACGCGGACGGTGAGATGGTCATTGAGCATGTGCTGCTCAAGCCAAAGCTCGGAGAGGCGCGTCGAAGGAAGGGCTTCGTAATTGCTCACCGTCACTAGGCTGCCGATATTATCAGCAGTGATGCTCCGGCCATGAATTTGATAGGCGTCGGTATAGAAACAGAGGCCTTTCCATAGCCCTGCTTTGTGCAAATCGCCAATCAGATAAGTCCACAGCACGCCGTCATAAGTCGCGCCCTGGTGGATGCCCCCGGTGTTGGCAAACGTCTCGCCGAGATAAAGGCCACCAACGGCGAAGCCTGCGTCAGCAAGCGACTTGCGCAAATGGCCCACATCAATCGGCGCGATCACACCATGCGGGATCCCGGCGTCACTGACGCATGCGGTATCAGCGGCAAGTGCCGCTTCAGGCAGAAGCAAAAGGACTACGGCGAGAACCGTACTTACCGCGGTGGGCTTGAGCACCGATGTCCTTTTCATGGGACTGACAGCCGAGCTGGAATTGGAACGTGAGTAGAGGCTTCCTTGCCGTCTTCGACAAGGCTGAAATCTCACGCGAGGATGGCAATGAAGTCCGCACTGAGTGCCACGATGTGATCAGGAACAGCGAAGAGTGCTATCGTCAAGCCCGTAATCAAGACGAAGCATCCCGGCATCCATGGTTAGGCACGACCCTCTCCGTGGGCGCGCCGAAGATTAGTTAGGAAAGCAGCGTGAAGGCGGAGTCGGATCGCATCATTTGGAGTTGGGAGGGTCAAGAGGTTCGGGTCGGATATGACCGTCTCGGAGTAGGACCGATCGTCCTTTTGCTCCCCGCCCTGAGCTCGATCTCCACTCGGCAAGAAATGAGGCCGCTTCAGGAACGGCTCGCGTCCGACTTCGCTACCATTGCGATTGACTGGCCTGGTTTTGGAAACGAGCCCCGCCCGCAAATCCCCTGGCGACCTGCGGCTTATACGGCCTTTCTGCGCTACGTCCTTGCCCATGTGGCTACCCATCCGCTCGCCACGGTAGCTGCCGGGCACGCCGCAAGCTACGCCCTCTCGGTTGCTGCTACCTCGCCGAACTCAGCAGGGATGTTATGCCTGATCGCCCCAACCTGGCGTGGCCCCTTGCCGACCATGATGGGTGGACGACGTCGGGTGGGAGAATGGGTCGCCCGCGCAAGCGACCTGCCGGTGCTTGGCGAACTACTCTACCGGCTCAACGTCAACCCGGCCATGGTTCGCATGATGGCGCGCGGTCACGTTTATTCCGACCCAGACTGGCTTACAGGAGACCGGTTTACCCAAAAGATGGCTGTCGTTACCAGTGCAGGCGCACGGCATGCCGCGATCCGCTTCGTCACCGGCATGCTTGACCCAATGCCCAACCATTCGGCTTTCATCGAGACAGCAAAGCGTGTCAAAGAGCCCATACTTGTCGTCTACGGAGCCGCGACACCAAGGAGGTCTAAAGTGGAAATGGAAACTCTTGCGTCGGTCCCGCATGTTCGGTCTGTCGAGCTACCGCACGGCAAACTGGCCGTCCACGAGGAGTTTCCCGACGTGGTCGCCGAAGCAGTGAGGTCATTCCTCCGGCGGTATACACCTCACTGACGAGAGTGTGGCCGGACTTGATCGTCGGGCTCGGTATCTTCTTCATGAACTTGGACGGGTCTCGCGCGGTATACGTTGCGGCTCGTAGAGAACCGGCCGAGGCGACCCCTTAGACGTCTAACTACCGGGTCGTTGAGTCCGCTTTGGGTCAGTTAGGGACGTCGTCGCGCTCCTCGCCTTGGTCCGCTTTGTGCCAGAAGCGGACATCGCTCACGAGGTGATGCACCCAGTTCTTTACTGCGAGCGAACAGGAGGGGACCAACGCGAGGGCCCTTTCAGTCGCCGCCTAGGCATCGTGCTGATCTGGATTAAGGCCTTCGCGCGCGAAGCGTCCGCGGCGATTTGCAAATTTTCGCCGCTATATTCTCTGGTAACCTCATCACCTAGGAACGGATCTAATGGATATACTTGGGTCCAAGACAAAAATACGCCGCTTGGAGCGAGCCGCGCTGATCGTCTTGGCGACGCTCGGTCTCGGAGCTATTGCGATCTGGGGCTTCATCGAGGGCCGCGAGGAGTTAGCGCAGGAGGCCGAACGCGAGCGTCCAGTCAAAGCTCCGCAACGCATCTCCCTCGAAGGGGGCGAGCCGGTCATCACGCTTGACGCGGCGGCCCAGGAGCAGAGCGGCTTACGGACGGTCGCTTTGCAGCAAACGCAATATCACGAGCAACTGCGCGCCTACGCTGCGGTGCTCGACCTGCAACCGCTCGTGGACCTCAACAATAGCTACGCTCTCGCCAAGGCCCAGTTGAAAAGCGCACGAGCAAAACTCGATGCGTCCAGCGCCGAGTTCGAGCGCGAGGATAGGCTGTTCAAGACCCAGACGAGTGTTGTCACTCTCGACAAATTGCAGGCTGCCGAAGCAACCTTCCACACCGATGAGGCTGCGCTCGCATCAGCTGAGGCTCAGCTTCGGGCAGTCACCGAAACGGCAGAACACACGTGGGGGCCGGTCCTCGGCCGATCGCTCGCCGAAGAGGACCCAATGTTTGCTCGCCTCATCCAGCGTCAGGACTATTTGGTGCAGGTGACCCTTCCTTCGGGTGTGCCGATCACCGCTCCTCCGGCAATAGCCGCTATTCAGCTGGAGAATGGTCCGCAGAAGGAAGTCCACTTCATTTCACCTGCAACGAAGACAAACCCCTCCATTCAGGGCGTCAGCCTTCTCTACACCGTCGCGGCTTCGAGCGATGTTCTTCCCGGCATGAACGTGCGCGCCCTCGTTCCCGTGGATTCGACCATCGAGGGTGTCGTGGTCCCAGGGCCTGCCATCGTTTGGTGGCAAGGTCACGCCTGGGTCTACGTCCGAACCGGCCCCTCAACCTTCGCCCGGCGCGCCCTCGCAACTGATTATCCTTTGCCTCAAGGGGGATACCTGGTCCGAACTCTCACAAGCGGCACCGAAGTTGTCGTTGAGGGCGCTCAGATGCTCCTCTCGGAAGAGTTCCGCGCGCAAGTTCAGGTCGGCGAAGAGGGTGAGCAGAAATGAGTGCGGAGCCTTCTGGACCGCAGGCCGCGCTCATCCGTTTCTCTATCCGCTTTCGCGGCGTGGTCATCGCCCTCGCCTGCATTGTCTTGGGATACGGCGTCTACGTCGTGCAGCGAAGCAAATATGACGTCTTCCCCGAGTTTGCCCCGCCGCAAGTGTCGATCCAGACCGAGGCGCCAGGCTTGTCGCCAGAGCAGGTCGAAGTCCTCGTCACGCAGCAGATTGAGAATGTGATCAATGGCACGTCGGGCGTCGCTACCTTGCGCTCGGCGTCGATCCAAGGGCTCTCGGTCATCACCGTCACGTTCGAGCCAGGGAGCGATATTTACCGCGACAGGCAGCTCGTAGCGGAACGGCTCGCCGAGGAGGCGTCTCAACTGCCGGTGGGGGTGCAATCTCCCTCAATGTCTCCGCTGACCTCCTCCATAAGCACCGTCCTCGTGGCTGGCCTGACCTCGACCACGCGCTCATTGATGGAGTTGCGCACTATCGCCGATTGGACCATCCGGCCCCGGCTGCTGGCAGTGCCCGGTGTGGCGAAGGTCGCCGTGTTCGGCGGCGACTCCAAGTCCATTCAGGTGCAGGTCGATCCCGACCAGCTTATCCGCTTCGGGCTTGGATTGAACGACGTCGTGAACGCGGCAGCCCGCGCCACCGGCATTCGTGGTGCGGGCTTCATCGACACGACAAACCAGAGAATCGTGTTTCAGAGCGAGGGGCAGTCGATCACGCCCGACGACTTGGCCCACGCGGTCCTTGTGAACCAAGGCGGCGCGAGTGTCACCCTCGCCAACGTGGCCGATGTAGTTGAGGCGCCAGAGCCTCCCATTGGCGGTGCTGCCATAGACGGGACGCCAGGTGTGCAGCTCGTCATCTCGGAACAGTATGGGGCCAATACGGCCGAGGTCACCAAGCGGATCGAGGCCGCGCTCGCCGATTTGCATGAGAGCCTGCGGCTCGATGCCGTGGAGCTTCACCCCGACATCTTTCGGCCCGCTAACTTTATCGACGCTGCCACAGCCAATGTGCGCTCGTCGCTTTTACTCGGTGCTCTGTTGGTGATTGCGGTTCTGTTCCTGTTTCTCTTCAATGTCCGCACCGCCGCGATCTCCTGCATCTCGATCCCGCTCTCGCTGCTTACTGCCGTCATCGTCCTTTACTCATTCGGCGCGACGCTCAACACCATGACTCTCGGCGGGCTCGCCATTGCCATTGGCGTCGTTGTCGATGACGCAGTGATCGACGTGGAGAACGTCCTCCGGCGGCTGCGCGAGAACGCGAAACGGCGCAAGCCACGTCAGGGAACGCGGGTGGTGCTCGATGCATGCCTCGAAGTGCGGGGCGCTGTTGTCTACGCAACCTTCGCCGTGATCCTGGTAGCGCTCCCGGTGCTGGCACTGCCTGGTCTCGCCGGTCGGCTCTTCGGTCCGCTTGCCGTGGCTTACGCCTTAGCGGTGCTGGCCTCGCTCCTCGTCGCGCTCACCGTAACACCGGCGCTTTCGATGCTCCTCCTTGCCCGACCTGGGATGAAGGCGACGGAACCGCCAGTCCTGCGCTGGTCGAGACAGCGTTATGAGAATTTGCTGCACCGAATTGCGCGTCGGCCTCGCGCCACCATCGCGGCAAGCATTCTCGTCACTGTCGTCGGCTGTGCGGCTCTTCCATTCTTGGGCGGGAGCTTCATTCCTGAACTCAAGGAGGGACACTTCATCACACATATGTCCGCAGTTCCCGGCACTTCGATTGCCGAATCCCTTCGGCTCGGCGGCTTGGTGACCGTGGCCCTGCGGGCGCTGCCTTCGGTCAGATTTGTGGCGCAGCGCGTGGGCCGGGCCGAGCAGAGCGACGATACCTTGGGCACGCATCACAGCGAGTTCGACATCGACCTGAAGCCTCTCGGAGGCGAAGAAATGGAGCTCGCCCAAGCAGACATCAGGCGAGTTCTCGTTAGGTATCCGGGGGTGAACTTCGCCATGGAAACGTTTCTAACTGAACGGATCGAGGAGACGCTCTCTGGCTATACAGCCTCGGTCGTTGTCAACGTCTTCGGCGACGATCTCGACGTCCTGGATACCAAGGCGCAAGAGATTGCGAGAACTTTGAACGCCATTCCGGGCGCCACGGACGTCCAGGTCCAATCACCGCCGGGGTTGCCGCAGCTCTCGATCAGGCTGCGCAAGCAAGACCTCGAGCGATGGGGGTTCGATGCCGTCAACGTCCTCGACTTTATTCGCGCGGCCTATCAGGGCGACACCGTCGGCCAGGCTTATGAGGCGAACCGGGTGTTTCCGATCATCGTGATCCTGATCCCACGAACTCGGGAAAGCATCGCCCAGGTCGCGGAGCTTCCGCTGCGCGCGCCGAGCGGCGTCTATGTGCGCCTGAAGCAGCTCGGCGATATTTACGAGACCTCTGGCCGCTATCAGGTGCTCCATCAAGGAGCACGCCGGGTACAAACTATTACCGCCAACGTGATGGGCCGTGACGTGGCGTCGTTTGTTGCCGCTGCCAAGGCGCAGCTCGCTGCCAAGGTTACGCTTTCCGCCGGAAGCTATCTTGAGTTCGCAGGCGCCGCTGAGGCGCAGTCGCAGTCAACGCGGGACCTTCTTCTCAATGCGCTGATCGCCGGGGTCGGCATCGTGCTGTTGCTGTCGCTGGTAACGCGAAACCTTAACAACCTGCTGCTCGTTCTGGTCAACCTGCCCTTCGCCTTAGCCGGAGGCGTCTTCGCCGTTTTTGCCTCAGGTGGCCTTCTGTCGCTCGGATCAATAGTAGGGTTCGTGACCCTGTTCGGCATCACGCTGCGCAACTCTATTTTGATGATAGCCCACTACGAGCACCTGGTCGGCAACGAGGGTCGGCGCTGGGACAACAACACGGCGATACGAGGCGCTGCCGATAGGCTTGCTGCCATCCTCATGACCTCGCTTGTGACAGCTCTCGGTGTTCTGCCTTTGGCCGTTGGCATGGGCGAACCCGGGCGCGAGATCGAAGGGCCAATGGCGATCGTCATTCTTGGTGGGCTTT
Organism: uncultured Alphaproteobacteria bacterium; assembly: GCA_963839245.1. Taxonomy (GTDB): domain Bacteria; phylum Pseudomonadota; class Alphaproteobacteria; order Rhizobiales; family Methyloligellaceae; genus Methyloceanibacter. Next base: position 2,348 of record CAWIUJ010000006.1, on the reverse strand, counting down.
TAACCTCCATGACGTTGAACCTCCTCATCCTTCCCACCCTGGCGTTACGCTATGGGCACTTCCAGGCGGAAGACAAATTTCCGCGCCTCGCGCATGATTGACCGCGGGGTCCGCTTTGGGTCAGTTGCGGACGTCGTCGCGCTCCCTCGCCTTGGTCCGCTGGGTGCCAGAAGCAGGCTCCGTCAAAATAGATGATCGTTCAGCCCTATGACTACGCGTTGGTAGCCTGGTGTTCGTGCTCGCCGGCCCATCAACTGCCTATGCCCCGAAAACAGCAGTCGAGCGACAAGTCACATGCCCATTGCTTTATGGGCCTCTCCCATGTGCTTCATGCACCCCGCCGTGTCACCCTTCTTCATGGCGGCCTTGGACATGTCGAGAGCCGTCGTCGCCTCCTTCATTTTAGCGGCATCGGTCATCTTGGCGATCATGTCATCCATCTGTTTCATATGAGCATCATTGCAGAGATCCTGCGCGGGATAGGCAGGACCGATCGCTAAGACGACCATAAAAGCCGCCATGAGTGATGTCTTGAGCATGGCTTTTCTCCTTCGGGCGCTCCATCGAGGTTCCACGGTCGGAAACTTAGACGCCCGATGGGGCGGATTGGCGGGCGCTTCGCTGCAAATTTTTGTGAACGCGGGCCGTCCGCGATCGGCTGAACGTCCGCTAAGTGCCAAAAGCGGACGTCAGTGCCCCGCGCGGTTGTTAGGTTCGGCGCATGCTGCATGATCGGCGTGAGCAGGATCAGCATCGCGAAGCCCGAGGATCAGCGCGAAGCGATGCCAATAGGTGATCCACACCTCATGGAACGGGAGGAACTTGATCTGGGGATCGCACATCACCGCCAGCACCTTAAACGAGGCCAAGGGGTCGAGTGTCCCGTCATTCTGTCGAAGGTCGAAGCGTGGCATAAAAAAAGGATCGCCCAGTAAGTGCCGGGAAAACAAAAGCGATTCGTGTGGCGGGGACAAATGGTTTCTTAGGTACCCTTCCCGCTGTGGCCTTTTCCTTAGGTAAGGTGAATCTCCAGGATTGAAAATCCGCGTGTCGGTGGTTCGATCCCGCCTTGGCGGGCACGTCGGCAGCCAGTCCGATCTCTCGCAGCGCCCGAACTGGCTTTGGCCCGCGCGTAATCTTGCGTGTGAGGCGCAGCGCAGCGATGAAGGCGGGTTCGATACCAATGCGTCGGGCAAAGCCGAGGAGGCGCCTTAGACCTTCACCCGTCATCAGCACGAGATCGTCACACGTCCCGTCCGCGAAGCGGCGCAGCCACGCCTCCACAGGTGCTGTATCAGGCGCATCGCGGATGGCGATCATTGGACAAGGGACAGTATCGGCACCGAACTCTTCCAGCATGCGGACCAGTTGACCAAGTTCGCGCGTTTCCGGCACTACAATTCGCCGTCCGCTCAGCTCTTCGGTCATGCCCAAACTTTCATTCCACGCCGATGGCGAGACCCTAACAAGGTACTTTCGAGACTACGCCGTCACCAGGTGACCCAGCTCAAGCTCTTGATGCCCCCGCTTGACGGCGCCAGATGGCGACGCTCTGCTTAACCGGCTCACCGATAGGGCGCGTCGAGCGAGATGTTCCTCGCGATCGCCCCCTCCCAGCGGTCGCCGTTCGCGAGCAGGCGTTCCTTGTCGTAGTAAAGCTCCTCGGGTGTCTCGGTCGCGAACTCAAAGTTCGGTCCCAGGACGATGGCGTCGACCGGGCAGGCCTCCTCGCAAAAGCCGCAGTAGATGCATTTCATCATGTCGATGTCGAAGCGGGTGGCCCTTCGCGTTCCGTCGTTGCGTCGCGGCCCCGCCTCGATGGTGATGGCCTGGGCCGGGCAGATCGCCTCGCACAGCTTGCAGGCGATGCAGCGCTCCTCTTGGAAAAGGCGGCGGAAGCCTGCGCGCACATGATGAGCGGCAAGGCGCGCTTCCGGGTGGTCATTGTGCCTTGACGGTGGCCGCCCGGCATTCGGCGGGGGCTCGTTTTGGCGCCAAACAGCGAGTCCCGTTATTGGGATAAGGGTCCGCTGTTACCCACCTCAGGTTCCCTGATCGCTCGCAAATTTTCCCTGCTTAGGCGACTAGGGAATTCTATTGCTAAGCGATTGAATTTTCCTCCGAACGCCGAGGCGCCTCGGCTATCTCAAAACCGAAAATGGCGAATTTCCCTGTATTTTCCCGTGTAACAGGGAACAGGCGCGCGGTCCTTCGCCCACCGAGTCAGCCCTATCGACTGGTGGGCCTTGAAACTTTTCTGGTGGCGACCCGGTGGCGACTCAGTGCGAAAGCGCGAGCACAGCCCTGAAAACCGCTGTCTTTTAGGGGTTAATTTTCAATTAGTTAGT
>CAWIUJ010000005.1:0-11904 GCA_963839245.1 uncultured Alphaproteobacteria bacterium | reverse complement strand
TATCCGGTTCGCATGGGAACCCCCGGCGGGGGACCCTTCCCCTACCGTCGGGGCGAGCGTTAACGCCGCGCAATAACGCTACTATGTCACTTATATGACAGGTCCATGACACCCATGCCGAGGGGTCCCGCTGTGGTGCTTTAAGTCCAGATTTCCGGGGTTTAGCGAAGGAGAAGAGCCCCTAACCCTGTGGAGTACCGGGTGGTAACGCGCAGTCGGGTGCCAATTTGGGTGCCAATTTTTAGACCAGTTACTTGATCCGCACCCCGGGCTTCTTGCCGTTGGTGAATTCCGTGGCCATTGCTTCTGCCGTGATAGGGGGCGCAAGGGTTCAACTCGCGGGCAAAGGTGCGCCATTGAGAGAACTTTTCGCGGCACGCCGCAACCTGACCTAGGCCGTGTACTCATAAATCGAGATTGGTAAGCAGCGGTTGGTCACTGTCCGCTTTGCCCCAAAAGCGGAAATTCGTCAGCGCGTTGAGCATGTCTGCTTTGTGCCAGAAGCGGACATGCAACAGTCAAAGTTTCTCGCAATTAGGAGGACAAGGCCACCGTAAGCGTCCGCACATTGTGGCGGAACATGTCGAGATAGGTGCCGGCCGGCCCCGACGCCTCGGACAGCGCATCGGAGTAGAGCGTGCCGCCAACCTTGGCGCCCGTTTCCTTCGCAATCTGGTCGAGCAGGCGGGAGTCGGTGACATTCTCCAAGAACACAGCCGGGATCTTTTCGGCCTTAATCTGGCGGATGATCTTGGCCACGTCCTTGGCGGACGCCTCGCTTTCGGTGCTCACGCCTTCAGGCGCAATGAACTGCATTCCATAGGCCGCGCCGAAATAGCCGAAAGCGTCATGGGTGGTGATGATCTTGCGGCGATCGGGCGCGAGCTTGGCGACGGCCTCCTTCACCTGCGTGTCCATCTGTGTGATCCGGTCGAGGAATTTCGCGGCATTCGCCTCATAGGTTGCTTTGCTGTCAGGATCAGCAGCGATCAGAGCATCGCGAATATTGGCTACGTAGATCTTCCCATTGGCCAGGCTCTGCCAAGCGTGCGGGTCGGTGATTTTCTTTTCGTCCTCGATCATCTGCCGGGGGCTAACACCCCTTGTCGCAACGACCACCGTGCCCTTAAAGCCGGATGAGTTCTCAAGCCTTGTCATCCAACCTTCGAGCCCGAGACCATTGATGAAAAGGATCTTAGAGGCAGCGAGCGCCTTGATGTCGCCGGGTGTGGGCTCATAGACATGCGCATCGCCATTCGGGCCGACGAAGGTGATCACATCGACACGGTCTCCACCGACCTGCTTTACCATGTCGCCAAGGACGCTGAACGAGGCTGCGACCTTGAGCTTGTCGGCAGCATTGGCGGCGGAGGGCACGCCGAGCCAAGTCAAGGCCAAGCCAGACAGACCAATAAATGCACGTCTGTTTATGATGATCTCCTTTGCCTACACGTTACGCTTCGAGATGTCGGCGCGGCACGAGCTGCCAGACGACGCCGCCTTTCGGTCCGAGCAACAACGACAAGAGATAGCCCGCGCCGCTGGTGAGAATGATGGCGGGACCTGAAGGCAGATTCACGTAGTAGGAGGCAAGCAGCCCTATCAGGCTCGCGCCAAAAGCCAAGACCACTGCGACCAGAATCTGTCCCGAAACGTCTTGCGCCCAGAAGCGTGCGCTGATCGCGGGCAGCAGCATGATGCCGACCGCCATCAACGTGCCCAGCGCCTGGAAGCCGCCGATCAAATTCAGCACCACGAGGCCGAGGAACAACAAGTGCGTGGGCGAGCTCGCGGCACTGACCGAGCGCAGGAATTGCGGATCGAAGCACTCGACGACAAGCGGGCGATAGATGATCGCGAGCACGATCATGGACAGGCTGGCGATCGCGGTAATAAGGATCAGCGCGGCGTCGTCGAGCGCAAGCACCGTCCCGAACAGGACATGCAGGAGATCGATGCTGCTTCCCCTGATCGAGACGATGAGAACGCCGAGCGCAAGCGACACGAGATAGAAGGCGGCAAGGCTTGCATCCTCGCGCAGCACCGTTGAACGCGACACGACGCCCGCCAAGAAGGCGACCGTGATTCCAGCGATAAAGCCTCCAAGCGACATGGCGAAGAGGGACAGACCAGAAATCAGAAAGCCGATGGCGGCGCCCGGTAGGATCGCGTGGCTCATCGCATCGCCCATCAGACTCATGCGCCGCAGCACCAGGAACACGCCGATCGGCGGGGCGCCAAGGGAGAGTGCGAGGCAGCCCACCAGCGCACGCCGCATGAAGGCGAATTCGAGGAAGGGATCAATCAGATGATGGATCATGCTGTCTCCCGCTCTTGCTCTTGCTCGTCATGCTCGCAGATCGCGGCCTCTTCATCCCAGGCCTCGGTGAGCTGCCGCGATTTGGCGAGGTTCTCGCGGGTCAGCACCTTCTTCGTTTCGCCCAAGGCCACCACCTCGCGCGCCATGATGAGTGTCGATGGGAAGTAGGCGCGGACTTGCCGTAAATCATGGAGCGCAGCGATCACCGTGCGCTCTTGCGCGTGCCAGCGCTCGATCAGCGTGATAAGTTCGGCAATGGTCTTTTCATCAATCGCGCGGAATGGCTCATCGAGCAGAATGAGGGAAGCGTCCTGCAGAAGTAGGCGGGCGAATAGCATTCTCTGGAACTGGCCTCCCGAGAGGGAGCCAATCGGGCGATTGGCAAAGTCCTTGAGACCGAGCGTAGCAAGCGCCTGGAAGACGGCCTTCTTTCGCTCCGCGTCCATCCCGCGGAATGGACCAATCTGGCGCCATAACCCCAAGGCGACGCAATCGAAGACCGAGGTCGGGAAACTTCGGTCAATATCGATTTGCTGCGGCAGATAGGCGATTTGGCGTTGGGACAAGCCGTGGAGGTCAATGCTTCCGGCAAGAGGCTTGAGCTCGCCCATGATTCCCTTGAGCAGCGTTGACTTGCCCGCGCCGTTCGGTCCTACCAGCGCCAGGAGCTCGCCCCTTGCCACTTCACCCGTAACGTGATGGACGGCGGGGTGACGCTCGTAGCCGAGCGTGACGTCATGAAAAGTGATCGCGGCGTCGGCGCCTCTTGTCAGCATCATGACAGAGCCCATAAGACCGTTGTCCAGAGCAGAAGCGTGATGACCAGGACGATGCAGAGACGCGCCAACACCGAATTGCGGAAAAGCGAAAGCGCGGATAGCCGGCCAAGCTCCGTGGGTTCGGTCTCCCGATTCATCATGTCGACCGACTTACACTGCGACTGGGTGCAGAAAGCCCATTCCAGTCGCGCATGGCCTTGGTCTCCGGTCCTTTGCGCCGTCGCCGAGATCGCTCTGTTACGCCCTAATCCCGCTAGTGTTCTGGGAAGAACTGGCTGTCGAGCGGCAGCTTCGACATAGCCCCGATAATTCGAGGGTCACGTACTCGACCGAAACATCTTTCGGCGAAAGTGCTACGAGCGCGGCATGATCCGCATTGCTCAGAGGAATTTCGAGAACCTTCTGGCACTGACGGCATATCGCAAAGGCAAACTTGCCGTCGCACCCTCCGTGATCGCAAGCGACGAATGCTGGGCGCGATTGGAGCCGATGCACCACGCCCATCTGCATCAGCTCGTTGAGAGCTCGATAGACGGTCGGGGGATGGGCAATGCCGGAAGGCCGCACCCGGTCAAGGATCGCGTAGGCGCTTAGTGGTTCTGCGGCCGCGCGCAGGCAAGAAAGGACCTCGGTTTGATTCCGAGAAAGCTCCTTTAAAGGAGGCCTTGGATGTTCAGCGATCATTCTAATAACAGTATAACATTCCATCGAGCGACGATATAACATATCGGTACGATGTGATTGAACGCGGCGAAATGCCTCGGTCGGCAATGAAACGTTCTGGCCGTTCCCCTCAGTTCGCACATGTTTTTCCAGTTAGCTTCCTAGTTGAACCCTGGGAGACGAGCTCTGGGAACCCATCTTCAATTTGGCGGTCTTTGTGGGGCTATCGCACTTCTTATGGCGGCGCCATCTGCCTCTGCTCATCCCCATGTCTGGGCCACGGTGCGCTCGGAAATCATCTTCAACGACAAGCACCAAATCACCGGCGTTCGACACAGCTGGACGTTCGACGAGTTCTACACCGCCATGGCGGTGCAGGGGCTCGACACCAACGGCGACGGCGTCTTCTCCAAGGAGGAGCTCCAGCCGCTGGCCGAGGTCAATGTCAAATCTCTCAAGGATTTCGACTATTTCACTTTTGTGCATATCGGCGATGCGGACAACCTTCCGCTCAAGCCGCCGGAAGACTATTCGATCGATTACGACAAGAGCCTGATCACGCTCCATTTCACCTTGCCGCTTGAGACGCCGCTCGATCCCCACGGCAAGGTGGTGACGGTCGACGTCTACGATCCGTCTTTCTTCGTCGCCTTCGGCTTCGCCACCGAGTTGCCGGTCAAATTGTCTGGCACCCCGGCCAAGGACTGCACTGCCAAGATCAAGAGGCCTGACGCGGAGTTGGAGGAGGACGCCAAAGCCCTGAGCGAAGCCTTTTTTAGCCAGCTTGGGCCGAACAGCAATTTCGGCTCGCAGTTTGCCCAGACAGTGGAGGTAAAATGCGGCGACGCTCCTTCCTAGCGCGTGCGGCGCTCCTGCCTGCCGCGATCGTCCTGCTGTCCGGCTTGGCATTGATGGTCCTGACGGCTGCCGCCCACGCGGAGACGAAGCCGCTCAATCCCTTCGCCGCGCCAGGTGCCATGGCGCCGAGTGCCCCGGGCACGCCCCCGTCGGCCTTCGCACCTCCGACCGCGGCGCCGTTGCAGGCGTCTGGGCCGATCGGCGCGGTATTCAGTTGGGTTGTGGACACCCAGCAAAGCATACAACGCCAGCTTGCTGCCGGCGTCAAAAGCCTCAAGACCGACAATGCGGTGGCGGGTGCCATGACGCTTGCCGCGCTCAGCTTCATCTATGGCGTGGTGCATGCCGTGGGCCCGGGTCACGGCAAGACGATCATCTCCTCCTACGTCGTCGCCAATGAAGAGACGGTGCGGCGGGGCGTGATTATCTCCTTCATCGCCGCAGCCTTGCAGGCGACGACCGCCGTGATTCTCGTCGGCGTGCTCGCCTTCGCGCTGAACGCCACCGGGCTTCAGATCAATGCCTGGTCGAACCAGCTCGAAACCGTCAGCTACGCGCTGATCGCGCTGGTCGGCCTGTGGCTGTTGACAACGCAGTTCATCCGTATCTTTCGCAGCTGGCGCGAAGCGCCGGCGAACGGCACCGCCGCCGCGCATGGCGACCATCTCCACGGCCACGATCGTCACCACGACCACGACCATCACCACGATCATGGTCATCACCACGATCATCACCATGGTCATCATCACGCGGCAGGCGAAGCCTGCAACCATATGGTCGATGCGCGAGAGCTGGCGGGCCCCTTGTCGTGGCGCAAGATCCTCGCCGTAGTGTTCTCGGTCGGCATCAGGCCATGCACCGGCGCGATTCTCGTGCTCGTCTTCGCTTTGACCCAGGGTCTCTTCTGGGCGGGAATCGCCGCGACCTTCGCCATGGCCTTCGGCACCGCCATCACCGTCGCCGTGCTGGCGACGCTGGCGCTCGGCTCGCGCGAGCTCGCGCTCAAGCTTGGTGGCGCGAACAGCACTTGGGTCAACGGCGTCTGGGCCTGCTGTTCGATCGGCGGTTCAGTTGTCATTCTGTTATTCGGACTGATCCTGTTCGCGGCCTCGCTCGGACCGGCACGGCCGTTCTAGGGAGCCGCGCACCCCTTCCTCCGGTCGTCGACGACGGGCGCTGCCGCCACGCGGTTTGCTCTAATGAGAGAAGGGCCGTGAGTGCTTTGCGAGGCCGATCCTGTGCTGCCACGATTTCCAGCTTTCCTGGTCATGGGGTTCGCCGTCGCCGCGTCGGGCATAAGCCTCGCCCAGGACCAGAAGGATCGGGAATTCAAGGAATGTCCGGAGTGCCCGGTCATGGTCGGCATTCCCGCTGGGACGTTCGTGATGGGAAGCCCACGAAACGAGCGCGGTCGCTTCGATGCCGAAGGGCCGCAGCATGTCGTCTCGATCAAGGCCTTCGCGCTCGGCAAATACGATATTGCGAGCGCGGAATTTCTAACCTTCCTGAAAGAGACCGGCCACCAGCCCGCCCCCTGCAACCGGATCTTGGATATGAAATGGCATTCTGCCGTTGGCCGGGCCTCTTCGCCGTTTTATGGCGAGCCGCCGCGGTGGCCGGCGGTCTGCTTGGGCGTGCGCGACGGGGAAGCGTATGTCGCATGGTTGAACGCCAAGGTTCGCCTTGCGCATCCGGCGGCGAACCGGGCGAGCGACCCCTATCGTCTGCCGACCGAAGCGGAGTGGGAATATGCGGCGCGTGGCGGGACCACCACGTCGCGCTGGTGGGGCGAGTCGATCGGGGTTGGCAACGCCAATTGCAACGGCTGCGGCAGCCCATGGGACAATCGTCTCTTGGCCGACGTTGACAGCTTCGCGCCCAATCCCTTCGGGCTTTACGGCATGCTCGGCAACGCCTGGCAGTGGACCGCGGATTGCTGGCACCCGGATTACCGGCACGCCCCACAGGACGGCAGCGCATGGGCGGAGCCGGATTGCAGGAAATATGTCATTCGCGGCGGTTCGTGGCACAATCTGCCGATCTTCATCCGTTCCGCGGCCCGGAGCGGCAGCGTGCCCGGCGATGACGAATACGATTATTCAAGCCTCACCGGTCTTCGGGTTGCCAGAGACTTGCCTTAACGGCGGCCCCGTGCGCCCGTTGCGGCGGCGATCAGTGCAAGGTGTCCTTGGGGTTCAGATCGAGGATCATGTCGATCACGCCTTGGTAATGACCGGCCGGCAGCGAGAACGGGGACGACATCAGCACCGCGTTGCGGGCGCTGACCGCGATGTCATGATAAACGGGATCGGCGGGGCGCGTGTTTACGATCTCCGCCTTGATGACGACGCCGGCGCTCGTCATCTCGACATGGATCGGCACGGAGTAGCTGTTGTTGCCCAAGGCCGTCACGTCCAAATTCCAACGGCGCTCGACCTGTGCGCGGATCAACTCCCTTAAGCTGAGTACACCCCGGCCTCCGGCTGCGGCAGCGTCATCCGCCGCCGATCGATTCGAACTCGCTGGCATCATTCTCGACGATCCGCGTATCCGTGTCCGGCTGGCGGAGTTGCGCGAGAGCCTGAAGCTTGGTTTCCAGCGGGTCCGCCGGTGGTTGCCGTTCTGGCCGCGCCGCGTCGATGCCCGCCGTGCTCATGGGCGGCGGCTGCGCAGCGCTTGGTTGGGGCATGGCCGCCGGCTGCTCGTGGCCTGGTGCGGCCGTACCCTCGCCGATCGCCACCACTTCAATGGGCACCAACTGCAAGCCGTTTCGCGAGCCGTTTGCGCCATGCCCCATGACGACCAAGAGCAAAAGCAAGGCGAGGCCATGCAAGACCACCGAAACGGCAAATCCAGCGGCCCGGTTGCCGTGCATCTCTGGCGGGCCGGCAAGGCTCGCTTCGAGAGACTCTTCGATGTGAGCGATTGGAGACAAAGCTTGGCGTGCTCCCATACCGGCCATGTTCGATCCATCTTCCGGCAAAGGCAACTGCGGCCACCCGGACCGGCGCGGGGATGCCCCACGAATGGCCTGTGGACAGTGCCCGCGGCCAGAGGTTGACGTTTGGGCGAAGTGTCGTTAAGTCGAGACTTATGGACTCAACGCGCGCCGTGACGGCTCTCGGGGCCCTCGCCCAGGAAAGTCGCCTCCAAGTGTTCCGCCTACTCATCAAGCGCGGACCAGGCGGCATGGCCGCTGGCGAGATCGCCCGCGCTCTGGCGGTGCCGCACAATACAATGTCGGCGCAGCTCGCGATCCTATCGCGCGCTGGCCTCGTGACCTCGCGCCGGGACGGACGGTCGATCATTTACGCCGTCGATTCGGACGGCACGCGCCAACTCCTTGCATTTCTCGTCGAGGATTGCTGCCGGGGACGTCCGGAGGTCTGTGAGCCACTCATGGCGTCCGCCCTGGCGGCGTGTTGCTAGGAGGGTAGCCGTGAAGGTCGTGTCCAACAAAGATCCACTCAACGTTCTCTTTCTCTGCACGGGAAACTCGGCGCGTTCGATCATCGCCGAGGTCGTTCTCAACCGTTTGGGCCGCGGCAGGTTCAAAGCTTTCAGTGCCGGGAGCCAGCCTGCGGGAAAGGTCAACCCGAACACGCTGTGGGTTCTTGAGCTGGCCCATTACGACATAAGTGGCCTGCGCTCCAAGTCGTGGGAGGAGTTCGCGGCGCCAGGCGCGCCAAAGCTCGATTTCGTCTTCACCGTTTGCGACAACGCGGCAAAGGAGGTCTGCCCGATTTGGCCAGGGCAGCCGATGACCGCCCATTGGGGCCTGCCTGATCCGGCAGTAGCCGAAGGCGGCGAAGCTGAGCGGCAGCTCGCCTTCGCCGACACTTTGCGCATGCTGACCAACCGCATCAGCATTTTCGTCAGCCTTCCCTTCGACAAGCTGAGCAAGCTGTCGCTTCAGCATAAGCTCGAAGAGATCGGCAGGACGCCCGCGGACGCTCCGAAGCAAACGGCCTAGCGGCGTGATTTTTTGCGGCTGGCTGTTCGCGACTGAGGAGTTGGGTAGGATGCGATGACAGAGGACCTCCTCCTCGTCGTCGTCCGCAACGATCTGGCCACTTCTCGTCACCGCAACACGCGATAGCAATTCACGATTGTCACCTGATTTGCATGATCTCCCCAATATCGCAGCGGCTGCGTTCGCCATTCCCGATGCGGCCCAACTGCGCCCCGGTGCCAATAAGGACCGGCCGCGCATTCTGATGCTGGACGGGTCGCTTCATGCCCGCTCGTTCAGCCGCTTTCTCACGCAGTCGTACAACGCGGTCAATCAGCTCCGCGTGCTCGGCCGAGACGGGCCGGATGAAGCCTTCGGCCTATTACGACCGCGTCGTGGACGTGATGGAGGAGCTGGTAAAGTTCACGCTTCTCCCGCGCGGCGCCTCGGCATCTCTCACGAGCCGCTACAGTGAGCAGGAACAACTCGAAAAGCAGCTTGCAAGCGTGAAGCTCGACGCGATCTGACCGGCCTCACCTTCGGCTCAAGCAAAGAGCAGCCTATTCGGCGGCGGTCGCCTTGACGGGCAGAGTTTCCCGGGCCGCGTCGAGGAGCACCGTGAAGGTCGATCCCTTGCCGGCCCGCGAGGTGATGGCGAGCTCGCCGCGGTGGCGATTGAGGATGTGCTTGACGATGGCGAGCCCCAATCCGGTGCCGCCCTTCTCACGGCTCGAGGCCACGTCGACGCGATAGAAGCGCTCGGTCAGCCTTGGCAGATGCTCCGGCGCAATGCCAGGCCCTTGGTCCATCACGGCGATGGCATAGCGGCCGAGCTGGCGCCCAAGCGGCGGCATGTGCTTGGGCTCGAGCCGTACCTCGCCGCCCTTCACGCCATAGCGCAGCGCGTTTTGCACGAGGTTCTGAAACACCTGAACGAGCTCGTCACGGTCGCCGCGGACGATTGCCGGGCGCGGAAAGCGTCCCACCTTGAGGTTGTTCCCGCCCGACTCCCTCGCGATCGGCTCAAGCGTGTCGCGGACATGATCGAGCACGTCATTCAAATTGATGAGACCGCTCGGCGGCACATGGGCGTTCATCTCGACGCGGCTCAGCGAGAGCAGCGCGTCGATGAGGCGCGTCATGCGGGAGGCCTGCTCGGCCATGATGGCGAGGAAGCGCTCCCGGGCTCTCGGGTCGTCCTTGGCGGTACCTTGCAGCGTCTCGATGAAGCCGCGCAACGAGGCGAGCGGCGTGCGCAGCTCGTGGCTCGCATTGGCGATGAAATCGGCCCGCATCTGGTTGATGCGCTCGATCTCGGTCAGGTCCCGCAACAGGACGAGGATGTTGCTGTCTGGCTCCGAGCCGCGCACCAGCGGCGCGACCGTGGCGGCCATGCGCCGGCCGACCGGAACGCGCTCGGCATAGGTCACGGTGACCACACGCCCGCGTAACGGCGCGGTGCTCACGGCGTCGAGGAATTCAGGCGTGCGGATCACCGAGGCGATGTGGCTGCCTTCGCGCAGGGCCGCGAACAGCCCCCTGGCCGGAGCGTTGCAAAACAGCACGTGTCCCGTCGCATTGAGCAGGATCGCAGGGTCGGGCAGCGCGTCCGCCACCACCTGCATCTGCGCGACCGCCCGTGCCGAGGCGGTGAGATGCATGGAGTCGGCGCCGTGCGCCTCATCGAGCTCGTGACGGGGGAGCAGGGCCACCGACATCACGAAGCCGAGAAAAGCGGCAACGGCGAAGGGGAGCGAGAGATGGGCGAGAACCACCAGCGATATCATGATCACGGCGACCGCGACGATCAGCCAAAGCGAGGCCCGAAGCCGCGCAAACAGCTCGGCAAAGCCACGCATTATCGAGGAGGCAAACCGCCCCAGCAGGCTATCGGATAGGGGTGGGGTGCCTCGCTGTGCCTGATCGCTCAAGACCTACTCCCCGCAAGGAAGAAGCGAATCATTCAAGCTCGCTCTTAGACGATTGCACCCGGATTATCACGTTTTTGCGACGGAGCGCCGGAACCGCTGTGACGAAGTGGTGACGGAAGCTAGGCTGGCGGCGCTCGCCCATTCCCCTACTATAGTCGCCTCGGCCGAGGGGAGTTTCAAGGACCTGACGGAAAATGTCCAAGAACCCGCTGCTTAGCGCGGGGAGTAGGGAGAAGCATTTATGTGTTATGGAATTGGTTGGGTGGCGCTCGTTGCCCTGCTCGCGGCACCGCCCGCATTTGCCGTGTCCAACTCCCCTTTTGGCTGCCCGCCTTCGGAGACGGCGACGACCGATCCGAGCGAGAACCCCGAACTTGTGTTGGCTCAGGGCGCTCCGCTCCTGACCGTGCCGGTTCGCGGGGCCATTCGAATTGCCGTGGTCGGTCGCCTTCCTGCCGGACGGCGCGTTTCTCGTCACCGAGCGGCTAGGACGGCTTCAACTGGTCAGACCCGGCGCCGAAGCCCGTCCCGTATCGGGCGTTCCCGTGGTGCTCACGGTCGGGCAAGGCGGACTGCTCGATGTCGCCGTCGACCTCGACTTTGCCACCAACAATATCGTCTACCTGTCCTACCTTTCTGGCAGCGAGGATGCCTCTACCATCCGCGTGCTCAGGGCCAAGCTGAGCGGGTCGAGCGAAACGCTGACCGAGCGGAAGGTCATCTTCGAGAGTTCGCCGGGCGCAAGGCCTGAGCTGCTCGGTGGACGCATCGCGCTCGCCCCCGGCGGATATCTCTTTCTTACGCTCGGCGACCGATGGGCCCGCGATTTGGCCCAGGATCGCACCGACGACGACGGCTCGATTATTCGCATCCGCACCGACGGCAGTATTCCGGACGACAACCCGTTCCGGTGGCTGAGCGGCGCACGGCCGGAAATCTGGAGCTATGGGCACCGCAATCCGCAAGGTCTCGCCTTCAATGCGCGCACGGGCCAACTCTGGTCCGACGAGCACGGACCGCAAGGTGGCGACGAGCTCAATCTGATTGTCAGGGGGCGCAATTATGGATGGCCCGTCATCACCTATGGCGTCGACTATTCCGGCTTCCCTATCGGCATCGGTACCGACCAGCCGGGCATGGAGCAGCCCGTCCACTACTGGGCGCCGGTCTCGAAAGCGCCGTCGGGGCTCACGGTCGAAGGAGACCTGTCGCACGAGAGTCTCTGGATCAGTGCCCTTGCCGGAGAGATGCTGGTCCGGCTCTCTTTCGGCGACGACTGCACCGTCAGGGAAGAGCATTTTCTCAAGAACCGGCTGGGCCGTCTCCGCGATGTCGGCATCGACCAGAGTGGCGCGCTCTATGTCCTCACCGATGGCGCTGATGGCATGCTGTACCGTCTCG
>CAWIUJ010000004.1:0-48766 GCA_963839245.1 uncultured Alphaproteobacteria bacterium | reverse complement strand
AGTGGTGGGCGGTACTGGACTCGAACCAGCGACCCCTGCGATGTGAACACAGTGCTCTACCAGCTGAGCTAACCGCCCTGGATCTAAAGCGCTACGGCGCTCTTAGCGTTTGCCTGAGCTTAACGTTGTCCCAAAATCAGGCTCCGCGAGACGGATTTAGCGATCGGGCGTGAGACAAGTCAAGGAAGGGTGCGGAGGCGCGCCATGAAGGCTGAAGGGCGGCTGGTGTCGCCACGCCGTCCTTAACGTTCGGTCGCCTACTTCGCCTTCGAGATCATGCTGGTGACGGTGGCAAGCGTCGCGGTTGCTTCCTTGAGGTTCCCCTCGGTGCATTGCGCGTCGGCCTGATCGAGAAGCTCATTGACCTTGGCAAAGTCTTCTTCGCTCATGGGTTTGGCCTCCTGCTTGCTCTCCACAGCCTCCTCTGTGGCCGCGAGCTGCTGGGTGCACTGATCGTCGCCCTCCGCTGCCGGTGCCGCCTCATCAACGGCATAGGCGGCGGTGCCACCCAATAGGCAGGCCAAGGCCGCACCGATCACGACACGTCTAAGCATCGTATTGTCTCCTTGGAAGAACTTGGAAGCGGTTGAACTCAAGGCGGGTCAAAGTGAACTTCGACTGTGGCTCTTCGTTGAGAGCAGTCCGGTCGAAATAAGGCGAATGTTTGGCAGGCTTGGCGCGGGCCCCCGCCGGCATCAGACACGGGGTGCAGGGGAGAGAGACCGCTGCAAAAGCCGCGGCGCCCATGGGGCGAGCTCGTCGAAATGATCGATGACCGCGTCGGGAGCGAATTCGTGAGGCGGTTGAGGCGCGTAGCCGAAACTGACCAGCACCACGGGCACGCTCGCGCTCCTCGCTGTGCGAAGGTCGACCTCGCTATCGCCGACCATGATTGCCCGCGCAAGCTTGCCCCCCGCGAGCACGATCACCTGGGTGAGGTGACCCGGGTCGGGCTTGGCCACTGCGAAGGTGTCCCGGCCGGCGATGGCTTGGAAGTATCGATCAAGACCAAGCGCAGCAAGGAGCTTGTGGCTGAGACGCTCGCGCTTGTTGGTGCAAACCGCGAGTCTCGCCCCTGCTGATTGTAGCGTCTCGAGGGCGGCCACCGCGCCGGGGAAAGGCCGGCTCTCGGCTGCGATATTGGCGTCATAGTGCTCAAGAAACTCCACCAGCATCGCCTCGATGTCGTCTTTGGCAGCTGTCTGGCGCAAACCCTCCTCGATCATGGCTCTGGCGCCAAGCCCGACCGCAGTCCTGACGACCTCTGCCGGTACCGCCGCATGGCCGCGGCGGGTCAGCACGTCGTTCAAAGCATTGGTAAGGTCCGGCGCGGTATCGACCAGCGTGCCATCGAGATCGAAAACGACGGTCGCATCGCTCAAATGTCCTCGTGGCACCGTTGCTTCCGATCCTGGCTTCGACATTGACCCCGGGAGGCAGCCTCGGCATATCTCATCATTCCATCGTCCAAAATAGGGCGATGTTCACGGCAAGGACGGCTCCCATCTTAACTTTCAATTCCAGGGAAACCGTTTTCGCTCTCGAAAGGGAAAGCGGTGCCCGACGCTGACGATCTCAAGCAGGCCGCGGCTTTGCGCGCGCTCGACCTCGTCTGCGATGGCATGTGGCTCGGGCTTGGCACCGGGTCGACCGCAGCGAAATTCGTCGAGGCCCTTGGGGCGCGGGTGGCCACCGGGCTCAAGGTCCTGTGCGTGCCGACCTCCGAAGCCACGCGCGCACAGGCCGAACGGCTCGGCATCCCACTTTCCACCCTCGACGAGACGCCGCATCTGCATTTGACCGTGGATGGCGCCGACGAGATCGACGGCCAGCTCAGGCTGATCAAAGGGGGCGGGGGAGCGCTGTTGCGCGAGAAGATCGTGGCGACTGCCTCCGATCAGATGGTAGTGATCGCCGACGACAGCAAATTGGTGGCGACGCTCGGACAATTCCCGCTGCCTGTCGAAGTGGTGCGCTTTGGTCTTCCCGCCACGCGCCGGATGGTCGAGGCCATGGCGGCTCAGGCGGGGTGTGAAGGGGAAATCAGGTTGCGCGCGGCGAACAGCAGCGAGCCGTTCGTCACAGATCAAGGCAACCTCATCCTCGATTGTGCCTTCGGCCGCATCGACGAGCCTGAGGTGCTCGCTTTCGCTCTGAAGCGGGTACCCGGCGTGGTCGAGCACGGACTGTTCCTGGGCGTTGCCGATTTGGCGATCATCGGAAGCACGGCCGGTGTTGAAGTGCTCAGCGCGCGCGAAGGGAACTGACAGGTGGCGGATTACGACTTCGATCTGTTCGTTATCGGCGCTGGCTCGGGCGGGGTGCGCGCGAGCCGCCTCGCCGCCGAGCTCGGTGCCAAGGTGGGCATCGCCGAGGAATATCGCGTCGGGGGCACCTGTGTGATCCGCGGCTGTGTGCCGAAGAAGCTGCTCGTCTATGGCAGCCGCTATGCCGCAGCCTTGGCCGATGCGCGAGGCTTTGGCTGGACCTTTGAGCATTTGCGCTTCGATTGGCCGACGCTGATCGGCAATGTCCAGCGCGAGGTCGACCGGCTGAACGGCGTCTACACGCGGACGCTCGAGAAGGCCGGCGTCGAGATCGTGCTTAGCCGCGCCACCCTCGAGGACCGCCACACGATCCGGCTGGCCGGCCGCGACGCGCCCATTCGCGCCAAGACCATCCTCATCGCCACCGGCGGCCATCCGATGATCCCCAAGGTTCCGGGTGCGGAGCATCTGATCACGTCCAACGAATGCTTCAAGCTCGAGACCTTGCCGGGGAGCATCTGCATCGTGGGGGCCGGTTATATCGGCATGGAGTTCGCGTCGATCTTCGCGGGGCTTGGCGTTAAGGTCAGTGTAATTCATCGCGGCAATCAGATCCTGCGCGACTTCGACGGCGATCTGCGTGACGCCCTGGCCGAAACCATGCGCAAGCACGGCATCGATGTCCGCATCGATACCGAAATCGCCCGCATCGACAAGGAGGCGCAGGGCTATCGCGTCCATTTCAAACGGGGCGATAGCCTTGAGGCCGGACTCGTTATGGCTGCCACCGGCAGGCTGCCCAATACGGCGGGGCTCGGGCTGGAAAAGGCGGGTGTCGCTCTCGGCTGGAATGGGCATGTCGTAGTCGACGAATATTCCCGCTCGTCAATCGATAACATCTATGCGGTGGGCGACGTCACCGACCGCGTGAACCTCACGCCGGTCGCCATCCACGAGGCCACGGCTTTCGCAGAGACCGTGTTCAACGATAAGCCGACCCCCGTCGACCACACCATGATCCCTACCGCCGTGTTCTCGGAGCCGGAAATGGGCACCGTCGGGCTGTCGGAAGAAGCGGCGCGAGAAATGGGCCATGTCGTCGACATCTACAAGATCAGCTTCAGGCCACTCAAATACACGCTCCCCGGGACGCGACGAGAGGACGCTCATGAAGCTTGTCGTCGATATGGCGTCCGACGCGGTGCTCGGCTGCCATGTGCTCGGGCCCGACGCCGCGGAAATCGTGCAGATGGCGGCGATTGCCTTGAGGCTGGGGGCGACCAAGGCGCAGTTCGACGCCACCATGGCGCTGCATCCCAGCGCCGCGGAGGAATTGGTCACGCTGCGGCATAAATGGGAAGCACCGACGCCGATGGCGGGGTCCGATGCGGCGGCTTGAGGACAAGATCGCGCTCGTCACCGGCGGCGGCGCCGGCATTGGCCGCGCCATCGCCGAGACATTCGCGCGGGAAGGCGCTCATGTCGTGATTGCCGACCGCGACGGCGAGGCTGCGCAAGCCACGGCGGACGCGATCACCAAGAGCAATGGCGCCACGACTGCGCATCAAGTCGATGTCACCGATACCCCGCAGGTCAAGCAGCTAATGGCGGCCATCGCCGAAGCATTCGGCAGGCTTGACGTGCTGATCAACAATGCGGGCGTGGGCGAGCGGTCGGACTTCCGCCATCTCGACGATGAGGCCTGGGACCGGGTGTGGAAGACCAATCTCGACGGCACGGTGCGCTCCGCGCGCGAGGCGTTCGACTTGCTGAGGGCGTCGGGCAAGGCGTCGATCGTCAATCTGTCCTCGGTGATGGCCACCAAGCACACGCGCCAGATGTCGGTCTATTCGGCGACCAAGGGGGCGGTGTCGGCGCTGTCGCGCAGCCTCGCCGTCGAATACGCGCCCTATGGCATCCGCGTGAACACGCTCTGCCCGGGCTATGTGGAGACGGGGCTGATCGGCCGTTACACGGCTAACCCGATGATCGCCAAAGGACTGCTCAGCCAGACGCCGCTCAGGCGTTTCGGCACGCCGCAGGACATCGCCAATGCCGCGCTATTCCTTGCTTCCGACGAGGCTGCGTATGTTACGGGGGCTGCCCTCCATGTCGACGGCGGCATGAGCGTCACGCTCTAGCGTCGATCCTCGCCCTGAGGAGGCCGCGTAGCGGCCGTCTCGAAGGGCGAGGCCGGACATTTTGGGAAACTAACGGGCCTACGTGCTTCGAGACGCCGCCTTCGACGGCTCCTCGGCATGAGGATCAAGGGGTGTGCTCTAGACTGACGCCGGCAGGATCATCGTGTCGTCGATGATGCCGTCGACCACCGACACCAGCGCCGCGTCCTCGCTGCCGCCAAGCGCCTTCACCGCTTCGAAGCGTGCCAGCTGGCGATCGGCGCTCGTGCCCTCGTTCACGATGTGGCGTGCGCGGGCGACGTCGGCGCTGCACCCCAGGGCTTCCGCATCCTCGGCGATCAGCTCCAGCAGCTCCTCTATCAGCTCGGCAAAGGGCACGACGGCGCCCCTGCCGAAATCGACCAAGCCCTGCTCGGTCCCGTAGCGCTGGGCGCGCCAGCGGTTCTCACGCAAGAGGAATGGCGGGTAGTAGCGCCAACGCTGGTTTTTGCGGCGCAGGCGATACAGCATGCGCAAGATGCAACGGAACAGCGCCGCGATGGTGATGCCGTCGGCGAGCAACGGGCAGACATCGGTGATGCGCATCTCGAGCGTCGGGAAGCGCGCACTCAGGCGCAAGTCCCACCAGATCTTGGTCGCGTCGCCGATCAGTCCCGCATTGACCAGAAGCTCCACGGTGCGGGCATATTCGCTGTAGCTCGCGAATTGATGCGGAATGCCGGTGCGCGGCAGCTCGTCGAACACCGAGAGCCGGTAGGATTTGAGCCCCGTCCGATTGCCCTGCCAAAAGGGCGATGAGGTCGATAGTGCCAGCAGATGCGGCAGGAAGTAGGCGGCCTGACCGAGCAGATCGATCCTGAGCTCGTCGTCCTCGATGCCGACATGGACGTGCATGCCGCAGATTACGAGCCGCCGCGCCACCTGCTGCAAATCCTCGGCAAGGACGTTGTAGCGTTCTTTGTCGGTGTGTTGCTGACTCTCCCATTTGGCGAAGGGATGGGTGGAAGAGGCAATCGGGACGAGACCGAACTCGCCGGCGATGGCGCCCACGGTGCTTCTTAGCCGGACGAGCTCGTCGCGGACCTCCTGCATCGAATGGCAGACGCGGGTGCCGACCTCGATCTGAGAGCGCAGGAATTCGGGACTCACCTGGCCGCGCAGCGCCTCCTCGCATTTGGCGAGCAGGGCAGGGGGCGGCTCGGGCGCAAGGTCGCGGCTTTCTTTATCGACGAGGAGATACTCCTCTTCGATGCCGAGGGTGAAACTTGGTTCGAGGATGGCCATCAGCGCATGGTGGCACGATTATGTAAATCTACGGTAGCCGGATTAGGTCAGACCAGCCCTTGCAACACGTCGCCGACAACATAAGCGACGAGGGCCGCGATCATCCCGATGGCAAAAGTTTCTGTACCCGCTCGCCACCAGGGCGTCGGCGACCAACGGCTGCGCAGCGAGCCGATGGCGAAGAAAGTGACCCCCGTCATGATGGTCGAACCGAGCAGGGGCTTAGGAAAATGCAGCGCATAGGGAATGAGCGGGACGCAGCCGCAGATCAGAAAAGCGAGGAAGGTAAACAGGGCCGAACGGACAGGGGATCGTGTCACCGGCGGTAGCCCGTGCTCTTCGGTCATCATGGTATCGATCCAACGTTCGCGTCGTTCGGTGATCACCTCGACGGCGCTCACCAGCGCCTCGCCATGAAACCCCTTTGCCTGGAAGATTTGGCGAACCTCCTCGCGCTCGCCTTCGGGGGCAAGCTCGACATGCCGCTCCTCCATCCTGCGAACGTGCTCGTATTCGTCGATTTCGGTCGTGGTGCTGGAATAGTTGGCCGCCGCCATGGACAGGCCGTCGGCCAGAATGTTGCAGGCCCCAAGGATCAGCACCACACGAGCGTCGAGACTTGCGCCAACGACGCCCGCCATGATGGCGAAGGTGGTCACGGTGCCGTCGATGCCGCCATACACCCAATCGCGCAGATAGCTCGCCTTCGGCCCCTCGTCGAGGCGCTGCGCGATCTCGCGCGGGTGGTGGCCGTGCTCCAAATGGCGGGGATCCATGGGCTGCTCTCTGGTTGCCGGGCTATGTGGCATGGGAGGGGGAGGGGAGCAATGGGCGCGGGCTCGCTGCCAATGGGTGGCAGCAATGCTATCTTTACTTAAGGTTCGCCGAGGGGACAGGGGCATGCTCTATCTGATCGTCAAGGCCGTGCTTTCCGGGATCATCATCGCAGTAGCCTCGGAGGTTGCGCGCCGCAGCCCGGCCTGGGGCGCCCTGATCCTATCGCTGCCGCTGCTCTCCATTCTGTCGATGCTTTGGCTGTGGCGGGATACGGGCGACAGCGAGCGCATTGCCGCGCTGGCGCAGGGAACGTTCTGGCTCGTCCTGGCGACTTTGCCCTTGTTTCTTGTGCTGCCGGCGCTACTGCGTCACGGCGTGGCGTTCTGGGTCGCCATCGCGGCGAGTTGCCTGCTGACCGTGGCGCTGTATCTCCTCACGGTTTGGCTGCTTCCGAAATTTGGCATCAGCCTGTGAACCGAACGGCTCTGCTAGCCACGCCGCCGTGAAACGCCTATATAGCGGCAGATTTTTGAGGAGAGATTTGATGGCACCGCGATGGAGCCCAGACAGTTGGCGCTCTCGGCCGATCGAGCAAGCTCCGGTCTACCCAGACCCGGAAAAGCTCGCCGAGGTCGAGCGGCAGCTCGCGACGTTTCCGCCGCTGGTCTTTGCCGGCGAAGCCCGGGAGCTGAAGGCGAAGCTCGCGCGGGTCTCGGCGGGCGAGGCGTTCCTGTTGCAGGGCGGCGACTGCGCCGAGAGCTTCCTCGAGCATCGCGCCGATGCCATTCGCGATTTCTTCCGCGTGCTGCTGCAAATGGCGGTGGTGCTCACCTATGCCGGCGGCTCGCCGGTGGTGAAGCTCGGCCGTATCGCCGGCCAGTTCGCCAAGCCGCGTTCGGCGCCGACTGAGGTGCAGAACGGCAAGGGACTGCCGAGCTATCGCGGCGACATCGTCAACGGCATCGAGTTCACGGAAGCCGCGCGCACTCCCGATCCACAGCGCATGCTGATGGCCTATCGGCAGTCGGCGGCCACGCTCAATCTGCTGCGGGCCTTCGCGCAAGGCGGCTACGCCAATCTCGATCATGTGCACCAGTGGAACCTCGGCTTCGTCAAGGACAGCCCTGCGGGGCATCGCTACCAGGAGCTCGCTGGCCATATCGCCGAGAGCCTGCGCTTCATGCGCGCCTGCGGACTGACGCCTGAGCGGACGCCGGAGCTCCGCACCACGAGCATCTATACCAGCCACGAAGCGCTGCTGCTTGGCTACGAGCAGGCCTTCACCCGCGTGGATTCGACCTCGGGCGACTGGTACGCGACTTCGGGTCATTTTCTCTGGGTCGGCGACCGGACGAGGATGCTCGACCAGGCGCATATCGAATATCTGCGCGGGATCAAGAATCCGATCGGCGCCAAGATCGGTCCGAGCCTCGCGGCCGACGAGTTGTTGCGCCTGATCGATGTGCTGAGCCCAGCCAACGAGCCCGGGCGGTTGACGCTGATCTGCCGCTTCGGCGCGGACAAGGTCGCAAAACATCTGCCGGCGCTGATCCGCGTGGTGGAGCGCGAGGGCCGGAGCGTGGTGTGGGCGTGCGATCCCATGCACGGCAACACCATCAAGGCCGCCGGCGGTTACAAGACGCGGCCGTTCGACCTGATCATGGGCGAGGTTGAGACCTTCTTCGATATTCATCGGAGCGAAGGCACTCATGCCGGGGGCATCCATGTCGAGATGACGGGCCAGAACGTCACCGAATGCGTGGGCGGCGCCAAGGCCGTGACCGAGACGGACCTGTCCGATCGTTACCACACCCATTGCGATCCGAGGCTCAATGCCGATCAGTCGCTCGAGCTTGCCTTCATCGTGTCCGAAAGGTTGAAGCGGGAGCGCGAGGAGAGGCCCGAGCCCGAGATCTCGTTCGCGGCCGGAGAATAGCCGCTGCAAGGCGCCATTGGGGCCGCCGTCTTGCCGCCCTGGACAGTTCCGCCTCTGCCGTTAAGTTCCGCTCATGCCGAATGAGATCAAGGACAGCCCCAGGCGCGACAGCTTCAAGCTGGCGCTTGCCCAGTTGAACCCGGTGGTGGGCGATATCGACGGCAATGTGAAGAAGGCACAAGCCGCCCGGGCGCGTGCCGCAGCGGAGGGCGCCGATCTCATCGCCTTCACCGAGCTGTTCCTCACCGGCTACCCGATCGAGGACCTGGTGTTGAAGCCCGCGCTTCAGCGTGCGGCGCGGGAGGCCTGCGAAGCGCTTGCCCGCGACACGCGGGACGGAGGTCCCGCCATGCTCATCGGCCTTCCTTGGGCGGAGGGCCCGTTGGTCTACAATGCCATGGCGCTATTGGACAAAGGCCGGGTCGAGACCGTTCGTTTCAAGGCCAATCTTCCGAATTACGGCGTGTTCGACGAGAAACGCGTATTTGCGCCAGGGCCGCTGCCGGAGCCGATCGAGGTCCGCGGGTTGGCCGTAGGCGTGCCGGTCTGCGAGGACATTTGGAGCGAGGTGGTCTGTGAGACCCTCGCCAAGGCAGGGGCGAGGCTTTTGATCGTGCCAAACGGCTCGCCCTATTGGATGGACAAGCAGGACCAGCGCTACCTCGTGGCCGGCGCCAGGGTTGCCGAGACCGGGCTGCCGCTCGCCTACGTCAATCAGGTTGGCGGCCAGGATGAGCTCGTCTTCGACGGCGCGTCTTTCGTGCTGAACTCCGACGGGAAGCTCGCGTTGCAGATGCCGGCCTGGGAAGAGGCGTTGGCGGTGACCGAGTGGCGCCGCGAAGCGGGACAGTGGCGTTGCCTGCCGCAAGTGCCTGCCCAGGTCGAGGAGGGCGACGCCGCGAACTACCTCGCCTGCGTCACCGGCTTGCGCGACTATGTGGAGAAGAACGGCTTTCCAGGCGTGGTGCTTGGCTTGTCTGGTGGCGTTGATTCGGCCCTATGTGCGGCGATGGCCGTGGACGCGCTCGGCGCGCCCCGCGTCCACGGCGTCATGCTGCCTTACCTTTTCACCAGCAATGAGAGCCTGAACGATGCGGCGTCGACCGCCGAGGCTCTGCGCATCCGTTACGACATCATGCCTATTCACCCTGCGGTGGAGGGCCTAAGCAAAAGCCTGGCGACAATGTCGAACAGCGGCGGGGCCGACACGACCGAGGAGAATTTGCAGTCCCGTGCGCGCGGCACGCTGCTTATGGGCATCTCCAATAAATTCGGGCCGATGGTAGTGACCACCGGCAACAAGTCGGAGGTGTCGGTCGGCTACGCGACGCTCTATGGCGACATGAACGGCGGGTTCAATCCGATCAAGGACCTCTACAAAGGCCAGGTCTATGCCCTCAGCCGCTATCGCAATAGCGAACGGCCCAAGGGATGCCTCGGCCCGGAAGGTATCGTCATCCCCGAGAATGTCCTGACCAAAGCGCCGACCGCGGAGCTGAAGGCCGACCAACGGGACCAGGACACGCTGCCGCCCTACGACGTGCTCGATGACATTCTCAATTGCTTGGTCGAGCTTGAAATACCGATCAAGGAAATCGTGGCCCGTGGACATTCGCCCAAGCTCGTGAAGAAAGTGGAGCGCATGCTCTATCTCGCCGAGTACAAGCGGCGGCAGGCGGCGCCCGGCGTCAAGATCACGGCCAGAAATTTCGGACGCGACCGCCGCTACCCTATCACCAATAAGTTCCGCGAGCGGTTGTAACATGACCATTACGGTCCGTTTTGCCCCTAGTCCCACCGGACGGATTCACGCCGGCAACATCCGCACGGCGCTGATCAACTGGATGTTTGCCCGTCAGCGGGGCGGCCGTCTGCTGCTTCGGCTCGACGACACCGATGTCGAGCGGTCGACCGAAGCTTTCGCGCACGGTATCCGCGAGGATCTCACCTGGCTCGGCCTTGATTGGGTAGCTGAGTTTAAACAGTCGGAGCGCTTCCCGCTCTACGCCAAAGCCGTTGAGAGACTGAAGGCGAGCGCCCGTCTCTATCCGGCCTACGAGACGCAAGATGAGCTCGAGCTGAAGCGCAAGCGTCAGCTGGCGCGTGGCCGCCCGCCGGTCTACGACCGCTCGGCACTGAAGCTATCCGAAGCGGATCGGGCCAAGCTTGAGGCTGAAGGCCGAAAGCCGCATTGGCGCTTTCTGCTCGAAACGCGCGACGTGGTGTGGAACGATCTGGTACGCGGCGAGCAGCACGTGGATGCTGCCTCGCTGTCCGATCCAGTCCTGGTCCGTGCAGACGGCACCTATCTCTACACGCTGCCTTCGGTGGCCGACGACATCGACTTGGGCGTCACCCATGTAATCCGCGGCGAGGATCATGTGGCCAATACCGCGCCGCAGATCCAATTGTTCGAGGCGCTCGGCGCAGACCCTCCAGCCTTCGGTCATCACAACCTCCTCGTCGGCGCCGAGGGACAGGCGCTCTCCAAGCGCGACCGGTCGCTATCCATCGAGGGCTTGCGTGAGGAGGGGCTCGAGCCGCTCGCGGTGACAAGCTACTCCGCCACCATCGGCACCTCCGATCCGGTTGCCCCGCATGCGAGCCTCGACGAGCTCGTCGCCCATTTCTCGTTCGGCAAGCTCTCTCGCGCGCCGGCACGGTTCGATGTGCAGGAGCTTCGCGCCCTCAACGCCAAGCTATTGCACGCGCTGCCTTATGAGGCCGTGGCGCATCGGCTCCAGGCGATGGGCGTCGGCGGCGGGGAGGCGTTTTGGCTCGCCGTGCGGTCCAATCTCGGCGTGCTCGCCGACGCGGGCCGATGGTGGCGGTTGGTCGAGGGACCGCTCGAGCCAGTAATCGAGGACGCCCGCCTCTGCCGGGTGGCAGCGGGGCTGCTCCCTCCGGAGCCCTGGGGCGGCGAGACCTGGCAGGCATGGTCGAGCGCGGTGAAGGAGGCGACTGGGGCCAAGGGTAAGGCCCTGTTTGGCCCGTTGCGGCTCGCGCTCACCGGCGTTGAGTACGGGCCCGAGTTGAAGGCTCTGTTGCCGCTGATCGGGAGGAGGCGGGTGCTGGCGCGGCTCGAAGGCCGAACCGCCTAACGCGCGCTAAACGGTCCAGCTTCTATTGGGCCGACTTGCTCTTGGTCATGCTTGATTGTTGCGCTTGAGGCGCTGGCGCGGCGGGCTGTGCCGGTGCGGCCGCGGCCGCTGGGTCTGGCGGTGAAGCTGGCGCCGCAGCCTGCTCTGCCGGCGCGTTCGCCGCCGTGCCGGTCATTTCGAGATTGAGCTGCGTTGGAGCTTGTTGCGCGTCGGCCGGGGGAGCCGCCGCCTCGGCCGCAGGAGCCGAAGCCTTCTTTTTCGCCCCAGGCTTACCGGGCGCCGGCGTGGCCTCGGCCTTCTGACTCGCGGCCTCGATTTCGGTCGGATTGTACTCGCTCTCCTTGCAGGAGCAGCCCTTCACATACTCCTTGCGATATTTGAAGGCGTTGGGAAGGTCCTTGTAGGCCGTGCCGTTCAGCGAGATGGCCTGGTCGATCTCTTGGCCTGGGTTGCGGTAGACATAGAGCTCCGAGGGCGCCGCGCAATTTGCCTGGCACATGGTCGCGTCCTGCGCCAACTGGTTGGCATAGGTCGAATAGGTGATCGGGAAGAAGAAGCCGTCGCAGGTACGCACGCAGACGGCCCGGTAGCGGCCATTGGGGTCGATGCTGCGATAGACCGGCGCCTCGGGCTGCGCGGATTGTTCCTCACGCCCCCCACCACCAAACCAATTGAAAAATCCGCCGCCACTCTCGCGACGAGCCTGCTGCGGAGCCTGCCGGCCGCAGCCATTGCGGGCAAGAGCGTCCTGCAAATCGGCCTGACGGCTGCGATTGCCACCGCCTCCGAGGATCGCGTTGCGCTGGTCCTGCAACTGGTCGACCTGACGCCGCGCTGCCTCGACGCGGTCATTCATGCTGAGACATTTCGGGCTGCGGACGAGCCCGCGGCCGAAGATGAAGAAACTCTCGTAGCAGCCCGCGTCCTCCATGGCCGCCTTGGTGCCCTGGAACACGCGCGTGGCATCTTGAATCTGTTTCTCGATGCCGGGCAGCGCGTCGCGGCCGGCGCCGCCCCCTTGCGCGCTGGCGAGCTCCTGCTGCAGCTGCATGCAGCGGATCTGCTGGTCGCTGTCCTGCGCCAACGCGGTGCCGATGGCCACGGTCGCGATGCCGAGGCCGCATAGAGCGAGCACGCCAAGGCGCGGATCGCGGACGATCTTGCGCGCCAAGGATGCGGTCCAAAGCTCGTGACGGGCGTTCATGTTTTCGACTGATCCGCTTCCCCGAAGGCTTTTCGGGCCGAGGCCATTCTGACCAAGCCCTAACTTGCCTGAGCCAGCCCTTGTGGCCCACCGGAGCCATGGGCCCCAGGGCATTATGCCTTGTCAAACTTAGGGGTCAATGCGGCATCAATAAGATGCTTCGCTTGACGCAATCAAGGTTTGCCGCCATATAGCGGCCCATGAAGGTGCAGGAACAACCGATCTTTATCATTTTCGGCGGCATTATCGGCTAGCACAGAGCTGGCCGGGTCGTTCTTCCTTTACTTTCTCTTCCCCAAAAGAACCGAACGCAGGCCGGCCGTAAGGCAAAGGGCTTTCCGTGGCGCTCAGACTCTACAACACGCTTACCCGTAAGAAGGAGCCGTTCCAGCCCCTCGATAGGGGCAATGTGCGCATGTATGTGTGCGGGCCCACGGTCTACGACTTCGCCCATATTGGCAATGCGCGACCCGTGATCGTCTTCGACGTGCTGTTCCGCCTGCTGCGGCATCTCTACGGGCCTGAGCACGTCACCTATGTTCGCAACATCACCGATGTCGACGATAAGATCATCAAGCGTGCCGCCGAGGAGGGCGTGCCGATCGATGATCTGACGCAGCGGACCACCGATCAATACCACGCCGACATGGCGGCGCTTGGCGCCCTGCCGCCGACGCTTGAGCCGCGGGCGACCGACCATATCGGCGAGATGATCGCCATGATCGAGCGCTTGATCGAGACCGGTCACGCTTATGCGGCCGAAGGCCATGTGCTGTTCGACGTGCCCTCCGACCCCGACTATGGCAAGCTCTCAGGCCGCTCCACCGACGAGATGATTGCCGGCGCCCGCGTTGAGGTGGCGCCCTATAAGCGCGATCCCATGGATTTCGTGCTGTGGAAGCCGAGCGCGCCGTCCGATCCGGGCTGGCCGAGCCCATGGGGCAGGGGGCGGCCTGGCTGGCACATCGAATGCTCGGCCATGTCGGCTGCGCATCTCGGGCAAACCTTCGACATTCATGGCGGCGGCATCGACCTCGTGTTTCCGCATCACGAGAACGAGGTCGCGCAATCGACTTGCGCGTTCGGCACCAAGCTCATGGCGCAGATCTGGATGCATAACGGGCATTTGCAGGTCGAGGGCGAGAAGATGTCGAAGTCGCTCGGCAACTTCGTCACCGTGCACGACTCGCTGGAGGGGTGGCAGGGCTATGCCTGGCCTGGCGAGGCGCTCCGCTTCAACATGCTTCGCACCCATTACCGGCAGCCGCTCGATTGGACCTTGGTCGGTCTCGATGAGGCGCATAAGACGCTGTGGGAGTGGTATGGCGATCTGCAGGGCAAGGATGCGGCGAGCCGCGGAATTCCAGGCCATATGCTGGATGCGCTGTGCGACGATCTGAACACGCCCAAGGCGATCACCGCCATGCATGAGCTGCACAGCGCCGGCAAATGGGATGAGCTTCGTGCGGCCCTCAATTTCCTCGGCTTCTCGGGGGACCGGGCGAAGATCGAGCGGGTGCGGCAGACTCCATTTGTTCAAGGTTCTTGGCAGGATGCGTCGGACAAGGCAATCGCAGCCCGTTACGCTCAGCGGCGCCCAACTGGTGGCACATCAGTTGTGGATGTGCCGATAACGCTTAGGGGGGAGAGAGCCAGCCAACTGAGCAGTGATGAGATCGAAGGGCGCATCGCCGACCGCAACGCCGCGCGTAAGGCCAAGAACTTCGCCGAGGCCGATCGCATCCGTGACGAGCTCGCCGCCATGGGCATCACGCTGAAAGATAGTCCCGAGGGCACCACCTGGGAGGTCGCGCGATGACATCGTTCCTTAAGGACGTGCCGTTCAAGGGTTCGAGGCGCGTCTATCTCGCCATCAAGCTTGCCGTGCTCGTGCTGGCCGTCGTGCTCGCGCTGCATTTCCTCTTTGGCGTGGTGTAATGGCAATGGCCCGCGAGCGACTCTCTCTCTACGACACCACGCTTAGAGACGGCGCCCAGACCCAAGGCGTCGACTTCTCGCTTGAAGACAAATGGCTGATCGCCCAGCAGCTCGACGTGCTCGGCCTCGATTATATCGAGGCGGGCTATCCCGGCGCGAACCCCACCGATACCAGGCTTTTCGCAACCGAGCACCCGCTCGGTTCTGCGCGGCTCACGGCCTTCGGCATGACCAAGCGCCCAGGCCGCTCGATCGCCAACGATCCCGGTTTCCAGGCCGTGCTCGCGGCCAATTGCGCGGCTATCTGCCTCGTCGCCAAGACCTGGGACTTCCATGTCGACGTGGCGCTTGGCATCAGCCTCGAGGAGAACCTCCAAGGCATAAGGGATTCGGTGGCGGCGGTCGTCGCCTCGGGGCGCGAAGCGCTGCTCGACTGCGAGCATTTCTTCGACGGCTACAAGGCAAACCCCAATTATGCGCTTCTCTGTGGCAAAGCGGCTTACGAGGCAGGCGCCCGCTGGGTGGTGCTTTGCGACACCAATGGCGGCACGCTCCCCGAGGAGATCGAGACCATCGTGGGTGAGGTGGCCAAGCATATCCCGGGCGACCGTCTCGGCATCCATGTGCACAACGACACAGATAATGGCGTGGCCAATTCGCTCGCCGCCGTCCGCGCGGGCGCCCGCCAGATTCAGGGTACGCTGAATGGGCTCGGCGAGCGTTGCGGCAACGCCAACCTCACCTCAATCATCCCGACGCTGCTGTTGAAATCCGACTATGCGACGCGCTTCGAGACGGGGGTGACGCCGGAGAAGCTCCGGACGCTGACCCATGCTTCGCGCATCCTCGATGAGCTTCTGAACCGCGCGCCCAACCGTCACGCGCCCTATGTCGGGGAAGCCGCCTTCGCGCATAAAGGCGGCATCCATGTCTCCGCCGTGCAGAAGGACCCGCGCACCTATGAGCATGTGCCGCCGGAGGCCGTGGGCAACCGGCGCAAGATGCTCGTCTCAGACCAGGCCGGCCGCTCCAATATCCAGGCCGAGCTCGAGCGTATCGGTATTGCCGTGCCGAAAGACGACCCCCGCATCGGCCGGCTGCTCGACGCGGTGAAGCAGCGCGAGTCGGCCGGCTATACCTATGAGGCGGCGGACGCCTCCTTCGAGCTGCTTGCGCGCCGCATGCTCGGTAATGTGCCGCAGTTCTTCGACGTGGAGTCTTTCCGCGTCATGGTCGAACGCCGGCATAATGCGGTTGGCGATCTCGTCACCGTTTCGGAAGCGACGGTGAAGGTGCGGATCGATGGGGAGGCCGTGCTTTCGGTCGGCGAAGGCAACGGCCCGGTGAACGCGCTCGATACGGCGCTACGGAAGGACCTCGGCCGCTATCAGAGCTTCATCTCCGACCTCGAGCTTGTCGACTACAAGGTGCGCATCCTGACTGGCGGTACGGACGCCGTCACGCGCGTCCTGATCGAAAGCCGCGACGGAGAGGGGAACCGCTGGTTCACCGTGGGTGTCTCGCCCAACATCGTCGACGCCTCGTTCGAGGCGCTGCTCGATTCCATCAACTACAAGCTGATCCGGGACGGTGCCACCGCGCCCTGATTTTCCGCCCAGGCTCAGAACTTCGCGGTGACTTGCGCTTCGGCGTCAGCCCTCTCGGCACGGGGGACCAGCGCCCGCTCGATCGCCAGAATGACCGCGTCCATCTGCTCGACGACCTGAAGGTGAAGCTCGAGCCCAGGGCGGATGAAGCCTTCATTGCGCATACATCCGAATAGCGTAAGCAACGGGTCCCAGAACCGGTCGATATTGGCAAGCACGATCGGCTTCTGGTGCTGCTCGAGCTGGGACCAGGTGAGCTGCTCCACGAATTCTTCCAGGGTGCCGAGGCCGCCCGGCAGCGCTACGAAAGCGTCCGACTTCACGAACATCAGGTGCTTTCGCTCATGCATGTTGTCGACCACGATCAGCTCCTGGACGTCCAGCAGCATGTGTTCGCGCTGGCTCAAAAAGGCCGGAATGATGCCGGTTACTCGGCCGCCATGGCGGAGCACGGAGCGGGCGGTCTCCCCCATCAGGCCGAGGCTGCCGCCGCCATAGACGAGACCGATATGCGCTGCCGCCAGGATGCGGCCGAAGTCGCGCGCGGCCTCGACATAAGCAGGGTTAGCCCCGGGCCCCGAGCCGCAATAGACGCAGATATTCTGAATGCCAGTTGCCTTTTGCATGGTCCCATCTCGCATTCGCCGCTCGGATGCGTCAAGAAAAGGTCCGATCAATCGGGTTGGCACCGGCCTGACCGATCCGATAGGTTTAGCGGCTCTGCACAAGAGGCTTTCCTCCGGCCCTGGGATAAGACGGCGTCTGGAGGCGGTTCGCGTAAAGGGATTGAGCAATGAGCGGAGCAAGATTTATCGCCCTGATGGTGGCGGCGGTCGCCGTGGTGGGCGTCCTCGTTGGCGCAGTCTATTTCTACCAGAAGGGCCGACCGGTCGCGCCCAGCGCCCAACCGAAAGTCACGACCGAGCAGAGTGAGCCGTCCAAGGCTGAGCCGCCGAAGCCGCCAAGCGAAGTTCCCGCCGCAGAGACGCCGCCTGCCAAGCCTACCGCCGTGCCGAGCTTCGACGTGGTTCGCATCGAGCCGACCGGTGAAGGCGTGATCGCCGGTCGTGCCGAGCCCGGTTGGACAGTCAAGATCGAGAGCGGGGGAGCCGCGGTCCCCGAGACGAAGGCAGATGAGGAGGGAGCGTGGAGCATCGTCCTCGACAAGCCGCTCCCAGCTGGCGACTACGCCCTGACGCTGCGGGCTATCTCTCCCGACGGCACGCGCGCGCTCATTTCGCAGCAACCCGTGACCGTAGCCGTCGCCAAGTCGGAAGGCGAGGCGGTTGCGCAGAAGGAGCCCTCCGCGGCGCAAGAGCCTGCCAAGGAAGAGGCGAGTCCGCCCGCGCCTAGCGAGCAGCAAACGGCTGCCGCGGAGCCTAAGCTCGAGCAACAGGCTGAGGTGTCCCCGGGTATCGAGACGGAGCCTCAGCCGATTGTCCCCGATGAGAACGCTCCGCCGCGAGAGAAGCCGGCACCGCCGGTGAAGATCAACACCCTCGAGTACCAGGACACGGGTAAGGACAGCGGCAAAATCTCTCTTTCCGGCGTCGGCGATGCGAATGTGCGCGTTTTTCTGTTCTTTGACGATGAGCCGCTCGGGCAAACCGTGATCGGCAGCGATGGCACGTGGGCGGTCGAGATCGAGAAGAAGCTCGCCGAGGGCGAGCACACCGTCCGCGCCGATACCTATGATGAGAAGACGGGCATGGTGTCGGGACGTGCCTCGGTCCGCCTCGGGCGCGAGCCGGAAGCCGCGGCGCCAGAAACTGCCGAGCAGGCACCGGCCGAGCCTCAATCCGAAGCATCGCCTGCGCCGACCGGACCGATCGCGGCCGGGGAGCAAAGCCAACCCTCGGGCCAACCGGAACCGGTCTATCCCAACGGTCCGCCCGAGCTGGAGACGTCATCGCCGGCGACCTTCAGCGGAGAAGTTGACGCGGGGCCCCCCAGTCTCGAGTCACAGCCCCAGCCGGTCTATCCCGAGGAAGCGCCTCAGACCGAGGTAGCGCAGGGCGAGCCTGCCAAGGAGCAACCGGCGGCGCCTCAGCCGGAGGCTGCACCGCCGGCGCCTTCCACGCCCGCGGTGACCGCCGAGCAGCCGAGGGAAGCCGAACGTCCTCAGCGGAAAACGCCGGCCATCACGTTCAACAGCGTCGACTACCAGGACACGAGCCCCGAGTTTGGGAAAGTGGCGCTCGGGGGGACCGGGGATCCCGGCGCCCGCATCCAGCTTTATCTGGACGAGGAGCCACTCGGCGAGCTGAGCATTGGCAGCGACGGCGCGTGGACCTTCGAGGCGGAAAAGAAACTCGGGATCGGTGAGCACAAATTCCGCGCCGACCGGCTCAATGAAGGCACGGGAGTCGTCATCGGCCAGGCTGCGATCGGTCTCATCCGCATGGCGCCGCCCAAGGAGCAACAAACCGCGGCAGCCGCGCCGCCGGTGTCCAGCGCGCCCGCCGCGCCCGGTTCTGAGGCAGGTC
This sequence comes from uncultured Alphaproteobacteria bacterium, assembly GCA_963839245.1. Taxonomy (GTDB): domain Bacteria; phylum Pseudomonadota; class Alphaproteobacteria; order Rhizobiales; family Methyloligellaceae; genus Methyloceanibacter. Next base: position 30,025 of record CAWIUJ010000004.1, on the reverse strand, counting down.
CAACGCCTGCCCCGAGCGCGGCTCAAGCTCCGTCTGAGCGCGCGCCGCAGATGGCGGCCGCCGAGGAACCGAAGCCCGCGGCAACGAGTGGCAAGCAAGCTCATTGGAAGCGGCAAAGGCCGAGGATCTACAGCGTGCGCCGCGGCGACACGCTGTGGGAGATCGCGGAATCCTATTACGGCGGCGGTTGGCATTATCGGGCCATTGTCCGCGACAATCGCCGCAAGATTCACAACCCCCACTGGATCTATCCGAAGCAGAAGTTCCACATCCCTAAGCATTGATGCCGCGGGGAGCGCGGTCGCGTGCTTGAGGGGGCTCGGCCCCGGTACTATATGCTGAGGGGCAGGGGTAGCGCTTGACGCTGCCCCTTTTTGCCGCGCGGACGCGCGCCGAAACAAGGCGATCATTCATGCAAGACCGGCTGCCGCAAACGAGGAGCGACGCGCTGATGCAGGCGCGGACCGGACACCTCACCGTGTTGCGGCAGCTCGCGCCCTATATTTGGCCGGCTGATCGTCCGGATTTGCGCTGGCGCGTGATCTGGGCGCTCGTCGCGCTCATCATCGCCAAGGTCATCACCCTTGCCGTGCCGATCGCCTACAAAGCGATCGTCGACCTCCTGACCGGGGAGGCAAGCGGCAAGGAGATCACGGCGGTCGGCCTCGCCGCCAGTCCGGTGTTCCTCATCATCGCCTATGGCGTCGGCCGCGTGATGATGGTGGTGTTCGCGCAGTTCCGCGACGTCTGGTTCACCTCGGTCGCCCAGCACGCCGTGCGTGAGCTCGCCAATCGCACCTTCAGACACCTGCATGCGTTGTCGCTCCGCTTTCATCTCGAGCGCCGCACCGGGGGTTTGAACCGGGTCATCGAGCGCGGCGTGACAGGTGTCGACACCATCGTGCGCATGGCCGTGCTCAATTCGATTCCGACGGCGGTCGAGCTCCTCATGATCTCGGGGCTCGTCGCCTATTATTTCGGCTGGATCTACGTTGTGGTCGTGCTGGCGACGGTCGCCCTCTATGTCTGTTATACCTTCTGGGCGAGCGAGCGCCGCATCGCCATCCGCCGCGATATGAACGATTCCGATACCGAAGCGCATTCGAAGGCAGTCGACAGTCTGCTCAACTACGAGACGGTCAAATATTTCGGCAATGAGGATCTGGAAGCCCGCCGCTTCGATTCCTCCATGGCGCGCTACGAGAAGGCGGCCATCCGCACCTACACGTCGCTCGGCGTGCTCAACACCGGGCAGGCGGTGATCTTCACGGTCGGGACGGTCATCTGCATGCTGCTCGCCGCCCGCGACGTCGCCAGCGGCGCGCTCACCATCGGCGGCTTCGTGATGATCAACGCCATCCTCATGCAGCTCTATTTGCCGCTCAATTTCATGGGCATGGTGTATCGCGAGATCAAGCAGGGGCTGATCGACCTCGAGACGATGTTTGCACTGCTGCAGGAGCCGGCGGAGATTGTTGACCGGCCGGATGCGAAGTCGCTTCGCGTCGACCAGGGCGAGATCAAGTTCGAGAACGTGTCCTTCGCGTACGATCCGGACCGCCAGATCCTGAAAAATATCAGCTTCGCGGTGCCGGCTGGGAAGATGGTAGCCATTGTCGGTCCGTCGGGCGCCGGCAAGTCGACCATCTCGCGCATCCTGTTCCGCTTCTACGAGCTGTGCGGCGGCAAGGTGACGATCGACGGACAGAACATCAGCGACGTGACGCAAAGCTCGCTTCGCGCGGTTATCGGCATGGTGCCGCAGGATACGGTGCTGTTCAATGACACCATCGAATACAACATCCGCTATGGCCGACCGGATGCGACCGAGCGCGAGGTGCGCGACGCGGCCAAGCTCGCCCAGATCCACGATTTCATCATGACGCTGCCGCAAGGCTACGATTCGCTCGTCGGCGAGCGGGGATTGAAGCTCTCGGGCGGCGAGAAGCAGCGCGTGGCGATCGCCCGCACCATTCTCAAGGCGCCGCCAATCCTGATGCTGGACGAGGCAACCTCCGCGCTCGACAGCCATACCGAGAAGGACATCCAGGACGCGCTTGAGCGCGTCGCCCGCGAGCGGACCTCGCTCGTCATCGCCCATCGTCTTTCAACCGTCGTGCATGCCGACAATATCATCGTGCTCGACCATGGCGAGATCGTCGAGCAGGGCACGCATGTTGAGCTGCTTGTGCGGCGCGGTCTCTATGCGAGCCTGTGGACGCGCCAGCGCGAGGCCGACGAGGCCCGCGAGCGGCTGGCACATGTACTCGACCAGGACGCAGATGCAGAGCTGACATCCCGCGCCGCCGAGCGGCTCGAGGATGAGGCCCTTGCCGGCAACTAACTGAAAGCAGGCCATTAGGCATGAGCGAACGTCACACCCTCTTCGACAGCATCGCCAGCGTCTTTGTGCCGATTCACCCTGACGGCTATAAATTCGTGGCCGGCTGCGCTGTGGCGGCGCTGCTGCTGTTCATGGTGTCCTCGCCGCTGGGCTGGCTCGGGGTGGCGGCGACAGTGGCTTGCGCCTATTTCTTTCGTGACCCCGAGCGCGTGACGCCAAGTCGAGCCGGCGTCGTGGTGAGCCCGGGCGACGGGAAGATCGTAGGGACGAGTGCCGTGACCCCGCCCAAGGAACTCGCCCTCGGAGATGCGCCGCTCACCCGGATCTCGGTGTTTCTCTCCGTTCTCGACGTGCACATCGTGCGCGCTCCCGTGGCGGGACGCGTGGTCCGGAGCGCCTATGTGCCGGGGCGATTCCTCAATGCCGAGCTAGACAAGGCGAGCGAGGAGAACGAGCGCCGGGCGATGGTGATCGAGACCCCAAAGGGGCAGAAGGTCGGCGTGGTGCTGATCGCCGGCTTGATCGCGCGGCGGATCGTGACTTTCGTGGGCGAGGAGGCTAGCGTGGCAGCTGGCGAGCGCATCGGGCTGATACGCTTCGGCAGCCGGGTCGATCTCTATGTGCCGGTGACGGCGGAGGTTGTCGTCTCTCCCGGCCAGACGGCGATTGGCGGCGAGACGGTGCTAGCCGAGCTTGGCGGCGGTGAAAGCGTACGTCTCGGCCAGGTTTGAGCCAGATTTAACTGATGTAATGCAATGCAACGGGTTGAGTGAGCGTTCATTCCATGTTCCCACCCTTCGATCCCGAACGCGAAGATCGCACGACCCGGCAGCGGGTGTTTGCGCGCGGCCAGGTGCCGATCCGCGTGCTGATCCCGAATATCTTCACTCTGCTCGGGCTCTGCGCCGGCTTGACGGCAATCCGCATGGCGATCGAGCATCGCTGGGATCTGACCGTGGCGGCGCTCGTGTTCGCGGCCTTCCTCGACGGTATCGATGGCCGCATCGCGCGGCTGCTGAAGGCATCGTCGCGCTTCGGCGCCGAGCTCGATTCCCTCGCCGACTTCGTCAATTTCGGCGTGGCGCCGGCGATCATCATTTACACCTGGGCGCTAGACGATTTGCGCAGCATGGGCTGGATCGCCGTGCTCGTTTTCGCTGTCTGCGCGGCGCTGAGGCTCGCGCGCTTCAACGTGGCGCTGGAGCGAACCGATCTGCCGGCCTGGAAGAGCAGCTATTTCGTCGGGGTTCCGGCGCCGGCGGGCGCGATCGTGCTACTGCTGCCGATCTATGCGCAGGATCTCGGCCTGCACCTGCCGAGCCTCACCCCGCTCGTGCTTCTCTATACGCTAGCCATCGCGCTTTTGATGGTGAGCCGGGTGCCGACCTTCTCCGGCAAGCTGATCGGCCAGCGAATCCCACGTGAGCATGTGCCGCCGATCTTCGTGCTCGCCGCGCTGTTCATCGCGCTCTTGCTCACTTATCCGTCGCTGACCTTGGCTGTCGGTTCGGTGATCTACCTCGCGATCATCCCGGTAAGCGCCTACCGCTACTTCCAGGTGGAGCGCAGGGAAGCAGCGAAGGCCAAGGCGCAGAACGGCAGCAAAAGCGCGGCGGATGCGTCCGCCGCCGAGGCGCCGTCCTTTCCGCGCTGACCCCGTTACATCCCCGCGTCGCTTTCGCCACGCGGAAGCACGCCGGTCACGTCGTAGATCAGGCCGCCGGGGGCGAGCAGTCGATTAAGCGCCTCGCGTCCCATGGCCATGATCGGGCGGTGTCTGACGGCCAGCACGATGGCTTGGAACCGCTCATTGGGAAGCTCCGAGGCGATGCTCACGCCATATTCGTGGCTCGCCGCTTCGCGGTCGGCGATCGGGTCGAAAACCACCACGTCGAGGAAGCTGCCGAGCTCGCGCACCAGGTCGGCGATCTTGGTGTTGCGCGTGTCCCGGCAGTTCTCCTTGAAGGTGAAGCCCATGACCAGAACCTTGGCGTCGTCCATCTTCAGCTTGGCGCGGAGCATGGCCTTGACCACGTCCCGCGCGACGAAGCCCGCCATGCCGTCATTGATGCGGCGTCCCGCCAAGATCATCTCCGGATGGAAGCCGATTGATTGCGCCTTATGCGTCAGATAATAGGGATCGACGCCGATGCAGTGCCCGCCCACCAGGCCCGGCCGGTAGGCGTGGAAGTTCCATTTGGTGCCGGCGGCATTCAGCACCTCGCGGGTGTCGAGACCGAGCTCCTTGAACAGCATGGCGAATTCGTTGATTAGGGCGATATTGACGTCGCGCTGGATGTTCTCGATCACCTTGGCGGCTTCGGCGACCCTGATCGAGCTCACCTTGTGCGTGCCGGCCGTCACCACGCTGCCATACACCTTGTCGATGAGGTCGGCGGCCTCCGGGGTCGAGCCCGAGGTGACCTTGACGATGCTGGGGAGCCGGTGCTGGAGGTCGCCGGGATTGATGCGCTCGGGTGAATAGCCGGCGAAGAAGTCGCGGTTGAAGGTAAGCCCAGAGGCGCGGGCCAGGATCGGCACGCACACTTCTTCCGTGGCGCCTGGATAGACCGTCGATTCATAGACCACGACATCGCCGGGGGAGAGCACGCGGCCTACCGTTTCGCTCGCGCGGATCAGTGCCGTGAGATCGGGCCGCTTGGCTTGATCGATTGGGGTGGGGACCGTGACGATGTAGAAGTTGCAATCCCGCAGCGCCTCGGTCTCGGCGGTGAAAGATAGCATTTTGGCGCCCGCGAATTCCTCGTCGGTCACCTCACCGGTCCGGTCGCGGCCCTTCGCCAGCTCGCTCACGCGTGTCTGGTTGACGTCGAAGCCCATGATGGGAAAGTGGCGTGCCAGGTACACTGCAAGTGGCAGCCCCACATAGCCCAGACCGATGATGCCGACGCGCAGGTTTTCCAGTGAAGGTAGGCTCGCCCTGGACGTTGCCGCGTGCGATTGCGCCTTAGAGTGGTCGTTCATCCGTGGTTTCGATCCCATCCCTCAACTTCACTGCGTGGCTTAGCATTTCGGGTTAATTTTCGCAAAGATAGGGCGATGTTACGGCGCCCGGCCAGATTTGTCCTGCGCCGCCTAATTTGCTAAGGCCAAGGCAGGGAAACCGGGACGAGGGCGCCTCAAAGCATGAAGCAAACACTTTCGACCTATCTGCGCCAGCTCGAGGCGGAGAGCATCCAAATCATGCGCGAGGTCGTGGCCGAGTTCCGCCATCCGGTCATGCTTTATTCGATCGGCAAAGACTCCTCGGTGATGCTGCATCTGGCGCTGAAGGCGTTCTATCCGGCGAAGCCGCCATTCCCGCTTCTGCATGTCGATACCACATGGAAATTCCGCGAGATGATCGCCTTTCGCGATCGCGAGGCGAAGCGCCTCGGCCTCGATCTGATGGTCCATATCAACGAGCAGGGCGTTAAGGACGGCATCTCGCCCATCACCCATGGCAGCGCGCTCTATACCGACATCATGAAGACGCAAAGCCTGAAGCAGGCTCTCGAGCTGCACGGCTTCGATGCAGCTTTCGGCGGCGCGCGGCGCGATGAGGAGAAGTCGCGCGCCAAGGAGCGCGTATTCTCCTTCCGCAACGCCGCCCATAATTGGGACCCGAAACGGCAACGGCCGGAGCTTTGGCATCTCGCCAATACGCAACTCAAAGCCGGCGAGAGCATGCGGGTGTTTCCGCTGTCCAACTGGACCGAGCTCGACGTGTGGACCTACATCTATCTCGAGGATATTCCCGTGGTCCCGCTCTATTTCGCGGCCGAGCGGCCGGTGGTCGAGCGGGGCGGCATGCTGATCATGGTCGACGACGATCGTCTCCCGTTGGATGCCGGCGAGCAACCTTCGATGCGCCTCGTGCGCTTTCGCACACTTGGCTGCTATCCGCTGTCCGGCGCCATCGAGTTGAGTGCCGCGACCGTGCCGGAGATCATCGAGGAGCTGGTCGCGGCCAGGTCATCGGAACGCCAAGGCCGCGTCATCGATCATGACCAGCAGGGTTCGATGGAGAAGAAGAAGCAAGAAGGGTATTTCTGATGCCACGCTTGAGTCTCGTCGACAAACTGGCTGATAACGCCGAGCAGCGGCTCAAGGCCCGCCTCGCCGCCGAGGAGAATAGAGGCCTGCTGCGCTTCCTCACCTGCGGCAGTGTCGATGACGGCAAGAGCACGCTGATCGGGCGTCTGCTCTACGACTCGGCACAGGTTTATGAGGATCAGCTCAGAAGCGCCGAACGCGACGCCAAGAGGCCGGGCGGGGCGCGGACGCTTGATCTCGCTCTGCTCGTGGATGGGTTGCAGGCCGAGCGCGAGCAAAAGATCACCATCGACGTGGCCTACCGCTATTTCTCGACACCGCGCCGCAAATTCATCGTCGCCGATACGCCGGGCCATGTGCAGTACACCCGCAACATGGCAACCGGCGCGTCGAATTGCGAGTTCGCCGTGCTGCTGGTCGATGCCCGCAGCGGGGTGCTCACGCAAACGCGGCGGCATGCCTGCATCATCTCGCTGCTCGGCATTCGCAAGATCGCGCTCGCCGTTAACAAGATGGACCTCGTCGATTTCGATCAGGCGCGCTTCGACGCCATCGTCGAGGACTTTGTGAACTTCGCGGCTCCGCTCGGCTTCGAGGCGGTGACCTGCATTCCGGTCTCGGCGCTCAAAGGCGACAATGTGCTGAAGCCGAGCCAGGCCATGCGCTGGTATCACGGCCCCACGCTGCTTGGGCATCTCGAGACCGTCGATGTCGCGCTCGAGAAGAAGGAAGAGCCGTTTCGCTTTCCGGTGCAATGGGTGAACCGGCCGCATCTCGATTTCCGCGGCTATGCCGGCACCGTGGCGAGCGGTCACGTTAAGCCCGGCGATGAGGTGGTGATCCAGCCTTCGGGCAAACGGGCGCATATCGGCCGCATCGTCACCACCGATGGCGACCTGCCGATAGCGCATCGGGGCGAGGCGGTGACGCTGACGTTCGCCGAGGAGGTTGATGTCAGCCGCGGCGACGTCCTCTCGACCATGGACACGCCGCCTGCGGTTGCCGACCAGATCGCGGCGCGCATCGTCTGGTTCGATGACGAGCCGATGCTGCCCGGCCGTACCTACGCGATCAAATGCGGGTGCCAGACCACCACCGCCACCGTCTCGAGCCTGAAATACAAGCTCAACGTCGACAGTCTTGAGCAGCTAGCGGGCAAGACGCTCGAGCTCAACGAGGTCGGGGCCTGCAATTTGAGCACGGTCAGGCCCCTGGTGTTCGACCCCTATGCCGAGAACGCCGAGACCGGCAGCTTCATCCTGATCGATCGCTTCACCAATGCCACGGTGGCGGCGGGAATGATCGAGTTCGGCCTCCGGCGGGCGACCAATATCCAGTGGCAGGCGCTGTCCATCGACAAGACGGCGCGCGCGGGTCTGAAGGGGCAAAAGCCCTGCGTGCTCTGGTTTACCGGACTGTCCGGTTCGGGCAAGTCGACCATCGCCAATATGCTTGAGAAGCGCCTGCATGCGCTCGGGCGCCACACCTATGTGCTGGACGGCGACAATATCCGCCACGGCCTCAACAAGGATCTCGGCTTCACAGACGCCGACCGGGTGGAGAATATCCGCCGTGTGGCGGAGACGGCGAGGCTGTTCGTGGAGGCGGGCTTGATCGTGATGGTTTCGTTCATCTCGCCGTTCCGCTCCGAGCGGCGCATGGCGCGCGACCTGCTCCAAGAGGGCGAATTTGTCGAAGTGTTCGTCGATACTCCGCTCGAAATCTGCGAGGCGCGCGATCCAAAGGGCCTCTACCGCAAGGCACGCGCCGGACTGATAAGCCATTTCACCGGCATCGATTCCGATTACGAGGTGCCGGAGCAGCCCGAGCTCTCGCTCAAGACGAGCGATATCAGCGCCGACGCGCTCGCCGACATCGTGCTCGCCGAGCTCAGGCGCCGGCACGTCGTCTAGAGCGAGTTCGCCGAGTAATCGCGATCTCGCTCTGGACCTTGTTTTGACGCATGAACTTTTCGGAAACCGGCGTCCACTTTTCCGGATCATGCGCTAAAAAGCGTTGGGCCGCAGCCGCCGATCCCCCCGATTTGGTCCCTCGGTGAAGCGACTGCGGCCCACCTCGAGCTAGTTTGCGAGACTAGCGAGGATCTTCAAGCGCTCGGCGGCCTTGCTGCTGCCGGTCTCCGAGGCACGTTCATACCAACTCAGCGCACGCGTACGGTCCGCGCCGATGCCCCTCGCGCCGAGCTCGTTCAGGGCTTGCGCATCGAAGGTGCGGGCAAGCTCGTAAGCTGCCTCGCTTTCACCCTGGTCGGCTAGGCGCTGGAAGAGCGGACGGGCTGCGGCGATATCGCCGTCGCCGAGCAGGCGCATGGCGCGTGCCATCAGCGGCGAGGAGGCGGACGTCACCGCCGTTTGCGGCTGGTCTTGGTCGGTCAAGGCCATTTGGCGCAAGGGTGCAGCCCCATTTTGCTCGAGCGCCGCGGTCTTGCCGGGAGCTCCCTCGACGCGGAACACGAAACGTTGCCGCCCTTGCGCGAGGGAGCCAGCGCCAAGGGCATAAATTTCGACCGGATAGTCGCCGACGGCGGCGCCATCGATCGACAGGGTCAATTGGCCGAGCTCCTTGTCCTTGACGAGCCAGGCGCCAGTCGGATTGCGTTGCCCAGCGGACAGCTTGGCGTCGGCGGGCAACCCGCGGAGCAAAACGTAGCGCGCCGGTCCGGGCGACAGCAGTGGGGCGAGGGCGAGCGGCCGTCCGGCCTGCATCAAGATCAGCTGGGGTGCGGCCCCGCCCGAACCATGCAGCTCTGCTTCCGGCGAAGAAGCGGTTTCGGAGGCCGCCGCTTGGGGCGGGGCGAACTGAGGCTCGCTTTTTCCGGCCCGGTCGAGCGTTGCGGAGATTGGAATGAGCTTTGTCGGTGGGGCATCCAGTTGCGGCCGTTGCCAAACCACGGACGTTGAATTTTTGGAGGGGGGTTCGGCGCCGGCCGGGGCACGCAAGGCGAAGCTTGCGAGCGCCGCGATGCCGGCAAGCGTCAACACGAAAGTGGTCGCCACGGATCCGACGACGAGCAAGCTTACCCGCCGCTGACGCTGCCGGAAATCGTGGACGAGGGCTTGCACATGGGCTTGCGGGGCAGGGCTTGCGGCTTTGGGCTCGAGGGGCAGACCGGCGGCGAAGGCCTCGGAGTTGCGGGCGCCGAGACCGCCGGCTTCGAACCTTACCGCGGAGGCGAGGTCCTCCAGGAAGCACGCCAACTCAGCATTGTCGGCCGCCAGGGCTTTGAGACGCGCGCCCAACGATCGGGGAAGTTTGATCTCGTACGCTCCGCGCCGTGCCCCCGAGAGATTTGCCTCGATCCGAGGGAGGGGATTTCGCTTCGTCGGGTCCCAACGCTTCGCGGCAATTGCAGCTGAATTCAATCGCTCCGAAGGGCGACGCGCACCTGGGGGGCGCAACGGCTGCGAACCAAGCTCTCCATCCAAGGGGGTGGCGGAACCGATCATGGGCTTACTCCATGTTACTAGAGCGAACGGGTTTCCCCGCTCGGCATCACACGCCCCGTTTCCCCAGACACAAAGTCGCGCGCTAATGCCCCTTCGCGCGCTGCTATCAATGAACTGCTTGGACGATGTCTCCCTTCGATCGTGGACTGGTGGTCAGTTGAGACCCCGATCCGCTGTCGCGCTCGAAGCTGGCAGGGCGAAATACAGAGAAAGTCGGAAATGGACACGCAATCCACGCCACGCCATGACGCCGGTTTCCCCCCGGTGCGGGAGTCGCGGCGCGTGGCAGAACGCCGAACGTCAAACCCATCGATGATGTGGCTGGACAACGCATTATCGACACCCCCTGCAACTCGAAGGCCGGCAGCCGAAGCCTGTCGGCGTTCTTGCGTGTCTTGCGCGAACCCCGTTCGGGGCAAGACTTTTTTGTTGTTGAGACCGAGGCTAACTCGCGACTGGGGCGCGACTTCGGCCTGATTGCGGCGAAGCGGGGGCTTTGCGCTTGACAGTGGCTCTGAAGCTACGCCGCCGGCCTCGGCGCGGATTCCGTGCGCAGGACCGCCAGCCTAGTCTTGTGGAATTTCCGGGGCGAATTTGCGCGTCAATTCCCGCATCATGCGCGCATAGAGCCGATAAGCGAGGCAGTTGCAGCCGAGCCGCGCGGCAATCGCGCTCGGCAGGACGAAGCGCGCATAGACCGACAACAGAAGCGGAAGGCGTTGCTGCTCCGGCAACCGCTCGAGGATCGATGGCGCGACGCGGTAGTAGAGGCCGATATCATCCTTTCCGCCCGGCATGGCCGCCAACACCCGATCGCGATAGTGGCGCAACGCGTTGAGCTCGAAGCAATCGTCCGTCAGGCCCAATACCTCGCAGCAGGCGGTAGTGAGAAAGCAGCCTTGCGCCGGCGGCGTGCAGGCTTTCGCCTCGTAGTCAGCCGCCAATTTGTCCTGACGCTCGGACGCCCAGTCGAGGGCTTTGCGCAAATCCTCACAATTGAGGGTGAAGCGGCATTCCTCCTTCGCGCCGAGCTTGATCGCCATTTCGACGGTCTTGCTCTCGCGCAGCAGGGGCGCGCAGGCGAGCGGGAGGACGATGCTCACCTTGTTGTCGAAAATGTCCGTGCAATTGCCGCAGAGGGGCTCATTGACGGCCTCTTTGCCGTCTCCGGTTCTGACGATCAGGCGGTTATCGGGCTGGATGAGAAAGTTCTTGGGCAGGGCCGTGGCGTCCGGATCGCCATAGATGACGAGCTTGGCATCAAAATTGGCGGCGACTTGGATCTCAGCGCGAAGGTCGCAATCTTCTTCGTTGGTGAAGTTGATCTGGCCGATACGGGCACCCGATTGCGAATTCGTCGCGACGCCCTTCCAGTCGCCGAAGGGCTGGAGGGCGAAGCAATCCGCCGTCTTGGCGAAGGCGCGAGGGTAGGGCGGGAGCAAACGGGACGCTCCGATTGCGGCAGCGAGCAGGCCGAGCATCCGACGGCGGGTGTTCATGAGCATGGGAAAGCCTGTTCCACGCCAAGGCATGGTTTGTCAAACCGCGGGATCGGCGAGCGCTAGGGCAAGGGAATCGTCTAGAAGGTTGGAGCGAAATTTGGGGCCGGGCAGGTCCTGAATTTGACCGCGTCGCACAGGAGGGAAGCGGGTCGTGGCTGGGTTCAATGCGATACGCGCCAGCCTTCGACATCGCAGTGTTCGGGCCCTGACGGTAGCGACGTGCATCACGTGGCTGTCGGGTTCGTGCGTCCTTGCCGCCGACAATTCGGGTGCCGGCGTCGAGGGCAGCGCCGCCGCCGACATGCCAGATGTCCCGATCCCATCGACGGCGCAGGGAACGTACAGTCCCGTCGTGGAGGGCTTCGTCCGCCCGTTCGAGCCCTGCGCCGATTTGCGCGCTGCCCAGCCCGAAAAGAAGGTGCGTCCGAAAGCGAAGGCTCCCCCGCCAGAAGCCGAGACCGAGGAGCAGGTTTGGCTCTATGGGCTGAAGCAGAGCCTCGACGACGACGCACCCTTCCTGCGCGACACACTGACTTGAAGGTGAACAGCCGAAGCTACTGGCTCACGCGTCAGAGCATCGACGGCTCCAAGGCGGAAGCGCTCACGACGGGCGGATATGTCTCTTATGAGTCCGGCTATGCCGGCGATGGCGTGCAGCTCAGGGGGCGTGCTCTACACGACGCAGCCCCTATATGCCCCGCTGGAAGGAGGGGGGACGCTCACCCCCGATCAGGGTCAGCTCACCACGCTCGGCCAGGCCAACACCCGGTTCAAACTCGCTGGCCAGGAGCTGAGCGTTGGACGGCAATTGATCCGCACCGCGTTCATCAATCCGCAGGACAAAAGGATGATCCCGCTCACCTTCGAAGGCGTGATCCTGGTGCCCGAGCGTCGCGACGACCAGGGCTTCGACTACATCGCCTCCGATCTCTGGAAGTACGAGCCGCGATACCGCCGAGTTCATTCCGTTCTCGGCGCCGTTCGGCGTCAAAGAGGATGATGGTTGCTGATCAATGGGATCCGCCGGGTGTTCCCAAACCTCACGCTTGGAGCGGTCAACTATTGGGTCAAGGACACGATCAATAGCCTATGGCGAGGTCGACTGGATGCTGCCTTTCGGCGGCGGCGACAAGCCCAGCTACCGCATCAGCTTCAACGATCTCGACCAGCTGACCGTCGGCGCGCAACTCGTTCCCCGGCGCGGCTTACGACACATACCAGTACCAGGCCTCGGCCCGATTGGTGACGAGCTATCAAGGCTTCGTGCTGACCACGGCTGGGGCAGGGCGTCGATGCGATCGATCCGAGCACTGGCGGTCCTCAGCCCGATCGAAACTGGCTGAATCTCCGCCTCGATTATGAGCCTCCGACCGGACCGCTCGAAGACTTCCGCATTCAGCTCTTCACTCGGATGAAAGGCTGCTGGACGTGCCGGCGCCGCGCCAGGATCGGACGCAGTTCCGCGCAATGGTCAACTATCTGATGCCGCTCCTGTGAGCAGCCGTCGGCCGTGATCCAGCCAATAGACGCCGGCCTGTACCGTTGGCGCATCAGGCAGGAACTTTCAGTCCGACTGCTCGTTTACCGGCAACACTCTCGAAAGAGGCTGAAGGCTGCCCCGCCGTCTCGACAGCCAGCGGGACTTCGATAGCGCCCCTGCGCCCACACACCCTAGGAGATCCATCAATGGCCAAAGAACCAAAGAATCTCGACGATCTGTTTCACGACACGCTGAAGGACATCTACTTCGCCGAAAAGAAAATATTGGCGACTTTGCCGAAGATGGCGAAAGCGGCGCAGAGTGAAGAGCTCAAGGCCGCCTTCGAGAAACATCACGGCGAAACCGAAGGGCAGATCGAGCGGCTCGAACAGGTCTTCGCCATCATCGATGCCAAGCCCCAGGGCAAGACCTGCGCGGCGATCGTCGGCATCACCGACGAGGGCGCGGAAATCATGGACAAGTATAAGGGCTCGCCCGCGCTCGACGCGGGCCTGCTCGCCGCCGCGCAGGCGGTCGAGCACTACGAAATCTCCCGCTACGGCACTTTGCGCGCATGGGCCGAGGAACTCGGCCTCGATGATGCGATCCCACTTTTCAACGCCACTCTTGAGGAAGAGGAAGCCACGGACCAAGCGCTGACCGAAATTGCCGAGACGGTAGTCAATCAGCAGGCCGAAGCAGCCTAGGACGCTTCACGGTCGAGAGGGCGTCGGCTTGGCCGGCGCCCCAAACGCATCCATCCTTTTGCGCCCTTACGACGCTCGACAAGTGCGCCACAGTCCTGGCCACGGCGAGTCAGAACCGGCGCTGGAATTAAGCGGTGTCGGCAGCCGCGAACAGGCGCGGTGTAGATACTTCAGCGTACCCTAGTGCAGGTGGCGGATCTCGCCACCGACGAGGAGAAAATCCCGCAACAGTTCGTCGACCTTCCGCCGGTTCGCGTCCGAGGGATACTCGAGCAGGATCACATCGAAATCGAATGACGCCATGCGGCCGAGAATGTCGATCTCCGAGCGCTCGGTATCGATCTTCATGATCTGCGCACGAGGCAGAACGCTCGGTGGCCTCGTCTCGACGTCGAGCGCGATCGTCGACGGCGCGCCGATATCCTAGAAGCTTGCTTCGCAGCAATTGTTGCGGCCGAGGTATAGACCCGTCAGGCCTGGGTCGCCGACCGCGAAGTTGTTCAAGGTGACGGACGTTCCGTCGAGATGGCCGAGATTGCGCTTCAGCAGCGCGAAATTGTCCGGTAGTGGTTCGTAGCAATGCACGTGACAGCCCGGCCAGCGCTCGATGGTCCAGGCCGCGAAACTGCCGACATTGGCCCCGATGTCGAGAATAATGGGCCTGGTCGCCTGATAAGGAACCTCGTATTCGCCGCCCAGAACCTTCTGGACGTGGCGCAATCGTCGCGGGACACTCGACATTCAAAGGCGCGTCTCGTTCCGGTCTGCTCGGAGACAGGAGAAGATCTCCTGCACCGGGGCCACGCGGGCTTAAGAGGCTGGTTGGGGGACAAGGATTCGAACCTTGACTGGCGGAGTCAGAGTCCGCTGTCCTACCGTTAGACGATCCCCCAGTTTTCATCAGTAAAATCAGGCACTTAGGCTTTACAGAAATGCTTAGATTTTACAGTTTTTCCTGGATCGCGTGTTGTTCTAACCGTCGCTGGGCAGCCTTGGCAAGGCGCTTCTGATCCGAGAAGCGGAGGTAGCGTCTGATCATCGCGGGCGACATCCCGGTGATCGAGCCGATCTCTGCGTCATTGCATCCGACCTCGCGCAGCTTCTCGCAGCTCGACGCGCGCAGCCCATGGAAGGTGAAGCCCTCATGTCTGATCCTGCCTGCTGGCGTGCTGTTCATGAGGCGTGTCCACGCGGCTCTGAAGCGCTCTGGTGTGTAGGGTTCACCCTTGGGCGTCAGAACGTATGGGGAGCTGTTCCAAATCTCGAGTTCGCCTCTCAGCTCGGTGTGTAGGGGCACCCAAAGCTCCTTGCCAGTCTTCTGCTGCACGACGCCGATCTCGGACCTACAGTTGAGCCACTTCATGCCCGCGCGTGAGTGGGGTGAAATTTAACGTGGGGATCTGCCTTGCTGCGAGCCATTTCCATGCCGGTGTATTTCCTAGCATCCACTTGCGCATTCGATCTGATCTCCAGCGTGGTCAGGACCGCCATTCGTGCGCGCGCGTAAGTGGACTGCAATTCATCGCACGGTCTGCGGCCATTTCTGAGTGCTCACCCACCATCCCTGTCCAGCTCCACTTCGCCCGCCCCGAGACCGAAGATGCTCACACAAAAAGCATGAGCACCTTCGAGACGATGAGCATCTTCAGGGTACTGCTTACCCGTTCAGCTCCTGCCCACATGAAGAGAAAGCCCCGCACGGGGGACACGGGGCTTTCTGCGGTTCCCTGGGAACCGATGACGGGAGGGGAACAACCGTCATCATGGCTATATGAGAACAAAATGAGAACGTCGTCAAGTCGGGCTTTTTAACGGCGTCACATCAGCCTTGAAATTGGGGCCGCGGCGGGGGCTATCGCACCCATGCCATGTCGTCACCTAACCCCCTACAGGGGCGGGTGTCCCGAAGAACTTCCGACGACCGACCTACTAGCTGCAAACCACGGCCTCGGCTTTACAAGCTGGGCGGACGCCTGCACCTGCAGCCCCCCAACCCTGACAGGCGTTGCGGGGGCCAGCAACGACGTGCCAGCCGCTAAGGTTGCGCCTAGCATATCGCCGCAGTCTACTATCAGCCCTCCTGGTGGCAACGCCTTCGGTTAACCCTTGTGCTGTGGCCGTCACCAACGAACAATGTCGCGCTTGGGCCGGTTGTGGAGCGAGATTGAAGGCAGCAATCGCGCTAACTGCGACAGCAGCAACCAGCAATTTACTCATGGCACTTTCCTCCCTTCAGGTCACGGTGAGTGGGTTCCGCCATACAACCTTACTAGATTTTGGCCCACTCGTCCTTACTAGATTTTGGCCCACTCGTCGCCCGGGTCTTTGGTTTAAGGTTATCTGCTCCCGCGTGTGTATCACGTGCGTCCTCTCCTATCCTGCGGGGGGATAAACATGCGCATCCTCATCGTCTGCGCGATTGTGCTTACGGCTCCAATAGGACTTGGGGGCTGCTTTTTTCATTGGCACCAGCAGGCCGTGGTCACGCAGCCGCTGAAGTAGGTTGAGACACCGAGGCCTACTTTTCCCGCAACCAACTCTCCGACAATGCCAGCCCGGTCGACGCGGTAGTGATCGATCTCCTGGTCAAGGCCGGCTACGGCGAGGCCGTTGCCGCGCAGCTCATCATCCGCAAGCTGCTCGCGGCGGGCGTCGCGCCCCCGCGCCAGGGTGGCGATGCCAGAGGCTGGAAGCGCCTCCTCCTATGGCGGGCCGATCTGAGCTTCGGCTTGGCCTCGGACGAGGCCAAGCCGAGTATCGGGCCTTCGCGCACGAGCTTGAGATGATCCCGGCCGTTGAACGCGTTTAGGCGCGTGCTCGACGAGCAATTGTGGGACCGCCGGCGCAAGCGGCACTGACAGAGTGATCGCGCCACCGGCAACGGCGCGTCCCTTGCAAGGCGGCCATTTGCGCCTTGAACTGGGGCTAGGCTCATGGCTAGGGTCATTGCCATGGGGTACCTCGCTCGATACCGCGGGATTGCCGGGGCGTGCGCGCTTGTCAGCGTCCTATTCTATGCGGCGCTGATCCCCGTCCATATTGTTTCGGAAGCGAGCCCCGTGTTGCTCGGCGCAAAATTCGCGGACGCCCTCACCGTTATATGTCATAGCGGTAGGGCTTTCGCCTCCGACCACGCGTTGGGCGATCGATCTCCCGCGACGCCAGGGAAACCGCAAAAGCGCTGCCCCTTCTGCCAGGGCTACGCCGCCTTTCAGTTTGCGATCGCCCCGGCGAATATGATCGGCTTCATCCGGGTTGCAATCCATGCCCCGGAGCCTGAGCTCGCCAGCGATGGCCTTGCAAGCGCGAGCTTACGCGCGCCGCAGAGCCGAGGTCCGCCCAGCTTCCCCGTTTAGTCTTCTCGGTTCTCTCGGCAGCGTCCGGTCCTTTTCGCGGGGCTCGGTCATGCCATCTTGGCTGGCGCCACAGGCTGCGCTCGCCGCTTCTGCCAACGGAGCAATCCGATGTCCCAACACACTCAGCAACGTCCCATATTGGGGGCGTCCTCCCGTCTTCTCCGCCTCTGGCTCGCCGGCACGGCGTTTGCGGCGATGTTGCTGCCCGGCCGTGCGGCTCTCGCCCATGAGTTCAAGGCCGGTTCCATCACCATCGAGCAGCCGTGGTCGCGGGCGACACCCGACGGAGCGCAGGTTGCCGCCGGTTACCTCACCATCGACAACGCCGCCGCGGCAGCCGATCAGCTCCTCTCGGCGACCGCCGAAATTGCCGGTCGCACCGAGATCCATCAGATGAGCATGGCGGATGGCGTGATGAAGATGCGGCAGGCGCCGGAAGGCGTGCCGGTGCCCGCGGGCGGCTCGGTGGCGCTCGAGCCCAACGCTTACCACCTCATGTTCATGGACCTGAAAAAGCCGCTGAAGGAGGGCGAGGCGTTCGCCGGGACTCTGACCTTCGAGAAGGCGGGCGCCGTGGACGTCACGTTCGAGGTCGAGGGGATGGGTGCCATCGCCCCTAAGCCGGATGACCACCACCATCAATGAGCGACCCAAGGAGCACGCCGATGTCTCGCTGTGCCATCTTCGCCATAGTCCTTGCGGCAATGCTCGCAAGCCCGCTGCCCGCTTTAGCCCATGCTCATCTCAAGACTGCGTCTCCGGCTGCCGATGCGACCGTCGCGAGCGCGCCGGCGGACGTTGCTCTCGATTTCTCCGAGGCGATCGAGCCAAAATTCAGCGCTATCGAGGTCGAGGATGCGAAGGGTGCACGGGTTGATAAGGGCGATGTGCATGTCGCGCCCGACAACGCTAAGCACCTCGTGGTCGGCCTGAAGCCGCTCGAGGCCGGAACCTATACCGTGACCTGGCGCGCCACCTCGACCGACACCCACAAGACCAGCGGCAGCTTTAGCTTCAGCGTCACGAAATAATCGTGCCCGTCGATTGGCCATCGTTCGAGCTGGGGGGCAGGGGGCTGGCCCTCGCGTTGGTGCGCGGGTCGTTCGTCGCCGCTTTGTTGTCGAGTTTCGGCGCGGCGCTGTTCCTGGCTGTCATCGCGCCGCGCGCGGTGCAATCGAATGGCCGGGAAGCAGCGGGGTTGGAGGCGCGTTGCTTGCGCCTCGTCCGCGGAAGCTTGGTCGTGGCAATGCTCGCGCCTCCCGCATGGCTCGTGCTTGAAGCGTCCGTCATCGCCGAAGCCGCCGATGCGCGGCAGACGCTCGCGGCAATTCCCACCGTATTGTTTAGCACGAGCTTCGGGCGCGTCCTCATCGCCCAGGTGCTCGCCCTGCTCGCAGCAATTCTGGCAGTGAGGGTGCAGCAACCACCGCAGGGGCGTCTCGCGACGATGGGGTTTGCGGGGCTTGCTACGGTGCTTGAGGCTGGGCACAGCCACGCCTTCGCCATGGAGGATGGCCCGAGCCTATTGCTCATTTCGCAAAGCGTGCATTTGCTCGCGGCAGGGGCGTGGTTGGGCGGCCTTGCGCCCTTGCTCATCGTGGTGGGCGGCGCCCTGCCGAACGTGGTGGCCGAAACGCTGCGGCGCTTTTCCGATCTCGCTGCTCTCTCGGTTGCCGCCCTTGCGGCAACCGCCGGGTGGCAGGGCTGGCGTCTTGCCGGCGGCGTAGCCGGCCTGACCGGAACAGCCTATGGGTGGGTGCTGCTGCTGAAGCTGACGATGTTCGCCGTGCTGCTCGCGCTGGCGGCCGTCAACCGCTTCCGCCTTACGCCGGCCCTGTCGCGCCGGGGCATCCAGCTTGGAAGAAGGGCATTGATCTTAACCATCGCGGTAGAGACCGTGGTTGGCCTCTTGGTTGTGCTCGCGGCCGGAGTGCTGAGCAGTCTCGAGCCAGGTATGCACGTGCGAGGGTAGCGGTGACCGGCGTTAACCATGCTTTTACCAAGTTGTACTTTGCACCCGGAAGTTATGGTAAATTATTTCCTTGCTGATGTGAGCGTGGATCGCGAGGAGTCCCCCCGTTTCCTTGCCGTCTGGCGAGTAACACGCCAACGCTCATTGATAGCTATTGGCGGCCTTAGTCCCTCGGCCCCCCAAGCCGCAAGCGCCGCAAAGCTTGGGCCGGAGCTATGCTCCGGCCCATTTTTTTCATGCTTGAGGCTGTCGCTCGCCGCGCAGCGCAACCGGGTCAGGCCCCTGAAACTGGCGCGCCCGGCAGGGCTTGAACTTGCAACCCCCAGATTCGATGCTGCCATAGCTCGCGATCATGGCGGCATCGTCGGTGCGCGCGTGAGCGCGAGCGAGGATGGCGCCGCAACCAAGCGCGTATTCGTTGAACGGTTCGCCCACCAGCCACTCGATCGGCATGGAGGCCTTCATGTTCTTCATCTGCCGAACGTAGAAGGGACGGCCGTCTATCGTCGTCGTGCCGAGCAGCACATCGATCGAGGCTTGCAGCGTGCGTTGCGCGGCAACGACTCTGCGGCCGTCATGCTGAAGGTATGGCGGGAGCGGTGGCAGGTAGGGTGCATGAGCGGCTGGAGCCGCCTCCTTGACTTGAAGGAAGAGGGGATCCTCATCGCCGCTGCCGAACATCAGCAGAAGATAGGCGCGCGTGCCGACGCTTCCCACACCGACAATGCGATGGACGATGTCCACAACCCGGTAGCGCTTAAGCATGTAGCGGCGCTCGATCGGAATCGTCTCGCAATATTCGACGAGTGAGCCGATGACTCTCTTCTCGATCTCGGCATCACCCGCGTCAGAACCGGCGGATCTTCAAAAAACCGCCAACCTCCGTCGATGTCGCGCTGGCCGTCGAGCGTGACGTGGTCGACCTACGGCGTCGCCTGGCGATGCGCTGATTGACGCTTGGGCACTGCTGGCGCGTGATCCGTCAGCCCGTCATATCAACCGACCGAAAAACAAAACGCTTTGCCGTGCTGGGGCTGTCAGTCTAGACAAGATGGCTCCAGCGCCATTTTTGCGAGGCCCTTGCTTCGCCTCCGCTTGCGACCGTGCCGTTTTGCGTAACACTGAGAGGCAAATACAAATGACCAAATCCTCTACTCCCAAACTTACCGCGGGCAAGGCGCGTACTATAGCTCTCAACAAAGCTACTAAATCTGCGGTCGGTATTGGGCGCACGGCAAATTCCCAAAAAAACTCCAAAGCTGTTGCCGAAACTACAAATCCCAAGATTGCTTTAGAAGAAAACGCTGTTAAGACGGCTACTAATTCTAAGGTCACTTCGAAACGTGCCCCTCAGATGGCGCGCACCAAACATTCCAGGACGGCCACCGAAGCTGCCTTGAAAGCACGCGATTCCGTTACCGCGCCTGCTCACAAAACTGCAGCCGGAACGGCACGCATTAAAGATGCCGAGATAGCTTCTAAAACTGACGTGGTTGTGCCACGCACTACAGGTCTCGCAGGGAGAGTACGCACTACAGAGGTCCTGCGTTCGGGCAAAAGTGCTGTTGGGGTGGCGCGCGATCCAGATCCAAAAATTGCTTCAAAAGCCGCCGCCAGCAAGGCGCGGGATTCAAAGCCCAAGATACTTTCAACGGCGCCCGCAGGGACCGCGCGCACTAGCGACCCCAAACCAGCTCCCAAAGCTGGTGTGTCAGATATCGCGCCCGCTCCAAAGGCTGCCGCGGGGACGGCACGCACCACAAAGGCCATGGGTGCGCCCAAAGCAGCCGCCGAGATGACTAACATCATGGCTCTACGGAATGCTCCCAAAGAAGGCACCGAGATGGCCCGCGTCAAGGATCCACTCGCTGCTGCCAAAGCTGAAACCGGGACGCCACGCACTTCGAAACCAACGCCTCCTCCCAAAGCTGCTGCCGGAATGGCCCACCATGCAGCCAAGATAGCCGCTCCATTCGACGATTTTGCACTCGATAGTCCAATCCATGAGGCACTTCGCGCCCTTTCGGAGAAGGCCTTGGCTCAGACGCGTCAGCTTTTTGAGCGCTCTAACAACACTCTTAAATCCGCATTAGAGAGTTGCGAGAAATTGTTCGGCCCGGCGGGTCAAGAGGCTGTGACATTTAACCGTAAGATCATTGAAATTGCCGCGCATAATATAGATGCGGGCTTCGATCTTGCGACAAACCTGGCCAGGGCAAAGAACCTTGCGGAGGTCATCGAATTTCAGGCAGCCTATTGGCGCAAACAGATGGGCGATCTGAGCCCCGAAGCTGAAGACAAGCGATGATCACCGAGCAACCTCACCAGGTGCCTACTCGACATTCCGGCCCTAGCGGGGGGTCCACCATCGGTGAGGACCTCACCATCATCGGCAACGTGACCTCGAAGGGCGAGCTTCATATCGACGGCCGCATTCAGGGCGACGTGCGTTGCTGCTCGGTCGTTCTCGGCGAGAACTCCGAGATCGAGGGCAATGTGACTGCGGAAGACGTTGTCATCGGCGGTCGCCTCATCGGCTCGGCGCGGGCGCTTCGCGTGATGCTGCAATCGACTGCTCATGTCGAAGGCGATTTGCTGCACAAGGATCTGGCGATGGAGCAGGGGGCTTTCTTCCAAGGGAACTCGCGGTGCTCTCAAGATCCCTTGTCTGGCGAGCAAGCGGTGCAAAAGGACCGGGCTGGGGTTCCGGATGCGCCCGAACGGGCGGAAAAGCGGAAGGACAAAACGTCGACGACCTTTGTCCGATCGTTGCCGGAGCCGGATACAATCAATCCCAAAAGTTTTGCGTAGGAGACACGTCATGTTTGGATCGAAGCGTCGGGGAACGGTTATCGCCAAAGGAATCAAGATCGTGGGAAGCGTTACGGCCGAGGGTCTGGTGGAGGTCAACGGTCAGATCGACGGCGAGCTGCACTGCACCTCGCTCATCGTCTCGCGCGGGGCGCATGTGACCGGAACGATCGCCGCGGGGTGTGTGGTCGTAGATGGCAAGGTCGATGGTCCGATCCAAGGCGGCGAGGTCATTTTGAAATCGAATGCCCATGTCGTCGGCGATATTCAACACCAATCCCTCGCCATCGAGCGAGGCGCCTATTTCGAAGGCCGCTCGATGCAGACGCAGGCTGCCAATGGGAAGGAGCCGGAGCGCGTCGATCGGAAGTCGGTCCGGGGTATCGCCCACAAGGACCGCGAGGTGTTTCCCGCTGCCTAAAACCGCTCGGATGACTCTCAAGCGTCGAAAAATAATTGACCGACCGGAGGGGTCGTTTGCCTCTAACCGCGCGTCAGCGCGTTTGGGTCCGGCGAGCCACCGTCTGGTTGCCCCATCGCGCGGCTGACATGCTGAAGTTGGACAACGCATGAGTTCGCAAAGCGCACGTAGCAGTCCCCAACCAGAACAAGCTGGCGCCGGAGATCGTCGCTTGTAGCCCGAAGAATTGTAAGTTCGCGCTCTTGAGCCTCGCAACGGCTCCGCAATTCATCTCGTTCGGTGGTGAGGGAATGGATTGCGGCCGCTCCGCCGAGAACAGCTCGTTCAAGGTCTTCATAGGAAGGCAATCCGCCGACTGAGGTTTGCGACTGGTTCAGTGCGTCGACCATGGACCGAGGATCTCCCAGAGCAGACTGATAGCTAGCGAGCCAGGGTTGAGGAGGGAGCATTGAGCTAAATGTGAAACAGAAGCAGTTCGACCGGTGCTTTAAGCTGACATGGGCTCGCCGATAAACCTCTCCACGTCAAAACCCAAAGGAGAGCCCCTATAGAAACCGCAGGAATTAGCCCGACCACGAAGGCGAGCAACAAAATGTTCGCCCTCGCCGGGAGCGGACGCTCGCCCCTTGACCTGGCCGGCTCTCCAAGATGCGATGTTACACTGCTCGGCCGACTTCTCGACGGAGGGCGCAATCGTTCCGCCATTATTCTCGGCGGCACATGGCTCGATTGGTCGTCTAGACCAGCTTGCTTAAGGGCCTCGCGCAGGGAGACGATACAATTATTGTGCATAGTGGATCTAACAGCCAATGCAGCTTCCTGATGCTGGGTGTGAGCCTAAAAGTCTCGGGTTAACGACCGGTTAGCGTTAACAGCGTTATCGGCCTTAGCCCTCCGCTAATGCGCCACGGCCATCCTTGGCTCCGCCGTCTCGGGCTGCACCAGGCGCTGAAAGGATTATCTGCAGTTGCGCGTCGAATTCCATCGCTAGCCTTCTGCAATTATTACCAATAGTAGCAAACTGGTGAAGGAGCTCCTGATTTGACGCATTAAGGCGCAGAAATTCGTGCTCGAGTAGGTTTACGCGTGAACGGAGCCGATCCCGTTCCGCGACGAGGGCTTGGATAGCGGCCGCACCGGCTAGAAGGAGGCCTTCCAATTCCCCATGGGCCGGCAGCGATTTGATCTGTGCTTCGGATTTTTCGGCGGCATTGCTCATGAGGCCTATGCTGCCAAGAGCTGCTTAAGGTTCAGTTACCCTGTCTTTTCAGCACGGTTGCCTTAGACCCCGCATTGCTCCCAGTATTGGATAATGCCTCGTTATTTTTTTTGATATTCGGTCGACTAGCCAGATCCATAGGGATACCGACGGGGTAGAACTGGGCTGGACTAAGTTTGGCTCACCAACATGCGGTGAGGTTGGGGCATCAAATGTGAATCCAGTTCCCCGACCTGAGCAGTGACTGGTTGGTCGAAATCGTCGACGAAACCGGGGGGAGGCCATTGGTGGTGCTGCCAACCTTCCGGCCGGTGCTACCTCGAATCCCTCACTTTCGGCCGATCGCAATTGAGCGGGCGCCGGGCCCAAAGCCTACATAAAAAGGGTTTTTGTCACGATCAGCCTCACAAGCTCGCATCCGTTCGGCGACGTTCCGCTCTGCCTCTTCCCGCGTGAGGAAGCGGAGGGGTCCGGGTAGGCTTCAGCTGGACTGGCGATGCAAAAGGGCCAGCCTCGGTATGTCACCGTGGTGAGCCGCAGCGACGTGGTGGACGGCTGGCGCGAGCGCCGGGAGGAGCGCGGCGTCATTATCGACGTCGGGACCGACCGGATTGTCACCGAGGACCTGTCGATGCCGCATTCGCCGAGGCTGGCAAACGGCAGTCTTTGGGTGCTCAATTCGGGGCGCGGCTATCTCTCCCGCGTTGACGCAGCGGACGGCAAGATCGAGAGAGTGGCCTTCTGCCCCGGCTTCTTGGGGGGCCTCTCGTTCTGGCGCAACTTCGCGCTGGTCGCCACCTCGCTCTCCCGCGACAGCACCTTCCAAGGTTTGGAGCTTGAGGACAACATCAGGGCGCGGGACGGCGAGCCACGTTGCGGAGCCTTCATCATTGACACCCGCAGCGCGGATATCTTGCACTGGATACGCTTCGAGGGCGCCATGCGCGAGCTGTTCGACGCTGCCTTCACTCTCGACGTGCGGGCCCCCATGTGCGTGGGCCTCGCCAGCCCAGAATTGCCCACTTTGATCACGCTGAAGAATGATGCCGTTACTGCGCCTGCTGCTCAATCGGTCGAGCCCACCAAAGGCGCTACGACTGGATCGACTGTTTGACGCTCGGCATATGTCCGCTTTGGATCAGTCAGCGACATAAGGGGCCCGCGCGCTGACGGGCTCGGAACTAGACATCAGACCGCGCGCTTCAATGTCGCCGTCAGCGCGGCCTGTGACGGGTCTAGCGCCAAGCGAGCAACTCGCCCCGCCAATGGCGAGAAGTCGGGCGGCTTCAGCGTACCATGAGCACCATCGACCTTGGCCGCAATGATCTCGCCTTACCTACGCGCGGGCTGGCAGGGGCGGCGGCGTTGGGACCATGGCGTCGCCGCCCTTACCTTTGCGTCGTAAACCTGCCGGGGCGCGAGCAGCCAATCCTCATCTCAGACAGGTCTGGAAAAATGCTGCGTTGGGGCAGAAATCCGGAGACCTCCGCGGTACCCTAATTGTCAGCCAGCGCCGGCACTCCTCTTCATAGAGGCAGTATTGGCATTTGGCGCGAGCCTCAATGAAGGCTAACCCACCATCCACGCGGCGTGCTGCGTTGGTGTCCACGCCGCGCTTCTCCATCATCCGGTCCATCAGCTTGAACCGACGGCGCAGTTGCGTTTGCGTTGGCCATAGCAATCTCAAGTTTGACATATCAACCCCCTGTTTTCTGCGAGTATTTTTGTTGAATGTTACTTTAGGGACCGCGCGTCGTCCTTGCGCTAGATCAAACTCATGGAGCCAGAATGTCGCTGCAAACGCAGGCTGGCAGAGGCGGCGGCGTGATCGGACCATTGGCGTCGCCGCCCTTACCTTGCATTTTAAGGCCCGGCAGTGTTCTTAAGCGTAGAAGGGTCGAAGCCGCTCCACCTGGTCGTTTACGTTCAGGACGAGGCTCACCTTTCCAGTGGGGCGGAACTGTCCCGCCTAGGCGAAGCGCTTCGAGAAGACGACGAGCAGCAAGTTCTGACGCCATATGCGATTGCCGCAATTCGCTTATTGCTTCTGACGGGCGCGAGGAAGAGCGAGATTCTGAGCCTCCGATGGGATTACGTCGACCCCGAGAATCGGCTACTCCGGTTACCCCGCTCGAAAACGGGTCTGAAGTCGATCTACCTCACGACGGCTGCTGCGGAAATCCTGCAATCGTTGCCGCGCGTGCAGGGGAACCCCTTCGTTATTGTCGGTGAAAGGCCGGGGCACACCTCGTCAATTTACAGAAGCCTTGGGATTGCATTCGCGCTCGAGCCGGTCTTGAAGATGTGCGGCTTCATGACCTGCGCCACTCCTATGCCAGCGTGGGAGCTACAAGCGGCCTATCGCTGCTGTTCGTGGGGAAGCTGCTGGGTCATACACAGGCGTTTACGACTCAGCGCTATGCGCATTTGGCTGAGGATCCGGTGAGGCAGGCTGGCGAGCAGATATCAGAGGCTATCGCGACTGCCTTGAACCAACAGGACCGATGACCGGGCGTATGTCTGCTTCACGCTCGGCTTGAGACGTTGATCGAGACCGCTAATTCGTCCGCTTTGTGCCGCAAGCGGACGTTAGGAAGCCGAAGCACGGGCTGATCCAGGAGCCGCGCGACAAGTCACATGCCCATGGCTTTATGTGCCTCTTCCATGTGCTTCATGCACCCCGCCGTGTCACCCTTCTTCATCGCGGCCTTGGACATGTCGAGAGCCGTCGTCGCCTCCTTCTTTTTGGCGGCGTCGGCCATCTTGGCGATCATGCCGTCCATCTGCTTCATGTGAGCATCATTGCAGAGATCCTGCGCGGCATAGGCAGGACCGATAGCTAAGACGACCATAAAAGCCGTCATGAGTGATGTCTTGAGCATGGCTTTCCTCCTTCGGGCGCTCCATCGCGGTCCACGGTCGGTAGCTTAGACGCCGGGGTGCTTTCGCTGCAAATCTTTGTGAAGTCGGAGCACCCATCGTCGATGATCACTCGTGGTGCTCATGATCCATCTGATCGTGCTCGCTTTCTTTGGCGCGGAAATCCTCGTGACAAGACTTGCAAGCATCGGTCATCGTCTTGAACGCGGCTTTCCAATCCTGGCCCGAGGCCGCGAGAGCCGCGGCGAGCGCGTCGGCTGCTTTTTCGGCGTCATGAGCGTTGCCGGTAAAGCGATCCCACTCCTCCCATACGGCATCGAGGGCCTCGCTCGGATGACCGCCGCTCCCTTGCGGGAAGAGCTCGGGGATCTTCTTGGTGGTCGTGCCGAGTTCTTTTGCGGCTGCCTCTGCCTTGGCGGCGTCTAATGGGGTCTTGCCCTTGAGCATGTCGCCGATCAGCTTCATCTGCTTCTGTTGGTCCTTCATCAAATCCATGCGTTCCTTGACCAGGCCCTTGGCACCTTCATGGGCGAGCGCGAAGCTCGTGAAAGCGACCAGAAGCGCGCCGATCCCGGCGAGCAGATTGTGCGCCTCAGTTGCGAACATTCGCGCAGCAAAGCTTTGCGGCATGACTTCGCTTATCCCTTAGTGATGACGCTCGTGGCCCATCGGCATCCCCGGCATTTCGTCTTCAGCCGGGCGCGCCCCGCCGGTCTGCCGTTGCGGCTCCCCGGCCGCGCTGGCATCGACCTCGTAGGCCACCATGCCTTCGGGCTGCTTGTACCAGCCGGGATCCGTGTAGTCGTTGGCCGCGAGCCCCTCGCGGACCTTCACCACGGTGAACATGCCCCCCATCTCGATCCCGCCAAACGGCCCGGTTCCGGTCATCATCGGCAGCGTATTCGCGGGAAGCGGCATCCCCATCTCGGCCATATCCGCCATGCCGGAGGTTCCCATGGCCATAACGGTGGGTGCCGCGCGGTCGAGCGCCTTGCTAAGCGCGCTCTCCGGCACGCCGATGAAATTCTTCACCTTGTGTCCCATGGCGTTCATGGTGTGATGCGACTTGTGGCAGTGAAACGCCCAGTCGCCGGGGGCATCCGCCACGAACTCAAGCACGCGCACCGTGCCCACCGGAACGTCGGTGGTTGCCTCCGGTATTTGCGCGGTCTCCGGGATCCAGCCGCCATCGGTCATGGTCACGCGGAAATCGTGGCCGTGCAGATGGATCGGGTGGTTGGTCATGGTGAGATTGCCCATCCTGATGCGCACGCGGTCGCCGAGCTTGACCGGCATCACGTCGATGCCGGGGAACACGCGCGAATTCCACGTCCACATATTGAAGTCCGTCATCTCGGCGACGTTCGGCAGCGAGGAGCCTGGCGTCACGTCGTAGGTGCTCATGATGAAGACGAAGTCGCGATCGACCCGATGCAATACGGGATCGCGCGGATGCACCACCACCATGCCCATCATGCCCATGGCCATCTGCACCATCTCATCGGAATGGGGGTGGTACATGAAGGTGCCGCTCTTCTTCAGCTGAAACTCGTAGACGAAGGTCTTGCCCGCTGGGATGTGGGGTTGGGTGAGGCCGCCCACGCCGTCCATGCCGTTCGGCACGAGCATGCCGTGCCAGTGCACCGTGGTATGCTCCGGCAGCTTGTTGGTGACGAAGACGCGGATCTTGTCGCCTTCGACCGCTTCGATGGTGGGGCCAGGCGCCTGGCCGTTATAGCCCCAAAGATTGACCGTCATGCCGGGCGCAAATTCGCGGATCACCGGCTCAGCCACGAGATGGAACTCCTTCCACTCGCCATTCATGCGCCAGGGCAAAGTCCAGCCGTTCAGCGTCACCACCGGCTGGTAGCTTCGCCCTGAAGGCGGCGGAAGCGGCGGCTGCATCAGCGGTGAGCCCGCGGTCGGCGCCTCCGGAATGATCGCCGCTTGGCCGCGGCCGCTAATGGCGGCGACGCTTGCGAGCGCCACAGCCGATCCACCAAGAAAATTCCGTCGTGAAAGCATCAGTCTTTTCCTTGTCTATTCTGCATTAGTGCCGCCGCTCGTCGCCGCGATCACAGCGTCAGGTTCGGAAGCGGGAGTTCCCCCGCCAAGCATGGCCACGCTGAGATCGGTCGAGGCGAGCCAGAAATTGCGCTTGGCCTCGATACTCGCCACCTTGGCGCGTGACCGCGCCCGCGCCGTTTCAAGCAGCACGAACGCGTCGACCTGCATGGCGTTGTATTGCAGCTCGGTCTCGGCCGAGATGGTCTGGTGCAAGGGCAGAACTTTCCCTTCGTATTTTCTCGCGATGTCATAAGTGGCGCGGTAGGCGCCATAGGCCTCGCGCGCCTCGGATGCAGCGTTTACGCCGAGTTGCCCAAGGCGATTGGCGGCTTCGAGATAGCGCTGCTCAGCCTCGCGCACATTGGCCTTGCCGAAGTCGAACAACGGCACTTCGAGCACGAGCTCGTAGCCGCCGCCGTCGACGTGTTCTTCGCCACGATCCTTCTGCGTCTTGGAGACGCCTGCCGCGTCAAGCACGTTGAGGAAGTGCGTTGTGCGCATGAGCCCGTACGACTTCGCCATTGCCTCCATTTCGAGCCGCGCCATCTGCACGTCGACGCGTGCATTGAGCGCATCCTGCTCTATGGCCCTGACGGTCCGCGTCGAGCCAGGCAACGAAGGCAGGGCGCTTGGCAGATAGGCGTCGAGATCGGAGTGCCAGAACCCCATCAGCCGCGTGAGCTTCTCGCGCGTGGCGGTGGCCCGCTGGCGGGCGCCAACCAGCTCGGCGTCGGTCTCGGTGGCGAACACCTCTCGCCGCGCCTGGTCGAGCTTGTTCACGGCACCAGTCTGCTTGAGCTGCGCAGCGAGCTCCGCCGAGGCGTCGGCGTTTGCCTTGGCTTCGCCAAGCGCCGCCACGATTTGGCGTGCTGCGACCGCGCGCACATAAGCGCGCCGCGTTTCCGCCGCGACACGCAAGGTCTCCTCCGCGGCGCGAAGTTCGGCTTGCGCGAACTCATCAGACGCGATCCTGGTTCGCGCCGGCATGGTCAGCAGCGACAGCAGGCTGCCAATGACCTTCCGCTCGATATCAAGCTCGAGTGGCGTCGACACATCGGAGATGGCGAAGCTCAGAGCAGGGGGCCTGCTTCCCTTAATAGCGAGTGCCTCGGCGACGCCAAGCCGGTTATAGGCGGCCTGCAAGTCGATATTGTTGAGTAGCGCGATCTGGACGGCGGCGTCTGCGCTGAGGGGACGGTGCAACAGGTGCGTCACCCTCGTCTGTACTGCGGCTGCATCCTCCGCCGAGCGGACCTGCACAACGTCTTTGTTCAGTCCGGTGCCGGCGACGGCGGCAACTCTGTCCATGCCGCCATCTGGCGAGAAGGTCCGGCAGGCGCTGAGCAGGGCTGCGATGGCGG
Organism: uncultured Alphaproteobacteria bacterium; assembly: GCA_963839245.1. Lineage (GTDB taxonomy): Bacteria > Pseudomonadota > Alphaproteobacteria > Rhizobiales > Methyloligellaceae > Methyloceanibacter. The sequence goes on along the minus strand of CAWIUJ010000004.1, from coordinate 382 downwards.
CGATGGCCGCTACGCGCATGCCCCAATGATGAGAGAACATGGATCATCCCTCGTCTGTCGTTGATGAAGCCGTCGAGCGGGACGGTGGCCCCGCCGAAGACGCTTTAGACTGACAGGAGGGAAATCGGAGGCCGGTCGGGCTGATCGGGGACGCGCCCGAAGAGCCGCGGTTCCGCGGGTGTCGACAGCACCGCCGGCAAGTGGAGGCCGTCGAGAAGAGGGCCCGAGCTTGGCGCGAGCGCGCTCAGGAAGAACAGCCCGCAACAATTCATGCCAGTGGTCGGACTTGGCGCCATCACCGTGTTCCTTGTGCCCCGCGCCACCATGCATGTCGTGATCGACGGCATCGCCATGGGTGAGGCATTGCACAATGTCGCTGCCA
>CAWIUJ010000003.1:0-74158 GCA_963839245.1 uncultured Alphaproteobacteria bacterium | reverse complement strand
ATTGCCGCAATTCGCTTATTGCTTCTGACGGGCGCGAGGAAGAGCGAGATTCTGAGCCTCCGATGGGATTACGTCGACCCCGGAATCGGCTACTCCGGTTACCCCGCTCGAAAACGGGTCTGAAGTCGATCTACCTCACGACGGCTGCTGCGGAAATCCTGCAATCGTTGCCGCGCGTGCAGGGGAATCCCTTCGTTATTGTCGGTGAAAGGCCGGGGCACACCTCGTCAATTTACAGAAGCCTTGGGATCGCATTCGCGCTCGAGCCGGTCTTGAAGATGTGCGGCTTCATGACCTGCGCCACTCTTATGCCAGCGTGGGAGCTACAAGCGGCCTATCGCTGCTGTTCGTGGGGAAGCTGCTGGGTCATACACAGGCGTTCACGACTCAGCGCTATGCGCATTTGGCTGAGGATCCGGTGAGGCAGGCTGGCGAGCAGATATCAGAGGCTATCGCGACTGCCTTGAACCAACAGGACCGATGACCGGGCGTATGTCTGCTTCACGCTCGGCTTGAGACGTTGATCGAGACCGCTAATTCGTCCGCTTTGTGCCGCAAGCGGACGTTAGGAAGCCGAAGCACGGGCTGATCCAGGAGCCGAGCGACAAGTCACATGCCCATGGCTTTATGTGCCTCTTCCATGTGCTTCATGCACCCCGCCGTGTCACCCTTCTTCATCGCGGCCTTGGACATGTCGAGAGCCGTCGTCGCCTCCTTCTTTTTGGCGGCGTCGGCCATCTTGGCGATCATGCGGTCCATTTGTTTCATGTGAGCATCATTGCAGAGATCCTGCGCGGCATAGGCAGGACCGATAGCTAAGACGACGATAAAAGCCGTCATGAGTGATGTCTTGAGCATGGCTTTCCTCCTTCGGGCGCTCCATCGCGGTCCACGGTCGGTAGCTTAGACGCCGGGGTGCTTTCGCTGCAAATCTTTGTGAAGTCGGAGCACCCATCGTCGATGATCACTCGTGGTGCTCATGATCCATCTGATCGTGCTCGCTTTCTTTGGCGCGGAAATCCTCGTGACAAGACTTGCAAGCATCGGTCATCGTCTTGAACGCGGCTTTCCAATCCTGGCCCGAGGCCGCGAGAGCCGCGGCGAGCGCGTCGGCTGCTTTTTCGGCGTCATGAGCGTTGCCGGTAAAGCGATCCCACTCCTCCCATACGGCATTGAGGGCCTCGCTCGGATGACCGCCGCTCCCTTTCGGGAAGAGCTCGGGGATCTTCTTGGTGGTCGTGCCGAGTTCTTTTGCGGCTGCCCCTGCCTTGGCGGCGTCGAATGGGGCCTTGCCCTTGACCATGTCCCCGATCAGCTTCATCTGCTTCTGCTGGTCCTTCATCAAATCCATGCGCTCCTTGACCACGCCGGTGGCACCTTCGTGGGCGAGCGCGAAGCTCATTAAAACGATCAGAAGCACGCCGATCCCGGCGAGCAGATTGTGCGCCTCCTTTCCGAACATTCGCGCGGCAAAACTTTGCGGCATGACTTCGCCTATCCCTTAGTGATGATGCTCGTGGCCCATCGGCATCCCCGGCATTTCGTCTTCAGCCGGGCGCGCCCCTCCGGTCTGCCGTTGCGGCTCCCCAGCCGCGCTGGCATCGACCTCGTAGGCCACCGTGCCTTCGGGCTGCTTGTACCAGCCGGGATCCTTGTAGTCGTTGGCCGCGAGCCCCTCGCGGACCTTCACCACGGTGAACATGCCCCCCATCTCGATCCCGCCAAACGGCCCGGTTCCGGTCATCATCGGCAGCGTATTGGCGGGAAGTGGCATCCCCATCTCGGCCATATCCGCCATGCCGGAGGTTCCCATGGCCATGGCGGTCGGGCGCCGCGCGGTCGAGCGCCTTGCTAAGCGCGCTCTCCGGCACGCCGATGAAATTCTTCACCTTGTGTCCCATGGCGTTCATGGTGTGATGCGACTTGTGGCAGTGAAACGCCCAGTCGCCGGGAGCGTCGGCCACGAACTCAAGCGCGCGCACCTGCCCACCGGAACGTCGGTGGTCGCCTCCGGTATTTGCGCGGTCTCCGGGATCCAGCCGCCATCGGTCATGGTCACGCGGAAATCGTGGCCGTGCAGATGGATCGGGTGGCTGGTCATGGTGAGATTGCCCATCCTGATGCGCACGCGGTCGCCGAGCCTGACTGGCATCACGTCGATGCCGGGGAACACGCGCGAATTCCACGTCCACATATTGAAGTCCGTCATCTCGGCGACGTTCGGCAGCGAGGAGCCTGGCGTCACGTCGTAGGCGCTCATGATGAAGACGAAATCGCGATCGACCCGATGCACTGCCGGATCGCGCGGATGCACCACCACCATGCCCATCATGCCCATGGCCATCTGCACCATCTCATCGGAATGGGGGTGGTACATGAAGGTGCCGCTCTTCTTCAGCTGGAACTCGTAGACGAAGGTTTTGCCCACCGGGATGTGCGGTTGGGTGAGGCCGCCAACGCCGTCCATGCCGTTCGGCACGAGCATGCCGTGCCAGTGAACCGTGGTATGTTCCGGCAGCTTGTTGGTGACGAAGACGCGGATCTTGTCGCCTTCGACCGCCTCGATCGTGGGGCCCGGCGCCTGGCCGTTATAGCCCCAGAGATTGACCGTCATGCCAGGCGCAAATTCGCGGATCACCGGCTCTGCCACGAGATGGAACTCCTTCCACTCGCCGTTCATGCGCCAGGGCAGAGTCCAGCCGTTCAGCGTCACCACTGGCTGATAGTCCTTGCCCTGAGGGCGGCGCAAGCGGCGGCTGCATCAGCGGTGAGCCCGTGGTCGGCGCCTCCGGAATGGTCGCCGCTTGGCCGCGACCGCTAATGGCGGCGACGCTTGCGAGCGCCACGGCCGATCCACCAAGAAAATTCCGTCGTGAAAGCATCAGTCTTTTCCTTGTCTATTCTGCATTCGTGCCGCCGCTCGTCGCCGCGATTACAGCGTCAGGTTCCGAAGCGAGAGTTCCGCCGCCAAGCATGGCCACGCTGAGATCGGTCGAGGCGAGCCAGAAATTGCGCTTGGCCTCGATGCTCGCCACCTTGGCGCGTGCCTGCGCCCGCGCCGCTTCGAGCAGCACGAACGCGTCGACCTGCATGGCGTTGTATTGCAGCTCGGTCTCCGTCGAGATGGTCTGGTGCAAGGGCAGAACTTCGTCTTCGTATTTTCTCGCGATTTCGTAAGTGGCGCGGTAGGCGCCATAGGCCTCGCGCGCCTCGGATGCAGCGTTCACGCCGAGTTGCCCAAGGCGATTGGCGGCTTCGAGATAGCGCTGCTCGGCCTCGCGTACATTGGCTTTACCGAAGTCGAACAGCGGCACTTCGAGCACGAGCTCGTAGCCGCCGCCGTCGGCGTGCTCTTCGCCGCGATTCTTCTGCGTCTTGGATACGCCTGCCGCGTCAAGCACGTTGAGGAAGTGCGTTGAGCGCGTGAGCCCGTAGGACTTCGCCATTGCCTCCATTTCGAGCCGCGCCATCTGCACGTCGACGCGGTGCTTCAGCGCGTCCTGCTCGATGGCCCTTACGCTCCGCGTCGAGCCAGGTAACGAAGGCAGGGCGCTTGGCAGATAGGTGTCGAGATCGGAGTGCCAGAGCCCCATGAGCCGCGTGAGCTTCTCGCGCGTGGCCGCCGCCTGCTGACGGGCGCCAACCAGCTCGGCGTCGGTCTCGGTGGCGAATACCTCTCGGCGCGCCTGGTCGAGCTTGTTCACGGCACCAGTCTGCTTTAGCTGTCCAGCGAGCTCCGCCGAGGCGTCAGCGTTTGCCTTGGCTTCGCCAAGCGCCGCCACGATTTGGCGTGCTGCGACCGCGCGCACATAAGCGCGCCGCGTCTCCGCCGCCACACGCAAGGTCTCCTCCGCGGCGCGAAGCTCGGCTTGCGCGAACTCATCAGACGCGATCCTGGTGCGCGCCGGCATGGTCAGCAGCGACAGCAGGCTGCCAATGACCTTCCGCTCGATGTCAAGCTCGAGTGGCGTCGACACATCGGAGATGGCGAAGCTCAGGGCAGGTGGCCTGCTTGCCTTGACAGCAAGGGCCTCGGCGACGCCAAGCCGGTTATAGGCGGCCTGCAGGTCGAGATTGTTGAGTAGCGCGATCTGAACCGCGGCGTCTGCGCTGAGCGGACGGTGCAACAGGTGCGTCACCCTCGTCTGCACTGCGGCCGCATCCTCCGCCGAGCGGACCTGCACAACGTCTTTGTTCAGTCCGGTGCCGGCGACGGCGGCAACTCTGTCCATGCCGCCATCCGGCGAGAAGGTCCGGCAGGCGCTGAGCAGGGCTGTGGTGGCGGCGATGGCCGCTACGCGCATGCCCCAATGATGAGAGAACATGGATTATCCCTCGTCTGTCGTTGATGAAGCCGTCGAGCGGGACGGTGGTCCCGCCGAAGACGCTTTAGACTGACAGGAGGGAAATCGGAGGCGGGTCGGGCTGGTCGGGGACGCGCCCGAAGAGACGCGGTTCCGCTGGCGGCGACAGCACCGCCGGCAAGAAGAGACCGTCGAGAACAGGGCCAGAGCTTGGCGCGAGGGCGCTCAGGAAGAACAGCACGCAACAATTCATGCCATGGTGGCTTGCCGCCATCACCATGGTCCTTGTGCCCCGCGCCACCATGCATGTCGTGATCGGCGGCATCGCCATGGGTGAGGCATTGCACAATGTTGCTGCCATGGCCGAAGGCCATCACCGCAGGCGGCGCCATGAAGCAAAGGACGGCAAAGCCGGCAATCATGATCGCCACGCGGAAGCCAAGCCCGGCGCGGAGTTTTGCAACATGGCGCAAGCCTATTGTCTCAGACCGGGGGCGGCAAGCCTAACAGACACCAAGTCCCCCGGACTTTTCGGATGGAGCGGTGTCGGCGTGGGGATATCCGCTTTGGGTCAAAGCCGGACGAGCTCGATCTCGCAAGGCGAGGCCGCTCTATCGCTAGCAGCGGACTAGGCTGCTAGGTTTTCGACGGATGATCTGTTTGGAAAACATCTGATTTCCGAACGCTCGCCGGCGCTACCTTAAAGTCCGCGAATTCAACACCTTGGCTCCCGCCCAGCGACAACGTTTGCCGAACAGCATCCCGGCGCTTCTTCGTTTGCTTTCTCATCATGATTGCCTTGCCATGGATTGCGCCAAAGCGACCGCCTCAAATCTGAGGAAGGAAGAAGGGCTCCCTAGCTTTTTGTCATGTGTACCCCGTCATCCGCTATTTTTCAGCACACCAATCGGAAATGTGAGTTGGGATCAGCCTGAGGACAGAGGAGTAATCGCGGGGAACGAACAGCTTGCAGCATCGTTGTAATGACAGGCGGGGGCTGCTGGAGACCCGCATGAAACGCGCGCGGCTCGCACTTTGGCTAATAGGAACCATTGTCTACGCGACCAATGGCGCTAGTGCTCAACCGATAGAAACGGCGTCATTCCAATCCGTAGCAGGTTGAGCTCCATTCGGTCGTAGTAGACACGCCTTAAGTCATATCGCTGTCGCATGCGTCACCCGAAGCCTGGGGTACTTTACCTTCGTCGGTTCAACTGGATGAGCCACGTCGGGCAATTGGCCAAGCAGCGCAAACTAGGCTTTGATCTTAACGAAATTGAGCTTCTGAAAGTCGCTTCGGCGGCGAACATACGTAGCGGCCCGTCCGCTTCGGCCGAAATAATCGGAATCGCCTACGCTGGTGCTGAAGTGCAGGTCGCGTCGCGTGACTTTGGATGGGTCCAGATCATCGATCCATGGTCATGGAGGACAGGATGGATCTATTCGAATTTCTTGGCACCCTTGGCGATACCGTCGGCGCCTGCGGACACATTCTGGCTTGATCGGCTCAATACCGGCCTCCACGAAACGGCTGCAATTAATTTGAGCGCGAGTGCTGGCCTGTGATTTTTTGGTCATAACAACATGGAGAAACACCAAGAGCCAATAAAGATGGAGAAACACCAAGAGCCAATTATGACAAGCAAGCGACAATCCGATGACAACGTTTCGCACGTTGGCCGCTCCGAACCGAACCTTGGTCAGAAGGAAGCCGAGCTGGAAAGGGCTAGCGAAGCACAGCTCAGGCATATCGAGGGAATCCGCGTCACGTCGGAACCGGCTCGTTTTATCGCTTGGTGCAAGCAAGAGGAAGCGAGCATCGAGCAGCAGCTTGAGCTAATGGAGACCGGCAAAGTTCGGACAGGCGAGGACATTGGGGCGGGCTGGATCGACACGACCGCTGAGTTGATCGAACGCGCTAAAGCCCGACTTGCAGAGCTAAATGATCTTTTGACCGAAGCTGGAAAGGCCACAGTCGTCAAGCCGGATGCCCTCTAGCAAAAAGCCTCGGGCCGGCTTAGTGCGTCGATCAAGTTAGGCGTGAGAGGATACGGTCGACGCAATGCTTGGCCTCTGCCACGGCCTCTTCCTTTTCCGGCGCCATGGTGGAGAGGGTAGATCGCGACAAGATGGGCAAGTCGGCGCGCGTCGGGTATATGCCCGTACCCCAACTCGCCCACTGCCACATGGGGACGTTGTCGTACCCGCGATATGATAGGTCTCCGTTGCGGTCATCTGAGTGGGCCTCTCAAAAGTGGTAGGCCCCCGACTTAGGGCTAACGCTCTCGCTGAGACGAAGTTCATTTTCTGCCGCCCATCCCGAAGTCACATCGCGGGGCGCAAGTGTAAGCACATGCCACTGCTGATGTGTTTTCAGCTGGCGCCGAGCGCCTTTAGAACCGTTGCAGTTAGTCGGCGTGTAAAGGTGCTCAATGAGTTTTTCCCGAGTGGCCCCTGCTTTTGGCCGACTAGTCACCATGAACAACATAATAACCTCCTCAAGTAGCCCTTTCTTGATGGGCGCACGTTTCCACGACAATTTGCGACAAGAAGATCGAGGGCTGGCGTCATGTCCCGCAACTGATCCAAGGAGGACGATGGCGATCAGCAGCTTGCGGCGTTCCGCCCCTGCCTGCGAATAGGTGAGCTCTCGCCACTCAGTAACAATCGTGCGGCGCGGTTCAGATCAGTTGCCCAATTGCGGGCCTGAAGTCAGTCTTCCATGCTCGACGGCAAAGACGTGGCAATGCAGGTTTGCGATCCATTGCCGGCCCTCGGATGGAGGTCCAGATAGCGCAAGGCAGGGCCGATATACGGCTCGACACTCTTCCAGAAGATACGTTTGGATAGGTAACGACCAGATCGGCTGGGCTAGACAATTCAAGTTGTTTGGCGGTTCCGGTTTCCAAGAACTCATAGAACAGCGCATTCAGCTTTTGCGGATAAGGTTCATTGAAATCGAACATAGACGCCCTTGAGGCTACCGGGGGGATATCCCCGCCACAGAACATGGGACTCCGATGCGAGGACTATGGAAAGGGCGTTGGCTTGGACATGCCGCTAACCCGGTGAAAGCCCCGGCTAATCCGTTGCGGCGCGGCCATGAGCCCCCTCCCTGGCTGCACGATAGCAGGGAAAAGGGCAGCGCCACCTAGTACAAAGACGGGTTTTCAGCTAAATGGCCGACAGTGGAACTAGGGTGTCGGGACAGGGCTTTAACGCAAGGGAGAAACCGCCATGAAGACTTTTATTTCGATTTTTGCAGTCATCCTCGCACTTGCCTTCACAGGTCCAGCCTTCGCGGGAATGGCGAAGACCGCAAAGACCGAGTCCGATTGTAGGATGGCTGACGGTCACTGGGATAAAATGACTAAGACGTGCAAAGAAAAAAGATGTAAGCCTAAGCTTACAAACCCCACAGACATCCCTACAGCCCCTGGGAGCCCCCTAGGGCTGGGAAAGCCAGGCCTCCTAGGGGGGTCCCCCCTCACAAACAGGATTAGCCTCCAGACCACAGCGCCCCCCCCGGCGGTTTGCCCTGCCGCTGACCCCACCATCCGCACCAACTAGACCTGCGAGCAAGCGCCTGATGTCTGCTTTGGGTCATTAGCGGACATTGTCCAGCGTCCGCGTCATGTCTGCTTTACCCCCGAAAGCAGACTCGGCTCTACCCCACAAGCGGACGAAGACTGAGGCGCGGGGCAAGTGGAAGAGGCGAAGCGTGGCTTTCTATGGCACATCACCGCTGATCGGGGCCCGTCGACTTCGTTTCGATGCTTGCGACAGCAAGGCGGCATCTCCGATAGCACTTTGGCTATATCGGCGTGAGTGGCGGCGGGTGCAAGGCTTTTATTGCGACAACAACCGCCATAAACCCTGCGCGGTTTCGGGTGGGCGATCCGAAGTCTCGAAGTAGTTGCTAGTGAGTTGCTATGGGAGGAACGACAGCGGGAAAAGTCGCCAATAACACATTGATTTTATTGGCGCGCCTGGAAGGGCTCGAACCTCCAACTCCCAGATTCGAAGTCTGGTGCTCTATCCGTTGAGCTACAGGCGCTGATCCTCTGTGGAACTAGCAATAGTCCCAATAGCCGCGCGTCATCGCGGGATCGGCCCAATACCAGCAGAGATTTGGCGCCGGCGCTATGGCCGAATAGGCTGCGGCGCCCAAAATCGTGCCGAGCGCAACGCCGCCGATCACAGTCCCGTAGTAAGCCCGCTTGTTCCAGTGCCGGTAGGGCCGGACCACGACGACGTTCTTGTTGTTCCAGTTCTTATTGTTGTTCCAGTTCTTGCCGCCATGTTTGTCGCCGACAAGGATGACATTGCCGACCCCATCACGGCTTGCGCCGGAGAGGCGAGAACGCCGGCCGAAACCGAGCCGAGCGGCATGGCGACGCCCAAGGTAAGGCCCAACAACAGGGCCGCTGCGAGGGTCGGGCCAAAGCGAAGATGCGATGATCTTCCAAGCTGTGTCGCTTTCATTTTGTCATACCCCATGGTGTTCCTCGGGTTGGATGCGGATCGATTCGCTCGTCTAGACTAAAGTCTACAATGGTGTCTTCAGTTCAACAGATGGTTCGCTACCTCCCATGCTCAGCTACGGAGCCATGAAGGCGACTTTGTGATGGCGCGGCTCGGGCGCAATTGACGGACTTTGTGGAGTTAAGCTGCGATTTGCGCGCCCTTTGCGTTCCATCATCGCCCCCACGGGAAAAGCTTCTTTACCTCCGATAAGAGCTTGCTAGAGTGTGGCATCGAACAAGCGCCGCGGCCGGGTGCCCAGATCTTAGTCAGGGGATTCCGCGGCTTTAAGGGTTGAACATCGTGACTGGGCCGAGCGGCAATGCCCGCGCGGCTGCCATGCCTCCGCCCGATCTCACGACCGGGCTGAGCGACACCGATGGCTGCGGGGAGGGCGGGGCGCCGACGCAAGTCGCGGCGCCTGCGCTCGCCGCCGCGCCGGTCGAGGGCCTATTCGGGGCAGCCCAGGGCAAGAACGATGCGGGTGCGCGCGCCCGGCGCGGCGCGTCTCCGGTTTACGGGGCTCTCGATCTCGGCACCAACAATTGCCGACTGCTGGTCGCCAGGCCATCACGCCGCGGCTTCTTCGTCATCGACGCCTTCTCCCGCATCATTCGCTTGGGCGAGGGCGTGCACCGCACAGGGCGCCTGTCCGATGCCGCCATGAGCCGCACAATCGAGGCGCTCAAGATCTGCTCCGACAAGATGCGGCGGCGAGGCGTATCCCGCTCGCGCCTGATCGCCACCGAGGCGTGTAGGATCGCGTCGAACAGCGGTGAGTTCATCGAGCGCGTGCGCCGCGAGACCGGTCTTTCGATCGATATCGTCAGCCGCGAGACCGAAGCTAGGCTCGCCGTCTCGGGCTGCGCCTCGCTGATCGACCGCAATTGCGATTGGGCGCTCGTCTTCGATATTGGCGGCGGCAGCTCGGAATTGATCTGGCTCGATCTCACCCAGCTCGACCGCCCGTGGCGCCGGTCGATCTATGACCGGCTCGAGGTGCAGGGCTGCATCGCCGCCTGGACGTCGCTGCCGATCGGCGTGGTGAGCCTCGCCGAGCGCCATGGCGGCCGCGACGTCACGGCTGAGAACTACGAGGCCATGGTGTTGGACGTGATGGCGGCGGTTAAGAGCTTCGAAGCCGAGCACCGCCTCAGCCGCCGCATTGCCGGGGGCGGCACGCATTTCCTCGGCACCTCCGGCACGGTTACCACCATTGCCGGTATCCATCTCGGCCTGCCGGCTTATGAGCGCGCGCGGGTCGACGGCTGCTGGCTCGGTGCCGGCGACGCCCGCACCGTATCGGACAGCCTGATCGCCATGAGCTATGCCGAGCGCGTGGCGCAGCCTTGCATTGGCCAGGAGCGCGCCGACCTCGTGCTGGCGGGCTGCGCTATCCTTGAGGCCCTGCTCAGGGTTTGGCCATGCGAGCGATTGCGCGTGGCCGACCGCGGTTTGCGAGAAGGCATCCTCGCCACGCTGATGGCCGAGGATGGTCAAGACCGCCGCGTTTCCGAGTACACCCGCGCGCGTGGGCCATGGGCCGGCGCCCTCCGAGGCTGACGCGGCCCTCTCTGTTTCGGGATCATGCTCAGGCCGAAGACACCGGTTCTTCGGCGAGCGAGCGAGCTGGAGCGGAAAGGCTTGCGCCGGCTTCGTTCGGCAGCATCATGAAGATCAAGGCCGAGGCGGTGGAAATGGCGGCGACGACGATGAACGCCGCGGTGAAGTCGCCCGCGTGCACCGCCGTCTCGGGACGGCCGTGGCGCTCGAATTCCAGCACCAGCGCGCCGACGGCAACGCCGGCCGACATTGAGAGCTGTTGCGCCACGCTGGCAAAGCTCGTCGCCCGACTCATCGCCCGTGGCTCGATGTCGGCGTATGCGAGCGTGTTGATGCTGGTGAATTGCAGCGACTTGAAGAAGCCGCCGACCAGCAGCACGGAGAGGATGATGGCGTGCGGCATCATCGGCGTGAACAGTGCCGGCGCGGCGATGAACAGGCTGCTCACCACGGCGTTGGTCACGAGCACGGACCTGAAACCGAAGCGCCGCAGGATCGGCGCCGCCGTGGCCTTCATGGCGATGGCACCGATCGCGGTCGAGAAGGTGAGCATCCCGGATTGGAATGGCGACAGGCCGAAGCCGAGCTGCAAAAGGAGCGGCAACAGAAAAGGCGTCGAGCCGATGCCGACGCGGTAGAGGAAGCCGCCGACGACGCTCGCATAGAAGGTCTCGACCTTGAGCAGGCTCAAATCGATGAGCGGGGCAGGGGCGGTGCGGGCATGGACGACATAGAGCCAGCAGCCGGCGGTCCCGACCGCGAGCAGCGCCGCCACGGCGACCGGCGGCAAGAGTCCCTGACCGATGGTGGTGAAGCCGAAGGCTAGTCCGGCGAGGCCGACGCCGGACAGGACGAAGCCCTTGATGTCGAGGGGTGGCATCTCCTCCTCGCGAATGTCGGCGATATACCGCGTGGCCAGGATCACCCCCAGGATGCCGACCGGAATGTTGATCCAGAAAATCCAATGCCAGGAGGCGAAGGTGGTGATGAAGCCGCCAAGCGGCGGCCCGATCACCGGGCCCATCAAGGCAGGGATGGTAAGCCAGGCGAGTGCCGAGATCAGCTCGGCCTTTGGCACGGTGCGCAGGATGACGAGCCGCCCGACCGGCACCATCATGGCGCCGCCGATGCCCTGCACGATGCGGAACAGGACGAAGTCGGGGAGAGAGTGGGCAAAGCCGCAGGCGGCGGAGCCCAGGGTGAAGACGACGATCGCCGCCCGGAACACGGTGCGGGCGCCGAAGCGGTCGGCGACCCACCCGCTCAACGGGATGAACACGGCCAGCGACAAGAGGTAAGAGGTGAGCGCGAGCTTGAGCGCGATCGGGTCCTCGCCCATGTCGCGCGCGATCGCAGGCAAGGACGTCGCGATCACCGTCGAATCCATCGTCTCCATGAAAAGGGCGACGGCGACGATGAGGGTGACGAAGTAGCGGGGCATGTGCCAGATGGTAGAGGGACGACCAAGCGGACATGGGGCCGAGAGCCCTATTGGGTCAAGGGCTCGGCAGAAAGTGTTGGATTAACAAATGGTAAGACAGGGCAAAGGCGGCGGAATTGAGCGGGGCGGCGGGGGAAGGAGGCTCGCCGTCAAGCTCCGCACGGCGAAGGGGCGGAAGACGGCCTCGACGCGCTGGCTCGCCCGCCAGCTCAACGATCCTTATGTCGAGGAGGCGAAGAGCAGAGGCTATCGCTCCCGCGCCGCCTTCAAGCTCATTGAGATCGACGATAAGCACCACATCCTGAAGCCGCGGATGAAGGTGGTGGATTTGGGCGCGGCACCAGGCGGCTGGAGCCAGATCGCCGCGGAGCGGGTTGGGTCGGGGTTGGGCCAGGGGCAGGTGATCGCCGTCGATTTGACCGAGATCGAACCTCTGCCCGGTGTCGAGCTGCTTCCGCTCGACGTAACCGAGCCAGGCACGTTCGACCGCATCCGGGAGGCGCTCACGGGGAGCCAGGCCGATGTGGTCTTGTCCGACATGGCGGCGCCCGCGACCGGGCACCGGGCGACCGATCATCTGCGCGTGGTCGCGCTGGTCGAGGCCGCTTTCGATCTTGCCGGGGATGTGCTGGCGCCCGGCGGCACCTTCCTCGCCAAAGTGTTTCAAGGCGGCGCCGGGCAGGAGCTGCTCACGAGGCTGAAGCAAGCCTTCGCCAAGGTGAGCCACGTGAAGCCCAAGGCGAGCCGTGCCGAGTCGCCTGAGGTCTATGTGCTGGCCACGGGGTATCGGGGTTCGCCCAAGGCTTTGCCGTAAACTCTGCCATAAACTAAAGAGTCCCCGCCCGAGGGCGGGGACTCTCGTAAGCCTTATTTCATGCGGCGGAGGTGAGTTTAGTCAATAGCCCACGCAAGCTTTGTAGCGCGACCACCAATAGTGACTTCCGGTGGTCTCGGCTCGGCGCTCCAGCCAATAGCAATCGTCGCCAGCATAGTAGCCGGGTCCATAATCCCAGACCCAAACGCCACCGACAAAGTGGCCATGACGCCCGTGGCGGAATCCATGATCGTGGTCGTGATCCCGATCCATAGCCGTTCGCCCGTGACGGAAATCACGGTCGCCTCGCGGGGCGCCGTGGTCAAAGTCGCGCGCCGCGTGGCGTCCACCGACATCGGGACCGCCGTGGCCGCCTAAATCACGGCCAGCCATGTGGCCGCCGCCTGTCGACGGACTGCCGCGGCCGCCGCCGCCGCCACCGCTGATGCCACCGCCAGCATGGTCGCCGCCGCCACCGGAATCCATCACCCCCGCCTCCGCCTCCGCCGCCGTGGCCCACAAGGTGGACGGTGCCGGCCTGAGGCGCGGCGAGACCCTTCATCCCGTCAAGGGCACCGGCACTAGCGGGCCCGAGCACGACGGGTACGAGGAGCAGACTTCCCGCAAGAGCGGTCACTGCAACAATGCTCTTAGTCATGACAAATCTCCTTCCTGCAACCGGCATCCACCCAGCGACCTTCGCTAGGCAACGCTCTGTTGATTGAGAAATGCAGAGATCAGCCGACAGTTCCGAGCGCGGTTAGCGGATTAGGCTTGGAGCGAGCAGGCGAAAAAATGAGAGGACTTTGGCCGGCCGCGCTTAACCGATTCCGAAGCTGCGTTCACAAGAAGGTGAAGCAGACATCCCCGGCAGGCAAGGACGGCATGACAATTCTGTTTGGCCGATCTTCTAATGCGAGTTGGGGTGCGGCTCAGCAATGGCGCCCCGCAACCGGGCATTCTCGGCGTCAAGCTCGGCGATGCGAGCCTTGAGCGTGCCGACGGCTTCCGCAACATCCTCGGCGAACAGCATTTGCGGGATGTGCTGCGGGCAGTTGGCGTCCCACGCCTCGACGGTGAACAGGACCACGGCCTCCGCGCGGGCTCTGTAGCCTTCAGGAAATAGCCTGGCCGCCAGCTCGGGATCGTTTTCGACCACGCGCGCCGTTCCCCAGATCTTCACCCGCTGTCGGTTCTGATAGTCCATGAGGAAGATCATCGCCTTGGGGTTTTCGGCGAGGTTGCCGGTGGTGATGTATTGGCGGTTGCCGCTGAAATCGGCGAAGGCGAGCGTCTTCTCGTCGAGCACGTGCAAGGAAACCGGCCGGGCCGCCGCGATGCTGCATATAAGGCTGACCGCCCTTGCTTGCGGTCGCGAGATAGAACGACCGCATGCCCGCGATGAAGACCAGCGAGGTCAGCGTCGATCGTCGTTGCCAAGCTACCCTTGGCTTCCAGCCGGGCGTAGCCCTCACGCGATCCGCGCCGTTCCTGCACGGATTTGACCGAGCCGGCGAGAAGGCGATGTCCGAGGCTGACGTCATAGCCATGTGCTCCTGGTAGATGACCGGCATCTCGATCACCATACGCGAGATAGACCCTTCCCGTTGGTGGCAGTAGCGTTTACGAACGGGATTTATTCTTTCCTTTTATGGAAGGGCGAAATGGACCGACTCGCCGCCATCAAGGTCTTCGTCGCGATTGCCGACGCTGGCAGCCTCTCCGCGGCGGGGCGGCGCCTCGGCATGCCATTGACGACGGTCAGCCGGCATTTGGCGGCGCTCGAGGCCCAAATCGGCGTGCGCCTCATCACGCGGACGACGCGGGACCTCGCGCTCACCGAGCCCGGCCGGCACTACCTCGAGACATGCCGCCGCGTCATCGCCGAGCTCGATGCCGCCGATCTCCGTCTCGCCGGGGAGCATGCCGAGCCGCAAGGCGAGCTTGCCGTGACCGCCCCCGTGGTGTTTGGCCGGCTCCATGTGCTGCCGGTCGTGGTCGAGTTCCTGGCGATGTACCCGCTCGTCACGGCGCGCATGCTGCTCGTCGACCGCGTCGTCGATCTGATCGAGGAGGGGCTCGACATCGCCGTGCGGATCGGCAGCCTGCCCGATTCCTCGCTGGTCGCGACGCGGCTTGGCGCGATCCGCTGTGTGGTCTGCGCGAGCCCCTCTTATCTGGCGAAGCGGGGGACGCCGGCATCCCCGCAGGAGCTTGCCGGCCATGACTGCATTGCCTTCCACACGCTCCAGCCTGCGGAGCGGTGGAGCTTTGCCGGCGCGAAAGCAAATCCGCGTCGCGGTCAATCCAAGGCTGACCGTCAACACGGCGGAGGCCGCCATCGACGCCGCCAAAGCTGGGCTCGGCATTGCGCGCGTGCTCTCCTATCAGGCCGAAGCGAGCCTGAACGACGGCTCGTTGCGCCTGATCCTCGAGGCGTATCGAGCCCGAAGCCATTCCCGTGAGCCTGGTGCATCGAGAGGACCGCCTGCCGCAAGCTAAGGTGCAGAGTTTCATCGCGCTCGCGGGTCCGCGCTTGCGCAAGCAGCTGAAAGGCCTCGAACGGCTCAAGGGCCAGGGATAAGGATTCCGTCCCGTCAGCTTCCCAAAGGCCGCCCAAGCTGCTAAAGGAGGCCGCCAACCGGACGCTTCGCGTCTCGTGCTTCACGACAGTGAAGACGCCCGTTCCGCCGTCGATGAGGTTGGCCGATGCCCGAAGGGCAGCATCCAGATAAGAGCAAGTTTCCGCTCGATTCCGAGGTCGCGCTGACCTTTGACGACGTGCTGATCAGGCCGGCCGCCTCCGACGTGCTGCCGAGCACCGTCGATGTCAGCTCGCGCGTGACCCGCACCATCTCGGTGCATATCCCCATCCTGTCGTCGGCCATGGACACCGTCACCGAGGCGAAGCTCGCCATCGCCATGGCGCAAGCCGGCGGCATCGGCGTGATCCACCGCAATCTCGATCCCAGCGCCCAGGCCGCCCAGGTGGCGCAGGTGAAGAAGTTCGAATCCGGCATGGTGGTGAACCCGGTCACCATCCATCCTACCGCCAGCCTCGCCGATGCGCTGAAGCTGATGGCCGATTATCAGATCTCCGGCATTCCCGTGGTCCTGCCCGCGCGGAACGGCGGACGTGAGGGCAAGCTCGTCGGCATTCTCACCAATCGCGACGTGCGCTTCGCCACCAATCCGAACCAGCCGGTGCAGGAGCTGATGACCAAGGAACGGCTCATCACTGTCACGGAGAGCGTCGACATGGAGGAGGCCAAGCGCCTCCTGCATCAGCACCGCATCGAGAAGCTCCTGGTGGTCGACGACGAGTACCGCTGTATCGGCCTCATCACGGTGAAGGACATCGAGAAGGCGAGGGTGCACCCCAATGCTTGCAAGGATGAGCAGGGCCGTTTGCGCGTGGCGGCCGCGACTAGCGTCGGCGACGAAGGCTTCGCGCGCACCGAGCAACTGATCGCTGCCGGCGCCGATCTCATCGTCGTCGATACCGCCCATGGGCACCAGGCGCGCGTGCTCGATGCCATCGGCCGGATCAAGCGGCTGTCGAATGCCGTGCAAGTCGTCGCCGGCAACGTGGCGACGCGCGACGGCACCATGGCGCTGATCGACGCCGGCGCCGATGCGGTGAAGGTCGGTATCGGGCCTGGCTCGATCTGCACCACGCGGATCGTCGCCGGCGTCGGCGTGCCGCAGCTTACGGCGCTGCTCGAGGCTGTGGAGGAGGCGAAGAAGCACGACGTGCCAGTGATCTCCGACGGCGGCATCAAATATTCCGGCGATCTCGCCAAGGCGCTCGCCGCCGGCGCCGATTGCGTGATGATCGGCTCGCTGCTCGCCGGCACTGACGAGAGCCCGGGCGAGGTCTATTTGTACCAAGGCCGCTCCTATAAGGCCTATCGGGGCATGGGCGCGGTTGGCGCCATGGCGCGCGGTTCGGCCGACCGCTACTTCCAGCAGGACATCAAGGACACGCTGAAGCTCGTGCCGGAGGGCGTCGAGGGGCAGGTGCCCTATAGGGGGCCGCTCTCAAGTGTGCTGCACCAGCTGATCGGCGGCTTGCGTGCCTCCATGGGCTATACCGGCGCGCGGACCATCCCTGAATTCGCCGCCCGCGCCGAATTCATCCGCATCTCGCCGGCGAGCTTGCGCGAGAGCCACGTCCACGACGTGACCATCACGCGGGAATCGCCCAACTATCCGCGAGAAGCGTAAGCCGCGCTCGACTGGCTGCTAGTTCGGTGACTTCAGTGTCTGGGTCACGATGCTGGACGGGGTGCAGCGGTTCGGAACCAAGCACCTTCACATAGATGACCTTGCCGTCGCCGGGCCCGTAGAAATCGGGCAGCCGTGCTTCCTCCTCGAAGCCCATACGCTGATAGAAGCCTCGCGTGCCCGCGTAGCGGTCGGAGGAAGAGGTATCCACATAGATGTGCTTGGCGCCCGCTTTGCGCATGGCGGCCTCGGCGCGGGTGAAGACTTGGATGCCAAGCCCCTTCCTCTGCTCCTCGGGTGCCACCGCGATCCAATAAAGATCGAAAGACCCTTGCGTGCCCTCGATCGGTCCGTAACAGGCATAGGCCACGAGCCCGCTGCCGCGCTCGGCAAGAATGAAGTGGTAGCCGGAGCGCACCCCCTTGGCGAGCCGTTCGGTGACCAGCTCCGCGGCGATGTCAACCTCGGCCGGATTGAAGAACCCCGTCGAGGCGACGAGCGAGCGCACCCGCCCCACATCGTCGGCCATCACCGCGCTCCGCCATTCGAGCCCGTCGCGGGAGGGTGGCCGCACGCCTGCGCTCCGCGCCAGGGCCGGGGCCATCTGGCGCGCGGCCGAATGGCCGGTGACGAGGCCGGAGAAGAAGTTGCGCACATTGGTGCCGAGCGTGCGCACGCGATAGCCGCCTTCCTGCACCACCAGGGTCGAGTAGCCCTGCTCGCCGATCATGTGGCCGATCTGCTCGAAATCCCTCGCCCGATTGGGCCATGTGCCGGTCGGGTCGCCGCGTGCCGTGTCGAACCCGGCGCAGACCACGAGGAAGGCAGGGGCGAAGCGGCGGATGCGGCGCAAGGCCTCGGCCACCGCGTTCCGGTGTTGCTCCGTGGTGATGTGCTCAGGCAAAGGCAAGTTCAGATTGTAGCCGGCGCCCGGGCCGATCCCGGTCTCGTCGCGGAAGCCGGAGAAATAGGGATAGGCGAAGCTCGGATGGCCGTGGATCGACACAGTGAGCACGTCCGACCGCGTGTAGAAGATCTCCTGCTGGCCGTTGCCATGGTGATAGTCGATGTCGAGCATGGCGACCCGGCCGTAGCGCGACAAGAGGTTGGCGGCGATCGCCCCGTTGTTGAAATAGCAGAAGCCGCCGAAAGTGCGCGTCTCGGCATGGTGGCCGGGCGGGCGCACCAGAGCGTAAGCGAGGTCGGTGCCCTCCAGCACCTTCTCCGCCGCGGTCAGCGCGCAATCGACCGCCGAGCGGGCCGCGAGATAGGCGTTGAGGTTGAGCGGCGTGAACGTGTCGATGCAGTAATAGCCGGCGAGCACCGTCTCGTCCTTGGGCGGCCGCGCCGGGTTCCGCGTCGGGAAGACATAAGGGTAGATCGACTTTTTGGGGCCGGCGATCAGGCAGGCCTTGCGGATGTAGTCGACCAGCCTGCCGTCATGGACCGCGCGGATATGGCGGTCGGAGAAGCGCTTCGCCGGCACGCGCTCGAACAGGCCCGAAGCGTTGAGCTCGGCCATGATCGAGCGGATGCGCACCGGCGCCTCGACATAGCCCCGTTCCTGCACATGGTGGATGGTGTGATCGTCATTGAGCACGAGCGCGATATGCGGTTCGTTCAACGCCCGGACGACACCCTTCTGCGGCGTCTTCCGCTTGGTGTAGCGCGGCTCGCGCAAGCGGATGGGATCGTCGTTGATCGAGTCCACCACCATCTGCACATAGTCGGCCGGCGATCCGTATTTCCGCTCCAGAATGGCGCGGACCACCTTCCGCACGTGATCGCGGCTCGGCAGATCGTTGGAGCCGAGCGGATCGAGCAACAAATACGGCGGATCGCTTTGCCCCGGCTTGAGGGGGGTCTCATAGGCGGTGTTGATGATCGGCCGGGCGCCATAGCGCTCGTAGAATTTGAGCCGGTTGGCGTTGTTCGCCCTGATCTCCGGGTTGGGGCTGAGCGCCGGATCGTCGGGCAGGCTTTCGAAATAAAGCTGCGTGCCGAGCGCGCGGGCCTCCTCGCGCACCCGCTCGTAGATCGTGGCGCCAATGCCTCGCCCGGTGCGGCCGAGCGCTGTCGAGATGATCTCCAAATAAGAGAAGCAGATATCCGGTGCGTAAAGCAGGAGGGCCACGCCGAGCGTCTGGTCGCGCGCATTCTCGGCGACGAACAGCCGCGAGACGAAGCGATGCTTCAACGGATTGGAGAGTTGGTCCGGCAGCTTGGCGATGTCGTAGTCCGACATCAGCGAGAATTGCTCGCGCATGATCTTCTGCGCCGCCTCGATCGCGGCGCGGTTCGGCGCCGTCGTGGCGTCTGCCACTTTGCGGATGCGCAACATGTCACATGCGAAGCATGTCAGGCGATGGCTTGCAAGGCTCGCGGCACGGCCTCGACGATCCTGCCGATCAGATCTGCATAGGAAAGTCCGGCTTGGCTCGCCGCGGCGGCAAAGCCCGCATCCGGGGTGAGGCAAGGGTTAACGTTGACTTCGAGAATCCAGGGCTCGCCTTTGTCATCGACGCGGAAGTCGACCCGGGCATAGCCGGCGAGATCGAACAGGGTCCAGCAGGCGAGCGCAAGCTCGGTCAGCTTGGCGGCAAGCTTGGGCTCGTTCCGCTCGAGCCCGAAGCGCCGCGGCGTGCCGGTATAGGCCTCGCTCTCGGGCGTCCATTTGGCGTCGTAGCCGACGATGCGCGGGGCGCCTTCAGGCCAGCCCTCGAACAGGATTTCGGCGATCGGCAGGACGACGGCGCCACGCGTGCCCTCGAGCAAGGCGAGGTTGAACTCGCGCCCCTCGATATAGGCCTCGGCGAAGTGATCGGTTCGATAGCGCGCATTGCGCTCCTTGATGGCGCGGCCCGCCTCGGCACCCGTCACCACCGAGCTGCCGTCGAGGCCGAGCGAGCCGTGCTCCCACGCCGATTTGACGATGACCGGCGCATCGGGATCGAAGCCGCTCTCGTCGATCGAGAAGTCGGGCGTGGGCAGACCCTCGCGCTGAAGCTTGAGCTTGGTCGCCACCTTGGACAGGGTTTCGAGCCAGGCATCGGAATGCGCGCCGGTATAACGGAGCCCGAGCGCATCCATCAGCGAAGGAATGACCGGCGCGAGCCTGCCGTCGCCACGCACTGCATCGACCAGGTTGAAGACGAGAAGAGGGTGCCGGCGCTGCAATGCCTCGAAGTCGCGAACATTGAGATCGACGGGGATAATCTCGGTGCTAAAGCCGAGCGTGGCGAGGGCTCCGGCCACGGCCTCGGCGGCAACCAAAGTATCGATCTCGTCGGGACGTGTCTTCGTGGCAGCATGCACGACGGGCACGAAGCCGCCAGGCTTCACGGCGGTCACGCAGTTCTCCGCCGCCGCTCCAGGCTGGACCGTCGGAGGCCGTAGCGCGCGAGGCCAGCGTCGAGGATCATGCCGATCAGCTCGACGAAGGGCACGCCATTCTGCGCGGCAAGTATGGGCAGGTCGGAATGATGCGGGTGGAGGCCCGCCAAGGTGTTGGCTTCGAGGAAATAGGGATCGCCCTTGGCATCGGAACGGAAATCGATGCGCGCCGCGTCCCGGCACTCCAAGGCGTGGTAGGCGGCAAGCGCGCGCGTGCCGGCAAGTTTCGCCTCCGCGTCGTCGGCGCGGGCGTAGATCACCAAATCCTCGCACAGCTCCTTATTGTGCAGCGAATAGACGTTGGCCTCGGCGTCCTCTTTGAGCAGGATCTCGCAGACGCCGAGCACAGTCGCGTCGCTGCCATTGCCGACGATGCCGACGGTGAACTCGCGGCCCGGCAGGTAAGTCTCGACCAGCACAGGCTGGCGGTAGCGGTCAAGGAGCCGCGTCGCGGCGGCCGCAAGCTCCTCGGCTTTATGCACCAAGGAGGCAGCCTCGCAGCCTTTGCCGGTGCCCTCGGCGAGCGGCTTGATGAAGGCTGGAAAGTGGCTCCAGCCCTCAAGCTCGCTCGCATGCCTATGGGCCACCATGAAGGAAGGTGTCGGCACGCCCGCGTCGCGCACCAGCCGCTTGGCCACGGCCTTGTCGAGCGACGCAGCGCTCGAGAGCGGGTCGGAGAACAGATAGGGCTGGTCGAACAGCTCGCACAGCGCGGGCACCTGGGCCTCGCGCGAGCGGCCTTTCACCCCTTCGGCGATGGTGAACACGATTTCGAACCGCTCGCCGGCGACGAGCCGCGCGGCGAGCGCCTGTCCACGACCCACGCGGACCACTTCGCAGCCAATCGCCTCCAAGGCGCCGGCGAGCTGATCGATAGTGTCGATGTTGTCGAACTCGGCCACCTCCTCTTCGGAGAAGCCGAGCGCGCGATAATCGTCGCGCAGATCGTAGACGAGGCCGATACGCATCAGAGGCTTTCGACGCTTGGCGCCTGATCGGCGCCAACCGTCCCCGCCGGATCGGTGTAGCGATAAATCTTGCCCTCGAAATTGCGCAAGATGAGCTCGTCGCCGTCGCGGCCCTGCACATAGTCCGGCAGAAGCGGGATCTTGCCGCCGCCGCCCGGCGCATCGATCACATAGGTCGGCACGGCGTAGCCAGTGGTATGGCCGCGCAAGCCCTGCATGATCTCGAGCCCCTTATCGACGGATGTGCGGAAATGCGAGGAGCCGGTGATCGGGTCGCATTGATAGAGGTAATAGGGCCGCACCCGGCGCATCAGCAGGCCATGATAAAGGGTCTTCAGCGTCTCGACCGAGTCGTTGACGTCCTTGAGCAGCACCGTCTGGCTGCCGAGGGGGATGCCGGCGTCGGCAAGCCGCGCGGTCGCCTCAGACACCTCCGGCGTGAGCTCGGCGGGATGCGTGAAGTGCAGGCTCATCCACAGCGGATGATGCTTCTTGAGGATCCGAGTCAGCGAGCGGGTGATGCGCTGCGGCAGCACGACCGGCACCTTGGTGCCGAGCCGGACGAACTCGACGTGGCGGATGGCGCGGAGGCGGCCCAGCAGATAATCAAGCCGCTCGTCGGACAGGGTCAGCGGATCGCCGCCAGAGATCAGCACGTCGCGGATTTCCGGATGCGAGGCGATATAGTCGAGTGCCTGGTCCCATTGCGGACGGCTGAAGGAATAGTCGCCGCCCGGCTCGCCGACCATGCGCGAGCGGGTGCAGTAGCGGCAATAGGTCGAGCAGAAGCCCGTCGCGAGGAACAGCACGCGGTCCGGATAGCGGTGCACCAGACCGGGCGCGGCGGTGTGGCCGTCTTCGCCCAGCGGATCGTCGGCCTCGCCCGGGGCTTTCAGATATTCGGTGCCGACCGGGATATGGGTGCGCCGGAGCGGCTCGAACGAATCCTCGCGGCTCATCAGGCTCGCATAATAGGGCGTGATGCCAAGCGGCAGCGAGCCTTGATGGCGGGTGACGGCATCGCGCTCGTCATCCGACAGCACGAAGATGCGCTCAAGCTCGGCCAGCGTGCGGATGCGCCGCCGCGCCTGCCAGCGCCAATCGTTCCATTCGGCCGGCTCGACCTCGGGGAAGTAGCGCTTGCGGAAGGCGCGCGTCAGCGGCCCGACCGGAAAACGCTCCAGCCGCGCGGTCAGCGCGCCAAGGCTCTGCGCCGTGACGGGCGAATGTGAGTTGATACGAAGATGTGGTTTGGTGAGGAGTGTTGTTGTTGCCGTCGGGCAACTGGGCGGCTCTTCAGGCTCGCCGGGAAGCAAATTCATCGGACTTGGATCCCCTCCGGCTTTTGCAGACGGTCCTCGGCGCCAATCGCCAATTCTCTCGTCCAAAAAGCGCGAGTCATTTCAGCGACTCTCTTGTCAATTTCAAGTGGTAATGGTGTCCCTTCCCAATTTTTTTCTGGTGCATCGCAGCACACCCCGCAGTCTGCTCGGAGACGGGCGCGGTAGACCCAACATCCACCGGCCCGGGACGACTCGCTCAGAGCCGTTCAAGCACTGCGACATAAAAGCCATCGGTGCCGAAGCTTGCGGGCGTCATCAGCAGGGTCTCGGTTGAGCCGTCGGCGGACTGCGGCGGCGCGGAGTGAAGAGTCTCTTCCCACAGCGGGCGCCAGGGGACGATCCTGAAGCCGGGGTGGCGGCCGATGAAGGCATCGACCTGATCGCGATTTTCCGAAGGAAGCACGGAGCAGGTGACATAGACGAGGCGCCCGCCGGGCTTCACCAGCGCCGCCCCCTGGTCGAGCACGGCGCGCTGCTCGGCGAGGCGCGCCTCAAGCATCTGCGGGGCGAGCCGCCATTTCGCGTCCGGGCGGCGGCGCCAGACGCCCGACCCGGTGCACGGCGCATCGATGAGCACGCGGTCCATCTTGCCCTCAAGCGCGGCGAGCGCATTGGTGTCGCCGGCCGGCAGGACCTGGACATTGCGCACGCCTGCCCGTTTCAAGCGCTCGAAGATCGGCCGGAGCCGCATGCGGTCGCTGTCATAGGCGTAAAGCTGTCCGGTATTCTCCATTGCGGCGGCAAGGCCAAGCGTCTTGCCGCCGGCGCCGGCGCAGAGGTCGAGGATCTGCTCTTTCGGGCGGGCGCCAGACAGCAAGGTCGCTGCTTGGGAGCCCTCGTCCTGCACCTCGTACCAGCCTTTGCCATGACCGGGCTCGGCCTCGACATGCGGGCTGCGGCTTGGGCCTGAGCCTGGGGCGATGCGGACGCCGAGCGGCGAATGGGGCGTTGGTGTTGGCTCGAAGCGGCGGAGCGCGTGCAGCACTTTGTTGCGCGTCGTCTTCAGACTGTTCGCCCGGAGGTCGACGGGGGCCCGCATGGCGAGCGCCGCGCCCTCCTCAGCCGCCCGCGCGCCGAAGGCCCGCTCAAACAGCGGCCCCAGCCATTCGGGGTAGTCGCCGCGAATATGGGCCGGTGCGCCGGCAGGAAGCTCGCGGCTCAGCCCCGCCAGCTCGGCCGCCGAGAGGGGCGCGGGGGCGAAGCCGCTGCCATTGGCGAGAGCGGCTACCGCTTCGGGCGTTTCCTTCCACGTTGAGACGAGGGTGCGGAGCACGAGCGCGCGCGGGCTGTCGTCGCCCATCGCCTCGGCGCTGGAGGCACGGCTGCGGAGCGCGTCAAAGACGAGATTGCCGATGGCCGCCCGGTCGCCCGAGCCGGCAAAGCGGTGCGCGAGCCCCCAATCCTTCAGGGCCTCGGCCGCCGGGCGCTTCCGCCCCGCAACATCCTCGAGGACCTCGATGGCGGCGCTCGCCCGTGCCCCAGGAGTCATCCAGTCGCCGCGACGGTGAGGCGGCCGGCGACGATGATCCACATCAGCGCGAGGCCAACGGCCCCGACGAGAAAGACGGGCGTTCGGTGATCGATGCGATTGGAGGTGATGTGGATGTAGGCGTGGACGAAGCGCGAGACCACGAACAGCCAGCTCAGGACGAGGAGGATCGAATTGGCGGTCCTGGTCTCGAGCGCAAGCAGGATCAACGTGTAGAACAGAAGCGGCGTTTCGAGCTGGTTATGGTAGGCGTTGGAGATCTGCATCGCACGCGGCGGCCAATTCGGCTCCCTGAGGGCGACGGCGTGCGGCGCCACTTTGCCTTGCCGGATCGCCTGGAAGCGCAGGAGCAACGTCCAAAACAGAAGCACAAAGGTGAGCGCGACCTGCGCGAACACCGGCATCAGCATGGCCTGCATCGTCATGACGGCCTCCCCCTAGGCCCCCGCAGGAGCACGGCCGGCGATAGCCGGCTTGACCGCCCTTATACCCCGCATTGGCGTCCGGTGTAGAGCAGGGCCGCGCGAGAAGGCCTACTCCGCTAGCGGCGCGGGGGGCTTTGGCCGCTCGCTTCATGAAGAGAAGTTCAATTGACGCAAGCCCTGCGCATGGCTTTAAAGGGAGCTAAATTCCCAGAATTCCAAGGTCTATGGAGGACGAAATGCATTTTCTCAGGTGCAAGAGATTGGTATCGCGGGCTGCGACGGTCGCCGGGGTCCTGGCGCTCGCGTCAGCCTTTGCGGCACCCGCGTTCGCCGAGGACGCTCAAGCACCGGCGCCTTCGGCCGCTCAAGCACCTGCGCCGTCGGATGCTGAAGCACCGGCGCCATCGGCCGCCGCCCCGACCATGACGCCGGTCGAGCCAAGCCCCGGCACGCCTCCCGCCAATGCTGCGGCTAACGGCGAGACCAATCCCTGCTTCAATGGCAACGGCACCATCAAGGAGGTGCTCGACGCCTGCGCCGCCTACATTGCCTCGGGGTCGACCGACAAGGATCGGGTCGTCGCCGCCCATGGCAACCGGGCCATTGGTCTTTCCGCGACCCGCGATTTCGATGGAGCGGTTGCCGAGATGAGCGAGGCGATCGCGCTCGCGCCGTCCGAGCCCAACCTCTATCTGATGCGTGGAGCGGCCTACCGGGCCAATAAGGACTACGATAAAGCGATCGCCGACGTGGACGAGGCGATTCGTCTCGATGCGACCCGCGGCGACTACTACATGCTGCGCGGCATGATCTTCGGCGACCAGGGCGATCTCGATCGTGCCGTGGCCGAGCTCAACCAGAAGATCAAGCTCGATCCTCAATCGACGCCTGGCTACGCGAAGCGTGGCGAGCTCTTGCGGCAAAAGAAGGACTATGACGGCGCGATCGCCGACTTTACCGAGGTCATCAAGCGCGAGCCGGGCAAGGCCAAGAACTATACCGATCGCGGCTGGGTCTACGTGCTCAAGAACGACCTCGATCACGCCATGGATGATTTCGCCGCGGCCCTCAAGATCCATGAGAACGATGCCTCCGCCCTCGTTGGCCGCGGCGTGATCAAGAGCCGCAAAGGCTCCCCCACCGACGGTAGCGCCGACATCTCGATGGCGCTCAAGCTGGAGCCGGGGATCGTCGAGGAAATCAAGAAGATGGGCGTGGAGTAGGCGGCGAGGGGAGGCAGGCTCCGTCATCCCGGCGAAAGTCGGGATTCAGTTTTGTCGTTTGCGCTTTGCAAAAGCGGGTATCCGGCTTGCCGGAATGACGCGATTGCGGCAGGGATTGCCGAGTCAGGCGCATTTCGCTAACACCGGCCATGACGCCGCAAGACAAGATCCTCATCGTCGATTTCGGCGCCCAATATACGCAGCTGATCGCGCGGCGCGTGCGCGAGGCGGGCGTCTATTCCGAGATCGTGCCGTTCGATAAGGCCGAACAGGCCCTGAAATCCTGTGCGGCCCAAGGCCGTCATCCTCTCAGGCGGACCGGCGAGCGTGCATGAGATCGGCACGCCGCAAGCACCCCAAGCCATCCTCGATGCCGGCGTGCCGATCCTCGGCATCTGCTATGGCGAGCAGGCCATGGTGGCGGGGCTCGGCGGCAAGGTCGAAGGCGGCCATACCCGCGAGTTTGGCCGCGCCGAGATCGAGATCACGGGCGACACGCCGCTGTTCCATGGCGTGTGGCAGCCAGGCGATCGGGCGCCCGTGTGGATGAGCCATGGCGACCGCGTGACGTCACTGCCGCCTGGCTTCCGCGCCGTGGCCGTGTCCGACGGCGCGCCGTTCGCGGCCATCGCCGACGATGCCCGCCGCCTCTATGGCGTCCAGTTCCATCCAGAGGTGGTGCATACGCCGGACGGCGCCAAGCTGATCGCCAATTTCGTGCATAGGATCGCCGGTTGCCCTGGCGATTGGTCGATGGCGCAATTCCGCGAGACCGAGATCGCCAGGATCAGGGCGCAGGTCGGGGAGGGGCGCGTGATCTGCGGCCTGTCGGGCGGCGTCGATTCGGCGGTCGCCGCGCTGCTGATCCATGAGGCGATCGGCGATCAGCTCACCTGCATCTTCGTCGATCATGGCCTGCTCCGCGAGAACGAGGCCCGCGAGGTGGTCGAGCTTTTTCGCGGCCATTACAACATCCCGCTCGTCGCGGTGGATGCCGGCGCGCGCTTCCTCGCCGGACTGAAAGGCGTCATCGACCCGGAGGACAAGCGGAAGACCATCGGCCGCCTGTTCGTCGAGATCTTCGAGGAGGAAGCGCAGCGGCTGGGCTCCGTCGATTTCCTCGCCCAAGGCACGCTCTATCCGGACGTGATCGAGAGCGTGTCCTTCTCCGGCGGGCCGTCCGTCACCATCAAGTCGCACCACAATGTCGGCGGCCTGCCGGAGCGCATGCGGCTCAAGCTGATCGAGCCGTTGCGCGAATTGTTCAAGGACGAAGTGAGGGCGCTTGGCCGCGAGCTCGGCCTGCCGCCTGCCTTCGTCAACCGCCATCCCTTCCCGGGGCCTGGGCTTGCCATCCGCGTGCCGGGCGAGGTGACCGAGGAGAAGCTCGCGATCCTGCGCCGCGCCGACGCCATCTATCTCGACGAGATCAGGAAGGCCGGGCTCTACGACACGATCTGGCAAGCCTTCGCCGTGCTGTTGCCGGTGCGCACGGTCGGCGTGATGGGCGACGCGCGCACCTACGACTATGTCTGCGCGCTCCGCGCCGTCACCTCGACCGACGGCATGACCGCCGACTATTACGACTTCTCGCACGAGTTTTTGGGGGCCGCGGCGCGGCGCATCATCAACGAGGTGCGCGGCATCAACCGCGTCGTCTACGACATCACCTCGAAGCCCCCCGGCACGATCGAGTGGGAGTGACTGATCGGGCGAAAAGAGAGACAATAGAGCGGCTCTGAGATAGGTCATCCGTCGCGGTTTCGATGATGTCGTCCAAGAGCGCCATAGGGCCCACTTCCGTGTGCATCACTTCGCGCGCCAGCGCTTCGCAATAGCGAAGCGTATTGAGCCGTCTGACCGTGCCGCAGAATGGCGGATTTCGCTTCAATCCGCCCGCCGCGTCGATGCCGTCGTTACACTCAGGCGCCCAACGCGTACAAGCCATCAAACGCGGGGCCTGGTACGGCGTGCCTCGGGTCGGTGTACCCGAAATCGAGACAAAACCCAACGTGATAAAGCTGGTTCGACATCGAATGAATAACCACGACGACCATGAAGAAGACGAAGGGCAATAGCGGCTCGAAGCAAGGAACAACAGGAGACGCTCCCTCTCAGCTGATCGATGCGAGGATCGCGGCGCTGAGCGATTGGCGGGGTGATACGCTCGCTCGGGTCCGAAGGCTCATCAGGGAGGCCGACCCTGAAGTGGTCGAGGAGGTGAAATGGAGAAAGCCGTCGAACGCGATGTTGGGGGTTCCGGTGTGGTCGCACGCCGGAATGATCTGCACCGGTGAGACGTACAAGAGCGTCGTGAAGATGACCTTCGCCAAGGGCGCCTCGCTCAAGGAGCCTGCAGGCCTCTTCAACTCCAGCCTCGAAGGCAATGTGCGGCGCGCCATCGATTTCCATGAGGGCGATAAGATTGACGAGAAGGCGTTGAAGGCGCTCATTCGCGCCGCCGTGGCGCTGAACATTTCGCTGCGAGCGACCGCTCGTCCTCAGAAGAGGGCAAAGAGCGCTTAACCTCGAAGACCTACTGCGGCAAGGGCGTGGCGCATCATCAAGGGAGTGAAACCATGACCATCCTCATCATCGGCATCATCGTCATGATCGGCATCCATCTCGTGCCGGTTTATCCCGATGTGCGTGAAGGGCTGATCGGCCGGTTCGGCAAGAACGGCTACCGCGCCTTGTTCTCGGTCGTGTCGACGCTCGGCCTCGTGCTGATCGTCTGGGGCTTCTGCGCGGGCGCCGGTGATCCAAATCTGGTCGCCGCCGGACTGGACGCGCTACGTGGCCATGGTGCTGATGCTGCCGGTCTTCATCCTGCTGATCGCGGCATATCTGCCGGGACAGATCAAGGCGAAGCTCCGTCACCCGATGCTCACGGCGATCAAGTTCTGGGCGCTCGCCCACCTCATCGCCAATGGCGATCTCGCCTCGATCATCCTGTTCGGCTCGTTCCTGGCCTATGCCGTGTTCGACCGCATCATGCTGAAGCGTCGCGCCGAGTCGGGGCTGGTCACGGTCGCGGAGACGGGGCCCGCGAGTAACGACGCCATCAGCGTGGTCGGGGGGCTTATCCTCTACGTCGCCTTCCTGGTCTGGCTGCACCCGCTCCTAATCGGCACGTCGCCCTTGAAATAGGCCGCAAAAGCGGGGCGGCGAAGGGGTCCGCTTGCGACAGTGTTTTGCACTGCGAAAATCCCTATATTTCTGCCATAAGGGGTGAAAAGGCCCTTGGTTTCCTTTGATTGGGAGCTCGGAAATTGTCTGACGAATTCGCCTTAAAGCGGGTGACCGCACCGGATATCGCCAAGCGCAAAGGCAAAGCGCCGATCGTGGCGCTGACCGCCTATCACGCTCACACCGCGCGCATCATCGATCCATACGTCGATATGCTGCTGGTCGGCGACTCGCTCGGCATGGTGATGCATGGCTACGAGACCACTGTGCCGGTGCCGCTCGAGCTCATGATCATGCATGCGCAAGCCGTGGTGCGCGGCTCCTCTCGGGCGCTCGTCGTCGTGGACATGCCGTTCGGCTCTTATGAGGAGAGCCCGGCGATCGCCTTCCGCAACGCCGCGCGCGTGCTGAAGGAGACCGGCTGCGGCGCCATCAAGCTCGAGGGCGGCGCGCATATGGCGGAGACCATCCGCTATCTCACCGATCGCGGCATTCCGGTGATGAGCCATATCGGCATGACGCCGCAAGCGGTGAACACGATCGGCAGCTTCAAGCCACGGGGCCGCTTCCGCTCCGAATGGGCGGCCTTCGAGGAGGATGGACGCGCGGTCGCCGAGGCCGGCGCCTTCGCGGTCGTGCTTGAGGCACTCGCCGAGCTGCTTGCCGCGCGGATCACCAAGCAGATCTCGATCCCGACCATCGGTATTGGGGCGTCGGCGGAATGCGACGGCCAGATCCTCGTGCTCGAGGACATGCTCGGGCTTTCGCCCAGGGTGCCGAAATTCGTCAAGGAGTACGCGCAGATGGGAAATGCCATCGAGACCGCGGTGAAGGCCTATGCGGCCGACGTCCGGGCCAGGGTCTTCCCGTCTGACGAATACACCTATCCGATGTTCGACGAAGGGGGCCCAGCCACGAAAAAGTCCAAAATGACAGGCAGTTAGCCCCTTCGCCGCGTTCGGGTGCTTGAGTGCCTTGCGCGGGCACGCGGCCTTCACTATACGGCGGAGAGGGAGGAGCGGGCAGGCGTCTGCTTCCATGACCCGCCCGTGCCGTTCACGATAAGAGTTCGCCGCCAATGAGCGACCGTGATTTTTTTCGCGAGGTGGACGAGGCCGTCCGCCAAGATAAGTACAAGGCGTTACTGGACAAGTACGGCATCTACGCCGTGGTCGGGGCCGGGGCGATCGTGGCCGGCGTGGCGGGTTTCAAGGCCTGGACCTACTGGCAGGAGAGCCGAGCCCAAGCCGCGGGCACCGAGTTCGACAAAGCCGTGGCGCTGCAAGATAGCGGCGACGCGGCAAAGGCCCAGGACGCCTTCACCGCCTTGGCGGCGAAAGGGCCGGCCGGCTACCGCGTGCTGTCGCGTTTCCAGCTGGCCAGCGCGGAGGCGCAAACTGGCGACAAGGACAAGGCGGTTGCTCTCTACGATGCGCTGGCGACCGACAGCGACAGCGACACTATTCTGAGGGGGCTCGCCACCATCCAGGCGGCGACGCTCCGGCTCGATACTGCCGACTACGCGGAGATGGAGCGGCGCCTGAAGGGGCTCATCGACCAGTCGAGTGCCTGGAGCTATTCCGCGCGTGAGTTGCTCGGCCTTTCGGCGTATCGGCTCAACAACATGGCGGAAGCAGAGAAACAGTTCAGCGCGCTTGTCGCCGAGCAAGGCACGCCCTCGAATCTCAGGGAGCGCGCCGACGTGATGCTGGCGCTCATCGTTGGTGCGCCGCAATCGTTGAGCACCACGGCGAAGTAACGCTCAAAAACCGAAGGTGGCTCAGGGTGGGCCCGGTTCTTAGACGGGGAATAGGCTGCCGGTTGTGGCGCGTGTGCCTTGCGGCGTCGCTCGCCGTGAGCATTGGCGGCTGCACGAGCAGTTTGCCGTCGCTGTCGTCCATCAAGAATCCCTTCAAAAAGGCTGAAGAGAAGCTCCCTGGCGAGCGGATCCCGGTCATCACCGACGAGGCCACCGAAAGCGTCGACCCCAAAGTCGCCGCCAGGCCGATCTCGCTGCCGCCGCCCGCGGCGAATGCATCCTGGACCGAGCCTGGAGGCAGCCCCTCCAATAGCCTCGGCAATCTCGCGCTCGGCGATCGCGTGACCAAGGTGTGGCGGGTGGGCGTCGGAACCGGGTCCTCATACGCCGGACGGTTGAGCGCGGTGCCGCTGGTCGCCGACGGCAAGGTCTATACCCTCGATGCCGGCGGCATGGTCGCGGCCTTCGCCGCAGCGAGCGGCGCCAAGGCTTGGTCGACCAGCCTGACGCCGAAGAATGAGAAACGATATGAGGGCTTCGGGGGCGGGCTGTCGCTCGACAGCGGACGCCTCTACGCCACCACCGGCTACGGCACGGTGGTCGGCATCAATCCCGAAAATGGCACCGTGTTGTGGACGCAGAAGGTCGGGGAGCCCGTCCGCAGCTCGCCTACCGCCGCTGGCGGCAAGGTCTTTTTCGTATCGGCGGACAGCGTATTGCATTGTCTCGACGGCGCCGACGGTCAGGAGCAGTGGACCGCGCGCGGCGTGCCGGAGCCGGCCACGCTGCTCTCCAATGTGAGCCCGGCGGTCGGAAGCGGATTGGTCGTGGCGGCATTTCCTGCCGGCGATATCGTGGCCTACAAAATCGGCAATGGCGAAGGCGCCTGGCGGGAGTTGTTGTCGCGGACCAGTGAGACCAGTGCCGCCGGCATTCTCGCCGATCCGGCACGGCCGGTTATCGAGGGAGGCGTCGTCTATGCCGTCAGTCATGGCGGCAAGATGGTCGCGGTGTCGGAGTCGACGGGCGAGCGGCTGTGGACGGGAAACCTGACCAGCACGCAAATGCCCTGGGTCGCGGGCGACACCGTCTACGTCGTCGAGGTGACCGGCAAGCTGCTTGCGCTCTCCAAGGCCGACGGCAAGGTGCGCTGGCTTACCCAGCTTCCAGGCACGGCGCGGTGGAACGGACCGGTGCTTGCGGGCGGCAAGCTGTGGCTTGTATCGGCGGACGGCTCGCTGGTCGCCGTCGATGCGAGGAGCGGCCAAGTCGTGAGCACGACTCCTCTCGGCGTGAAAGTGTACGTCTCTCCAGTTGTGGCGGGCGGCCGCATGTATATCTTGGCCGATAACGCCACGCTGATCGCCCTTAACTAGAAGCCTGGACCGGAGCGGCCAGGCTTTGCTCACACGCCGGTCTTCATGCCCTTCACCATCGCCATCGTCGGACGGCCGAATGTCGGCAAGTCCACTCTGTTCAACCGCCTCGCGGGCAAGCGTCTTGCGCTGGTCGACGACCAGCCTGGGCTGACGCGCGACCGGCGCGAGGCTGAAACCGAGCTCGGGCCCTTCGCCGTACGGCTCATCGATACCGCCGGCCTCGAGGATAAGGGCGCCGGTCTCACCGCGCGCATGCGCGAGCAGACCGAGGCGGCCATCGAGCAAGCCGATCTCGTTCTTTTCCTCATCGATGCGAGGGTAGGGATCGTGGCCGGCGACGAGATCTTCGCCGAACTCGCCCGTACCTCCGGCAAGCCCGTGATCCTCGCGGCGAACAAATGCGAGGGCCGCGCCGCGGAGCCCGGCAGGTACGAGGCCTTCGCGCTCGGGCTCGGCGAGCCGCTTCCCATTTCTGCCGAGCACGGTACTGGGATAGGCGAGCTCAGCGAAGCCATCGAGGAGATCATCCGCGCCCATGGCGAGGGAGCCGAGGCGCGGGAGGAGGCGCAGGGTGACGACGAGGCGGAAGGTGTTTCGCACCCGTTGCGCATCGCCGTCGTCGGGCGTCCGAATGTAGGCAAGTCGACGCTCGTCAACGCGCTGCTCGGCGAAGAACGCATGATCACGGGCCCGGAGGCCGGGATCACGCGCGACGCAATTGCCGTCGAGCTTGACTGGGCGGGGCAGGTGCTCCGGCTGTTCGATACGGCGGGCCTCAGACGGAAGATGCGGGTCGAGGGCAAGGCCGAGGAGCTCTCCGTTGGCGACACGCTCAAGGCGATCCGCTTTGCCGAGGTCGTCGTGCTCTTGCTCGATGCGGAGCGCCCCTTCGAGAAGCAGGACTTGCAAATTGCCGATCTCATTATCGAGGGGGGGCGGGCACTCGTCATCGCCGTGAACAAATGGGATTTGATGCGCGAGCCGCAGACCAAGCTCAGCGAGTTGCAGGAGAAATGTCAGCGCCTGCTCCCGCAAATCAAGGGCGTGGCGCTCATGCCGGTCTCTGGCCTCACCGGCAAGGGGCTCGCGCCTCTGATGCGCGCCGTTCTCGCCGCCAATGAGCTATGGAACCGGCGGCTTCGCACCCATGCGCTCAATCAATGGCTGCGCGAGGCGGTCGATGCTCATCCGCCCCCGGCCGTGTCGGGTCGCCGCGTCAAGCTCCGCTACATCACGCAAAGCAATGCGCGGCCGCCGACCTTCGTGGCGTTCTGCTCGAGGCCCAAGGCGCTGCCGGACTCCTATGTGCGCTATCTCGTGAACGGCTTGCGCGAGACCTTCGATTTGGGCGGCGTGCCGATCCGCTTGCATTTGCGCAAAGGCGACAATCCGTACACGCGCGAGACCTGACGACCAATGAGTGAGCCCGCCGTCACCGAGGTGTTCTTTTATCATTTGGAGCGGGCGACCCTCGAAAAGGTATTGCCGGCGTTGCTCGAGCGCTCGCTCGAGCGTGGCTGGCGCGCCGCGGTCCAGGCCGCAAGCGAGGAACGCGTCGAGGCACTCGATACGCTGCTCTGGACCTATCGCGAGGACAGCTTTCTCGCCCATGGCACCGCCCGCGACGGTCCCGCCGCTGCCCAGCCGATCTATCTCACTGCCGACGCCGGCAATCCCAACGAGGCACAGATCCGCTTCCTGGTCGATGGTGCCGACCTCGAAGATGCCACGCGTTACACCCGCGTGGTGTTCGTGTTCGACGGACGTGACGCCGACGCCG
The DNA here is from genome assembly GCA_963839245.1 of uncultured Alphaproteobacteria bacterium. Taxonomy (GTDB): domain Bacteria; phylum Pseudomonadota; class Alphaproteobacteria; order Rhizobiales; family Methyloligellaceae; genus Methyloceanibacter. The sequence goes on along the minus strand of CAWIUJ010000003.1, from coordinate 40,337 downwards.
TTGCCCGCGCGCGCGCGCAATGGCAAGAGGCCAAGGCGCAAGGCTTGAGCGTGAGCTATTGGCAGCAGGATTCAGACGGCCGCTGGCAGCAGAAGGCCTGACGCGGCGCATGCCTTGTGACTGTCATTTCTCGCCGCTATAAGCCCTGCAAATATTTCAAAGCCCTAGGGGACGAAGCAGACATGGCCATTGAGCGCACGCTTTCGATCATCAAGCCCGACGCCACCGAGCGGAACCTCACCGGGCAGATTATCGCGCGATTCGAAGGCGCGGGGCTTCGCGTCATCGCGCAGAAGCGCATCTGGTGGAGGAAGAAGGACGCGAAGACCTTTTACGAGATGCATAAGGGCCAGCCGTATTACAAGGACCTTGTCACCTTCATGACCTCTGGCCCGATTGTGGTGCAGGTGCTGGAGGGCGAGGACGCCATCGCCAAAAACCGAGAGGTGATGGGCGCCACCAATCCCGTTGACGCTGCCGCCGGCACGATCCGCAAGGATTTCGGCGTCAATCATCAGCGGAACTCCGTGCACGGCTCCGACAGCCCGGCGACGGCGAAGAAGGAGATCGCCTTCTGCTTCAAGAAGAGCGAGATCGTCGGGTAGCTCAAGGTCGCTGGCTGATCTGTCCCACATGCGCGCAGCTCTTCCCACCGCGCCTGCTTGGATAGCCGCTGCGGGACGGCAACAATCGACACCACCAGAACAATGTTGGCTATGAACGTCGCAGTGGCGAACACAGTCGGATTGAGGCGGCGTCGAAGGCCTGGCGTCCGTCGTTGCGATAGGTCGCTTGCGGTACTGGCAAGAACGTTGATGCTCTCTCTTTGTCGATTGACTAGCGTTGCAGGCGGAGTTCGATCCCCAACGCTACCGCGTTTGGTTATGGAAGGATTATGTCGCGGAATCACGAGCGTCCGACACGGATACAACCTAAGTAGTTGAGACGCCTCCTTTGCGGACGCCGAGCGCGATCTCGATCTCGACAGCTCGTTCCTGTAATCAATCGCGATGAGACAGTTTCCGCTTTCTAAGGTCTACCGGTTGATCGAGCCGGGGCCGGTGGTCCTGCTCACGACGGCCCATAAAGGCCGCGCTGACATCATGACCATGTCCTGGCACATGATGGTCGACTTCGAACCGCCGCTCATCGCCTGCATCGTCAGCGAGGCCGATTACAGCTTTGCCGCGTTGCGGGCGACCGGGGAATGCGTGATCGCCGTGCCTGCGGTGGAGTTGGCGAAGAAGGTTGTGAAGGTCGGCAATTCATCGGGCCGCGACTTCGACAAGTTCGCGGCCTTCGGCCTAACCCCGATGCCGGGGACGCGCGTGGCGCCGCCGCTGGTCGCCGAGTGCTTCGCCAATCTCGAATGCAAGGTGACCGATACAAGGCTCGTCAACAAATACGATCTCTTTATCCTCGAGGTGCTTACCGCCTGGACCGACCCCAAGCAGAAGCAGCCCAAGACCATCCACCACCATGGCTACGGCACGTTTGTCGTGGACGGCGAGACGATCAAGCTGAAATCGAAGATGCGCTAGCGCGAGATTAGGCGCGTCCCAGGGCAACGGCGGGGCTCTGTCTGGTGGCATGCCACGCCGGATAAAACGACCCAAGAATGCCCAACACGATTGCCGCCAAGGCCGTCGCGGCGACGAGGCCTGGTGTCGGCCGCACGGCAACGAATTGTCCGATGGCCGGAATTGCACTCAACAGATGCGACCCGGCAACGCCGATGACGATACCGGCAGCGCTGCCGATGGCCGACAAAATGAAGCCCTCCATGATGATTGCCACCATGATCCGGCCTCTCGACCAGCCGATCGCCGCAAGAATGCCGATCTCGCGCGTGCGCTCCAGCACCGCCATGAGCAAGGTGTTGAGCACCATGAGCACCCCCATCAGCAGCGCCACCCATGCCATTGCGGCCGACACCGCGCGCAAGAGGCCGATCATGCTGTCGTTGCGGAGCGCGTCCTCGCTTTTCGTGGCGGAGAGATCGCTGGCGGCCTCGATGGCTTTGGAGACCCGATCGACCTCGGCGGGGTCTCCAGGATGAGCGAGCTTGACGGACAGGAAAGTGAGCGCACCGGGCCGGAAGGTTAAATCTTGCAGGTCGGCGAGGGGGACAATGACCAGGTTGCGGTTGATGACCGAGTTGAAGCGCGTGATCGCGATGATCTTGAACGTCTCGCCCAACAGGCCGATCGTGTCGCCGGCATGCTTTTGCAGGACGCGGGCGAGGTCGATGCCCATTAGCGCGACCTTGCGTTCTCCTCGCTGCGGCAGTCGCCCCTCTTCGAGCGGCACGTTCTGCCAGTAGAAACTATCGTCGGGCCAACCCGCCGCCAGCACCTGCGCATCCTGGTCGGTGGCGGCGAGCGAAAGAAGGTCGCCGGAAACGGCGACAACGCCGGGGATCTCGGCGATGCGCGGCGCATTCGTCTCGGGGAGGGTTCCGCCGAAAAGCTCGGCAGTCCCGCGGCGCCTGACGGTCAGATCGGAGCCGTGCTCCTCGATGCTCTGTTGCACGTTCTGGTATACGCTTCGCGACAAGCCATAGAGCGTGATGAAGCTGCCAACGGCGAGCGCGACACCAAGCGCGGTGAGGATCGACCGCGCCGGACGGCGCTTGAGGTTACGGAAGGCGAGCTGGAGATGGTTCAACTTGCCGCCTCGTGTGCCCGCATGCGCGCTGGCTCGGACACCACGCCATCCGTGACCTCAATTCGCCGCGCGCAGCGGTCGGCATCGCCGGAATTATGCGTGACCACGACGAGCGTCACGCCACCTGTGCGATGCAGGTCGAATAAGAGGTCCATGATGGCGCCCCCACTGACGCTGTCGAGATTCCCGGTTGGCTCATCGGCAAGGATCACGGTCGGCTGGTTGACGATGCTTCGCGCGACAGCGACGCGCTGGCGCTCGCCCCCGGACAGTTGATGCGGCAAATGGGCGGCGCGCGCGCTAAGTCCGACGGCCTTCAGCGCCGCCTCGGCGCGGACCTTGCGCTCGCCGCGATCAATGCCGGTGCCGAACGTCGCAATTTCGACATTCTCAATAGCCGACAAGGTCGGGAACAGGTTGAACTCCTGAAACACGATGCCGATTGCGGAGCGGCGCAATTCCGTCCATGCGCCGGACGTCGTGACCGGCTCGCCGTTCCAGCGGATAACCCCCGTCGACGGGAACATGATGCCGCACATCAACATGATCAGCGTCGTCTTGCCGCTGCCGCTCGCGCCCACCACCGCCACCGATTGGCCCTTGTCGATGGCGAGGTTGATGTCCTTCAAGGCAACGATGCGCCCTTCGTCGAACTCGCGGCCGACATGCTCGAAGCTGATTAAGGGAGCCGGGGTCACTTCGACTGTAAGCCTCTTGCCGCGCGGTTGTGGATGAAAGCGATCACCGCGTTGATGTCGCCATGATTGTCTTGCAGCACCTGGGCATATTCCTGGCGTTCGGCAAATAGGGCACTGTGACCGTCAACCATCACGTCGACGATGCGCCATTTGTCGCCGGCCGCCCGTATCCGCCAGATCCAGGTCTGGTCAGCCTTGCCAGGCTGGGTGAGGCGGCTCGCGGCGTAGCGATCACCTTTGAACGGCTCTCTCGCGCCGACATAGGTCAATGTCGCGCCATTGGTCATACGACGCAGATAGGCCGTGATGATCTCATCCTCGAACGCGTCGAGGAACGCTTTACGATCGTCACCGGTCGTCGTGTCCCAGGCTTTGGCGAGCGCGTATTCGCCCATTGCCGGTACGTCAAACGCCCAAACAAGCAATTGGCGGCATTTGTCGCGGGCATCCGCTTCGGAACCGGAGGCGAAAAACGCGTTGGAGGCGCTGTTCACCTGCTCGACAAAAGCGCGGACAGGGTCTTCCGGTTCGGCGGCCGCTGACCGCGTGCTTGGGCTCAGGAGCAAGCAGGTCAGGACCAACATCGAGAAAACGCGCATACAGAGTGTCGGGGTGCCGAAGCGGAGCAGCTAAGTCAGCGCCCGGATCCTGAACGGCAGCCCGCCCTTCGGGCAGAGCGTCACAGTGGCGTGGATCTTCGCCGGCATGGGCCCGACATATTCCGGCGTGAAGCGGCGGAGGAGCTGGACCAGCGCCAGCGTGTTCTCGATCTGCGACAGCGCGCCGCCGATGCAGGCGCGTTTTCCCGCGGCGAAGGGCAGGTAGCTGTATTTCACCCGCTTCTTCGCCCGCTCCGGCGCGAAGCGCTCTGGATCGAACTTCTCCGGCTCGTCCCAATATTTCGGGCTGTGATGGGCGATATAGGTGAGGATCACCACCTTGTCGCCGGCCTTGATCTTATGGCCCTCGATCTCGTCGTCGCCGGCGGCGATGCGTATCAGCGCCCAGATCGGCGGGAACAGCCGCATGGTCTCCTGGATCACCATTCGGGTGTAGGAGAGAAGCTGCACCTCGTTCCATTCGGGATCCCGCTCGCCGCAGACGCGTCTCGCCTCCTCGCGGATGCGCTCCAGCGCCTCGGGGTGCATGGACAGGAGATAAAGCGACCAAGCGAGCGTCAGCGCCGTGGTCTCGGTGCCGGCCCACAGATATTGCTTCATCTCGTCGATCACCTGCCGGTGGTCGAACTCGGGGAATTTGGGGTCGGCTTCCGCCGCCTCGAGCATCTTGAACAGCGTCTTCTCGCGGTGGTCGATGATATTGGCGCCGATCACCATGTCGGGGATCTGGCCCCAGATCTCCATGGCCTTGGCCGCGTCCTCCTCGGTGATCTCGGCGAGCTCACCGCTCACCTTCTTCAGCCGGATGGATTTGTGGTTCATCACGTCTGTGTAGGTCTTCACCTGCTTGAACACGAAATGCGGGTTGAACGGCATCTCGCGGTCGAACAGCGCCTTGCACACCATCTCAGCGGCGAGCGTCCAGGTCTCCTCCACCATCTCGATGGTCTCGCCGGTCTCGGCGAATGTCTTCCAGCGGGCCATCTTGGTGACGATCGCCGACATCAGATAGGGGAAGTAGGCCTCGAACATGTTCGGGTGGAATGCGGCCTGCTGGGGGCTGCGAATCTTCTGCCACAGCGCGCCGTCGATGGTGATCATGCTGTTGCCGAAGATCGGCCGGAGCCCGTCGAAATATTTGGTGTAGTTGTCGGCGTTGCTGACGAGCACGCGCTCGGCATGCGCCGGCTCGCTCAACAGGATGACGCGCTGGTTCTTGAGGTTGATGGGGATGACGCCCCCATATTTGTCGCTCAGCGCCATGAGAACCTGCATAGGGTTCTCTTGGTTCAAAAGCGGCGTGAGCTTGAACCAGATGCTCTGCTCGTCACCGAGCCCATGCGATGGAGAATAGGCGACGTTCATATCGGCCATTTTCCCCCTTATCCTATCATTGACGAGGCGGGCGGCCGATCTGTTGGCGCACAGCCGCACTGGAATGGAAAGAGCGGGCCGCAAGCGGCGGCCAATTGCCTCGGTCTAGGGTCAGTCTCTAACATTCGGTGGTTAGCATTGTCCATCATCGGGAAGCGAATTTGCCCCCGTATCTTGTCGTGCGACATGCCGCCACGTCTAGCCCATGATCGTGCCGCCGTTAATGATTTTGATCAATGCGCTGGAGGCAGAGTCTTCAAGGGAGCTGCGGCGAAAAAAGCGGCGTTTGGTGGTTTTCCACGACCGTGCCGATCACCCGTTCGCCCTCAACTCTGACGGCACCTGAAGTAACGAGCCTAAGCGCATGCGGATAAAGACGATGCTCGGCTTCGAGCACCCGTACTGCCAAGCTTTCTTCCGTGTCGCTATCGAGGACCGGCACCGCCGCTTGCGCCACGATCGGGCCCTCGTCCATCTCGGTCCGCACGAAATGCACCGTGCAGCCGCTGATCCTTACCCCCGCCGCAATGACCCGGGCGTGGGTGTCGAGGCCTCTGAAGGCCGGCAGCAACGAGGGATGGATATTGAGGTGGCGGTCGCGCCAGCGCTCGACGAAGCCCGCCGTGTGCAGCCGCATGAAGCCGGCATTGCAGAGCAACTCGACCCGAGCCTCGTTCAGCGTCGTGTCGAGCGCCACATCGAACGCCTCTCGCGATGAGAAGTCCTTGTGGTTGACGGTGAGGGTGGGGATGAGGGCAGCCTCGGCGCGAAGCAGCCCTTGAGCCTGCGGCACATTCGAGATGACCATCACGATCTCGGCGGGAAAGTCGCGCTGCCTACAGGCGTCGATCAGGGCCTGAAGGTTCGAACCCCGGCCCGAGATGAGGACGCCGACGCGCTTCTTGGTCATGGCGTCAGGCTGCCGATGAAGCGAACGCCGTCTTGGTCTTGGCGGAGATCGAGGCGGCCGAGATGCCAGGGGCTCTCACCTTGATTGCGCAACGAGGCTTCGACCACGTCGGCCATGCTGCGCTCAACGACAATCACCATGCCGACGCCGCAATTGAAGGTGCGGAGCATCTCCACGTCGTCGAGTTGGGCTTCACGTTGCAGCCACGCAAATACCGGTGGCAGAGTGAAAGAGCTGAGATCAATCTCGGCCACGAGCGCGTCTGGTAAGACGCGGGGGATGTTCTCGGTAAGACCGCCGCCGGTAATGTGGGCGAGCGCCTTTAACGCGCCGGTTCCGCGAATTGTTTCAAGCAGCTGGCGGACATAGATGCGGGTCGGCGTGAGCAGCGCCTGGCCAAGTGTCTTGCCGCTGGCAAAGGGCGCAGGATCGCTCAAGCGTAGGCCCTCCTGCTCGACGACACGCCGCACCAGAGAGAAGCCATTGGCATGCACGCCGGAAGAGGGCAGTGCCAGGATCGCATCGCCGGCGGCGAGGTCTGTCCGCGGCAAGAGGCCGCTCCGCTCGACCGCGCCGACCGCGAACCCCGCAAGGTCGTAGTCGCCTGGCGCATAGAGCCCCGGCATCTCCGCGGTCTCGCCGCCGATCAGCGCCACCCCGGCCTCCCGGCAGCCCTCGGCGATGCCGGCGATCACGCGCGCGGCGACGCCTACATCGAGCTTGCCGCAGGCGAAATAGTCGAGGAAGAAGAGCGGCTCGGCGCCCTGCACGACGATGTCGTTGACGTTCATGGCGACGAGATCGATACCGATCCCATCGTGCTCGCCGGTCTCGACGGCGAGTTTGAGCTTGGTGCCGACGCCGTCGGTCGCGGCGACGAGGAGGGGGTCCTTGAAGCCGCAAGCTCTGAGGTCGAACAGTCCGCCGAACCCGCCAATGCCGCCCATGAGCCCGGCGCGGCGGGTCTTGGCGGCAAGCGGGCCGATGGCCTTGACCAGCGCGTTGCCGGCGTCGATATCGACGCCGGCCTCACGATAGGTCAGAGGGGCCTTGTTCTTGGATTTTGCGGGCACCGGGCCACTCGGAGAGATGCAAGCTCAAGCGTTCTGGCATATCAATCGGGCCGCGGCGCACCCGTCAAGGCCGGGCGCCAGCTGCCGATAAAGGGACGGCCCCGGCGCGGTCACATTTGCCGGGTTTACCGGGCTCCGGCCCGATAGTATTCGCGCGGGATTTTGGGCGACAGGGTCGGTGAAGGCCATGCTGAGTGGACGGGTTTTGACCGCGGGAGGGCAGAGAAGATTGCTGCGGCAAGCCGTGCTCCTCGGTCTTGGTCTGGCTATTGGCAGCTTTGCCCCGAGGGTCGAGGCCGCCGACGAGAGCCCCTACACCGTGGCCAAGCTCTCGGTCGACATCACTGCCAAAAATGCCGTCGCCGCCAAGGCCGAGGCGATCGCCGAGGCGGAGCGGCGCGGCCTCCAAATCGTGTTGCGGCGGCTCGCCCCTTTGCAAGCCTATGCCCAGCTGCCGGCGCTGGAACCAAGCGACGTCGAGCCGCTGATCAGTGGCCTCTCCATCCGCAGCGAGAAATATTCAACCACCCGCTATATCGCGAGCTTGGATGTCGGCTTCAACGAGCAGGCGGTGAAGCAGTTGCTCGCCAGCCGAAACATCTCTCTCGACGAGACGCGGGCGCCGTCGATCGCGATCCTGCCGCTGGTGATCGAGGGGGACAAGGTGAAGAGTGCGGGCGAGGGCTGGCGTCAGGCCTGGCTCGACCTCGATCTTACCCACGGCATGACCCCGGCCACGGTGCTGGCGCCCCGGCCGGGTCTCGATGCCGGAACGGTGCGAGCGATCCTGGCCGGGGATCCCGGGGCCTATGCCTCGGTCCAGGGCTCCTATAGCGACCAACCGCTCGTCATCGCCGTCGGGCAGACCGTCGATGGCGGCCAGTTCACGACCCGGCTGGCGGGCGCCGATGCCGTGGGGCGGATCAATTTCGGGCGGACCGATGCGCTCGATGGCGAGGACTCCAAGGCCGCGCCACGCGATGCCGCCGAATTTGCGCTCGCCGTTCTGGAGAGCCGCTGGAAGGTGATGCAATCTGGTGGGGCAGAGGCGGAGCCGGTCCGCTACGAGGAGGGCGTGCCCGCCGCGGCGGCCCCCGCCCAAGGCGAGCCCGGGCGAAACGTCGTGGCCCTCGTGCAATTCGCAGGGCTCAAGGAATGGCAAGACATTCGCGGCCGGCTGATGCGTGTTCCAGGCATTCAGGCGCTCGAGGTCAATGCGCTCTCGGCGCGCACGGCCTCTGTCACCTTCGACTATGCGGGCTCACTCGGCCGTCTGCAGAAAGTGCTCGGCGAGAACGGGTTTGCCTTCGAGAACGGGGAGGACAATCTCGTCATCCGGGCGCGCTGAGCCCGGACCTTCGAAGCCGATGGTAAATCTGCTAAGTCTAAGATGTGCAATGGCTTGAGTTGTCGGCCTCGCCGGTCCAAGCCTGGAGTATGAACGCCGTGAACATCCCCAACACTTTGACCTTGGCGCGCATCGTGCTCGTGCCGCTGGTGGTGTGGCTCATCATCACCCATGAGATGCTGGCGGCCTTCGTGCTGTTCCTGCTGGCCGGCCTGTCCGACGCCGCCGACGGCTACCTCGCCAAGCGCTTCCAATGGCGCACCGAGCTTGGCGCCTACCTCGATCCGATCGCCGACAAGCTGCTGTTGGTCAGCATCTATGTCACCCTCGGCTTCTCCGACCATCTGCCGGCATGGCTGGTGATCGCCGTGGTCAGCCGCGACATTCTCATCATCGGCGCCTTCCTGCTTTCCTGGGTGCTGTCGCGTCCGGTTGCGGTCCATCCGCTGCTGATCAGCAAGGCGAATACCCTGGCCCAGATCGTGCTCGCGGGCTTGGTCCTTGCCGAGCTCGGGTTGGGGCTCGGCCTGCACGATCTCATTACGTTCCTCATCCCCCTGACCGGAGCGCTCACCATCATTTCCGCCGCGGCCTATTTCTGGGCTTGGCTCAAGCACATGGCGAGCTATGAGCCCGAACCCGCGCTGCGTCTGTCCCGCCAGGGCAAGACCGTTCCGGTCAAGGGCGCCGAGCAGCCGCAGGTCAGGGTTTCGTGACGGCCGAGCAGCTCACCCTCGATCTACCCCATCGCCCGGCATTCGGGGCGGAAGATTTCCTGGTGAGCGACTGCAATCTCGGCGCGGTCCGGCTGATCAATTCCTGGCCCGACTGGCAGGAGAACGCCAAGCTGCTGATCGGACCGGCGGCGAGCGGCAAGACGCATCTGGCGAGGGTGTGGCAGGCCTTGTCGGGGGCGGCGCTGCTGTCGCCCGAAGGTCTTGACATGGCGTCGCTGGAGACAAGAGGCGAGGGGACCGCTCTCATCGTCGAAGACGTCGACCGCGCCGGTTATGACGAGAAGGCGCTGTTTCATTTGCTCAATGTGGCCCGGGAGAAGCGGCTCTACGTGCTGCTCACCGCGCGCGACGCGCCGAACCGCTTCGACTGCTCGCTGCCCGATCTCCGCTCGCGGCTCAACGCGTTGCCGGCCATTCGCATCGGGGCGCCTGACGACGCCTTGTTGAAGACCGTGATGCTCAAGCATTTCGCCGACCGCCAGCTTGCCATCGACCCGAAAAGTCTCGATTTCCTTGCGCTGCACATCGACCGCTCGCTCGCCGCGGCGGCGCTGGCGGTGGCTGCGGTGGACCGGGCGGCCCTCGCTTCGGGGCGCAAGATCAGCCGCCAGCTCGTGGCCGAGGCGCTTGGGACCGCGGCCTCGACCGACTAGGGCGTAATCGCCCCAATGGCCTTTGCCGCAACGCAAGTGTTAGACTTGATGGGGTACAGTCTTGCCGTGGCGCCGGGCGCAAGCGTCCAATAGGCATGTAATTTGTGAGGCTATTGATGAATTTAACGGAGCCAGTTCAGCCGCTCGATGCAAGCGCGGGCATAGCCGCGTTCGGGCCGGGCCGCTTCTTCAACCGGGAGCTGTCCTGGCTGCATTTCAACAAGCGGGTGCTTGAGGAGACAGAAAACGAGCGCCATCCGTTGCTTGAGCGCCTTCGCTTCCTCTCGATCTCAGCGTCGAACCTCGACGAGTTCTACATGGTGCGCGTGGCCGGCCTGCGCGGTCAGGTCGTTGCCGGCATTGAGACGCCGAGCCAGGACGGGCTAACGCCTGCCGAGCAGCTCGACCGCATCGACCGCTTCGTCGCCGAGCTGACGGACGAGCAGCAGGAGAACTGGGTACGGCTCGAGGCGCTGCTGGCGGAGGCGGGCATCCATGTGCTCGCGGCCGACCAATTGACGGACAAAGAGCGCGCCTGGCTCGAGGACCATTTCCTCGGCCATATCTTCCCCGTGCTCACGCCGATCGCCGTTGATCCTGCCCATCCCTTTCCGTTCATTCCCAATTTCGGCTTCACGCTAGGGCTTGAGCTCGTGCGCGAGGGCTCCTTGCGCACCATGCACGCGCTTATGCCGCTGCCGCCGCAGCTCAACCGCTTCATCCGGTTGCCAGCAGGCGAGGAGCCCACCGAGGTGATCAGGTTCATTCGGCTGGAGACTGTGGTCGGCATCTTCGTCTCGCGCCTGTTCCCCGGCTACCGGGTGAGAAGCCAGGGCGCTTTCCGCGTGCTGCGCGACAGTGACATCGAGGTCCAGGAAGAAGCCGAGGATCTGGTGCGGCTGTTCGAATCGGCGCTGAAGAAGCGGCGCCGCGGTTCGGTGATCAGGCTCGAGACCGAGGCCTCGATGCCCGCCCGCCTCCAGCGCTTCGTCATGAAGGAGCTCAAGGTCTCGGAGCGGGAGAGCTTCGTGCAGAAGGGCCTGATCGGCCTTTCCGACACCAATCAACTCATCGTGCCTGAGCGGCCGGACCTCAAATTCCAGCCCTATAACAGCCGCTTTCCCGAGCGCATCCGCGAGCACAATGGCGATTGCTTCGCGGCCATCCGCGAGAAGGACATCGTCGTCCACCACCCTTACGAATCCTTTGATGTGGTGCTGCAATTCCTGAAGCAGGCCACGGCCGATCCGGACGTGGTCGCGATCAAATGGACGCTCTACCGCACGAGCAAGTCCTCGCCCATCATCGAGGCGCTGAAGGATGCGGTGGAGGCCGGCAAGTCCGTAACCGCTGTGGTCGAGCTCAAGGCTCGCTTCGACGAGGAAGCCAACATCAAATGGGCACGTGATTTGGAAAGCGCGGGCGTGCAGGTGGTTTACGGCTTCCTCGAGCTCAAGACCCACGCCAAGCTCAGCCTGATCGTGCGGCGCGAGGGCGGCGAGCTAGCAACCTATTGCCACGTCGGCACGGGCAATTATCACCCGGTCACGGCCAAGATCTACACCGACCTCTCCTTCTTCACCGCCAACCGTACCATCGGCCACGATCTAAGCCGCATTTTCAATTTCGTTACCGGCTATGCGGAGCCGGCCGAGCTTGAAGCCATGGCGGTTTCACCGCACGGCATCAGGGCGCGCATCATCGATCACATCCGCGAGGAGATGTACCACGCCAAAGCGGGGCGCCCGGCGGCGATCTGGATGAAGATGAACTCCTTGGTCGATGCCGAGATCATCGACGCGCTGTACGAAGCGAGCCAAGCGGGCGTCGAGATCGACCTTGTCGTGCGTGGCATCTGCTGCCTCAGGCCCGGCGTGCCGCATCTCTCCGAGACCATCCACGTGAAGAGCATCGTCGGCCGCTTCCTGGAGCACTCCCGCATCTATTGTTTCGGAGCGGGCCACGGCTTGCCCAATCGCAACGCCACCGTCTATATCAGCTCGGCCGACATGATGCCGCGCAACCTCGATCGTCGTGTGGAAGCCATGGTGCCGATCAAGAACCCGACGGTGCACGAGCAGATTCTCGATCAGATCATGGTGGCCAATCTCAAGGACAATGTGCAGAGCTGGCGGGTCAGGCCCGATGGCAGCTCCGAGCGGCTCCGGCCCGGGAAGGGGCAAGAGCCGTTCAGCGCGCAAGATTATTTCATGACCAATCCGAGCCTGTCCGGCCGCGGCACTTCGCTTCAGGAGAACATGCCGCCGCGTTTCGCACGCTTGGTCGGGTCGAGCTAAAATATCCGAGCCTCAGAGGTCATGGTCCGCAGGAAAGAGCTGAGCCCAGTCGCGGTGGTCGACATCGGATCGAACTCGGTCCGGCTCGTGGTCTATGAGGGCGCCACCCGCGCGCCGACGCCGCTGTTCAACGAGAAGGTGTTGTGCGGGCTCGGGCGATCGCTCACCTCGACGGGGCGACTCGGCGCCGATGCCGTGGCGAGGGCGCTTCGGGCGCTGCGGCGCTTTCGCGCGCTGATCGACCAGATGGGCGTGACGCGGGTCGAGGCCATCGCCACCGCTGCGGCGCGCGAAGCCGAAAACGGCTTAGATTTCATCGCCCGGGCGGAACGGGCGCTCGAGGCGCCGATCAAGGTGCTGTCGGGCACCGAGGAGGCTGAGCTCGCGGCGCTTGGCGTCATCGGCGGCATTCACGATGCCGACGGGTTTGTGGGTGATCTCGGCGGCGGCAGCCTCGAGCTGATCGATGTGCGCAAGGGTAGGCCAGGCGACGCCGCGACGCTGCCGCTCGGAAGCTTGCGGCTGATCGATGCCGCGGGGGGCAATCTGAAGCGGGCGCGCGAGATCGTCGATGCGGAGCTTGCCAAGGTCGATTGGCTGGAGAAGGGCAAGGACCGCGATTTCTACGCCATCGGCGGCACCTGGCGCGCGCTTGCCCGGCTGCACATGACGCAGACCAACTACCCTTTGAACATCATGCACAATTACCGGATCGAGCTCGCCGACGCGCTCAAATTCGCGAGCCTTCTCGATCAGCAGTCGCAAAGCTCGCTCGCCGGCATCCGCGATATTTCAAGCGCGCGGCGCGAAACCATTCCTTACGGCGCGCTGGTGCTCGAAAGACTGCTCCGGGTGGTCAAGCCCCGCGCCATGGTGATCTCCGTCTACGGCATCCGCGAGGGCCTGCTCTACGAATTGCTGAGCGAGGATGAGCGAGGGAAAGACCCGCTGATCGCGGCGTGCGATGACCTTGCCAGGCGCCGCTCGCGCTCCATCGACAGCGCCTATGAGCTGTGCTTCTGGACCGACGCGCTGTTTCGAGGGCCGAACCTCGCGGAGACGCCGGAGCAGACGAGGCTGCGCCATGCGGCCTGCCTTCTGTCCGACATCGGCTGGCACGCCCACCCCGATTATCGCGGCATCCAGAGCTTGAACCTCGTCGCCCATGGCAATTTCGTCGGCGTCGACCATCCGGGCAGGGCCTTCCTCGCGCTCACCGTCTATTTTCGCAACGAAGGCACGATCAAGGACGAGCTTAACCCAAGCCTGATCGAGCTCGTCGACAAGGACATGCTGAAGCGGGCGCGCATCCTCGGGGCCGCGTTCCGAGCGGCGCATATGGTCTCGGCCTCGATGCCTGGCGTGCTTACCAACACGCCGATCACCTATGAGGGCAACCGGCTCGTCTGGAGCTTGCCCGAGCCATATTCCAATCTCGACGGCGAGCGCGTCGATCGCCGGTTCAAGGCCTTGGCGAGCCTGCTCGACCGCGACGCTGAAATTCGCGTCGGACCGTCCTTCCAGCGGGCGGCAAGCTGACTTTCAACGTGCTGGACGAGGCCGCCTTTGCCAAATGATTATGGTAAGAGTGAACGTCAGCCTTGGCGTATCGTGACATTCGCGCCGCAAGCACCAGCTCTGAGTCCATAGATGGCAGATGATCTCTACTCGGTTCTCGGCGTGGCGCGCACCGCCAGCGCCGAGGACATCGTCAAGGCCTACCGCAAGCTCGCCAAGAAGCTGCACCCCGATCTCAATCCGGGGGACAAGACCGCCGAGGAGAAGTTCAAGCAGGTCACCGCGGCCTACGATATTCTGGGCGATGCCGAGAAGCGCCGGCGCTTCGATGCGGGTGAGATCGACGCGAGCGGGCAGGAGCGGCCGCAACAGCGCTATTATCGCGAATATGCCGGCGGCGAGGATGCCGCGCGCTATCGCTCGACCGCCGGCTACGATGATCTTGGCGGTTTCTCCGATCTGTTCGGCGATCTGTTCGGCAAGGGGGCGGGCGCGCGGGGCGGCGGGCAGCGCTTCGCCATGCGCGGATCCGACGCGCAATATCGGCTGGAAATAGATTTCCTCGAAGCGGTGAACGGCGCCAAGAAGCGCATCACGCTGCCTGACGGGGGCACCCTCGACGTGACGATCCCCGCCGGCGTCGAGGAAGGTCAGGTGATGCGCCTGAAGGGCAAAGGCATGCCGGGTGTTGGCGGCGCGTCGTCGGGCGACGCGCTGGTCGAGATCCTGGTGCGGCCGCACCCGGTCTTCAAGCGCGAGGGCGATGATATCGTCGTCGAGGTGCCGATCACCTTTGACGAGGCGGTGCTTGGCGGCAAGGTCGAGGTGCCGACGATCGGGGGCAAGGTCTTCGCCACGGTGCCGCCCGGCTCCAACACCGGCAAGACGCTTCGCCTGAAAGGCCGCGGCATCAGGAGCAAGGCCGGCAAGCATGGCGACCAGATGGTCAAGCTCACGGTCGTCATGCCGGACCACGTCGACGAGGATCTGAAGACATTCGCGGAAGAGTGGCGCGGCAAGCACGGCTACGATCCGCGGCGGAAGCTTAAAGAGCAGGCCTGATGCTGAGCGAGCGCGACATCGTTGCGAAGGTCCAGCAGCTCACCGTGACGCGGCTTCGCGTGTGGGTGCGGCAGGGCTGGATCAGGCCAGCGGCCAAGGCCAAGCAGCCTTTCTCCGAAGCCGACATGGCGCGGGCGGCGCTGATCCGGGACCTCGAGGATAAGCTCGGTTTCGACGAGGAGCAGGTGCCGGTCCTGCTCAACCTCATCGATCAGATCCATGGGCTCCGCACTGAGCTCAAGACCCTGCTCGAAGCGCTCGACGAGCTGCCCGAGGACGTCCGTGCCTCGGTGAAAGTGCGGATGGCCAAGCGGAAGCGGAGCCCGCTCCGATAGCGTCCGGCCTAAGAAGGCCTCGCGCGCACGAACTTCAGATAGGCCGCCCATGCAAGTAGAGCCGCCGAGACCAGCAGCACCAAATGAAAGGAAACGCTCGCCCCGCCGAGCTCGATTCGCGCCGACAGCAGATTGGCGAGAAAGCCCAGATCGGACTTCCATGGGCTGATCAGAAAGGAGCCTCCGATCGCCAGGCTTGCGGCGGCGATGGCGAAGGTCTCCGCATGTCTCGGATCATCCATCGGGTCCTGCCCTGCGGGGTCGGTGCCCGCCAGAGGCGGCCAAGGGCGCGGGGCTCACGCCGTTCCGCTACGCTCGCCCTTGGCCTTTGGCGCGCCGGCCGGTAGCACCGTCACTTCGCCGCGTTCGATGACGAGCGCTAGTTCGCCACGCTTAAGCGCCAAGGCATCCTCGCCGAACAGTTTCCGGCGCCACCCGCGCAGCACCGGAACGTCGGTGTCGTCGGTGCGGGCGATCTCCTCGAGCTCGTCGCTCGTTGCGATCAGCTTCGGCGCCACGCCATGGCGCCCCGCGGTGGCCTTGAGCAGCACGCGCAACAGATCGACCACGGCTTGCGCCTCGGGCGGCATCGGCTCGCCGCGTTCGATGGGCGGCACGGTCTTCGGATCGCGCTCCAGGCCTTTGGTCACGGCCTCGAGCACGGCGCGGCCGCGGGTGGAGCGGGCAAAGCCGTTGTGCAGGGTGCGGAGCGAGCCGAGATCCTCCGCCGTCCGGGGCGCCTGGCTCGCAATGTCGTACAACGCCTCGTCTTTCAGGATGCGCGCGCGTGGCACGTCCTGGCTTTGCGCCTCGCGCTCGCGCCAAGCGGCAAGCTCCATCAGTACCGCCAACGATTTCGGCGTCTTGATGCGCATTTTGAGCCGTTTCCAGGCTTGCTCGGGATGGAGCTCATAGGTGGCTGGATCGGTGAGCACGGCCATCTCCTCGTTGAGCCAGCTCGCGCGTTCGGAGCGGTCGAGCTGGGCCCGGAGCTTGGGGTACAGGTCGCGCAAGTGCTGGACGTCGCCCAGCGCATAAGTGAGCTGGCGGTCGGACAGAGGCCGACGACTCCAATCGGTGAAGCGCGAGGTCTTGTCCAGATTGAGGTTCAATAGCCGCTTCACCAGCATCGAGTAGCTGACCGCCTCGCCGAAGCCGCAGACCATCGCCGCAACCTGGGTGTCGAAGATCGGATGGGGGATCACCCGTGCCAGATGATGAACGATTTCAACGTCTTGACGAGCGGAGTGAAAGACCTTCACCACCTTCTCGTTGACCATCAGGTCAAAAAAGGGCGTGAGGTCTAGGTCGGGTGCCTGGCTGTCCACCAGCAGCTCGGTGCCTTCGGCCGCCATTTGGATGAGGCAGAGCTTCGGCCAGAAGGTCTGCTCGCGCATGAATTCGGTGTCCACCGCGACAAACGGGGTGCTGCCGAGCCGCACGCATGCTTCGGCCAGTTCTTCGGTACGCGTGATGAGATGCATGGGATGCGGATATAGCTCAGCCCACGGTGCGACGCAAAGTGCGCTGTTGGTGGCAAGGCGTATGGCCGCAGCGCTGCGTTAGCCTCGCTTGACAAAGCGGGGGATCCCATGCGCTGTTCCGCGCGACCCCAACCCCGCACTCCTACCTTCTGGCCATGCACCCTTATCGCACTGAAACCTGCGGCGAGCTTCGCAAAGACAGCGTCGGGAAGTCCGTCCGGCTCTCCGGCTGGGTGCACCGGCTGCGCGACCATGGCGGGCTCCTGTTCATCGATCTTCGCGACCATTACGGCATCACCCAATGCGTGGTGGATCCGGCGTCGCCTGCCTTCGCTGACGCTGAAAGGTTGAAGCCCGAATGGGTGGTGCGCGTCGATGGCGAGGTGGTCGCCCGCTCGGCCGAGACCATCAATCCCAATCTGCCGACCGGCGAGATCGAGCTCAGGGTCCGCGCCATCGAGGTGCTGTCCGAGGCCAAGGAGCTGCCGCTGCCGGTGTTCGGCGAGCCGGATTACCCCGAGGAGACGCGGCTCAAATACCGCTTCCTCGACCTCAGGCGCGAGAGCCTGCATGTGAACATCATGAAGCGGCAGGCGATCATCTGGTCGATGCGGAGCCGAATGCGCGAGGCGGGATTCTTCGAGTTCCAGACCCCGATCCTTACCGCGTCCTCGCCGGAAGGCGCGCGCGACTATCTCGTGCCGTCGCGGGTCCATCCGGGCAAGTTCTACGCGCTGCCGCAGGCGCCGCAGCAGTTCAAGCAGCTGATCATGATCGCGGGCTTCGACCGCTACTTCCAGGTGGCACCCTGCTTCCGCGACGAGGATGCTCGCGCCGACCGCTCGCCGGGGGAGTTCTACCAGCTCGATCTGGAGATGAGCTTCGTCACACAAGAGGACGTATTCGACACGCTCGAGCCGATCATGCGCGGGCTGTTCGAGGAGTTCGGGATGGGCAAGGCGGTGACGCCGAAATTCCCGCGCATTCCTTATGCCGAAGCGATGCGGAAATACGGCACCGACAAGCCGGACTTACGCAACCCGATCGAGATGCAGGATGCGACCGAGCATTTCCGGAACTCGGGCTTCAAGCTGTTCGCCGGCATGATCGAGATGGACGTGAACACGCGGATCTGGGCGGTCCCTGCGCCGGGCGGCGGCTCTCGCGCCTTTTGCGACCGCATGAATGCCTGGGCGCAAAGCGAGGGACAGCCTGGGCTCGGCTATATCAGCTTCGAGAAACCTTCGAGCGGCGCGACGGGCGAGGCCGACGCCGCGGGCAAGGGACCCATCGCCAACAATCTCGGGCCGGTGCGCACCAAAGCGATCCGCGAGCAGCTCAATCTCAAAGGGGGCGACGCCGCGTTCTTCGTCGCCGGGCTGCCCAAGGAGTTTGTCGATTTTGCCGGCCGCGCCCGCACGCGGCTCGGCACCGAGCTCGGGGTGATCGCGCCGGGCCGTTTCGAGTTCTGCTGGGTCGTCGATTTCCCGATGTATGAGTGGAACGACGAGGAGGAGAAGATCGACTTCTCGCACAACCCGTTCTCCATGCCGCAAGGCGGGCTCGAGGCGCTCGAGACCAAGGAGCCGGAGGATATCCTCGCTTATCAATACGACCTTGTCTGCAACGGCGTGGAGCTTTCTTCCGGCGCCATCAGGAACCACAAGCCCGACATCATGGAGAAGGCCTTCGCCATCGCGGGCTATGCGAAGGAAGACCTCGAGCAGCGCTTCGGCGGCATGCTCAGGGCTCTGCAATATGGCGCGCCGCCGCATGGCGGTATCGCGCCGGGTATCGACCGCATCGTCATGCTGCTCTGCGGCGAGGAGAATTTGCGGCAGGTGGTGATGTTCCCCATGAACCAGCAGGCCGAGGACCTGCTCATGGGCGCACCCTCCGAGGTGAGCGAGAAGCAGCTGAAAGAGCTACACATCCGGCTGGCGCTGCCGAAGAAGTAAGGGTGTGGTAGACTGAATTAAGCATAGAGCGGCGCTCCGCCTTCTCGCAGTTGCCCGAAGATCGATTCATTTCCTATGCTTAGGAGCGTCAGTTGAGCCTCCGCTTCCGGAGCGGCTCCGCACGCCAGGGAGGGAATAATATGGTCGATCGTCTGATGCGTGGATGCATCCTCGCCGGTTTTGCGATCCTCACGGTCTCCGCCGCGGAAGCCGCACCGAAGGAGACGCCGCAAGCAAAGCTCAACACCGAGGCCTTCCTTGCTGCCTGCGTGGTGGACCCCGTGGTCACCGATGAGCCGGGATTGGAGGCGGGCAGCAAGGTGACGCCGCAAATCTACTGCGAGTGCATCATCGGCAAGCTCGGGGAGAATAAGCTTAGCCAGACCGACGTCGACATGCTCACCAAGATGCACAAGGACGAGATCACCGACCAGGACGCCGCGAGCTACCCGACGCTCGAGGATTTGATGTCGAAAAGTGAAGGGTTCGAGGATGCCTGCAAGGCGAGCCTCGGCATGCCGGCGAGCAGCGATGGCGACGAGGAGGATGGGGCGCCGCCCGACGAGGAGGACATCCCACAGGATCAATAGGGAGGCGAGTCTGTTCGAATCCTCCTCATCCTGAGGAGGTCGCGAGCATAAGCGTGCCCTACTTATTGCGGGAACACGTCGTAACGGCGCCAAAAATCGACCGTCGCGTTGCGCAAGGTGAAATAGCAATTGAAGCCGCACGGCACCCAGGTGCCGCCAGGGAGCCGGACCTGGTCGCCGCGCGGCGTCGAGCGGACGGCTCCGGAGATGCTTTCCGACGCGTCCTTTTGGCTCGGCACGGTAATGTGTGGATATGTGGAATTGTCTGGTTCGCCCCGCCACCTCTCCGCCGAGGCGGGCGCGGCCAGGATCGAGGCGAGGGCGCCTGCCGTTACCACGCTCACAACGGCAAGCCGCAACGCGCATCTTTCCAGCATGGTCATCGGTCCCTGCATCCGCTCATCCCCGTCTTTTAAGAGCCGAACATACGCCGCAGGGGTGGGAATGGAAAGTTGCGAAGGTGCGGAACCTTCACCAACGCCCGGCGCTTCCTAGCCCGACGGGGGGCAAGGATCATGACCCTGAGCCAGCACGTGTTTCTCTATTGCGAGCGCGGCACGAGCGAGGCGCTTCTTGCCGAGCCGGTCAATGCCGCTAGCAACGCCGCCTTCCTGCTCGCGGGGCTCGCCGGCCTCTGGCTGCTGCTGCGCCGGCCGAAAGCGGCACGCGGCGCCGACCATGTCCTCCTCATCGCGCTCGTCTTCCTGATAGGACTCGGCAGTTTCGCTTTCCATCTCATGGCCGATCGGGTCGCGATGCTTGCCGATGTAGTGCCGATCGATGTGTTCATACTCGCCTATCTCGGCTTTGCCCTGAACCGCTTCTTGGGCGTGCCGCCCGGTTGGACCGTGCTGACGCTGATGGGCTTCGCCGCCATCGTGGGTCTGACCACGGAGCTTAGATGCTGGATCGGGGGAATCGGCTTCCCGGACGCAGCGGCGGCGACCGGCGCGTCGGAATGCCTGAACGGCAGCCTCGTCTATCTGCCGGGCCTTCTCGCCATGGTCGTCGTCGGCGGGTTGCTCGCCGAGCGGAAGCATCAGGCGGCGCCCTACATCCTCTGGGCCGCGGCTGTGTTTACAGTATCAGTGACGTTGCGCTCGCTCGACCTTGCGCTATGCGACGCTTACGTCATCGAGGGTCGCAAGATCGGCACCCATTTTGCCTGGCACCTGCTCAATGGGCTCGCTCTGTTCCTTCTGCTGCGCGCTAGCCTCGAGGTCGGGCCGGCAAATGCAGTCGGGGCAGTAGTCCGCCCAAGCAGCAGCCGCGTCCTGCCGCCGCCGCAAGAAGCGGCAAATTCCGAATAAAGAAGACGAGGATCGCGGGCGCCGATGATGACCCCGCAACCCTGGCCATTCGCTATGCCTAAATCTTGCCGAGCAGCAGCAATATGAGCAGGATGACAAGAACGAGGCCGACGATGCCCGACGGGCCGTAGCCCCAGTCGCGGCTGTGACCCCAGGTCGGGATGACGCCGAGCAGAATCAAAATCAAAATGATGATCAGAATTGTACCGAGTGACATGTGTTTTCTCCCCCCGATTGACGATGGCGCAGTTTAGAGCGCGATCAAGGATTGCCGATACACAAAACTTTTGCTCGGCGGCCTTTGCCCAGATGCTCTCGTCCGGCCTGGCTAGCGGGGGCGGGGCGACGGAGGCGGGACTTAGGCTGTGTCGCCTTTGACCGCGCGCAGAACGTCTTCCATCGGCAGCCGATGGCGGAAATCGGGATCGACAAAGCGCGCCTTGACGTGCCCATCGCTGCCGACCACGAGGGTGGCGGGGACCGGCAGTAACCAGCCGTCATTGCCTTGAAACTGGGCGAGGTCGATGCCGAAGGCCTTGTACATCGCCATGATCGTCTCGCCGACCCAGAACGCCAGCCCCAAGCTCAACGCGTAGCCGAGATCAAGATCGGTCAGGACGCGGAAAGGCAGGCCGCGTGTTGCTTGCAGCGTCTTCGCATATTTCGCCGTCTCCGGCACGATGGAGACCACGTCGCCTCCCGCCGCCACGATGTCGGGATAGGCACGGGCGAGCGCGCGCAACTCGAGACCGCAATAGTCGCACCAGGGCCCGCGATTGAAGCTGATGACAAGCGGCCCGGCTGCCAGCAGCGACGCAAGGTATACGACCCGGCCATCGCTGTCCGTCATGCAGAAATCGGGCATGACCTCGCCGAGTGCCGGTACTTGGCTACCCGGGGCATTGGCGGCAAGGCGCGCAACGAGTTGATCGTAGGTCGCCTCCAGCTCCGGCAGGAGCGAGCGCGACTTGCCAAGGTAAAGTTTGAGCCGTTCGGCGAGCGGGGCATCGAGGCGGTCTGCCTTCTGAAAGGCCTCCGCGAGCGCCTGGTCGAGCGAATTTGCCTGGTTCAAAAGCGCCTCCCAGGGGGCAGCGGTCGATAAGCTCAATTGGCGTGGTCGCAGGCAATGCGGGCGTCACTGGAAAGGAGCTGATTTGGGCCAATAACTCGGCGGCCGGTATCCTCGGGATATATGCGAGGTGCTGTCGCCCCGTCTAGTGTTATCGAAATTTCGGGTTGCAAAGCCCTGCCTCTGATCGCCCCATTCGGATTTCTGATCGACAGAAATGCGAGGGCTCCGTAGGTTGACGGGCATCATCGGCCGTCAAGAGCCGGCATCCAAGGGTCAAGGGAGATCGCACATGAACGAGCAGCTCAAGCGCAGCACGTTTTTCGGGGCATGTCCGCATGACTGCCCGGATACGTGCGCCATGATCTACGAGGTCGAGGACGGCAAGCTCGTCGAGGTTCGCGGTAACAAAAGCCACCCGATGACGCGGGGCGGGCTGTGCGTCAAGCTCAAGGACTTCCACGATCATCACGCCAACCCGGATCGGCTGATGTATCCGCTGCGCCGGACGGGGCCGAAAGGGTCCAAGCAGTTCGAGCGGATCAGTTGGGACGAAGCCATTCCCGAGATCGGCAAGCGCTGGCGCGAGATCATTGCCACCTACGGCGCCGAAGCGATCATGCCGCAAAGCTATCTCGGCAATATGGGCCTGGTGCAGGGCATCAACTCGGGCGACCCGTTCTTCAATCGTCTCGGCTCAACCGTGAATGAGAAGACATTCTGCGCGTCGGGCTCTTCGACCGCGTGGCTGATGACGGTCGGGCCGACCGGCGGCGTCGATCCTGAAAGCTTCGTTCATTCCAAATATATCGTGATCTGGGCCTGCAACTCGATCTCGACCAATTTGCATCATTGGCCGTTCGTGCTCGAAGCGCAGAAGCGCGGCGCGAAAGTCGTGGTCATCGACGCCTTTAGATCCCGCACGGCCAAGGCCGGGGATTGGCACATCTGCCCGAAGCCCGGCACCGATGGCGCACTTGCCATGGGCTTCATCAACTCGATCATCAGCCAAGGCCTGATCGATCAGGACTATGTCGATCAGCACACTCATGGCTATGCCGAGCTCAAAGCGCGGGCGGCCGAGTTTACGCCCGAATACGTGGAGAAGGTCACGGGCGTCAAAGCCGCAGATATCGCCAAGTTCGCTAAGGAGTTCGCGACCGCGCAGCCGAGCGTGATCCGCTTGGGCGTCGCGCTCGAGCGCACAGCCGGCGGTGGACAGGCGATCCGCGCGGTGTGCTCGCTGCCGGCGCTCGTCGGTTCATGGAAGCATGTCGGCGGCGGTCTCTTGCAAATGCCGCTCTGGGACTTCCCCGTCGATTGGATGAAGGTGTCCCGCGGCGACTGGATCAAGCCCGGCACGCGCGCGGTCAATAACCTTCAGCTCGGCAGAGCGCTCACCGGGGAAATGAAGCTCGATCCGCCAATCAAGAGCCTGTTTGTCTACTGCACCAACCCGGTGTCGCAGGCGCCGGAAACGAACAAGATCGTGAAGGGCTTGCAGCGCGAAGATTTGTTCACCGTGGTCGCCGAGCACTTTCTCACCGACACTGCGAAATATGCCGACATCGTGCTTCCCGCCGCCATGGCCGGCGAAGCCGAGGACATGATGTGGTCGTGGGGGCACTTCTATTTCACGTACAATCAAAAGGCGATCGATCCGCCGGGCGAGTGCTTGCCGACATCGGAGATGTGGCGGCGCTTGGGCAAGGAAATGGGTTTCGACGATCCGATCTTCAAAATGACGGACAGCGAGCTCGCCGCCTACTACATCAATTGGGGCGATCCGAAGATGGCCGGCGTCGACATGGAGTATTTCAAGCAGCACGGCTATTTCAAAATCGATGTAGGCTCGGCCGATACGCGCACCCCGCATAAGGACGGTAAGTTTCCTACGCCGTCCGGCAAGGTCGAGTTCCTGCTGCACGACGCTAAGAACTTCGTCGCCGGGCCGTTCCGCATGATGTATGACGGCGACCAATGCGGCGAGGCGGTCGATCCGTTGCCTGGCTATGTGCCGATGCGCGAGAGCCCGGAAACCAACCCGGCACAGGCCAAGCTCTATACGCTCAACATCATCTCGCCGAAGAGCCACGGCTTCTTGAACTCTTGCTACGCCAATGAGCCGCACAAGATCAAAGGGCAGGGCGATCAGTTCGTGCTGATCTCAACCGCCGACGCGGCCAAGCGGAGCATCCGCGAAGGCGATCCCGTCCGCGTGTTCAACGCGCGCGGCGACTTCGAGGGCGTGGCGCGGGTGACCGATGACGTGAACCCCGGCATCGTCGTGGCGACGCTCGGCTACTGGCGCTCGCTCAACCGCTCGGATGGGTCGGTCAACTCGATCTCGTCTGACGCGCACTCTGGCCTCGGCCGCGCGCCGACCTTCTCCGACAATTTGGTCGAGGTCACGCGCGTCAATTGACGCATCGCGGGCGCTCGCTGCTATTCGGCGGCGACACTGACGCGCCGTCCGCCTTCACCTCTTGCAGGACGGTAAAGCCTTCGAATTCAGGGTGGCCGAGATATAGCGGCTTGTTGGCGCCGGTCCCGCCATGCGCCTTGCGGAAGGCTTCGGACCGCGTCCAAGCCTCGAACTGCGCCTGAGAACGCCAGATGGTGTGCGAGGCGTAGAGCACATGGTCGTCGCGCTCCGGACCTTTCAGCAGATGAAAGACGACGAAGCCCGGCACCTCGTCCAAATGCGTCTTGCGCGTCAGCCAGACCTGCTCGAAGTCGTGCTCCGAACCCTTCTTCACTTTGAACCGGTTCATCGCAATGAACATGATGCACTCCTTCGAGGGTCTGGGGGGCGGGAGCCGAACATAGCGGAGCCGAGGCGATCGGCTCAATGCAAGGGAACCCAGGTCGCGTGAAAGCTGCGAGAGGTTCTGCGTCAATTTGCGCAAGCGTGAAAAATCTCACGCAAGGTGCGATAACTTCGCGAATGGAGCCCTGCTATATATCGGCGGCGACATAACTCCCAACGTTGAAGGAGGCATCCCCATGAGCAAGGAAGCGACCCCGAAAGACCGGCGCAAGGCGCCGCTCACCACCCCGACCGATCTCGGCGCCAATGCACGCCGCGACATCGCCAGCGCGCTCAACGTGCTGCTCGCCGACACATTCGCTCTTTATCTCAAGACCAAGAACTTCCACTGGCATGTCAGCGGGCCGCATTTCCGCGACTATCATTTGCTGTTCGACGAGCAGGCCGATCAGATTTTCGCCACCACCGACGAGATCGCCGAGCGGGTGCGGAAAGTTGGCGGGCTAACGCTGCATTCGATCGGCCAGATCGCGCGACTCCAGCGCATCCCCGACAACGATGCCGACTATGTCGACCCGCTCGACATGCTGGCCGAGCTCCGTTCCGACAATCAGGCCCTGATCGCCAGCATGCGCGAGACGCATGACCTCTGCGAAGAGGAGAACGACGTAGCGACGACGAGCCTGATCGAGGTGTGGATCGACCAGGCCGAGCGGCGCGTGTGGTTTCTCTACGAGACGGGCCGCGCCGGCACTCCCGGCCACTAGACTGCGGGCACGCCAGGCGCTTGGCTTGGCGCGGGCTTGAGCGGCGGTTATAGGATCGAACGGCAAGTCGCCGAAACGGTTCTCCATGTCTGCCTCACGCCGCACCACAAAGACGTTCAAGCGCTTCATCGAATCCGAAGCGGCGGGCGGGCTCGTGCTGATGGGAAGCGCGGCGCTTGGCCTCGCCGTGGCGAACTCCCCGCTTGCGGAGAACTACACGGCGGCGCTGCACGCGCACATCGCGGGTCTCGATGTCCTGCATTGGATCAACGCCGGGCTGATGGCCCTGTTCTTTCTGCTGGTCGGGCTCGAGATCAAGCGGGAGATGTTGGAAGGTCAGCTCGATACCTGGCCGCGGCGCGCGCTGCCCCTGATCGCCGCCCTCGGCGGGATGCTCGTCCCGGCGCTGATCTTCATGGCCGTCAACGCGGCCCATGCCGAGAACTGGCGCGGCTGGGCGATCCCGACCGCGACCGACATCGCCTTCGCCCTCGGCGTGCTGTCGCTGTTCGGCTCGCGCGTGCCGGGCTCGCTCAGGGTGTTCCTCACCTCGCTCGCCATCATCGACGACCTCGGCGCCTTCCTGATCATCGCCATCTTCTATGCCGCCGACGTGTCCTTCGCCGCGCTCGGGCTCGCCGCGCTAACGTCGGCGGCGCTGTACGGGCTCAACGCGCTCGGCGTGGTGCGGCTTCCGCCCTATCTCCTGCTAGGGCTACTGCTCTGGAGCGAAATGCTCTTCTCGGGCATTCACGCGAGCCTTGCGGGCGTCCTGCTCGCCATGGCGATACCACTTGGAGGGCCAAACAAGGCGGACGGCGCGCATTCGCCGCTGCACGCTCTGGAGCGGGCGCTGTCGCCCTGGGTTGCCTTCCTCGTCCTGCCGGTATTCGGCTTTGCCAATGCCGGCGTATCGCTTGCCGCGACCGGCGTCGCCGCGCTCGTCTCGCCGCTGTCGCTCGGCGTCGTCGGCGGTCTCTTTCTCGGCAAGCAGACGGGGATTCTCGCCTCGGTGTTTCTGGCGAAGCGGGCACGCATTGCGGCGTTGCCGGCGGGTGCCACGCGGCGCCAGACCTACGGCGTCGCGCTGCTTTGCGGCATCGGCTTCACCATAAGTCTTTTCATAGGCTTGCTCGCATTCTCTGATGCGGAACGCGAATCCGCGACGAAGCTTGCGGTGATGGTCGGCTCGTTGCTGTCCGCCCTTGCCGGTGGTGCGGTCTTATTGACGGGTCGCGCCTCGCGACAGGCCTCCGGGGCCGTCTCCTAGTCGTCCTCGCTCTTGATCCGATAGAGCCAGTCGAAGCCTTTCAGGAGCGAGTGAGGGTTCCGGTGCTGGAGCACGAGATTGCGCGTGAGCCCGGCTGGGCCGCGAAGATGGTAGAGGCGCCCATATCTCGCCGCCTGACGCTGGACTTGGGCAACGCGGCGGCGGCGGAGCGCCTCGTAGCGGGGCAGGGCCAGCAAGGCGTCGCCCCCGCAAGCTTCGAAGCTCGCCGCCAGCGTTGCCGCATCCTCGATGGCGAGCGCGGCACCTTGCGCGAGATAGGGCAGCACGGGATGGGCCGCATCGCCCAACAGCGCCACGCGGCCTTTAGTCCAGCGGCGCAAAGGCGCGAGCCGATAGAGCGACCAGCAGCGCCAGCTCTCGGCCATCTCCAGCAAGGCTCTTGCCGGTTCAGCCCAGCGGTGGAACGCACCGGGCAGGTCCGCAGGCTGCGCGTGCCGGTTCCAACCGTATTTGGCGCGGCCGCCCTCGACCACCACCACGACGTTCACATCCTTGCCGCCGCACACGGGGTAGGTGACGAGATGGGCTTTGGGGCCGAGCCAGAGCCCGACCATTGGGGCATCGAAGGGCGGTGGCACGGACTCGCGCGGCAATAACGCGCGCCAAGCGGTGGCGCCGGCAAAGTGCAATTCCGCGCGCGGGGCGATCTGTTGCCGCACACCCGACCAGATCCCGTCGGCGGCGACGAGGCTCGATCCTTCCACCTCCGTGCCGTCCGGCGTCCGCGCGACAATCTTATCGGCAGGAGTCTCGACTGCGGTCACGTCGAAGCCTTCCCGGAACTCGACGGAGCCATGCGCGCGGGCGGCGGCAAGCAGGCTCGCGTGAAGGTCGGCGCGGTGAAGGGTGAGGTAGGGCGCGCCATAGCGTTCCTCCAACTGGCGCCCGAGCGGCATGGCGGCGAGCTTCCGCCCAGAGAGCGCATCGAACAGCCAGATGGCCTCGGGCGTGAAGCCTGCGGCTTCAACCGCCTCCAGCGCCCCGAGCTTCCGCAAAACGTGCGTCGCATTGGGTCCGAGCTGGATGCCGGCGCCGGTCTCGTCGGCGAAGCTCGAGCGCTCGAGCAGGGTCGCGCTCATCCGCCGCTTGGCCAGCGCGATGGCCGTGGAGAGGCCGCCAATGCCGCCGCCCAGGATGAGAACGTGGCTCCGCGGCCAAGGCCTCGTCATCGGCGGGGCGCTCAAGCCTCCGGCGCGCCGGGCGGCGCGGTTGTCACGAAGACGCAAGAGGCAGGATTGCTCTCGGCCTCGCCAAGCGCTGGATCGTAACGGTAGAGCGTCGAGCAATAGGGGCAGACAAGCTCAGCCCCATTGCCCATATCGAGATAGACGTGCGGGTGATCGAATGGCGGGGTCGCGCCCATGCATTTGAATTCCTTGACGCCGATCGTGATCCGTTCGACGCCTTTATCGTTCACGAGATGGGGCACCAGCGTTTGAGTCATGACAGTTGCTTCTTATCTTTTATGGAGGATTGGGCGTGAGCATAGTTGCAGAGCGCAGTGAGCGGTAGAGCTGAATGCCGAGCTTCAATTCGGATGGCGTGAGCATCGCCTATGTCGACGAGGGCGAGGGGCCACCGATCCTGCTCATCCACGGCTTTGCCTCCAATGTCGCGACCAATTGGCAGGGGCCGGGCTGGATCGCCGCGCTCAAGGAGAGCGGGCGCCGCGTCGTGGCCTTTGACAACCGTGGTCATGGCAACAGCCAGAAGCTCTATGAACCGGAGCGCTACGGCGCCCCGCTGATGGCTGAGGACGCGCGCCGCTTGCTCGATCATCTCGGCATCGAGCGGGCAGACGTCATGGGTTATTCCATGGGCGCGCGCATCGCCGCGTTCCTCGTGCTCAAGCATCCGGACCGCGTCCGCAGCGTCGTATTTGGCGGGCTCGGCATCAACATGGTGCGGGGCATGGTGGGCAGCGGGCCGCTCGCCAAGGCGCTTGAGGCAAGGAGCATCGACGAGGTCACCAACGACACCGCGCGCAGCTTCAGGATCTTTGCCGAGGGGACCAAGAGCGATCTTGCAGCGCTTGCCGCCTGCATGCGTGGGCCGCGCGAGAAACTGACGGCGGAGCAGCTTGCCGGCATCAAGGTTCCGACCCTCGTTGCCGTGGGCACCGAGGACGTGATCGGCGGCTCGGGCGCGGAGCTCGCTGCGCTGATCCCTAACACCAAGCTTCTAAATATCGAAGGGCGTGACCATATGAGGGCCGTGGGCGATGCCCGTTTCAAACAAGGTGTGCTCGACTTTTTAACCCAGCGGCCTTAGTCCCGTGCTAGTGATGCCGGGAGCGAGATCCCCGTAAGCGGGCTTTCCGGGTAGAGGTTATCAATGAACAACCCCTTCGCCGCGGCCAAGCCGCAAATCAAGAGCTACGATCCGATTTGGGACCAGGTCCGCCGCGAGGCGGAAGAGACCAGCGCCAACGAGCCTGTGCTCGCCAGCGTGATCTACGCCACCATTCTGAGCGAGCCGACGCTCGAGGATGCGGTCTGCCACACCGTGGCGCAGCGGTTGCAGCCTTCCGTCGACACCGGGCTCCTGCACAAGACCTTTCATGAGGTGCTGAGCGCCGAGCCGGGTCTCGGCGATATCTTCCGCGCCGACCTGATGGCCGTCGCCAAGCGCGATCCTGCCTGCCGGCGCCTGTTCGAGCCTTTGTTCTACTTCAAGGGCTTTCCGGCGCTCGAGACCCATCGCTTCGCCCATCGGCTATGGCAGACCGGGCGCAGGGACTTCGCGCTTTATCTACAGAGCTTGTCGAGCCGCGTGTTTGCGGTCGACATCCATCCGGCGGCCCGCATCGGCAAGGGCCTCATGCTCGACCACGCCACCGGCATTGTCATCGGCGAGACGGCGGTGATCGGGGACAATTGCTCCATGCTGCATGGCGTGACGCTTGGCGGCACCGGCAATGAATATGGCGATCGCCATCCCAAGATCGGCTGCGGCGTGATGATGGGCTCCGGCGCCAAGATCCTCGGCAACATCACCATCGGCAATTGCGTGCGGGTAGCCGCGGGCAGCGTCGTGCTCCATGACGTGCCGGCGCGGCGGACCGTCGCCGGGGTGCCGGCGCGAGATATCGGCCCCGCCGGTTGCGAGGAGCCTGCGCTCAGCATGGATCAGCTCGTCAGGGACGACGATGATGGGCGCTCCGGCCCGTGCGATTAGGGCTGGGGTCATCTGCGAAAATCACAACATTATAAGGGTGGTGAAGGCGTGACACGGGACGAGATCATCAAGCTTGAACGTTATTTGCAGCGGGTGTTCCGCTTGCCGGCCCTCCAGGTGAAGCAGCGGCCGCAAAAAGACGACTCCGCCGAGGTCTATGTCGGCGACGAGTTCATTGGAGTCTTGTTCCGCGACGACGAGGAAGGCGAGACCGCCTATCAATTCCAGATGGCGATCCTCGACTACGACCTGACGAGTTAACCCCGGGGAAGTGCATTTCCCGGAGGCCTTCGCTCCATCTGCCGCGTTGGTTAACAATCCTTAAGAATTAAATCAGCCGGGTCCCTCCGGCCTCGCTAGACTGCCCCCTCGGGCGGACGAGTGTGGGCGGGGAGCCGATGCAATCTCTGGCGTCCTACCTTTACGTGATGGCCGTTGGCTTTGTCGCCCGGGCCTTGCGGCAAGTTTCGCCCAGCTCGTCTCGGGCGAGCCGCTCCGCTTCGGCGTCGACGCGAAATCCGTCTTGGTTTCGGCGGCGACGGTCTTGCTCTGCGTGCTCGCGGGGCCGGCCATTCTCATGCGCAACGCCTGGCGGGCCGCCCGCGCCCAAGCGCGCTCGCCGATTTGGCTTGGCCTTTCAGCCATGATCGCCGGGGTTTGGAGCCTGCTGTCGGGGTCGGCGCTGCTCGATTTGATCCTGAAGCTCTGACCGAGACCCACACCTAAAAAAGGAGCCGGCGCTCTTGAAAGAGGCCGGCTCAAGTTAAGGCCCGGTTGGTCGGGGATGGGTGGGGGATGCTCACCTTTTGATGGTGAAACTCGGTGAAAGAACCACCTATCCGCCTCACCCCCTGGTCTCGATGCCCTTGCCTTTATGCGAAATACTCTTAACTTGGTTTCAACTGGGGCAACGTGGTCACGCGTTCAATTTGTTGCCCCGATGTTGCCCCCCAGGATTAGCGGAAATCACCACATGGCCAAGCCGCTCACCGTCAAGGAGCTGGTTGCCCTCAGGGCGAGGCCAAGGAAGGCGCTCACCGCAAAGGCCATCGACGCGCTCAGGCCGGCGCCCGCGGGCATGCGGTACGAGGTCATGGACCCCGCCGTTCCTGGGTTTGGCGTCCGTGTCACCGATAAGGGCAAGAGCACCTATGTGCTCGTGGGGCGGTTTCCCGGTAGTAAGCACCCGACACGGCGCGAGATCTCCGCGGTGGGTAAGCTCACGCTAGAGGAGGCACATAAGGAAGCGCGCAAGTGGAACGCGCTCATCAAGCGGGGCATCGATCCCAGGGTCGAGGTCGAGCACGAGCGGCAAGCGGAGCTGCGGAAGAAGCGACATACTTTCACCGCCGTGGCTGAGGAGTATCTGAGGCGCCACGTGGCGAAACAGCGGACGGAAAAGAAGACTAGGCGGGCGATCGTGGTAGAGCTCCTCCCAACGCTTGGAAAGCGGCCGATCGCCGAAATCACGCGCGAGGAAGTGAAGGACCTTCTCAGGACGATCATTGATCGTCCCGCCCCCCGTATGGCAGAGCTCGTGTACCAACATTTGCGAGGCCTTTTTGCCTGGGCCGAGAACGAGGGCACATACGGAATCGAAGGTGCGCCCACTGACAAGATCAAGCCCAAGCTATTTTTCGGCGAACGGAAGCCCAGGACGCGCGTGCTCAGCGACGACGAACTCAGCGCCTTCTGGCGGGCCACAAATCGACTCGGCTATCCGTTTGGACCATTATTACGGTTGCTCCTACTTACTGGGTGCCGCGAAGCAGAGATCGGCTCTGCGAGCTGGAGCGAGATCAGCCCCGATAAAACGCTGCTTCGGGTCCCAGCGGCGAGGTTTAAATCCGAGGCTGAGCACCTGGTTCCACTCTCTGCTGACGCGCGCGCCGTGCTAGAAAGTCTCCCGCACTTCACGCGTGGCAATTTCATCTTTACGACAACGCTCGGCGAGAAGCCGGTTATCAACTACGGCAAGGCCAAATCGCGCCTTGATCGCTACATGGCCGAAGAGCTAGGGCATCCGTCCGAGCCGTTCCGGCTCCATGACCTCCGGCGCACAGTGCGCACGCGTTTGTCGAGTCTGCGCGTCGCCTTTGAGGTTGCCGAAATGGTTATAGGGCACGGCAAGCGGGGAAATCAGCGCGTCTACGATCAACACCAATATCTGAACGAGATGCGCGAGGCACTGGATATGTGGGCTACCCGGCTCCGGTCGATTGTCGAGCCGCGGCCGGCGAACGTTTTGAGCTTTGGCGACCGCCTTGCCTAAACTCACGGCGGTACCAGACCTGCGCAACGTCATCCCCGATTGGCGCAACGGTTACGCCGATGTTGAGGCATTGTCGCCAGAACAGGTGGCCGCAGAGTTCTTGCGGCGGAATCGTATTTATCAGCGATGGTGGCGAGACCACGTTGACGAGGATGGCTATCTCAAACCGTTTGATAGGGAGGACCTGAACCGGTTTGGGCTTGCTTTCCCCATCGGCATTGACGGCATGGCCAGCCTTGCCTTTTTCCTCCCGACTGCCGCCCGCTACTTGAGAGGCTCTACCTCCTCGCTCAGCGAGAGCGAGGTTGCTGTGGTTATCGACTTGTCGCTGCCGCTGGACGAGCAGATCGTGGTCGCCGCTGAGGACCTGAAGGGCCTGCAATTACACCGTATCAAGCTGGGCAAGATCACACCGCGAGGCACCAAGCAGGTCCGCAGACAAAACTATGTCCTGTATCTGCGGCTGCTCGACGCAGAAGCGTGTGGTGCTACTGATGGTGAGATCGGCGAAGTCCTTTATCCTGAGCTCAACAACGATTACCCGGAATGCCGCCGGACCAAGAGGCTCAGTGACGACCGCAAGGTTGCTCACGAGCTCCGTGATGGAGGTTACGTGAGACTTGCCGCAAAGACGCGGCCAAGGCCCAAGCGGCCGAAGCGTCCGACATCACGGTGAAGCAAGAACGCGTTCTTAGTTCGGATATATCTGCCTAGGTGTAAGCGACTAACCTTCACGCGCAATCACGCGCGAGGAGGTGAAGCGATGCGGATGTTGTCGCAACCCGAGCTCAAGAGCGAAAAAGGTATTCCTTTCTCCCCTCAATGGATCTCGAAGTTAGTCCGCGACGGGCTGTTCCCTCGGCCTGTCAAGCTCGGCCGAGGCGGACGCAACCTGTGGATTGAGGAGGAAATCGACAAATGGATCGCGGCCAAGGCGGCCCAGCGCAAGACGGGAGCGTGATTAACAATGGCATCCTTAAACAGCGCGAGGGACGCCGCCGCGGAGGCTGCAAACGTCCTTCTAAACTGTCCAGCTGGCAAATCAGACAACCGGTTAGGTGATCCCGATCAAGTCGCAGCCGCGACGGTCACCGCGAGGCCACCGAGCAAGTGGCGCTCAAGATACAAGGTCCATCCGGCCGCCGACGTTTTTTCCATGATGTCGGATGACGAGCTTGCCAAGCTCGGCGAAAACATCAGGGCGTATTACCTCAAAAAGCTCGCCAAGCTCGATCCCGGCGCGCGTGACACCGAGCTTCAGAAGCTCGCAGCCATGATTAAGGGCGCAATCTGCATCGCCCTATCAGCAGCGTCGCCGCTCGAACCCTTTCTGAAGAAACGTCCCCGCCGAGGCCAGGGCCACTGACCTCGGCGGCCAGTACCGACCTACGAGTGAAAACCAACTGAGAAATGAAACAGACTGTGGATACCAATAAACAGGCAGCAGTGAGTGGAGGGCGTAACAATGAATGACGGAGCACTAGATTCGTTCGATCTGGCGTCGCTGCGCTTGGATCAGACGTATAGCGACGGCGTCGCGGTGAAGAAGTTGATCACCACGATCCGCGTCGGCAAACCGCAGAAGCAGCATTTTGTAAGAGTGAACCCGGATCCCGCCTTTCGGATCTCCCCGATGGCGATTATCGAGCTCAAGGATGATCGCGAAGTCCTACTTGGTATCGCCGGCCCTAGCCGCTCGAACTAATGGGTGAGTTCACATCGGTGGCGCTTTTCACAGCCATCACGCGGGCGGGCACCTTGTTTCTTTGGCCGGTGCCACTGCCGGGGCCGGATGGGAAACATAACCCGTGGCACCGCTCCGCTCTAATCGCTGTCGAGAAAGCGGAGTCGAGATGGGTGCGTATCGTCGCCAACATGGAGGCCGGCGGTTACGACATCTCCGAGGCGGCGGCCAATATCGGCGAGCCAGAATGGCCAGATATGCCGTTCAACGAGATGGTCAGGATTGCATTCCAGGGAAGGATTGTTGACCGGCCTGACCATCCCCTGATTCTCAAGTTGCGCGGCGCGATGTGATGCTCACCCTGCCATTCAGCGAGGTGTGGGCCGTAGACTTCGAGTTCCGGCCCCAGGATGGCAGCGAGGGCAACCGACCCGACCCGATATGTTTGGTTGCATATGAACTGAAAAGCGATCGCAAGCTGCGTATGTGGAGAGACGAGTTTGGGCTCTTCCCACCGTATAGCGTCGGGCCCAACTCTCTCTTCATTGCCTACTACGCGAGTGCCGAGATCGGTTGCCATCTAGCGTTGGGCTGGCCCAAGCCAGTCCGCATCCTCGATCTCTTCACTGAGTTTCGGTGCCACACAAACGGCGTTCGGCCGGCCGGCGGTTCCGGCCTTCTCGGAGCGCTTTCCTATTACGGGATCGACAGCATGGACGCGGCCGAGAAGGACGCCATGCGAGATCTGATCCTACGTGGCGGACCATGGTCCAATGAAGAGAGCAAGGCGGTTCTCCACTATTGTGAAGCAGACGTAGCAAGCTTGGCGAAGCTTCTACCGCCGATGCTCCGGGATATAGATCTTCCGCGTGCGCTTCTGCGCGGTCGCTATATGGCCGCCGCCGCCACGATGGAGCATAACGGGGTGCCGATTGACGTTCCGCTCCTGATTAAGCTGCGTGAGCGGTGGAGCGAAATACAGGACCAATTGATTGCCGACATCGATTCCAAATATGGCGTCTACGACGGCCGCACCTTCAAGGTCGATCTGTTCGCTGCATGGTTGGCCAAGATGGGCATCCCATGGCCCCGGCTCGACACCGGCCGGCTGGATCTGAGCGATGATACCTTCCGCCAGCAAGCCAAGGCGCATCCGGCCGTCTCCGCGTTGCGAGAACTCCGCTCTTCTCTGTCAGAACTCCGGTTAGAGAAACTGGCGGTCGGGTCGGATGGTCGCAACCGCGTAATGTTAAGCGCCTTCCAATCGCGCACAGGACGCAATCAGCCGAGCAACTCCCGGTTCATCTACGGGCCGAGCGTATGGTTGCGGGGGCTGATCAAGCCGCCGGTGGGCATGGGCCTCGCCTATGTCGACTGGAGCCAACAAGAGTTTGGGATCGCAGCGGCGTTGTCCGGTGATCAGGTCATGATGGACGCTTACCGTTCGGGCGATCCCTATCTTGCTTTTGCCAAGCAAGCCGGTGCAGTCCCTCTGGGCGCGACCAAGCACTCGCACAGCGCCAAACGGGAACAGTTCAAGGCGTGTGTGCTGGCAGTTCAGTACGGGATGGAAGCCGAGGCCCTTGGCGCCAGGATAGGACAGCCAACCGTCATGGGGCGCGAGCTGTTACGGATGTTTCGGGAGACATACAAAGAATTCTGGAAATGGTCGAACATCGTGGTGGATCATGCCGAGCTGCATAGAAGCCTCGAGACGGCGTTCGGCTGGAGGGTGCGGGCGACCGCCAATTCGAATCCCCGGTTCCATCGCAATTTCCTCATGCAGGGGAACGGCGCGGAGATGCTTCGCATCGCGTGTTGTCTCGCCACCGAGAGAGGCGTCGAGGTGTGCGCCCCCGTGCACGATGCAGTGCTGATAGCAGCCCCACTCCATCGGCTTGACGACGCCGTCCTATGCCATGCGGGAAGCCATGCGCGAGGCATCGGCCGCCGTGCTGTCCGGGTTCGAGTTAGGCACCGACGTGAAGATCGTTCGCTACCCCAATCGCTACTCGGATCCGCGTGGCGAGGAAATGTGGGCTCGGGTCATGAAGCTGATTGGCGAGGCCGGCGCGATCGGCGTCGGGGGCAGGATCAAGGCTGGTGTCACCGTGGCGTGACAGGACAGTAACGTAGGAGGGGCAGGTGTCTATATCCTCTACTGTATCCTTCTTGAAGGAGAATACTAATATAGGGGTCTACTAATGGGTAAACCTAGCTTAGATATCGAGAGCCTACGTCTAGACCCCTCTCTAGTGGGAGAAGCTAAGCCTACCAGAAGGAAGCCGAGTCTTGGGGGGCGCTTTCTCAAGGGGCCAGTTCCTATGCCTTGGCTAGCTCACGCGCTCCACGTTGGGGCAGGGTCCGGTCTTGGGGTTGGGGTTATCCTTTGGCACTTATGCGGGCTCAAGCACAACGAGAAAACAATCCTGCTCTCCAATGTTGAGGTGGAGAGGTGGGGAATTTCCCGGCAAGCGAAGTGGAGAGCCCTTGGCGCTCTTGAGAGGGCCGGCCTCATCACGATCGAGCGCCGGGGAAAAAGGAGTCCAATGGTGACCTTGGTTGCGGGCAAACCGCAAGAAGGCGAAACAGATAATATTTCGTCGCCAGAATGAATGCCCGCGCGGGCACACCCCTCAGGCCTTGAAGGTGAGTGCGTCGCCAGCGCCTTGGCGTCGGTGCAGGTGGGATGTCCGAAAAGTGCCATTAGCGGACCCTCCGACCATCTTGGCGACCTCGCGACACCATGACCTGAGGCCGGTAAGGCGCCAGCCTTGTCGCGCAGAGGGCTTGCAGCGCACAATGGCCCATGACGATTCTTCGCCTTTATGCGCGGGTCCTCGGTCTGCTCGGCCCGCAGATTCGTCTGGGCTGGGTGCTTGCTTTTGCGAATGTCGCGCTGGCGGCCGCGCAATTCGCCGAGCCTGTATTGTTCGGCCGCATCATCGATTCGCTCGCTCACGTGCAAGGCCAGGGGCGCGCGTTGTCGTGGTCTCATCTACTTCCACTGGTCGCAGCCTGGGTTGGCTTCGGTCTTTTCATGATTGTTTGCGGCGCGCTCGTCGCGCTCTACGCCGACAGGCTTGCCCATCGGCGCCGCCAGGCAGTGCTCTCTGAATTCTTCGAGCACGTCCTTCAGCTTCCGCTTAGCTTCCACGGTGCCACGCATTCCGGCCGTCTGATGAAGGTGATGCTCACGGGCACCGATACGCTTTGGTGGCTTTGGCTCGGATTTTTCCGGGAGGATCTCGCAGCGCTCGCGTCGATTTTCGTGCTGATCCCCATGTCCCTCTATCTGAATTGGCGGCTAGGCCTGTTGCTGATCGGTTTGTGCCTGATCTTTGTCGTCCTGACCGCTTGGGTCCTGCGCAGGACGGAAGCATTGCAAGAATCGGTGGAGCGATACTATTCCGACCTTGCCGAGCGCGCCTCGGATGCTCTCGGCAATGTCGCATTGGTGCAGAGCTTCACACGCGTGGAGGTCGAAGTCCGGGACCTGCGCAATGTCGTTGACCGCCTGCTCGGCGCGCAGATCCCGGTGCTGTCCTGGTGGGCCTTGGCCAACACGCTCACCAAGACCTCCACGACCTTGACCATGCTCGCGATCCTCCTCGTCGGACTGGTCCTATTCTCGCGCGGACAGACGACTGTCGGCGGAATTGTCATGTTCATGACCTTTGCAGGCATACTCATCCAGCGGCTCGAACAGGCCGCTAGATTCACCAATCGCATTTTCATGGACGCCCCGCGGCTAGAGGAATTCTTCGGCGTGCTCGACACCACCGCTGGCGTGCGCGATCGCAAGAATGCCGTGACTCTGAAGAAGGTCCGCGGATTGGTCGAGTTCAAGGACGTCACCGTTTCCTATGACGGTCGGAGACCAGCCGTTGCCGATCTCACCTTCACCGCCGAGCCGGGCGAGACCATCGCGCTGGTCGGTGCTACCGGCGCCGGCAAGTCCACGGCGCTCGCGCTCCTCTATCGCGTCTATGACCCGCAATCCGGGACAATAAGAATCGACGGCCGCGATATCCGAGACGTGAAGCTCGCAAGCCTTCGTCGCAACATCGGCGTCATCTTCCAGGAGCCGCTGCTGTTCAACCGGTCGATCGCGGAGAACCTACGCGTGGGCAATCCCGACGCCACCGACGCGGACATTCTCAAAGCCTGCGAGCGCGCGCAGGCGCTCGATTTCATTCAGCGTCACGAAGGCGGCCTTAATGCCATAGTCGGAGAGCGCGGCCGGAATCTGTCCGGGGGAGAGCGTCAACGGCTCTCGATCGCGCGGGCGATTCTGAAAAATCCGCCGATCCTCATTCTTGACGAAGCCACAAGCGCGCTCGATGCCGTGACCGAGATGAAGGTGAACGCGGCGCTCAACGAGGTGATGAAGGGGCGTACCACCTTCGTCATCGCGCATCGGCTGGCCACCGTACGCAATGCCAGCCGCATCCTCGTCTTCGAGCAGGGTCGCATCGTGGAAAGCGGCAGCTTCGACGAGTTGGTGCAGCAGGGGGGTATCTTCGCCGCATTGGCAAAAGCGCAGTTCATCGAACCCGCGCGAACCTGACCTTAGCCGTTCAGGACCGACGGTGAGGCGTAGGCGCCCACATGCGTGCCTATGCGGCTTTTGCGATGCGCCCCCGCCACGCCGCGCAATGTCCGCTATGGGTCATTAGCGGACATACCGAGAAGTCTCCGTTATGTCCGCTTTACCCTCAATAACGGACGCTGGGCGGCACATCCAAATCAGCATTTGGCTGTCGGGGTACGCGCCCTAGAGGCCCATCCCACCCGCGTGGTGGGGGCATCCCGTGCGTCTTGGCCAGAGGATAGGTGGCCGTAGACCACCTTTCCTTATGCGCGTTTTCCATTAATTTAAGCCATTTTCTAAACCATTATATTGAAGTTTTTCCTCAGGGGGCATACTGTGGGGCAACGAAACGTGCCACCAGCGACTAGAGAGCTGGAGTGAATTGAATCAGGAATTATCAATGGCGAAGTTGGGTGGGAAGCGCCCAGGAGCCGGCCGCAAACTAGGGTCGGCGACCAGGAAAACAAGGGAAATTGCCGATGCTGCCGCCGAAGCTGGGATTACGCCTCTCGAATGGATGCTGTCTGTGATTCGAGACGAAAAAGCGGACGTGAGGCGTAGGGATGAAATGGCGAAGGCGGCTGCTCCTTTTATGCATCCGCGGCTGGCAGCGGTTGAGCACCTTGGTAAGGGCGAGGGCCCAAGTCATCCTCCAATAGACGTGCGGATCACATATGTCCCTGGGGGGCCTGATCCCGATCGTCCGGGCTCTCTTCCGAGTGCCGACGTGAACGAAGGCGCGGTCGAAAACTAGGGATTACTCATAAGCACTACTTGAGTAGCAGCACCTCACACGTCCGCTTTGGAGGGGCATTGCGGACGAGTTGGGTGAGGCGGTGCATGTCCGCTAAGTGCCGTAAGCGTCCCTGCTCATTCGCCGACCTGCAGAGGCGTCACCAAAGTCGCCGGAACGGCCCTGGTGACTTCGCCCGCGTCACTGAAGCGGGATGTAAAGGCCGACCGCGTGACCCTGGCCTTCCCCAATTGAGGTTATCCAGTTCCGGCTATGTCGGCTCCGGCTTTGGCTCCGAGGGTCAGCAGCCTCGCCAGTATCAGGCGAAGCTATGCCGTCTCTTTCACCAAGGGTCAGTCGCCCTTCTGCCGGTCGGCTTCGGCTGGCGCCCTTTTTGTTGTGGTCGTTTGGGGAAACTTACTACGCTGCGAGCGGATAGTCCGGTTTGGCCCCGTTAATTTGGATCGGCACCTCGTCGGCACGGGGAGTAGCCCGCTAATTTCCTTCACCGACGCCTCTACTTCCAATTCCAGGACTTGATTAGCGTGAAGCCGGATTAGCGTCTCCGCATTGCTGTCTATGTCTGCGGGGGCGCTTCTGTCCTTTGGGGCCTTTAGGCATTAGGTCTCGAGCCGTCTGGAAACAGTCGTGTTGTCCACGTCGGGATGTCCTTTGGCAAAGCGGCGGTCTGCATCGACCTCTGCATCGACGGGATTGAATGCGGTGAGCGAATACCGCGCAACCTCTATGCCCGCTCTTTCATAGACGATCGTGTAGCGTTTTTTATGGGCACTCTTCCCATGATCTTTGTCGCCTACGCTTTCCGCTAAGCATATATGAGCCGAAGGCCGAATGCGAAGGCAGCGTCAAGCGCACCGGATTTTCAAACTGAGGCACTACCGGAATCGCCCTTGTTGTATCTTCTCGGCACTTGAATCCCCAGGGGCGCGAACCACGCTTACGAGGCTGCTCAAACGAAGGCTTCACTGGTCATTCGGCATGGAAAGGCGCACGCTCAATCCCATCATCGGCCAGAGCCACGGGCGCCGGTGGCTGAGAGTTTTAGGTCGCGCTCCCGCCTGCAAAACAGCGGAGGGAGCAATGGGCTCTTTCAGATCAATTTCCAGTCATTGTGATCCAAGAACGCTCGCGTCAATTGACCTTGCATTTGACAGCGCTTGCGGCGTCCTCGCGGGGCGCGACCTCCTTGCGCGCTTCACGAACGATTCTGAGTTGCGAGCAGAACTCAGTCAGCGCTTAACAGTTCTTGCCTCGGACGGCGTGACCGACCCCGACGAGCTACGGCGTCTGGTTCTAGCAGCTTCCCAATGGCCTAAAATGGAGAG
>CAWIUJ010000002.1:0-240425 GCA_963839245.1 uncultured Alphaproteobacteria bacterium | reverse complement strand
TTCATTCGAATCTCATAGAGTTACAGATGAATTGCCTGTGCCAACGTAAAGTAGTTGGCGATCTGTCCCGGCGGACAGTGCGCCCAGCAATCGGCCACCGAAACCTGCCGAGGAATTGTAGATGATGATTTGTTTCTGGTCCTTTATGTCTTCGCTGAAGCGCCGATAAAGGTACTTAGCCACAACGGGTGAGAAGTTTGTCGCGCCGAGGACGAGGCCAGCTTTGAAGGCGCGGAACCCCTTAGGAAGGATTTTCTGACCCTTGTAGTAACGCCTCGGATTTGAAACTGCTGGGTGGGCTTGGCCTCCTCAAACGAGAAGACGCGCGCTTGTTTAGTCTTCGATTTCTAAGCCTTTCAGGTACCGGCTCGGGAGAATCCCTTGTCTTTGCAACTGCACTAGCTCGCTCTTGGATACCGCGAACGGCCGCTCTTTACCCGGACGGGTCCTAAATCGGTCCTTATCAGTTTTGGGCTCGAGCCAAAAGTCCCAACCGGAATCCACACCATCCGCTAGCCACTTTAGCGAGCGCTCGATGCATTCGCGGCCAGTCAAAGCCGAGGCGAAGCGTGGCATCGTGTAAAGCTCACCTGTCTCTCAATCACCGCCAGTGTGTTTGGTTGTCCCTCAAGGGCGTAATAACCGTTCAGCGTGATCGGTTTGGACCTATCGATTTTGATGAGAGGTTCACGACGAGCGATTTCCAGGTCAAACGGCTGAACCGTCACTGGCCGTGAGAACGCATAAAAGCCGTCGCGCCGGAGTTGGTGGCGCACTTTCTTTAGGAAGGTATCGAAACGCCGCGGCTCAGTGAAATAATCCAAAAGGCTGTATCCCTCGCGCGAGCGGCTGGTGTCTTTGGTTTTAGCGATGTTGGGAAAGAACGCCCGGAATGCAGAACCAAGTTTGCTGTCGGCAAGAATGCACTCGAGCTGTCCCGTCAACTCGTCTCTTGTCAGCAAATCAGAAACATCATGCGATTTAGCGCGACATTTTTGACCGAAGCTCTGTTTGAAAAGCATCTGATTTCCAAACGCTCGTTGGCGCCATTCCAGGGCGCGCAATTTCAATAACTTGGCCTCAGCTTAACGACTACGTTTGCCGAACACACCGACTGAGCCCTGGATAGACCGTTGAAGGACTCATTGTCCGCTTATCGCCTAACTTCAGACCTCGCACCAACAGCGCGACTTGGTCCGCTTTGTGCCACAAACAGACATTGACGTTTCTCCAACGCTCGATAGAAAACACTGGTGATCCGCAGATCCGCGGCAGTACCTGTCCAAGGAACTAAATCTCTCTACCCGGTCAATGCTTTCGTGGCTGCGGGCGGCTGGCCTCGGCGAGGTCTCCGCTGACGCGCTCGAGGTCGCGCCTTGCGCTTGGTGCTCGCCACCAGGGTCGAGCGTGTCGCCTGC
The DNA here is from genome assembly GCA_963839245.1 of uncultured Alphaproteobacteria bacterium. Lineage (GTDB taxonomy): Bacteria > Pseudomonadota > Alphaproteobacteria > Rhizobiales > Methyloligellaceae > Methyloceanibacter. The sequence goes on along the minus strand of CAWIUJ010000002.1, from coordinate 239,007 downwards.
ATCGTGGGTGGCGACGCTGGTGAATTCTTGCCCGCGTGGGGAAGCCCGGCGGCTGTCGGCTGTCGTCGCCCTGGCGGAGGTTCCCTGCGGAGCGGCCCATCCATGCTCCAACGATTAGGCCGTTTACTCATAGATCGAGCTTGGTAAGCAGCGGTGGGTCAATGTCCGCTTTGCCCCCAAAAGCGGACATTCGTTAGCGCATTGAGCATGTCTGCTTTGTGCCATTAGCGGACCTCAGGCCTGTATCAGCCATCCGAAAGGTTGAGGGGCGAAGATGCCTTCAGGTGTGCTGTGACATCGCTCCGATCCTATGGCCTGCGCCTTCGAGACCGCAGATTAGGCGCTTGGACGGTCTCTTACTTTGCGCTGTCTCAAGGCTCGCCGGCGCGCGCCTCCCGTTGCACGAGGCGAGTTCAATACGTTTTCAGTACAATGCGATTTGGCCTCTCAAAAATCTGTCATCAATTTGCACCCAGCAATCGAGGCAAGTCATGACATCCCTCCCGCCTCTCTATCGCATCGTCTTGATGTCGAATGGCTGGTTCGACGAAAGGTCAGCGAAAACCCGTGCGTGCTTTCGTGACCGACTGAGCTTTGTCAAACGGGTTGTCGCTTCGGCCGACTGTTATACGAGGGGCGACGTCGGAGGAGCCCTGATAAGCTGTACGACGCCGCGAGAGCATTCAGGCACGACGGCCTCGCGAGCCTTAAGTCAAGAATTGCACCGGTCAGAAGCGGAACAGGCCCCCGAAGGGAGAAAATGGGCGCTTTTGCTGCGGCGGTTGGCTCGGCGCGTAGTAACCGGGAGGATCATCCCCTCTCACGATGACGCTGGTTCTCCCCATGCCTTCCGTCGTCACGAGATCGTAAAGCGTGGTGGCGTTCGTCAGCGAGAGGCGGACGCAGCCGTGGGAGACGGGCGTGCCGAGGCCTGGATGGTCGGAGCCATGGATGCTGTGGCCCCGCGCGGTGAAGAAGATCGCGTGCGGCATGCCGGCATTGTCCCATTCCTGCGAGTAGTGCATGACCTCCATGCGGAAGGGCGTGTAGGAGCCATCAGGAGTTGAGAAGCCGGTAGCTCCGGTCGACACCGGCCAGCGGTAAAGCAGTCGCCCATCGACCGAGACGGTCATGCTCTGGCTCGGCTTGTCGATCTGGATGAGGATATTGGCGAAGGCGGGCGCGCTCGCGGCGCAAGCAAGGCTCGCGAGGAGAAAAGCGATGGCGAGAAGCCTAAGACGCCTCATCCTGCCGATTTCCCTCAAGGCGGGCGAGAAACCGCCGCGTGTCATTAGTTTAATCTAGATTTGGGCGTCGACTAAAGGGCCTATTTGGGCAAATCACAACAACGACGCCTAGCTTGCAGTGATGCGAGGGGGCTAGCCGCAAGAGGTTCCGGTTACCATAATGGGGGCGACCGCAGTGGGAGTCGTGCCTACCGCGCCGGCTTCTAACCTGTGCTGGTATTGGACCAATTCCTCCATGAGCCAAGGCTATTGGGACTATTGCCAATGACTGGAGACACTCAGGCCTTGAAGGTGAGTGCGTCGCCAGCGCCTTGGCATCGAGGATTGCCGAAACCTCCCGCAGCTGGTCGAGTGAGCGCAGCGCGCCGCTGGCCGAACCGCCCCAGCACGCTTCCTACGACTGTCCAGACATGTCGCCAACTCCTGAGTCAGCTCAATGTAGGTCAGCCAATCTTAGGCAGAATGGGAATGATGCGCGCCCCACCACGCTCGCGCGCCTTTCGTTGGCGGCCTGCGTCCGCGTAAAACCCAGTCATGGGGATTTGTGATGCTCCTAAGACTTGGACATCAAGGTCGGGCATTGCAAAGCAAGCAAAATCTTAGCGGCACAGCTGAGCGCCGGAGGTGCAGACTACGGGCGACACCACGCCTGTCCAACAGATGGTATACGCAGAGTCGCTCACGACATCGGGTGAAAGCAATGCATATGACGGAACTGTGTTCCGCCAATAGGGATGGGGCGTCGGTTTCTCCGCGGTTTCGCTCGCCGGACCGGTTATGCCGTTCTCCGTTTTCCACTTGTCAATTGCCTCGCGCAACGATTTAAGCGACCGTTCGACGGCATGGCTTTTATCGACGCCGTCAGATGTGCCATCGATGGAAACGCACTGCGTTTGGGACACGGCAATCGTGCAGGGAGTAGCCCAAAAGGCGATGGCTATCAGGGTGAGCAATACGGCCTGGGCGCATCTACCCATCTCGGCTCCCCTATCGTTTCGCGATGGCAATCTGAACCTAAGTATCGTTCGAGCATAACACCCGAAGCAATCCCGGCGTCCCCTCAGCAACGCGCGCGTGGGCCGGGATGAAAAGCCTGCGCCCCTAAAATTGCGTCCGAAAAGAGGCATGGAAACAGGCCGAGTGTCGCCCCTCTGCCAGGCTTGCCTGACGGCTATTTCTGTTGTTCGCTCAACGCGGAAGCACACCAAGCCTTGGGGGGACAATCTTGTGCTAGGCCGCGTGCTGGTCATACTGCTCGCCGCAGGCCTTTCTGGCTGTGTGCATGGCGGCGGCGACGATGTCCGCATCCATTATATAGAGTTTGGCGCGACCCCGCCGCAGGGCAACACCGTGACGGTCTGCCACGCTTATACTTGCAAGATGCAGACGCCCTATACCTTCAGCCAGAAAGACCTCGCCGAGATCAGGGCCGTGATGGCCAAAAACGAGCGCGCCGACACGCCCTACGAGGAGCGCCGCGCCGTGGCTTACGCCATCGCCTATATCGACGTGACGGTGGGCAACAAGCTCGGCATCCATGACAGGGGCGGCATGCAGTTCGGCTCCTCCGGCGATCCCACCCAGGAGGATTGCGTCGACGTGTCGACCAACACCACGAGCTATCTCCTGGTGATGCAGGCGAACGGCATGCTCAAGCACCACACTGTCGCTGCCACCATGTCGAAGGAGAATCTCGGCAAGGGGCTGCTGCAGCTGAACCCGGTGAAATACTGGCCGCATTGGTCGGCGATCCTGAAGGAGAAGGAGAGCGGCCAGAAATATGCGGTCGATCGCTGGCCGTTCGACCAGGGCGAGAACCCCGCCGTAGTGAAGGTAGAGAACTGGTACATCAAGGACCGCGAGTAAACTTCCGCCCTTCCTGATGCATCAATGAAAAGCGACACGCGCTCGCGATGGTGTTCGCTGTGGCTGCGGGCAGTTCCGGCAACGCGCGTGGAATCCATCCAGCCGCAGATCATTGAGCACCCTGGGTCGTTTCCTACGGCAGCTGACGAACTGAGAACCGTCGTTAGTCCATTTCAAGCGGCAAAGTCCTGAACTCACTCAGCCACTTTCAGCATGATTGTCGTTCGCGGGCCCCACATGTCACGGGAGAACATGACCGCTTTGGGTCATTAGCCGACATAACGGCCCGTCCGCGTCATGACCGTTATTCCCCTCGAAGCGGACATTCATCAACGCGGTTTGCACGAGCACCACAATTCGCCGTCCGCTCAGCTCTTCTGTCATGCCAAACTTTCATTCCACGCCGATGGTGAGACCCTAACAAGGTACTTTCGAGACTACGCCGTCACCGAGTTCTGCCCCGCTTGACGATATTTGTAATTCAGTCGACCACCCAGCGTGTTTTCACCCGGCGACGAGCGCTTTTAGAACGGTTGCAGCGCTCACGTTTAAGCGCCCACCAATGGCCTTCAGAGAGTGCCCATCCGATCTTAGACGTGCGGCCCGTGCCTGCAGAGCTTCGTCGATCATGCTTCTCCGCCCAATTCGCTTGCCTTGAGCGCGAGCGCGCTGCTGCCCCGCCACGATGCGCTCTCGCATTATTTCGCGCTCGAACTCGGCGAAGACGCCCAGCATTTGAAACAGCATTTTGCCTGATGGCGTATTCGTGTCGATTGCCTGTTTGATGGACGTAGAGCTCGCAGCCCTTCTGCCGCAGCTCGTCGAGCACATTGATTAGGTCCCGCAGCGAACGTCCCAATCTGTCGATAGACCAAACACAGACTTGATCAATTTCACGTCGTACGACTGCCTTGAGCAAATCGTCCAAGCCCTTCCGAGCGCCCCGACCCTTCGCGCCAGAGATGCCGTGATCGGTAAAGACCCTCACCACCTGCCAGCCATTGCGCTCGCATGCTGCGCGCAGCTCGGCCAATTGGTTATCGAGCGTCTGTCCCCGCGTCGAGACGCGAGCGTAGATGGCGACCTTCCTGGCCATATCGAGTCTCTAAGTGAGAGCGAAACGAGTTGAGCTCTGCAAAAATGTGCAGGGAAGGTCAACATCTCATCCCGCCCAAAAAATTTTAGAAGACGGCCCGGATCGTCAGCTCCGCTCGCATAAATAGATTTGTATAGCGGCCTCTTCACTTCGCCGATGTCAGTCATCGCAAGCCAGATTTCGCGTTTGAACTTTTTTGAGACGCTGACCGCGGAGGCGTCGATGCCCTTCCATTACATAAACCAATAAGGATCCAAACAATGGACCAAACCACTCTTCGCTACGCCCCTCTGATCGAGAGCCACATCGACGAAGTGTAAGTACCATGACCTACACATCGATGCTGCCACCCTTCCGCAATTTTGGTTCCTGACCGCTACGTTCGTTCCAGTTGAATCAAAGCGAGATGACCATATTCCCATCCCGCCTCATCGCTGCTTTGTCTTCTTTGAGCGTTTCTATGTCCGGTTGCTCTCCAAGCTGATGAACAATTTCGAGCGCAAGAGATGGCTGCAGCCGTTGACGTATGTCTACATCGATTACCCATTCACCAAGCGTGAGAAGACGTACGCCGCGCTGTCTCCGATAGAGCAATTCCGTCTCAACCAATTCCATTCCTATTCCGAGCATCCTGAGACCACTCCTCACATTCATTCCGTCATGCTGATTTCACCAGCCTTGGTCGATCGCTTCAAAGCCGTGGCACCTACGCTTAAGAGTCTTTTTCAGAGTCTAGGTACCGGAAACTGCACGCTGCATGCCGTTCCATTGTGATCCATCGACGAGCTTCGCAATGTGATGTTCTACTCGTCGAAACTGCTTAAGGAGCCACCAGGCGTGCTGAGGCAGTTGTCGAAGCGTTACAGGATGCCACCCGAGCAACCCGATTCGCCCCAAAGGCGTGTTTGCGATATCGATCTGTATACGGTGCTCCCAAAGGCGAAGAGCGAGCCCATCTACGTCAAAGCGAACCGGGAACGTGAGCTTGAGGCCGCACAAAAAGAAGCGCGCAGTTGGGTCGGCCGAGAGCCCGCTTATATAAATACATAAAAGGAGGAACTATTTGTTTCGATCAAAGCGAAACGATAAAGCCGTGCTGCTCAACTTGCCGATCAACGTCCTAGAAGAGGTCGACTTGGCTGTGCGGGAGCAAGGCGTCTCGCGATCGCAATTTTTGCGTCAGGCTGTCGAGCGTAATCTGCGGCATTACCAGAAGGTCGAGCGAGCTATTTTCGCGCGCATCTATCAACAGGGCATGAGTTAGGAAGCGCAAACGAAGCCAGGAGCCTCGAAATGACTCATGTCCGCTTATCGCCCAACTTCAGACCAATCCCCAACAGCGCAACTTGGTCGGCTTCGTGCCATTAGCAGACATCGAAGACGTATCGCGTTTTTAAGATCCGCAGCCTATTCTTCGTTTTGGGGGGGCGCCTCGATCCTGGCGTGTCAACCTTCCGGTTCTCCGCTTGGTGGACACACGATGAGCAGCGGTGCGTGCAGACTCCCTAGCGAACCCACTTTGGTGACCTCAGGAAGGTATTAAACGCCGCCATGTCCATGCAGGATATGCCGCCTGCCCCGCAGATTTCCACCTTCTGAACATCGTCCCCCCGAGCCGCGTAGGATATGTCGATCGTTCCTTTGGCGGCGATAATGACTAAGCAGACCGCAATAATGGTGAGAACTATTCGAGTGTATCGGTCAGTCATGGCCTTTTCTCCTTTCGAGCGATGGCTCCCTCCCTACATGCTCCAGAGCGAGACGGTCTTGATCCGACTCGATCTCTCAGACCTGAGACGCGGCAAATCCAAGCCAGGCAAGGATCGCGGCAACAACGCAGGCAACCCAACTTGCCCATAATGGAATTGAAGTCGTGCCGATCGTGACGGGCCAGCCCTTGAGGGCACGCACCAATTGCAGGACGGCAACGAGAGTAAAAATGAAAGCGGAAAGAAGCGAATAATTGCTAGCAACCATCGCATCCTCCTAAGAAGTGGGCTTATTCGAGAAGTTGTATCCTACCACGGTGCCTAATCGATCAACTCAAATCGTCCGGACAATCTGGGTCGGAGACGGAACATGCCAAAAATCGACGCCGCAATTGGACTACGATATTTATTGGGACTTTGGGTACTGGGAAGCCTTACGACGCTCTTCTGGTGCATCGTTCTGACGCCCGTCATTCTGATGATAGGTTTTGCTGGAAAATTTTGGTCGGTATGGAATGCAATTGCCGCTCATCCGGGGTGGGCTTGTCTCGCAGCAGTGACGCTAGTTGCTACAGCAATGCTATGGATTTGGCTGCTTATAATGGTAAGCCATACCCTGTTGAGACGAGCATAGCAGACTTGTTTGCTTTTCCGCGCCGCGCCGCTTGACGCGGTTCATTCCGCTACAGACCCTCCGCAACTTATTCTAGTAAGGCAGCGGCTCTCGCATTCGACCGCGTTGTCTGAACATTTGATGTTGCAAGCGTGCCAAATGCGATCGGAAAGTCTGCCAAGGTCGCGTGTAATACTGCACCGATGTAGACAGTTGAGCTTCTCGAAGTGGCACTTTTTATGAGTTGCTTCAGCGGCGTTCCCCAATCCGACGAGGATTAGCAGAGCTAGGGGTCCAGTCCACGCCACGCCAAGGCTACGCCGGGTCATGTCGCGTCCATATTGTTCGCAGGGAATATGCCGGTCGCGCATGATGATCAGAGGCTAGAACTTTGCAACAGGCGGTCACGGCTGCCGACTGAAGAGGCACAGTCCTTGGGATCGATTGGTCAATATGCCGATTGATACCTCACGCTGGTCCGCGCCAGCCACTCTTTCCAGGTCATGAACTTCACGCCGATACGATCAAAATTGACGACCAGATATCCGTTGTGGTCACACCAAACTGCGTCGGGTTCAATTTTCTGCACTTCCTGAGCCATGACGCCAACATAGTCTGTGTGATCGCTGCCCTTGTAGCGGAAGCGATAGAGCTCAAGACCGTTGTTAAGCCGCGCCAGCGGCACGATGTCCTCCTTGAGCCGTATGTCGGAACGGCGTCCGCCACCACCGCGACGTCCGCCACCACGCCCGCCTCCGCCGCGATGTCCACCTCCGCGATGCACGCTGCCGCCACGATGTCCACCACCGGCACGATGTCCACTACTGGGACGATGGCTCGCATGACTGACGCGATGCCCGCCGCCACCGGGTCGCGCATGGCCGCCACCCCCGTGAGGCGCGCCGGCGCGCTGGCTGACGTGGTGTCCGGCTTTGGACTTCCCACCGCCATGATGCTGCGGACCTTTGCCGGGATTGGGCTTCCGCTCTAGGGCAGCATGCTGAGTTGGCCGATTGCCGTGAACTCCGCTTGGACCTTTCCCAACATTTGGCTTGTTACCATGGTGTGGTCCTTGGCCGCCAAGATTGCCACTTGGCTTGTTACCCGGCTTCAACACCTCCTGTCCGTTGCGACCCCGGTAATCGAGCTTGCGGTTACCGGGGTTGGCGTTGGCAAACTTTCTTTGGACCTGCTTGTTGTTGTAACCCACGCCGCGCCGGTGCTGTGCGTTGTTTTGCCAGTGCTCGACTTTCACATTGTTCCTATCGATGTGCCTGTCGAAGTTGAAGTTCTTATCGACATCGACATTGATGTTGCCGTGACCCCAGTCGAAGTTATCCCAGACGGCGTTGCCAATCGCATAGGCTGCCCCCCAAGCGATGCCCGTCGCGAGCGCGCCGCCGACGATGTAACCGGGGGCAGGAGGGAAATAATAAGGCTCATAGTCCTCGTACGGCCACGTACCGTAAACAACAGACGGCTCGTAATAGGGGACATAGACGCTCTCAGGTGAGGTCGGCTCGATCACGATGACCTGCTTGTCGGCTTGCTAACTCTATTTGCTGCCAAAAGCTCCGCAATCTTGGATATACGTTCACGCTAAAGCCCCACCGCTTGCCTGCGGACAGCGTCAGTAGGCCATCGTTTTCCAATGAGATATAGGTTTTTCATTCTCCATAATCCTAATGCTGGAGCGACTGCGCGCCGGAACTATCACAGAATACTGGCGCTGCTCACCGATCGGGGGGCATCCCTAGAGTGTGTGGAAACGAGCCGACACGGCGAGGGCATGAGGGCCGCCGCCCATGCCGCTGTTTCAGGACGTTTCGACGCGATCGTGGCCGCTGGGGGGGACGGCACCGTGCACGACGTCGCAGCAGGCCTCCTTGGCACTCCAGTACCCTTGGGCATCGTTCCCATGGGCACCGCAAATGTCTTCGCTCGCGAGGTTGGTCTGCCGCGTTCACCGGAGCGGGTTGCGAGCACGCTGGTGAACGGCAAGGTAGGCACCATTCCAGTAGGCCAGATCAATGGACAACCAGTGTTGTTCGTAGTTGGCATTGGCTTTGACGCCGAGGCCGTTCGCCAGTTCGAGACCGCAGGCACTCGCAAACTCGGCCAAGCAGGCTTTGTCGGACCTATTGTCCGCGCGCTCTTCTCACAGGGCAACCGATCGCTTCAGGTAGCGACTGACCGCGGGAAGAGTGAGGCGGAATGGGTGATCGTAACGAGGGCACAGCACTATGCCGGCGGATTTCTTCTATGCAGAGAGGCCGGTCTCACGCAGAACAGATTTCACGTGCTGCGCTTCATGGGACGGGGTCCGTTAGTTCGACTACGGCAGCTTTCGGCGCTCGCTTGTGGACTTATCCGTTTTGATCCGGGCGTGAGTATTGAGGTGGCCGACTGGGTGCGGGTCGAAGGCGATGCCGACACCCCGGTTCAAGTGGACGGGGAGATGCTAGGCGCGTTGCCTGTTGAGATCAGTCTCCACTCTCAGCGGCTACAGCTCATCCTCCCAATAAACTGATTCATATAAGTTGGGAGAATGTCCGCTTTGGGTCATGAGCGGACATTCGACACACTGATTAGGCATATCCGCTTTTCGGCCGAAACCAGACATCGCGACGCGATCGTCTGAACGTCCGCTTAGTGCCAGAAGCAGACATTAGCCCCTGATGCGAATTGCTGTAGTTCGATTAATGACCTTCTGGGGGCGGAGCGCCGGCATAGTCTCCTTCCTGCGGTTGACCATTACCGTAGTTGCCCTCGTCGTTATAGTCGCCTTCCGAAGGCGGAGCGTCGCCGTAGGGAGCTAGTGAACGCAATACGTGTGGTCATCTGAACCTCCTGTTTGAAGCGGCCATTTCAGTGCCGCTTGAACGCCGCTCTGTACTCCCCCGGTGCCGTTCGGTGACGTCTTAGTAATAGTGAGCGCAAACGCCTCCATTCCATCGCGCGCACCTGCGGACTTCTCGGCGGACATGGCGGGTGGTGGTTCTGGCCACGCAGACACCATTAATTCGCACCCTGCCCGCGCCGGTGGGATGTCCGCTAAGTGCCATATGCAGACATCCTTGCGCAGCCTGTTTTGACCGAACCGAGGAGGGAAATCCGGGAATGGCCGCTCCTTGCACCCGCTTTTCACGTGCTGGACCGGCACGAAATAGTTTCTTGCTGACCCATGTTTGTCACCTCCTGGACAAGGTGATCCTAGTCTTCTGTTTACGGGGGGTCCTCTTAGCCGCGCGGCCGCGAGCGGGAGTGCGCCGACAAGGTGATCTGCTCGTTACCACGATCCCACTAAGCCGACGCTTATTGTCTGCGATGCAATTCCAACCTTTGCCCAATGATCTGTCTCGAAATAGGCTGCCTTGAAGCCTACCGAGCGTGTGACGGGAAACCCGGCACTAGCGGTCCATGCGATGTCTTCTCTAAAGTTGTCCTTTTTGACACCGTTCACAGCTGATTGACCCCCGACACCGATCCCTGCACCTGCAGAGGCCCAGATGCCCGACTGGAACTTGTATTCGACGCTTCCGTCCATCGTGTAATACGGATCCTGCTCAAGCAGATTGCCATTAAAAAACGATGTGTTGTCCGTGTAGATGTACGCCGTTCCAGTGCCCTCAAAGGACCAATTGTAGTACTGCTGATGCACACCAACCTGCGGCCGGAAAGTGAACCGGTTGCTGCCGAGGTTGATCAGCTTATCTTCCAGGTACTGGCCGGTTGGAAGTTGCACGCCGAGCGCCACACCCACGATCGTCTCCACGTCCGTGGCTGCGCGGTAATCGGCATAAGCCTTGCCAGCCAGTGGCGGCGCCCCCACAAGGTTCACCGCAAACCTCACGAACGTATCAGCCAACCCCTCACGGCTGATTGAAGTCGGTGTTCCGTCGACCACTCCGTTCCAGATTCCTGCCTGCCAAGGTTGGCGGATCTCGACGCGTGCCGTTCTGTCAAGCAGCTCGAAAGTTCGGATATAGCCGAGCAACCAAGTGTCCATCTCCACAGATACATCGTCGAGCAGAAGTACGGGATCGACAGCAATATCGCCATCGGTGCGCGCAAAGTTGGCGGTGACGAAGTTACTGTCGATCGGCAATTGGTTCCAGCGGCGGATCTCGACTTCCTGGGCCGAGAGAGGTGAGCTCAGCCATAGCGACATGCCGCCACAAAGCGCCAAGCAGATGACACCGCGCCAAGTCGTTGTCGATGATCTGCTCATGACGTTCACGACTTCGACGCCGTGATTGCGGCGTTGCCATCACCTCGTCTGGCGATTAACTCGTGATCGATTTCCATGCCGCCCACGCCCCACGTCAAACTCTAAAGCGGCTCTGAATGCTGAGTCTAGTCTTCAAGATTACCCTGACTTCGTCCTTCCCTGACAGCGTCAAAGCTGGAATTGGACCCATGTAGCCAGTAAGCCTCGGGGCGTCTCCCGATCAGACATGGTTTCCGACCGAATCGATTGGCGGTTCACTAAAACAATATCCCGAACAGGATCTTCAGGAGCTGGTCCAGCGGCATCATGGTGAGTGATAGCGGCACGACTGGTGCCAACGTCGCGGCCGCGAGTTGGAGTATTGCTCCCTTGCTAAAGGGTGCGAAGCCCATCGTCCGCACCACCTCGTAACTGTTGGCCAGATCGGCCAGTGACTGGATGTCGGCGCTGCCCACCAGCCGCTCATCGGTAGGCGCGCCGCCGCGCAGCCATTTCGCATCGAACTCCCGGACATAACTCTCAGCGAGCGTGCCATATTCGCGAAGCCCTTTCCGCCTCGCCGCTGCGAGCTGCGGCGCAAATACCAACAGTGGCCCAAGCACGGCGCATAGGAGAAAGAGAACGAGGACGAGGATCTCGTACTTGAAATTCAGCAGTGTGGCTCCGACGTGGTAAATCCGATTGCCGATCAGTCCCGCCAGCAGTGCACCATGGGCGAGCAGCGGGACAAAGGCATAGACCGTGGCGGTGAGAAATCCCAGGCCACCGGCACGATCCGGATGCGTTGGCACCAGTTGCAAATTGATGCGCGACACCTGCCAGAGAAAGCGCGTCCAGACGAAGAAGCGAAAATACCAGCGCAAAAGTAGGAACTGGAATATCGGCAAGCTTACGTAGCCACACCACATCCCCGCGACGGAGAGCTTCGATCCCCCGGAGCAAAAGCGGACTAAACGAAATGTGCCGAAGACGTCGGCTTTACCCCTACAAGCGGACAAGTGGAAGAGATGGGCGGAGCTTTCTATGGTGCCATCCGTTCGCCGGGGCGCGCCGACTTTGGTCGGCCTGAGAACGTTAGCCCGCCCTCTGATTAGTTCACCGGTGAACTTTGTAAGGCGCCTTGGTGGGCTAACCGAAGCTCACGAGACTCACAATGGAACGCGGCTGTCGGTGGGAATAAGGGGGCTACGCGGGGCAAACCCGGCCGCGTGCAGCAGAGATCACTAAAGCGCTTTCACGTCTCTAGCGCCGTTGGAACCGCTCACAATTTCTACGCCAAGCCATCGAACGCAATTTGCGACACTATCAGAAGGTCGAACGCGCCATTTTCGCTCGCATCTATCAACAGGGCATGAGTTAGAACGTGCAGACGAGGCGGCGAGCCTCGCATGATTCAATGTCCGCTTACCTCCTAAACGTCCGCTTTGGGTCATAAGCGGAAATGGTCGCACGCCCGCGTAATGTCCGTTCTTCCCCTCAAAGCAGACATTCGTCAGCGCGAGTGGCACGTCCGCTTTGTGCCAGAAGCAGACATTTTGCCTTAGGTAATCTTCAGAAAATCGGCAAAAGCCATGCCCCCGCCGGATTCGTTCACGCATTGTGAAGCTGGGTAGGCTAGATTTGCCCATCGTCGCGGCACCCCGGCTCGGGGGTCTCCTGTTCGTCACCCGTAGTGGGGACAGGATCGCGCAACCGGTACCGATCGACGAGATGAGACGCTTAAACGCGACGCTATTGCTTTTCGTGTTCACCGTAAGCGTATTGGCACCTGCGCTCGTGCAGGCCCCGCTCGCGGCGAAGACACGCAGCTTGAAGTCACGCATCACCAAAGCGCCGCCTACGAAGGCGAGGAACGCGAGGGCGCGCCTCGACGAGCCCGCGCCTCACCCAGGCCAAGTCAAAACCGTTGAGGTTCCCTATCCCGATCCTAATCCAAATCGGGTGGCCATCCCGATGCAGGGCGCGCGACCTCCGCTGATGGATTTCGTATCAGTACTGAATCCACTCCTCGAGTACGCGCTTAGCGCTGGGGATGAGGCCAATCTAAAGACTGCTATCAGCGCGAGCGATAAAAGTGACGCCCATGGCGCGCTCGCTGCGACGGCCAGGATCGATGATGACGCTGCCCGCAAGCTCGCTACTTGGTACATTTATAGGAGCGTCGGCGGATCCGCTGAATTGATTGAGAGCTTCCGGACGGCCAACCCGGATTGGCCCGCACTCAAGGAGTTGCGCGGAAGAGCGGAAGCTACCCTTTTCTTGAACGACGCGGCCGAGCAGACAAAGGCGTTTTTTGCAAAATCGCCGCCCATGACAGGCGCAGGCAAAGCCGCCCTGGCGAGCGCCTTGATGAAGGAAGGCAACACTGCCGCCGCTAAGCGGCTCATCGCCTCTGCCTGGCGCGACCATAACGTCAGCGAGCCAGTAGAGAAGAAGATCCTCGACCGCTTCGGCACCATGCTGACCTCAGAGGACCACCACGCCCGCATTGATCGGCTGCTTTATAAGGATGACCCGGGAGTTGCCGCTACGGCGCTGAGGGTCGCGAAGCTTCTGTCGGCGGACGAGCAGCAGAAAGTGAATGCGCGCATCGCCGTCCTGAAGCGTGACGATGATGCGGGCAGTCTCCTCGACGCGCTGCCCGAAAGCACCACCGCCGGAGACGTGGGGCTCCTCTTCAATCGCATCCAGTGGCTCCGGCGGAATCACCGTGACGAGGAAGCTTGGAAGTTGCTGCTTTCCGCCCCGAGTGACCCGGATAAGCTGCTTGACGTGGAGAGCTGGTGGATTGAGCGTCGGTCGAACTGTCGGGCCGCACTCAATGCCGGACAGTCGCGCATCGCTTACGAAATCGCTGTCAAGCATGAGCTGATCTCAGGTGAGGCCTATGTCGAAGCGGAGTTCCTTGCCGGCTGGATCGCGCTGCGTTTCCTGAACGAGCCCAACACCGCACTTGGCCATTTCATCGCCGCACGCATCAAAGCTAAGAGCAGAAAGACGATTGCGCTTACCGAATATTGGCTCGGGCGCACGAGAGTCGCACAGGGCGACAGCGACTCTGCGGCCAACAATTTCCGTGTAGCCGCGCTCTATCCACAATATTTCTATGGCCAGCTCGCCCGCCAGGCGTTGGACGATCGGCCGGCGACACTCGTGTTGCCTACTGAGGCTCCCAGCCCTGTCGACATTCGGCGCTTCCTTGCGAATGATGCTGTACGTGCCATCGCTGCTGCGCGTGCGGCCGAAATGGACCAAGTGACGCCGCAGTTTTTTCTGGCGCTGGCGCGCCAGCTCGAGAGTCCAGGCGAGATCGTGCTTCTGGCCGAGCTCGCCAAGGCCACCGGCAAGCCGCAACTGGCGCTAACTCTCGCCAAGATTGCACTCAATCGCGACCTGCCGGTCGGCGAGTATGCGCTCCCCCTTGGCGTTCTGCCCGAGTTCAAAAGCCTGCTTGATGAGCACGTCGATCCGGCGTTGGTCCATGCGCTGTCACGCCAGGAGAGTGAGTTCAAGGCGGATGCGAAGAGTTCAGTCGGCGCGAGTGGGCTGATGCAACTAATGCCACCCACGGCCAGAGTTGTCGCCAAGCAATATAATCTGAAGTACGACGCAGCGCAGCTCACGAAGCCCGTCTACAACATCCAATTGGGGGAGGCCTTTTTGGGCGACCTCATCCACAGCTATTCCGGCTCTTATCTCCTTGCGCTTGCCGCTTACAACGCCGGAGGCGGCCGCGTGCAGGAGTGGACGAAGCAGTTCGGCGATCCGCGCAACCCTGATGTCGATCAGATCGACTGGATCGAGCGCATCCCCTTCACCGAGACGCGCGACTACGTGAAGAAGATCATGGAAACGCTCCAGCTTTACCGCTCTCGGCTCGCAGGCAGCGATGCTGCACTGCAGCTCGTGCAAGACCTCAATCGAGGTCGGGCGAGCAAATTTTCAGTGCCGACAACAAAAGAGGTGCAGGCGAGATCTGACGGCGCGGAATTTGAAAAAGTGCCTCGGACTTCCGCTTTGGGTCATTAGCCGACATGCTTACAAGTCAGCGCCATGTCCGCTTTACCCCCGAAAGCAGACGTCGGCTCTACCCCTAAAGGCGGACCAAGACTGAGCACGGGGCAAGTGGAAGAGGCGGGGCGTGGCTCTCTATGGCGACATCACTGCATGGCCGTCGATTTCCAGAGCGAGGGAAGATACGATGAAAAAAATTCATGGTACTGTATATGGCTACTGAGCCTGAGTTCGAAAAGATGTTGAAAAACTCTACTCCTGAGAGCAGAAGAAACAACATAGCCGCTGCAATACCTTCACATTTGCACTGCGATAGAACGCATGCATATCGTTACCACTTGCCGCAGCGTGTACCCCTCGTAGCGTGAGCGATAGGCGACGAAAACGGTCGAAGACCTCAGGCAACGGTGCGTCGCGATCCCAGAAGTTCTTGAACTTCACCAGTTTGGCGATCAGCGTGTTAAGTTTGCTATCGTCCTCTGCGGGAGTCATCAGGAAAAGGCTATGAGATCGCATATTTCCGCGATGACGCGTTGCTCACGCAGGTAATTCGCTACCACCGTCGCAGCACACCGAAATCTAAATAATCGCCAATCTAGCGATCTATACCAAGCGTCAGCAAAGTGAGCTTGTTCAAGTCCACCATCGCATAGACGTCGGCATACCTGCGTAACCATGCCATGCGCTGAGAGGATGAAAGTTCCAGCATCGCTGTTCGCTCTTGATCACATCAGTGAGAAAACTCTCCCAAGCGACGTCAACAGCGTCGTCGTTGAACTTTGAGCCACAAATCGTCATCACATCAAGCACGAATAGATCGAAGAAACACCTTTCCTCAGCCGTATTGACCCGTGTGCGCAAAATATAGAGAGAATTCGCGGAACTACTTGCGTGCTCGATGCCGAGCTCGATACACGGTCCCAAGCATCTCGCCCGCTTTACCCGCGTGAACCTTGGCATTCACGTCCAGAGAGGCGAACAGTGGGTAAAAGAGTGATGTTGAAGCATTCATAAGAACAATTCATTGAAGCGCTTATGCTCGACATAGCGACGCTGTCCTCGGATGTGCTCGTCCCGCTTGTGAATTTGCGAGGCTTGCGAAAAGCCAGCTCCCTGCTTGTGCACCGACTAAGTCGAGAACAATCCAGACATCTCAGGCCCGAGCGTCGCGATGCGCATTGAGCTATGGTCCTCGAACAGAGGATGGAAGGCGTTGTAGCCGATCCAAGCCTCGTCCCAGAGCACGTAGTCGCAAAGTTTCGCGATCTTCTCCATGACCTTGCGGACGTTGTAGATGGTGCCATCATAGGTGGCGAGCTGGATGCAGGCGAGCCGGAAGAGCGCTCAGCTCTGTATCGTTCAATCTTTGACGAGTTTCGTCCTAATCTGTTCGCGAAGATAATCTCGTTCCAGGCATCCCAATCGACGGCGCCGATCATGCCGAATAAATTGCGCGAGGTCGGCTGAAAGATCGTGATCGCGCCCGCCATGACCAGTGCTTCTTGGTGTAGCTACTTGTGATTGTTGCGGTCTTAGAGCACTAAGTCTCCTCTCCTTAACACTGCATTGGTAACAACTTTGTTCGACGTGCTGTTGCCGTTAAGGACGAAGTATGTCTTATCCTCTCCTTACACCTTCTCATCATCCGCTGCGCCTCCACGGCCGTACCCTCATGTATGAGCAAATCACCGAGGTCCTCTTCTTCATTACTTAAGTCTTTGCGGAAGATGCTCTCCCCATAATGCTTGAATAAAGCTGCCTCGCAGGAGTCTTCCTGTCGAACTGACCGCCCTGATTTCCGGGACACTCGAAGGCTATATTTGCCTCGCCGTCGTATGCCATCAGGCCACCGTAGAATGGTGTCTACAGTGTCTTCCCATATTTCAGCAGTCTGTCGATGACCTCTTTGTCATATTATGCCTTTTTCTTCTGTCCCAGGTAGATATAACCGTCTACCTCTCCCGTGTCTGACATTTCCGCTAGGTTGTCTATGCGGCGTAAATCCTCAATCTCCCATAAAGGCGTTCGAAAGCCAACGTCTCTAATCTAACTCTCCATCTTACGTGCTCTCTCTAGTCTATCTCCTTCTACCTACTCTATGTATTCCCCTACATCTTCTTCTTCTTTTACATCTCTCTCTTTTTTTTCTCTTATCTCTTTTTCTTATTTCTCCTCCTTTATTTTATCTACTATCCCCCTCTTTTTCTCTTCTTTTTTTTCTTCTATTTCCTCCTCTTTTATCTTTTTTTTTAAGGAATAGGTGCGGTAAGAGATTTCACGTCTCTCTTAACATCGCTCGCTCCCTTACTCTAGCAGTTCACAGGATAGCGCCTTCCATCGCTCTCTAGCCCTCATTCACAAAATCGCAGTGTAAACGTCCGCTTTGTCATTAGCCGACATCTTCAAGTCCGCGTCATGTCTGCTTTACCCCCGAAAGCAGACGTCGGCTCTACCCCTAAAGGCGGACCAAGACTGAGCACGGGGCAAGTGGAAGAGGCGGGGCGTGGCTCTCTATGGCGACATCACTGCATGGCCGTCGATTTCCAGAGCGAGGGAAGATCCGATGAAAAAAATTCATGGTACTGTATATGGCTTCTGGGCCTGAGTTCGAAAAGATGATGAAAAACTCTACTCCTGAGCAGCAGAAGAAAGGGATGGACGCCTGGATGAAGTGGATGAATGCTAATAAGACGTCCATTGTCGAGGGTGGAGCGCCGTTGGGAAAGACCAAGCGCGTTGACTTCGAACGGAGCCTCAAACACAAAAAATGAGGTCGGAGGCTATTCGGTCGTGCAGGCCGAATCGCATGATGCGGCCACGAAGATATTCGGCAAAGACCATCCTCATGCCCGGCGCATGGATAGAAATCATGGAGATCATGCCGCTGCCTGGGATGTAGTGGCCAACGCCACCAGTTTGCATCGCCGCAGTGCAGACACTCGTGAACGTGGATGGTACGTCGGTGCACGTGGGATGTCCGAGAAGTGCCATTAGCGGACATCACCTAGCGGAGCCCCTCCGGGCTTCTGCCAGCCTTGGGGCTGATTGCCAGTGTTCTAGTAACGCCAGCGACGCCCATATCCATAACCATAATAGGGCCGTGGGTAGCCGTAGCCATAATAGTAGGGTCGGTGGTAGCCATAGCCATAATATGGGCGGTGGTAGCCGTAGCCATAGGATGGAAAGGGCGTTGGCTTGGACGTGCCGCTAACCCGGTGAAAGCCCCGGCTAATCCGTTGCGGCGCGGCCATGAGCCCCTCCCTGGCTGCACGATAGCAGGGAAAAGGGCAGCGCCACCTAGTACAAAGACGGGTTTTCAGCTAAATGGCCGACAGTGGAACTAGGGTGTCGGGACAGGGCTTTAACGCAAGGGAGAAACCGCCATGAAGACTTTTATTTCGATTTTTGCAGTCATCCTCGCACTTGCCTTCACAGGTCCAGCCTTCGCGGGAATGGCGAAGACCGCAAAGACCGAGTCCGATTGTAGGATGGCTGACGGTCACTGGGATAAAATGACCAAGACGTGCAAAGAAAAAAAGATGTAAGCCTAAGCTGCCCTCTTAGGTATCGAACTGTTTGCTTTGTGCCAAGTTGTCGGAGGTCGGTATGTCCGGTATGGGATCATTAGCGGACATACTGACAAGTCAGCGCCATGTTCGCTTTACCCCCCAATAACGGACGCTGGGCGGCGCATCCAAGTCCGTATTTGGCTGTCGGTTTATGAGTACACGCCCTAGTTACTCATACATCACTTTTTATCTTTTTTCTTATCTCGGCCTTCATTTATTTTAACTGACGAGGAGGCTGCTATGACGCATTGGTTCTGGTTGTCGGATGACGCCTGGGCAGCGATCGAGCCCCATCTTCCGCAGGGCAAACCTGGCAAGCCGCGAGTAGATGACCGTCGGGTGATCAGTGGCATCCTGCACGTCCTTAAGACCGGATGCCGCTGGCGCGATTGCCCCTCGAAGTATGGACCGCACACAACGATCTACAACCGCTACAACAGGTGGTCGAAGCGCCGTATTTGGCAGCGGATCTTCGAGAAAATGGCTGCGGCAGGACCAGTGCCTGAAGAACTTTTCATACCAGGTTCCCTGAAGACGAAAATCGGCTCGTACTTGCGATAGCTTCCCCCAATCATGCAGTAGTTTTTGGTTTCTGGGCGACCCTCGGCGTCGAGTTCGATTTGCACCCGGCGCTCTGCGGCGGTGATGCGCCGTCCGGTTCACCACATCACGGTGCAACGAATTGGCGAGCGACTGTCTGTCGGCCTTGATCTGGAAGTGGATGGCCGCCTCTCCCTACGAGCAGGGCATGCGATCGCATCGGAATTGGAAGCCGAAATCGAGCGCTAGCTGGGTTCGAACGTGGAGGTCGAGACGCATTTGGAGCCCTTGGACGTGCGGGGCCTCAATGTAAGCGATGTCACGGGTACACTCGCTGCCAAAGTGAGCGACACCTTGGCGCTGCGGGCGAAAGAAGCGGCCGCGATTGTCGGTGTTCATGATGTAAGAGTTCGGCAGACGACCGCAGGCTTAGTGGTGAATTATCATTGTTATGCCAGGCCAGACCTCTCAATCTCCGACGTCCACAGCCTCGTCGATTCCATCGAACGTAAGGTACGAAACGATATTCCCGAGATTGTCCGAGTCGTCGGCCACGCCGAACCGGCTGCCCCAGATGGCCGCACGCGAGTTCGGCGCTTGGGTAGAAAACCCAATACGTGTCCGCAGAGCCATTCTGGGCAGTGAAATTCGATGGGGCCGTGTGGCAGCCGTATTGCAGCTCGTCGCGGAGACCGCTGTCCGCTAATGACCCAAAGCAGACATTTCCCGCCGCAGAGAGCGATGCCTGACCGGAGGCAACAACGCAGCGCCTTCCGCCCTGCTCTCGGTCCGGTTGACCCAAGGTGGACTCTATTGTGTAACGCAGACGCGAGCCCCGCTTCAAGACTATCTCAGCGAGGCTACCGGAACCCCCCCTGAATGGCAAAATCGCCCCAATTGTCCCAAGAAGTGAAGGGATTCCTCGACGAAGCCAATGCGGCCAGCGATCCGGCCAGGACCGCCTGGCTCGCCTTTCTCTTGCTTCTCACCTATGTGGTGGTGACGCTCGCATCCGTCAGCCACAAGGACCTGCTTCTCAACAGTCCGGTCAGGCTGCCCATCATCAATGCGGACATTCCTCTTGTCGGCTTCTTTCAATACGCACCGGCGATGCTGCTGCTGGTGTACCTGTCGCTCCTGGTGCAGCACGTCATCCTGGCGCGGAAATATCGCAGGTTCACCGATGCGCTGGCCGCCTACGAGCTGAAGGCACGAACCAGGCACGTCGCCCGCGAGCGGGTGCATTCCTACGTGTTCTCGCAGATCCTGGCCGGCCCCGAAGCCAATCGCATCACCAGGCTGATGATGCAGCTGATCGTCTATGTGACCTTCGCGGTGCTGCCGATTGTCACGCTGCTCTATTTCCAGATCAAGTTCCTCCCGTTCCATGAGGTGTGGATCACCTATTGGCATCGCTTCGCGGTGATCCTCGGCTTCGCGATGCTGATCCTGCTCACGCCGATCATGCAGCATGCGCCGCCGAAGCGAAAATGGGACATCAGATTGGGACCGCAGGCGGAAGCCTGGGAGGCTTCGGGCCGGCAGGTTGCGCTCGTGCTTCTGCTGCTGCCGATCGTCGTCGGCTTCAGCTGGTTGATCGCCACGGTCCCAGACGAATGGATCGATCGGCGTCTCGGGTTTGTTGCGCCCGTAACCGCCGGGATCGGTGCAGAGGGCGAGGCGAAGCTGTTGAACCCCATCGTGCGGCGTCTCGTCTATGACCGCATCCCCGACGACGGCAATAAGGGATGGTGGCGGCGATGGCTGTTGTCGTATCGCGTGCTCATCGTGGAAGACAGCGATCTCGGCGCTGCCGACGACGCCAAGATCGTGCTTCGCGAGCGCAATTTCCGCTACGCCTTGCTCAACCGCTCAGACTTTCACCATGCCGATCTGACCTGGGCGGATCTCCGCGGCGCGCAATTGTGGAAGAGTTTGGCAAAGGGCAGGCTCAATGATACCCAGCTGCAGGGCGCATCCCTGAAAGAGGCGGAGTTTCAGGGCGCGCAGATGAGCTCAGCGGCGATGCAAGGCGCGGATTTGCGGGGCGCCCTGCTTCAGGGCGTCGATCTGAGTTACACCAAACTTCAGGGCGCCGATCTAAGAGGGGCGCAGCTTCAGGGCGCCGATCTGAGGGGCGCCCGGCTTCAGGGCGCGGACCTGCAAGGGGCCCAACTTCAGGATGCCGATTTGCAAGGGGCCGAGCTTCGAGGCGCGGTCTTGGCCTCGGCGGAGATCTGGCTCGCCCGTTTCCCTCCCGGTCTCGTCGATCAATCGCCCGCTCCGCTTGGGTTGGCCGACGTGAAACTGTCGGCGCTCACACCGGAGGCTAAGGCGCAGTTGAGGCAGATCCTCAATACCGAAATCACAGACCCCGTGGTGCGTTCGGTGGTTATTGCGCGTCTCGATCCGATCCTGCGGCATGAGCCGCCAAACTGGGAGGATGCAAAGAGCTGGGAGGACTACGCCGGTAACGCGAAGGCGCCCTCGCCTGAGGACCTCGCGCGGTTTCATGGCGGTTTGGCTTGCGATGACGGCGAGGGCTATATCGCGACCAGCCTAGCGGGACGCGCCAAGGAATTCGATGCTGAGCATTTCAAGAAGGACTATGCCAAGCCTTTGGCACGCGCCCTACTCGACGAGACTTGCAAGGGCGGGAAGGCGCTTACCAGCGAAACTCGCGCAGCACTCAAAAACCTAGCCGAGTGAGTGCGAGATAAGCGTCTATGTCCGCTTATGGCACAAAGCAGACATGCTCAACGCGCTGACGAATGTCCGGTTTGGGGGGCAAAGCGGACGTTGACCGCCCGCTGCTTACCAATCTCGATTTATGAGTACACGTCTGAGAGAATCGCGTGCCTCGGTCAGCTAACGAAGTGTGATCCAAAAAAAGATGAGCAAAAATGGCGTCGGTCATTGTTCATTCAGCGCAAGCGTCTTACGAGGAGGGCCTGTATTGTAAGCAGGGTTGCAACATCTACCGGATAGCCGGTATCGAGAAGGAGACTCAGATGGCCAAAGAGTTCGAAGAGTTTCAGAAGACGGGTGAACAGTTTCAAAAGATGGGTAAGGACAGCTTCGATGCGGCCGTCCGCTCGATGGGTGAGGTGAACAAAGGCTTACAGGCCATTGTTGCCGAGGTGACCGACTACTCGAAGAAGGCAGTGGAGGAAAGCACACGTGCCTTCGAGCAAATGATGGGCGCAAAGTCGCTTGAGCAAGCGATCGAGATCCAATCTCAGTACACCAAGAAGGCCTATGACAACTACATGGCCGAGATGTCGAAACTCGGCGAGATGTACGTCGGCCTCGCGAAGAATGCCTACAAGCCCGTCGAGTCAGCTTTGGCCAAGAAGACGGTCTGAGATCCGCGAGAACTTGAGTTCCCTGGCTCATGGCCCCCTGAAAAGGGCGTGGGGAAGCGATAAAACAGTCTCGTGCACGTCAGCTAAGTGCCTCTATCTGTATAAATATATAGATGGAGGGAGTCGCATGCTGAGACCAAAACGAAACGACAAACCCGTGTTGCTCAATCTTCCTGTTCAGATCCTCGAGCAGGTGGATAGAGCGGTCAGGGAGCAGGGTGTCAGTCGCTCACAATTTCTACGCCAAGCCGTCGAACGCAATCTGCGGCATTACCAAAATGTCGAGCGAGCCATTTTCGCTCGCATCTTTCAGCAGGGCATGAGCTAAATGACGACTGCTAATTCGCGGATATTAGCTGTTCTAGCTAGAGTCGCGGTGGTCATCGGCGGGCCGGATAGAAGTCGAGTGAGGCGGTTCCGAGGAGAGCCGGCCCGCGGCTTTGCCAAACGAGGCGCGCAACTCCGCCCAAGCGCTGACCAGGCCTTCGCCTACATCGCGCGCGCCTCGGCGCAAGGGCTCGGAACGTTCCCACATTCGGCGAACGGCTTCGCTGGAACGCGCTTGCAAATCGCTATACGCGCCTTGGGCCTCATCGACCTGCCGCCAGGCTGAACGGTTGATCTCATCGACCTGCCGTTCGGTCGCTCGCTTCCAAAGGTCGGCGCGGACCTTCACCTCGTGATACTGCGCCTCGACGCCCTGGACGAGGTGATCGCCAAGCGCCGCCGTGTGTCCTCGAAGCTCCGAGAGCTGACGACCGAGGGTCTCAAGCTCGCGCTGGAACTCGAACCATTCAGGGTTCTCGAAAGTCCCGCTTTGGCCCCGTTCGACCGGCGGTTGATCGCCAGCATCGTGCTCGTTCTGCATCGGTTGCCTCCATAACAGTAAAAGTCAGACGGTTCGGACCAGAAGTTGTTCGTGCGCGCTCTGTCACCCCCATCCCCAGGGTATCTCGCCACGGATCCGCTCCGCCTGGCCAACATTAAGGACCGATGGGTCCGCCGGCAAGCTCGGGGCGAGTGGAAGAGGTGGGCGGGGCTCTCTATGGCGCCATCACGCTGTTCGGAATGCGTCGGTTTCGGTCGGCGAAGTTCACCGGTGAACTTTTGTAGACGCCCTGTCGCCCTAACCCAAACACTCGATCCTCACAACGGAACGCGGCTGTCGGTGGGATTAAGGGCGCTCCGCTCGGTAACCTTGGCCTCGTGCAGCAGAGATCACCAAAACGCTTTCACGTCTCTAGCTTCCTTGGAAGCGCCGACAACCGCTTGACGTCGAGATAGGGGCAACCCTCCGTTGCGACGTGGCTTACATATTGGATTACATACTCTTGCGGTAACTCATTGGAAAAACGGTACAAACCATTGGCGTGAGGGACGGTGCGAGGGAGGAAGCCCCTCAGTGACACAAGGCCCGAGGTTGTCGCCCTCGCCCGTAAGCTACGCCGCCGTCGGCCCAAGGGTGGGCAACTGTCGTTGCGTGGCGTGTCAAAGGAGCTTGCGGCTCGTGGCTATCTCAACGAGCGTGGCAAGCCCTACGCCGCAAAGTCTGTCGCGAGCATGTTGTGATTGCGCGGGTGCCTGGAACGCCTCGCAGCTTAAGCGGCCGGATTGACGTTGCCATGTCTGCTTCGGGTCAGCAACGCCTGTAACGCCTCCTTAACAACAGAGGCGCAGGCTCCGAAACGATCAGACTGAGATTCGACAGTCGTTGTGCTGCGTATTGGATCAGGCCCGGTTTGAGCTCTTCTTTGGAGCGGCAAAAATGTCCAACATCTCACGCTTCGTAATTTGGGTTCACCGGAGCTCGGATAGCCTATTCGGTGCTGCTTCAAATCCAGTAATACGCAACGGCGCGCTCCTCTTTTTTGACGAGGAAGATTACGCCCGCGCCGAATGCGATCGATTAAACGCGCGCTTTGGCAATGGCCACGTCAACTACACAGTTCAATTATTGACGTCAGCGGCGCCAGCGAGTTCGCCGGCTTTGTGAGATGATCCGCCGCTCACGACGCTAGCAGCGTCGGGCCCGCGCGGCTTGGGACCGGGACGCTACCGCTCTCGACAACGCCCGCCGCCACACAGACGAACAGGGCTGCTCCTCGTGGGTCGAGTTCCAAGCCAGCGAGCTTGATGAATTTGTGACCAAGGACCAGTTCGACGCCTTAGTCGGCCGCTCCGCCATCACCGCTGTTCGGAATGCGTCGGCTTCGGGTCGATAAGCGCCCTGTCCAACTAGTTCACTGGTGAACTTTTGGAGGCGCCCCGTCGCGCCAACCGAAACTCTCCATCCCCACAACAGAACGCGGCTGTCGGTGGGAATAAGGGTGCTACGCTGGGTAACCTTGACCTCGTGCAGCAGAGATCACCAAAACGCTTTCACGTCTCTGGCGCCATTGGAAGCGCCGACAACAGATAGTCGAACCCCTCGCTTCTTGAGGGTCTCTGAGGGGCGCGTGTTCGAAATCACGCCGGGGTCACCAAATCCAGTATAAACTTCCAACGTTAAGACCCATAAAAAGTCGGTCCGGCGCGGGCTCGCGCTCTACAAGACGGCTGCTTCACCCTAATGGTACGTGAGGGTGTGGCTTCCGGCTGAACGCCGGTATTTCGTTCGCTCAGCCAAAGAGCGATCGCGGCTGGCTGCACAAGAAACTGCCGATGAAATAGTCAGCGATCTGCAACAAGGAAAACGGCTAGATCGGGTTTCGCGCGATCGAGCATTCGAGTTCTTTGCTGAGAAGATGCTCGAAAACGACGAGCGTGCCTCCGGGCAGAGCTTGCACCGCTTCACAGCTCGCAACGAGAGATCGCTACTGTATCGAGAGCCTGATGGCGTGCTCGCTTATTTAGGACGAATTGACGTTCGTTCAGTGCGGACATGCGGGAGCGGGGCCCGGGGGTCAAGCCAGTGGCAACGGTTCTTCTGACGGGCCGCTCATCTCAAATCTTTGCTCAGTTGAAGCGCGTGCCCCCCAGTAGCTAAGCGTGCGCTCTGGTTAGGCATTTTTGCTCCGGTGAACCCCTGGCTTGTGATGCCCGAAACCGTGGTGTGCCGCGTAGTTGGTTTGCAATCTGGTTTGCAAACAGCCGATGTCCGTTTACACCGCCAAAGCGATCCAATTCGACGCGGTCCTCTTCGTCAGCTTCTGACCCTTACCGGACATTCACGCGACCGTTTCTTCGATGGTGGTCAACGTCCGCGATCGCCCCTCACCGTGTTGTGATGGCCGCCCGCATTGCAGCCGTAGCGCCGCCCCTCTACGATTAGCGCATGGGGCCAAAGGAGATCGGAATGCGTCACCTTCTTATGGCGGCGAGCGCAGCTGCGCTCGCAATTGCTTTGTGGGCAGGTGCAGGCGAGACCGTGGCGGCGCCCGTTTCCGTGGGCAACCCGACCAGTCCCGGCGTTGTAGCGGTCGATGTCGGTTATAACCGGCGGCACCGGTCGTACTACGCCTATGAGGACGTCAGGTCTCATAACTGTGACGGCGGTGGCTATGCGGGGATCCGCGAGCTACAGAGGTTCTGGCCACAGACCCTTTGGCCGCCGAGCATGCGGTGCTTCCCCTATCGCTAGGCTCACGCCGAACCAACCGGCAGATGGCTACAATACCAGCCAGCACATTGCCTTTGGCACCGCGGGTTCGGCCAGGCCTTAGAGCTGTTCGTCAACCGCGGCCGGAGGAGGACTTCTGGTCCTCGCATAAAAGCACAAAAACGGGCGTTTGTTTGACAGCGCGTCCAAACAGTTTCTTGCCTTAGGCAACAGCTACGGCACGCCATGGAGCGGGAGCCTTTGGCCAAAGCCTCAGGAGGACTTCTTGCTGATGGGAGCTGTCAGCCTGAGCGAGTGGGAGACTTGGTGTTACGAGAACTTAAATCTCAGGTGCGAAAAACGGGGCCGGCTGACTGATTGTCAACGCGGAGGTCGGCTTGGGCTCATTTGAATTGAATCTGCGGTTCCCGATCTCCCGGAACTAGCCGCTGGCCGTCGCATTTGACTGGGAGTAAGATAAAATTAGTATCGTCGATCGCCGGAGAGAATGGAGAAGGAGTTTGCCATGGCTCACCAGAAGCAAGCATCAGAACGAAAGCGTCGGAGCAAGGCCCTACCGGCGTTGGGAATGGCCGGGTTGTCGTTATCCCTTGCGAGCGCCGCATCCGCTCTACCGGGCGGCCCCGCAGTGGATCCGTCGGCGCGGAGCATCGGAGATGGCCACGAATTCACTTTCGGTGAGGAGGAAATCTCCGACGTCACTTTGGCGACGTTCTATGTCTTCGATAAGGAGAATGTCGGGGAACCCGGCTCCGGCGTAGAACTTGTCGGACACGGCTGTGGCGGCTGCCATGGCTGCGGCCACGGGTGCGGCCATGGCTGCGGCGGCTGTGGGCACGGTTGCGGACACGGTTGTGGCTGCGGCCGCGGCTGCGGTTGGGGCGGCTGCGTCGGAATCTGGTGGGGAGGCTGCGGCGGTTGCGGCGGCGGTGGCTATTGGTGCTGGAGGAATGGCGTGCGGGTCTGGTGCTACTACTAGGCCAGTCTTGACTCGACCCTGTCTCGCTTTGTGGCGCTAAGCACTTAGGTGCGAGTCGAGAACAGCTAGGTGCGTGATAAACGGAGAGCTTTTCCCAACCCGGAGGATACGTTCCCCGCGAGGAGGGTCCGCGTCGGTCGCGGGAAGCGCAAAGGCGCGCGCGCCAAACCTAGGAACACGCTGCATAACAGCAAAGCCGTTCCGCGGTTTGCGCCGAACTTCACTGTTTACGTGCTGCCGCACGATGCCGTTTGCCTCTATTCCGAGGACCGGAAGTTCTTTCTTTACGGTCAGCTCTATTGCGCACTCGCCTCGGCGATAGGAGCTGGAACGTCTTTTCGAGACCTCTATCGAGAGCTGGGGCAGCATTTCCCGTCCGACAAAATCAGTGAAGCTTTGGGGCGGCTGCTCGACCGCCGCTTCATAGTCCCGACATCGCATTCTCCCTTAGACGCCACAGCTGCTTACTGGGTGAGCCTCGGCCTGTCGCCGGAGACTGCGCAGAAGAACCTCCAGAAGGTTCGTGTGCGCATTCAAGCGATCGATGTGCAGGGTGCAACGGAGCTCGGCGCGGCGCTGACAGCGCTGGGCGTTCGCGTCGTGAAGCGTTCTGCCGACCTCACGGTCACGTTGGTGAACGACTATCTCGAAGAACAACTGGCAGACTTGAATGAGCAGCATTTGTCCGAGCACAGCTCGTGGCTGCTCGTCCAACCCTCCGGCATTTTCCCCCTAGTGGGGCCGGTGTTCCGCCCAGGCGAAAGCGCCTGTTGGGCCTGTCTCGCCGAGCGGATGAAACGAAACCGGGAGGTGAAAGCGCTTCTCGACCGCAGCCATGCTCGTTGTGTCGCGGTTTCGCCTCTCGCCCGGGACACGCTCGGACAGAGTTCCGTTCAACTTGCCGCTGTCGAGATCGCAAAGGCGATCGCCACCGACTTTCGCACCAACTTGAGCGACCACATTATCAGTCTCGACCTGTTAGGCTCGACCATCGTGAAGCATTACGTGGCCACTCGCCCGCAATGCCCCGCCTGCGGCCGGAAGCCACTGCGCGACCCAGGCCGCACGCCAGCACCGATCGAACTTGACGCCGGCGGCAAGCTGGTCATGACCAGCGGCGGATACCGAGCCGTTCCGTCAACGGCCACCGTGGCACGGCACCGAAAGCACGTGAGCCCCCTCACCGGCGTGGTCTCGCGTCTGGAACGGATCAAGGCCGACTTGCCCATGAACACTAACTGGTTCGCCACACACAATTTTGCCGCTCGTCCCGACACAATCGGCGAGCTCAAGGCAGGACTGAGCGGCGGCAGCTTTGGCAAGGGCAGCACTGCCGAGCAGGGCGAAGCCAGCGCGCTCATGGAGGCGATAGAGCGCTATTCGGGGAGTTTCCAGGGCGACGAGATCAGAGTGACGCGACGGTTCACGGATTTCGCGCCAGGTGACGCCATTTCGCCGAACGACGTTAGGCTGTTCAGCGACGCGCAGTACCGGGAAATGTGGGCGCCGACAAACGGACCCGACGAGGCGCCTGCGCCGTTCCCCCTCTTCGATCCATTGGCGAAGATCGAATGGTCGCCCGTTTGGTCTCTGCGTGACCAACGCTTCAAATATCTTCCGACCGGCCTCCTGTATTTTTTCTACAAGGGCCCCGGCGGCGAGATCCCGGCGGATTCCAACGGTTGCGCGGCCGGCAACACGCTCGAGGAAGCAATCGTCCAGGGATTCCTCGAGCTCGTGGAACGAGATGCGTACGCAATCTGGTGGTACAATCGATTGCAGCGGGCGGGATTGGACCTCAGCCAAATCGACGATGCTTACGTCCGCGATCTACAAATCCAACTCGGCGAAACCGGACGCCGGCTTTGGGTGCTGGACGTCACCAGCGACCTCGGAATTCCGAGCTTTGTCGCTATATCACATCGGACGGAAGACTTGCAGGAGCACGTCGAGTTTGGGTCCGGCTCGCATTTCGATCCGCGCATCGCGGTCCTGCGCGCGATGACCGAGCTCAGCCAATTTCTGTCCATCGGCCTGATGGGGGCCCGCGATAGCGGAAAATTGAGCCTGGCTGAGCATCCTTATCTGGCGCCGAGCGACAATCCGCTCATCCGACCGGACTTCAGCTCGACGTTCGGCCATCTCGACAAACGTGAGCAAGTGATAGCTTGCGTGCGCCTCGCCGAGCGAGAGGGACTCGATTTCCTCGTCCTCGATCAGACACGCCCCGACATCGAGGTTCCAGTTGTCAGGGTCATTGTTCCGGGATTGCGGCACTTCTATCGCCGCTTCGCGCCGGGCCGGCTTTACGACGTCCCGGTAAAGCTCGGATTGCGAGATCGGCCGCTGTCGGAAGACGAGCTCAATCCGCTCCATCCTCGGACCTGAGGGTCTTCCCGGTTTGCGCGCTCGGGAAACAAAGCGAAGGCGACAGCCGTCGTCGGCGACTTTGTCCGCCCGCCTCGCTGCTCACATCACGCTCGAATCGCGCTCCGATGGAGGACTCCTCGCCTCTGTCTATGGCCACTCGGTCGACCTGGGAAAGTTCAGTCCTGGCGCTGCTGACCGTGCGCAGAAGCTCAGCACCGGTTTGCCACTCAGCGCGTTTTCGTCCGGCCGGAAGGTCGACAAAGACATTCAACTTTTGGTTCAGCGATTGGCGAAGCGCGGCCTGTTGGAGTTTTGCCTCAGACGCTCGCCAGGAGGCGATGACCTAGCCGTCATCGAACCACAAACCCCAGATTACTGGCCGCAAATGCCGCCTCTCGTCAACGCCGACACGCTCGCCCTCTCGAGGTTCGCGTATATGCGACGGAGGGGTAGCGACATTGTGCTGGAGTCGCCGCGCGCCCGAGCGTTGTTCAGAATTTGCGATCCGAAGATCGCGGCCGCCTTGGCCATGCTGTCTAGACCGCAACAGATCAAACAGCTCCGCCGGCACGACAGCTTCCCGGGGACTGAGTTTCTCGCCCTGCTCGTGGATTGCCAAATACTTTTCAGGACGGAGACCGCTGACGACGGGGGCCTCCGATCGACCGAGGGCGACGACAATCTCGTTCTTTGGGACTTTCACGATCTCCTCTTCCACGCGCGCAGCACGGAAGGCCGGCACGCCAACCCGTTGGGCGGACTTTATCCATATGCCGGACTCATTTCTCCAATGCCGGCGATTCGGCCACCATGGCCCGGAAAAAAAATCGATCTGAGCACGTCGTCGACTACACAAACCCCGGCACTCTCTCCAATCGCAACGCAACTGCGCCGACGTCATTCGACGCGCAGCTTCGATGACCAACGACCGATCACGCTCGCCGAGCTTGCGGAGTTTCTCGACGCCACAGCGCGCGTCCAATCCGAAATGGAAACGCGGCTCGATTTCGGCGACGAAGGCCCGTTGGTCACCTACGCCGTCAGGCCGTATCCTTCGGCGGGGGCGGCTTACGAGCTTGAGCTCTATCTTGCCGTCGGCAAATGTGAAGGGCTGGCACGAGGATTCTATCATTACGACGCCAGCGGACATGCGCTGGTGGCGATCAAGGTTCACAGGAATGAGCTCGAAACACTATTGTTGAGAGCCGCGCATGCCATGGGCGTGCAAGCTGCGCCTCAGGTCCTGATTACGGTCGCTGCGCGCTTTGGCCGGACGTCATGGAAGTACAGCTCGATCGCCTATTCGCTCATTCTGAAGGACGTCGGCGTTTTGCTTCAAACGTTCCACCTCACGGCGACTGAAATGGGGCTCGGCGGATGTGCCATCGGCAGTATCAACATCGACCTGTTCGCTAAGATGACGGGACTCGAGTTCTACGTCGAGGGCCCGGTCGGTCAATTTGCGATTGGCCGCGGCGCAGTATCGGAAGCACCGCACGGCTAGACGTGAGAGCTCGTGATCTATGAATGCAACGCCAGCCAAAAAGTCACGCGACGCGTGGGACGTTGAGTATTACCTTAGCCTTGTAGTTCCGCGTTCCCACCAGCGCGAACATAGCACCCTGAGGATCGGCGCAATGAACGATCCAGCTGCCGTCTGGTACTTCAACTGGTCCCTTGAGAATCTGTCCGCCACCAGCCTTCACGCGCTTAGCGGCTGCGTCAATGTCGCCGATGTTGAAGTAGTAGAGCCAGAAGGGAACCGGCACTCTGCGAGCTTTTGTGACCATGCCGCCGATCGTCTCCCCTCCGACGGAGAACCGGTGATACGTTCCCAGCGGGCCGACAGTGGCATCCGCTTTTTGCCACCCAAAAACCTCGCCATAGAAGGCTAACGCCGTCTTCGAGTCGGCGGCGAGCAGTTCGTGCCAACCAACGCGGCGCAGTGTGCCCGGCTCGACGTGGCGCACCTCGCCCGGTTGGAGGCGCTCCAACAATGCGAGTGTTGCCATTTGCGGGTCAGCAATGATCGAAAAGCGGCCAACGTTTGGGATGTTGGTCGGTGGGACGTGCACGACTCCGCCAAGCTGTTTTATGCGGTCGTTGGTCGCGTCCAGGTCGTCGACCCCGACATAGCCGATCCAGTGCGGCTTCGCGCCAATGTTTCCCGCGTCCTTCGGCAAGCTCATAAGCCCGCTTACGGGGATATCTCCGACGCTGAACAGCGTATAGGTCGTGCCGGGCATGGACACCTCTCCTGTGTCCCAGCCCACGATGTCGGCGTAAAACGACTTCGCGGTCTCCGGCTCTGTCGTAATCAATTCATACCAAACGAAACGACCCTGAGAGTCTGCCACGTGTCATCCCCTTTGAGCCTGCAATCGAGTCAGGGAGCCCGCACTGGTCCAGCCCACCCCATTTTCTGAATAATTGAGGCGCGGGCTTTTACTCCTCAGCGTCCCAAGGCGCCCAAGGCCGCTTGGCAATTGGGCGAGAGCGATGCCGCCTTGGCCTGAAGACAGTCGATGACGCGCCCGCCGCCCACTGGCACGCCGGGGCAAAGAGCGCGGAAGTCGCCGCCGCAGGCGGTCCGCGGCAGAAAGAGGACTTGGCGGGGCGTCACGGTGCGCACCAAGGCAATCTGCGCCGCAAACCTCGTAGGCGTCGACAGCAAGACCTTCATGTAGCCTCCGGTGCCGCTGTTTGGGACTGCTTCGTTGGCTGGAAACTAGCAGATCAGCGGCGAGGACAGGCCCGATTTTCGGACCTCCGCCCGGTGCAGACCTCTGCCTCATCTGTGCAATCGATGCTAGACTGACGTTCGTCTTGACGACGGAGAGACCGATGACACCCACCGCGCTGATGTTCGTGGTTTGCCACGCGCTTGCCAATCATGGGCCTTTGGACGTGAACGGCTTTCCCGTCGGCGGCGTCAAGCTCGACGATGCTACCTGCCGTAACGAGCTCGTGCAGATGGACGATCAGACGGCGGCGGCCGGGGCGCAGCAGTTTCCGGATTTCTCGAACCCCTATGTGTGCTCGCGCATGTCGCTGACCCAGACCGGCAATTGGGAGCACGACCATCCCGGCTGGTTTGTGAAGCTGGTGAAATGCCCGCATCCTGACGGGACGTTCCCGGGCGACACCGACGTCTAGGGAAGTGCGGGGCAGAGCGGCGGTAGTCCTGCTAGCTAGCGCGTCGGCATCGGCTTCTCGCCGCGATAGTCATAGAAGCCGCGCTTCGTCTTGCGCCCGAGCCACCCGGCCTCGACATATTTCACGAGCAGCGGACAGGGCCGGTATTTCGAATCGGCGAGCCCCTCATAGAGCACCTGCATGATCGACAGGCAGGTATCGAGGCCGATGAAATCGGCGAGCTGGAGCGGGCCCATCGGGTGGTGGGCACCGAGCCGCATCGCCGTGTCGATGGCATCGACCGAGCCGACCCCCTCATAGAGCGTGTAGACCGCCTCGTTGATCATCGGCAGCAGCACGCGGTTGACCATGAACGCCGGGAAATCCTCCGACACGGCGGTGGTCTTGCCGAGGGTCTCGACGAACTCCTTGGCGCGCACGAAGGTGGCATCCTCGGTAGCGATGCCGCGGATCATCTCGACCAGCTCCATGACCGGTACCGGGTTCATGAAATGCAGGCCGATGAAGTGCTCCGGCCGGTCGGTCGAGGCGGCGAGCCTAGTGATCGAGATCGACGAGGTGTTGGTGGCGATGGTCGCGCCCGGCTTGAGGAAGGGACAAAGCGCCACGAAAATCTTGCGCTTCACCGTCTCGTCCTCGGTGGCGGCCTCGATCACGAGGTCCGCGTCGCCAAAGCCCTGAAACGTCTCGGCATAGCTGATGCGCGACAGCGCCTGGCGCCGGTCCTCCTCGGCGATCTTGCCGGAGACGACTTGGCGGGTGAGATTCCGGTCGATGGTCTCCATCGCCTTATCGACCTTGTCCTTCGACAGGTCGTTCAGGATCACCTCGTAGCCTGCCAGCGCGATCACATGGGCGATGCCATTGCCCATTTGCCCAGTGCCGACGATGCCGATCTTGCGAATGGGCTGCATTTCAGTCTCCTGCGGCGAGGCTGTGTCGGCGAGGCTGCGTTGGGCACCTTTAACTATGTCGTCCATCGTCATTCCTCATTTACCCGCTGGATCAATACCCGGCCTTTTTGAGCTCGGCATCGAGCTCCGGCAGCACCGTGAACAGATCGCCGACCAATCCGTAATCGGCAATTTGGAAGATCGGGGCCTCGGCGTCTTTGTTGATCGCGACGATCACCTTGGAATCCTTCATGCCGGCAAGATGCTGGATGGCGCCGGAGATGCCGACGGCGATGTAGAGTTCAGGCGCCACCACCTTGCCCGTCTGGCCGACTTGGTGATCGTTCGGCATGTAGCCCGCATCGACGGCGGCCCGGCTTGCGCCCACGGCTGCCCCCAACCGATCGGCCAGCGGCTCGATCAGGCTCTTGAAATTGTCGCCGGACTGCATGCCGCGGCCGCCCGAGACGACGATGCGCGCGGCGGTGAGCTCGGGCCTTTCGCTGGCGCTGATCTCGCTGCCTTCGAAGCTTGAAAGCCCGAGCGGTGCCGGCGCGGTGATCATTTCTATCGTGGCGGCTCCACCCTCACCCACCGAGGCGAACGCCGTGGTGCGAACGGTCGCCACGATTTTCTTGTCGCTGGTCTGCACCGTCTCAAGCGCATTGCCGGCATAGACGGGGCGCACGAAAGTGTCGGGCGCCTTCACCTCAAGAATGTCGGAGATTTGCGCGACGTCGAGCAGCGCCGCCACCCGCGGGGCCGCGTTCTTACCCATGGTCGTCGCAGGCGCGAGCAGCACGTCATAGTTCTGCATCAGCGGCACGATCAGATTGGCGACCTCTTCGGCCAGGCGCTGCTGAAGGTGGGGCGCGTCAGCGAGCAGAACCTTGCGCACGCCCGCGAGTTTGGCCGCAGCTTCGGCGACACCTCGGGCGTCCTGCCCCGCCACAAGAATATCGACCTCGCCGCCGAACTTCTCGGCGGCCGCGAGCGCCTTGGCGGTTGCCGGCGCCAAGCTCTTATTGTCGTGCTCCGCCAGCAGCAGGACCGCCATCTACAGAACCCCCGCCTCGTTCTTCAATTTGTCGATGAGGCTCGCAACGCTATCCACCCTGATGCCGGCCTCGCGGATCTTGGGCTCGGCGACACCGATCACCTTGAGGCGCGGCGCGATGTCGACGCCGAGCGTCTCCGGCGTAGTCTCGTCGATCGGCTTCTTCTTCGCCTTCATGATGTTGGGCAGCGAGGCATAGCGCGGCTCGTTGAGGCGAAGGTCGGTGGTGACGACCGCCGGGCGCGACAACAGCAGGGTCTCGAGCCCGCCATCGACCTCGCGTACCACTCTGATCTTGTCTCCGGTAAATTCGATCTTCGAGGCAAAGGTTCCTTGCGGCCAGCCGAGCAGGCCCGCGAGCATCTGCCCCGACTGGTTACAGTCGTCGTCGATCGCCTGCTTACCCATGACGACGAGATCCGCGCCTTCACTCTCGATCAGGCGCTTCAGCACCTTGGCGACGCCGAGCGGCTCGACGACCGCATCGGTCTTCACCAGAATCGCGCGGTCGGCGCCCATGGCGAGCGCGGTGCGTAGCGTATCCTGCGACTTCGCTGGGCCAATCGAGACGGCGACGATCTCGTCGGCCTGGCCGCGCTCCTTGATGCGGACGGCCTCCTCGACGGCGATCTCGTCGAACGGATTCATCGACATCTTGACGTTAGCAAGGTCGACCCCGCTGCCGTCCGACTTGACGCGGACCTTGACGTTGAAATCGATCACACGCTTCACAGGAACGAGTATCTTCATGCGGCTCTGCTTTCCCGCACGTGCCTGGCCTCCCCCGACGCATTCAAGCACGCTATCTCGCAAGTGCGAAATGGCCCGGACGGTACTGCCGGCATCCCACCAAGTCAATGGTTTCTAGGGGTTTCAGGAGCCTTTCAGGCCCCGCCCCGCGTGCGGTCGAAGAGCGGTACACCGCGCCGCCGCATAAATAAAATCAGCACCGCGCCGGCCACCAGACCGCCGATATGGGCCCCCCAGGCGACGTTCTCTTCGTTGTCGAACAGCAGGTTGGCGAACTGCGCGAGGATCCAGAAGCCGAGCGCCCAATAGGCCGTTATCTTGATCGGGATGCGCCAGAGCGCGAGCACCCAGATCTTCACCTTGGGATGAAGGATCAGATAGGCCGAGATGATGCCTGCCACCGCCCCGCTCGCCCCGATCAGCGGCAGATCGGAATCCGGCATCATCCAGGAATGGACCACGGCCGCGAAAATTCCGCACATCAAATAGAACATGAGGAAGCGGAGATGGCCCATGGCGTCCTCGACATTGTCGCCGAATACCCAGAGGAACAGCATATTGCCGAGCAGATGGATCCAGCTGCCATGCAGGAACATGTAGGTGACAAGGGTGAGCCGCGCCGGCACCAGAAAAGGCGTAGCGAGCGACGCACCGCCCAAGCCATGGCCCATGAGCTCGGCCGGGATCACGGCGAAGGCCGCAGTGTTCTCGTCTTCGAGCGGAATGAACCAGCCAGTCTGGAAGATCGCATAGATGGCGACGTTGAGGACGATCAACGTCACCGTCACATACTGATAGTCAATGCTTTTTAGCGGATTGGTGTCGTGGAGGGGTATGAACACGGGGACAGGCGCACCTTGGTTATCGGTTCTGACCCCGGACCCAAAGGACGTCGTCCTTTCCCTTGTCGTTGGCGAAACGACTGGCGACGAACAGGAAATCGGACAACCGGTTGATGTAACGCAGAGCAGCCGGTCCGACCGGCTCGTTCGGCCTCGCGGCAAGCGCGACCATGAGCCGCTCGGCGCGGCGCGACACGGTACGCGCAAGATGCAGAAAGCTTGCCGCGGGCGAGCCTCCCGGCAGCACGAACGACCGCAAGGGCTGAAGCTCGCGGTTGAGCTCATCGATCTCGCCCTCAAGCCGCACCACTTGAGCATCCGTCACGGCCAGGCGGCCGCGGGCATCCTTGGTTTCTTCGGGAAAGCATAGCTCGGCGCCGAGATCGAACAGATCGTTCTGGATGCGGGCCAGCATGGCGTCGAGCGCCGGATCCGACCGCCGCGTATGCAGCCGGGCAAGGCCGATGGCCGCATTGGCCTCATCGAGTGTGCCATAGGCCTCGACCCGGAGGTCGTATTTTGCGATCCGCCGGCCCGAGCCGAGCGCGGTCGTGCCGTCGTCGCCGGTGCGCGTATAGATCTTGCTGAGAACAACCATCATCCACCCGCTAAGGCCCCGCGGGTCATCTCGTCAATAGGAGAGCTAGCCTAGAGCATGATCCGGAAAAGGGGAAACCGGTTTTCCGGCAAGATCATGCCGGGCGACTGCTAAAATTTGCCGGAAAGGTAGATCGCCGCCATGACCAGGCAGAGCGCGATGAATTGCAGCGCCACGCGCCAGCGCATCAAGGTCTGGCTGGTGTTGGGGCTGCCGCCCCGCATCATGTTCCACAGGCCAAGCAACAGGACGGTGACGACCGCCGCGAGCGCGATCGGAATGGCATAGGCAGTCAGCGCGTGCATCACTGTTCCTCTGCTGGTCGGCGTCCTATCGGCGCTTTAAACACGGCAAGCGTTGCCCGCGGCCCAAATCGAGTTGCGCCCGCAAGTCTAGTTGCGCCTGGCGACGGCGTCGAGGGCACGAATGGGCAGCAGGCGGCGTAACAATGCCACGGCATAGGTCGGAAAGGTGACGTAATAGCGGGGCTTGGGCCTCGCGCTTTCAAGCGCATGAACGAGCTTGCCGGCAACGGCCTCAGGCCCAAGCTTGAAGGTCTGCTTGCCGCCTTCCTCCATGCGGGCGATGCGGGAGCGGTAGATATGGCGATGGGCCGAGCCTTCGAGGTCGACATTGCGGCGATAGGCCTCGATCGCATGCTCGACGAAGCGGGTGGCGATCGGCCCAGGCTCGATCAGCACGATCTTGATGTTGGTCTCCGCCAACTCCATACGAAGTGTGTCGGCCAAAGCCTCGATGGCGAATTTCGAGGCGCAATAGGCACCGCGATAGGGCGCCGCCATAAGCCCGAGCACGGAGGAGCAGAACACGATGCGCCCCCCGCCATTGGCCCGCATCGCCGGGATGACGCGGGCCGTGAGATCGTGCCAGCCGAACACATTCGCCTCGAACTGGGCGCGAAAGACATGCGGCTTCAAGTCCTCGACCGCGCCGGGCTGGCCGTAGCCACCATTGTTGAACAGTGCGGTGAGATGCCCGCCCGTCGCCGCCAAGACCTGCTCGGCCGCCGCCGCGATCGACCGAGGCTCGGCGTAATCGAGATAGAGGGTCTCGACCCCTTCCTGCTCCTTCAGCCGCGCAATGTCGTGCGGCTTGCGCGCCGTAGCGAAGACGCGCCAGCCGCGCGCCTTCATCTCACGCGCCGATGCGAGCCCGATGCCCGAGGAGCAGCCGGTGATGAGGACGCTCCGCTCGCTCATCAGGCGGTCGGAGGCCTGATGGCGGAGCTAAGCGCGGTGGCGAAAGACACCCGCATGTGATGGGGGCTGCGCAAAGGCGATACTCGAACCGCCCTGCTAGTCGCCGCCAGCGTTCCCGTCAGGCGGCAGCGCCTTCTGCTTGATGCCCTTCAGGCCGGCGAAGAAAATGTCGCCGATCGTTTTCGCGGCCTCCTCGTCGCTCTTGCCATTGGCGTCGAAGGTCGCTTCCCAGGTGATCACCGACCGGTCGTCGCCCCTCTCATCTGCCTCGACCGAGAGCTTCGCCTTATAATTCTTCACCGGCAATGGGCTCTCGATGATCTCGTAGCTGTAGCTCGTATCGTCGGACTCGAGCAGCTTCTCCTTAATCTTACCACCGTCCTTCAAGGTGAGGGTACGGAAGGTGGCGTCACCCTCCTTGGTCTCTTGGCAATCGGCAACGACTGGATGCCAGTCCTTGATCGAGCAAAAATCCGAAACGATCGCCCAGACCTTTTCCGGCTGGCCGGGGGCGGCTATGTGCTTCTTGACCTCGACGGCGTAAGCCGAGCCCGTGCCGATGACGAGCGCCGCGAGCATCGCAAAGGCGAATTTCATCCGGTTCATGCGCTTCCTCCAACTCCGAATTTTTTTTTCGTCAATTCGATGCGCGACCATAGCATGGCGGCGTTCGGAGGCGAGTGGAGCAAAGCGACGCCCCTAACCGCTGGGCGGAGCCCTGCCGACGGATGATCGCCCAGCGTGCATCGGCAGGCGCTCTCACGCGCCGTCGATCGACGAACCATCTGTCCCCGCCGAACACCATAAGCTTGCCACGGTCGCCGCCGTCACGAGGCCTCGCACTCTGCGAAGGTTATCCTCGAATAGACTGGGTTGCCGCGACGAGCAAACCGCTATGCGGCGCGTTCAGCCCTCGAGCAGGCGCCGGGCAATGACATGGGCCTGGATCTCGGCGGCGCCCTCGAAGATCGACAGGATGCGGGCGTCGCACAGCACCCGGCTCACCGGATATTCGAGGGCGAAGCCGTTGCCGCCATGGATCTGCAGCGCATTGTCGGCGGCTGCCCAAGCCACGCGCGCGGCAAGCAGCTTGGCCATGCCGGCCTCGAGATCGCACCGGCGCCCAGCGTCCTTCTCTCGCGCAGCGAAATAAGTGAGCTGGCGAGCGAGCAGAATCTCGGCCGCCATCATCGCGAGCTTGTCGGCCACGCGCGGGAAGCTGACGATGGGCTTGCCGAACTGGATGCGCTCGGTGCCGTAGCGTAGGCCAAGGTCTAGCGCACATTGGGCAACACCGATGGCCCGCGCCGCGGTCTGGATGCGCGCGGCCTCGAAAGTCTGCATTAGCTGCTTGAAGCCCTGCCCCTCGACCCCGCCGAGGAGATTGGCGGCCGGCACCGCGAAGCCGTCGAAGGAAATATCGAACTCCTTCATGCCGCGATAGCCGAGCACCCCGATCTCGCCACCGGTCATGCCATCGGCCGGGAACGGATTGCCGTCGGTACCGCGCGGCTTAGGCGCCAGGAACATCGAGAGCCCGCGATAGCCTTTCTCGGATGGATTGGTGCGCGCGAGCACGGTCATCAGGTCGGCGCGGGCAGCGTGGGTGATCCAGGTCTTCTGCCCGGTAATGCGATAGACGTCGCCGTCACGGACGGCGCGGGTCGTGAGCGAGGCGAGGTCGGAGCCCGTGTTGGGCTCGGTGAACACCGCCGTCGGCAGGATCTCGCCGCTGGCGATGCGCGGCAGCCATTCCTGCTTCTGGGCATCGGTGCCGCCGTTCAGGATCAGCTCCTCGGCGATCTCGGAGCGCGTGCCGAGCGAGCCCACGCCGATATAGCCGCGGGACAGTTCCTCGGAGACGACGCACATCGCCTCCTTGCCGAGCCCGAGCCCGCCATACTCTTCCGCCAGCGTCAGCGAGAACACGCCGAGCTCGGCCATCTGGCCGATCAACCGCATCGGCACATATTCGTCTTTCAGGTGCCACTCTTGCGCATAAGGAACGACTTCCGTCTCGGAAAAGCGGTGCATCTCATCGCGGATCGCCTGGTAGGTCTCGTCGAGCCCGGTGTCGCCGTAGGCCACCGCGCCTTGCGCACCACGGATCAGCTCAATGGCCCGGGCACGAGTCGCGGGCGTGGTCCCCCTGAGCAGGGCGCGAACTCCGGACGTGAGGAAGGTCGCCTGGTCCTTCTCCGCCACGCCGAGCTCATGCAGCCGCACGATCTCGTTCTGGCTCATCATCACGCCGCCGGACAGTTGCGAGACATATTCAGCGGCGCCGATCTGGGCGAGCAGGGCCTCGAGCTCGCCGAAGCGGCCCTCTTCGTCCATGCGATGTGCGTAGCTCGCGATCTGACGGAGCGCCTCGGCGTAGGTCGCGATCCAGGCAAATCCATGGGCCGCGCGCTGTTCGCGCTCGAGCGCGTCGCCATCGATCTTGCCGCCTGGCGCGACCGTGGCCGTCACCGCCTCGATGGAGCGGTCGCGAAGCGTGATCGCGGCCTCGGCCACGGAGTCTAGGACTGGAATGAGATTGGGAACGCGGCCGGACTCAAGGTCGGCCGAACTTTCGGCAAGTACGGTCACCAGGCGATACCCTTAAGAGCAATAGCGTTCGAATCCGCGGGGAAAGAACCGCTCGCAAGCGCCAAAGTCAAACCTGAATCGCAACGGGAGGCCCGCTACCGGCGGGCCCCGGCCGATCTAGCCGCCATGCATTTGGCGGCTTGCCTCGAGCACGTCCTCGAAGGTGCGAAGTCCGGTGCATGGGGCGCTGACCAGCACGGCCATGTTGCCCGGCCGGTGCTGATTGTTCCACATGCGCATATGCGCCTTGGGGATCTGCTCCCAGGGAAACACCTCGCTCATGCACGGATCGATGCGCCGCTCGACGACGAGCTTGTTGGCCTGGCTCGCCTGTAGGAGATGGGCGAAATGCGAGCCCTGGATGCGCTTCTGATGCATCCAGACGTAGCGCGCGTCCATGGTGAGGTTGTAGCCGGTGGTACCGGCGCAGAACACCACCATGCCGCCGCGCTTCACCACGAAGCAGGAGACCGGGAAGGTCGCTTCGCCCGGATGCTCGAACACGCTGTCGACATTGACGCCCTTGCCGGTGATCTCCCAGATCGCCTTGCCGAAATTGCGCGTCTCTTTCAGCCAGACGTCATATTCCGGCGTGCCGACGGTCGGCATCTGTCCCCAGCATTTGAAGTTGTTGCGGTTGATCACGCCCTTGGCGCCGAGCGACATGACGAAGTCACGCTTGTCATCGTCGGAGACGACGCCGATGGCGTTGGCGCCGGTGGTGGCGATCAACTGCACGGCCATCGAGCCGAGGCCGCCGGAAGCGCCCCACACCAGCACATTGTGGCCGGGCTTCAGGGTGTGCGGACGGTGGCCGAACAGCATGCGATAGGAGGTGGCGAGCGTCAGCGTGTAGCAGGCGGCCTCTTCCCAGGTGAGATGCTTCGGCCGCTCGAGCAACTGCCGGTCCTGCACGCGAGCGAACTGGGCGAAGGAGCCGTCGGGCGTCTCGTAGCCCCAGATGCGCTGCGACGGCGAGAACATCGGATCGCCGCCGTTACATTCCTCGTCGTCGCCGTCGTCCTGATTGCAATGGACCACGACCTCGTCGCCGACCTTCCAGCGCTTCACCTTGGAGCCGACCGCCCAGACGATGCCGGACGCATCGGAGCCGGCGATGTGGTAGGGATTTTTGTGCACATCGAGCGTGGACATGGGCTTGCCGAGAGCAGCCCAGACGCCGTTGTAGTTGACGCCCGCGGCCATCACCAGCACGAGCACCTCGTGCGAATCGAGCGGCCAGGTCGGCAGCACCTCAATCTGCATGGCTTGATCCGGCGGACCGTGCCGGTCCTTGCGGATGGCCCAAGCATACATGCTCGCCGGCACGTGACCGAGCGGCGGAATCTCGCCGATCTGATACAGATCTTTCGGCGTGCCCAGCTGTGGAGTCACTGCAGCTAACGACATCTCATTCATCCGTTCTGTCCCCCAGTCCACTCGCTCGGGCTTTTTTGCACTGCGGTAATTGTGGGCGATCCATCTCGCGACTGCAACATCTTTGCGCAGGCAGGTTAAACGCGCCGAAGCCTAGAATAGAGGCTGGCGCGTGGGCTTAAACCTGACCATGCGGGCAAACGTTGCCAATCGAGGCAGGAGCGTTAGCAAAAACAAAGCCCCGTGCCCAGAGCCAAAACGGGGCCGGCACAGCATGGAATAGCACGTGCTTAGGCGCGTCTTGCCAAGGCGGCGTCCTTCGGGGCGCAGCCTTTCGCTTTAGGGGCCCAGATTCAGGAGTGCGCCCATCTTGTCCCGAACTTGGGTTTCTTGGCCGCGTTGCCGAAATGAGGGGAGATGCAACTCCGAGCCTGGTGCCGACACATGGACAAGGCAAACTTAAGGAAGCCGACGCTAGATGGCCCGCCTCCCTTGTGCAGGCAGCCGCGGCCGATATTGCCCTCTCGCGCCCGGCGTGCTTCGATGTTTTTCTAGCCAACGCACTGATCGGCAAGTCCATGAGCGGAAAATCAAAGCGCGACAAACCCTGGATGTTCCGCACCTATGCGGGGCACTCGACGGCCAAAGCCTCAAACGAGCTGTACCGGCAGAATCTGGCCAAGGGCCAGACCGGGCTCTCGGTCGCCTTCGACCTGCCGACGCAGACCGGCTACGATTCCGATCATATCCTCGCCCGCGGGGAGGTCGGCAAAGTGGGCGTGCCGATCTCCCATCTCGGCGACATGCGCGCGCTGATGCAGGGCATACCGCTCGGCGAGATGAACACCTCAATGACCATCAACGCCACCGCGGCCTGGCTGCTCGCGCTCTATATCGCGCTTGCCGATGAGCAGGGCGTTCCCCGGGAGAAGCTCACCGGCACGGTGCAGAACGACATCCTGAAAGAGTATCTGTCGCGCGGCACTTATGTGTTCCCGCCGGCGCCCTCGCTCCGGCTGATCAAGGACGTGATCGTCTACACCTCGCGCGAGATGCCGAAATGGAACCCGACCAATGTCTGCTCCTATCATTTGCAGGAGGCGGGTGCGACGCCGACGCAGGAGCTGGCCTTTGCGCTCGCCACGGCGGAAGCGGTGCTCGACGAGGTCAAGGCTTCCGGCGAGGTGTCGGAGGAGGAGTTCCCGCATCTGCTCGGCCGCATCAGCTTCTTCGTCAATGCCGGCGTGCGCTTCATCACCGAAGTCTGCAAGATGCGCGCCTTCGTCGATCTGTGGGACGAGATCGCCGAAGGCCGGTACGGCGTGACCGATCCGGCACTCAGGCGCTTCCGCTACGGCGTGCAGGTCAATTCGTTGGGGCTCACCGAGCAGCAGCCTGAGAACAACGTCTACCGCATCCTGCTCTCCATGCTTGCCGTGACGCTGTCGAAGAAGGCCCGCGCCCGCGCCGTGCAGCTCCCGGCCTGGAACGAGGCCCTTGGGCTGCCGCGGCCCTGGGACCAGCAATGGTCGCTCAGGCTGCAGCAGATCGTGGCTTACGAGACCGATCTGCTCGACTATGAGGATATCTTCGACGGCTCAGAGGTGATTGAGCGGAAGGTGGAAGAGCTGAAGGCCGAAGCCCGCGCCGAGCTTGCTCGCATCCAGGCGCTCGGCGGCGCCGTGGCGGCCATCGATTATATGAAGGAGACGCTGATCGCGGCGAACGCCGCACGCGTCCAGGCCATCGAAAAAGGCGAGCAGGTGCTGGTCGGCGTCAACGCCTATACCGAGACCGAGCCCTCGCCGCTCGCGGCGAGCGCGGACGGCATCCTCACGGTCAAAGAGGCC
Organism: uncultured Alphaproteobacteria bacterium; assembly: GCA_963839245.1. GTDB lineage: Bacteria > Pseudomonadota > Alphaproteobacteria > Rhizobiales > Methyloligellaceae > Methyloceanibacter. Next base: position 195,514 of record CAWIUJ010000002.1, on the reverse strand, counting down.
GTCGAGATCGAGCAGGTCGCCAATCTGCAAGACTGGCGGCAGAGGCGCGACGACAAGGCCGTGCGGAGCGCGCTGATCGAGCTCAAAGCCGCCGCCTCCGAAGGCCGCAACATCATGGAGCCGTCGATTGCCGCGGCCAAGGCCGGCGTGACCACCGGGGAATGGGGGCAGGTGTTGCGCGAGGTGTTCGGCGAGTACCGCGCACCGACCGGCATCGGCGCCAAGCACCAAACCGACACGGCGAGATTGGAAGAGGTGCGCCAGCGCGTCGACGAGCTGTCGGGGAAGCTTGGCCGACGGCTCACCTTCGTAGTCGGTAAGCCCGGGCTCGACGGACATTCGAACGGCGCCGAGCAGATCGCGGTGCGCGCTACTGATGTGGGCATGGACGTGGTCTATGACGGCATCAGGCTCACGCCCGCCCAGATCGTCGAACAGGCCCGCGAAGCACGCGCCCACGTGCTGGGGCTTTCGATTCTGTCGGGGTCGCATGTCGCCCTGGTACGCGACGTCGCCCAGCGCATGCGCGAGGCTGGGCTCGGCGACGTGCCGATCGTGGTCGGCGGCATTATTCCAACCGACGACGAGAACGTGTTGAAGCAGTGCGGCGCCGCGGCGGTCTACACGCCGAAGGACTTCCAGCTCAACGACATCATGCTCGGCATCGTCAAGCTCGTCGACAACAAGGTCACCGAGTTCGCCGAAGCATCCATTCCCGTGCCGCCGTTGCGGGCCAGGGAGCGCGTGCCGTCGTGAGGCTCGCTGTACGGTTGGCCTCACTCGCCGGTGCGGGGCTGGTCCTCACGCCGCTTGTCGCCCACGCCGAAGGCGCCACCAAGCCTTGCAATTCGACCCTCACCTCGGGCAGCGGAGACGTCGTGGTCGAGGGCCATGCGGCGGCGCGGGCCGGCGACACGGCCGGATGCGGCAGCACCATCATGCAAGGCTCGCCCAACGTGTTCATCAACGGCAAGCCCGCGGCGGTTCAGGGCGACGCGACGGGATGCGGCGGCTCGATCGTCTCCGGTGCCTCAGGGGTGTTCATCAACGGCAAGCCCATGGCGCGGACCGGCGACGCGGTAGGCTGTGCCGGGAAATAAGTGCATTTGCCCGGATTTGCCGCACTAGCCCGCCACAAGCACGGCCTCGTGGCACACCCTCGCAATTTCCGGCTAAACTGCCGAATCGGCTGCCTGGCGCATCCGCGTCAGGCGGCGAACATTGCCATTGGGGGACATCATGAACTTCAATTTGAGCGCACCGCGGAGAGAGACCTTCCTCGTCTCCATCGTCATCGCCATCCTGGTCGTTCTCGGCCTGATCGTGCCGCTGCCGTTCTTCACCATTTACGGCCTCGGGCTGCTGCTGATCGCCTATCTGATCCTGGTCGCCGGCGTGCTGATGGAAAATCTGTAGAGCGCCTCAGCGAACCGCCACGAACGGCGCCTCCTCGACATCCGGCGACAGATAGGGGGCGATCGCTGTGAACAGATCGCGTCCGCGAATGGGCTTGGAGATGTAGCCGTCCAGCCCGGCGGCAATATAGCCCTCGCGGTCGCCCTTCATGGCATGCGCGGTTAGCGCCACGATCGGCACCTCGGCGGCGTGGCCTTGCATCTTGCGCACGCGCTTGGTCGTCTCGACGCCGTCGAGCTCGGGCATCTTGATGTCCATCAGCACGAGGTCGTAGCTCTTGGCGGCCAGGCGCTCGAGCGCGTCGAGACCGCTTTCGACCATGTCGTAGGTCACGCCGAACTCATCGAGATAGGCGCCGATCAACATTCGATTGGGGGCGTTGTCCTCGACCACGAGCACATGACCGGACAGCGTGTCCGGAGCTCTTGTGTCCTTGGGAGCCGCCGGCATCGCCTGCACGGTCGGGATGGTGAGCCAGAACAAGCTGCCTTGACCTGGCGCGCTCTCGCAACCGATCTCGCCGCCCATCAGCATGACCAGCCGCTCGGCGATGGAGAGACCGAGGCCGCTGCCGGCCACGGCACGATCGGCGCGAAGGCGAGGCCGAAACACCCGCATCTGCTCAGTCTCGCTGAGACCGATGCCAGTGTCGGTGACGTCGAAGTGGAGCGTGAGCTGGCCGTCATTCTCTCCGGCGTTGACATGCAGTTGCACCGAGCCTTCGGGCGTGAACTTGACCGCGTTATCGATCAGGCCGTCGAGGATCTGGCGAAGTCGGCCGGCGTCTCCCTTGACGAAACGCGGGCAGCTCATCCCGATATGCACGCCGCTTTGCAGTCTTTTCTCGTCTGCACGCGCCCGCAAGACGCTGCCGGTGCTCTTGACGAGTTCGTGAAGGTCGAACGGAGCATTGTCGAGCTCGAACTGTTTCGCCTCGAGGTTGGATAGGTCGAGGACGTCGTTCAGCACCGAGAGCAGGCTGCGTGCCGATTGCTGCAGGGTCGCGGCATAGCGTTTCTGGGTGCCGTCGAGCGGACCGGTCAGCAGTAGCTCAGACATTGACAGCACCGCGCCCATCGGGGCGCGGAGTTCTTGGCTGACCATCGCCAGCATCTCAGACTTGGCGCGAAGCGCGGCCTCGGCCCGCTCACGCGCCTCGCGCTCCGCCGTCACAGTGTCGACAAGACCCTGGATCTGCGTAAAGAGGTCATCCGATCTGAAATCTTCAGGCTTCATGGTCCCGCCCTGCCCTGTTTTCCAAGGCTCGCGGGCAGCTTCACCCGAAACCATTTAAAAACCGGATAAATTGCCGGGGACTAAGTCTAGCTTTGAGCAGGCCAGCAGCTACAAGACGTGAATGCGCAGAATTGCGAGCGAGACCGACATCAAGGAAGGCCTAGCCGCGCTCACCGGCGCTTGCCCGCATTTGGCGCGCGTGCACGCCCTTGCCGGGGATCCGCCGCTCCGCCGCAGACCCAAGGGCTTCGAGGGGCTGGCACGTGTCGTTGTCGGCCAACAGCTCTCGATTGCCAGCGCCGATGCCATTTGGCGGCGGCTGCAAGCCTCGGTCCGGCCTTTTGATCCGGCGACGCTTCTCGCTTTGCCGGATAAGGATCTGCGCGCCGCAGGGTTATCGCGCGTCAAGGTCGACACCCTCCGTATCGTTGCAGACGCCATCGGCAGCGGCATACTCAAGCTCGATGCTCTCGCCAGGGTGCATGACGAGGTTATTCATGCCAAGTTAACCGCGCTCAAGGGCATCGGCCCGTGGACAGCCGACATTTACATCATGTTCTCCTTGGCCCGCGCCGACGCCTGGTCGCCCGGTGACCTGGCGCTCCAATATGCGGTCAAGGACGCACTCGGTCTTGAGGAGCGGCCAAATCCTGCGATGATGAATGAGATCGCCGAAGCTTGGCGCCCCTGGCGCGGCGTTGCCGCGCGGCTGCTGTGGTCCTATTACGCGCTGCAACGACAAGCCAAATCTAAGCCAGTGGATCCGGTCCCGTCGCCAGCACGCCGCACCAGGACAAGCGCTAAGCCCGCATGATCGTCTGCTCCTGCTCCATGATCACGTCCCAGGACGTGGCCGAAGCGGTGACGTCTCTCCGCACGGCCGACCCGTTCGTGGTGCTGACGCCCGGGCTGATCTACCGCCATCTCGGCAAGCGGCCGTCTTGCGGCGGCTGCCTGCCGCTGATCACCAAGCTGATGGTTGCCTATGACGAGGAGGGTGTGAGCGCTTCGGGCCCAGGGGCGCGGCGCGGGGTCGAGGAACCTTGAGCGGCAACGATTTGCGTCAGCGTAGCGGCTCAAACTGCGCTAGCCGCACGCACAAGAACAGGCCATGATCTTGAAAGAGGGTTGAGAGGAGAGAAGTCGCATGAAGGGAAATCCGCGGGTCATCGAGTATCTGAACAAAGGGCTGAAGAGCGAGCTCACCGCCGTCAATCAATACTGGCTGCATTACCGTCTGCTCGACGATTGGGGCTTCACCAAGCTCGCCAAGAAGGAGCGTGAGGAATCCATCGAGGAGATGCATCACGCCGACAAGCTGATCACGCGCATCATCTTCCTCGAAGGCTTCCCCAATCTGCAGAACATCGACCCCTTGATGATCGGACAGAACATCAAGGAGATCCTCGAAAGCGACCTCAAGGCCGAGTACGGCGCCCGCGCCCTCTACATGGAGGCGCGCGCCTGCTGCCGCAAAGAAGAGGACTATGTGAGCATGGGCCTGTTCGAGGAGTTGCTAGCCGACGAGGAGGGCCACATCAACTTTCTCGAGACGCAGCTCAATCTGCTCAAGGACATCGGCCTCGAGAATTACGGCCAACTCAACGCCCATTCCGCCGACAAATTCCCCGGGGAGGACGTCGGGCCGTGATGCGAGCAGCCTTATGCAGACGGGCTGACGGCTCGCAAGATCAAACGAGCACCCGCATTGGCGGCGGGTGCCCGCTCGACATGCAATTGGAGCGGCGACCAGATCTGCTACTGGCAGCTCCGGCAATAGCCTTAGTGAAATTCGCCGCCATGGCGGGGGCCGCGAAGGCGGTGGCCAATGCAAGGGCAATGATGAGCTTCTTCATGCTTGTCTCCTTAGGTTGAGGCCCTCGGGCCGAAACATTCGGACCGGTCGGCCAGCCCGTTCGACTGAACGGCGTGGGGTGAATCTAAGAGCTTCGGCGCGGACGGCCTGAGCGCTATTGCTGCTGTTGGCTCGCCCTTGCGCCGGCGAGCAAACTGCGTCAGGACACCGCAAGCAGGACAAGAAAGACGTCAATGGCACCACCCTCTCTCGACGGGCCGCGGCTGCCGCCGGCCTCGGGCAAGCCGGCGCGACAGCTCGTGGTGTTCCTCCACGGCTACGGCGCCGACGGCAACGACCTGATCAGGTTGGGGCGGGAATGGGCGCGCGCGCTGCCCGATGCGGCCTTCGTCTCGCCGCACGCGCCGCAGCCTTGCGGCATAGCCCCAATGGGGCGGCAATGGTTCAACCTCACCTTCCGCGATCCCGGCGAGATGACGCGCGGCGTGGCGCAAGCGGGTCCTGTGCTCGACGCCTTTCTCGACGCCGAGCTGAAGCGCCATAATCTCCCGTCGAGCGCGCTCGGACTGGTGGGCTTCAGCCAAGGCACCATGGTGGCGCTCGGCGTAGGATTGCAGCGCCGTCCGTCGCCCGCGGCCATCGTCGGCTATTCCGGCGCGCTGGCGGATGTCGAGTCTCTTGGGGAGCGTTCCGGCGCGGGCCCCGCGATCCTCCTCGTGCACGGCGACATGGACGAGGTGATCCCGGCCGATGCCATGCTGATCGCCCGCGAGCAGCTCGCGCAAGCCGGCCTCCCCGTCGAATGGCACTTGGCCGAAGGGATCGGCCACGGCATCGACTCGACCGGGCTCAAGCTCGGCGGCGCATTCCTGAAGCAGGCCTTCGCCTCCGCCGCCGTCCCATAATGCAAAACACGCCTCAAGTCCGGCTATCGCAGGGTTCTTTCGGCTCCTGGTGAAACCACCGGTAGGGCCCCTTCACAGAGCTGACACGTCCCTATAGTATGCCCGCGTGACCCGAGTGCGACGGGCAAGCTGAAGGACTTGGCCGCCTTGAACGTCGCAACCGCCTCCGCGTCGCCGGGCACTTTCCCGGCCCTTGTGCTCAACGCCGACTACCGGCCTTTGAGCTACTACCCTCTCTCACTCTGGGGCTGGCAGGACACGGTGAAGGCGGTCTTCCTCGACCGGGTCAACATCGTCTCCGAATATGACCGCTCGGTCCGCTCTCCCACTTTCGAGATGAAGCTGCCGAGCGTGGTCTCGCTCAAGACCTATATCCGCCCCGCGCTCTATCCCGCCTTCACCCGGTTCAACGTATTCTTGCGCGACCGCTTCTCCTGCCAATATTGCGGCGACGGCGAGGACCTCACCTTCGATCATCTCGTGCCGCGCTCGCGCGGCGGCCTGACGCGCTGGGACAATGTGGTCGCGGCCTGCGCGCCCTGCAATCTGACTAAAGGCGGCAAGCTGCCGGCCGAGGCCAAGATGTTCCCGGCGCAGAAGCCCTATCGCCCGACGGTGTTCGAGCTTCACCGCAACGGCCGGCTGTTCCCGCCGAATTATCTGCACGAGAGCTGGCTCGATTATCTCTACTGGGATACCGAGCTCGAGCCGTGAGCTTGGCGCGTGGCCTCATCCTTCGAGACGCGGTCTTCGACCGCTCCTCAGGATGAGGAGGTTCGTCTCACCCTGAGGAGGACGCGTCTCGCTCTCCTCGGCGGGTAGAGGGGGTTCAGCGGCGGAGCGCCGCGCCGTAGGCCGCGATCGCCGCGAGAAGACCCGACACCACCGCGTTCCATCCGGCAAAGGACAGTCCGAGGAAGCGCCACGCGGCCCGATCGCAGGCGACGACCTTGGCATTCTCGATGTCGACGCCTTCCGGGCCGAAACTCAGGACCGAGCCGCCGGAACATTCGGTCGGTCCGGCCCACCATTTCCATTCGACGCCGGAGTGATAGATGCCGAGCCCGGCATTCAAGACCAAGGCGAGTGCGATTGCCGCCAGCAGGATGCGGGTGAGGCTGAAGGACTCGGCGCGGGCGGTGAAAAAGGCAATCACGCTTGCCGGCACCGCGAAATAATAGGCATAGCGCTCCTGCAGGCAGAGATGGCAGGGCAGATAGCCGCCATAGCGCTCGAAGACATGCGCCGTGAGGATCGTCGCGAAGGCGACCGAAAAGAGGACCGCGGCGACGAGCATGAGCTTGCCGGCCAGCTGGTCCATAAGTCTCGCGGATACGGCCGTCATGTCAGAACGCATATTTGGCGATGAGGAAGCCGCCCACGATCGCCGCCAGGAAGCCGGTGGTGACGAGGGTGAGGCGGCGCTCGATGAACTCGCGGATCGGCTCGCCATAGATACGCAACAGCTCGGCCTCCAGGAAGAAGCGCGCGCCGCGGGTGATGCAGGACAGCACGAAGAAATAGAGCAGATTGTAGCCGGCGAAGCCCGAGGCGATGGTCACGATCTTGTAGGGGATCGGCGTCATGCCTTTGATCAGGATGATCCAGGCGCCCCATTTAGCATAGGCCTCGCGGAACGCCTCGACGCCTTCGCCATAGCCATAGGCCGAGATCAGCCAATGGCCGACCGTGTCATAGAGCAGCGCGCCAATGGCGTAGCCGAGAAGGCCGCCGAGCACCGAGGCGATGCTGCAGACGAGCGCGTAGAGCCTCGCCTTGCTTGGATTGGCGAGCGCCATAGGCACGAGCACGATGTCGGGCGGGACGGGAAAGAAGGAGCTCTCGGCAAAAGCCACTGCGGCCAGCACTGTAAGCGCATGGCGCCCCTTGGACAGCTCGATCACCCGGTCGTAGAGCCCTTTCAGCATCCAGCTTGCTTAACGGGGAGGGCTTGCCTTGTCCATTGCGTCGAAGCCGGTGCTTTGGCATAGGCTCCCCCTCTTTCGTTACCCGGGGGCCTGACCGGGGTTTCACCTCGGAATTGATCGGGCGCCGTTGCAATGGTCAGGTGCCGGGAGCACTGAAGTTTGAAGCTCGACCGCGAAACAGAAGCGCTGCTGTATTGGGCATCGTCAGCGACGGCGACACCGCTCTGGACTCTCTCGCCCGACGCCGCGCGCGAGGAATATCGCCGCACTCTGGCCAAGGCCGAGATCGCGCCGCCTGACATCGGCGAGGCGAGCGACCTCGCCGTGCCGGGCCCCGCCGGGCCGATGCGGCTGCGGAAATACGTTCCCGTCGATCGAGGTCGCGCGGCCGAAGCTTCCATCCTATTCGTCCATGGCGGCGGTTGCGTTCTCGGCGACCTCGAGACCCACGATGTGTTGTGCCGGACGCTATGCCACGACACGCGGGCGACCGTGTTCTCGCTCGACTATCGGCTCGCGCCGGAGCATCCGTTCCCCGCAGCGGTCGAGGACACCGTCGCGGCGCTGATGTGGCTGTCGCACGAGACCGCGAGCCTCGGCCTCGATCCGCAGAAGATCGCCGTCGTCGGCGACAGCGCGGGCGGCGGATTGGCCGCCGTCGCGCTGCATGAGACCAAGGGCCGGCTCGCCGCACCGGCGCGCGCTCAGGCTATGATCTACCCGGCACTCGACCTGCGCGGCCGGCTGCCATCGCGCAAGGAACTGGCCCACCATTTTCCCATCCCGCACGACATGATCCATTGGTTTTTCTGGCATTATTTCGGCCTCGCCTGGCCGATCGCCGACCCGCGCGCGATCCCCTCGCTCTACAAGGACTATTCGGGGCTGCCGCCGGCACTGATCATCACCGCCGGACACGATCCCTTACGCGACGAGGGAGCGGAATATGCCGAGATGCTAGCGGCGGCCGGCGTGCCGGTCGAGTACGACTGCTCGGAAGGCACCATCCATGGCTTCATGAATATGGGGCGCGTGCTGCGGAAAGCGCATGGCCGGGCACGCCGACGAGTTGGCGATTGGCTCGCGGCGCGCTTGCACGAGGAGGGCTGAGGCAACAGGTTGACCGCGCCTTTCGCTTATCCCATCTTCCGCCCCGTGCCCCAGTGGCGGAATGGTAGACGCGGCAGACTCAAAATCTGTTGTTCGCAAGGACGTGCTGGTTCGAGTCCGGCCTGGGGCACCAATGGAATCAGATGTTTAGAGCATGATACGCTTCTCCTAAATAGGCTTGTCTCCTGTCACGGAAGCACCATGGAAGCACCGCTCCGCTATCCGCGACCGGAAGCCTGGAAGGCGCAAAGGGCCGCCCGAGGTTGTGCGGGTCTCGATCTCAGCTAGGTGAAGAAAGAGGACTAATGGATCGCCGTGCAGGAATATGTTAGATGTAGTGGCGGAGCCTGGCGCTCGTCTTTTTCAATCATTGGTTCCCGCTGACCGGGCCTTGCCTTGGCCACGATGGGAGGCTTCCATGGTTGAGCGTGAACTCAAAAAATTCCTGCCATTCCGACTTGCGCTGAGTAGCCTCTGCGTTTTCGCGACATTGGCGACGTTAAGCATAGGCTTGGCCAGCACGACACGCGCCCAGCAATGCCCTGCGTTTTTGATGTGTGGTGGGGGGTGTATTCAGCCCGGTGAGCAATGCTGCATCGATGGCCACTATTGCACGGCGGGAAATAATTGCTGGTCCAGCGGCTACGTTTTCTGCTGCCCCAACGGGACTTATGGAACCGCTGATTATCATTGTGTGCCGAACGGGTACCAATACTGCGGTGGCGGCGTCTGGCGCCTCCCCGGCCAGTGCTGAAATGTGGAAAGCGCTTGTCGGGTGGACCCGCCTACGCCCACCTATGAACGTGCGCTTGCTAGACAGGCGTAGATCGCGTTGTTGCGACCTTGGACCTGTTTATCGGCGCGCCAATGAGACTGGATGCCTCGTGGTAACTTATCGATGGAGAGAAAGATGACGAAGCTAACGGTGTGTGTGGTCGCTGCTGCTCTATCGGCCGCCGCCACGGTCGCTATCGCGCAGACTGCGCCAACTACTAACGATCGGGGGATGGCAATCCCATCAGCAGCCGACCCTGCAGTCCGTGATAGCGTCATGGCTAGCGTTAAGGCCGCGCCGGCCGCAAGCCAGAAGAGCGACCAGGGAGAGGCGCAGGCTGCCGCGCCAGCCGCGAAAGTCGAGGCGCCTACGAAGTAGGCTGCCGTCAATCTTCGAGACTGTATTTCAACCAGCGCAGCCAATTCGCTCGACCTCCGCGATTGGGCCAGCGAGCTGACCGATTACCCACGCGATGATTCCGAAATGGCTCTGGCACATGCGATCGGGGACAGGTCGAAGACCGCGTGGATGCAGGATTCCAGCGGTCGACGCCCTGGGGCAAGACGGTAGCAGCCGGGGCGACCCTCCGAGCGAGCACGACGAGTCCGGTTCGCGAGCATCAGGAGCCTCGATCGCTGGAATGATTGGCGTCTAATCTCGGCGCCGGCCGGGGGTCCAGTCCGTCACAACGTTCTTAAGCAGACGGTTAGAAGGACTACATCCGCAGCTACTCACCAAGCATTTGATCTTTTGTTGGATGAGCGCCTGCGTTTTGTCGCGCCCGCGTTGGCTTGGAAAGCTCCGGAGAAAGGCTTTTGGTTTGGCTTTGTCTGGCCAAAATATCGGGGCCGTAGGCAAGTTGGATCGCATTCTTGTCCTGGCCCGAGGGAACAAGGTTTTGAGGGATAAAGCAGGCATCGTTCGATTTGTCTTGGAATGCCTGCTCCGGGAATGAATAGTGCATCAATGAGCTTTTATCATAGGAGGAGAAAGTGTAAGCGTGCTGGCCATTAACAATAGAATCCTGTAGCCTATCCAGATTGAAGTGCATATCTTCTTTGCTTTCCCACTTATAATTGCTCCAGATCCAGTCAAAATCCCAATTGCACTTAGCGAGAGGGCTCTGATGCTCGTGTTGTAGCCCCAGAGCATGCCCCATTTCATGACCAACTTTCTCGTTGAAGTCAGTGTCAGGCGAATTTTCGGTAAGCTGAAGGTTCATGCTCGGGTCGTGAAGTCGACTTTCCACCCCGACATAGGACCAGTAGCCGCCTTGCCCATCGAAGGCTAGCCGTATGTCCGCTGTAGCCGGCGTGTTGCAATCCGGCGGATTGCTGAAACTTGATCCGTCGTAACCTAAGCGACCTTGCGAAAGATCACTGATTGGCCAGAGCTTTTGCATGGCTTCTGTAACGCGCTTGCGCAGCGCCGCGGAACCGCCGTGAAAACATATCGTCAGCTTTCGCGGAACAGGCCAAAGCCGCAAATTGTCCAGCACCGACTTGGTATTCACATCGGCCGCTGGGACATTTGCCAATGCAGCTGCCAATTCGGGCGATGCACTGTCCCTTGCCTCAACTACGAGACCCATGAGATCATGCGCAGCGGTAAGTTCGGAGAACGTCAGTCCCACCGCGAACCCTGCCAGTGCCATAAGGCCTTTTACGGACATTGGCATCCCTCCGATTGCAAAAATAATTGCCGCACCACCAAATAATTGGACATAATGGCACAAACTAAGTGCAGTGGGAACGTCATTTTCGAGGCGCTATGCTATGAGGCCGTTGGGCACGTTGCTGCTGGGTTTGAGTTTACTTCTGGTGAGATCGGCGGCCGCCGAAAACCCACAGCTTCCGAAAGTCGAGATTTATCGTGGATCCCCTGGATATCTTTAGCGCCGAGGAACGCCTTGGTGATCGGGGTTTAGAACCTCGAAGAAGGGAATGGCTTCTTGTCTTTGACCAGTCCAACACACGACGCGGATTCTGTCAGCAAGTCGTTGGAGGACGCTAGCTTTATTGTGAACGAGCTGGTCGATCCAGAGCCCCCGACTTCAAAAAGGGCGAGCGGTGGATGACCGATCGTCAGAGCATAAAGAAAGCCATCTACGATCTTGCCGAAACACTCCGCAAAGTAGGTGGCGTTGGACTCGTGTATTTTTCAGGGCACGGCCTTCAGCACAACCGTCAAATGTACCTTGTTCCGCACGACAACCTAATTCGATACGAAAGGGACTTCGAAGAAGAACTGATCCCCCTTCGATTGCTTTATGACGCATTTTCCTATGCGAATAACCCTCTCAACTTTATCATCGTTGATGCTTGCCGCGATGATGCCTGGCCAAAGCCGCTTGAAAAGTTAGGGGAAGTTCCAGCGTTTCCTCCTCTGGACGACAGCAGGGTAATTCTCGCCTTCGCAACTCTCAACGGTAAAAAGGCCGGCGATACCATCAATGGACAAGACGTAGGACCATTTGCTGGGGCCTTCGTCTCGAGCATCGCCCCGGACATACGACAGAGCGATTTCTTCGCGGAAATCACCGTGAAGATGCAGAGCATCCAAGCCAGCTTACCGGATGGCCAAGCACCAACTATAACCAGCATGCCTGGACATGAGTTCATCTTCGTTCCTACCCAAAGGGAGTTCAATGTTGAGGAAAGAATATTCCAGAATGCAATGTCCGCTAAAGCTAAAAACCCCGAACAAGGGATAGACTTATTACGAAAACTGAAATTGGCATATGGGGGAGGATATTTCTACCAGGCAGCAACAGAACAGATAGAGCATTGGCCGGTGGAACCGATACAATTGCCAGCATTGACTTCTGATAATACGATGGAAGAGATACAAGAGATACAATTGCCACCATCGACTTCGGATAAGATCAAAACCAAACCGTCAATCGAGAAACGCGGAGATTGGGTTAATCGGAAAGCAAAGCTTAAGAAAAATACGTGGACATCGCGGGAGGTCGACCTTGGTTTCATGCCGGATCTGCAGCCTGGTGTCGAACGCTTGGATAACGAAAGTAAAGGCGAGATCGCAGGCCTTAAGAGGGAGCCCCTTACGGCAAAGTTCAAGGTCATCGGCCATCGCTATCAGGGACATCGAGACCGGCCTGGAGACCCGCTGCGGTTATTAATGCGACAGGCAGCTGTCGTCGAAGCGTTGAGCGCGGCGGGGTACGCATCTTCGAGCATTACCTTGTCGGTGTCCGACACGGATAACGCGGCCATTGATGATAAAGTGACATTGGAGATTGGGCATCCGGGCATCGCCCCGGAGCAATGAGCGCGCACTCAGGGAGTAAATCAATGAAGCGCGCATGCTTATCAATAGCCCTAGTTTCGTCCCAATTGCCGTCGCTGCCCCCGCTTGCAAGCGTTGCATGGGGGACACTTGCTGTGCGAAGGACACGAAGGCAGTTTGCAAACGGCCAACGCTCGCCAGTAACTGGACGCCAGTTAGGCCCTGTTGCAAGCGCGCCCTACCGTTGGCCAGCACGCCGCAAGGCATCCAGCAATAGCAACTCATCAAGCTGCCGCCTCGTTTCTTCGTTGACCCGATGTCCCGAAGTCGGGTCGGAAGACCGTCTCGTCCCCCTTCTCTTGACTTTTACTGCTATGACCGAAGGCTCGACCGCGTCAGCCCCTTGGTCGGCAAGGATGGCGCGTTCCTCCGCGTTGCGCGCTCTCAGTCCGGCCGCCAGCGCTCTTTCCTTACAAGCCCCATTATGGGCGACGAGCACGTGAGGCGGGTCCCCAGAGTCTTGCAGACCGGCGGTCACAGCCTGCGCGTGGGCGAGGCTGGACCACCCCCATCCGCAAATGGCCCCAGCCAAACCTAAGCTGAAAAAAACGTGTCCCATCGGAGACTATATGGATGTAGCAACCTTCCTGCGCAACCAAACCGTCCAGCTGAAGGTGCGCTGGGCATCGGACGCGTCGAGAATACCTAAAAAGGGGAACTGATGGCTACAGGCGCGGAATATTACGGATGGCATCGAGCAAATCAGGTTGTTTAGCTGATTGTCGGTGGAAGCAGCCGCGGCTTCGCGGGCGGCCTTAGAAGCCGCCTTAGCAGAAGCGCTTAAGGCTTCTCGTTCACTTTCCAGGCTTCTCACCTCTTCGTCAGCCTTATTGAACTGAGCCTGCGCAGCTTCCGCGCTAGCTTTAAGATCTGAAAGCGGCTGAGGAAAAGCCGCGCCAGGAGGAGCCTTTGCCGCAGTCTCAAGGGCGCTATTTTTTGCTGTTAACTCAGTTTTGGCGCCCTTCCTTTTCTCCTGCGCCTTGGCCAGGTCTGCATCTATTTTAGCTAAGGCCTTCCCAAGGTCCGTAGCAGCAAAGGGCACGGGCTTCGCATACGGGGCGAAAGTCACCGTCAACGTGTTGTCGTCCTTGCGACTATGATTTGCAGCGAAAGCCCCTGAAAATATTTTCCGGGACGGATAGGTCGTTTGGAAGGACGGCCTAATGTGTCCTTCCAACGTCGTTATAAACTCGATAGAGTAGATGAACCCCGTCGATTGTTTCACGATGCGCGCTTGGTTGATCCCTTCAATCAAGTTTCCGAACCAAAGACGCAGCCCTGTCTCCCCCGCTAGATTGTTGCGACCATTGAGCTGCCGCAGATAGCCGCACTGATCCTTCGACATGAAGAGGTTTAGGTTCGGCTCGGCGTCAAAGTTGAAAGTCATCCGGCTCTGGCCATTCTTCGTCACAGCCCCGCCCGCCACAATGGTAAATAGGCCGATGCCTGGATGCGTATACGGCACTACCAACGTCAGGTCTCCGGTACCGCCAGTCTCCCGAGTTCACCTGAAGAACAACCGAAAATTTTGCGGCCCAGGCGCCGAGCCAAGTCGAACCCGGGGTTTCCAGGATTGCTAGGTAGAGCTCGCATTTGACATTGTTGATGACATCGGCGACGGTCAAATATCGTGGAAATACCGTCGGTTTGGTGCAGCTCGCAAGCAACATGAGCGAGCAAGGAAACATGATGCGTAGTATGAGAGATAAAACGCGCACAAGAGAGGCGACCAAACGCGTCATGGCGTCCCTCCGCGTTTAGGACGTTCGGCGTAATCCTTTTAGGAAGCGTAACCCCTTTGGTTCTCCCTCCCGCTTTAAACTATGCATTCTTTTGGTCCGAAGGTAAGCGCCTTTCTTCGTGAATTCGCGGATAGCCGAAGAACGCCGGACTCGCGCCACAAGCTGAGAAGCAATCCACTCCTCCAGGAGTCTGTATTCGCTAGAGAAACATGAAAAAATCACTCGCCGAAGCATCTGTGTTGTCAGAGCAACTGCGACAAAAAAATTGAGTTTTGATGATTGAGGCTCGCCCCTGGGGCACCAATCCTACTTGGCGAGGACTATGACGATGGTGATGGACTGCCTCCGGTCGACGGCGACCGTCATTCAGGACGAGTTCGAGCCGTATAGAAGCTCGATTGAGATGCGCGCCCGCCCGCCGTCAGCCGGCGCTCACACGACTGGCGGCATGGGCGGCTCTCGCCTTGGGACCGCGGCGCTGATGATATTTGCGCGACAACTCATCCCATTCGATGGTGAGCGAGCCGCCGGTGGTGGCGTGCTGACGGTCCCAATTGGTCAGGAGGTCTATGCAGGCGTGATCCATATAATCGAGCTCGTTGATATGCACATGCACATGCGAGCTTGGTTTCAGCATTTCGAGCTCAGCGGCAAGCAATGGCAGCCGGACCAGCGTCGCCGCGCCGCTCAGATAGAGATCGACCCGGTTGTTCTCAGGCGTCTCCTCCTTGCGCACCACGAGGTGGGAGAAGACATAGAGCAACTTCAGAAGCGACAGGCCGAGACCGACCAGCACGCCGGTCAACAGATTGGTCGCTACGATGGTCACCACGGTCACGGCGTAGATGAACACCTCGCTCTTGCCGAATTTGAGCAAGCTTGGAACGATCTTCGGATAAGCGAGCTTGTAGCCAGTGTAGACCAGCACCGCGGCCAAGACCGAGACCGGCACGTAGAGCAAGGTGAACGGCAGAGCGCTCGCGAACAGCAAGAGCCACACGCCGTGCAGGATCGCCGAAGTGCGCGTCACCGCGCCGGCATGCACATTGGCGCTGGAACGCACGATGACCCCGGTCATCGGCAACACGCCGAGAAAGCCGCAAATCGCATTGCCCACACCTTGCGCGGCAAGCTCGCGGTTGTAGTTGGTGCGCGGGCCGCGATGCATCTGATCCACGGCCGTCGCGCATAACAGCGTCTCGGCGCTGGCGATGAAGGCGATCGAGATGGCGCTGATCAGGATCGAGGGCTCCGTGAGGCGCATGAGCTTCTCGGTGGTCGGGAATACCGTCACCGACCAGATGTTGTTGGGGACTTGGATGTAATGAATTGCATCGAGCTTAAAGACCGCTGCGGCAAGCATTCCGACCAGCACGCCGACCAGGGGCGCCGGCACGATGCGCCAGCTCCTCGGCGTCACCGAGCCCCACAGCACAATCGTGACGATGGTCAGGAGCCCAATCTCGGCCGCCGACAGATGGGAGTCGCCGGCGTTGATCGCCGACATCAATGCAGCGGGAATACCGAGGAAGTTCTGGATGCCCGTGCCAACCGGCTTGTAGTCCAGCATGACGTGAAACTGGGAGGCGAGGATCAACACGCCGATACCCGCGAGCATGCCATAGACCACCGCGGGCGACACGGCGCGGAACCATTGCCCAAGCTTGGACAGACCGGCGGCGATCTGCAACAGGCCGGCAAACAGCACGACGACGCCCAGCATCTCGGCGCCCTGCTCCTGCACGAATTGCAGCACGAGCACGCTCAAGCCCGCCGCTGGCCCGCTCACCTGGAGCGGCGAGCCGGCCAAGAAGCCGACGACGATGCCGCCGATGATGCCGGTGATGATACCGGTGGTGGGCGGCATGCCGGAGGCGATCGAGATGCCCATGCACAGTGGCAGAGCCACCAGGAAAACGACGATGGACGCCAACAGATCGCGACCGAAGATGGCCTTCCGGTCGGTGGCAGGTACCTCAGTAGCGCTCATAGACCCCTCAACGTCACCCCAGGCTTCGCTCGATGCTCCCCGGCGGTGGCCGAGCAGAAGGCTTGTAAACTCAACGATTTATGGAGCCCAAGAACTCCTGACCCGAAAGAGGTGCCTGCCGGGTCAGCCACGATAGCGAGGCATGAAACGGGTTGCCGAGGGGTCAGTCAAGCCCCGCCCCCTCGGCAGAGGATTTGCGGAGCTTGAAGTCGCACTCGCTACCGGGACTTCTTGCCGAGCTCGCGCCAGCTACTTTCTTTCATGGCGACGCCATAATGCGCTGCCGCCTTCTTGATGTTGGCGAAAGCGAGCTCGCGGTCGGTGTCGGAGACGCCCTCGACTTGGTCGAAGCGCGCCAGCGCGTCTCTGACGTGGTTCGCGTCCGTCAACGGCTCTTTCCGCTGGCGTGGAAAGGCGAACACGCTTTCCGGCAAATTGCTTCTGGTGGTCAGGTCACCATGCTCGGTGTGGGGTTGCCAGGTGGCTTGCATGACATTTCCTCCTAGGTTTGCTGAAGCCTGTTGAAGAGACCTCTCGATTTCCCCCCCGATGCTAAAGCGATCAGCGGCTTCGCTTGGGCGCCTTCCAGCCCTTCAGTCTGCCGAGATCCGGCACGTCCTCGCCGAGAGCCGTGGCCAGATCGATCTGATGATCCTGCTCTTGCACGAGAATCTCGCGGATCTGCTCGGCCATGGCAAACTCGCCGAGAGCCTCGCATTGCCGCACCCGCTCACGATAGTTGCGGATGGTCTCGTTCTCTTTATCGAGGTCGAAATTGAGCATTTCCCGCGGCTTGTCCGAGTAGCGCACCGGCTTCGCGGTGACCGTGGGCATCTCGCCGAGATAGTCGATCTGGCGGGATATCGTAAGCGCGTGCTGAAGCTCCTGACGGGCGTGCTGCTCGAGCTGATCGGCGATATTCATATATTCCGCACCCTTCAGCACCTGCGAATAGACGACATAGGCGATGATCGCCTGATATTCGCGCGACAGGACCTCGTTCAACAGTCTCGCCAATTCCTCACGGGAAATCGCCTGCTCAGCCATTACGCTCCTCCTGTGTATAGTTCCGCGCTACTTTGCCGCCGGTGACGGTCCTGCAACCGCCAGACTCCTCGCATAGATATATCTGCAGAACGCGCCATGTGGCAGCAAAGTCTCGCGGCGACAGCGGCAAATTCGCCACCGGTGCCGAAGGCGATAAACGAACCCCGTAAAGACACCTTCAATACGCTTGAGCGCTTCATCGCGCCGGGGCCGAACCTGAGGACCGCAGCGTCTCGATCAGCGCTTTGAGCTCGGCATTAGTCGGCTCGAGCCGGGCAAGCTGCTCAGCGTATTGGAGCGCTGCGGCGGCATCTCCAGCGTCGCGATTGAAGCCGATCAACGCGGACAGGGTGTCGCGGTCCTCCGGGTGGCGCGCCAAATTGTCCTTGAGCACCTCGATCGCGTCGCTGCGATGCCCGCTTGCCTCGAGCCCGACGGCGTAGACATAGGCGTAGCGCGCGCGGTCCGGCTCGAGCTCGGCGGCGCGGCGTAACTCGGCAATGGCCTCGTCCTCGCGTTTGAGGCGCACCAGCGCCAAGCCAAGCGCGTGATGCAGCCCGGCATCCTTCGGCGAGGGCTCGATGGCCTTGCGCAACACACTTTCCGCGTCGGCCTCGCGCCCCAGCTGCCGATAGAGATCGGCGAGGTTGGCCGACGCCGGTCCATAGGCCGGGCTAAGCTTGAGCGCCGCCTTGAACTCAGCTTCGGCCTCTGTCGTTTGCCCGCGCCGGGCATAGACGCTGCCGAGCATCGCTCGCGCCTCGGGCCTGTCCGCATTCAGCCGCTGCGCGGCGAGGAACTCCTGGAAGGCTTGGTCGAGCCGCTTACGGTCGCTCTCCGACAGCTTGTCGCCCGGCATGGCGGCGAGCAAGGACGCGGCACGCAGGCGCACGCCGCGGATTGGATCGGACAGGAGCGGCGAGAGGACCGGCCACAGTTGCTCGGGCGGCACGCCGTCGAGCATGTCGAGCGCGGCCATCCGCAACATAGGATCGGGATTGGCAGCGCCCTTTTGCGCCAAGCCAAGATTGGCAGGCGTTAGCGATCCGGCGAGGTCGGCGAGCGCACTTGCCCTGGCAAAAGCCGGAGCTTTCGTATCCGCGGCAACGGCGGCGAGCAGCGTCGCAGCGCCCGGCTCGTCATGCCAAGCGGCGTGGAACGCAGGCCCATAGGTCTGCAAGCCCTCCCGGTTCGGACCGAACCAGCCCTCGATCGCCGCTGCCGCCCAATCCGACGATTTGTCGGTGTGGCAATCGTTGCAGGCATTGTTGGTGCCGAGCTTGGCCGAGAGATCGGGTCGCGGCACGCGGAAGCTATGGTCGTGGCGGCGATCGACCACCATGTAGCTCCGCGCCGGCATATGGCAGGACACGCAGCCGACGGCCGGGTTTGCGCCCTCGTGGTGGTTATGCGCCGCCGTCGCGTAAGTGTCGGCGGAGTGGCATTGCAGACAGACATTGTCGCCTGCGAGCTTGAGCTTGGCCCTGTGCGGGTCGTGGCAATCGCTGCACGTCACGCCCGCGGCATACATGCGGCTCTGCTTGAACGAGCCGTAATTGTAGACCTCGTCGAGCATCTGACCGTCGGCCTGATAGAGGCCGTCGGCCAGCATTGCTACGATATGCGTGTCGGAAAGCGGGCGCCCGGGGATCCAGTCCTCAGAGATTTGGCCTCGCCGTGCGTGGCACCGCCCGCAAGTCTCGACCTCCTTGCGTAGATTGGCCGGAGCAGCGCTCCGCTGCGGGTTGCCGGTCTTGGGATCGTGGCTCCACACCGTGCCGGCGCGCTCATCAAACCGCGCCAACAGCCCCATGCTCGATTGGCTGTCGCCGAACGGCCACCAGCTATGCTTGGCCTTGGCCCAGGCGACATGGGCAGAGCCCTGGCCATGGCAGGCCTCGCAGCCGACGCTGATCTCTGTCCAGGTGGTGGCGAAGCAATCGGTCGCGGCGTCGTAATTCTTGCGCACTCCGGTCGAGTGGCACTCCGCGCACATGAAGTTCCAATTCTGGTTCAGCTTCGTCCAATGCAGGACATCGTCGTGGGTGATGTCCTCATTCGGATAGAGATGGAACCAGCGTTGGCCGCCCTTCTCCTTGGGACGGCTGTCCCAGGCAAGCGGCAGGGCCTGGATGCGGCCGTCCGAAAATTCGATGAGATATTGCTGGAGCGGATCGAGGCCGAATGTGTATTTCACCTCGAAGCTCGCGAGCTTGCCGTCCGCGCCGTCAGTCTCGACGAAGAACTTGCCGTCTTTACGGAAGAAGCGCGAATGCACGCCGTAATAGTCGAAGCTCGCGTCGTTGAAATCGCCGAGCACGGTTTGCTCGGTGGCATGGGCCATGGCGTGCGCATGCTGCGAGCCGTGCCACGCCGTAGCCTCGGCCTGGTGGCACCCAGCGCAAGTCTCGCTGCCGACGAAGCTGAGCTTCTCGGCTGACATGTCGGCAACGCCGGCAGGCGGCTCGTCGCCCGAGTTATAAAGTCCGAAGAGCAGACCGACGGCGATGACGAGCGCCGCCGCAACGACAACCGCGATCCAAACTGTGAGGTGAGATGCGAGGCCGCCCGGTCGCTTCGCCGCAGGCTCCAGTGGCGCCCGGGCTTGCGGCGGCGGCGGTCCCTTGCGGTTCCGTTTCTTAGACGAAGATGAGTGTGGGTTGCGGGCCAATGTCTTCTTGTTCAACGGGGTCAGGACGGAAGTTCTCATGCCCCGGCACATCGCCGTCAATGACTGACTTAAGGCTGCGCCGCAGGCCTATTTGAGATAGGTCAAGGTGCGGCGACTCCTCCGCATTTAGAAAGCTGAACCACGCAAACGGGGCTGGGGCTTGGATCTCCGTTTTGGTTACGTTCAAGAAAGCCCCCGCTAAGAGGGGACCTGGTGGTCGCTCTTTCCGGGCTCGACGGCGAGGTTCGGTCAATTTATTGGGGTTTTGGGCAATTTTGCCCTCTGGCGTGACGCTTTGACAGGCAAAGAGGAAGACCGAATCCCCTATATTTCCGTTGAACGTTATGCTTCAAAAGAGCCCAGGTCGCCGGGCAGTTTGGGTTGAGAAACATGGATTATGAGACTTACTTCCGTGAGCATCTGGACGCACTGCACCGCGAGGGCCGTTACCGGGTCTTCGCCGAGCTGAAGCGCCGGTCCGGGGCCTATCCGGCCGCCGAGCAGTTCACCGCAGGCGGCGTTCGCGATGTGACGGTGTGGTGCTCCAACGACTATCTCGGCATGAGCCAGCACCCGGCTGTGCGCGCCGCGATGCATGAGGCGATCGAAGCAGTCGGCGCCGGCTCGGGCGGCACGCGCAATATCTCCGGCACCACGCATTACCATGTCGAGCTAGAGGCCGAGCTTGCCGATCTCCATGGCAAGGAAGCGGCCCTCCTGTTCACCTCCGCCTATATCGCCAACGACGCGACGCTCTCCACGCTTCAAAGACTAATCCCCGGCCTTGTGATCTTCTCCGATGAGAAGAACCACGCCTCGATGATCCAGGGCATCCGCCATGGCGGCGGCGAGAAGCACATCTTCCGCCACAACGACGTCGAAGACCTCGAGGACAAGCTCAAGAAATTCCCGCGCGGTACACCGAAAATCGTCGTCTTCGAGAGCGTCTACTCGATGGATGGGCATATTGCCCCGATCGCGGCGTTCGCCGATCTTGCGGAGAAATACAACGCGCTCACTTATCTCGACGAGGTCCATGCGGTCGGCCTGTACGGCCCGCGCGGCGGCGGCATCGCCGAGCGTGAAGGCGTGATGGACCGCATCGACATCATCAACGGCACGCTCGCCAAGGGCTTCGGCGTCATGGGCGGCTACATCGCCGCGAGCAAAGCCTGTTGCGACGCCATCCGCTCCTACGCGCCGGGCTTCATCTTCACCACCTCGCTGGCCCCTGCTGTCGCCGCCGGCGCGCTCGCCAGCATCCGCCACCTCAAGTCGAGCGACGTGGAGCGCGATCGCCTTCACGAGTGCGTGGCGACGTTGAAGCGTCTGCTCACCGAAGCGAAGCTGCCGGTGATGGGCAATCCGAGCCACATCATACCGGTGATGGTCGGCGACCCCGTGCACTGCAAGGCGGTCACCGACATGCTGCTCGAGGGCTATGGCATCTATGTGCAGCCGATCAATTACCCGACCGTACCGCGCGGCACCGAGCGCATGCGGCTCACGCCGTCGCCGGTGCATAGCGACGCACAGATGGCCTATCTGATCCAGGCCCTCGAGGAGCTGTGGACCCGCTGCCCCGTGGCCAACGGCCAATATGTGAGGCTCGCCGCCGAGTAGCCTTAGGCGCTGCCTGTTACCAGGACCTCGTCGCCATCAAAAGCGATTGCCAAGAGGCGTGTCCTCGGGCCAATTCTCATGCCGGTCAGCTCGGGCAGGGACTTGGAAGCGTGATCGACCCCGTCATCAAGAAGCGCTTCAAGAGTTTGCAGGAGCGTCTGCGCGATCCGCTCCTCACCGTGCTCACCATCCTGCTCGCTCTCATCCTGTTCGTGATTGCCCCGCTTCACGCGGAGGGGGTCATCCGGAGCGCAGTCGGATACGCCAGTGCGCTCTTGGTGCTGGTCGCCGTCTTGTTCCAGTCCGGACTCTCCACCGCCTATATTGTGATGCTGATGGGCCTCGGCCTCTCGACTTGGGCCACGGTGCTTCGCCTCCAGCAACCCTCGCGCCTCGATCTCTACCTCGACGCCAGCGCGTGGATCCTCATTGGACTCGCTCTGAGCTGGGTGGTTGCGCGCGCGGTTTTCGCTCCGGGACGCATCACCTACCATCGCATCATGGGCGCGATCCTGCTCTACCTCGCCATCGGCATGACCTTCGTCGCGCTCTATACCTTCGTGGGTTTGCTGATCCCGGATGCCTATTCCGGCATGACGGTCACGGACACACCAACGCTCGCGAGCGAGATCATCTATTTCAGCTTCGGCACGCTGACGACGGCGGGCTCCGGCGATATTGCGCCGGTGCACCCTATCGCCCGCAGCCTTTGCAACGTCGAGGCCATGATTGGCCAACTCTATCCGGCAACATTGCTGGCGAGGCTGGTCACGCTTGAGATCGAGGGCGAAAAATAGGGCGCGTGGCCGGCCAGTTGCAGATCGATCGCCTCGGCCTCTTTGCTGCGAGGACGCTCCTCGCCATTGCCGTGGTGCTGGGTTCGGTTGGAACGGCAGCCGCCGCCGAGCTTCCCGTGCCACCCTGTGCCGCCACCCCGTCCTTCCCCGACTATGCGAGCCCGGGCGGAGCGCCCAATCTCCGCGTCTGGAATAGTCATGAGCTGAGCACGCCCTGGGTTCCTCCAGCGGCGGGGTTCTCGTGGCGCTTGCCGGGCGCTTTTCCTATCGCGGCGGCGCCGACGGGCTGCTCGCGCGCTTCGGCGCCATTTCGGCGTCGGCAGGCATCCAATATTGGTCCGTCACCGAAGGCGGCTGGCGCACCCTGATCACCCATGCCACGGCATTGGATGGACCAGATGTTACACACCCTAGAGCCGACTTCACCTTGGCCGAGATGAGAAGCGGTCATGATCTCTATTTCGCGCAAACCGACAACCGCTCGTCCGGGGACGTCGTCTACCGCATGCGCGTTCGGGAAATAGGCCCGAGCGGGTTTTCCGTGGCGATCGAGAATGCGAGCCCGGTTAGCAGATTTCTCATCAAACTGTTCGGACCCGGCGATCTGCAAGCCGTGCCTTACCTCGCGCGCCAGGGGCCGGATGTCTGGGGCTATTATGGCTTGGCCTGGGCCGGCGAGAGCATGCCCTCGCTTCTCGGCATCGGCGAGGCCTCCTACGCCAACCGGGCTGAGGCGCTCTACCGGCATTTCGTCGGCGACTCCAAGGGCCGCGAGCCGCCCCTTGAGGGTGACCCTTCGGCTCAAGGATCAATCGCTCGAGAAATGCACCGCGAGCCAGATGGTCGGGGGATCGCTTAGCGTCCAGGCGACACGATGGCGGCAATGCGCGGGGACCAGCAGCCAATCGCCTTGAGCAAGCTCGCGGTCCCGATCCTCGCCCTCGATCCTCAAACGCGCCGCACCCGCCACGACCAGCACAAACTCATCGGTCTCCTGATCGTACCATTGGCCTTCCGGCGTCGCCTGGCCGGTGGAGACGATGCGCTCGATGCATAGGTCCCGCCCCTCGACGAGGATGTCCGCGACCTCATCGTCAAGCGGCCGCGACGGACCGCCTTTTATGTTCCCCGCTTTGATCATGCCCGACGGTAGCATGGAGCACGCCAGGAATGAGGGACGTACCAACGTCAGATATCTTAACGTCGCGCTATGACGCCTTGGATTCGGCGCGGGCCGCGCGGTCGAGGCGTGCAAAATCCTCATCCGACAGCGTGATATTCACGGCGGCGACGTTCTCCTCGAGATGCGCGACCTTCGACGTGCCGGGAATCGGTAGCAGGACGGGGCTGCGCTTCAACACCCAGGCAAGCGCGATCTGGCTTGAGCTGGCGCCTTTGGCCTTGGCGATTGAATCGAGGATCGAGCCGGGCTTGGCGAGGTCGCCGGCGGCGAGCGGAAACCACGGGATGAAGCCGATGCCGTGCTTCTCGCAATAGGCGAGTACGGCTTCGCTGCCGCGATCGACGAGATTGTACCGGTTCTGCACCGTCGCCACCTTGAAGACTTTCGAAGCGGCCTCGATGTCGGCGACCGAAACCTCGCTCAAGCCCGCATGCTGGATGATCCCATCATCGAGCAGCGACTTGATCGCGGCGAACTGCTCGTCGCGCGGTACCTTCGGGTCGATGCGGTGCAATTGCCACAGCCCGATCCGCTCGACCCCGAGCTGCTCGCGGCTCTTGATCGCCTGGTTGCGCAGACAATCAGGTCGCCCGTCCATCTCCCAGGCGCTCGGGCCAGGCCGCCTGAACCCAGCCTTGGTGGCAATCAGGATGCCGTCATAAGGGTAGAGCGCTTCGCGGACGAGCCGCTCGGAGACGTCCGGCCCATAGGAATCCGCGGTGTCGATGAAATCGATGCCGAGCTCGGGCACGCGCTTCAGCGTCCGAAACGCCTCCGCTCGATCTTTAGGTGGACCCCAGATGCCGGGACCCGTGATGCGCATCGCGCCGAAGCCGAGGCGATGGATTTCGGTATCGTCGCCGATCTTGAACGTGCCTGATTTCCGGGCATCCAGCTTTGGCGTGCTGCCTTTTTGCATCGTCTCGGTCATGCGTTCACTCCTCGCGGCTTCACGTGCGACTTCGCCAGACTTAATAGTCCGCCATGACGATTAAAGTTTGAAACCGCGAGGGGCGGCATCACGCCTCAGGGCGCCGCCCGCCACCATTTGCCGCACGGGGGGTTAGGTGGATTTGAGCAGCGCCGGATCGATCGGCAACTTGCGCAACCGCACGCCCGTCGCAGCAAAAATGGCGTTGGTGACCGCCGGCGGCAGCGCGGAGGTTCCGGGTTCGCCCATGCCTCCAGGGCTTTCGGTGTTCTTGATGAGGTGAACCTCGATGACCGGCGCCTCACTCATGCGCAAGACCTGATAGTCGTTGAAATTGTTCTGCTCGACACGACCGCCTTTCAGGGTGATTTGGCCATAGAGGGCCGCGCTGAGGCCGAAGATGATTGCGCCTTGGACCTGCGCCCTGATGGTATCGGGATTGATGGGGATGCCGCAGTCCACGGCGCAGACGACGCGCTGGACATGGACCTCGCCGTCCTTGGAGACCGCAACTTCGGCGACCTCGGCCATATAGCTGCCGAACACGGACTGGAGCGACACGCCGCGGCCTACGCGTGGCGCCAGCGGTTGGCCCCACCCGGCCTTTTCCGCCGCAAGATCGAGGACCGTCTTCGCCCGTGGATTGGTGTCGAGCAGAGCGCGGCGAAACTCGACCGGATCCTTCTTCGCCGCGGCCGCAAGCTCGTCGACGAAACTCTCGACGACGAAGATATTGTGCGACGGACCGACGCTTCGCCAGAACGCGGTGGGGATGCCCGGCGGCTCCTGCTGGACATAGTCGACCCTGATATTCAGGAGCGCATAAGGCGGCTCGACGGCGCCATCAATAGTGTCGGGATCGAGACCATCCTTAAAGGCCGGCGGCGCCCAGCGGGCGATGATCGAGGAGCCGGCGAAACGATGGCTCCAGGCCACGGGATTGCCGTCCGCATCAAGTCCCGCCGAAACGCGATCGTAGAAATAGGGACGATACAAGTCGTGCTGGATGTCTTCCTCGCGGGTCCAGATGACTTTCACCGGGCCGTCGACCTGCTTGGCGATCTGTACGGCGCGGATAACGCCATCGATATCGAGCCGCCTGCCGAAGCCACCGCCGATCAGATGATTGTGGACCTGAACCTTGTCCAAAGGCAGCCCGGTGATCTTGGCGGCGGCGTCTTGAGCGCGGGCGACCACCTGCGTGCCGACCCAGACGTCGCAGCCGTCTTTCCGCACATCCACCGTGCAATTCATCGGCTCCATGGCCGCGTGGGCGAGAAACGGGACCTGATAGCTCGCCTCGACCTTGGTGGCGGCCCCCTCCATGGCCGCGTCGACGTCGCCAGTGTTGCGGGCGAGCGCGCCTGGCTGCTGTAAGGCGTTTTCCAATTGGCTGACGATGTCGGCCGTGGTCAGCGCCGCGTTCTGGCCATCGTCCCATTTGATGTCGAGCGCAGCGAGCCCCTTCTTGGCGGCTCCCATGTGGTCGGCGACCACCGCCACCGCGTCGGGCAGGCGGACCACCTGGTGAACGCCCTTGACGGCAAGCGCCTTGCTGTCGTCGACGCTGGCGAGCGTGCCGCCAAACACCGGGCACTGCGAGAGCGTCGCCACCTTCATGCCCGGCAGCCTGACATCGATGCCGTACACCGTCGCGCCGTTGACCTTGCCGGCCGCATCGAGCCGCTTGGCGGGCGTGCCGATCAGCTTGAAGTCCTTCGGGTCCTTGAGCGTGACTTGGTCCGGCACCGGCATGGTAGCCGCCTTTCTGGCCAAGGCTCCGTAGGTCAGCGTCCGACCGGTCGAGTCGTGAACCACCGTGCCCTTCTCGGCACGGCATGAGAACGCATCGACGTTCCACGTCGCGGCGGCAGCATCCACCAGCATGGTCCGCGCGGTAGCGCCGGCGCGGCGGAGCGGATCGAAGAAAGCGCGCACTGAAGTCGAGCCGCCGGTCGCCTGGTCGCCGACCAAGGGATTGATATAAAGCTTCCGGTTGGGTGGCGCCGCTTCGAGCTGCACCTGGCTGAGCTGAACCTCCAACTCCTCGGCGATGATCATCGGCATCGACGTATAGGTGCCTTGGCCCATCTCGACTTGCGGCATGATCAGCATCACCCTGCCGTCCCCGTCGATACGGATGAAGGCGTTCGGCGCGAAGGTCTCCGCAGGTGCCGCGAGCACGCCGCGAAGTCCCAACGGAACCTTGAAGCTCAGCAGCAGACCGCCGCCGACAGCGGCGCCGGCTTGCAAGAAACCCCGGCGGGAGAGACCTTTCGAGCGCACCGCACCGGCCACATCATCGGCTTTAGGATTGTCGAAGCGCATGACTAGCCCGCCTGTCCGGGGGCACTGGCTTTCGCCGCCTGCTTGATCGCGTCACGAATACGAAGATAGGTGCCGCAGCGGCAAATGTTGCCGGACATCGCCGCGTCGATATCGGCGTCGCTCGGATTGGGATTGCTCGCAAGCAGGGCGGACGCCGACATGATCTGGCCTGACTGGCAATAGCCGCACTGGACGACTTCAACGTCAAGCCACGCGTCTTGGATCTCCTTGCCCGCGGGAGTGTCGCTGATCGCCTCGATGGTGGTGATTGCCCCATCGCCCACGCTCTCGACGGGCATCATGCAGGAGCGGATGGGAGTTCCATTCAAATGCACCGTGCAGGCGCCACAGAGCGCGATGCCGCAACCGAACTTCGTGCCGGTCAGCCCGATCACATCGCGCAAGACCCAGAGTAGCGGTGTATCGCCGTCGACATCGACGCTTCGGTCGACGCCGTTGACTTTGATGGTGAAGGCCATTGGCGCCTCCTACTTTATGCCGACACCATAACGTGGCCAACGTTGCGGCGATAGCGGCGCCGAAGGTGACAAAAAGGGCACGCATCCAGCTTGGACCGATGGCGGTCACTGGTCGTAAGCAAAACCAACCATGGTCTGCTATCGTCGGCTGCGACCAACAGGGTGGAAGCAATGGTAACGCGGGGCTTCACGGGACGGCAGCGTCCGCCGGACGCCAAACGGCTGCCCCCGGGGCAGTCGCTGGCGGAGGATTTCCCGGTCCTCTCCGCCAGCCCCACGCCACACATTCGCACCGAGGACTGGTCCTTCACGCTGAAAAATGGGCCGAGACCGATCGCGCGGTGGAATTGGGCGGAGTTCAAGGCGCTGCCCCAAACCAACCAGACGCGCGATATCCATTGCGTAACAAAATGGTCGAAGCTCGACACGGCCTGGCAGGGCGTGCTGATCGACGACGTCCTGGCTGCGGCCGGCCTCGATGCGCCGCCCACGCCCTACACGCTCGCTCATTCCTATGACGGCTATTCGACCAACGTGCCGGCCGCGGATCTCGTCGGCGGCAAGGCCATGATCGCGCTTCACTATGCCGGCGCGCCGCTGCCGCCAGATCATGGTGGACCGGCGCGGCTTCTGGTGCCGCATCTCTATTTCTGGAAGTCGGCGAAATGGGTGAATGGACTCCAATTCACCGAGACCGACGTTGCTGGATTCTGGGAGCTGCGCGGCTATCACATCTATGGCGACCCTTGGCGCGAGCAGCGCTTCACCGGTGACTGAGGCCGACGCCGCCAGCCTGAATGGCCGGGCCGCGTTGCACTGGCAGCAAGCGGCGATCGCCGCCATCGTTCCGCAAACGCCGCGCGTGAAGAGCTTCTTCTTTGCGCCGCCGTACCCTTTCTCCTTCCGCGCCGGACAGCATGTCGACGTTCGGCTGACCGCACCTGACGGGTACCGCGCCGAGCGCAGCTATTCCATTGCCTCGGCGCCGGAGACCGCGGAGCTGATCGAGCTTGCCATCGAAGAGCTCGATGACGGCGAGGTCTCACCCTTCTTCCATGAGGTGGCTGCGGTCGGCGACGAGATCGAATTGCGCGGACCGATCGGCGGCCATTTCGTCTGGGACATTGAAGATGGCGGACCGCTGCTCCTGATTGGCGGTGGCTCCGGCGTGGTACCTCTGATGTCGATGATTCGCCATCGCGCCGCACAAGGCTCGGGCGTGCAGGCGCTGCTGCTTTATTCGGCGCGGAGCTGGGACGAGATCATCTTCCGTGACGAGCTCATCGCTCTGCACAACCGGCGAGACGGCTTCGAGCTGGTCTTCGCGTTGACGCGCGAGCCCGCGCGCCGGGAGCGCGACTATGGGCGCCGCGTCGATACGGCTATACTCACCGAGCTGCTGACGCAAACCCCGAACCGGGTCTATATCTGCGGCGCCAATCCCTTCGTGGAGACAGCGAGCCAAGGCGCCATCGCTTCGGGCATCGCCGCCAATATCATTCGCACCGAGCGCTATGGAGGCTGAAGGCGTGCCGCCGCACCTGACCCGTGACCGGCAGATCGTGAAGGGCCGCGCCGCCCTGCTCGTGATCGATGTGCAGAACGCGACCTTCGGTCCGGCGCAGGAGAGATCGCAGCCCGAATTCCACGCCGCAGCGAAGAGCCGCGTCATCCCCAATCTCCGCCGGCTGCTCGAAGCCTTCCGGCGCGCGGGGCTGGAAGTGATCTACACGGTCATGGAGAATCTGACCGCGGACGGGCGCGACCGCAGCCTCGACTACAAGCTCTCCGGCTACTCGATCGCCAAGGGCTCGTGGGAGGCGCAAGTTCTTGCCGAGGTGGCGCCGCAAGGCGACGAGCTCATGCTGCCCAAGACCTCCTCCTCGGTGTTCAACTCCACCAACCTCGATTATCTGCTGCGCAATATCGGCATCGAGGACGTGTTCGTGGCGGGCTTCCTCACCGACCAATGCATCGACCACGCGGTGAAGGACGGCGCCGATCGTGGCTACTACATGAGCTGCGTTCACGACGCCTGCGCCGCCGAGACCTCGGCGCGGCACGGGGCGGCGCTGCAATGCTTCAAGGGCTATTGCCGCATGCTCTCGACCCAAGAGGTCCTGGATCTCATCCCTCAATAGACCTCGGCATAGCGAGCGCAGAGCTCCGCTGGATCGAGGCCCGCGACATAGCCAAGCTCCGAGCGCTTGTGGCGGAGATAGGCCTCGAGAAAGGTCGGTCCG
Organism: uncultured Alphaproteobacteria bacterium; assembly: GCA_963839245.1. Taxonomy (GTDB): domain Bacteria; phylum Pseudomonadota; class Alphaproteobacteria; order Rhizobiales; family Methyloligellaceae; genus Methyloceanibacter. The sequence continues at coordinate 165,985 of CAWIUJ010000002.1, read as the reverse complement.
AACCACTCCTTGACCGCAGCGCTCACCTCCATCTTGTCGAGTGCCTCGCCGAGCGAGTGGGGCAGCGGCGGCGGATTGGAACCCGCCTCCGGCAGCGCCAGCTTCCCGGCAATGCCGTCGGCGCCGGCGAAGATCAGGGCACCAAGCGCCATATAGGGGCTCGCCGCGCCGTCGCAGACGCGGAACTCGAGATTGAACTGCTCCGCGATCTTCTTCTTCGCCTTGGCGGCGAACACCGGGCAAACGCGAAGCGCGGCGCCGCGATCCTGCTTCACGATGTCGATCAAGGTCGGCGCCCAGCGGTTCGGCGTAAGCCGGAGATACGACACGGGCGACGGCGCGGTGATGGCCGAGATCGCCGGCAGATGGTGCAGCACCCCGGCGCAGAACTGCGCGGCAGCCTCGCTCAAACCGAGCGGCCCCTGCGGGTCATGAGTCGCGGGGCCTTTGGCATCGTGCAGGCTGAAATGGATATGCACGCCATTGCCGACGCCGTCCGCCACGGGCATAGGCGAGAAGATGGCGCGATGGCCAAGGCGAAAGGCGACCGCGCGTGCCATCTCGCGGGCGATGACTGTCCAGTCCGCAGCCTTCAGCGCCGGTTGCGGCGCCACCGTGACCTCGAATTGGCGCGAGCCGTATTCGGGCAGGAAGGAGTCCGGCTTGACACAAGCGGCGCGAAGCGCGGCGATGAAGCTTCCGCCGAACCCACCCTGACGGCGCCAAGCGCCTAGGCTATAGGCGTGTGCGGGACGATCCTCGAGGCCGGTATAAACAAACTCCTGCTCTAAGGCGGCGATCAGATTGAGGCCGGTCGCTTCTTTCAGGGCCGCGACGGCGCGGCGCAAAAACTCGCGCGGACAGCACTCCCAAGGGCCTCCGTCGGTGTTGCGGATGTCGCCCAGGAAGAAATGCTCTGGGACCGAGCCATCGGCGAAATCAACGCGGCACTCGGCATCCGCATCGGGCACGACCATCAGATCGCCGCCCGTGCCGAAAGGCGTATCGAGGATCGGGCCGAAGGCCGTCTGCATGAGATTGGAATGGGTCCAGCCGATGCCCTTCTTCCGCCGCGCCGGGAGCTCGCTCGCCGGAAACCCCTTGCCGCGCACATGGCCTGCGATGTCACACGTCCCGACAAAAATCAGCTCTTCCCCGATCATGTCATTCCTTCTCTTTGACAGATGCGCCCCGTTCACGAAGGCCCCCATTATTGTCATGGCCGGGCTTGTCCCGGCCATCCACGTCCTGCTTCACAGTAAGAAATCCGTGGATGCCCGGACAAGCGCGGGCGCGACGAAGGATAGAGTATGATCCTGGCATCCGATCCAGACTTCTTTGACCTGCTGGTTGGGAGTTATCGCCGCAGCGTCGGCGCGCCGCCTCCTTTTCTCGAAGCGGGTGAGCCCCATTCGGCGCTCTGGCTCTACCGCGACGCGCGCCATTGCGTCGTCGCCCACAACACCGACGCCGATCCGCGCTTCATCTACGCGAACCGGTCGGCGCAAGCCTGCTTTGGCTATGATTGGGACGAATTCACCGCGCTCCCGTCGCGCCTGTCGGCCGAAGCCCCGGACCGCGAGGAGCGTCAAAAGCTGCTCGACGCCGTCGCCCGGAACGGCTTCGCCACCGGCTATCGAGGCTTGCGCATCGCCAAGTCCGGACAGCGGTTCTGGATCGAGGATGGCGTCGTCTGGCAGCTCGTCGATCGGGACGGCGTGCTACGCGGCCAGGCAGCGACCTTCGGCCGGTGGCGCCCGTCGGAATAGCGGCGTAGCCTAACTTATCGGCCCGATTGCTTTCGGCTGTCCACTTCGGCTTGCGAGACTTCGCCCGCCTTGATCAGCGCGCTCACGCAGCCCTGGGACAGATTCCGGCCGGCCCGATCCATGCAATTTCTGAGAGCTTGAGTGTCAAGCCCATAGTCCTTGCAATAGGCACGATAATCCTCGCGGCATTCCCGCTGCACCAGCGGGGTGATCGGCGCCGCCTGCGCCATGCCGACAAAGCCCAAGATTGCAACACAGCCTAAGAGCGCCTTCGCGCGAAAAGACGACATCGACGGATCCCCCTCCACCCGGCCAAGTCCTTGAACCAGCAAGCGCAAAGCTTAAAGCGATTCCATCTGGACGAGGATAGGAAGCCGCAAAAGAAATTGCAGGCTGGCAGATGCGCCACAGCGCGGGCGGGTCGCATTCAACCGCCGCGTGAAGGGGGAGCGGACCGGAAAAGACCGATGCCGCGCGTGCTGCAAAGGGTTAGGAGGCGGGGCTCAGATCTTGATTCCGCTCCGCCTCCAGGCGGACCCTATTTGCCCGCTTTGCGGCGATCGACTTCGGATTGCGAGACTTCGCCCGCCTTGACCAACGCGGCGATGCAAGCGTGGGTCAGGTTGTCGCCGTGCTTGTGCATGCAGTTCTTGAGACCCTTGGTCTCGGCGCCGCCCCAGCGGCTTGGCTGGCGGGCAAAGTCCCAGGGCACCGCACCCCATCCCAGCATCCCGCGCGCGTCGCGACAGCGCCCTTCAACGGAGGAGGGGCGGGCTGGGAGTGTAGGGGTGGCTTGGGGAGTGGGGGGATGGTCTCAGCACAGACGCATTCCTTCGCCGCTTGTTTCCCTGCAGCCGCCGGGCAACACACCGCGCCGTCAGCCTCAAGCCTTAGGCGGACGGACGGGCGGCGGGGGCTGCCGCTCGGCTTGCGAGTGCCCGGGTCCATAAGCGCCCAGTTCGGCACCATCGCGATCTGTCTCGTAGCGGCGGTCCGTTGGCTCCAGCCCTCGTGCTCACGCCAGAACTTCGGCGAAACTACACCTCGACAAGCCTGTCGGCCGCTGACTACCGCTGCTATTCGGCGCAGCCCTCGGGATTTTGCGGGCCGAGCGAGTAGTCGCACGGCGTCCAGTACGGATCGGGCCTGTACGGCCCCTTTGTCGGGTTGAGGACGCACGCGCCCCCCACCCCGCGGTGACGATCGGCCCCACATCCTCCATCCACGTCCGCTTTTCTGGTCATCCTAGCGTCCCGCTGGTGAAGCGGTTCAAGCGCCATGGCCTGGGTCGATACTGCGACCGCCACAGCGAACGCCACGACGAAAAGTCTCATCACGCTTCCTCCTTGCGAAACGCAGCCGAAAAAACAACTGCGCAGGATTCGATATGTTTCTACGAGCCGGCGATTTCAACGCGCGTGCGACGTCGTAGCCCAACTTGCACGCCATGCTCATTGGCGCTCATCCCGTTAGCCGATCGTGCTTTCTGTGCCCGCCAGTGGTTCTTGAGCCAAATCGTATTTGTTGCAAAGCCGCTCAGTGACTTCCCAGATCTTTTTTCGGCACTCGGGTCGAACAAGCGGACCATCAGGCATCACGGCGACACCCCAGAGTCTGCCAACCGGCCTCGTGATGGCAACAGCATCAACGTTGCTGCACTCGGGATATTTGCGCAGCTCGGCCATGAGTAGGATTTCGAGTTCCGCGTGCGTTTTCGTCGGTTTCTGAGGCATCTGAAAAGCTCCCTTATGTCTTCGAAGCTGCCCGCCCTCGTTTTCCCAAGAGGCTACCGCTCCGGTCGAGGTGAAGTGGGCGATATCCGGCGCGTGTTGATTTATCGCGGGGTCTTTTTGCAGGAGAGGAAGCATCGCGAGCGGACGCGGAGCTTCTACCGATGCCGCACGACGCGGGCACTGTACGTGGTGGTTCGGGCCGAGCGCGAAGAGCTTGATCCTCTGGCTCGCCAAGCATCCGGCGCGCTGGTCAGCGCGGCTTCAAATCCATCCACGGAGAAATCTCGGAGTTGCGGATCTGGTGTGGAGCTGTCGGCGGGGCCGGAAGGCCTCGCGACGTCATCGGCAAAGTTGGCATGCAAAATAGCGCGCATGGAATTTGAGCCTTTCGGAAGATCTGAAAAAAATGGTTAGAGGGATTGGAGGGAGAAAAGGCGTGGAAAGCTCAATGACACGGGGGGAGAGACAAGCTCTTAAGGCCCAATCTACGCAACTCGGCGAGATCCCTCACCCCGTTCGCAGCCAGCACCATGAGTGTCCGACCAAGCTCCACTTTACGTTCATGGTCTTCGGTGAGATCCCGATTGGGTTCGTGTGCCGCTAGGACGGTCCAAACGTCGTAAAACGCTTGTTCCAAGGTGAACAGCGTTGGATCGCCATGGTCACCGACAGGATGCTGAGAGGCCATTGATTAGCGCGCTCCTTGGTTAGGCGGGAGCACTGGTGGCTCCTGACGAGCGTCTCACAGCGATTGCACGTCAAGCAGTCGCGTTCCGGCTCAGCCGCATTTTTTCTTTGCGCTGCTTTTGCGCTTAGCCTTGGCAGGGGTGTCTTTCACTCTCTGAGCATCGGCCATTTCGCGCAAGAGGACCATGGCGCCCGAACGCATATGCTCCACGCCCATATACGAGCGCGTCTCCATTTTCGACTTGCCGGCGTAAGAAACTTTAAAGCGACCCTTTCTCGAGGGATGGAATCCCAGAGTGCCTTCAACGATGGAGCCATCCTCGAGCGCGGTAGAGATTGGCTCTGACGCAGTGAGTGCTTCGGCTGATTGGGCGCTTCTCATGTTTCCTCGCTCTGTTCGACGTTCGCTGCGATCCGCGCAACACGTTACGCTCGGCCTAGACGGCCTTGGCGGTCACTTCGCCTTGCTAAGTTCATCAATGCCCCGTTTCACATGCTCGCCCGCGTCAGCCGCCACTTTGGTCGAAAGCGCGCGGACTTCCTCACCTTGAGAGGTAAGGTTGCCGTATAGTTTCTGCCAATAGGCCCCTTGCAACTGCATGATCTCGGCGAGGTTCTTAGCGCCCGCCAAGTTCTTGGCCAAATCGAAGGCGGCGTTTACATTTCGCTGGGCGATGTCGACGATCTTCCGGTTGAACGCTGCAACGCCTTGGCCAGCAGCGTCGAAGGTCCTCTCAAAGGTCGAGACCGACGCGTCGAAAGCGTCCTTGGAGCGGTCATAGACTTCGCGCGTCTGGGCCACAGTCTTCTCATTCATGGACCGCACGGCCTCGGGCACAGAGCCGTCTGGGCTCGTCATCTCGCGATAATTCTTGCGCATTTGGTCGGCGGCAGCTTGCGGATTGGAGGTAGCGTTCATGGTAGCGCCTCTTTGGGAGATCGCAGGCTGGCAGCCGCCGAACCACGCACCCGTTGAGCGGCGCTTGGCTTACTGATTTGGGGAAGGGGCCGCGCACGGAGTTGGCACGGTAGTCTCACCGTCAGGGCCTAGGGTCCGGCGTGCCAGTAATAGACATATGGGCGTTGACTAACGGTATTACAAGCCAAACGCGAATTAATGATTGTCACTATCAAGAGTTGAGGACGTTGATTTCGATGCCGGCGTTTCATTTACGCCAGCGGGAAGCTCGCCAGAACTTGACGCCGCAACTCCTCCGCATCGGTCGTGCCGTCCGAAGCAAGAACCACCAGCCGCTGACCGAGCTCTGCTTGCAGTTCACAATTGTTCGCGAAGCGCGCAAGGAGGTCGCGCGTCTCGAGAACATTCCAAGCCCCTTCGAATGCAAGGTTGATTGCCGCGAGAGTTTTAGAGTCACAATGACTGGAAATTGATCTGGAAGAGCCCATAGCTCCCTCCGCTATTTGCAGGCGGGAGCGCGAGGCAACTCTCTCAGCCACCGGCGCCTGTGGCTGCTGGCCGGTGATGAGATTAAGCGTGCGCCCTTCCGGGACGAATGGCGAGTGAAGATTTGGTGACCCGCCGGTGATAGTCATTCGCTTCCTCCTATCTAAGCTCCTCCGCCGAACGCCAAAAGCACCGAACTCATAGCCGCGCGCTATTGGGCAAAAGCGGACCCCACGACCACCTAACTGATGTCGATCGGCGCAATGGCCAACCGGTCGAAACTCGGATCAACCAGCCTGCACCCTTAAAGGAGATACACCATGAAGAAGCTCATCCTCGCCGTCGCCTTGGTCGTCACCTTCGCCGCGCCCGCCATGGCCCAGAACTTCCCGAACGCCTACTTCCACATCGGCACTCAGCCATAATTGATGGTCGTCACGACCAACCTCTTCCCCTTTCCTATTTGGGCACAAGCGTCGCAGCTTGTGCCCAAGTCTTTTTCGGAGTCGCCGCCGCCGAGTCTGAGGGGCACATGGTTCGAGACGCGGACTTCGTCCGCTCCTCACCGATCCTTCGAGACGGCGCGTTCCGCGCCTGCTCAGGATGAGGATTTAGCGCCTCATAGCGCTGCGGTAGATCCTCATGGTGAGGAGTGCCCCCAAGGGCGCGTCTCGAACCATGAGGCATCTTCGTCAAAGCGTGGCTGCGGCCCCATGGCCCGGCTTACGCGGCGAGGGTCCATCGCATATGCGCCTTGATCGGCGCGGACGCACTGGCGACAAGCTCGGCCGATAGCGCCCGCAATTCTTCCGCCTGGCTCGCGAGCGCGCTGATGCGCTCCTGCCAATAGCACATCTGCAATTGCATCATCTCCACCGGGCTTTTGGCGCCGGCGAGATTCCGTGCAAAATCGAAGCTCGAGGTGACGTTCGCCTGCGCGATCTCGATGAGCTTGCGGTTCATGGCGAGCGCGCTCTGCCCCGCGGCTTCGAACGGCCACTCGATGGCCGGGACGCCCTCGTCGCGCGACGGTTGCGGACTTGTCGCGCCGGGCGCGCTCGGCGCGGATCGGATTTCGAGCACGGCGACCTGGGTAGCCGCCGACAGTTTGGCAGCGACGTCCTTGCGCTTGTGAGCGACGTCCTCATGCTGAGGGATAGCCCCCTTACGCTCGGGCGCGGCCTGCTTGGGCTTGGCCGCGGTTTCCTTAGACTTGAGAACAGCGGCCTCCTTAGGCTTGGCCGCGGCCGGTTTGGCCTCGGGCACGACCTGCTTTGGCTTGGCGGGCAGGTCCTCGCGCTTAGGCGCAACGGCCTCGCGCTTGGGCGCGACAGGCTCGCGCTTAGCAGCGGGTTCCTTAGCGGCGACGGTCTCGGGCTTTCCGGCGCTCTCTTGCTCGGAAGCCACGATCTCCCTTGCCTGCTTCTTGTCTTGTGCCCTTCGCGATTTGTCGCGTGACGATTTGGGGTGATTCTTCATGGGTGATCCCCTTGCGGCCGGCATGGTCAGGAACCGAGCCTTGCGTGCGCACGATGCCCACGGTTTAGGCACGAAGACGCCGGCTGATCGAACTATTGGTGGGGCTCGCGGCCATTTTGCGGCGGCCCGTCATTGCCGAGTGTCATACGCGGCATGCTTCGTGCCATGCCCGGTGGCGAGGTGAGGCGTTGCCCCCTCCCCTAATGCGCTTCCACGCGCTCGCCGGTCAGTTCGAAAATCGCGGCCGTCTTTCAGCTCGCTTGGTTGCATCGGGTCCGCCGTCAACGGCACGAAATAGAGCACGCCGGTGCCAGTGATGGTCTTGGTTTTCGCGTCGTAGCTGAAATTCATGTCAAGGCGGCCGATCCGCGGCTTGGAATCGCCTGCCGCCGGCAAGGTGAAATCCAAGGTCGTCGACCTCGCCTTGCCGCCGCCGAGACAACGCCAAGCCCCGCGTCCGTCGGTGAAGGGCGCATAGCCCGCCTCACCGCCCTCTCCGGAATCGGTGAAGAAAATCTGTCCGCTGCTGGTGAAGGACATCAAGCTCCGGCTGGTCAGACGCTGGCTACCGCCCGCGACGCTGTTCTTGGTGAGGTAGGTGCCGACCAGGCCGCCGCAGTGGCCCGCGCTCGCCGCGCCGGCGCCAGACGGCGCTAGCGAGTAGCGCGGCGAGGCAGCTTGAGGCGCTGAACGTCTTGCTCATCACATCCCCATGGCGGCCGCCTTGTTCAACAGGGCCTCGGCCTGGCGAATGCTCGCAATGTCGATCAGCCTGCCGTCGAGCGACACGGCGCCCTTGCCTTCCTTCGCCGCCTGCTTCATCGCCTCGACAATGCGCTTGGCCTTGGTCACCTCGGCCTCGGACGGCGTGAACACTCTATTGGCCAGTTCCACTTGCGAGGGATGGATCGCCCATTTGCCCTCGAAGCCGAGCACGGCGGCGCGCTTGGCGGCCGCGAGATAGCCGTCGGGATCGGAGAAATCGCCGAACGGCCCGTCGATCGGTCGGAGGCCATAGGCGCGGCAGGCAACCATCATGCGCGACAGCGCATAGTGCCAGGGGTCGTTCCAATAATAGGAGCGGTTGCCGGCCTCGTCCTTGTCGGAGAGGATGCCGTAATCGGGATGCGGCGCGCCGATGCCCATGGTGCGGGCGCGGGTCGAGGCGGCGTAGTCGGCGACGCCGAAGCTCATCGCCTCGACGCGCTTCGAGGATTGCGCGATGGCCTCGACATTGGCCATGCCGAGAGCGGTCTCGATCAAGAGCTCGAAGCCGATGCGCTTCTCGCGCTTCTTATATTGCTCGATCTGCGTGACCAGCATGTCGATGGCATAGACGTCCTGCGGCACGCCGGTCTTGGGGATGAGGATCATGTCGAGGCGCGGGCAGTTCTCGACGACGTCGACCACGTCGCGATAGGCGTAATGGGTGTCGAGACCGTTGATGCGGATCATCATGGTCTTCTTGCCCCAATCCATGTCGTTGAGGGCCTGAATGATGTTCTTGCGGGCCTGCTCCTTGTCGTCGGGGGCTACCGCGTCCTCGAGGTCGAGGAAGATGATGTCGGCGGCGCCCTTGGCCGCCTTCTCGAACAGCGACGGGTTGGACCCCGGCACGGCAAGCTCGGAGCGGTGCAAACGCGGGGTGGCCTGTTGGATCAGCGTGAAGCTCATAGCGTCGATTTCCTTTCGCTCGTTGTAAAGTTAACCCGTGGCGCCGAGACCGGCGGCAATAGTGTTGATGGAGAGCAGAAGCGCCATTTTGTAGCGCTCCCGCTCGGCTTCGCTGCCCGCGCCCCTGAAGCGGCGCAACAGCTCGACCTGCTCGCGATTGACCGCGTTGATGGTCGGCAGGCGGTCCTTGAGCACGTCCCGATAGCGCGGGAAGCGGGCGCCGATTTCCGCGCCGCCGCTTAGCGTCCGCACCATCTCCGTCGTCAGCTTCAGCTCGCTCTCGATCATGGCGAAGATCGTCTGCCGCGTTTGCGCCTCGGCGACAAGCCCCGAATAATCCCAGGCGATATCGAGATCGACCAGGAGCAGCGTCTTTTCCACCTCGTCGATGATCAGGCGGAACAGCCGCGAATCTTCGAACATGCGGGCAAGCATCGCCTCGCCCGCCTCGCCGCGCACCTCGCGGAAGTTTTTCAGCGCGCTGCCGACGCCATACCAGCCGGTGATGATGTGCCGGTTCTGCGCCCAGGCGAACACCCAGGGAATGGCGCGGAGATCGCTCAAGCTCTTGGCGCCGAAGCGCCGCGCCGGCCGCGAGCCGATATTGAGCAGCGAGATCTCCTCGAGCGGGCTCGCCGCCTGGAAATAGGTGACGAGTTCGGGATTGCCGACCAGCCGCGTATAGGCCGCGCGCGACGCGCCGGACAGCGCCTCCATGGCGTCGTCGATCTCGGCCCGCGGCTTGAGCGCGTCCTCGCGCTCGGATTTCAGCGCATGCTCGAACACGCTCGCCGCCAACAGCTCCATCTGATAGGCCGCGGTGCCGCGATTGGCGTATTTGGAGGAGATCACCTCACCCTGCTCGGTGACGCGGAAGCGGCCGCGGATCGAGCCCGCCGGCTGCGCCGCGATCGCCCGGCCCGTGGGCGCCCCGCCCCGGCTCACCGAGCCGCCGCGCCCGTGGAAGAAGGCGATGCGCACGCCCGTCTCGTCGCTGAGCTTGGTGAGCCTCACTTGCGCCTTGGCGAGCTCCCAATTGGACGCGAGGAACCCGCCATCCTTGTTCGAATCGGAATAGCCGATCATCACTTCCTGCACGCCGCCCTGCCAGCCGGTGCTCCGCCTGATCAGCGGCACGCTCAGCAGCTCGCGCACGATCGAAGGCGCCGCGCGCAAATCGTCGATGGTCTCGAACAAGGGCACGATCGGCAGCGGGCAAATCTCGGTGCCGGTGGCATCGAGAAATACGCCGCTCTCCTTGGCAAGCAGATAGATGCCGAGCACGTCGGCGACCGAGCGCGTCATCGAGAGGATGAAGCTGCCGAACGCTTCCCGGTCGAGGCGACCGCGCATCTCGGCGACGAGCTTGAGCACGGCCAGGGTTTCCTCGGCCTCCGCCGGCAAACCGGTCAGCAACCGCACGCCGTCGCGCGGGCGCGCGAGCTCGGCGAGCAGCCAAGCCTTCCAAGCGTCGGATCGCGGGTCTGGCGGCTCGCCCTTCCCTTCACCCGCGATTGCGCGCCACAAAGATTGCAGCGCGGCGGTGGTGCGGGTGGTGTTCTCGCGGAGATCGAGCCGCACGGTGGAGAAACGGAAAATCTGGGCGGCGAAGCGGACCGGGCGCACGAGATCGGCGGCGATCGACCCTAAATCGGCCTCATCGAGCGCGCGCTCGAGCACGCGGAGATCGTCGATCAGCTCATCGGCACTGGCGTAAGATGGCCGCCCCTGCGGCGCGTTTGCGGCCTCGGTGCGGAGCATCGTCGCGTCGAGCTTGCGCAAGACGCAAGTGATATATTGCCGGTAGGCCTCGCCCGGATTGCGCGCGCGGATGAGCTCCGCTTCGCCGCTCGCCTCAAGCTCACGCGCGAGCGCCGCGCGGAAGCTATCTGGCACCGGGCTCGCGCGCTCGGTGATCGACAGGAAGCGCGCAAGCTCGGTCACTTTCGCCTTGTAGTGGCGCAACGCGGCAAGCGCGTTCTGCCGCAAGGTCGTCCGCGTGACGGCGGTGGTGACGAAAGGATTGCCGTCGCGGTCGCCGCCGATCCAGGAGCCGAACTGGAAGAAGGGCGGCACGTCGAAGCGCCGCCCCGGATAATGTTCCTTAAGCGCGCCGTCGAGACCGCTGATCATCTTGGGCGCCATGTCGAACAAGGTCTCGTCGAAGAAGTGGAGGCCCCTCAGCACCTCCTGCTCCACCGACGGCTTTTCCAGATGCAGCTCGCCCGTCATCCACACGAGCTCGATCTGGTCGCGCAAATGATCGATCAGCTCGCCCCGCTCCCGCTCCGTCCAGCGCGGGTTCTCGAGCTCGGCGAGCAAGCGGTAGATCCTGCGGTACTTCTCGAGCACGGTGACGCGCTTCGACTCGGTCGGGTGGGCGGTGAGCACCGGCCTGATGCGCAAGTTCGCGAGCAGCTTCTGGATCTCGTCGGGGCCGATGCCGTTGCGGGACGCCTCGCCCAGCACATTGGCGAAGGTGCCGCGCACCTGCTCGCGGCCTCTCTCGCGCTCGACCTTGCGCCGCCGCCGCATGGCGGCATTCTGCTCGGCGATCGACAGGAGCTGGAACCAGATGCCTTGCGCCTGCAAGGCGCGCGCCATGAGCTCAGGCGTGAAGTCGGAGACATTGGCTTTGCCTTTGAGCGCCGCTTCGATTTCGGGTTGATGCCGCCGGGCCACGTCAAGCAGCAGGCTGAACAGCAGATCCGCGGCCTCCGCGGGGGGCTCGGCCGCGACTGGAGGCGATGCGGCGGGAGGATCGCCCGCGCTCTTAAGCTGCTCGACATCGTCCTTCATGACAGGCCCGGGGACTCCTCGCGCCGACCATCAGCTCCGGAGCATGACCGTCATGGCGCAAATCCTCGGCGCCCGGCAGCGCGGGCGCGGCGAGGCAGACGTGGAGCTTGCGACCGAACCGGCGCCGCGCCTCACGCGGACAGCACCCGCGCCACGGTGGAGCCGAACTCGCTCGGATTGGGCGCCACGGTCAGGCCGCAAGACCGCATGATCTCCGCCTTCTCCGCGGCGCTGTCTCCGGCCGCCGAGATGATGGCCCCAGCGTGACCCATGCGGCGTCCCTTGGGCGCCGTGAGACCGGCCACGAACCCGACCACCGGCTTCGACATATGCTCCTTGATCCATTCCGAGGCTTCGGCTTCCTGCGGTCCGCCGATCTCGCCAATCAGCAGCACCGCCTCGGTCTCCGGATCGTCCTCGAACAATTGCAAATGATCGAGGAAGGATGAGCCGTTGATCGGGTCGCCGCCGATGCCGACGGATGTGGTGATGCCGATGCCGACCGCCTTCATCTGCGAGGCGGCCTCGTAGCCGAGCGTGCCGGAGCGCGAGATGACGCCGACCTTGCCCTGGAGATAGATGTGGCCAGGCATGATGCCGAGCATGGCCTTGCCGGGACTAATGATGCCAGCGCAGTTCGGCCCGACCAGCATCGGCCGCCGCTCTTTCGGATAGCGGCGGAGATAGCGCTTCACGCGCATCATGTCCTGGGCCGGAATGCCGTCGGTGATCGAGCAGATCAGCCTGATGCCGGCGTCGGCGGCCTCCATGATCGCGTCGGCGCAGAAGGCCGGCGCCACGAAGGTGATGCTCGTGGTGGCGCCCGTCGCCTCCACGGCATCTTTCACCGTGTTGAACACGGGCAGGCCTTGATGCTTGGTGCCGCCTTTGCCGGGCGTCACGCCGCCGACGACATTGGAGCCATAGTCGACCATCTCCTTGGTATGGAAGGAGCCCTTGTCGCCGGTCATGCCCTGGACGATGATCGGTGTGGTTTCGTCAATAAGGATGCTCATTAATGTTCTCCCGGGCGGCGCTTAGGCCGTCGCTCGTGCCAGTTCCGGCGTCGCGTTGCAGGCTTCCACGGCCTTCTGCGCAGCTTCCGCCAGAGTATCCGCGGTGATCAGCTTAAGCCCGCTCTCGGCCAGAATCTTGCGGCCTTCCTCGACATTGGTGCCAGCGAGGCGCACCACCAGCGGCACCTTCACATCGACCGTCTGGCAGGCCTGGACCACGCCCTTGGCGACCCAGTCGCAGCGATTGATGCCGGCGAAGATGTTGACAAGCACCGCCCGCACCTTGACGTCCGACAGAACTAGCTTGAGCGCGGTGGCGATGCGCTCCGGCGAGGCACCGCCGCCGACATCGAGGAAATTGGCGGGGCTGCCGCCGGCATGCTTGATCATGTCCATGGTGGCCATGGCGAGACCAGCACCGTTGACGATGCAGCCGATCTCGCCGTCGAGGCCGATATAGTTGAGATTGTGCTCGGCGGCCTGCGCCTCGCGTGGATCCTGTTGCGAGGGATCGTGCATGTCGGCGACGCTGTGACGGCGGAACAGGGCGTTGTCGTCGAACGACATCTTGGCGTCGAGGGCGAGCACTCGGTCGTCCTTGGTCACGACCAGCGGATTGATCTCGAGCATGATGGCGTCGCGGTCGCGAAACGCGCGATAGGCGTTCATGATCGTGGTCACCGCCCGCTGCACCTGCTTGATGTTGAGGCCAAGCTGAAAGGCGAGTTGGCGCGCCTGAAACGCCTGGAGGCCAACCGCGGGCTCGACGAGGACCTGAAGAATGGCCTCGGGCTCGTTCCTGGCGATCTCCTCGATCTCCATCCCGCCGCGGGTCGAGGCGATCACGCGAATGCGCTCGGTCTTACGGTCGAGCACATAGCCGAGATAGAGCTCGCGCTCAAACGGCTCGGCGACCTCGATATAGACCCGCTGCACGGGCTTGCCTTCCGGTCCGGTCTGGATGGTGACCAGGCGCCGACCGAGCATCTCCTGCGCTGCCTCGCGAACCTCGTGATAGGTCCGGCAGAGCTTGATGCCGCCGGCCTTGCCACGCGCGCCGGCATGGATCTGGGCCTTGACCGCCCAATGCCAGCCGCCGAGCTCGGTCGCGGCATAGACCGCTTGGTCGGGGCTGAAGGCGACGGCGCCCTTCGGGACCGGTACGCCGAATTGCGAGAGCAAATCCTTCGCTTGATATTCGTGGACGTCCACCTTTACCTCCCTTTTTGTCTTCTTGACCGGCCCGGGCGCGCGAGCGTCAGCTCAGCTTGCCCTTCACCAGCTCATAAGCCTTTTCGGTCACTTCTTCCGCGCCGGAAAGAAGCCTCTCCAATTCCTTCACCTTAGCCTCAGCGAAGGTTTTGTCAGTGATCATTTTCGCGTTCGTGTAAACATTCAGCGCCGCGCTTCGCAGTGCAGCATAAGCCGCCAGCACCCCTACGCCCGCGTCGCTAATCACGTTGAGATTGCCGATGGCCGACACCGCCGCGGCAAGGTCGATGACCTCACGGGCGGCTTGGCAGCAGCGCAACGGGACCTCGGTCGCGAGCTTGAGCGCCTCTTGGATGGCGGCGCCGCGGGCGGCCTTCTCGGCGTCGGTCTCCTTGGCCATGCCATAAGCGCCCATCACCGCATCGAAGGCCTTCACGTCGTCCTCAATCATGCCGGTCAGACGGTGACGGAGCGCCTCGGCCTTCGCGAGCAGCGCGCGCATCTCGTCCTCGACCTCGGCATATTTCTTTTTGCCGATGGTGAGATTGCACACCATGGCGACAAGCGCCGCGCCCATGGCGCCGATGATCGCGGCGGCGCTCCCGCCGCCCGGCGTGGCACTCTGGCTCGCCAGCTCATCAAGGAAGGTCTCGACGGCGCTCTGCTTGATCATGACCGTTACGCCATTTCCTTCGCCAAAGCGTAGATCTCCTCGGCGTCGAGCACCTGATCGGAGCTTTCGAACAGCTGGCCGATACAGGCTCGGTGCAGCTTCAATTTGAGGCCGCCAATGCCGAGCGCGCCGAAGGCGAGCTTGCCCGACCGCTCCTTGCCCTTGTCGGTCGCCTCGATACCTTCGATGCCGAGCGGCGGCTGCGCGTTCACGTCGGCGACCATCTCGACGTTCTTGTTGTCCTGCCATGCCGATGCGGGCAAGAGCTGCAGGCCGATGGCGCCGGCGGCAAAGACGATATTGGCGTCCTTCACCGCGGCGGCGCGGGTCGCATCGTCGGCGGCCTCAATCGACTTCACCGTGACGCCGAACCGCGCCTCGATGGCCTTCGCGGCTTCGTCGCCCTTTTGCTTGGTGCGGGAGGTGATGGTGACGTCGGCGCCCTCCTTGCCGAGCAGCGCGGCCGCGCGCATGCCGACCGGGCCGGTGCCGGCCAACACCACCGTCTTCTTGCCCTTCAGCTTCTTGGCCTTGGCGAGCAGCGCCACACCTGCCGCCGCCGTGGTGTTGGAGCCGTTCGGATCGAGCATCACCGAGACGCGGAACGGGCCGAAGAATTTCTTCTTCACCGCCTTGAGCAGCGCCTCGCCCTTGGCCATGTCGCCGCCGCCGACGAAGATGGCGGTGTTCTGCTTCTCCTTGCCGCCGCGCGTGAAGATCGTGCCGTCGACCAGCGCCCCGACATTGTCCGTCGTGACATTGGCGTAGCCGGTGACCCGGTCGGCGCCGCCGTCATAGGCGACCACGGTATCGAACACACTGGCGTAAGGGTCGGTGTCGAACAGGAACAACAGTTTCTTCATCTCGCGCGCCCTCCTTGGGGCTTTACTCCACGACGTTCTGTGGCTTGCCGGCCACGAACGCCTCGATATTGTCGATGAGTTGGTCGGCCAGGATCTGCATGGCCTCCTGACTGGCCCAAGCGACATGCGGGGTCAGGATGAAATTGGGCAGCGTCGGATCGAGCAGCACGTTGCCCTCCTTGGGCGGCTCCTTGGTCAACACGTCGAAGCCGGCGCCCGCGATGGTGCCGTCCTTTAACGCCTTGGCCAGCGCCTCCTCGTCGACCAGGCCGCCACGGGCGGTGTTGATGAGAAGCGCCGTGGGCTTCATCTTCTTGAGCTCTTTCGCCCCGATCATGTTCTTGGTCTCGGGCGTCAGCGGCACATGCAAGGTGATGATGTCGCTCTCTTTGAGGATGGTCTCGAAATCGACCAGGCCCGGCTGCGGGAAGATGTCGAAGGGCAGGATGCGCATGCCGAGCGCCTCGGCGCGTTTGCCGATGGACTTGCCGAGCGCGCCATAGCCGACGATGCCGAGCGTCGAGCCGGCGATATCGCGGATGGGATGGGTCAGGAAGCAGAACTGGCTCGATTTGTTCCATACCCCGTCATGCACGTCCTTCACATAGGCCATGAGGTTGCGCCTGAGCGCGAAGATAAGCGCGATGACATGCTCGGGCACGGTGTTGAAGGCGTAGTTGCGGATGTTGACGACGGTGATGCCGTTCTCCTTGCAATAGGCCTTGTCGACGACGTCCGTGCCCGTAGCCGCCACCGCGATCAGCTTCAGCTTCGGCAGCTGCTTCAGGGTGTCGGCCCGCATCGGCACCTTGTTGATGATGGCGACCGTCGCGTCCTTGAGGCGCTCGACGATCTCCGCCGGAGTCCAGGTCGACTCGTACTCCTTGTAGCTGTGCGGAAAGTTCGGCCGGCGCACTTTGGCGTCGACCGATTCTCGATCAAGGAACACGATGTCGTGCTGCACCGAACAACTCCCTAGGACTTAAGCGGCAATTTTTCGAATTGCCTTGCTAAAACATACAACGCCTCACACTCCGCCGGCATGCCTCCGAGGGCCGACGGCGGCTGGGACCGGCAAAGCTTGTCGGCGAAACTGGTCTCCGCCCGCCGCCGACCTGCGGGGGCGCGAGCACCCTATTCGGCAGCGACCTGCTTGACCTTCGCCTGCATGCCGCCGCGGAAATGCGCCTGGGCGGCACCAACCCCACTACCGAGCTCGACCTCGATACCGGTGTCGCGCATGGCCATTTCTGCGCCGGCGATCGCGCCGAGCAGCATCAGCTCGTTCAAATCGCCCAAATGACCGATGCGGAACAGCTTTCCAGCAACCTGCGACAGCCCGGCGCCGAGCGCCAGATTGTAGCGTCTATAGGCGACGTCGATCACGTCGGCGCCATTGAAGCCAGCCGGAACCAGGATGGCGCTGACGGTATTGGAATTCCATTTCGGCGCCTTGGCGCAGAGCTTGAGACCCCAAGCGCCAACCGCGGCGCGGGCGCCGCCGGCGAGATGATGATGACGGGCGAAGACGTTCTCGAGCCCCTCCTCATCCAAAATGTCGAGCGCTTCGCGCAAGCCATACAGCATCGGCAGCGCTGGTGTGTAAGGGAAGTAGCCGGTGGCATTGGCCTTGATCTGGTCGTTCAAATCGAAATAAGCCCGCCGGCAATTGCCGTCCTTGATCGCCGCAATCGCCTTTTTGCTGACGCAGACGATGCCGAGGCCGGCCGGCAGCATGAGGCCCTTCTGCGAGCCGGTGATGGCGAGATCGACGCCCCATTCGTCGAAACGGAAATCAATACTGCCAATCGAGCTCACGCCGTCGACATAAAGAAGTGCGGGGTGCTTGGCGGCGTCGAGCGCGCGGCGCACCGCCGCGACATCGCTCGTGACGCCGGTGGCGGTCTCGTTATGCACCACCAACACGCCCTTGATCTCGTGAGTCTTGTCGGCGCGGAGCGCTTCCTCGATGCGATCAGGATTGGCGCCGGTGCCCCACTCCTCCTCCTGCACGATGACGTCGAGACCGTGCCGCTTGGCAAGCTCGCCCCACAAATGGCTGAACTGGCCGAACCGGGAGATCAGGACCTTGTCGCCGGGCGCCCGCGTGTTGGTGAGGGCAGCCTCCCAGGCGCCGGTCCCGCTCGACGGGAAGATGATGACCTGGCCGTCCTTGGTCTTGAAGATTTTCCTCATGCGCTCATAGAGCGGCAGAGTGAGCTTGGGGAAATCGGAGGACCGATGGTCCTCCATGGGGACATGCATCGCCCGCAACACGCGGTCCGGCACATTGGTCGGCCCGGGCACGAACAAATGGTTGCGTCCCGGCCTTCTTGCTCCCGACATTCCGTCTCCTCCACTTTCAAAGATTATTGGCTTCGCCTGACCCGGCCCTCAGGCTTGGCGGAAAAAAGAGGTGGTAACGCCCACGTGAGCGGCTGGCAACCCCTTTGCTTGGCTAGAATAAGCCGGTAATGCGCCCGTCAGGGGCAAGCTCGATATTGTTGGCGGCGGGGACTTTCGGCAGGCCGGGCATGGTCATGACGTCGCCGCAGATGACGACGACGAACTCGGCGCCCGCCGACAGCCTCACTTCACGGATCGGAATGGTGTGGCCGCTAGGCGCGCCTTTGGCGTCCGGATTGGTCGAAAAGCTGTATTGGGTCTTGGCCACGCAGATCGGGAACTTGCCGAAGCCCTCCTTCTCCAGCTCGGCAAACCGGTCGCGCACGCTCTTGTCGGCGGATATGTCGGCGGCGCCATAGATCTCTCTTGCGATGGTGCGCGTTTTCTCCCACAGCGACATGTCGTCGGGATAAAGCGGGTGGAAATCGCTGGGCTTGGTCTTGATCGTGCGCACCACCGCACGAGCAAGGTCGGCGGCGCCTACGCCGCCTTGCGCCCAATGATCGGCGAGCACGCATTCGACGCTGAGCGCGGCGCAAAGACGCCTGAGCAGAGCGACCTCGGCTTCGGTGTCGGTGCTGAAGCGATTGATGGATACGATGACCGGCACGTCGTAGCGCAACAGATTCTGGACATGCCGCTCGAGATTGGCGAAGCCCTTCTCCAGCGCCTGCAGATTCTCCTTTTTCAGGTCGTCCTTGGCGACGCCGCCATGCATCTTCAACGCTCGGATGGTCGCGACGATGACGGCGCAGTCGGGCTTGAGCCCCGCTTTGCGGCATTTGATGTCGAAGAATTTCTCGGCGCCGAGATCCGCGCCGAAGCCAGCCTCGGTGACAACGTAATCGGCGAGCTTGAGCGCCGCCTTGGTGGCGATCACCGAGTTGCAGCCGTGCGCGATGTTGGCGAAGGGACCGCCATGGATGAAGGCGGGGTTGTTCTCGAGCGTCTGCACCAGATTGGGGGCGAGTGCATCCTTGAGCAGCGCCGCCATGGAGCCCGAGGCCGATAGATCGCTCGCCGTGACCGCCTTCTTGTCGCGCGTCTGGCCGATCTGGATCTGACCGAGCCGGCGCTGTAAATCGGCGAGGTCGGTGGCGAGGCAGAAAATGGCCATCACTTCGCTCGCCACGGTGATGTCGAAGCCTGCTTCTCGCGGATAGCCGTTGGCCGCGCCGCCGAGCGAGGTCACGATCTCGCGGAGCGCCCGGTCGTTCATGTCGACGGCGCGGCGCCAGGTGACGCGGCGGGTGTCGATATCGAGCTTGTTGCCCCAATAAACGTGGTTGTCGATCAGCGCCGCGAGCAGGTTGTTGGCGGCGCCGATGGCGTGGAAATCGCCGGTGAAATGGAGGTTGATGTCCTCCATCGGCACAACCTGCGCGTAGCCGCCTCCGGCGGCGCCGCCCTTGACGCCGAAGCAGGGCCCGAGGCTCGGCTCGCGCACGCAGATGAGCGCCTTCTCGCCGATATCGTTCAGCGCATCGCCTAGTCCGACTGTGGTGGTGGTCTTGCCCTCGCCCGCCGGGGTTGGGGTGATCGCCGTGACGAGGATCAGCTTGCCATCCGGCCGGCCGGCCAAGGAAGCGATATAGTCGAGCGAGATTTTTGCCTTGTAATGGCCATAAGGCAGCACGTATTCGGCCGGGATGCCGAGCTTGTCGGCGGCCACGTCGATGATCGGCCGCATGACCGCGGCCTGACTGATCTCGATGTCGGATTTCGGCTTTTTATGCTGATCGTCTGGGCGTCTGCCCGGTTTCTCGGCACTCTCACGCGGCTGGACAGACATATAGGGTATTGCCCCCGGGCTTTACGGCGACGATTGCAACTGGAATAGGCAGGGTAATTCATTCGCTTGCCTTCTTGCAATCGTCTGTGCAGCTTCAGCGCCCTTGAGGAGGATCCCGATGACGCCAGCCGACCTGCTAAAGGCCATGTTCCAGGCCGCCGTGGACGCGGCCCTGCCCTCTCTCTGCGTTCCGGCGCATCTGCCGGCGCGGCCCAAAGGCCGGACCATTGTCATCGGCGCAGGCAAAGCGAGCGGCGCCATGGCCAAGGCGCTCGAGGATGCCTGGGATGGACCAATCGAGGGTCTGGTCGTGACCCGCTACGGCTATCGCGTCCCGACCGAGCGCCTGGAGGTTGTCGAGGCCGCGCATCCGGTGCCTGACGCGGCAGGCCGGGAGGCCGCCTTGCGGATTTTCAAGATGGTGCAGGGGCTGACGCGGGACGATCTCGTGCTCTGCTTGATTTCGGGCGGCGGCTCGGCCCTGCTTGCGGCACCCGCCGAAGGGATGAGCCTCGAGGATAAGCAAGCCGTGAACAAGGCGCTGCTGAAGAGCGGCGCCACCATCTCCGAGATGAATACGGTGCGGAAGCACCTCTCTTCCATCAAGGGCGGCAGGCTCGCTGCCGCGGCTTGGCCGGCCAAGGTCGTGGCGCTGATGATCTCCGACGTGCCCGGCGACGACCCCTCGATCATCGCCTCGGGTCCAACCGTGCCCGATCCCTCCACCAACCAGGACGCGCTCGGCATCATCGAGAAACACCAGATCGACGTACCGGAGAGCGTGCTGCGGAGGCTCAAAACGGCAGACGAGACGCCGAAGCCGGGCGATCCCCGGCTGGCGGGCGTCGAGAACATCATGATCGCGACACCTCAGGCCTCGCTCGAAGCCGCAGCCGCGGTCGCTCACAAAGCGGGGGTGAAGCCCGTCATCCTCGGCGACTCGATCGAAGGCGAATCCCGCGACGTGGCGCTGGTGCATGCGGGCATCGCGCGGCAATGCGCGCTGCGCGGCCAGCCCGAGGTGCCCCCTTGCGTGCTGATCTCAGGCGGCGAAACGACCATCACGCTGAAGGGCAAGGGCAAAGGCGGACGCAATACCGAATTTCTGCTGGCGCTCGCTATCGCGCTGAACGGCATGCCCGGCATCTATGCGCTCGCCGGCGACACCGACGGCGTGGACGGCTCGGAAGACAATGCGGGCGCCATGATCACGCCCGACACGCTCGCTCGCGCCGAGGCCGCGGGGCTGAACGCCAAGGCCATGCTCGCCGACAACGACCCTTGGACGTTCTTCAAAAGCGTCGGCGATCTCCTCGTCACCGGCCCGACCCTGACTAACGTCAACGATTTCCGCGCCGTGCTGATCGAGAAGCGCTAAGGCGGGCAGATCGGGGCGGAGCAAAGGGCCTCGGCACAATTGTCATGTTGCGTGCGTAAGATTCAGCTCTCTGCCAAAACGACCATCTTGCCAATGGAGAGTTGAATGGCACGGACAAAAAGCGCCGCGCGTTCTTGGTTGCGGACAAACGCGCCCGGCGCGGTCATCGCTCTTGCCGCTCTCTGGCTGTTCGCAGCCACGCTTGCTCCGGCCCTTGCCGAAAACGCGTGTCCGGCGGATTTGGGGAAGACCTGCCCGGTCGATTACGCCGCCAAGACCTGCGATGACAAACGCCCGTCATTCGACGCGCCGCGGCCGCCGGATCTCGTGTCCATCACGGAGCGAAAGAACATCGCCGAGAGCAAGGGCGAGCTCTCCGACTACAAATGCACCGGCGACTACGACAAGGATGTCGCCACCGTGCTCGATCAGGCGATCGACTATGTGGAGCATTATGACACCGCGCCGAAAGAGACCGAGGCAGAAAAAAAGGGCCTCGCCCTAGTGCTCGATATCGACGAGACGGCCCTATCAAACTGGCCGGCGATCCTCACTGATGACTATGGCTTCATCCGGAAAGGCCCCTGCGACCTGGCGATCGAAGGCGCGTGCGGCTTCGAGGCCTGGCAGATCCACGCGCAAGACACGGTCATTGCGCCGACGCTCAAGCTCTTCAATGTCGCCAAGGAGAAGCACATCAAAGTCTTCTTCATCACCGGCCGCTGCGATATCCCCCACATGCGCGAGGCGACCATGGCCAATCTGAATGCCGCCGGCTATGTCGACTTGAAGGACGATCAGTTGATCCTGCGCTCTAAGGAGAGCTGCGCGATCAGGCTCGACACCGTCGTCGACTTCAAGGCCCCGGAGCGCGCCAAGATCGAGAAGGACTACGAGATCATCGCCAATGTCGGAGACCAGTGGAGTGATCTCAACGGCGGCTTCTCCGAGAAGAATTTCAAGGTGCCGAACCCGTTCTATTTCATTAAATAGCCGCTGATGAGCGACGGGTTCAGCGCCTTGCGGCGGCAGGATTCGGACTGTTGGCTTTGGCGATGGTGCCGGCGTTCGCCCAGGACCAAAGCGCTGCCGCCTACATCCGATCATTCTATCCGCCGGATGACCCCCGCTACAGCTGGATTTCGACATGTTCGTGCAGGCAACGATTTCGCCCTATCCGACCTCAAGGTCGAGCAGACGTCCGGCGATGCAAAGCAAGCAGTGGTGAAGGCGCAGTTCAAGAATTTCGGCGAGGACGAGACGGTGATCTTCACCCTAGATCAGGCCGGCGATGCTTGCCGCCGCAAGTCCCGCCGAGGCGATGGCGAAGCTCCGCCAGAAGGCGAGGCTCTGCCCTAGGCCAGCGCGCTGAGGCGTCGGCTTGGCGCCGGCGGAGATGGCCGCATCGATCCGCTGCCAGACCTTGGCGGGCGGCGGCACCGGCGCCACGCTCTCGGCGAGGCCGCCGAGCCGCGCCTCCCAGAAGGCCACTTCGGCTGCGAATTTCGGCTCGCGCTCCAGACGCAGCTCCGCCGCGCGCCGCTCCTCAGGCCCAAGCACGCCGAGGACATATTCGGCTGCGGCCTGATCGCGGCGATCGCCCGGATCTATGATGTCGTCGTCGCTCATCGCTCCAGACAAACTTTCAATTTCATGAGCCCGCGTCTGATCCAGCTCTTCATGGTGCCGAGCGGCACCCGCGCCTGGCAAGCTCGTCATAGGTCAGCCCATCGAGGAAGGCCGCTCTGATCGCTGCCGCCTGGCGCGTCTCGAGCTCCCGGAGGCAGTCGCTCAGCCTTGCCTGTTCGTCGCTTATCTCCAGCCGCTCCAGCGCGCTTAAGCTCGCATCGGCAACGTCGTCGGCAGCCTCGATCGGCAGGCTGGTGCGGACCACGCGGCCGGCGCGCAAACGGTCGATGGAGCGGTTGCGCGCGATCACCGCGAGCCAGGTGATCGGGCTCGCCACGCTCTCATCGAAGCTCGCGGCTTTCCGCCACACGGCGAGATAGACATCCTGCAACACATCTTCGGCCTTGCTTCTGTCACCCAAGATACGGAGGCAGATGCCGAAAAGCTTCGCCGAGGTCTCCGCATAGACGACGCGCAACGCCGCGCGGTCACCCGCAGCGACGCGGATGAGCGCGGCGACCAGCTGCCGGCGCCTCGTCTCTGCGTCCATGCGGATTTGCATCCTCCCGGAGCTCGATCCTGGAAAATTTGGTCCTCTGCATAGCGCGGGGCAAGGACGGTTGTCCCTTCCGATCGGTGCTGACAGCGCCAATTTCGCAGTTGCGAATTGAGACCGGCGCGTTACTCTCGCAAGTGCTAACGCCACCGGCAATTGTGAGGGGATAGCGGCACCCAATTGCCACGGAACAGTCGAATTTCCATTGACTATGAGGCGGTGGGAGTCGACTGGAGGCCTCAAGCGCTGTCAGGGATACGAGCCGGGGGCAGGCTCGACGCGGCGGACACCCAAATGAGGGGGAGCAAGATTTATGCTGAGACGCACCGACCTCGGCCTTCTCGTTGGAGCGTTGCTGTTCGCTCCTTCGGCTGCGCCTGCCGGGCCGGCTCTCGTATTCGAGCCCTCCAACGGAACGGTGTTCTATTCGGAAGATCCTGACGTCGCCTGGTTCCCGGCATCGCTGACTAAGCTGATGACGGCCTATGTCGCCTTCCAGGCCCTGAAGGAAGGCAAGATCACCCCGGATACCAAGCTGACCTGCTCGAAGGCGGCTGCAGCGCAAGCGCCAAGCAAGCTCGGCCTGGCGGTAGGCGGCCAAATTACCGTCGACATCGGACTGAAGGTCCTCGTCGTCAAATCCGCCAATGACGTCGCCGTCATGATGGCCGAAGCGGTAGCTGGGAGCACCGACGCGTTCGTCGCGCAGATGAACGAGACCGCTCAGCGACTCTCGATGACGCGGACCCATTTCGTCAACGTCAACGGCCTTCCCCAAGAAGGTCAGGTCACCACGGCCCGCGACCTCGCCAAGCTGACGCGGGCGATCATCGTCGATTTTCCCGAATATGCCGATCTCTTCGCGATGCCGCAGGTCCAGGTCGGCAAACAGCTGATCCGGTCGCATAACGGTCTCTTGCGGGACTTTCCCGGCGCCGACGGCATGAAGACCGGCTTCATTTGCGATTCCGGTTTCAACATCGTGGCGAGCGCCACCCGGGACGGCAGACGGCTCGTCGCCGTGGTGCTCGGCGAGCCCTCGATCGCCTCGCGGCGCGACCGTGCCGCCAATCTGCTCGAGAACGGCTTCAAGCGCTATTTCTGGAAATCGGTGTTCGGCACCACCATCGACGGCCTCGCGATGCAAGCCTCGTTGAGCGACGAGCCTGTGCATTTGCACGACAACATCTGCGGCGCCGGCAGGGCCAAGCGGGTGCGCACGGCCCGCAACAAAGCCAAGGGCGGGCTGAAGGGCCTCAATACCGCCGCAAGCGCCCCCGCCGCCGCCCCGCCGGTGGACAGGGCCGGAGCCGAGTAAGCCCAGTTAAGCTTTCTCCGAATTCAACGAGCGAAGCTCTATGCCCGTGCCGCCCGCGGCGCTAGCGTGCGGCCGAGCTCAGCCAAGCCCGCCCGGAGACTGTCTTGCCCGCCAGCATCGCGACGCCTACCGCCCGAAGGGCTCTTGCCGCGCTGCTCGTGTTTGGCGGCATCCTGTCCGCGCGCGCCGCCGAACCGCCCGACAATGTCCAGGCAGAAGTCGCCGAGGCGGTCCAATCCTGCAAGGATCTCGAGGGCACACCCAATGCCGACGCCGTGCTCAGCCTCGATGATCTGAACGGCGACGTCGGCGAGGACTGGATCGTCGACTACGCAAAGCTGAAATGCGAAGGCGGCATCAACCAAATGTGCGGCGCCAACGGCTGCACGCTGCAGATCTTTCTGTGGGGACGGCGGCACCGCCTGGAACTTGGCGTTCGAGGAGCCTGTGCACAGTTACAAATTCGGCAAGAGCAGGGGCAAGCGCGTGTTGCAGGCCGAGCACGGCTTGCGACAGGCCGAGTAGCCAGACCTGCAATTTCACGTTCCGCCTCGACAAGACCGCCATCGTGCCCGCGCCCTAGCGAGCGTTCAGAAGGACGAGCCCGGTTCGGCCAGGAACGTCAGCTCCTCTTGCGTCGATGTCCGGCCGAGAATTGCGTTGCGGTGTGGAAAGCGACCGAAGCGATCGATGATCGCCTGATGCCGAAGCGCGAAATCGAGCCCGAGCGGCTGCCCGAGCGCGGTGAACAGGGCCACTGAGCGCGCCTGGTCAGCATTATCTTCCGAGTGCTGGAACGGCACGTAGATGAAGGCGCGCTGTTCGGGGGTGAGCTTGGCGTCGACGCCCTCGGCGATTGCCCGCTTGGCGAGGGCAAGCGCGGGCTCGTCGGTGGCGAAAGCACGCGCATCGCGTCGGAACATGTTGCGGGGAAACTGATCGAACACGAGAATCGCCGCTAGGATGCCCTCCGGCGTATCGAGCCAGGATGCGGGCACGCTTGAGCAAAGTTCGCGATAGGTCGCGCCGAAGCGGGAGGCGATGGTGGCGTCAACCGCCTCGTCCTTGCGGAACCAGTCCTTAGGCGTGAGCTCCTCGAACCAGAAGCGGATAATCTCATCGATGCCCACGGAGCCCATCGCTACGACTCCTTTCGCAAGAAAAGCTCATGCGCTTCCCGGCGCGGCGATCGCGGCCTTGATCAGAGCGAGCGCCTCGGGCGAATCCCAGTCCGCGGGTCCGACCAGGCGGCCGATCTCGCGGCCCTCCCGGTCAAGCAGCAGCGTCGTCGGCATGCCAACCGCCTTCAGCGTGCCGAACAGTTTGCCCGGGGGATCGGTGTAGAGCTGCAAATGCGTGGCGCCCGTCTCGGCCAGGAAGCTCTTGGGCTTGTCGCCCCCGCCCCGGTCGATATTGACCGCGACCGCGTCGAAATCCTTGCCGCCGAGCTCCGCTTGCAGCCTGTCGAGCGTCGGCATCTCCTCCCGGCAGGGCACGCACCAGGTGGCCCAGATATTGAGGAGCACGATCTTGCCGTGCCAGCCGCTTAAGGACTTCGTCGCGCCCTCCGCGTTTACGAAAGCGACCGGCGGGAGGTCGAGCGGCTTCGGCCGCGCCACGAATGCCGCCATCGCGCCCGTGTTCAGACCGGCCAGCGGGCTCTGACTGGCAGCGCCCGCGCTCCCGACGGCGGACGGCTCTGGCGGAGACCCTTCGCCTTGCTTGAGGGACGAAACGGCGATGCGGCCATTGTCAGAAGGGGCAAAACTCACATATACCGTGCCGAACCCGGCGATCGCCGCAAGTACCGCAGCGATGACAATGGTGGCCGGCGACGCGTCGCGGTCACGTTTTTCGCTTCTGTCCACGTCTTCCTCGCTCACCTCGCCCTGAACAAGGCACGATCGTTGTGACCAACACCATGTGGGGCGGCCGTTTCGCATCGAGCCCGGCCGCGATCATGGAGGAGATAAACGCCTCCATCGACTTCGACAAGCGCCTCTGGCGGCACGATATTCTTGCGTCCAAGGCCCATGCCGCCATGCTTGGCGCGACCGGCATCATCACGCCCGGCGAGGCGAATGAGGTCGCGCGCGGCCTCGACATGATCGCGGCCGAGATCGAGGGCGGCACCTTCGACTTCATCCGCGCCCTTGAGGACATCCATCTGAACGTCGAGAGCCGCTTGGCCGAGCTGATCGGACCCCTCGCCGGCAAGCTGCATACGGCGCGCTCGCGCAACGATCAGGTGGCGACCGACTTCCGCCTTTATGTCCGGGACGAGATTGCCGCGATCGACGGTCTGCTGGCCGAGCTTCAGCGGGCGCTCGCGGAGCAGGCCTTGGCCCATGCGGCCACGGTAATGCCCGGCTTCACCCATCTGCAAACCGCGCAGCCCGTGACCTTCGGCCATCACTACCTCGCTTATGTCGAGATGCTGGCCCGCGACCGGGGACGGTTCGCCGATGCGAGCAAACGCCTCAACGAATGCCCTTTGGGCGCCGCCGCGCTCGCCGGCACGAGCTTCGCCATCGATCGCGAGATGACGGCGAAGGCGCTGTCCTTTGCGAGACCGACAGCCAATTCGCTCGACGCGGTGTCCGACCGCGATTTCGCGCTGGAGACCCTGGCCGCCGCCTCGATTGCCGCCATGCATTTGTCGCGGCTGGCGGAAGAGATGGTGCTGTGGACCTCGCCGCAATTCGGCTTTGCCCGCCTCTCCGACCGGTACTCGACCGGCTCATCGATCATGCCGCAGAAGCGCAACCCCGACGCGGCCGAGCTCGTTCGCGCCAAGACCGGCCGCATCGGCGGAGCGTTCATCACGCTGCTCATCGTGATGAAGGGGCTGCCGCTCGCCTACGCCAAGGACATGCAGGAGGACAAGGAGCCCACCTTCGACGCGCTGATCGCGCTGAAGCTTGGGCTCGCCGCCATGACCGGCATGGTGGGCGATCTCGAACCGGACCCGCGCGCCATGAAGAAGGCGGCCGGCAGAGGTCACGCCACCGCCACCGACCTCGCCGACTGGCTAGTGCGCGAGGCGGGTCTCCCGTTCCGGGAGGCTCACCACGTCACCGGCCGCATCGTGGCCCTCGCCGATACCAAGGCCTGCGATCTCGGCAAGCTCACCCTTGCCGACCTCCAATCGGTCGATCCGCGACTCACTGACGGCGTGTTTGCCGTGCTCGATGTCACGAAATCGGTCAAGAGCCGCACCTCTTATGGGGGCACAGCCCCTGCAAATGTGCGGCGGGAGGCCAGAAAATGGATAAAGCGTTTGAAGAAGGATGGCGAAGCGCGATAAAAGGAGTGAAAGGACCGTTAAGGTCTAGGTCAAAGGGGCACGGACCATGGGAAGCGCTTTACGCGCCCTCCTTATCATTGCGCTGGTCTTGGGCGTGGGACTAAGTGCCTGCGGGCGCCGCGGCTCGCTCGAGCGGCCGAGGCCCGGTTATCCCGAGACCAAGGCCGATCCATCCACCAAGATGTCGCAGACGCCCAACCGGCGCCTATGGATTGACCGCCTGATCCAATAAGGCTTCATAAGCCTCCCATGCATCACTTTGTCTATCGGCGAGCCGCTGGCGGCGCGAGCGTCCTCCACGCCGAGGAGGTCAGCCTTTCCGACCTCGCCCAGGCCGTCGGCACGCCCTTCTATTGCTATTCGACGGCGACGCTCGAGCGCCACTACCGCGTCTTCGCCGAGGCATTTGACGGCACGGATGCCAAGGTCTGCTTCTCCGTCAAAGCCAATTCCAACCTCGCCGTTCTCGCCACCCTCGCCCGTCTCGGCGCCGGCATGGATGTAGTGTCGGAAGGCGAGCTGCGACGCGTGCTCGCCGTTGGCGTGGCCCCCGAGAAGATCGCCTTCTCCGGCGTCGGCAAGACCAGGGCCGAGATGACCTACGCGCTAGAGCAAGGCATCTTCGCCTTCAACGTCGAGTCCGAGCCAGAGCTTCGCCTGTTGAGCGAGGTTGCCGAAGCGCTCGGCAAGCACGCGCGCATTGCGCTCCGCGTCAATCCCGATGTCGACGCCAAGACCCATCACAAGATCGCGACCGGCAAAGCCGAGAACAAGTTCGGCGTCCCCTTCGCAGAAGCCCTGCCGCTCTATCGCCTGGCACGCGAGCTGCCCGGCATCGAGCCTCGCGGCGTGCATATGCATATCGGCAGCCAGATCACCGACCTCGATCCCTTCCGCAATGCCTTCGCGCTATTGAAGGACCTTGTAGGCGAGCTCAGGGCCGATGGCTTCGCCATCGACTTCGTCAATCTCGGCGGCGGCCTCGGCGTGCCCTATCGGAGCGACGCGCCGGCGCCGCCCCTCCCCGAGGAATACGGCAAGCTCGTCAAGGACGCGGTCGGCGATCTTGGCTGCAAGCTCCTATTCGAGCCCGGGCGCATGATCGCCGCCAACGCCGGCATCCTCGTCTCCCGCGTTCTCTATGTGAAGCACGGCGAGCCGAAGACCTTCACCATCGTCGACGCGGCGATGAACGACCTGATCCGCCCGACGCTTTACGAGGCCTATCACGAGATTTGGCCCGTGACGGAGCCAGCGCCCGACGCGGCGGCCATCGCCACCGATGTGGTGGGTCCGGTGTGCGAGACAGGCGATTATCTGGCGCTGGCGCGGCCGCTGCCGGAGCTTCGCGCCGGTGATCTCATTGCCGTGATGACGGCCGGAGCCTATGGCGCCGTGCTCGCCTCGCAATATAATAGTCGGCTATTGGTGCCTGAGATCCTGGTGTCGGGCAACCGCTTTGCGGTGACGCGGCCAAGGCCGGGCTATGAGGACATGCTGGCGGCGGAACGGCTGCCCGATTGGCCGGAACGAAGGCGCGCGCTCCGGGCTTGAGCCGGTAGGACCCGGTTGGCCGGAAAGATCGCGTGTACCGGGGCCTCCCATTCGCCCGCTTCGATCCCCAAGTTACCCGCGTGACCCACGCTTTGTGCTAGGCCTGTGGTGATGATGCGACCTGTACTCGGTCAGAAACGAACCCCGCCGGAAACTCCGGAGGACAAGACGCTCGCTCGGCAATTCGAATGGCGCGTGCGCCTGAGCAGGCTCGCGCTCTTTGGCGAGCGCGCCTGGGAGGCGCTGCTCTGGCCGTTCGTCGTGCTTTCGGCCTTTCTCATCTTTTCGCTGCTCGAGCTCTGGGGCCTTTTGCCACCGCTTGCCCACCGCATCCTGCTCGGGGGTTTCGGCCTAGCCTTGCTCGTTTCCTTCCTGCCGCTTATTCGCTTGAGCGTGCCGACCCGGGCCGAGGCGCTCCGCCGGCTGGAGCTGCACGCCGACATCAAGCACCGGCCGGCCTCCTCCTATGAAGACCGGCTCGCCAGCCCGCCCCGTGGCGACACCGCCCTGCTGTGGGCCGCTCACCGCGCGCGGCTCGCCAAGCTGGTTGCGAAGCTCAAGCCGACCTGGCCGAACCCGCGGACCGACCGCAACGACCCTTACGCGCTCCGCGCCGCGCTTCTGCTCGTCCTGATCGTGACGGCGCTCGCGGCCGGCCCCAATCGGTGGGATCGCCTCACCGCTGCCTTCACCCCTGCGCCCAGCGCCGCCGCGGCACCGCTTCGCCTCGATGCCTGGGTGACCCCGCCGGTCTATACCGGGATCGCCCCAATCGTGCTCGCCGACGGTAGCGAGCCGGTGGGCGCGGGGTCGGAGACGTTTCGCGCGCTGTCCGTCCCCGAACGGAGCGAGCTGATCGTCAGGGCTTATTCGCCGCAAGGCGAAAGCGTCGGCCTGGTCGCCAGCGCCGACGACGGCTCGGAGCCGAAAACCGTCGCGCCGAAGACGACCGGCAGCCAAGGCCTGGTCGAATTCAGCATGCCGTTGACCTCTCCCGGCGCTGCCGACGTGCAGGTCGGTGGCCACACCGTTGCCAAATGGCGCTTCGAGCTGATCAAGGATGAAGCGCCGCAGATCAGCCTCATGGGCGATCCGACCGCGACCGCGCGTGGCGCCTTGCGCTTGAGCTTCCGCGCCAACGACGATCACGGCGTGGCGAGCGCCGAGGCGAGGTTTGCGCTGGCCGGCGCGAAAGACGCGGGGCTGCAGGCTCCGGCAACGGCCGACGGCAAGGTGCAGGCCGATCCGTTGCGCGAGCCGCCGGTCATGCCGCTACAGCTGCCGCGCGCCAATGCCAGGCAAATCGATGGCAAGGCCTCGCAGGACCTCACCGCTCACCCTTGGGCGGGCCTTAAGGTGCGCATGACGCTTGCTGCTCGCGATCAGGCGGGGCAGACGGGCACAAGCCAGCCTTACGAATTCATCCTGCCCGAGCGCAAATTCACCAAGCCCCTCGCCAAGGCGGTAGTCGAGCAGCGGAAGAAGCTCGTGCGCGAACGGGACAGCGCCGACCTAGTCGCGCGGGCTTTGGATGCGCTGACGCTCGGCGGCGAGCGGGTGATCGAGGACAGCGCCGTCTATACCGCCTTGCGCGATGCCTATTGGCGGCTCGAGACCGACCGGTCGCCGCAGGCCATCGGCAGTGTCGTCGATCAATTGTGGAACGTGGCGCTGCGCATCGAGGATGGCGACCTGCCGGAGGCCGAGCGCGACGTCAAGCAGGCGCAGGACGAGCTGGCAAAAGCGCTCAAGGAGAACGCATCGCCCGAGGAGATCAAGCGCCTCGTCGATGAGCTGCGCAACGCCCTGTCGCGCTATCTGCAGGCCATGGCCGAGCAGGCCCAGCAGAAGGGCAATCTCCCGCCGCAGGAAAAACAGAATGGCGATCAGCTCATCTCCCGGCAGGATCTCGACAAGATGCTCAACAACATCGAGAAGCTGGCCAAGGCGGGATCGAAGGATCTCGCCGAGCAAATGTTGAGCGAGCTGAAGGACGTTCTCGAGCGGCTGCAAACGGGAACATTCTCGGATGATGCCAAGCAGCAGCGCTCGGCCAAGATGATGAAGGATCTGAACGACGTCGTCAGCAAGCAGCAAAAGCTGCTCGACGATACGTTCGACGCCAAACGTAAGAAGAAGGACGATTCAGGGTTCGCGGTGAGCCCGCCCGGCCAGCCCATGGAATTCGGGCAAGGCATCTCCATGGCGCCGTTCGGCATGCCCGAGCAGCAAGGCGACGCGGAAGACAGCCGAGCCGGACAAGACAGTAGTGGTGAAGGCGACCAGAGCCAGCAGGGAAAGTCCGGCCGCAACAGCCAACAGAGCGGCCAAAATGGCCAGCGCCCGCGACCTGGCCAGTCCGGCGGGCTCGCCAGCCGCCAAGGCGAGCTGCGCGACCAGCTGCAGAGCCTGGTCGACCGCTTGCGCATCGAAGGCGCCAAGACGCCCGACGAGTTCGAGAATGCCGGCAAGGCGATGAACGATGCGAAAGATGCGATCGGCGCGGACAAGCTAGACCGCGCAACCCAGCAGCAGGGGCAGGCACTCGATCAGCTGCGCAAGGGCGCGCAGTCCCTGGCCGAGCAGATGCAGGCAAATGAAGACGGCGAAAACCCCGGCAAGGGCAAAGGCGAGAGCAATAACGGACGCGACCCGCTCGGACGCACCGATCGCGCCAACCGGCCGGATCTCGGTCTCAGCGTGAAGGTTCCCGATGAGATCGACATTCAGCGCGCGCGCGAGGTGCTTGACGAACTGCGCCGCCGCCTCGGCGATCCGCAGCGCCCGACCATCGAGCTCGACTATCTGGAACGTCTCATCCAGCCCTATTAAGGTGCGACCGATTCCCGTGGGATCGCGAGTTCGCCCTAAGTCATTTTCTTGACGCATAATCTTATCCGAAAAGTCTGCAACTTTTCGGGATCATGCTTAGACCTGCAGCTCGCCGATGAAGGGCAGCTCGCGATAGCGGTTGTCCAAATCCATGCCGTAGCCAACGACGAACACCGGCGGGCAGGCGAAGCCGCTGAAGTCGGGTGTGATCGGCGCCGCCCGCGGCACTTGCTTGTCGACCAGGACGCAGGTGAGCACGCGCCTTGACCCGCGCGCCAGCAAGAGAGCTTTGGCAAAGGCGAGCGTCCGGCCCGAATCGAGGATGTCGTCGACGATCACGACGTCGCGGGCGGAAAGATCGCTCTCCACGTCGCGCAGCACCCTGACCTCGCCCTTCGAGCTGGGGGCTCCGTCATAGCTCGCCAGCGAGATGAAATTGATCTCGGGCCTGAGCCCCGCGCGATGCAGCGCCCTGACGAGATCGGCGGCGAAGATGAAGCTCCCCTTGAGCACGGCGACGATAATCGGATCGTCGAGCCCGGCTTGGGTGATGTCCCGGGCGAGTTGATCGACCCGGAGCGCGATCGCCTCGGCGCTGAACAGCGGCTTGACGGCGCCGTCCGGTGGCGTAGCCATGACCGTCAGCTTGCCTTGGCGAAATGAACCTTGAGACTGCTGACCGTCGGCGGGGAGGGAACCTGCGCTGCGAAAGGCGCGCGGGCGCCGGCGGCAAGCGGCGCCACCTTGGACGTAAACTCGGCGATCTGCTTGCCGGTTGCGTCTTGCAGAGTGATGACCAAGGGCGGGGCGTCCAGCGTGCCGGAGCTGAGATTGACGATCGTGCCTTCGACGGCCAGCACTGGGGCCGCACCGGCATTGTTCCACGCGACGTGGACATCCTGGATGGCAAGACCGCCAACGGGCTTGCCCAACATGGCGTAGAGGCGGGTGGCGCCCGGCAAGACCGACACGACGGTCTTCGGTGCGAGCGCGAGCATGGCGGCAAGAATGACAAGCAGGAGCGCAAGGGCGCCCCAACCGATGGCGACGACCGGGCGGACCTTCGGCTTCTTGCGCTCACGGCTGATGGGGATGTTCGCTTGGGCGAGCTCCGGGTTGACCAGCGTTCCGGCGTTATAGCTGCCGAAGTCCTGAGCGGGCTCGTTGGTCTGAGCGGGGGCTTGGGTCTCGGACCAGGCGGGCGCGCCGGCGCCCGGTACATCGGCTTGGAAATCGTCCTGGGCGTCGAATGAGGGGCTGGTCGCCGGGCCTCGGGGTGGAGTGGCGAGCGGGCCAGCTCCGTTCGGCTGCCTCTGCGCCATTCCGGCGAATCCGCCCATCGCCACATTGGCCGCGGGCGGCGCCGGACGCGGCGCGGCCGGAGCGGGGCGCCGCGGTATCGGCTGAACGCCCGGTGCCGGCGCCGGGGCGGGGGCGCGCGGAGCAGCGGCAACAGGCGCATTGGCGGTCTCGGTAACCGCGGTCGCCTGCCAGACGTGACTGCATTTGCTGCAGCGAACCTTGCGCCCCTCGGGCGGAATCACCGCTGCGATCTCGTAGCGGGTGCCGCATGCAGGGCAGATAATGAGTGTCGACATAACTAGAACCACCGTGGTCGGGTTGGTCTACATTTCGCGCAGCGGCACATGCCTTTGCCCAAATCCATTGATACCGGACAGCGAGTTCAGCATAAAGACGCAAGTTGGGTCGAATGTTAAGAGGATCGAGGACGACGCGTGATCCGATTTGAAAATGTCGGGCTCCGCTATGGCAGCGGCCCCGAGATTCTGCGCGACGTCAATTTCCATGTGCTTCCGGGGTCGTTTCACTTTCTGACTGGGCCCTCGGGCGCCGGCAAGACCACGCTGTTGCGCCTGCTGTTCATGTCGATCCGGCCGACCAGGGGCCTAATCTTCGTGTTCGGCGAGAACGCCGCCGAGATCAACGCCGCCGGCCGCGCCGAGCTGAGGCGGCGAATCGGCATCGTGTTCCAGGACTTCCGGCTGCTCGACCACCTCACCACCTGGGAGAACGTGGCCCTTCCCTTGCGCGTAATGGGCAAGGCGGAGGCCGACTACCGCGACGATGTGACCGACCTCCTGCGCTGGGTGGGGTTAGGAGACCGCGTCGACGCCTATCCTGAGGTGCTGTCCGGCGGCGAGAAGCAGCGCGCCGCCATCGCCCGCGCCGTTATCGGCCGGCCCGAGCTCCTGCTCGCGGACGAGCCCACTGGCAACGTCGATCCAGTGATCGCCGACCGCTTGTTGCGGCTCTTCGTCGAGCTCAATCGCCTCGGCACATCGGTCATCATCGCCACCCATGACTATGCTCTTATGGACCGCCTCGACGCACCGCGCCTCGTCCTCCACGAAGGCCATTTGGAGGTCCGATGAACCCCCCGCGCTTCATCGCCGGCATTCGTGACTACCCTTGGCGCAGTCTTCTCGCCGGGCTGTTGCCCGCTCGCTTTCAAGCCCAGACCGCGCAAATCGTTCCCTCGGCCTCCATCGCCGGCAATGCCTTGACCGTGGTGATCGCCATCATGTCCTTCCTCGCCTGCCTCACCGCCGGCGCGGTGTATATGGTCAATCAGTCGGCCAATGCCTGGGTCAACGACATTGCGAGCGAGATCACCGTCGAGCTCGATCCGGTCAACACCGCCGATATCGAGAAGAAGATGACGCTCGTGTCCCTGTTCCTGGCCAAGCAGGCCGGCATCACCCGGGTGAAGCCGCTGACCGCCGAGGATTCCGCCAAGCTGCTCGAGCCCTGGCTCGGCAAAAGCGACGCGCTCTCGGCCTTGCCCATCCCCCGCCTTATCGCCGTGGAGATCGACCGCTCCAACCCGCCCGACATCAAAACCATCAGCGAGGCGCTGACGCAGAACTTCGAGGGCGTCACACTCGACGATCACCGCCGCTGGCAGGCCGAGATCCGCACATTGACCCGGTCCGCCGCGCTTGGCGGCCTTGCCGTGCTGGCGCTCGTTGCGGCGGCGACCATCGCCGTTATCGTCTCCGCCACCCGCAGCGCCATGGCCTCAAACCGCGAGATCATCGAGGTGCTGCATTACGTGGGCGCCAATGAGCGCTTCATCAGCCGCGAATTCGAGCGCCATTTCCTTGGGCTTGGCGTCCGCGCCGGCCTGGTCGGCGCAATCGCTGCGGCCATCACGTTCCTTCTTTTGCCGGTGGTGACGCACACGCTGGGGGGCGGCAGCCTCACCGCCACCGAAATGAGCCGGCTGGTCGGCTCCGGCGAGCTCGATTTTCCGGGCTATCTGCTTTGCGTGCTGGTGGTCTTCGTCGTCGCCTCACTCTGCATGCTCACCTCCCGGCTCGGCGTCATCCGCGTGCTCAAATCCTACGCCTGACCCGCGAAATGCAGACGCTTTTGCCCCGCCGAAGCCAATTTCCTATTGCGTTCATTGCGCCTATTCTGGCGCCCGTCGGGCAGCGTTGGAGCGAGACGTGAGCGAGGAAGAGCCGAAATCGCCGAGCCGATTTCGCGTCTTCGTGGGCGGGCTACAGCTCATCTTCGATTCGCTGCTGCTGCTGTTCGCTCTCCTCGCCATCGGCTTCCTGATCTTTACCAGCTTCATCGCGCGCGAGCAGCCGGAGCCTGAGCACACGGCCGACGGTATTACCGTCTTGACCGGCGGCCCGGCCCGCATCGACGAGGCCATGAAGCTGCTCACCCATCAGAAGGCGAAGCGGCTGTTGATCACCGGGGTCAATCGTACCACCTCGACGGAGGCGCTGAAGGAACTTGCGAGCCAAGGCGACCAGCTCTTCGCCTGCTGCGTCGATATCGACAAGGAAGCGCGCAACACCATCGACAACGCCACCGAGACCAGCCAGTGGGTGGCGCAGCATCACTATCAGTCGATCATCGTGGTGACCTCGAACTATCACATGCCCCGCGCGCTCGCCGAGCTTGGCCGCGTCATGCCGGGCGTCGACTTGATCCCCTATTCGGTGATCGACAATAACGTGCATCTTGAGCGGTGGTGGGTATATCCCGGCACCACTAAGCTGTTGATGACCGAATATCTGAAATATCTGCCGGCGCTGGGTCGGCTCGGGACCACGCGAATCGTGAGCATGATTCTGTCTGGAAAAACCACGATTGCGGTTGAGGATGCCTCCGAGCCGTGACGGCGGGCGTAGATATGGCGCGCTCCCTTCTCTTCAACCTTCTCTTCTATGTGACCACCACGCTGTTCGTGGTGCTCGGCAGCCCGTTGCTGTTCGCGCCGCGGCGCTGGGCCATGGCGGCACTCGCCGTGCATGCGCGATTCGAGCTCTGGCTGTTGCGGGTCATTGTCGGCACCAAGCTTGAGGTCCGGGGGCTCGACAAGCTGCCAGACGGTGCCTACCTGGTCGCCTCGAAGCATCAATCGGCTTGGGAGACCTTTGCCCTGATACCGCTCTTCCGGGACCCGGCGCTGCTGATGAAGCGCGAGCTGTTCTGGATCCCGTTCCACGGCTGGTTCTCGCGCAAATTCGAGATGATCCCGGTCGACCGCGACAAGGGGCCGACCGCGCTCCGCCGCATGCTCCGCGAGGCGAAGAAGCGCATCGCGGACGCACGCGAGATCATCGTCTTTCCCGAGGGCACAAGGCGGGCGCCCGGCGCCCCGCCCGACTACAAGACGGGCGTGGTGCTGCTCTATGCGGCCCTCGGCGTCCCGTGCGTTCCGGTGGCGCTCAATTCGGGCCTGTTTTGGCCAAGGCGCAGCGTCATTCGCCGCCCCGGCACTATCGTGGTGGAATTCCTCGATCCCATTCCGCCCGGTCTCGACAAAGCCGAGTTCCTGCACCGCCTGGAGAGCGCGATCGAAGACGCCTCGAACCGCCTCCTTGCAGAGGCGGGCCATCCACCGAAGGGGGCGTTAACCTTTTGTTAACTTCTCCCGGACAAAGGTGATGTTCTAGCTTTGTTCCATGATTCGCCTGAAGCCTGACTTGAAAACGTCATCAGTCAACCCATTTGACGGGTAATTTCCCGGTAAAGCGGAATTAGAGCCATGTGGATGCGCCAGACAGAAGCGACCGATAACGCCGCTTGGGGCCCTGCCGACGAGCCTGCGCTGGTTTGCGCCGAGGCCTCTTTTGCGCAGGCATTCCATTATTGGCGCGGCGCCTCGGGCCGTCGTTATCTGCATAGTGTTTACACGCTGATCGGCTGCCCGGCACTGCCCCGGGCCAATTACATCCTGGTCCGCCGCCATGACGACGGCACGCGGACGCCGCTCCTGTTCGGCCAGACCAAGGACGACGCCGTTACCCTCAATCTTGCCCATCTTCGCCACGAGGGCGCCAAGCTCGGCGCCAATGAGGTGCATATCCACCTGCTGGCCGAGACGGTCGAGGATCGGGACCATGTCGAGGACGATCTTAACACCGCTCATTTCCGGCGCTTCGCGGCCGACGCAGCCTAAGCGGGCCCGCATCTCAACTGAGTGGCATGGCCGGCCTTCAAGCCGGCCATTTGCATTTGGGCTATCCTTTGCCGGGTGTTGACCTTGGAGCAGGTGAGCGTAGCGACGCGCGTCGATATCGTCGAAGGCGACATCACCAAGCTCAACGTTGATGCTATCGTCAACGCAGCAAACACCATGCTCGCCCCTGGCGGTGGCGTGTGCGGGGCGATCCACCGTGCCGCAGGCCCAGAGCTCGCGAAGGCTTGCGCCAAGCTCGGCGGCTGCGGCACGGGCGAGGCGAAGATCACACCGGGCTTCGATCTGCCGGCCCGCTACGTCATCCACGCGGTTGGACCGATTTGGGACGGTGGGGACAGGGGTGAGGACCGGCTGCTCGCGTCTTGCTACCGCACCAGTCTTGTCCTTGCCGCTGGGCCCGGGCTTGCCTCCATCGCCTTCCCTGCGATCTCCACGGGCACCTTCGGCTTTCCGCCGGACCGCGCCGCGCTTGTCGCTGTCCGCAGCGAGGGCACCACGCTCGGCGACGTTCCGTCTATCAAGCGCGTCGTGTTCTGCTGTTTCAGTGCAGAGTCCCGAAAACTTCACGAGGCGGCCTTCGCAGCAACCGCGCGAGAGGGCTGAAGGATGGCAGGGTAGGAAGCGATTTCCGTGGCGCCGATCATCGTCTGGTTCCGCAATGATCTGCGGCTCGCCGATCACCCTGCGCTGACTGCGGCGGTCGAAACCGGCGCGCCGGTCCTGCCGCTCTACATCCTTGACGATGTGACGCCAGGCCGCTGGCGCACAAGTGGCGCCTCGCGCTGGTGGCTCCATGGCAGCCTCGCCGCGCTCGATACCGATCTCCGTCAGAGAGGCGGGCGCCTTTGCTTGCACAAAGGCAGCGCCCCGGGAGTGCTCAAGGCACTGCTGGCCGAGACCGGCGCCTCCGCCATCCATGCGGCACGGGGCTACGAGCCCTGGGAGGCTGAGCTCGAGCGCTCCGTCACCGCGCTCTGCAAAGCTCAGAGTGCGGCGTTCCGCACCTATGGCGGGCGGCTCCTGTTCGAACCCGAGGCGATCCGCACCGCTGCCGGTCAGCACTATCGAATGTTCACGCCATTCTGGCGCGCCTGCCTTGCGGCGGGTGCGCCCCGCGCGCCGCTTCCGGCTCCTAGGCTCATCCGCTGCGCGGACGCCGAGAGCAATCCTCTTGCCTCGCTAGATCTGCTGCCGGCGAGGCCGGATTGGGCCGGAGGCTTGCGCGAGACGTGGCAGCCTGGAGAAGCCGCGGCGCTCACGCGGCTCGCAAGCTTCACCGAGCGGCATCTGGCTCGCTATGCGGAGGACCGTAGCCGGCTCGACATCGACGCCACCTCGCGCCTCTCACCGCATCTGCACTTCGGCGAGATCAGTCCGACTCAAATCTGGCATGCCGTGACAGGCGCGGCCCCCCGCGGAGGTGCAATGGCGGAGCGCGGAGCCGAGGCATATTTGCGCGAGCTGATCTGGCGCGACTTCTCCTATCATCTGCTGAAGCATTTCCCGGCCATGATCTCGCACCCTCTCAGGCCCGAATTCGCCAACTTCCCCTGGCGCGACGATGCGCCCGCCCTCACGGCATGGCAGAAGGGAAGGACCGGCTATCCGATCGTCGACGCCGCCATGCGCGAGCTATGGCACACGGGCTTCATGCCGAACCGGGCGCGCATGATCGTGGCCTCGTTCCTGGTCAAGCATCTGCTGATCCCATGGCAGACCGGCGCCGATTGGTTCCTCGATACGCTGGTCGACGCCGACCTCGCCAATAACCAGGCCAACTGGCAGTGGGTCGCGGGCTCGGGTACCGATGCCACGCCCTATTTCCGCATCTTCAATCCCGTGCTTCAGGGCCAGAAGTTCGATCCCGACGGCGTCTATGTGCGGCGATGGATGCCTGAGCTCGCCAGGCTGTCCGCTCGCAATATCCACGCGCCCTGGCAGGCGCCTGAGCTTGCCCTCGGCGCGGCCAGCGTGACACTCAGCAAGAGCTACCCACCGCCGATCGTCGAGCACGGCGCCGCGCGCGCCCGCGCACTTATCGCTTTCGCAACCATCCGCGAGGGGTAGTGTGGCTTTGCCGCAGCTTTGCGTCACGAGGGTATAGCCTTAAGCTGCCAACGAAGTCGCGAGTCGCCAAGGCTCGACGGCGCCCGCGAGCGCCTTTGAGAGTGAGACCGAAGGATGCCAGAGCTCGATCCCTTACTGCTCGCGCGCATCCAGTTCGCCTTCACCATCTCCTTCCACATCCTCTTTCCGTCCTTCACCGTCGGCCTTGCTGCGTGGCTGCTCGTGCTCGAGGTGCTGTGGCTGAAGACCAGCAAAGCCATCTATTTCGACATCGCCCGGCACTGGACCAAGATCTTCGCCGTGTCTTTCGGCATGGGCGTTGTGTCCGGCGTGGTGCTCTCCTACGAGTTCGGCACCAATTGGAGCGAGCTGTCGCGCCGCGGCGGCAACGTCATTGGGCCGTTGATGTCTTATGAGGTCTTGACCGCCTTCTTCCTCGAAGCGGGCTTCCTCGGCATCATGCTGTTCGGCGCGACGCGCGTGCCCAAGGCGGTGCATGTGTTCGCCACCGCCATGGTCGCGCTCGGCACGGCCATCTCTGCCTTTTGGATCCTGTCCGCCAATAGCTGGATGCAAACCCCCGCCGGCTATAACGTCGCCGCCGATGGCGTGCTGCATGTCACCAATTGGTGGCAGGTCATCTTCAATCCCTCCTTCCCCTATCGCTTCACGCATATGGTGGTCGGCGCCTATCTCACGACCGCCTTCATCGTGGGCGGCATCGGCGCCTGGTATATCCTGCGCGAGCGGAGCGTCGCCCATGGCCGTATCATGCTCGGCATGGCGCTGAGCCTGCTCGTGTGGCTCGCGCCGCTCCAGGTTGTTATCGGCGATCTGCACGGACTGAATACCTTGAAGTACCAGCCGGCCAAGGTCGCGGCGCTCGAAGCGCATTGGGAGACCGGCAGCGAGGTGCCGCTGATCCTGTTCGCGCTGCCCGACCCCAAGGCCGAGATCAACCATTTCGAGCTGGCAGTGCCAAAGCTCGGCAGCCTGATCCTCACGCACGACTGGAACGGCGAGGTGAAGGGACTGAAATCCTTCCCGCCCGAGGACCGGCCGAACCCCCTCATCCCCTTCTTCGCCTTCCGCATCATGGTCGGCATCGGGCTGATCATGATCGCGTTGTCGAGCATCGGCGCCGTGCTGTGGCTGAGGGGACGGCTCTATACGAGCCGCTGGTTCCTGCGAACCTTGCTCTGGGCGTCGCCGCTCGGCTTCGTCGCCGTGCTCGCCGGCTGGTTCACCGCCGAGGTCGGCCGCCAGCCTTGGGTGGTCTATAACGTGCTGCGCACCGCCGATGCCGTCTCACCCGTGCCTGCAGGCAGCGTGCTCGCCTCGATCATCCTGTTCGTGCTGGTCTACGGCGTCGTGTTCGGCGCCGGCCTCTATTACATTGCCAAGCTCGTGCGGCGCGGACCCGACGAGACGCCGCCCGACGAGGACGAGGCGTATCTTTCACACCGACCCATGGCAGCGGCGGGCAATCCATGACGCCAGACCTCCTTCCCATCCTCCTGCCGCTGATCTGGGGCGCCATCCTGGCGCTCGGCGTGTTCCTCTACGTGCTGCTTGGCGGCTACGATCTCGGCCTCGGCGTGCTGTTCCCGCTGGCGCCCACGCATCAGGACCGCGACGCCATGATGGGCTCGGTGTCGCCCTTCTGGGACGGCAACGAGACGTGGCTTGTGTTGGGCGGCGGAGGCCTGCTTGCCGCCTTCCCGCTCGCTTATTCGGTCATGCTGCCGGCGCTCTACCTGCCGATCATCCTCATGCTGATCGGCCTCATCCTGCGCGGCGTCGCCTTCGAGTTCCGCTTCAAGGCCGAGCGTTTCCGCTGGACGTGGGATCTCGCCTTCACCCTCGGCTCGATCATCGCCGCGCTAATGCAGGGGCTCGTCATCGGCGCCTTCGTGCAGGGCTTTCACGTGGTCGACAACAAATATGCAGGCGGCGCTTTCGACTGGCTGACGCCATTCTCGATGGTCACCGCGCTCGCGGTGGTTGCCGGCTACGTGCTGTTGTCCGCGGGATGGCTCATCATGAAGGGCGACGAGGCCTTGCGCGGATGGGCCTATGGGGTCGCCCGCTATGCCCTGATCGCGGTCGGCGCCTTCATTCTCATTTTCAGCCTGTGGACGCCGCTTCTTCACCCGCAGATCGCAGCGCGTTGGTTCACGCCAGCCAACATGGTGATGCTGAGCCCGGTGCCGGTCGCCACCGCCGCGACGCTCGCCGCGCTTTGGCTGTCACTCAAGCGCCGCCTGCGCTACGCGCCGTTTCTGCTCGCGGCCGTGATCTTCTTGCTCTGCTACATTGGGCTCGCCGTGAGCCTGTTCCCCTACATCATCCCGCCTTCGATCACGCTCTGGCAGGCGGCAGCGGCGCCCGAATCCCAGCTTTTCATGCTCTATGGCGCGATCCCGATCCTGCCGATCATCCTAGGCTACACCGCCTATTCCTATTACGTGTTCTGGGACGCGACCGAGCACGACGCCTATCATTGATTTTTTTTCAAACTTCGAGCGACAGTTGACGGCCGAGGCAAGCGTGAATGCGGGCCCCGAACATCCTCATCCGGTCGGCCTGGTTGCGCGAATATTGGAAGCTTTGCAGCAGGATCGGATCCGTTCGCCTTGGCGGAAGGTCGCGCCTTGGTACTCGAACGGCTCGGCCACGATTCGCTCGACGAAGGGCACTCGGTCATCTCCAAGTTCCGGCGAGGTCGTGCTGCATCAAGCGGCGCTTCAGGAAGATGATCCGTCCATAAGCCTCCTCGATGCGCGCGCGGGGGATGCGCCCGTCGCGCACCGCCTCGGCGATGATGACGTGGATCTTCACCCCGAGCTCGGGATCGCGCGATATGACGTTGGAGAAGACGAGGAGATCGGTGCCGGCATTGACGGCTTTGATCACGCGATCGGCCAGCGAGTAGCTCTCCCGCACCGCGCCCATCTCCAAATCGTCGCTCACGACGACACCCTTGAAGCCGATATAGCCGTCGGCCCGGAGCGCATCGATGGCGCGGGCCGACAGCGAGGCCGGCAGCTTCTCTCCGTCGCTGAAGCGCGGATGATAGAGATGCCCGACCATCACCATGTCGAGCAGGCCGTCCCGCGCTAGCCTCCGGTAAGGCTCAAGCTCGCTCTCGCGCCAGCTCAGTGACACATCGGGCAGCGCCTTGTGGCTGTCGCTCCAGCTCGAGCCGTGGCCGGGAAAATGCTTGGCCGCGGTGAGGACATTGGCCTCGCGATGGGCGGTGATGAAGGCGCCGGCGAGCACCGTCACGGTCTCGGGGTCAGAGCCGAAGCTCCGTTTGCGGCGGACGATGACGTTGTTGCCGGGGTTCAGGCTGAGATCGACCACCGGCCCGAAATTGAGATTGATGCCCGCCAGCGCGAGCTCTTGCGCCATCGCTCCATACAGGCGACGCGCGCCGTCGGGCGTGCGCAGCCTTGGGTCGCGCGCCACGTCCCGGGCCGAAGGGAAATAGACATAGCCCTTCCGCCGCGTGAGCCGCTGCACCACGCCTCCTTCCTGGTCCACGGCGATCAGCGGCACGAGCTCCGACTTGGCGTTGGCGAGGAAGGCGGTAAGCAGGCGGAGCTGCTGCACCGAGCGGATATTGTCAGGGTACAGCACCACGCCGCCG
Source organism: uncultured Alphaproteobacteria bacterium (assembly GCA_963839245.1). GTDB lineage: Bacteria > Pseudomonadota > Alphaproteobacteria > Rhizobiales > Methyloligellaceae > Methyloceanibacter. The sequence goes on along the minus strand of CAWIUJ010000002.1, from coordinate 122,720 downwards.
ATCGTGCCTTGCGCGAGTTGCGTACGCACGGCCATGACGCCTTGGTCGCGCTCGTTGTCGCCTGTGAAACCGACCAGGATCATCTGGCCGATCATGCGGTAGAGCAGATCGTCGGCTGCCGGCGCCTCGCGCTGCTGCGCGAGGCCCTCGCCAAAAGTATCCGACTCAGAGGTTTCGCCCCCGGCCGGGCCTCCGGATGCGTCGGCACCAGAGGATGCCATCGCCGGCTCAGCCGCCGCGCCGCCTCGCCCCACGCCAACGCCGAGGCTCGCCGCCGCGAGCAGCACCAGTCCGGCTACCGTCAGCGTCCGTATCATGGCTCGACCGTTGGCGACGCGCATCAGCAACCCCGCGGCTGTACACCTAGGGGGGGATGGCGTTGGCGACGATGTGCCCTGCTAGGCGCCCAAAAGACAAGGCGCCACGGCTTTACGTGACGCCTGTAGTCGGTGATCCGGGACCCCGTCCGGATTACTGAATGCAGCAGAGCAGTCCACTAGATCCGGCCCCAGCCTCTTCCCATCATCGCGTCGGCCTTCTTCTGCTGCTCGGGGGTGAGCGCTTTGTACAGCGCCTCGGTCGAGGGCTGCATCGCCTTCAAGGCATCGAGCGCTGCTTGCGTAATGGCGATGCGCGACTGCATGCGGTCGATCACCGTGCCCGACTGCATCGTCTTCATCATCGCGTCGCGCGCACTCTGCACGCCTTGCTGCTTGGCGCGCGCGGCACCCGCATAAGAATTCCAGACGCTCGCCTGATCGTCGGTAATGCCAAGCGCCGTCTTCACATAAGCGAGCCGCCCTTCGACCATGGCCTTCGGATCGAGCTGACCCCACATACCGTGGCCCATCCTGTGATGGCACATGCCTGGCCCCATCGTGGCGGGGGTGTCGGTTTGGGGCGCGTTCGTCTCGGCCAGCACCGGCGCGGCCAACAAGATCACGGCACCGGCGGCTAACGCTAATCTTCGAATGTCCATTTGCATCATCTCCTGGGTCGGGGACTTCAGGAAGTCCGTGCTTCACGGAGGAAAGCTAGGGAGCAAAACTTGGCCCTACTGCGGCGTCGGGCGGGGGGAGCGAAACCGTGTCGCAGGCGACTGCCGGCGGGCCCCCGGTCATTGCCGGCCAATTCGAAATTGCGACATTCCGTCACGCGACCGTGCTATATATCGCACGTGCCGAGCCTGTGGGACGCCATGCATATCGTTCTGGACGAAGATTTGTATCGTTGGAGCAGCGCTCCTTCTGATGCCGGTTCCGGCTGGGCCGGACCCCGCACTGGCACATGATATGGGCGGTGACGGCGGCCATGGCGGCGGCGGCGTGGGCGTCGGTGTAGGCATCGGCGTCGGCGCCATTCTCCTCAATGAAGCCATTCGCCGGTCGCAGCACGAAGCGGTCGAGCCCGCGGGATGCCCGCCAGGGCTTGTGCCGTCACGGAAGCACGCTTGCGTGAAGCCCGGCAGGGACAACAGGCCGCCGGAGGTGGCCAAATGCGAGCCTCCCATGGTGCCCTCGCGCCACGGCTGCAAGATGCCGAACAACAAACATCAGCCAGAGGTGGCCAAATGCGAGCCGCCGATGGAGTGGCGCAAGGGCAAAGGCTGCGTCGGGCCAAAGCCCGATCATGAGCCCGAGGTCACCAAATGCGAGCCGCCGTTCTCCTACTCGCCGCGGGAGCATGGCTGCGTGAGGCACGAAGGACCTGAAGAGGCGTCCTGTCAGCGGCCGATGGTCAAGACCGGCCATGGCTGTGCGTGCGCTTCCGGGTTTGAGTCTCGCGACGGCGGTTGCTTCAAGCCGCCGGTCGTCGTCATAGAGCCGCCCTATCGGGGACCTGTCGGACCCGTGCATGGTCCAGAAGGCCCAGCGCCAGGCCCAGGGCCAGAAGGCCCACCGCATTTCACGCCGATACCGCCGCAGGAGGCCGGCATTCCCGCGCCGCCCAAACCGCGGGACGAGGCGCAATCCGTGGCGAAGGTCGAGCCAGCCTCGATCCGTTGCTTGCCGGATGACCTCTACGATCTGTTGGAGCAGACCTACGGCAAGCGGCCTGCTCTCGGCCGCTGCCCCTCCGCCTGCCTGCCGAAGCCAGCGTCCTACACGCCGGCCGAGCTCGACGCCGCGGCCAAGAACGGCATCAATTGGTGTGAGAACTGCTTGCAGGTCGGCGGCTACATGCCGCTCAACGCGATTGTGCAGCTCGAGAAGGCCGCCAACGTCAATATCTGCGTCAATCCCGACATGTGCCGGCTGCCCGCCGCGCTCGGTGGCGCGGCCGGCGAGCACGTGACTGAGATCCGCACCGTGTTCAAGGACCTGCCGGCAGGGGTCAAGAACGAAGGCAATCTCGCGGTGGTGGTCGGCAATCATGACTACCAAGGCGACCTGCCCGACAATCCCGACGGCTCCTCCGATGCCAATGCGGTCATGGCGCTGCTAATCGACCAGCTCGGCTACAAGCAGGAGAACATCATTGATCTCCGCGACGCCACGCTCGCCGATTTCGAGCGCGTGTTCGGGTCGGACAGCAACCCGGGCGGCGAGATCGCCAAGCGCATCGACAAGAAGGATCCCGGCGACGTCTTCATCTACGTCTCGAGCCACGGCATGGTGAAGGAGGACGACGGCAAGCAGGTCTATTTGCTGCCCGTCGACGTCAAGCTCGATGATCTCGATAAAACCGCCTACGGCATGCAGGAACTTTACGACAATCTCGGCAAGACCGGCGCGCGCACGATCATGCTGATGCTCGAGGCGAATTTCGCCAAGAACCTCGAAGAGCTGATCGATCCGCCGAATCTGCCGGAGCTCGACGTCGAGGCCATGCCGATCAATCCGGTGCCGGGGCTTGCCGTGTTCAAGGCGTCGGACCGCGATCAGAAGACGATCAATGACCCGGAATACGGCATTGGCTTGTTCACCCGCTATCTGATCGAAGGCCTAGCCGGCCGGGCCGACGAGGCGCCGCTCGGTAACGGCGACAAGCGGATCGATACGGTCGAGCTCTACGTCTATACCGCCGACGCGGTGCGCACCGCGGCGCGGAAGTCGTTCGGACTCGAGCAGAAGCCCCTGCTCGGCAAGATCGACAACCTCGTCGTCGGCAATCTCACGTCAAAGTAAGACGCCAGCTCATTTTAGGCCTTGCGATATTGCCCTCCCCCAACTGGGGAGGGCTTTTTGTTTGGAACCGGGCCTCATGCTTCGAGAAGCCCCTTTGGCGGCTCCTCAGCATGAGGAGCAAATCCTCACCCTGAGGAGCGGCGAAGCCGCGTCTCGAAGGGCGAGGCCCGTCACTCTCAATTTGCCCTACCGCGCCGCCCACTCGTGGGTTCGCGCTGCTTGAGCGCGAATCTTTTCCGCGCTACCGCGCTTCGCGCTGCTTGAGCGCTATTCCAGCGGCCGCGCGACGCGGAAGCCGATGACGTTGAGCCGGCTCCCTTTGGGGAAGCTCATCCGCGCGGACGGCCGCGCGAACTCCGCCTCGTAATACCAGGCACCGCCTTTGGCGATGCGGCGCTGGCAGTCGCCGCCGCGCGGCGAGGCGTCCACCGGCGCGCCGGCGTGATTTTTGTTCGCGCAATCCTCCACCCACTCGAACACATTCCCCTCCATGTCGTGGAGCCCGTAAGGGTTGGGCGGGAAGGAGCCGACCTCGACGGTGGTGCCTTGATAGGTACCGGGCTTGCGGCTGTCGGGCAGGCTGCTCGCATCGAAATTGGCTTGGGTCGGCGCCAAGGTCTCACCCGCGGCAAAGGGCGTGCTGGTGCCGCCGCGCGCGGCGTATTCCCACTCGGCTTCCGAAGGCAGCCGATAAGCTTTGCCGGATTTCTGGCGCAGCCAGTCGAGATAGGACTTGGCGTCGTCGTAGGACACATAGATCACCGGACGCCGTCCCCGGCCCCAGCCGCTATCCTGCGGACGGTAGTTAGCGCAGCCGCCTTCGAGCGCGCAGGCCTCCCACTCGTCGAAAGTGACCTCATATTTGCCGATCGCAAACGGCGCCGCGACGGTCACCTCGTGCTGCGGCTCCTCGGCGGGCTGGTGGCCTTTCTCGGTCTTGGACGCGCCCATCAGGAACCGCCCCGCCGGTATCACCACCATGTCGGGGCAGGTCTCGCAGTCCTTGAAGGTCGAGCCGACCTCATGTTCCAGCGGTCCGCCGCCGATGCCGGGCACCGGTCCGCCTGGTTTCGGCGTGACGGGTAGCGCCGCGACTTGCGTCTTCGTGGCGCGCAGCACGGCGAGCACAGTCGGCGTCAGTTGGCCGTCCGGCGTGAGCCCTGCCCTGGTCTGGAAGCGCTTGATCGCGTCCTCCAGCGCATTGTCGCCGCCCCGGCTCGCATCCCCCATGAAGCCGAGCTGCTGCAAGTCCGCGCGCGCCTCGGTAACCGTCGCCGCATCGGTCAGAACGGCGTCGGACGGCAAGCTCGGACCCGACACCCCACAGCCCGCGGCATCGAGACAAACCTTAGGAGAGCCGCCTTGCGCGGTGACCTCCGGGACTTGGGCGCCGTGGGAGGCGATTTTCACGTCGGCCGCGGTCTTGTTGAGCAAATCGCCGAAATAGAGGTGCGGGCTCTCGTTGAAATTTTTGAGCAGAGCGCTGGCAAAGGGCGAATGGGAGCCCGGGTCACCGTCGGCCGCGAGCTTGCCGGAGCCCGTCGCATTGGCGATCAGGAGCGTGCGGTCAGCCTCGCCGAGCAGAGAGAGGCCGCGAAAGCCGCTGCCCTGGCCGGCGCCACGCGCCGGGCATTGCGGAAACGGATCGTTACGGCAGGCGTCGAGCAGCACGATCTGTTGCGGCGCGGGTCCAGCGGCCTTGAACAGCTGCTGCAGGTCGACCGAGCGGAGCGCGCTCTTGTTCTCGCACTCGACCTCCATGTCCGTCGGTGCGAGCAAGTTCTTGCCTTGGACCTCCATGCCGTGACCGGCATAGTAGACGAGCGCAACCTCGGCACCGGTCGCGTCCCTTTCGAACTTCTCCAACGCGTCGAGCAGATCGGCTCGGTCGAGATTGTAATATTCCGAGACCTCGAAGCCGTGGCTCTTGAGCTCGGCAGCGATAGCCTTGGCGTCCGGCACAGGATTAGGGAGGGTGGAGAGATGCTGGTACTCGCCCATGCCGACAACGAGCGCGACCCGCTTACCGTCGGCCGCGGCAGGAGCCCAGGCCGAGAGCAAGAAGACGAGAGCGGCAGCAACGATTCGAACCATGGTGGCTGGCCTTTCCGTTCTCGCAAAACCGAGCCCTCGGCAAGTTCGCTTGAGCGGGCCCAAAGCTTACCACCGGCTTGGGCGAGAGCCCAGGGCGTGGGGCCAGCAGCAGGGCTCCCCTTTTGCCAGGATTGTGAATAGACTTGCCTGCCCCCGGCTCGTACATCCCGGCGCCGTGAAACTGGTTAGCTCCGCTATGCATCGTTGCTTATCACGGCTCATCCCTGTCGCGGCTCTTGCCGTGGCGGTCGCGCTTTTCGCCGGCCAGTCGCGCGCCGAGCCGCAGGCGCCCTCCAAGGAAGCAACCGACGACGCGAGCTTCGCCAAGGGCTTCATCGGCAAGACCTACGACGACGAGCTCGACATCGAAGGCTGGGACGACGTTGGCGGCGGCCTCGTGGCGGCGCCGATCTTCGTCCACGAATATCAGCGCGAGGACGGCACCTTCCTCGTGCTGACCAGCCGCCAGCTCGCCAAGGAGACGAGCAGCGCGCCGGCGAATTACGAGGTGGTCGACGCCCTGATCGTGCCGCCGCCGCAATCGGGCGTGTCCTTCACCGTCTCCTGTGTCCAGGGCCAGGACGAGACGCTCCGCTTCATTGGCGAGGCCAAGGGTCCCGAGGACAAGGAATGGTGGACGGATGTGCGGCGCGCCTGGGAAATCTCGCTCGATACCGGCCAGATCGCCTCGATCAAGACCAAAGGCATCCGCTGCACCAACACATCCTGGGGGCAGTAGGCGCGCCTCTCAACAAGGAATGGAGCGCCAGAGCGTGAAGGCAACCCGGCATGGGAGGCATTATCGCCTAGAGCGCGGCGGCTATCACTATTGAAGCTATCTTACAAGGAGCGCGAAACGAGCAGATACTTCGCCAAAAACCTGGTCAGCCTGTTTGGTTGTGCTAGGAAAGGTATTTGCCTTGTGCATGAACCGATTTCGCCCCTATTCACGGAGCCCAAGAACCGGCTCAACTTGCTGGCACTGAGGTGTGACGGATTGGTGGTCGGGAAGCCGCCAAGCTGCTTCAACACCTGTCCCAAAGTGTTTCTCGGCAGAATACCATGGCTTCGCACGACCTCCTTCAACGCCTGTCACTTGCTTTGGGCATATAGACGGCCACGAGGATGCCTTCTAGACGGCCACGAGGATGCCTTCACCACCAATAAGCAGGTCTGGACCTTCAATGAGAAGCGGATGATCCGGTGCGGCTGCAATCACATGCGACCCAGGTATTTCACAGCTCGCGCAATTGCGCTCCTTCGACGACCTATCGGTGCCATTTGCTACTGGGTCCCCCTATGCGGCTCGGCCTGAGGTCAGGTAAGCATTTTACTCCCACACCGGCAGGCGCTCCTGCGCCGCAAGTCCGGTCATGGCCGCTTCGAGCTCGGTCACGAAGGCGCCGTAGGATACTTTGCCGTAAAGCGGTTCGCCGACGCTCGCCGTGCAATTGAAGGGCACGAGCAGCGCCGAGCCCTTGGGCAGCGCCTTGCCGAGGCCATGCATGAAGACGGGGATGACGGGGACTTTGACCCGAGCCCGCGCGAGGTGGCCGATGCCCTTCTTGAATTGGGCGAAGGCCTCCGGCTCGCCGCGGCTTCCTTCCGGAAAGATGATGAGGATATCGCCCCGATCGAGCGCCTCCTCGCAAGCGCCGAGCGGATTGCCGCCCTTGCCGGCGCTGCGCCGCTCCACCGGGATGATGCCGATGATGTTGGTGGCGAACCAGCCCATCAAGCCGGGCTTGAGGAAGTAGTCGGCCGCCGCCACGGGGCGGAGATGCGGCAAGAGGCGAAAGGGGAAGAGCGACATCAGCGCGAGCGTATCGAGATGAGAGTTGTGATTGGCGGCGAGCACCGCCGGGCCTTTCTTCGGCAGCCGCTCGCGATATCGCACCGTGAGGCCGAGCGCGACCAGCACCACGGCCCGCACCACGACTGCGAAGAACAAATAGCGCAGGATCTTGGTCGTCGCGCTGTTGGTCATGGATAGAAGAAATAGCGGATGAAGTCGACGAACACCGGCGCGGCGTAAGTGAGACTATCGACGCGGTCGAGAATGCCGCCATGTCCGGGGATCAGGCCGCCGGTGTCTTTCACCCCGAGGTCCCGCTTCATTGCCGACATGGTGATGTCGCCGAGGAAGCCGGAAATACCGGTGATGCCGCCGGCGAGCGCCGACCATCCGACATCCATCGGCGTGAGATAGGGACCGATGAGGGCGGCGACGAGCGTGGTGGTGGCCACGCCGCCGATCAGGCCCTCCCAGGTCTTTTTCGGGCTGACGCGGGGCGTCACTTTGTGGCGGCCGGTGAGCTTGCCCCAGCTGTATTGCGCCACGTCGTTGAACTGCGTGAGCATGACGAGGAAGAACAGGAGCCCGAGCCCGCCAGCGACCGGGTTGGCGGCGTCGCCGGAGACGAGCAGCATCGCCATGTGGCTCAGAGTATAGACCGTCATTATGAGCCCCCAGCTCAAGGTGCCGACGGCACGCAGGAAGCCTTGCGGTCTCGCCGCGGAGCGCCATGAGCGCCGGGAAGAACAGAAACATCCACACCGGAATGAAGACGACGAACATGCCGTACCAGTCGATCGCCGCCCAATAGAATTGGATGGGAATGGCGAGATAGGCGAACAGCAGCAACCCGCGGTCGATGCGCCGCGTCGGGATCAGCGACAGATATTCCTTTAGCGCGAGATAGCTGATGAAGCCGAGAAAGACGATGGCCAGCGTCCGGTTGAACAGCATGGCGAGCGTGAATGCCCCGATCATCCACCACCAGGAGCGGACGCGGAGGATGAGCTCGCGATAGCGCCCGCCGTCGTCGCGGCGGGAAAGGAGCCAGACGATGACGGTCGCGACGATGAGCAGCGCGTAGATGCCCGCCGTGGCGTAGACGACATTGGCCGGGATGCCGAAAATGAGCGTCACGCCGCCGGCCCCTTGGCGTCAGCGACGATGTTGCCGGCGCGGTTGAGCACGGTCAGGCCGGCCAGCACGAGCAGAACCGCGAGATAAATGGTGGTCCACCGTCCAGGCTGAAGCCCGGCGCCGATCAAAAAGCCGAGCAGCCCGAAGGCAAAGGCGCGGTCGCTCTTGCCGAGCGGCCCGTCATAGCGGCGCATTGTGCCCAGCAACGGACCGAGAGCCCCTGCCATTTCGCAGATGATGCCGAGGGTCACCACGAGAACGACGAATGATGCATTCACACCCGGCACCAGCGCGAAGGGCAGATAGAGGGCGGCGTCCGACACGACGTCGCCGAGCTCGTTCAGCACGGGGCCCACGGGGCTCTTCATGCCATGCTCGCGCGCCATCATGCCGTCGAGCGCATTGAGCGCCATGCGCACGAACAGCGTCACCGGCAACAGCAGGAAGGGCGGGCGCGATTGCGGCAAGAGCGCGAGCCAGGCGCCATGGGCGAGGCTCAAGATAAGCGCCGCAAGCGTCACGGCGTTGGCGGTGACGCCGGCCTTGGCCAACGCATCGGCCGCCGGGCGGAGCAGCGCCTGGAAGCGCGGCTTCAGATCGTAGATCGTTGGCAATGCGTGACCCCCGTAGGCCGCAAAGGCACGCCGTTGTAGGGCCTTTCGCCTTTGCCGGCCAGCATTCGGCCTGGTGTTCCAACCAGACGCTTGACAGGTCGAGAGGAAGGGCATAATACTTAACCCGATGGTTAAGTATCAAGATACGGCCCTCGATCGCACCTTCGCGGCGCTTGCCGATCCGACGCGGCGCGCGCTGCTCGCAGGCCTGAGCGAGCATAAGAGCGTATCGGTCAGCGAACTCGCCCGGCCGTTTCCGATGTCGTTGCCGGCGATCATGAAACATCTCGACGTGCTGTCGGATGCGGGCCTGATCAGCCGCAGCAAGACCGGCCGCATCGTGGCCTGCCGGCTGCAGGCCGCACCAATGGAAGAAGCCATGAATTGGCTCAACCGCTACCAGCCCTTCTGGTCCGAGCAACTCAATCGTCTTGCCACCTTTGTGGAGGAAGAGTCATGTCCACCGCTGAGCCCAGCGTCGTCGTCAAACCAAGCCTCACCTTCAAGCGCCGTCTCAATGCGGCGCCCGAAAAAGTCTACGCCGCGTGGACGGACCCCACGAAACTCGTGAAGTGGTTCGGGCCTGAGGAGATCGAGACGCTGAGCGCCCAAGCGGACGCGCGGGTCGGCGGCCGCTTCCGCATCATCATGCGCGATGTGAGCGGCGAGGAGCATGGCGTGAGCGGTATCTATCGCGAGGTCGTGCCGAACGAGAAGCTGGTCTTCACCTGGGCGTGGCGCTCGACGCCGGAGCGCGAGTCGCTGGTGACCGTGTCGATTAAGCGGGACGGCGCGGGATCGCTGCTCACCCTCACCCACGAGCAATTCTTCGACGAGGCCGCCCGCGACCGCCACGAGCATGGCTGGCTCGGCTGCCTCAACAAGCTCGAACGTTATCTTTCGTAACCCGTAAGAGGAGAGTGACATGGCTAAGACAGAAACCCGTGAACGCAACGAGACCGCAGCCGAGCCGTCGATGGGATCGCATGGCAGCTTCTGCTGGAACGAATTGATGACCCACGACGTGCCGCGCGCCAAGAAATTCTTCGGCGATACGATCGGCTGGAGCTTCGACCCGATGCCGATGGAGGACGGCACCTATTGGATCGCCAAGGCCGGCGACAAGATGGCCGGCGGTATCTTCGAGATGAAGGGATCATGTTTCGAAAACGTGCCGGAGAATTGGATGCCCTATCTCGCCGTCGACGACGTGGATGCGCGCGCGAAGAAGGCCGTCGCCGCCGGTGCCACGCTCATGAAGGAGCCGTTCGACATCCCTGGCGTCGGTCGCATCGTCGTTCTGCGCCAGCCCGGCGGCGCCACGGTCGGCTGGATGACGCCAGCCAAGTCCTGAGCGGCGCGGGGGCCGGCAGCCACGCGCGGAGGCGTCTAGCCGAGGAGCGAAAATCATGCAGCACAAAGTGGTATCCCGAGACAAATGGCTCATTGCCCGAAAAGAGCATCTGGCACGGGAGAAGGAAATCACCCGTCTACGTGATCGGCTAAGCGCCGAGCGGCGCGAGTTGCCCTGGGTCAAGGTGGAGAAGAACTATGTCTTCGACACGCCGGGCGGTAAACGGACTCTCAGCGACCTCTTCGATGAGCGGAGCCAGCTGATCGTCTATCATTTCATGCTCGGTCCGGAGTGGGAGGGTTGCCCGAGCTGCTCGTTGCTCGCCGATCATTTCGACGGCGCGGCCCTCCAACTTCCGCATCGCGACGTGACGCTGCTCGTGGTCTCGCGCGCGCCCTTGCCCGAGATCGAAGCCTACAAAAAGCGCATGGGTTGGGGCTTTCCTTGGGTGTCGTCCTACGGCAGCGACTTCAACTTCGACTATCACGTGTCGTTCAGGCCCGACGACATTGCCGACAGCAAGGTCGATTACAATTACGACCTACTCGAATTCGAGAGCGACGAGATGCCCGGCCTCAGCGTATTCACCAAGGACGCGGCCGGCGACATCTTCCACACTTATTCCGCCTATGCGCGTGGTCTCGACATCTTGGTCGGCGCCTATAATTTCCTCGATCTCGTACCGAAGGGCCGCGACGAAGCCTCATTGCCGTGGACCATGGCCTGGGTTCGGCGGCATGACGAATATGTGGGCGCGAAACCTTCTGCCGCGTGTTGCGGTTCTTGAGGATAGCCAATCGCCAAACAGTCTAGCGCCGCCTGGCGGCGTTTGTGTCCCCGCCCCGTTCGATCAGGAGATGCCCGATGCAAGTCCAGCCCTATCTCAATTTCGACGGACGCTGCGAGGAAGCACTCCAGTTCTACAAGAGCGCACTCGGTGCCGAAGTGACGGCGCTGATGCGCTGCAAGGACGCCCCGGACCCCGGCATGATCAAACCGGGCCTCGAGGACAAGGTGCTGCATTCGAGCTTCCGCGTCGGCGACTCAGCCATCATGGCGTCCGACGGGTATTGCCAGGGGAAGCCCGAGTTTCGCGGCGTCTCACTCACGATCATCGTGCCGGAGGAAGCCGACGCGAAGCGGCTGTTCGCGGCGCTCAGCGAAGGCGGCGAGGTCAGAATGCCGCTCGCCAAGACATTCTTCTCGCCCCTGTTCGGCATGGTCGCCGACCGCTTTGGGGTATCGTGGATGATCATCGTCAGGTGACGATTCGGTCCGGCTGACAGCTGCAACCAAGGGAGCACGAAATGCCCTATGTCGACGGATTTGTTGTTTCGGTTCCGAAGAAAAGCCTACCCGCTATCGCCGCATGGCGCAGAAGACCGGCAAGATCTGGCGGGAGCACGGCGCGCTCGAGTTTCGCGAGGCCGTCGCAGACGAAATGAAGGTCGGCAAGCTCGCGGGTTCAAAGTTGTGGTCGCGGCATCGCGCTAATGCGCTGCTGACCATGGCCCGAACGGCGCCGTCAGGAGCACGTGCTGAGAACTACCCCTTGGCTTTGGCGCGCGCCAACAGCTCCTCGACCTTCGGCAGGATGCCTTGGACGATGCGCGCCACGCCTTGCGCGTTGGGATGCATCCCGTCGTCGAGGGTAAGCCTGTCGTCGAGCGCGACGCCGTCCAGGAAGAAGGGATAGAACACGAGGTCGTAGCGCTGGGCGAGATCGGCGTAGAGCGCCCTGAACGCTGTCGCATACTCCTTGCCCATGTTGGGCGGCGCCTCCATGCCGGCGAGCAGGATGAGAAGGCCGCGCGCCTTGACCTCAGTTATGATCTTTTCGAGCACCGCCTTGGTCGCTTGCGGGTCCAGCCCCTGCAACGCGTCGTTGGCGCCAAGCTCGATGATGACGGCGCTGGCATCGTCGGGCAGCGCCCAATTGAGCCTGGCAAGCCCCGCCGCCGCGGTATCGCCGGAGACGCCCGCATTGACGATTTTTACGTCCTGGCCACGCGCGCGGAGCGCTTGCTCGAGCTGCGCCGGGAAGGCTTCGCTCTCGGCAAGACCGAGCCCCGCCGTCAAACTATCGCCGAAGGCGACGATCACCGGCTCGCGCGACACTGCCTCGTTTGCATGCAGCCCTGACGCCCCGAGCCAAACCCCTGCGGCAACAGCGACCACCGCCAACACGCCTCGCTTCATCTTTTGACCTCTTTGCTCTTCTTTATTGCACGCCTCCGTGCCATGTGAGGAGCGCGACTGATTCTATGGATCAGACCCTGAAACACCCTCAAGCGCTCGCCATCCGGCTCGACGCCGTGCATGTGACGCTGCCCTCTCGCGCGGGCCCTGTCGCTATTCTGCGTGGGCTCGACCTCGAGGTGGCTGCCGGCGAGTTGATCGCCGTGGTCGGCCGCTCGGGCTCAGGCAAATCGACCCTGCTCATGATCATCGCCGGCCTCGAGCGTGCCACGGAGGGGCGCGTTGCGGTGCTGGGCGCCGATTTCACCAGCCTTGACGAGGACGATCTCGCGCGTCTCCGTGCCGCCAATATCGGGATTGTCTTCCAATCCTTCCACCTCGTCCCAACCATGACGGCGCTAGAGAACGTAGCGCTGCCGCTCGAGTTCCTCGACCGCGAGAACGCATTTGACACCGCGCGGGCGGCGCTGGCCGAGGTCGGGCTGTCGCATCGAGAGGCCCATTTTCCGGGACAGCTCTCCGGCGGCGAGCAGCAGCGTGTCGCCATGGCCCGGGCGCTCGCGCCTTCGCCCTCGCTCATTCTTGCCGACGAGCCGACCGGCAATCTCGACTTGACCACCGGCGCGGGCGTGATGGACCTGCTGTTTGCGCTGAAAGAGCGGACCGGCGCCACCCTCCTCCTCATCACCCACGACCGGACACTCGCCAAGCGCTGCGACCGTATCGTCAGCCTCGCCGATGGCCGCATTGCGAGTCCCGGCGCCAAACGCCGCGCCGCCGCCTCGTGACCGCGGCGAGCCTCACCGCGGCGCCGCGAGGTCCCAGCCTGCGGCTGCCGCTCGCCTCGGCAATCGCCTTTCGCGAGCTCCGCGCCGGTGCCGGCGGCTTGACCGTGTTCGTGCTGTGCATCGCGCTGGGCGTCGCCGCCGTGGCGGCCATCGGCTCCCTCGGCGCCTCGTTCGATGAAGGCCTGGCGCGGCAAGGGCGTCTGCTCGTAGGCGGCGACCTCTCCTTCGAGCGCGTGCATCGGCGCGCCACGGCCGACGAGCGGTCAGCGCTCGACGCCGAGGGCCTGATCAGCGAGTCGGCGAGCCTTCGCGCCATGGCGAGGAACCCGCAAGGCAAAAGCGCCCTGGTCGAGGTCAAGGCCGTCGACGGCGCCTACCCACTTTACGGCGGCGTCGCCATCACCGAGCCGGCGGATGCCGGCGCGGTTTGGCGGGAGCTGGGCGTCGTGGTGGTAGAGCGAGCGCTGCTCGATCGCCTCAATGTCGGCGTCGGCAGCACGCTGTCGATCGGCGAGGCCACCGTCAAGATCGGCGGGGTGCTCGGCGCGCAGCCTGACCGGCTCGCTGACCGGCTGGCGTACGGTCCGAGACTGCTGATGTCGCTCGACACCCTCGACCGCACCGGCCTGGTGCAGCCCGGCAGCCTGATCCGCTGGATCTACCGCCTCAAGCTTGAGGGGCAGCGCGGCGACGACAAGACGGCGCTCACCACCGCCCGCCTCGGCACTGAGAGCAAATTCCCCGAAAGCGGTTTCACCATCACCGACTGGACCGATCCCGCGCCGTCGATTCGCCGCGAGGCACAGCGCTTCGCCCAATTCGTCAGCCTCATCGGTCTCGCCGCGCTCCTGCTCGGCGGCATCGGCGTCGGCAACGCCATCGGCAGCTATATGGCGAAGAAGCAGGCGGTAATCGCCACCTTCAAATGCCTCGGCGCCTCGAGCCGGCTCGTGCTCGCGGTCTATCTGATCCAGGCGCTCATGCTCGCCGGCCTCGGCATCGCCTTCGGTCTCCTACTCGGCGCGCTGACCCCCGCTTTGCTAGCGGCGATCTACGGTGACGCGCTGCCCATCGCTCTCGCTATCGAGCCGCATCCCTGGTCGCTGGCGACGGCCGCCTGCGCGGGCCTTCTGGCCATGCTTTTGTTCGTGCTTTTGCCTCTGGGGCGGGCGAGCGCCGTTCCTCCCGCCGTGCTGATGCGCGCCAATCTCACTGATGAGCAGCAACGCCCGCCGCGCGCGTTCATCGCCGCGGCGGCCGCGAGCGGCCTTGCGCTGTTCGGCTTGGCGCTCGCGGCTTCCGATGAGCGGTTTATCACCGCCTCGATCTCCGCCGGCATCATCGTCGCCTTCCTCACGTTGTGGGGGTTCGGGTGGGCGTTGCAGCGGCTCGCTTTACGGTTCCGCCGTTCCAAGCCCCCAGCATTGGCCGTGGCGCTGGCGAGCATCGCCGGACCCGGCTCCATCGCCCGCCAGGTCGCCATCTCGCTTGGGCTCGGGCTCGGCTTCCTCGTCGCCATCGCCCTGATCAACCGCTCCTTGATGGCGGAGTTCGAGGACAATCTTGCGGCCGACGCGCCGGCCTATTACTTCCTCGACGTCGATGCCAACGACCTCGCCGCCTTCCGCGACACCGTCATCGCCGTTGATCCCGACGCCAAGCTCGCCGACGCGCCCATGCTGCGCGGCCGCATCGTGGCCTTGAAGGGCGTGCCGGCCGAGAAGGTCGAGGCTCCGATCGACAGCCGCTGGGTGCTCACCGGCGACCGCGGCCTCACCTATACCGATACGGTTCCGGAAGGCTCCACCATCGTTGCAGGCAGCTGGTGGCCGAAAGGCTATACCGGCCCGCCGCTCGTCTCCTTCGACGCCGAGGCTGCCCACGGGCTCGGCTTGAAGCTCGGCGATTCCGTCACCGTCAATGTGCTCGGCCGCAATGTCGAGGCCAAAATCGCCAGCTTGCGCAAGATCGACTGGGAATCGCTCGCCATCAACTTCGTCATGGTGTTCTCGCCGAACACGCTGGTCGAAGCGCCCCACCGCGTGCTGACCACGCTCGAGCTGCCGAAAACCACCGATCCGGCGCGCGAGGCGAAGCTCATCCAGGCGCTCGCCGACCGCTTTCCCCTGGTCACGGCCATCAAGGTGGGCGAGATCGTCGAGGCGGCCAAGGACCTGTTGGAGAAGGTCATGACGGCGATCCACATGACGGCCGGCGTAACGCTGCTGATCGGCTCGCTCGTGCTCGCTGGCGCAGTCGCCGCAAGCCAGCACCGGCGGAAGTACCAGGCCGTGCTCTACAAGACCCTGGGCGCCACGCGCGGGCGGATCATCCGCGCCGAGCTACTCGAATTCGGGCTCCTTGGCTTGGCCACCGCCGCGATCGCCCTCGCCGCCGGCGCGGCCACGGCCTGGGCGCTCTGCAAATGGGTGTTCGACGTGAAATTCGTCTGGTCGGGCCTGGCTGCCACAGAGACGGTGCTGCTCGCCCTCGCCCTCGTGCTCGGGGTCGGCGCCGTCGCCACCTGGCGGGTGCTGTCAGCCAAGGCCGCTCCCTATCTGAGAGGCGAATAGA
The DNA here is from genome assembly GCA_963839245.1 of uncultured Alphaproteobacteria bacterium. Lineage (GTDB taxonomy): Bacteria > Pseudomonadota > Alphaproteobacteria > Rhizobiales > Methyloligellaceae > Methyloceanibacter. The sequence goes on along the minus strand of CAWIUJ010000002.1, from coordinate 107,037 downwards.
GGTCACGAAATTGGTGGCCGGCCCTCATCGCTGACACCCGACTTGTCTTGCGCCGGAGCTGGCGAACACCCATATTCGGCGGCAAAGTTTGTTTGTCGAACGCATTCGAGCAGAAAAGCTGAAAGGGACGATCAATGGCGGATCTAGACAGACGTTACGCGCAAGGAACGACCGTCGGGCGCGCCGAAACCGGCGTGATCGACCAGGGGCTGCGCGCCTATATGCTCCGCGTCTACAACTACATGGCGATCGGCGTGGCGATCACCGGCCTGGTCGCTTACCTGACCTTTTCGATGGCCGTTGTGCAGACAGATGCGGGGTTGCAACTCACCTCCTTCGGCACCCTCATCTACGCGAGCCTCTTCAAATGGGTGGTCATTTTCGCACCGCTGGCGATGGTGTTCTTCCTGTCGGCGCGCCTTAACTCGATGAGCCTCGGCGCCGCCCAGATTGCTTTCTGGGTCTTCGCCGCGCTCATGGGCTTGTCGATCTCGTCGATTTTCCTCGTCTACGCCCATGCGAGCATCGCGCGCGTGTTCTTCATTAGCGCGGCGTCGTTCGGCGCCCTCAGCCTTTACGGCTACACGACGAGCAGGGATTTGTCGGCATGGGGCTCGTTCTTGTTCATGGGGCTGATCGGCATCATCCTCGCCTCGCTGGTCAACCTGTTTATCGCGTCGACGGCATTGCAATTCGCCGTATCGGTGATCGGCGTGCTGATCTTCGCTGGGCTCACCGCCTACGACACGCAGCAGATCAAGGAGATGTATTCTGTCGGTGATGACGGAACCGTCGCCGGCCGCAAAGCCGTGATGGGAGCCTTGAGGCTCTATCTCGACTTCATCAACCTGTTCATGATGCTGCTGCAGCTGTTCGGCGATCGCCGCTAGACTAGAGCTAACGGGCACAAGACGAGGCCCCGGCCGTTCGCCGGGGCCTTTGCTTTTTGGCTACGGCTAGCACTCGACGAGGCGGAGGCCTTTGTCGAGCGCCCTGAGCACGCGGGCGAGATCATGACCCCGCTTGAGGATCAAGCCGGTCGCCGCCACCACGCTATAGGCCCCCTGCCGGCGGGCCAGCTTCGGCGCCTTCTCGATACGGTAAAGCGGGCACTCGGCCGCGCGCCTGAACACCGAGAACACGGCCTTCTCGCGCAAGGTGTCGATGGCGTAATCGCGCCATTCGCCGCTCGCGACTTTCCGTCCGTAGATGTTCAGGATTTGAGTGAGTTCTCGGCGGTCGAAGGCTATTCCGCCACGCCGGGGCATCCCCTCGGCTTGATGTGTTTGGCCGCCGGCCTTACGGGCCAGCGGCACGACTATGGGCTCGGTTTCGCTCAATCGCGCGCCTCCCTGTAACGGAACCTTCATGATGACTTGGGCGCTGCAGAAATTCAAGCAAATGCGCGGGTTACACGATCTGTAACAAAGTGAAACAAGAATCACAGTGCCGCCCGATTTCAGCCTTTGGCACGCCCCAAAGACCCGTATGATGGGCATTGTTGCCTCTCGGCCCGGTCCAAGTAGAGGCCTTCGGAATCTCAGCCCCCCAGCCCCCCGGGGGCTTCTCTCGGACCGGGCCATTTACTGGCCATTTCTTCCCAACAGACCTCTCCACCCGTGAATGCTGCAACGGGCCGGTTTTCCGGCCCGTTTTATGTTGCGGGGTTTCCAGTCCGGACGACGAAGGAAACGGGGGATCGCCGAGGCAGCAATCGCCGCTTAGGGCTCGAACTCAGCAGCGCCCAGCATCGGTCCGGCATTCTCGACTTGCAGCATTGCAAACAGGCAATCGCCACCCATGGTCTTGAGGTCCTTGAGTGGCAAGCGCAGCGTCATGGCCTCGCCGTGCCACATCCCGATCGGGGTCAGCTCGCGTACCGGATGATGGTAGGTGAGCTCGCGCCCGCGGTTCTCACCGCGCGCGACGGCAACCTTCTCCGCCTCCTTGGCGATCGCGAGCCAGACCGTGGCCTCGCGTTTGTCGGATTGCTCTGGCGCTGCACCGATGTCGATGACCAAAGTATCGCCCTCACCGCGCATGCTGACCGGCACCTTGACGTGGGCGAGCCTCACTTCGGCCGCCGCCAGCGCCGCCTTGATCGCCTGCTCGTCACTGCCGTTCACATGCGTGACGCCGTCCACCACCATTTGCGGCGTGTAGACGCGGCCGTCGCCGCGCGACCGTGCATATTCGCGTTGGCGCTCGCTATTGGCGGGGCTGCCGAGCGTGTCGTGCCAGCCGAGATAATCCCAATAGTCGACCGAATAAGAGAGCGCGACCAAGCCCGGCTGATCGACCAGGCGTCCAAGCAAGGCGTCGGCCGGCGGACAGGACGAGCAGCCCTGGCTCGTGAACAGCTCGATCACGGACTTGGTCGGGCTGGCCGATTCCGGGGCGGAACTGGCGATGCCGGGTCCAACGAGCGTGACGGCGGCGAGCGCCGCGAGTGCACCGGCGCATTGGGGAAGGAGGCGCCTCATGACCTATATAATGCTGGAAATGCGCCCAATTTTCCGACCAAAAGCGTTCAATACGGGTCACAACTCGGTGACTGGTTAAGCCGCGACCAAAACCGTGATAGCGGAATGGCGGCACAGCATTGATTGAGATCAAGCGGCGTCTCTCGCGAGCTGGCGCAGCACGTAGTGCAGGATGCCGCCATTGCGGAAATAATCGAGCTCGTCGAAGGTGTCGATCCGCGCGCGCAACGGCACGGCGCGCTTGTCGCCGTTGGCGTAGGTAATGGCTGCCTCGATCCACAGCCCCGGCTTGATCTCGCTTAAACCCCGCAGGCTAACCGTCTCGTCGCCGACCAGCCCGAGTGTTTGCCACGACATGCCCTCGGCGAAGACGAGCGGCAGCACGCCCATGCCGATCAGGTTCGAGCGGTGGATGCGCTCGAAGCTTTCCGCGATCACCGCCCGCACGCCGAGCAGCCGCGTGCCCTTGGCCGCCCAGTCGCGCGACGAGCCGGTGCCGTATTCCTTCCCGGCGAAGATCACGAGCGGCACGCCTTCGCTGCCATAGCGCATCGCCGCGTCGTAGATGCTCATCGCCTCGATCGACGGGTAATGCAGCGTGATGCCGCCCTCGATGCCTTTGACGATCTGGTTCTTGATGCGCGTGTTGGCGAAGGTGCCGCGCATCATCACCTCGTGATTGCCCCGCCGCGAGCCGTAGGAATTGAAATCGTGCGGCAGGACGCCATGCTCGGAGAGGTAACGTCCCGCCGGGCTGTTATGGCGAATCGAGCCCGCCGGCGAGATATGGTCGGTGGTGATGGAGTCCAGAAACAAGCCGAGGATGCGCGCGTCGACCACGTCCGTTACGGGCGCCGGCGTGGCCGAGAGGCCCTCGAAATAAGGCGGGTTCTGCACATAGGTGGAGTGGCCGTCCCAATCATAGGTGAGACCACCTTTGATCTCGATCCCCTGCCATTCCTCGTCGCCCTCGAACACGTTGCCGTAGCGCCGACGGAACATCGACCGCTTCACCGCCTTGCGCACGAGCTTGGCGATGGATTTAGTCGAAGGCCAGATATCCTTAAGATAGACCGGCTCGCCGTCCGTGCCGGTGCCGAGCGGATCGGTGGCAAGATTGACCATGATGGAGCCCGCCAGCGCGTAGGCCACCACTAGCGGCGGCGAAGCGAGATAATTGGCGCGCACGTCGTGATTGACCCGGCCCTCGAAATTGCGATTGCCGGAGAGCACGGAGACGGCCGCGATGCCATGCTCGTGGATGGCCTTCGAGATGTCCTCGGGCAGCGGTCCGGAATTGCCGATGCAGGTGGTGCAGCCATAGCCGACCAGGTTGAAGCCGAGCGCGTCGAGATCCTTCTGCAAATCCGCCTTCTCGAGATAATCGGTGACCACCTGGGAGCCCGGCGCGAGCGAGGTCTTGACCCAAGGCTTGACTTGCAGGCCGCGCTTGACGGCATTGCGGGCGATCAGGCCGGCGGCCACCATCACGAAGGGATTTGAGGTGTTGGTGCAGGAAGTGATGGCGGCGATCACCACGTCGCCATGGCCGAGGTCGAAATTCCTGCCCGGCACCGGCACCCGTTTGTCCGCCTCGTCGGCTTTGTCATATTCCTTGTCGAGCGCCTCGGCGAAGGCGCTCGCCGCACGCGCCAGCGGCACGCGGTCCTGCGGGCGCTTCGGTCCGGCGAGCGACGGCTCGACCTCGGCAAGATCGAGCGCGATCGTCTCGGTGAAGACCGGGTCTTTCGTCTCCGTGTCGCGGAACCATCCCTGCTCCTTGGCGTAAGCCTCGACCAGCGCGACGCGCTGATCCTTCCGGTCGGTGGCCTCAAGATAATTGAGGGTTTCCTGATCGATGGGGAAGAAGCCGCAGGTGGCACCATATTCCGGCGCCATATTGGCGATGGTGGCGCGATCCTCGAGCGGCAGATTGTCGAGTCCCTGCCCGTAGAACTCGACGAACTTGCCGACCACGCCTGCACGCCTCAACCGCTCGGTGACGGTGAGCACGAGATCGGTCGCGGTTACGCCCTCTTTCAGCTTGCCCGTGATGCGGAAGCCCACCACCTCCGGGATCAGCATGGAGATCGGCTGCCCGAGCATGGCGGCTTCGGCCTCGATGCCGCCGACGCCCCAGCCAAGCACCGCGAGCCCATTGACCATGGTGGTGTGGCTATCGGTGCCGACCAGCGTATCGGGGAAGGCGAGCGTGGCATCGCCGTTCTGCGACTTGGTCCAAACGGTCTGCGACAGATATTCGAGATTCACCTGGTGGCAGATGCCGGTGCCGGGCGGCACCACGCGGAAATTGTCGAAAGCGCCGGCCCCCCAGCGCAAGAAGGCGTAGCGCTCGCCGTTCCGCTCATATTCCCTCTCCACATTGGTGTGGAACGCTTGCCCAGTGCCAAAGGCATCGACCATCACCGAATGGTCGATAACGAGGTCGACCGGAACCAGCGGATTGATCTTGCGGGGATCGCCGTTGAGCGTGCTCATCGCGTCGCGCATGGCGGCAAGATCGACCACCGCGGGAACGCCAGTGAAATCCTGCATCAGCACCCGCGCCGGCCTGAAGGCGATCTCGCGATCGCTTTTCCGCTCGCCGAGCCAGAGCGCGATGCCGCGAATGTCGTCGGCGGTGACGGTGCGCCCGTCCTCGTGGCGCAGCAGATTTTCGAGCAGCACCTTGAGCGAGAACGGCAGCAGCCCGATGCCAGCAAGGCCGTTCGCCTCCGCCTGCGTCAGGCTGAAATAATCGTAGCGACGCTTGCCGACTTTCAGCGTCCGCCGGCAATTGAAGCTGTCGAGCGAGGTCTCCGCTACCGATGTCAACTAGGATCTCCTCGGGCGCTGGCGCGTCTTGCGCGAACTGGACGACATGCAGACGACATGCCAAGGCGCGGCCAATCGCTTGGCAGGAGACGCCTTTCTTGTTGCCCCGGGGGCCCGCGTGAAGCATCCCGGTCTATTGGAGGCGCGCCCGCGCCTATATAAGAGCGCTTGCGGCGGCAAGACAATGCGCGAGTAAGGTCCCGCGCGCCGCGACACGCCCTTTGCCTTGCCTCCCTTCGTCTCAACTTGCGCAGATTCCGGGCAAATGCCTCAAAAGATCAGCCTTGCCGCCCATGACGTCAGCTGCCAGCGCGGGGGCCGGCTCCTGTTCGAGGGGCTGAGCTTCAGCCTGAAAGCGGGAGAGGCCTTGCTCGTGACAGGCCCGAATGGCGCCGGCAAGACGAGCCTGTTGCGGCTGATCGCCGGCCTGCTGCCGCTGCAGGCAGGGAGGTTCGAAGGCGGCGACGGGGACGTGCCGCTGTCCGAGCTCAGTCACTATGTGGGCCATTTGAACGGGATCAAAAGCGCGCTGTCCTTACGCGAGAATGTGTGCTTTTGGGCCGACTTTCTCGGCGGCGACAGCTCGGGTCTGGACGATCACCTCCGAGTGTTTGGGCTTGCCGGCCTCGCCGATCTTCCCGCCGGCCTGCTTTCGGCGGGGCAGAAGCGGAAGCTCGCGCTCATCCGCCTGTTCGCCGCCCCGAGACCACTCTGGCTGCTCGACGAGCCATCGGTCTCGCTCGATGCCCAATCGGTCAAGACTCTCGACCAAGCCATCGCCCGGCACCTTACGCAAGGCGGCATCGCCGTGTTGGCGAGCCACACGCCATTGAAGCTGCGTTTCACGCAAGAACTCGCGCTCGCTTTGGAGCCATTGCCGTGACGTCAGCCTGGGCGCTGTTCCGCCGCGATGTGGTGCTTGCCTGGCGCGAGGGTGGCGCCATCGGCACCGCGCTTGGCTTCTACCTCGTCGTCGTCGCCATCACGCCTTTGGGGCTTGGCCCCGACCTCAATCTCCTGTCCCGCATCGCCCCCGGCGTCTTGTGGGTGGCGCTGCTGCTCGCGAGCCTGTTGTCCGCCGACCGCATCTTCCACAACGACTACGAGGACGGCACGCTCGACGTGCTGACCATGGGACCGCTGCCGCTGCCGCTGGTCGCCGCCTTGAAGAGCCTCGCCCATTGCGTCTCGACCGGCGTGCCGCTCGCGCTCCTCGCGCCAATCCTCGGGCTCCTCCTCAATCTGCCGATCAGCTCCTTTCCGCTGCTCGTGCTCGCCATGTTCGCGGGCACGCCAGCCTTGAGCTTCATCGCGGCCATCGGGGCGAGCCTGACCCTTGGTTTGCGGCGGAGCGGCGTGCTGCTCGCGCTCCTTGTGCTGCCGCTCTACGTGCCGGTGCTGATCTTCGGCGTGGCCACGGTATCAGCGGCAAGCGTCGGCCCGGCCTCCCCCTGGCCGCCCTTCCTCATGCTCTGCGCCTTGAGCCTTGCCAGCATGGTGCTCGCGCCAATTGCCGCAGCCGCCGCGCTCCGTGCCGCATCGCGGTAGGAGGCCAATTGCGCTCAATAGCCAAACCCACTAGACCAAATCCCATGTGGAGCCTCGCCAATCCGACGCGTTTTTTGAGCATCGCCGACCGCGTCATCCCGTGGCTGGCTGCCCTCACCTTCCTGCTTCTTGGGCTCGGCCTTTACCTCTCTTTCTTCGTGGCGCCCCCCGATTATCAGCAGGGCGAGACCGTCAAGATCATGTTCGTCCATGTCCCCGCCGCCTGGCTCGCCATGTTCGGCTATACGCTGATCGCTCTCGCAAGCCTTGGCTCGCTCATTTGGCGCCATCCTCTTGCCGACGTCGCCGCCAAGACCGCGGCGCCGATCGGCGCCACCTTCTGTTTCGTCGCTCTCGTCACCGGCTCGCTGTGGGGCAAGCCGATGTGGGGCACCTATTGGGTGTGGGACGCGCGGCTGACCTCGGTGCTCGTGCTCTTCCTGCTCTATCTCGGACTGATCGCGCTCTGGCAGGCGATCGAAGAGCCGGGCCGCGCCGGCCGCGCCGCCGCCATCCTCGCGCTGGTCGGCTTCATCAACGTGCCGATCATCAAATTCTCGGTGGAATGGTGGAACACCCTGCATCAGCCGGCGAGCATCTTCCGGGCGGGCGGGCCGACAGTCGATCCGTCCCTCCTCACCCCCCTCTTCGTCATGGCGGCCGGCTTCACGCTGTTATTCGCGCTGCTGCAGCTGATCGCCATGCGCGCCGAGATCTTGCGCCGCCGCGTGCACACCCTTCGCCAGGTGCATGTCGAGCGCGCCGCGACGGCCTAAAGCCCGACGCTCGCCGCCATGCCCGATCTCGGCCCCCACGCGGTTTTCATCTGGGCAGCCTATGGCGCGACTTTCCTGGCGGTCGCCGCGCTCGTGCTGGTCATCGTGGCGGACGACCGCCGGCAGAGGCGGCTTCTCGCCGAGCTCGAACGTCAAGGCATCACCCGGCGCTCGGCTAAGCCCCCGGCGGCAAAGCCACACGCGGCGAAACCGCTCGCGGTGACCCCGGTTGCGCCAAAGGCCGGCCGGTCGAAATCCTCGGCCCGGAAATCCAAATCATGACCGACGCTGCGTCGCGCTCATTCTGGCGGCAGTGGGGGCTCACGGTCCCGCTGCTCGTCTTCGCCGGTCTCGCCAGCCTTTTCTGGTTCGCGCTCTATGGCGGCGACCCGTCCCGCCTGCCCTCGGCGCTGGTCGGCAAGCCAGTGCCGGCGTTCACGCTGCCGGCGGTCGAAGGGCTTACCGCCGACAATGCCGGCGTGGAGGGTTTCAGCACCTCTGATCTGGCGACCGGCCAACCCACCATCGTCAATGTCTGGGCATCATGGTGCGTGCCCTGTCACGACGAGCACCCTTTGCTCATCGAGCTCGCCAAGCAGCCCGGGGTGCGCCTTTTCGGCATCAGCTACAAGGACGATCCCGCGGCGGCGCGGCGGTTCCTCGGCCGCTACGGCAATCCCTTTCAACGCGTCGGCGCCGACCGGTCGGGGCGCGTGGCCATCGATTGGGGCGTCTATGGTGTGCCGGAGACCTATGTGATCACGGGCGACGGCAAGATCGCCTACCGCCATGTGGGTCCTCTTACCGCGGACGCGATCAAAGAGAAGCTGCTGCCCTTGGTCCGACCGCCCAACGCCAAGCCTCAAGGCTAGTGGCGCGCTATTTGCGCGTGGCGGTCACGATCAGATCGAGGCTATCGAGGAACTCCTGCCGCTTGGCAGGCGGCAACACGGCCAGGAGGCGTGAATCGGCCGCCACCGCACCCGGCTCGGTGTCGCGCAAACCCTTCCAGCCTTGCGCCGTGAGCTTGATTGCGTAGGCCCTGGCATCCTCTTTGGCGCGGCGCCGGTGTATCAGTCCGCGCGCAAGCAGCCTCGCCACGATGTCGGCAAGGGTCGACCGATCGATGCCGGTGCGCTCGACGAGGTCGGTCTGGGTCAATCCCTCCTCCTCGGCGATGGTCATGAGCACGGCGAATTGGCGCGGCGTGAGCCCGCTGGCGCGAGCCTCGACCTGGAAAATATCCGTCGCGCATTGGCCGGCGCGATGGAGCAAATGGACCGCCGAACGCTCCAGCTGATTTCCGTTTTTGGACGCCATCCCGAAGCCAGCCTCTTCCCGCAAAACGTGTAGTATCTCTTGCTTAAGCTTCGACGCTAGCCAGCCTTTCTGACACTTTCTTACAGCTTGAAAGCGCGATCAGCAAACGTCTGGTTGCAACAACTGGCGGAGTTACGTGCTTAGTCCGCCATCCTTCCAGTCACAATTCGGTGAAAATCGTAACTGTCGGTGCACATATCGGTGCGGCCAATTCCGCTCGCAAGACCGTCGCCGGATAAACACTGCCGGTAGGCTTAAGGCCGTCTTAGGCGCCGGGCCGCTCGTCGGGAGCGTCCGTCTCTGTCCCGGGGCCGGCGGGCTCGCTGTAGCGCTGCATCAGCGGCATCTGGGCGAAGGCGAACAGGAAGGTCAGCGGCAGAAAGCCGAACGCCTTGAAGCTCACCCAGACGTCGGTTGAGACGTTGCGCCATACCAGCTCATTGACCACCGCCATGGCGATGAAGAAGCAGGCCCAGCGCGCGGTCAGCTTGCGCCAGCCCTCGTCGGTGACGTTGAACACCGGGCCGAGCAGCAGCTCGAGCACCGGTTTCTTGAGCAGGAGGCCGGCGCCGAGCAGCACGGCAAACACCAGATACACGATGGTGGGCTTCAGCTTGATGAATGTCTCGTCGCGCAGATAGAGCGTGAGGCCGCCGAATACGAGCACGACGGCGCCGCTGACGAGCGGCATCACCGGCAGCTTGTGATAACGCCACCAGGCAACGCCAAGCGCGATCAGCGTCGCCACCATGAATACCGCCGTCGCCGCATAGATGCCGGCGGCGGCGTTGGTGCCGAAGAACACGAGCAAAGGCCCAAGCTCGATGGCGAGCTTCGCAGCAAGCGCCGCCCCACTCGCCGGGGCGCTTTCTTGCGGCATCGGCGGCTTGGCTTCAGGCTGCTGCGGCATTTTTTCTGTCGAGGCCGGCGATGGCGCGGGCAAAGTCTTCCGCATCGAATGCTTGCAGATCGTCGATCCCTTCGCCGACGCCAATGGCATTGACGGCCAAGCCGAAGTGCTCGGCAATGGCGACAAGGATGCCGCCGCGCGCGGTGCCGTCGAGCTTGGTCACGACCAGGCTCGTGACGCCGGCGATCTCCTGAAAGATCTGCACCTGGTTGAGAGCGTTCTGTCCCGTGGTGGCGTCGAGCACCAGCACCACGCTATGCGGCGCGCTCGGGTCGAGCTTCTTGAGCACGCGCACGATCTTGGCCAGCTCGGCCATCAGGTCGGCCTTGTTTTGCAGGCGCCCGGCCGTGTCGATGATGAGCACGCGGGCGTTCTCCGCCCTCGCCCGCTCTAGCGCCTCGTAGGCGAGCCCGGCCGGATCGGCGCCGACGTCCTTGGCGACCACTTCGGCGCCGACGCGTTTCCCCCAAACTTTCAGCTGATCGATGGCCGCGGCGCGAAACGTGTCCGCGGCGGCAAGCATGACCGTCAGCCCGTCGCGTTTAAATTGATGCGCCATCTTGGCGGCGGTCGTGGTCTTGCCCGTGCCGTTCACGCCGACCAGCAGGATCACATGAGGATGCGCGCTCGGGCTCAATTCGAAGGGCTTGGCAACAGGCTCAAGCACCTTGGCGATCTCGCCCGCCAGCACCTCCCGCACGGCTGCGGGCGAAAGGCCGCGGTCATGGCGCGTGGCGGCGAGCGCCGAGCGGATGCGCGACGCCATGCTGACGCCGAGATCGGCCTTGATCAGCGCCTCCTCGAGCTCGTCCAGCGTATCCTCGTCGAGCTTCCGCCGGCTGAGCACCGAGGTGAGATTGTCGCTGAGCGCGGTCGAGCTTCTCGCGAGGCCCTGGCCAAGGCGCGCGAGCCAGCCATGCGCCTGCTTCGGCTTTAGTGCCGCTGCTGACGCCTTTGGCTTTTCGTCACCCTCGGGCCCCGAGGGCTCGGCAACCGGCACTGTCGATGCTTTATTGTCTGGCGCGCCCTTCTCTCGGGTCCCGGAAGACCATTCGTCGGGATCAGGCGTCCCTGGCAGGGCGGCGGGACTCTCGGGAGGCGGCGCCTTCAGTTTGGGTGCTGCCTGCTTTGTTCCTTGAGCCTTCTTCGGCGGGCTTTGCCGCTCGGGGGGCTCCTTCCGCGCCGGCTTCGCCTGGGGCGGCTCCTTCTTGGCGGGCTTCTGAGCGGGCGGCTCCTGCTTGGGCGCCTCGCCGCCGCCTAAACCAAACACCCGCTGGAAAAATCCGGGCTTCTTCTCGCTACCGCTCATGACCGCACCATCGCAAGAAGAGCACTGCCGTCATGGCCGTCGACCACCGCGTCGATCAGCCTGCCTGGGCCTCCGCGCGCCTCGATCTGCACCGGCGTGAAGTCAGCCGCGCGGCCGCGGCCGTCGCTTTCCATCAGCACTTGAATGTGACGCCCTTTCGCGTTCACAAGATGGCGCCGCAGCGCTTCGAGGCCCTTTTCGCGCAAAGCGGCTGCGCGTCCCGCAATGAGCGCGCCATTGAGCTGCCGCATCCGGGCGGCCGGCGTTCCGGGCCTCGCCGAGAATGGAAAGACATGCAGGAAGGTGAGCCCGCAATCGTCGATGAGCGAAAGCGAGTTCGCGAACATGGCGTCGCTCTCGGTCGGGAAGCCGGCGATGAGGTCGGCGCCGAACACCATATCGGGGCGCAAAGCCCGCACCTCCTCGCAAAAGCGCACCGCGTGCTCGCGGGAATGGCGGCGCTTCATGCGCTTCAGGGTCAAGTCGTCGCCGGCCTGCAACGACAGATGCAGATGCGGCATCAGCCGCTCCTCCTCGGCGATCGCCTTGAGCAGCGCGACATCGGCCTCGACCGAGTCGATCGAGGAGAGCCTGAGCCGCGGCAGTTCCGGCACGAGCTTCAGCACCTTGGCCACAAGCTTGCCGAGCGTCATCTCGCCGGGCAGATCGGCGCCATAGGCGGTGATGTCGACGCCGGTGAGCACGATCTCGGCATAGCCATTCTCAACGAGCTTACGAACCTGTGCCACCACCTCGCCGGCCGGCACCGACCGCGACGGCCCGCGCCCGAAGGGAATGATGCAGAAGGTGCAGCGATGGTCGCAGCCATTCTGGATCTGCACATAGGCGCGCGCCTGGCTGCCGAAGCCCTCGATCAGATGACCCGCGGTCTCCCTGACCGACATGATGTCGTTAACCTTGACCCGCTCGGTGTCTGCGACCCCGAGCGCGCGAAAGGTCCCGCTGTCAGTCTTCTCCTGGTTGCCAATGACATGGTCGACCTCCGCCATAGCGGCGAAAGCGGCGGGGTCGATTTGCGCCGCGCAGCCGGTGACCACGATCTTGGCGTCCGGGCGCAGCCGGCGCGCACGCCGAATAGCCTGCCGCGCCTGGCGCACGCTTTCCTGGGTGACCGCGCAGGTGTTGACGATCACCGCGCTGTCGAGCCCGGCGTCCTTGGCATGCTGGCGCATGACCTCCGATTCATAGGCGTTGAGCCTGCAACCGAAGGTGATGATCTCGATATCCGACATTTGGCGGCTTCTAACACGAAACTAAGGGTGCGAGCGACCTCTTCACCCTCTCAGCTGGAGGGGGAGGGCTCCGGCTGCAAGACCTCCTGTGGCAACGTGCCCTCATAATCGAGGGCATAAGGGCCGGTCATCAAGATATGGTCGTCGTCTTCACGCCACTCGATCAGGAGGTCTCCGCCCGGCAGCGTCACCCTCACCTTCCGCTCGGTGAGCCCGCGCCATGCCGCCGCCACCGCCGCGGCGCATGCCGCCGTGCCGCAGGCGCGCGTGAGCCCCGCGCCACGCTCCCAAGTCCACAAGCGCAGACTGTCTGGGCCCGTCACCTCGGCGAGCGAGATGTTGGCGCGCTCCGGGAACAGCGGATGATGCTCGAGCATCGGGCCGAAGCGGGCAAGGTCGTGCGCCTCGAGATCCTCGACGAAGAAGATGCAATGCGGGTTGCCGACATTGACCACGGAAGGCGAATGCAACACCGGATCGTCGATCGGCCCGATCTGCAACTCGATGCGCTTGGTATCGTGGAACGGCTCGGCAAGCGGGATCTCGTCCCAATTGAACCGCGGGCACCCCATGTCGATGGTCACCGTGCCGTCCTCGTTGACGAGCGCCCCAAGGATCGCGTTCTCCGTCTCGATGCTGACCTCTGATGTGCCCGCCTCGGCCGCGAGCAATGCCGCGACGCAGCGCGCCGCATTGCCGCAGGCGCCCACCTCGCCGCCATCGGCGTTCCAAATACGCATGAAGGCGTCCGCGTCCGCCGAAGGCTCGAGCCCGATCACCTGATCGCAACCGATGCCGTGGTCACGGTCGGCGATGGCGCGAATCTCGCCAGGCCCGAGATCGAGCGCGTGGGCGCGAAGATCGAGCACGACGAAGTCGTTCCCGAGGCCGTTCATCTTGCGAAAGGGCATGGCGTTGGTCATCGAACCCTTTTAGCCGCGTCGGTTCCCCCAATGGAACAAAGAAAAAGATGGCCCGGAGGAGAGGTCAGCCCCGGTCCTCGCTCGGCTCCCTCATGAAGGCAAAGGCGAGCAGCGCAAGGGCGGCAAAGCCCGCGCCGGCGGTGAAGGTCGCGTCGGCGCCGATCCTGACCCACAGCATTCCAGCCAAGACACTTGCGAGCAGAGTAAATAGCCCCGTGACCAGGCCGAACAGACCGAAGGCCGTGCCGCGTAAGCGCTTCGGCGCTGTGGCAGCAACGAGGGCCGCGAGCACTCCTTGCGTCAGCCCGAGATGCAGCCCCCACAGTCCGATGCCGGCGAAGATGGCGACGAGCGACTGCCCGAAGCCGAGCAGCAGATCGGCGACGATCAGCGCAGCGAGCCCCGCAAGCAGCAAGGGGCGCGCGCCGACCTTGTCCTGAATTCGCCCCGCGGGATAGGCGCTCACGGCGAACACGAGGCTCATCACCGCGATCACGGCTGGAGCGAGCCCAACGGCGAGGCCGCCGCTTTGCGCCCTGAGCACGAGAAAGGCCTCGCTGAACCGGGCCAGCGTGAACACGGCGCCCGCGCCGACGACGAGCCAATAGAGACGGCCCAACAAGGCGATTTCTTCGAGCTTGAGCGGCACCTGGTCATGCTTATGCGCTGGCTTGGGCTCGCTCACGCCGAGCACGAGAATGACGACGGCGATCACCGCCGGGGGCACCGCGAACCACAGCACGGTGCGAATGTCGTCGCTGAAAAGTGCCATGAGCCCGATCGCGGCCAATGGCCCCATCACGGCACCGATGGTGTCGAGCGACTGGCGGAGGCCGAACGCCGCACCTCGGCTGGCGGCCGGCGTGACATCGGCAATGAGGGCATCGCGTGGCGCACCGCGAATGCCCTTGCCGACGCGATCGGCAAAGCGGGCGAACAGCACGAGCCCGACTGAGCTTGCCAGCGGAAACAGCGGCTTGGTCACGGCGGCCAGACCATAGCCGGCAACCGCCAGCGCCTTGCGCTTGCCGAGAGCATCGGACAGCCAGCCGGAGAAAACGCGGCTGATCTGCGCCGTCGCTTCGGCGATTCCTTCCACGAGGCCGAGCACCTCGGCCGACGCCCCGAGATTGAGCACGAGGAACAGAGGCAGGAGTCCGTGGATCAACTCGGAGGAGAGATCCATGAACAGGGAGGTGAGGCCGAGCGCCCAGACCGTGGCCGGCAAGCCCTGCACTTTTGTCGCGTTCGGTGCCACGGGCGCCATCTCCAGCATTGCCTGCTACATGGCCACTGTTATATGGCGTTGCCAGCTATATGGCATTGTGAGCCTTATTGTTCACCCGCCTCAAGTCGGCTCCTAAGCGGAAGACACTCATGCTCACCGTTCCGGCCAACGATCCCGTCGGCGCCCTCGTCCCCCACACCCTGAAGGAAGCAATGCTGGGCAAGAGCTCGGGGCCCCTCGCCGGACGAAGCTTCATGGTGAAGGACCTGTTCGCCATCAAGGGGCGCAAGACCGGCAACGGCAACCCCGACTGGTACGCGGCCGCCACGCCGGCGGCGGCGACCGCGCCGGTCATCCAACGCCTGCTCGATGCCGGCGCGACCCTGACCGGCATCACCATCTGCGACGAATTCTTCTACAGCGTGCTCGGCACCAATATTCATTACGGCGCGCCGGTCAATGTGAAGAGCCCCCACCATGTCACCGGCGGCTCGTCCTGCGGCTCGGCCGCGGCGGTCGCCGCCGGCACATGCGACTTCGCGCTCGGCAGCGACACTGGCGGATCGGTGCGCGTGCCTGCCGCCTTTTGCGGTCTCTATGGCCTTCGCCCCAGCCATGGCCGCATCGACCTGACCGGCGTGACGCCCATGGCGCCGAGCTACGACACCGTCGGCTTCCTTGCCCGCGATGCGGAGCTGTTTCGTGCCGTCGGCCGCGTGCTGCTCGACGGCAGCCGAGTCGAAACGCCGTTGACGCGGCTCGTCCTCGCGCAAGATATGGTCGGCCGTTCCGAAGCGAGCATCGACGAAACCCTGTGGCGGGTGCTCGAAATGATCAGCGGGGCGCTGCCGGAACCCGAGCACATGGACGTGGCCGGCGAGGACTACGATGACTGGCGCAACGCCTTCCGCGTCATCCAAGGCTACGAAATCCAATCGACGCTGATGCCCTTTGCTCTGACCCACGCGGACGGGCTAGCGCCCTCCATCAAGGAGCGCTTCGAGATTGCCTCTCGCGTCACGCCGGAAGAGGCCAGGACGGGCCGCGAGGTTCGCGCCGCAGCCGCCGCGCGTTTGCGGGCGCTGCTCCAGCCAGGAACGATGATCGTGATGCCCACGACGCCGACGCTACCGCCTGAGATAAACATCCCGGATGGCGCGTCGACCGTCGAGTTCCGGGCGCATACCCTTGGCAGCACCTGTTTGGCGGGCCACGCCGGCCTGCCGCAAATCTCCATTCCAGCGGGCGTCGCGGCCGGCTGTCCCGCCGGCCTCTCCTTCATCGGCTGGGCCGGAGGCGACCAGGCCCTGCTCGACCTCGCCGTGCGTCTCGCACCGGTGCTTCCCGGCAAAGCTTGACTCAACGGCCCCGCTCAACGACATTCCAGTGAAAATCAGTGGCAGCTCACTTTTCGAGCCGCCGCCCTGCACATGATTTTGCGCTACCGCGCTTCGCGCTACTTGAGCGCAGCGCACAAGTAGGCCGGAGGCCAATAGCGCCAATCAGGAGGCAGGGGGGTCAACACCCGACAGCGCGATGCGCCCTCGGGTGCATTTTTGGTTTGGAAGCTTCTCATGCTGAGGAGCGCTCGCCAGAGCGCGTCTCGAAGCATGAGGCCTCACCCTTCGAGACGGCGCCACAGCGCCTCCTCAGGGTGAGGAGGAAGGACGAGATTTGATGTTCGAAACCCTGTCGGATCGCCTTGGCGCCATTCTCGACAAGCTCACCCGCCGCGGGAGCTTGAGCGAGACCGACGTCGCGGAAGCGATGCGTGAGGTCCGCCGCGCTCTGCTCGAGGCGGATGTGGCGCTCGACGTGGTGCGCGACTTCACCGAGGCGGTGGCGGAAAAGGCCGTCGGCCAGGACGTGGTGCGATCCATCACGCCTGGGCAAATGGTTATCAAAATCGTCCATGACGAGCTCGTGCGCATGCTTGGCGCCGAAGCCGCGCCGATCGATCTTGCCGCGACGCCGCCGGTGGTGATGATGCTGGTTGGCCTCCAGGGCTCGGGCAAGACCACGACCACCGCCAAGATCGCCAGGCGCCTGCAGGCCCGCGATAAGAAGAAAGTGCTGATGGCCTCGCTCGATACGCGGCGGCCCGCGGCGCAAGAGCAGCTCCGCGTGCTGGGCGAGCAGACTGGCGTCGCCACGCTGCCCATCGTCGAAGGCCAAGACCCGGCGGCCATCACGCGGCGCGCGCTCGAAGCGGCGAAGCTCGGCGGCTATGACGTGCTCCTGCTCGATACCGCCGGCCGCACCCATATCGACGAGGCGCTGATGGCCGAGATGGCGGAGATCGCCGCCCTCGCCACGCCGCACGAGACGCTGCTGGTGGCCGACGCGCTGACCGGCCAGGACGCGGTCAACCTCGCGCGCAGCTTCGACCAACGCCTGCCGCTCACCGGCATCGTGCTCACCCGCATCGACGGCGACGGCCGCGGCGGCGCCGCCCTGTCCATGCGCGCGGTCACCGGCAAGCCGATCAAGCTGATCGGCACCGGCGAGAAGCTCGAGGCGCTAGAGGAGTTCGACCCATCGCGCATCGCCGGGCGCATCCTCGGCATGGGCGACGTGGTGGGGCTCGTCGAGAGGGCCATCGAGACGGTCGAGATCGACAAGGCCGAGGCCATGGCGCGCAAAATGCGCAAAGGCGCCTTCGACCTCGAGGACATGGCCGAGCAACTTAAGCAGGTTCAGAAGCTCGGCGGTATGGGCGGTATGCTCGGCATGCTGCCTGGCGTCGGCAAGATCAAGAAGCAGATCAACGCCGCCAATCTCGACGAGACGATTTTGAAGCGCCAGCAGGCGATCATCGGCTCGATGACGCGCTCGGAGCGCAAGAACCCTAAGCTGCTCAATGCCTCGCGCAAGAAGCGGGTGGCGGCGGGCTCCGGCACATCGGTGCAGGACATCAACAAGCTCGTGAAGATGCACCGCCAGATGGCCGATATGATGAAGGCCATGAGCAAGAAGCGCGGCATCCTCGGCTCCATGTTCGGCGGCGGTCCTCCGCCTGAGCTGTCGGCCGAAGTGCCGCCCGGGGCGAGCGCTGCGCCGCCTCCCGGCTTCCCATCGCTGCCGCCGGGTGGCTTCCCCGGCATGGGCGGCGGGCTGCCTGGTGGACTGCCAGGCCTCCCCCATCTCCCCCCTGGCCTTCCCGGCCTGCCAAGGTCGAAAAAGCGATGAACTCAGAGATCATCACCCCAGTCACCCTTATTTGTGAAGAGAAGGATCGAGCATGTCACTGAAGATCAGACTGGCGCGGGCCGGCGCCAAGAAGCGGCCCTACTACCGGATCGTCATCGCCAACTCACGCAGCCCGCGCGACGGCCGCTATATCGAGAAGATCGGCACCTTCAACCCGCTCTTGCCGCGGGAGTCCGAGGAGCGCGTTAAGCTCGACGAGGAGCGCGTCAAGCATTGGCTGGGCGTGGGCGCGCAGCCAACCGACCGCGTGCTTCGCTTCCTCGACAAGATCGGCATCGCCAAGCGCGAGGCGCGCTCGAACCCGAACAAAGGTCAGCCCGGCAAGAAGCGTATCGAGCGCGAAGAGGCAAAGGTTGCGGCTCAGGCCGAGAAGGCCAAGGCCGCCGCCGAGAAGGCTGCTGCACCCGCAGAGCCCGAGCAACCGGCCGCCGAATAGCCTTGCCGAATTCGCGACGAGCCGGACCTGCCTCTTTAGCCTCCTCTGACAAGGGGGATGGGGAAGAGCGCGTGCTGCTCGGCGACATCAGGCGCCCCCAAGGGCTCAAGGGCGAGGTGCGCATCCGCTCCTTCACCGCGGAGCCCGCCGCCATTGCCGACTATGGCGCGCTCGAGGACGAGACGGGCACCCGCACGTTCGAGATCGAGAGCCTGCGGACCGACGCCAAAGGCGTGGTCGCGCACCTCAAAGGCGTGTCGACGCGGGAAAGTGCCGAGGCGCTGACCGGGACCAAGCTCTATGTCCCCAGATCGCGCCTGCCTGATGAGGGCGAGGAGGAATGGTACCATTCCGATCTGATCGGGCTCACCGTGTTCGACCAGGCGGGAGCGAGCCTCGGCACCGTGGTGGCGATCCACAATTTCGGCGCCGGCGACCTGCTCGAGGTCAGACCTGCGGCGGGCGGTCCCGACGTACTCGTGCCTTTCACGCGGGAGACGGTGCCTGAGGTCGATGTCGAGGGCGGGCGCCTCACCCTCGTGCCGCCCGAGGGCCTGTTCGAGTGACCATGTCATCTCCCTGGCGCGCCGCCGTCCTCACCATTTTCCCGGAGATGTTCCCGGGACCCTTGGGTCTGAGCCTCGCCGGCAAGGCGCTCGCGCAAGGGACATGGGAGCTTTCCGCCGTCGACATCCGCGAGGTCGCGGAAGACAAGCACCGGTCGGTGGACGACACGCCCGCCGGCGGCGGCGCGGGCATGGTGATGCGCGCCGATATCGCTGGCAGGGCCATCGATGCCGCGCGCGCTTTGATGCCCGCAGGCGCACCCACCCTCTATCTCTCGCCGCGGGGCACGCCCCTCACGCAAGCCCGCGCGCGGGAGCTCGCGCAAGGACCAGGCGTGATTCTGCTCTGCGGCCGCTTCGAGGGCGTGGACGAGCGGGCGCTGGAGGCGCGCAACGTCGAGGAGGTCTCGATCGGCGACTATGTGCTGTCGGGTGGTGAGCTTGCCGCCATGGTGCTGATCGACGCCGTGGTGCGCCTGCTCCCTGGCGTCGCCGGGAACGAGGCATCTCTCGCAGAGGAGAGCTTTGCCGGGGACCTCCTCGAATATCCGCATTACACCCGGCCGCGGGAGTGGGAAGGCCGGGCCATCCCCGAGGTGCTGCTCTCCGGCGACCATGAGGAGATCGCCAAATGGCGCCGCGAGCAGGCGGAAGCCGTTACACGCGCCCGCCGCCCCGATCTGTGGGAAAAATTGAAGAAGGGCTGACCCTCCTCTGGTCATTGCCGGGCTTGACGCCGAGAGGCCGGCGAGAAAGTGCCTAAATCCATCGACAACCAGCAAAAGCTAGGCTAGGAAACCGCTCGCGAACCTTGCGCCCGCAAATCATAGCCAGGATCAATCAAAAAGAATGGCGTTCGCCGGAAGGCCATACGGCCAAGGCAGGCGCCCATGAAAGGTATGTGACATGAACATCATCGAGCAGCTCGAGCAGGAGCAGGCTGCGGCTCTTGCCAAGAAGCGCAAAGTTCCGGAATTCGGTCCTGGCGATACGGTCCGCGTGAACGTCAAGGTGGTCGAGGGCGAACGCTCCCGCGTGCAGGCCTATGAGGGCGTATGCATTGGCCGTTCCGGCGGCGGGATCAACGAGAATTTCACCGTGCGCAAGATCTCCTACGGCGAAGGCGTCGAGCGCGTGTTTCCCGTGCATTCGACCCTGATCGACTCGATCGAGGTGATCCGCCGCGGTCGCGTGCGGCGCGCCAAGCTCTATTATCTCCGCGGTCGCCGCGGCAAGTCGGCCCGCATCCCCGAGCGCCAGGTCGCGCGTGGCAAGCAGAAGGAAGTCTTCAAGGGCTTTACCAAGCCGAAAGGCGCGCCGGACGATCTCAAGCTGATCGCCGGCATCACGCCGGAGCTCGAGAAGAAGCTGAACAAGCTCGGGCTGATCAAATTCGACCAGATCGCCAATCTCAGCGACGACGAGATCGCCAAGGTCGATGACACGCTGTCGCTGAACGGCGCCATCGAGAATGACGATTGGATCGCGAAAGCCGTGGCTTTGATGGCCGAGACCACCGCCGGCGAGGTCCCCGCTGAGGAAGAAGGCGAGACCGAAGGCGGAGCTGAAGAGGCCGAGGCCGAGGCGCCAAAGGCCAAACCCGCCAAGAAAGGCAAGAAGTAGGCTCCAGAAAACACAGGCTGAGGCGCTGCTAGGCGATGGTCGGCGGCAGCGCGCTCTGCACTTTCAGCTTTTCACCCGAGGGGAGTTCCACAACCCCGCCGGTAGCCTGACCTCGCCCACCTGCTTCTGGACGAAGGAGCCGATGAAGGCGCCGAGTGTGAGCTTGGCAAGGTCCATATAGGCTGCGTCCGTAGAGTAGGCATACATAAGGGCGAAGAAGATCGTCAGGCCGATCGTGGCAACGGGAAGACCGGTCAATCCAAGCTTCGTAAAGGTGCCTGTAAAACCGGTGAGACTTCTCAATCGGATATATTGGCTTACGGCTTCGTCTTTGCCGTCCTTGCCTTCAGGTCCGATCACTCCCCATTCGTCACGGTTTATCACGGGACCCGGAACAACCGTGGCGAGGCCGCCGAACGCAGCAAATTTACGCCGAACAACGCGGTGAAGACCGCAATAGCGAATAGCAGCATCTCCGGATAGAAATCACGAAGCCGTGTTCGCCTGTCACCGTCGTGTTGTAGAGACGAAACGCGGTGAAAACGAAAATGACGCAAGCGATATAGATAAGGCCCAAAGCGCCGTAATAGATCAGCGTGTTTGGCCGGGTCGGCGGGCCGGGCGCTCCCGTTGCCGGAGATTTCAGGTTCTTTGGCTTTTGTTGGCGCCATTGGCGACCCCCTGGGACTGGCACTGTCTCGTGTACACTTTATAGTTGAACTGCGCGAACTCACGCAATCGGGCCGCCAAGCGGCGGAGCGGCCTTCACTTGTTGGGCCTTTGTCATTAAATCTCCCGCACGAGTTCCCGAAACCCTGGCAAGCGAGCCGACCCATCCGACATGGCCAAACCCCGCACCGTTTACGACAAGATCTGGGACGAGCATCTGGTGCATGAGGCGCCGGACGGCACCTGCCTCCTCTATATCGACCGCCATTTGGTGCATGAGGTGACGAGCCCGCAGGCCTTCGAGGGCCTGCGCATGGCCGGCCGCAAGGTTCGCAGCCCGGAAAAGACCCTCGCCGTAGTCGATCACAATGTGCCAACCACCGACCGCAGCCACGGCATCGACGATGCGGAATTGGCGCTGCAAGTGGCGACGCTCGCCGAGAATGCGCGCGAGTTCGGCATCGACTATTTCAGCGAGCGCGACCAGCGCCAAGGCATCGTTCACATCATCGGCCCGGAGCAGGGCTTCACCCTCCCCGGCACGACCATCGTCTGCGGCGATTCGCACACTTCCACGCACGGCGCGTTCGGCGCGCTCGCCCACGGCATCGGCACCTCCGAGGTGGAGCATGTGCTGGCTACGCAGACGCTGATCCAGCGCAAGGCCAAGAACATGCGCGTGCGCGTCGACGGCGCGCTGCCCCAAGGCGTCACCGCCAAGGACATCATCCTCGCCATCATCGGCCAGATCGGCACCGCCGGCGGCACCGGCCACGTCATCGAATATGCGGGCGATGCGATCCGCGCGCTCTCGATGGAAGGGCGCATGACGATCTGCAACATGTCGATCGAGGGCGGCGCGCGCGCCGGCCTGATCGCGCCGGACGAGAAGACCTTCGACTATGTCAGGGGCCGGCCCCGCGCGCCCAAGGCCGGCGCCTTCGAGGCGGCGCTCCGCCACTGGCAGACGCTCTATTCCGATGCTGATGCCGAGTTCGACCGGGAGATCGTGCTTGACGCCGAGAGGCTGCCGCCGCTCGTCACCTGGGGCACGAGCCCGGAGCAAGTGGTTTCCATCACCGGACACGTGCCGCGCCCGGAAGAAATCGCCGACGAGACCAAGCGCCGCGCGGCGGAGCGCTCGCTCGACTATATGGGGCTCAAGGGCGGGGAGAAGATCACCGACCTCACGCTCGACCGCGTCTTCATCGGCTCCTGCACCAATGGGCGCATCGAGGATTTGCGCGAGGTCGCCAAAGTCGTCGCCGGCCGGCAGGTCAACGCCAATGTCAGCGCCATGATCGTGCCGGGCTCAGGTCTGGTGAAAGAGCAGGCGGAGGCCGAAGGCCTCGACGCTATCTTCAAGGCCGCCGGCTTCGATTGGCGCGAGCCCGGCTGCTCGATGTGCCTCGGCATGAACCCGGACCAGCTCAGCCCCCGCGAGCGCTGCGCCTCGACCTCGAACCGCAATTTCGAGGGCCGCCAGGGCCGGCTCGGCCGCACCCACCTCGTCTCGCCGGCGATGGCGGCGGCGGCGGCGCTGGCCGGCCGCTTCGTCGATATCCGCGAGTTTCATTGAGAGCGTTCCCCTCGCGGGGTGGACGATGACGAAATCCCTGGGGACGAAGTCTCTGGCGCAACAGAGATTTGGCGCGGCGGCAGCCGATTACGCGACCTCCGCCCTGCACGCGAAGGGCGCGAGCTTGGCGCGGCTTGTCGAGCTCACTCGGCCTAAGTCCAGTTGGCGCGTCCTCGATATCGCGACGGGCGCGGGCCACACTGCGCTTACCTTCGCCCCGCACGTCGCCCGTGTGACGGCGAGCGACATTACCGATGAGATGCTGGCCGCGGCGAGGAAGCTCGCCGCCGAACGTGCTCTTGCCAATTTCAAGACTGTTCGGGCCAACGCCGAAGACCTTCCCTTTCCCGATATGAGCTTCGATCTGGTGACCTGCCGGCTGGCGGCGCATCATTTCGGCAATGTCGCTTCGTTTGCCGCCGAGGCCTTTCGCGTGCTCATGCCGGGCGGCACGCTCGGGCTCGTGGATAACGTCGCGCCGGATGCAGCGATCTCGCCCGAGCGGTCGGCGGCCGAATTGCGCGACGATGCGGTTGCATTCAACGCCTTCAAGAAACTCGCCGACCCGAGCCATGTCCGCTGCCTTGGTCTCGAGGAGTGGGAGCGAGTCCTCACCGAAACTGGCTTCGAGCTCGTGCACAGTGAGTGCATCGACAAGGACATGGAGTTCGGTCCTTGCGTCAAGCGCATGCGCTCCAACCCCGCGACGATCGCACGGCTAAACGCTATGCTTCACGAACAGCCCCTGCACGGATTCTTGCGCCCGCGCGAGACGAACGCCGGAATCGTGTTCACGCTGAAGGAGGGGGTCGTGGTCGCCAGGAAACCGGCCGGTCTCAATCCGCGATGACCAAGCGCACGGTATCTCGTGAGCTAGCGGCCCGCAGCGCGGCAGATTGGCACCGCGCGCAGGCGCCGAGCCTCGCTGAGATCCAGGCGATTGCCGATGCGGCCTATCGGCGGTTGCCCGCCCACTTCCGCAAGCTCATCGGCGATGTCGTCATCCGCGTGGTGGACTTCCCCA
The DNA here is from genome assembly GCA_963839245.1 of uncultured Alphaproteobacteria bacterium. GTDB lineage: Bacteria > Pseudomonadota > Alphaproteobacteria > Rhizobiales > Methyloligellaceae > Methyloceanibacter. The sequence goes on along the minus strand of CAWIUJ010000002.1, from coordinate 83,345 downwards.
CCGACGAGGTGCTCGACGATCTCGGCATCGAATCTCCCTTCGACCTGCTCGGCCTCTATTCCGGCGTCAATCTAGCGCATAAGAGCGTGATGGACGTGGGCGCGGCGCCAGACATGGTGCTGCTCTACCGCCGGCCGATGCTGGACTATTGGGCCGAGCACGGGGACACGCTTGGCGAGATCATCACCCATGTGCTGGTGCATGAGATCGGCCATCATTTCGGCCTCTCCGACGCCGACATGGCGGCAATCGAGGCCGAGGGCGTCGGCTGACGCAAGCCTCTACCAGCTTCCGGTATCGGTCTCTCCGGTGACGTAGGTCACGATCGCCTTTTCGAGCTTGCCATATTCCTCGCAAGCATCGCCGCAGCGCTCGGCGATCTCCATGAGTTGCTCTCGCGCGCTTGCCACATCACCTTTCTGCAGATAGCCCTCGCCAAGATATTCTCGCGCGCGGAGATAGTTCGGATCGAGCGCGAGCGCCTGGTGGTAATAGTCGAGGCCCTTGTCGACGTCGCCGAGCTTGCGCGTGGTGTAGCCGATATAGTTCAGTACGCGCGGCTGCTCCTGCTTCTTGATGAGATGCAGAACATCGAGCGCCGCGGCGTATTGGCCTTCATCGACGAGCGCGCGCGCCTCATCGTAGAAGTCCTGATCGGTCAACGCCGCCGAATGGCCGTCGATACAAGCCAGTTGCGCGCCACTCCAGACGTGGCCTGAGCCGCAACTCACTTTGACGCAAGCTTTCGTCTTGGCGCTGTATTTGTGCCCGGCCGGGCATTTGCCCTTGGTCGCCTTGGGCGGCTCGGTATCGCCGCAATCCGCGTCGGCCAAGGCATGGCCGGCCAGTCCAAGGCCGAGCAGCAACATGCCGCCGAGCCAGATCGATCGAGCGATATTTGCCGGAGCTCTCTCGCCCATGTTTGTCCTCCGCTTCGGCGAGACGCGCCAACCTCGTCGCGATGCCACCACCATTCTTTGCCAAGGAAGAGCGGCAACGCCAGGGCAGTCGCGCGCCATCACGCGATTTTGAGACATGTGACGAAGTGTCATTGCGGAATGGCGGAAATGTGCGGCTTTGCCGGTCTCTGTCTAACTGCAGGCTAACGATGCGACAAACGGTCGCACCCCCCCTGGCAAGGCTACTTGAGCCTCACCCCTGGCTTCTTGCCATTGATGAATTCTACCCCGGCTTTCTCGGGCGCCTTCTCGATTGCTGCCAAAGTCTCGGCACGCCTACCCAACTCAATTAAATCATGTGGGGGGTGATGGAACCCAGACGAGTAAGTGGCTATCTCGATCGCTTGACCTCCAAAAGAGAAGGCTGCGTAAATAGCCATCCAACAGTTTTAGTCGCCCGTCGCCCACAGGGACGAGTGGCACCGCTTCCTTCTGTAGGATCAGGCGATAATCCGGAATCAATAATGCTGCCACTCGTGCGTCGCTAGGATTTAGCACTTGGCCTACGACAAAGGGAGATGAACCAGCAAAGCGCTCAAAAGGGATTGGACCGTCGTTGTCGCTATAGATCGTAAGCGCTCGCCCAATTTGTTCCTTAGTCCAAAACTCACAGACAAAGGTCGGAACTTGCTTTAGCTCCCCTACAAGTGGGGACCGAACTAGATCGTTCATTACGAACAGGTAGTAGGTTTCGTCCTCATTCAGAGTTTCGAAGGGGACAGCGGTGCGAGCCTTCTTAAACAGGCCAGCGAACTCGGCGAACTGGCTATACATAGAGATGAAGCGAGGGGAAAGTAGCTCGCTATAAGCCCAACGGGCCTGGAGTTCGCGCCAGCCGATCTTATCGCCGACAAAAGGCAATTCGGGCTGATTCCCTCAAGCAGCTTGTAGGTTTTGAAAATCTCGCATTCGGTTCACCGCATCGGCGGAATTCCGACGCTCTCACTTTTAATCCCGTAACCACAATAGGACTACTCCCAAGGCTCTGCCGCGCTTATAATTTTTTGATAGGAACTCCCTCAGAGCCAAGAAGCCGCGACACCCCAAGTGCGCGATAACTTAACTGTAGGCCAGCGAAGCCGCTCTTTTGAGATATCTACGACGCCATGGGCGTGCTTGCTGGATTCGCTGTCATAGCGGCGATGGTGCTGTTCTTCGCCACTGCCGGTGCGCTTGTCGAGTGGTGGGACACGACATGGCGCATTGCCGTCGAGCCTGTCCGAAGCGAGGTCTATGCCGCCCGCATACATTCGCCCTGCTTGCTTCATTCGTGGTGGTGGTGGCGTGAGTCGGGCTGTCGGCTGATATAGGTCCCGTGTTTCCCAAAAGTCCGCTTTCTGACTAAATTACTTTAACATACTACCATACACAAAATTTAACGGGGCCTTATTCGTGCTGCTGCTTACGGGTGTGGCATCATCTCAGGCGGCAGAGATAACGGATACGCAGACGCTCTTCTCTATGCTCTGTGTTGCCGAAAAGGGAACCGGCTTTAACTGGACAAACAATGATTGGGTGCAGGCGAACTACAAGCCCTATTCGTACCTCCTATCCATTTGGTCGCAATGGACGCGAGGGGCGATTTCTTATCGTGGCCTACTTCGTTGACTGTTTCAACAGTCAGGTGCCAACAAATTCCCCGACCAATTCCTCGACGGCTAGGCACGTCAAGCGCTGCCAGACTTACCTAAGGCATGTTCGGGAAAATGTACGTCAATCACCGATTTATGTAACGAAGCCTGGAAGAAGACCGAAAGCGGATACGTGCTTGTCGATGTCCAATGTTCCGGCGGCTTCGAAAGCTACGAGGCGCAGGTTGACGGCCCAAATTTCGTTCGACACAACTGCCTACGGAATTTTCACCTCTGGCGAAAACCTAAGGCAACAATGACACATGACTGTTGCAAATCGGAAAATGCGTCGCTCCTCACCGGCACTCCTGACAATAATCCGGAGTGGCCTCCTCGCCGCTTCGCTAATCTCTGCGCACATGAGACGCTTCCCACCACCATGGACCGTTGAGAAGATAGCGGGCGGGCTTCGTTGTGCGTGACGCTAACGGGCAATCGCTCGCATATCTCTACACACGCGAGAATCCAAATGACGCGCACATGGCGAAGGTGCTGACTGAGGATGAGGCGCGGCGTATTGCCAGCAATATTGCCAAGCTGCCAACGCTGCTCGGAAGGGCTGGTTGAGAAGCACACTTACGGCGGGGCGGCAATTCAATGCGCCTTATCAATTGGCAGCGACTCGGCATCATTGCCTCGGTGGTTTGGGTCGTAGTGGGGCCGTCTTACTTTCATTTGAGCCGGGAAGATAACGATAAGCGTATAGCCGGGGGGCGGTACCAGCTTTGCATTAACCAGAGTTGGGCAAGGAAGGAGGGTGTGGAGGGCTGCAATAAAGAATTACGGCAGGCTCTTGCCATTGCCCACTGGAGCAGTTGGGCTCAGGTGGCATTTATCCCAGTAGGGTTGGCGTGGGTTTTGGGTTGGGCCCTACAGTTCCTGGTGAAAAGAGTAAGGAGCAGGCCACAAGCAGGCAACGAACACTATCCGCAAATAGCTAATGCCGAAGATAACGATGAGCAGCACGGCAAAAAGGATTATTTCCCGGCACCATGGACCGTCGAACCTATCGAGGGCGGGTTCAAGGTCATAGACTCAAACGGTCAGACCTTAGCTTATGTGTACGGCCACGCTGGTCCACGCGATGCTGGAATCGCCAAGGCGCTGACTCTTGATGAGGCGCGTCGCATAGCGAGTAACATCGCCAAGCTGCCGACCTTACTCGGCAAAGCGGATTGAGGCTTCGGCTTGGGTCGGCCGCCTTATCAGACTCACCGGGGCCTCTTAGCGGCGACCTATCTGATAGCCGCGCTGGCGTAGATAGGCCCTAAGCAACACGACAGCCTCGTTGAATTCGTCGTCGCGGTTCAGCCAAGCCCCGATGGGCTGCCGAGCCTCTGCGGTCATGGTGGCGGGGCCAAGCTTCTTGTGTTCTTCGTGCTCGCTGTAGGCTCGCACACACTCGGCTCGCCAATCCTCTTGCGGAGCCTCGCCTGTGGCCTCGCCGGTCGGCAGCGAGGCGCTCGCCTGCTTAGAGGTCAGGGTCATGATTTTGCTCCTGGCACTGCTTCCCAGGGCTGATATGACGGCTCGCATGGTCATGGCTTTACCACCCCCCACTGCTCCTTATGACTTGGAGCGTCGAGTTGCTGCTGAACGCAATACGGGGCTTAGTTAGCGACTGGCCACTTACCGCTTGGGCCAGTCCTTTAAGAATAGCACTGCCACAGCGCTAAGTCACCGTCGCCCGCACCGGCCTCCCTTCCTGGGCCTGTGTGCTTCACCGTTGAAACCGCGAAGGGCCAGAGGCCCATTGGGAAGGCCGACTTTTCGCTTAGCCGGACAGGCGTGTTGCAAAAATTTAATATGGAGCGCTCTTGAAGCTGAGGTGGTTACTCAATAGTTTAGCGGGCTCAGGTAACAACTTTCTCGGTAGTCCCCCCCGTCTAGCCGAAGTTACCTGTTAAGCGTCGGCTTTCCCTCCCGACGCTGCGCGCAAAGCGCTTTTGAGGCACTCGACCCCCCGGTTGGGTGCCTTCTTTTTTGTTGAGCCCTGGTCTTTTTGTCAGTCGTGTATCTTTTCTGCAACGCGATCAGACTAATTTTTAGGCGTCGCGCCTGGTTGCCCGATCTTCGCCACGGTTACCAACTCTACTCGTTAACGATTCGCGCGCAGACGAGAGGGAAAACGGCTGCACGACACGGGGGGAGCTAGCCGGGGGGCTAAGCTCTCCCTTCTTTTTAGCGACCGAAATCGTCTTTCGAAACGAAATCACGGCGCGATTTCCGGTTGCGTAGCTGATCCTCATAGGCATCAAGCTCGGCGCAATCGAAAAGGCGGGTGCCCCCTATAACCAGCGGACGCGGGAAGCTAGGGTCATGCTTCAGCTTCCGCCACAGCGCCTTGAGCCAGACGAGTAGGCGTGAAGGCGGGAACGGCCTCGGTTTCACCGTCGAGGCCGAAGGGCGAGAAGAGGCCCATTACCCTGCCACCTTCTGCTTTAGGAATCCGCGCGGCTTTTGCTTCTCGTAGGGCTGGGCCTCGATCCAGGCCATGACCTCGGCCTCAGTCCACACACGGAATCGGCCCAGGATGCGGCCAGGGGGAAAGCCCCGCGTGTCGATCCACTTATTTAGGGTGGTCCACGTTCGGACGATGCGCTTGGAGCGCAAGTCCTCAAAAAAAAGTACGTCCAACGTTTTGCTCCCAAGGTTTGCGACCCCCCTTGGGCAACCGTTGCGAGTCCATTGATGGTGGATTCGCTGCCATGTGGTCAAGCGATCTTCCGCACATTCGACGGCGGCGGGGTCACAATGTCCCTAATCCTGTTCGCCAGCCGCAACAGCGCGTCGGCTTTCTCGTCGAGATAATCGTGGCGGTCGTAAATTCCGGCCACGCCACCCTGCTTGTGGCCCATCACCAATTCGGCGTGTAAGGTGGTGACGCCAGCCGCAGCCATTAGCGAGCGCGCGGTGCGGCGAAGATCGTAAATCGTCCAACGCGGCATCGGGCACGCGGCTTCGAATATCTTTTTCTGCCGCGCAAGGTTGCTCCTTGGTGAGCTATCCGACTTAGCAAACACAAACGGACTATCGGAATTCGTGCGGCGCTGAGCCTCGATCACGTCGAGCGCCATTGCTGGCAAGCGCAACGCCTCGGCGTTTCCCTTCTCACGGGCTTCGGCTGGAATATGCCAAACGCCCCCGCGAATGTCGGACCAGCGCATGGTGGCAATCTTTTCTTTCCGTTGCGCGGTCAGCAACGCGAGCTTGGTGAAATTGCCGAATAGGTCATCGGCCTCCCACAGCGCGGCAATCTCGTCATCCTTCAAGATGCGGTCGCGCCTATCGTCGCCCCGGCGCTTCATGCCGGGAATGATCGGGGATTCGTACTTTTCATCGCGCAGGGCGTACCACCGGCAAATGCTCGAAATGGTGCTGAGCACATAATCGGCGCTTCGGAGGCCGCTGCCATCCTCAACGCGGTCGAGCAACTTGACGATGTGCGTGCGGCGAACATCAACAAAATCCATCCCCCGAAAAGCCGGATAGATATGCCGTTTGAGTAGTGCGCGAATCGTCTCCTGCGAGCGCAAGTTGGACTTAACGACATGACGCTGAAACCACGTACCCGCCACACTCTCAAAGGTCGCGTCACCCTCGGCCTCGGTGAGCACCGTCGAGCGGATCGAGCGGATTACCGCCATGGCCTTCTCGCGCGCGTCGTCAATCTTCATGGAGTCGGCGGACCCAATGAGCTTCCAAATCTGTTTTCCGTTCGGGTCGCGTGCCACGGCAAAGAAGGATTTCGTCCCTGTCGGCATGACCCTGATATAGTGGCCGCGCAATTCAGGATCGGGGATTGTCTGGCGCTTGTCGGAAGCCTTGAGATTGGCAACCCCATCGTCGTTTAGTCGCTTGGCGCGAAGCATCGGAAAATCCTCCTTTTAGCCTCCCGGTCTAACACCGGCTAACGATTATCAGTGGTCTAACCTCGGGCTAACATTAGGCCACGAATCGCTTAATTTGCAAGGGGTACGGGGTGGTTGGTTTCTGCCGAAAACTGCCCCGCGCGCTGGCGAAGTGTCATGTCCACATGCCACCTTTGGCACGCGGGCTTTTGGCGTTGACGGAGGCGCACGCCGCCCGCCAGACTGGGCCGAGGACGCTGGGCAGCAGGGGATATAATCGATGGGGTCGGCTGCCCGCCTACGGGCCATTCTTGCGCTTTTTCTTGCCATCGCCGTGGCTGGCCCAGAGCATCGGGCTCTTGGCATCGAGAAGGACAAGGTGGTCGCTCCTGGAAGGCTCGTGATCGCCGGCCGGCGGCTGTCCTGTGGCGGCACTCAGACGCTGCTCAGGGATTTCGAAGGCTTCGCCGTCTCCTCGACGGTGATCATGCTCAACATGCAGGCCTTGAACCCACTGCCGCGGCAAGTGCAGTGGCTGATCTACTACCATGAATGCGGGCACATCCTGTACGGGCCGGACGAGAATCAGGCCGATTGCTACGCGGTGCGGCGCGCGAGGCGCGAGGGCTGGCTTAACGACCAGGCGCTCGACGACATCTGCGCGGTGTTCAACATCGCGGGTCACGGTCCGATGCATCCGGACCCCGAGGAGCGCTGCAATCAGCTCCGCCAATGTTTCGGCAAAGGCGGCGTGACCGCGCGCGACGGCGGCAGATAGCCACGTTTCAGGGCCCCTCGGAGGCCGATTGCACAAAGCCCAATCGCCTCGTAAGCTGGAGGCGCCATGAGGGATGCATCGACGCGAATTGAGGGGGCGCTGCTTGGCGTCCTGGTGTTCGGGGCTCTTGCCTTTCAGCCGGGCATCACTCGCGCTCAGGAATCGACCTTTCTCGACGGCTCAAGCGGGCCCACGGTCGAGGAATACATGAAAGAGGCCGGCCCCGACGCAAAACTCATCGCCCAGGGCGCCCTCAAGATCGACGGCAGGACCGTCAATTGCGGCAAGCGGCCCACGGTGCTGAATTCCAATTTCGATAGCTGGGGCGGGGCGTTTCCTGGCTTTTTGATCCTCAACACCAAGAAGATCACCGGGCTCTCAACGGCGGTGAAGCTCTATGTCTACTCCCACGAATGCGGCCACCAATTCGAAGGGCCCGACGAGACCAAGGCCGACCTCTTCGCCATAAGGCGTGGCGTGAAATGGGGCTGGCTCGATGCCGTGGGCATGGAAGACATCTGCACCTTCATCTCGACGCTGAAAGGCGATTCGGTGCATCCGCCGGGCCCGCAGCGCTGCGAGACCATGCGCAGCTACTACAAGCAGCTCATTGAGAGTGGCACCACACAGTCAGCGAGCGCGCCAGCCCAGCCGGCCGACAAGGGAAAGGCGAAGGCGCAGGCGCTCGCGCCCCAATAGCCCCACGGCCGCACCTCATCCTGGACTTTACAAAGCGCGCTCGGGACGCCATTTGACCGGATGATCCCTATGCGGGAGCGGAATCATGGAAAAATTCACCACGCTGACCGGCATCGCGGCGGCCTTGCCGATGATCAATATCGACACCGATATGATCATCCCCAAGCAATATCTGAAGACCATCAAGCGCACCGGGCTCGGCAGCGGCCTGTTCGCCGAGCTTCGCTATGACGAGGCGGGCAAGCCGCGGTCAGACTTCGTGCTGCACAACCCGCCTTACCATCAGGCCAAGATCCTCATCGTCGGCGACAATTTCGGCTGCGGCTCCTCCCGCGAGCACGCGCCCTGGGCGCTCTTGGATTTCGGCTTCCGCTGCATTATCGCGCCGAGCTTCGCCGACATCTTCTACAACAACTGCTTCAAGAACGGCATCTTGCCCATCGCGCTGCCGCAGGCCGAGATCGACAAGCTGCTCGACGACGCTTCGCGCGGCGCCAACGCCACCATCACCGTCGATCTCGAGAATCAGGAGATCAGAGGGCCAGACGGCGGCGTGATCCATTTCGACATCGATCCGTTCCTGAAGCGTTGCCTGATGGAAGGGCTCGACGATATCGGGCTGACCATGGAGAAGGCCGACGCCATCGCTGCGTTCGAGGGCGAGGCGAAAATGCGCCGCCCTTGGGCCTAAGCGCCGGCCTCGGCTAGTCGAACGGGATTGGCTTCGAGCTTTCGCTGATCAACGGCTTGCCGTCCCGGGTGATCTTCAGCTCCGCGTGATACGTGCCCTCGGGCCAGCCGCCCGCTGGAACTCCACGCTTCCCCGCTTGCAGCAAGAGCCTAGCCTGGTCCTCCGCAAGCGTTTGCGTGTTGCGGAGCAGCGGCTTGTCGCGAAGGTCCAGCGAGATCTCGACGATGTCGCCTTTCTTGACGTTGGCAGCAAACACATAGGCCACCGCCGGCGTGTTGAAATGCGGCGCCGGCAGTGAGTCACCCTTATCGAGCTCCGCTTCGGTGACCTCATGATCGGTGATGCCAAGCGCGAGCACCTTAGCGTCCTCGGCCGAGCCAGCGACGGCCATCCCGCAGATCATCACCAAAGCAAACAGCACCCTTGTCAGCATTCCACTCTCCCGTTAGGCAATCGCCGGCGCTCTCGTTGTCTTAGCCGGCGTCGTCCTAGCACAGGGTGGATCGGAATTCATGGCTGTTTACAATCTCTTGTTGCTTCCCGGCGACGGCATCGGCCCCGAGGTCATGGCCGAGGTCAGCCGGTTGGTCGGCTGGGTCAATGCCAGAGGCATCGCTTCCATCGAGACCGAGACCGACCTCGTCGGCGGCTGTGCCTACGACGCGCATGGCGAAGCCATCTCCGAGGCGACCATGCAAAAGGCGCTTCAAGCCAAAGCCGTCATGCTCGGCGCCGTGGGCGGCCCCAAGTGGGACGGCGTGCCATACGACCAGCGTCCCGAGGCTGGGCTGCTTCGCCTCCGCAAGGACCTCGAGCTGTTCGCCAATCTCCGCCCTGCGATCTGCTACCCGGCGCTCGCCGATGCCTCATCGCTGAAGCGAGACCTCGTCGACGGCCTCGACATCATGATCGTGCGCGAGCTGACCGGCGGGGTCTATTTCGGCGAGCCGAAGGAGATCGTCGACCTCGGCGGCGGCCAAAAGCGCGCCGTCGATACGCAAGTCTATGAGACCTACGAGATCGAGCGCATCGCCGCCGTCGCCTTCGAGCTCGCGCGGAAACGCCGCAACCTCGTGCACTCCGCCGAGAAGCGCAACGTCATGAAGACCGGCGTGCTGTGGAACGAGGTGGTGACGCGGCTGCACAAGGAGCGTTACGCCGACGTGACGCTGCAGCATATCCTCGCCGACAATTGCGCCATGCAGCTCGTGCGGCAACCGAAGCAGTTCGACGTCATTGTCACCGACAATCTGTTCGGCGACATGCTATCCGACGAGGCGGCGATGGCCACGGGCTCGCTCGGCATGCTGCCCTCAGCGTCGCTCGGCGCCGCCGATGGACAAGGCCGCCGGCGCGCCTTGTATGAGCCCGTGCATGGCTCGGCTCCCGATATTGCCGGGCGCGGCATCGCCAACCCGATCGCCACGATTGCGAGCTTCGGCATGGCGCTTCGTTATTCCTTCGATCAGGGCGCGACCGCGGACAGAATCGAGAAGGCCATCGCCAGCGTGCTCGATCAGGGTTACCGCACCGCCGATATCGCCCAAAGTGGCTGCCGCACCGTCGGCACCGCGGAGATGGGTACGGCCATCATCGCCGCGCTCGACCGCGGCGCCTAAGAAGCTGCCGCGCTGGACACTCTCCCTACCCGGAACCATACTCCGTGAGATAACGGCGGTTTTATGCGGTTTTCTGCCGGTGATTATAGGTTGACCCACAAAATATCCACCAGTAGCGCACGGCGCGTCCGGGGCGGGCGAAACGGGCTTGGGGGTACCAGAGGGGCGGGGAAGGCAGCGGACTATCTCAGTCTCACCCCTGGCCGCTTACCATTGGTGAACTCGACCCTGCACAATCCCTTCCCGTGTTAGTTTTCTCCTCGATTTCCGAGTGTCTTTCAGCAAGCCCAAACCCAGCCAAGTGGGGTCCATATCCAACAACTCCCGCCGCAGCCACCGCAGCCGCCGCAGCCGCCCCACCAGACCCCGACACAGCCGCCACCGCCACAGCCTCCGTGGCACCCTCTGCAACCACCGTGGGAACAGCCTCCGCAACCGCCGTGGGAACAGCCTCCGCAACCGCCGGCGCCGGCGCATCCTCCGCCGCCGCAGCCTGCGACCCCGGCAGGGCGCATCCACGCCGCCTCCGCAGCCGCCGCCGTGGCCGCCGCAGCCGCCGCCTCCGCAGCCGCCGCCTCGGGCAAGTTGTATGCCGAGTGTGCCGGGGTTCTCTTTGTCGAAGACATAGAACGTCGCCAAGCTGACGTCAGAGATTTCCTCCTCACCGAGAGTTATCTCGTGACTCATCCCGGTGTTCTGCGTCGGCATATCCGCTGCCGGTCCCTCGGTCGCTGCGGGTGCGCCGCTCGCCAGCGACAACGACAACCCCGCCGCCCCCAACAATGGTACGGCGCATGCCCGATGCATTCGCTTCGAAGGTCGCTTTGCGTGCGACATGGTGGAGTCTCCCACACCTTGCGAATGCTCGACCGAACGATCGTATGAGTAAACGCGATCGTACTCCGGGCCAACGGAATCGACATGCGACAGGTTCCACTAAAACGTAGCAACAAGAAGGCCGCCAGCTCCCGCTATGGCCTCGGCTTCGCGCTTGGGGACAAGACGCGGGACCGCTCACCGCAACACGATGAAGCGGTATAGTGCGAAGGCTGCACTAGAGCGCGAGCAAGAGCGGTTAGTTGAGGAGTGGTCTAGAATCCAAGTTTAGGAGCTATTGTGGCAAAATTCACATTAGGTTGTCTGGGCTTGGTGTAAGCTATCCTCAGTTGAAGGATGAATTTCAGGGAGAAGACAATGGCGATAAGGGAGGATCCGATTCCATTGAGTCAGGGTGAGTTTAATAACTCCTGCGTTCAAGGCCTTGCCCTTGGTAAAGTCGTGCCAACCGATTGCTCAATCAGCGCGACAATCGGAGGAAAGACTTATTGTTTCAGCAGTCAGCGGGCTAAGGCCGACTTTATGAAGGATAGTGTGGGCAACCTCGCGAAGGCGCTGAAGTTCGTAGAAGGCATCCCGCTGAAACAGTACGCGGAGGGCGGCCCACAGAGGAAGCCGACGGACGTCGCCTGAAGGTTGGCACCTGCTACCGTGCGGTGACACTACCGCCTTGGGATACCATGTGACGCACACGATGTGGAGGTCTCAATGGCTCAGAATACGTTCAAACGTACTGGTATTTGGATCGGTGGTGTCGCGGCATTGGCGATATTGAGCATGGTCTTGGCAAACACCACACACGCTCAGACAGCAGCTCTACAAACGGCTCCCCAACAGCAATGTAATGCGATGACTGGACAAGCACGCTGCGGTATGGGGTGTACGCCGGGGGCCAACGCTACATGCTGCGACAAGTACTGACATTTTTGCGTGTCGGAGAATTGTTATTCCCAGGGCGAAGGCACTTACTGCTGCCCTCGCTACAAAACGATAACCGCTGCGGGATGTCAGTAACATTCGCCAGCGAAGCGATCGGTCGTGGCTCCGGATGCACAAATTGCGAATGCGCTGACCCTCGATGAGGCGAGGCGTAGCGCGAGCGGCATTGCCAAACTGCCAACCCTGCTCGGCAAACTAGACTGAGGGCGTCGGCTTCGGCCAGGCGCCCCTTTTATTTTCTCCGCATGGCGTGCAGCGCCCGCAGATCCTCTTCCGATAGCCGGATCTTTTTGTCGTCAGCCGACCACCAGATGTTGCATGTCATGCAGCCGGCGAGGCGCTTGCTGCGGTTGTCGATTTCCACGAGAGGCTGTTTGCATTCACGGCAGTGGCCGGTCATTGCTGGAGGTTAGCACGGATAGGCGCCAGGCTTCGGCCCGGTGCCCTATTGGGGGGAGCGGGGCTGCTAGGGTTCCGTTGTGGGGGGAACCTGTGATGGCGAGGGATCACCACCACGCACGATTAGCCCTAGGCCTTTGCTGCACTAGTGTGGCATCTGCTTGGTCGAGGGCAGGGGAGATCGATCACGACATACCGTAACGTCATCTTCGAGAACTGGAGCGTGCGCTTAGCTCGTGGACGCTATATAATTGGTTTGAGGTGCCGCGATATTACACTCTTCGGGAGTTGAGGGCGGGATTAGGGGCGAACCATGCGGCAAGTCATCGTCGTGGCGTGCCTCCCTTTCGGTTTGTTTTTGGCACAGCCAGCGCTCGGTCTGTGTGTGGTGCCGAGCTACAATCAAACATATGGAGTACCGCCAAACTACACAGCAAGTCAGGCCTTCGTTGCACGGGTAAACTACCCTTCTACTCCTACCGAGAAGCTGCCGTCGTTTATGAGCAAGGATTTTCGGGCGGACTGGAAGGCGTACATGAATGACGTTTTGGACTATGCATTCGATGGAAATGAAGCGGTGGATTTCAAAGTCGCCGAGAACCCGCGGCGCGACTGGTACCACGCCATCTGGATGCAACAGGGTAAGTCCGGCCGCGAATTCGTCCACGGGCTCACAAAGGAACGCGCATCGCGGCCGGATCAGTATGCCCCAGCGCTTACGGCCTCCTTCGATACCTGGGCAGTGGGCTTCTACAATTCGTACGGGGCGACCGAATTTGCAAAGGTGTGGGCGAATCCCTGCGATCCAGATATCAGCCACATTCTATTCCCGGTCGGCACCGTCAGTTTCAAGCTGCTGTTCACGACCGCCACTGATCACGATCTGCCTTACTTGAGCGGTTCACCCGAGTGGATGGCTGACACGGATCGCGACACCTCTCCAACGCACACAGCCACGCGGGTGCATCCGGTGCATTTGCTCCAAGTCGATATTGCTGTGCGCGACGATCGGGCAGGGCAGACGGGGTGGCTGTTCGGCACGTTTGTGTATAACTCGGCGGTTGCATCAGGTGACCCGTGGCGCCGCTTACGCCCGGTTGGCCTCAGCTGGGGCAACGATCCGACGCAGCCTCCGGGCACTGCGTTATCTGAGAACGTCGTCGACCCCACGCTTTCGGGCATTGTGTTTGGTTGGGCCGAACGCCCAGAAATGGGTTGGGGCGGAAGGGTGAACGGCCCTGCTGACAACCTGCTGAGTTCCTGCGAAGTCCTGCCATGGAGCCGGACAGTTTCCGCGAAGCGATGATTTCCCCGTCCCCACTATGCCCGCGACACCGGCCATGTATGCGCAACGACTGAAGGATTACTTTCGAGACATAAAGCCAGGAGAAGTGTTTGATCCTAAAACGAAATTCCCTGGGAATCCGCCGGTTCCCGGTTCAGCCTCCGCTGTTGATTACTCCCTGCAGATGCAGACTGGCCTCGAGCACTTGTGCCTTGCGGCGAGCAACGGTGAAAAACCGTTCGATATGGAACCGGCGCCCGTCGTTTGCATGCCATCGGCACACGCGACAATGCTACAGCCATTTGGGCGTCCCGATGTTGCAGCCCAAAAGCGCGAACTCGAAAGTGTAGATTGGACGGCCTACGAAGAGCCGATCCGCTGAAGCGCAGTGGCGTTAAGACGGGCGATCGAACGCACTAGCGTGGCTTGTTGGGCTGCAGGAAGGTCGTTGCTAACTGAAGCTCTGGGCGGCACATCCAAGTCGGCATTTGGCTGTCGGTTTATGAGTACACGCCCTAGATGGCGTCACCTATGGCGAGGCTCAGCAAATCCGCCTCAAGCTGGCAACGCTGATTTAGACCTCCGCAGCCACTCGGCCATTGCCGCCTTTTGCTCCGGCGTCAGCGACGACTTCAGGCCTCATCGGCGGGCTTCATCTCTTTGAGAATTTGTTTGGCCCACGGTTGCCCGCTGAGTTTGGCGATCAGAGTATCCGCCTCAGCGACGAGATTAGGCATAGGCGGAGGATTGAGCCGCTGACGGATTTTTTCTGAGAGCGCCTGCATTTGATACAACTCAGTGCAGGGACCAACTTGGCCTAGAGCACTCGTGTGAAGGCGCCCAAGCTGTGCAAGTCTTTGCCTCTATGCCGGCACCGGGCTCGACAATTCGACGAACGTGCTAGGGCCGGAGGTAGTGCGCATGGTGAACGACTTCGCCACCAAGAAATGCGCCGAGGTGAAGGACGAGCTACCGGGCAACAAGGGCAATTGATCCAACTCAGTAAGGGGCCGTCCGTTAGGGGCCTAACCACAGAGGGAAACGCGATGTATTATTCCGGACCTTATTTCATCGCGCTTGGCCGCCTGCTGCTGTCGATCATGTTCATCCAGGCGGGCATCAGCAAGATCTTCGGCTATACCGGCACCGAGGCCGACATGATCGCGCACGGCATCCCCGGCATTCTGCTTCCGCTCGTCATCCTGACCGAGGCAGGCGGCGGGCTTTGCGTGCTGCTTGGGCTCTTCACCCGCTTCGCCGCCATCGCCCTTGCCGGCTTCTGCGTGCTTGCCGCGCTGTTGTACCACTGGCACCCCGGCGACATGATGCAGATGATCAACTTCATGAAGAACATCACTATTGCCGGCGGCTTTCTCGCGCTCGCGGGCGCAGGTCCCGGCGCCTTGGCGCTGGATAACCGCCGCCGCTAAGCGCGCGCGATAGCGGCGGGCTGAGCAATTTCCGGGGCGGCAAACCCGAAATGCTGGTTCTCCAACAGGCGGCCGATGACCAATTGCATGACCGCATAGCCGAAGGCCGGGTTCTGGAAATACAGCTCCTTAGTCTTGCGCTCCGTCAGCTCGTAGACCACGCAATCGGTCGAGCAGACGACCACCGTCGCGGTGCGCCGGTGATCGGGAGCAAACACCCCGATCTCGCCGATCACCGAACCGGGACCAAGCGTCTTGCCGATCTCGACGATGCGATTTGCCCCTCCATCAGATAATAGAGCTTGTCGGCGGGGTCCCCTTTGGTGATCAGGGTGGTCCCGGCCGGCAGGTTGCGGCGCGTCATGAATGGCAGCAGGCTTTCGACCGACAAGCCTTCCCCGTCGGATCGCGCGATGCTGCGGCCGAGGCGATAGATCTGGGCCAGCCTGATCGCGTTCACCGGCAACAGGATGACGTGAAGGATCATCACCGGGTAGATGTGACCAAAATAGCCAAACAGAATGAAAAGCACATTGCTGCCGATGGCCACCCAGCGGAGGCGAAGCATGGTGCTCATGCAGAATGTTGTGAGCACCAGCAGCGAGGCGGCATAGCCGAGCAGGTCGATCCACGACACCGCAGCCAAATCCATCGGCAGGTGATTGAGAACGCTCGGAGCCAATTCGCCCTTCCCCCTGCCGCGTGCGATTGGCCGAGATTACCAGGGCCGCAATAGCGGCGATAGGTCACCGCGTCATCAAGGCTGCGCCGTCAGTGAGCGGATACGCTGAGAGGAGGAGGCGAAGCTGCGATGCAGAAGATGCAAAGCCCGGCAGAGAGTGCCAACTGAACGCCCCTTAGGAGCCGCCTTCGGGGCCCGGCGCCCCCGGAGGCGACAGTTTAGAGTCTCGAGCGGGTCTTCGGCTTGTTCGCGGGTGCCGATGGTGCTGAGTATGGGCAACGTGCCCATCGCCGTGAACTTGAGGGACATTGAGGATCTCCTTTCCAGTTGCGCTGCCCGAGACCATTTCGAGCAGAAGGAGTTTTGTCGGAGTCCTCAATTTGGCGCTGTGGCGTTTGCCACACTCCCGTTGGGGGAGCGGCTAGGGACGCTGGGGCGGCTTTACATTCCGCCGCGCTTCCCCTTACATCCCCGGCCGAACGCGAGAATGTGCCTAACCGCGAAGGAACGGGAGTCATGGGCTATAAAGTCGCCGTGATTGGCGCCACCGGCAATGTCGGGCGGGAGATGCTCAATATCTTGGCCGAGCGGGAGTTCCCCGCCGACGAGGTGTTCGCCATCGCCTCGCGCCGGTCGATGGGCGTCGAGGTCTCCTATGGCGAGAATCGCCTGAAATGCCAGGATCTGGAGAATTTCGACTTTCGCGGGGTGGACTTCGCCCTGATGTCGGCCGGCTCCGCCGTGAGCAAGGAGTGGGCGCCCCGCATCGGCAGCCAAGGCTGCGTCGTCATCGACAATTCCTCCTTCTGGCGCTTGGACCCCGACGTGCCGCTCATCGTGCCCGAGGTCAACGCCGACGCCGTGGTTGGCTTCGCCAAGAAGAACATCGTCGCCAATCCGAATTGCTCCACTGCCCAGCTCGTCGTGGTGCTGAAGCCGCTGCATGATTTGGCCAAGATCACGCGCGTCGTCGTCGCCACCTATCAATCGGTCTCCGGCGCCGGCAAGGAGGCCATGGACGAGCTGTGGAACCAGACCAAGGGCATCTTCGTCACCGATGTGCCGGAGGCCAAGGTCTTCACCAAGCAGATCGCCTTCAACGTCATTCCTCACATCGACGTCTTCATGGAAGACGGCTCGACTAAGGAGGAGTGGAAGATGATGGCGGAGACCAAGAAGATTCTCGATCCGAAGATCAAGCTCACCGCGACCTGCGTGCGCGTGCCGGTGTTCGTCGGCCATTCCGAAGCGGTCAATGTCGAGTTCGAGCGGCCGATCACCGCCGAGGAGGCGCGCGAGGTGCTGCGCGAGGCGCCGGGCGTGCTGGTGGTCGACAAGCAGGAGCCCGGCGGCTACGTCACGCCGATCGAATGCGTCGGCGACTACGCGACCTATGTGAGCCGCATCCGCGAGGACCAGACCGTCGACAACGGCCTGTCCTTCTGGGTCGTGTCGGACAATCTGCGCAAAGGCGCCGCGCTCAACACGGTGCAGATCGCCGAGCTCATCATCAACCGCAATCTGCTGGAAAAGGCGGCCTGACGGCCCTCCTAAAGGCCGTCACGAAGCTCTGCTGAGGTGAGGCAGGCCCCCTCACACAGGCGGAAGATGCATGATTCTAGGACAGTTGGCGCTGATCATTGCCGCCGCCTTTACCGGCGCGGCGATTTACATCAATGTCGCCGAGCAGCCCGCGCGCCTCAGGCTCGCCGATCGCGCTTTGCTCACCGAATGGAAGCCTGCCTATCAGCGCGGCTTCGCCATGCAAGCCTCGCTGGCAGTGCTCGGCTTTGCCTGTGGTGCGGTGGCCTGGTGGCAGACCGGAGATTTGCGGTGGCTGCTCGGCACGTCGATCCTCCTCGCCAATTGGCCCTACACCCTGATCGCCATCATGCCGACCAACACTCTGCTGATGGCCACGGCGCCCGAGGACGCCGGCGCGGACAGCCGCAAGCTCATCGAGCAATGGGGAAGACTGCACGCCGTCCGTTCCGCTCTCGGCTTGCTCGCCACGGCGGTGCTGCTCTGGGCAGCGCTGCGCTGAAGGTTACGCGCCGCCGAGGCTTGACGAAACTACCGATCGCTTCATCGAGGGCAATCAAGCTCCCGCTCGCCAGATCGAAATGTAAGCCGTGCAGCGAGAGCAGTCCGGCCTTCTCCCGCTTGCGCACGAAGGGGAAGTCGCGCAGCTTCACGAGCGACGACCTGACCCCGGCGAGCTCGAAGGCAGTCTCGTCGCCATAGGTGAAGCCGTCGCTTTCGACGATCTTCAGCCCGTCAAGCAGCGTCAGCCAGCTGCCGAGAAAGCCCCGCTCAGGCACTTTGTTTCTCACCTTCTGCCGGTAGGCTTCGATGCCGCCGCAATGGGAGTGCCCGAGCACGATCAAAGTGCGGCACTTTCAATTCCTGCACGGCGAACTCGATCGCCGCGCTGGTGCCGTGATGTTTGCCGTCGGGCTCGTAGTTGGGCACGAGATTGGCGACGTTGCGTAGGATGAACAACTCCCCCGCCTCGACATCGAAGATCGCCGACACGTCGATGCGCGCGTCGCAACAGGCGATGACCATCGCGGTGGGCGCCTGACCAAGCTCGGCGAGTTGAATATAGCGGCCCCGATCCGGGGCATGGCGGTCGCGCAGGAAACGTCGATAGCCTTCATTCAGGGTCTTCGGCAGTGTCATGGCTCTTTCCGGCTGCGGCAATATCGCAGGCAACATTCCAGCCCCATGCGCGTTTGTCCACTGACCGAATGCCGCTGATAGAGAAATCCTATCGAGCGTTTCCAAGCAGCTACTTGATCTCTCGGGCCTCGAAGATGAAAGCTCAGTACGCCGAGTGGTTGAGAAGGTCAGCCAAGAGCGCCGCCGGCAGAGGAAACGCGACGGGAGATGGACGGCGGGAAGCGCCGAGCCTGATCCCAACCACCCATAGGGCCTGCGCACGATCACTTGCGCCGCAAGTCTTCGCTTGCGGCAGGTGTTTTGCGCACACGCGCCAAGCCAAGGAGTTAGTGACATGGCCAAAGTTCTTGCTGTTCTCTACCCAGATCCGGTCGACGGCTATCCGAAGAGCTATGCCCGCGACGACATTCCGAAGATCACCAAATATCCCGACGGTCAGACCGCGCCGAGGCCGAGCGCTATCGACTTCAAACCGGGCGAGTTGCTCGGCAGCGTGTCCGGCGAGCTGGGCTTGCGCAAGTTCCTGGAGAAGGCGGGCCACACGCTGGTGGTGACCTCCGACAAGGAAGGGCCGCACTCGGAATTCGAGAAGGAGTTGCCTGACGCCGAGATCGTCATCTCGCAACCCTTCTGGCCCGCCTATATGACCAAGGAGCGCTTCGACAAGGCGAAGAAGCTGAAGCTGATCATCACCGCGGGTATCGGCTCGGACCACACCGATCTGCAAGCCGCCATGGAAAAAGGCGTCACCGTCGCCGAGGTGACCTATTCCAACTCGATTAGCGTCTCCGAGCACATCGTGATGATGATCCTGGCGCTGGTGCGCAACTACATCCCGTCTTACGGCTGGGTGGTGCGCGGCGGCTGGAATATCGCCGACAGCGTCGAGCGGTCCTACGACCTCGAAGGCATGAATGTCGGCACGGTTGCCGCCGGCCGCATCGGGCTTGCCGCGCTTCGCCGCCTCAAGCCCTTCGATGTCAAGCTCCACTACTATGACAAGCACCGCCTGCCGAAGGCGGTCGAGGAAGAGCTTGGCTTGACCTTCCACCCAACGGTCGAGTCTTTGGTCAAGGTCTGTGACGTGGTCACCATCAACGCCCCGCTGCACCCCGAGACGGAGAATTTGTTCAACGACAAACTGATTGGCATGATGAAGCGCGGCAGCTACATCGTGAACACGGCGCGCGGCAAGATCGTCGATCGCGATGCCGTGGTGCGGGCGCTGGAGAGTGGCCAGCTTGCCGGCTATGCCGGCGACGTTTGGTTCCCGCAGCCGGCGCCCAAGGACCATCCGTGGCGCACCATGCCGCATCACGGCATGACGCCGCACGTGTCGGGCACGTCGCTGTCGGCGCAAACCCGCTACGCGGCAGGCACCCGCGAGATTCTGGAATTGTATTTCGCCAACAAGCCGATCCGCACCGAATATCTCATCGTCAACGAGGGCAAGCTCGCCGGCACCGGCGCCAAGTCCTACACGGCCGGCGACGCCACCAAGGGCGCCGAAGCGGCCTAGCAGCGTTCGGCATTAAAGAGCATCGTCATGCCCGGCCTTGTGCCGGGCATCCACGAATTTCTGGCCGAGGACAAAGGACGTGGATGGCCGGGACAGGCCCGGCCATGACGGGCTCTCCTGTGCCGCTCTCCTACTCACTTGGCGGCGCCGTCACGCATGCTATAGCGAAAGTCACTCGGTGACATGCCGTATCGCGCCCTGAACGATCGGCTGAAATGACCGCAATCGTTGAAGCCCCAGGTGAATGCGATCTCGGTGATCGTTTGGTGGTCTAGCGTGCAATCCTGCAAGGCGGCGTGACAGCGTTCCAGCCTCGCGGAAAAAATGAAGCGCTCCCGCGAAGTTCTTTCGAGCGCCAGTAGCCGGTTCGCGTGACGCTTGCTGATGCCGGCAAGCGCCGCGGCGTGGCAAGGATCCAGTGCCGGATCGCGAAGATGGCTTTGGATCACTTGTTTCAAGCGATGCAGCGTGATCGTCTTGCGCGATCTGCCGCCTGAGCGGGGCGTCCTCACCATAAAGAGGACGCCCCCAGATGTCCGCTATGGGCCAGAAGCGGCTCTGACGCGGCATTGCACTCGGGCTGCCCGATCGTGCGCAGCTTGATTGTGACGGCCCCCAGACCAAGACTGGTTTCTCAATCAAAATCTGGAGAAAGCCATGAGTACGATCCGGATCGTTTCAGCAGAACATCCCAGTCGAGCGCCTCGTCAAGTGGGCGCTTTAGCGGCAGTGCTGACCATCGGCTTGATCGCAATCGGATTGGCTATTCCAGCCGTCGCACAAGAGCAGAAGCCAAATATCCTCGTCATCATGGCCGATGACATCGGCTATTGGAACATCAGCGCCTACAACCGCGGCATGATGGGTTATCGCACACCCAATATCGATCGCATCGCCAATGAAGGCGCGATCTTTACCGACTATTACGGGCAGCAATCCTGTACCGCCGGGCGCGCCGCTTTCATCACCGGACAGAGGTCGATGCGCACCGGCCTTCTCAAGGTTGGCTTGCCCGGAGCCAAAGAAGGACTATCCGAGAAGGATCCGACGCTCGCCGAACTGCTCAAGCCGCTCGGTTACACCACCGGACAATTCGGCAAGAACCATCTCGGCGACCGCAACGAGTTCTTGCCAACCGTGCATGGCTTTGACGAGTTCTTCGGCAATCTTTACCACCTCAATGCCGAGGATGAGCCGGAGCACCCCGATTATCCCAAGAACACGGAGTTCAGACTGAAATTCGGTCCGCGTGGCGTGCTTCGGTGCACCGCCACCACCGTCGAGACCCCAGGGGAAGATCCCCGCTTCGGCAAATGGGGAAAGCAGAATTGCGAGGACACCGGCCCGCTCGACAAAAAACGCATGGAGACAGTGGACCAGGAGTTTCTCAACGCCACGCTCGACTTCATCGATCGCGCCAACCGGGACAAGAAGCCGTTTCTTGCCTGGTTCAATCCGAGCCGCATGCATATCTTGACCCGCCTCAAGCCGGAGTTCGAGGGCAAGACGGGTCTTGGCATCTATCCCGACGGCATGGTGGAGCATGACGGTCAGGTCGGCCAGCTTCTAAAGAAGCTCGACGATCTCGGCATCGCGGACAATACCATCGTGATCTATACGACCGACAACGGCGCCGAGACATTCACCTGGCCCGATGGCGGCACCACGCCTTTCCGCGGGGAAAAGAACACCAACTGGGAAGGCAGCTATCGCGTGCCGGCAATGGTCCGTTGGCCCGCACTGGTGCAGCCGCGCACCGAGATCAATGACATCGTCTCGGCCGAAGACTGGGTGCCAACGCTAGTCGCGGCGGCGGGCGACCCCGACATCAAGGCCAAGCTCCTCCAGGGCTATGACGCAGGTGGCAAGACCTTCAAGGTGCACCTCGACGGCTACGACCAGCGCGACCTGCTGTCTGCCAAAGGACCCGACGAGCGCCATGAATTCTTTTACTGGACCGATGACGGCAACCTAGCCGGCCTCCGTTACGACCAATACAAAGTAGTGTTCATGGAGCAGCAGGCTCATGGCTTGGAGGTCTGGATGCAGCCGTTAGTCCCGCTGCGCGCGCCCAAGATCTTCAACCTGCGTTCCGATCCCTTCGAGCGTGCCGAGCACGAGGCAGGCGCCTATGACAAATGGTTCGTCGAGCACTTGTTTGTATTGGTCCCAGCGCAGGCGATCGTCGGGCAGCATCTCGCAACCTTCCAGGAGTTCCCGCCGCGGCAGAAGCCGGGTAGCTTCTCGGTCGACCAGGAACATGGATCTTATGATGAAGCAGAAGAGCAACAATTAACCGCCATCGCGTGCAGCGGAGGCGCAACATGAGGCCATGATCAGCATGAAGAACGAAGGAAAGCGCATCTTCTGGTTCTAAAGCGCTCCCTGAATAGTTTAGATGCCTGCAAAATTGCGGCTATGCCGTTTGGGCCAGAAGCGGTCCGTCGTCAAGAGCTTCGTCCTGCCGGGAGCGAATGTCTCTTCCGACTTTTACCGCTCACAATCGCTTGGGGCGAGCACGCCGGAAGCGCTCGGTCATCCAGGCTAGGCCCACCGGTCAGTGACAGTCCTGATCGCGGGCGACTTGACTTCAGAACCTCATGGTCGCGCCTATCACCGGTCCGTATATGACGTTGTCGAATCCGAATTTGGATGTGCCGGAACCCTGCGAATAGTCTGCCGACAAAGCCCGAAATCCAACGTAGCCATCGACCGGGATGCCGTGGGTTGCACCGAGCAGCCAGTTGTAGGTGGCAATTCCCTGCCATGAGAATTGGCTACCGGCGCCGAAGCCACCAACGTCGCCGCGAAGCACGATCTCCTGGCCAGGCGCCAACTGCTGCCGCACACGTGCCCCGATGAACGGATCGACCCAATCGACGGAACCGGATGATGCAATCTGGCGATTTCCGGTTATGGTGATACCGAGGGGGCCGTTAAGCGCCACGGTGCCCGTCACATCAGCGGAGACATCTGCCTCTTGGTGCCAATAGCGCGCGCCCGCAAGCAGGTCAAAAGCTGTGGAACCCGCGGAGCCTTGGCTGCCGCGGGACCAGATTTCGTAAGCACCCCCCGCTTCGACGATCGCTAATTGGTAGTCAACCTTGACGTCGGCTCCAAATGTCGCGGTGGCTTTCCTGCCGCTCACCGATCCGGTGAAGCCTCCCCCGCCGCTGAGCTGTGTGTAGACGATGTCGTTGAACAAGCTCAGCGGACCGCGGCGGGCTTCCGCATAGCTCATCCAGGCCGGCACGATACTCGGCCAGTCGAGGCTGTTGATGATTTGTGAGGGGTCGACCGCCACATCTAAAGCGCGCCCCTTGACCACCATGTTCCCCGATATCCAGGGTAGCCAACCATAGGGCGTAAAGCTGAACTGCCACTGGCTAGGTAGCGGCGCAGGTTCGGCCAACTGCTCACCTGGCGGTGGACCCAGGTCGGCGCTCTTCACGGGATGTGCTGAGAGCAACGCACAAAGCGTAGCCGTCCCAGCAACAAAAGAGACTTCTGCCGAAGGACCACATGGGATGGCTATTTGAGCGGTGGATGCAAAAGAGGCGGAGGTGGCAAGGGCTCAGCGTAGGCCGCTTGGTTGTGGTGAAAGCAGCCGCCCAATGCGAGCGAACTCGCCAATACGGCGAATGCAAAGATGATGCGCATGATTGATCCCCCAAAAGCCCGTGATTTTATGGTGTGTGACAGGAGGGTCAAGGAATGGCGATTTTGTGGCCAACTCGCCATCGCCTCAACGCGCCATGGTGCTGGGAAGCGCCTCATACGAGGTCTATATCAGGCGACAGCCCGCCGACCGCCGCCACCACCACGAATGCAGTAGGCACGGCGAATGTATGCGGGCGGCATAGACCTCATCGCGGATTGGGCTAACTGCTTCTCGCCATGTCGTGTCCCACCACTCGACCAGTGCGGCGGCAGTGGCGAAGAACAGCACCATCGCCGCTATGACACCGAATCCGGTCAGCATGTCCATGGCGTCATGGTGGGTCGCTTGTCTTCGGGCGGCTCGCCTGGGTTCCGGTTGGTGAAATCCGATAAGCGCCGAGGCTCTCATGTCTTTGGTATTGGGGGCGCCCCGATAAGGCGGACATCTACCGCTTCGCAAGCGATCCCCATTCTCCAACCGCTTACAGACGAAGTACAGCCAAAGGCTAGCCGTTTTTCTTCAGGGCGTAACTCAAATATGGATGGCGCGCTTGTCGGCGGCGAGCGCTGCTTCCTTCACCGCCTCGTTCAAGGTCGGATGGGCGTGGCAGGTCCGGGCGAGATCCTCGGCAGAGCCGCCGAATTCCATCAGCACCGCGGCCTCGGCGATCATGGTGCCGGCATCGGCACCGATGATATGCACGCCGAGCACGCGGTCGGTCGCTTCGTCGGCCAGCACCTTGACGAAGCCTTCCGTGGTGCGGTTGACCTTGGCGCGGCCATTTGCCGTGAACGGGAACTTGCCGACCTTGTAGGCGATGCCTGCCGCCTTCAGCTCCTCCTCGGTCTTGCCGACCGCGGCCACTTCCGGCGCCGTATAGATCACGCTCGGGATCACGTCGTAATTCACGTGTCCAGCCTGGCCCGCAAGAATCTCGGCGACGGCGATGCCTTCATCCTCGGCCTTATGCGCAAGCATCGGTCCCTCGATGACATCGCCGATGGCGTAGATGCCGGGCACGCTCGTCGCGTAATGGGCATCGACCTGGACGCGGCCGCGATTGTCAGTCTTGACGCCGAGCTCAGCGAGGCGGAGCCCTTCCGTGCGAGGAACGCGGCCGATCGAGACGAGCACGACATCGCAATCGAGGGTCCCGCGCGTGTCGCCGCCCGCAGGCTCGATCGACACTTTGCAGGCGTTCGCCGTGGTCTCGACACCCAAGACCTTGGTGCCGAGCTTGAAGACGAAGCCTTGCTTTTGCAGGATGCGCTGGAACTGCTTGGCCACCTCGCCGTCGAGGCCGGACGCGATGCGGTCGAGCATCTCGACCACGGTCACTTGCGCGCCGAGCCGCCGCCAAACAGAGCCGAGCTCAAGCCCGATATAGCCCGCGCCGATGACCACGAGCCGTTGCGGCACTTTGCTGAGCGACAGCGCGCCGATGGAGGAGACGATCCGTTCCTCGTCGATAGCGATGCCGGGGATTGCCGCCACGTCGGAGCCCGTAGCGATGACGATGCTCTTGGTTACAAGCGTCTGCTTGCGGCCGTCTGGGCCCGTCACCTCGACCTTGCCCGGAGCCACGATCCGGGCCTCGCCGCGAAACGCCTCGATCTTGTTCTTCTTGAGCAGGAACTCCACGCCCTGGACGTTGCCCGCGACACCCTCATCCTTGAAGGCCTGCATGGCGGCGAGATCGAGCTCGGGCCTTACCTTGATGCCCATGGCCGCGAAACCGTCCGCCGCTTCCGCGAAACGCTCGCTCGCATGCAGCAGCGCCTTGGACGGGATGCAGCCGACATTGAGGCAGGTTCCGCCATGGGTGGCGCGCCTCTCCACCACCGCCACGTTCATGCCGAGCTGCGCGGCGCGAATGGCGGCGACGTAGCCTCCGGGCCCGGTGCCGATGACGATGAGATCGTAACTCATGACGTTCCCTGCCCGCTGCTCACTCTTCGGGCGTTAGCGTTTCTTCGCCCCTGCCCGCGTCCCAGAGCCCCGTCAGGCTGCCGTCGGTGCCGAGCGCATAGACGACAGGCGTAGAGCTTCCCCAATCGACGGTGAGGAGATTGCCGGCAAGGGTGCCCTTGCCCTCATAGCTGGAGCTGCCGACCTGCCAACTCAAATGGTATCCGTTGCCTTGCCCCTCGATTTCGACGGTTCCCTCATAGGTGCCCCCGTCCGCGTTCTTGCCTTCGACCTTATACGAGCCTTCCGACAGAGCGATGTCGCCGGGCGCCGCGTTGGCCACGAGGTTGAGCGTCTCCGTCGCCGACCCATCGGCCCATTCGCCGTCGAGTGAGCCTTCGTCGCCGAAGGTGTAAACCACGGGAGTCTTGTCGCCCCAATTGACCACGAGCATCTTGCCGGCGAAGTGCCCGGTGCCGCGGAACACATCCTTGCCGATCCACCAGGTGAAATTGAACTGATCTTTGCTCTGCGCGAGCGCCACCATGCCGCGATATTTGCTGCCGCTTGGGTTGGTGCCCTCCACGCGATAAACCCCGCCAAGGTCGATGGTCTTCGGCTCGGCCTCTTCGGGCTCGGCAGTCTCTGCCGGCGCTCTTTCTTCGCCGGCCGACGGCGGCTCGCCCGCGGGGCGGAACACGAAGTCGCCGAAGAAGGTAGAAGAGATCCAAGGTGTCTGCTCGCCCTTGGTCTCCATATAGACGCCCTTCAACGTCCGCTTGAAGGTGTCCTCGATGTCGAGATTGGGCGCATCGATTGATTGATAGAGGTATTTGGCGTAGGGGCTGTTATTGCCCGCGCCGTCGAGCGCCGTGAGGCCTGGCGAGGTCGCATAGGAGATGAACAGGCGCGCGTTTGAATCGATGCGCGAAAGCCCCTTCGCCCCGTTCGGGTCGATGGGATTGTTGCGGCAGGCATCGAGGATGATGATGTTCAGATCGCTATGTGCCGACGCCATAGCGTCGACGACGGCGAGCGCCGTGACCGAGCGTCTCTTGACGTCGCCTAAACTCGCAAATTGCTCGCCGACCGGCAAAAGGTAGTTCTCGCCGTCGATCTGCGTTCCGTGGCCTGAGAAATAAAACAGGCCGACGCCGCCCCTTTGCTTCAGCTCAGCACCAAATTCGCGGACGGCCTGCACCATTTTGGCCTGGTCCGCATCAGTTTCCATGATGACCTTGAAGCCCGCGTCTTGAAGCGCCTTTGCCATGGCCTCGGCGTCGTTG
Organism: uncultured Alphaproteobacteria bacterium; assembly: GCA_963839245.1. Classification (GTDB taxonomy): domain Bacteria; phylum Pseudomonadota; class Alphaproteobacteria; order Rhizobiales; family Methyloligellaceae; genus Methyloceanibacter. Next base: position 56,489 of record CAWIUJ010000002.1, on the reverse strand, counting down.
ATCGGGTTTCTCAGCGGCGCGAAGGAATAGGCAGAGTTGCCGATGACCAAAGCGGTCCGCGGTCCTGGCGGAGGGCCTTCGGCGCGGGCGAGCAAGGCGACGCCGAGCAAAGCAACTGCGCGAAGCAACATCTTGAGCGGACGCATCACTGCCTATCTCCCAGAATGCCTCGGGAAAGGATTAGCAGTGACCGGGGCGGCGTTCCAGCCTCGTCGCTATAGGTCGAGCACCAAGCGCTTGGGGTCCTCGATGGCTTCCTTGATATGCACAAGGAAGGTGACGGCGTCCTTGCCGTCGACGAGCCGGTGATCGTAGGAGAGCGCGAGATACATCATCGGCCGCGCCACGATCTGCCCGTCACGCACCACGGCGCGCTCCTCGATCCGATGCATGCCGAGAATGCCCGACTGCGGCGCGTTGAGGATCGGCGTCGACAGCATCGAACCATAGATGCCGCCATTTGAGATTGTGAAGGTGCCCCCTTGCATCTCCTCCAGGCTGAGCTTGCCGTTCCGCGCACGTGCGCCGAAATCGGCGATCGCCGCCTCGATCTCGGCAAGGCTCATGCGGTCGGCGTCGCGCAGCACCGGCACCACGAGCCCGCGCTCGGTGCCGACGGCGACGCCGATATGGTAGTAGTTCTTGTAGACGATGTCGGTGCCGTCGATCTCGGCGTTGACCGCGGCGATGTCCTTCAGCGCCTGCACCGCGGCTTTGACGAAGAAGCCCATGAGGCCGAGCTTGACCCCGTGCTTCTTCTCAAACGCCTCGTGATAGTCGCGCCTGAACTCCATCACCGCGCTCATATCCACGTCGTTGAACGTGGTGAGCATGGCGGCGTTGTCTTGCGCCTCTTTGAGCCGCTTGGCGATCGTCTGACGCAGCCGCGTCATGCGCACGCGCTCTTCGCGGGCTTCATCCTCGGGGGCGATGGGCGGACGCGGCGCCGCCGGAGCTTTGGCTTTGCGCTCACGCGCGAGCAGCGCCGAGGCGGCTTTGGCGGCTTCGCCGATCGGGGTGACATTGGCTGCTTTCGCCAGCACATCCTGCTTCAGGACCTGCCCGCGGCGCCCGGAGCCCTGCACGTCGCGCGGACCAAGGCCGCTCTCGGCAAGCAGCTTGCGGGCGGATGGCGATGGCGGCATCTCGTCATTGCCGGTATCGCTGACCTCTTCCCGGCGCATCGGCTCGCGCTCGAGCGCGGCGGCTTGCGGCCGGGGTCTTGGGATTTCCGCGCCCGATGCCGCAACGCCTGGCTTGAGGGGCTTCGCTTCTGTTGCGCTTGGCCGTTCGGCCGCAGCCTTGCCGCCGTCGACCTTCGCCGCTTCCACCTTGCCGGCACCCTCGGCGACGGCGCCGAGCAAGGCCCCCACCGCAACGGTGTCGCCGGCCTTGACAGCAATCTCCGACAGCACGCCGGAGGCGGGAGCAGGGACCTCGACGGTCACCTTGTCGGTCTCGAGCTCGACCAGCGGCTCATCGGCGATAACCTTGTCGCCGGCCTGTTTAAACCATTTGCCGACGGTCGCCTCGGTCACGGACTCGCCAAGGGTCGGAACGCGGATTTCTTTGGCCATGCCCAATCGTCCCCCTGCCATGCCTCGTCCTACCGCAACAATTCGTCGAGCAGCGCCTTGAGCTGAAGCTGATGCTTGCGCATCAGGCCAACGGCGGTCGCCGCGGATGCCGGCCGGCCGGCATAGCGCGGCCGCTTGTGTCTCGCTTCGATATGGTCGAGCACCCAAGAGAGGTTAGGCTCGATGAAGCTCCAGGCACCCATGTTCTTCGATTCCTCTTGGCACCACACCATCTCCGCGTCGGCAAAACGCGACAGCTCCTGGATCAGGGCGCGGGCGGGAAACGGGTAGAGCTGCTCGATGCGCAAGAGATACACGTCATCGATCCCGAGCCTCTCGCGCTCCTCGTAAAGGTCGTAATAAACCTTGCCGGAGCAGAGCACCACGCGCCTGATCAGGCCGTCGGGCTTGAGCTTGATCGCCTGGCCTTCGAGGAACTGCGCATCGTCCCACAGCAGGCGGTGGAAGCTCGATCCGGGTCCGAATTGGCCGAGATCGGATACCACCCGCTTGTGACGCAACAGCGACTTCGGCGTCATCAGCACGAGCGGCTTGCGGAATTGGCGGTGCAGCTGGCGCCTGAGCACATGGAAGTAGTTCGCCGGCGTCGTGCAGTTGACGATCTGCCAATTGTCCTCGGCGCAGAGCTGCAGGAAGCGCTCGAGCCTGGCCGAGGAGTGCTCCGGGCCCTGGCCTTCATAACCATGGGGCAGCAGCAGCACGAGGCCGGACATGCGGAGCCATTTGCGCTCGCCCGATGAGATGAACTGGTCGATGACCACCTGCGCGCCGTTGGCGAAGTCGCCGAATTGCGCCTCCCACAGCACGAGCGCGTTCGGCTCGGCGAGGCTGTAGCCATATTCGAAGCCGAGCACCGCCTCCTCGGAGAGCATGGAGTTGATGACCTCGAACTCCCCTTGGGTCTTCGAAATATGCTTGAGCGGGGTGTATTTCTTCTCGTTAACCTGATCCATCAGCACGGAATGCCGTTGCGAGAAGGTGCCGCGCTCGCTGTCTTGCCCCGATAGGCGCACGCGGAAGCCTTCGGTCAGCAAGTTGCCGAGCGCGAGCGATTCCGCGGTGGCCCAGTCGATACCGCTACCGTCCTCGATCATCTTGCGGCGCCCAGCGATGATGCGCGCGACCGTCTTATGCGGCGTGAAGCTTTTCGGGATGGTGGTGAGCTTGCGGCCGACCTGCTTCAGTGTGTCGAGATCGACCCCGGTCAAGCCCCGGCGTGCTCCCTCCTCGGCATGGCCGATGCCGGACCATCTGCCGTCGAGCCAATCGGCGCGGTTCGGCCGATAGGTGTCGCCGGCGGCGAACTCCTCCTCCAGCAGCGCGCGGAAATCGGCCTGCATGCGCTCGACATCGGACTGGGTGAGCAGCCCTTCCTCGATCAGCTTGGCGGCATAGATCTCGGTCACGCGCGGATGCTGGCGGATGCGGTCGTACATCAAAGGCTGGGTGAAGGCCGGCTCGTCGGCCTCGTTATGGCCGTGGCGCCGGTAGCAGAACATGTCGATGACCACGGGCTTGCCGAAGCGCTGGCGAAACTCCATGGCGATCTTGGTCACATGCACCACGGCTTCCGGGTCGTCGCCATTCACATGGAAGATCGGCGCGTCGATCATCTTGGCGACGTCTGACGGATAGGGCGATGAGCGCGCAAAGCGCGGCGCCGTGGTGAAGCCGATCTGATTGTTGACGATGAAGTGGAGCGAGCCCCCAGTGCGGTGACCGCGCAAGCCCGAGAGGCCGAAGCATTCGGCCACCACGCCCTGCCCGGCGAAGGCGGCATCGCCATGCAGCAAGAGCGGCAGCACCTCTCTGCGTTCCTTGTCTTGGAGCTGGTCCTGCTTGGCCCTCACCTTGCCGAGCACCACGGGGTCGACGATCTCCAGATGCGATGGATTGGCGGTCAGCGACAAATGCACGCGGTTGCCGTCGAACTCGCGGTCGGAGGAGGCGCCGAGGTGATATTTCACGTCGCCCGACCCTTCGACCTCGTCGGGATGGGCCGAGCCTCCCTTGAACTCGTTGAAGATCGCCCGATAGGGCTTGGCCATGACATTGGCGAGCACATTGAGCCGGCCGCGGTGCGGCATGCCGATGACGATTTCCTGCACGCCAAGCTGGCCGCCGCGTTTGATCACCTGCTCGAGCGCCGGAACCATGGCCTCGCCGCCGTCGAGCCCGAACCGTTTGGTGCCGGTGTATTTCACGTCGATGAAGCGTTCGAAGATCTCGGCCTCGATCAGCTTCTTGAGAATCGCCTTCTTGCCTTGCGGGGTGAAGCGGATCTCGCAGTCGGGGTCCTCGAGCCGCTGCTGAACCCAAAGGCGCTGCTCGGGGTCGGAGATATGCATGTATTCGGTGCCGATATGCTGGCAGTAGATGCGCTTCAGGATATCGAGCGCCTGCCCGACCGTGCCGAATTCGAGGCCGAGCGCACCGCCGAGAAAGATCTGGCGATCGTAATCCGACTTGGTGAAGCCGTAGGTCTTGGGCTTGAGCTCCGGATGCTCCCGGCGCGCGCTCAATTCGAGCGGATCGAGCTTGGCGATGAGATGGCCGCGCGTGCGGTAGGCGCGGATCAGCAGGCGGGCATTGAGGGAGTCGCGCGCCACGGCGACCGCCTGCTCCGTCGTGATCGAGCCCTGTAGCGCTTGCTCGAGCGCCGTGCCGAAGACGCCGTGTGACGGCTTCCAGGACGGCCCTCGCGCCTCGGCGAGCACGTCGTCCATGTCGTCGTTCAGGCTGGAGAAGAAGGCCTGCCACTCGGCGCCGACCGAATTCGGATCCCGCTGAAAGCGGGCGTAGAGCTGCTCGAGATAGAGGGCGTTGGCGCCATTGAGAAACGACGTGCTGGCAAACACGTCATTCAGTTCGTGCCGCGTCATGTGATCAACCTTGCCGGTGTTCCTGCTACCGGCCTGCCGGGCAAAAAAGGCGAGCGTTGGGCCGCTCGGACCTAACCCCCATGTAATACGCGTGCAAGCGTTGTACCAAGGGTTGCAGGTGAATTTGCCATGACAATTCCGGCGTCGCGCATTGCCTCAATTTTGTGCTGTGCGTCGCCTTTGCCGCCGGAAATGACAGCACCGGCATGGCCCATGCGCCGGCCGGGCGGCGCGCTCACCCCTGCGATGAAGCCGACCACTGGCTTCTTCTTCTGCTTGGCCTCGGCGAGGAACGCCGCCGCCTCTTCCTCGGCGCTGCCGCCGATCTCGCCGATCATGATGATAGCCTCGGTCCCGTCGTCATCGAGAAACAGCGCGAGGCAATCGACGAAATTCGTGCCGTTCACCGGATCGCCGCCAATGCCGATGCAGGTCGACTGGCCGAGGCCAACGGCAGTCGTCTGCGCCACGGCCTCATAGGTGAGCGTGCCCGACCGCGACACGATGCCGACCTTCCCGGGCCGGTGGATGTGACCCGGCATGATGCCGATCTTGCATTGATCGGGCGTGATGATGCCGGGGCAGTTCGGTCCGATCAGCCGCGTCTCCGAGCCGGTAAGCGCGCGCTTCACTTTCACCATGTCGAGCACGGGAATGCCCTCGGTGACGCACACCAAGAGCGGCACGCCGGCATCGATCGATTCCAAAATCGCATCGGCGGCAAAGGGCGGCGGCACATAGACCACGCTCGCATCGGCGCCGGTCTCGCGCACGGCCTCGAGCACGGTGTCGAATACCGGCAGTCCGATATGCATAGTGCCGCCCTTGCCGGGCGTGACGCCACCGACCATGCGGGTGCCGTAGGCGATGGCCTGTTCGGAATGAAAGGTCCCTTGCGCGCCGGTGAAGCCCTGGCACATCACGCGGGTGTTGCGATCGACAAGCACTGACATTAGGCGGTTGCCCTCGGCATGGTCTGTCCCCGTTTGAGTACGGCGTTGATATTGTCGTCGAGGGGCACGCGAAGCGGATTGCGCAGCGTGAGCTTGAGCCCGCAATCTCCGGCCATCGATTTCAGCGACTGGGTAGTGAAGTAATTCACGTGATCGGGGTAGCGGAAGCCGCACCATTTGGCCCCGAGCAGGCGCCGGTTCAGGCTCCCGTAATTCGGCACCCGCACATAGATCGCACCATCATCAGCGAGCACGCGCGAGCATTGCGCCAGCAACGCTTTCGGTTGCGCTTCGTGCTCGAGTGCCCCGCGGCATAACTCCTCGGAAATCTCGACGCCGACGGGGATGAAGGGCTCCGGCACCTTCTTGCCCGAACCGGAGCCGACATCAAGCACGCGGCCCGGCGCGAACAGGCGCTTAAGCCGTCCGGCGATCCCCGGCGAGTAGATGTCGGCGTGCCAGCGAGTCATGCGGTCGAGCCACATGCGGACGGGGCTGTTCGTTTTCCGCCGTGCGACCTCGGCCACGCGCGTCTTCTCCCAGGCGAACTCGCTGCTCAGGCGCTCATATTGCGGTGGATTCCGCAGATAGACGAAGCTGCAGGCGGGGTATTGCACGACCTGCCAGGGGGCAGCAGAATAATCGGGCAGCGAATGAAACGCTTCGCCCCCGCATTGCGGGCATTGCCGCGGTACCACTGCAACGATCGCCATCGCTAACCCCAACTCCGAGCCACGAGACTACCTCGCCCAGTCGCAATGCGAGAAGAACTCTTGTGGATGCACAATCCTCAAGCCGCAGCTTTGACGGCCGCCACGATCTTCTTGGCCGCGTCGTCGAGATCGTCGGCGGGGATAATGGCCAGCCCCGATTCCTGCAAGAGCGCCTTGCCACGCGCAACATTGGTGCCTTCCAGCCGCACCACGAGCGGCACGGCGATATGAATCTCGCGCGCCGCGGCGATGATGCCTTCGGCGATGGTGTCGCAGCGCATGATGCCGCCAAAGATGTTCACCAGCACGCCCCGCACATGCGGATCGGACAGGATCACTTTGAAGGCCTCCGCGATCTTCTCTTTCGATGCGCCGCCGCCCACATCGAGAAAGTTCGCGGGCTCCCCGCCATAGACCTTGATGATGTCCATGGTCGCCATGGCAAGGCCGGCGCCGTTCACCATGCAGCCGATGGTGCCGTCGAGCTTCACATAGGATAGGCCGAGCTGCGAAGCTTCGACCTCCGCCGGCTCCTCCTGGTCGAAATCGCGCAACGCGGCGATGTCGGGATGCCGGAACAGCGCGTTGTCGTCGAAAGCCATCTTGGCGTCGAGGCAGATCAGCCCACCTTGCTTGGTCACCACCAGCGGATTGATCTCGATCAGGCTCGCATCCTTGTCGAGGAACAGGCGATAGAGCGCGGTGACCAGCGCGGCACAGCTTTTGGCCTGCTCACCTTCGAGCTTGAGCGCGGACGCGATGATACGTCCATGAAACGGGTATAGGCCGGATGCGGGATCGACGGTGAGCGCAGTGATCTTCTCCGGGCTTTCCGCCGCGACCGCCTCGATGTCTACCCCGCCTTCGGTCGAGGCGATGAAGGCGACCCTGCCGGAGTCGCGGTCGACCAGAAGCGAGAGATAGAGCTCGCGCGTGATGGTCGTGTCCTCGACCACGTAGACCTGGCGCACGATCCTGCCCTTGGGCCCCGTTTGCGGCGTGATCAGCGGCTTGCCCAGCATGCGCTCCGCCTGCCCGCGTAGCTCTTCGACGCTCTTCACAAGCTTGATGCCGCCGCCTTTGCCTCTGCCGCCCGCATGGATCTGCGCCTTGACCACCCAGACATCGGTCTTGAGGTCTTTCGCGGCAAGCGCCGCCTCCTCGGCGGTGACGGCCACGCGGCCTTCCGCCACCGGAGCGCCATAGGCGCCGAGCAGCGCCTTGGCCTGATACTCGTGGATATTCATGCGTTCGTCTTCTTTCGGGCGGGGAGTTGCGCTCAAGCAGCCGAGGCAGCGAGGCCCGGCGCAATCCTTTGGCAAAGCTCCACGAGGGATTTCACGGAGTTCCACCGACCGCATGAAGGCTTCGCGCTCATGGGAGGTGAGATCGAGCTCGATGACCCGCTCGACGCCCTTGGCGCTGATGATGACTGGAACGCCGGCATAGAGCCCCTTCACGCCATACTCGCCGTTCAAATAGGCGGCGCAAGGCAGCACGCGCTTCTTGTCCTTGAGATAGGATTCGGCCATCTCGAGCGCGGCCGCCGCTGGCGCATAAAAGGCGGAGCCCGTTTTGAGCAGACCGACGATCTCGGCGCCGCCGTCGCGCGTCCGCTGCACGATCTCGTCGAGCCGCTTCTGGGTAATCCAGCGCATGCGCACGAGATCGGTGAGCGGAATGCCGGCCACCGTCGAATAGCGGATGAGCGGCACCATGGTGTCGCCATGCCCGCCAAGCACCATCGCCGTCACGTCTTCCGACGACACGTCGAACTCGTCGGCGAGGAAATGGCGGAACCGCGCGGCATCGAGAATGCCCGCCATGCCGACCACCTTGTTGCGCGGCAGCCCGCTCGTCTTCTGCAACGCCCAGACCATGGCGTCGAGCGGATTGGTGACGCAGATGACAAAGGCTTCCGGCGCGTATTTGCGCAAACCGGCGCCCACCTGCTCCATGACCTTGAGGTTGATCTCGAGTAGATCGTCGCGGCTCATGCCGGGCTTGCGCGGTACGCCGGCGGTGACGATCACCACGTCGGCGTCCTTGATCTCGGCATATTCGTTGGCGCCCTTGAATTTCGGGCTATAGCCTTCGACCGGAGCCGCTTGCGACAGGTCGAGGGCCTTGCCTTGCGGCACACCGTCGGCGACATCGAACAATACGACTTCGCCGAGATCCCTGATGCCCGCAAGATGGGCGAGCGTGCCGCCGATCTGTCCTGCTCCGATCAGCCCAATCCGGCTGCGCGCCATGGCTTCCCTCTCCCTGGTTTTCCACCGTTGCCGGCTAATTCTGGCCGCTATCGCTTCCGCCTTTGGTTACCGGCAATTGCCCCAACGTGCAAGGCATGGCGCCCCTCAAGCCGGCTCGGCGGCACCGCCGCTGCGCCTCCGGCGCTGCCTGAGATAGGCGTCCGAGCGCATCTCCATGAGCCGCGAGGTGGTGCGGGCGAAGCTCTCGGCACCGTCTCCGTCCCGGTAAAGCGCCTCAGGCTCGGCCTCGGCCGAGGCAATCAAGCCAACGCCATTGTCGTAGAGCACGTCGATCAAGGTGATGAGACGACGCGCTTCGTTGCGCTGCTCCGGCCCGAGCACCGGGATCTCTTCCACCATCAGCGTATGATAGGTGTGAGCGATACGCTGATAGTCGAGCGAGCCTAACGGCGCTTGGCAGAGATCGGCGAAGGAGAAGCGCGCCACCCCAAGCGCCGCCTGCGGCACGAGGATGCTGCGGCCCTTGTGATGGAGGGTCGCCGGCTCGCCGCGTTCCTTGCCCGTGAGCTTGCGCCAGCTCGCATCCATCGCGGCCTCTGCGCCCGCGTCGGCCGGCGTCAGATAGAGATCGCTCGCTTGCAGCTTTTCCAGCCGGTAGTCCTTGGCCGCCTCCAGCTCGTGGGTTTCCATGCGCTGCTCGATCAGCGCGATGAAGGGTTGAAACAGCGAGCGGTTGAGCCCGCCCCTGTAGAGGTCGCGAGGCGACGTGTTGGACGTGGCCACGATCACGACGTTGCGCGCGAACAGATGCTGGAACAGGCGCCCCAGGATCATGGCATCGGCGATATCGGTGACCTCCAGCTCGTCGAAGCACAGCAGTGCCGCGCTGGCCGCGATCTCCTCCGCGGCGCTGCCGATCGGATCCGCGGCGGCTTTCCGGGCACGCTCGATCGCCTCATGCGCCTCGGCCATGAATTCCTGGAAGTGGACGCGGCGTTTCGGCGCGAAGCGGACGGAATTGAAGAAGAGGTCGAGCAGCATGGTCTTGCCGCGGCCGACGCCGCCGTAAAGATAGAGGCCCTCCGGGCTCGCGCGGCGCTTACGGGCGAAGGGGTTGAGCAGATCCCCGAGGCGCGGCTCGGTGCAGTGCGCCAGCCGGTTGGCGAGGAGCTGCAGCTTCTCGGCGGCAAGCTCCTGCGCGGTGTCAGGGACAAGCTCGCCCTTGAACACCATGGCGCGGTAGCGCTGAAGAGGACCGTCATCCATTGCAGCTCGCTCATTCAATCACAGCGCCGCGCTCGGCAAGCCCAAACGAGCTGCCTTGGCTTTCGAGCGCCAACCCGATCGGCTATGCTCTAAGCGAAGAGACAGCGCGGAGCCAAGAGGGGATTTGATGGCGAAGCAGCAGCCGAGCGCGGATGACCCCCAGGCCGACCCGCAATTCGACGAGGATCAGATCGAGGAATCGATCGAGGTCAGCGGCGTGCCCCTTGTGGTCTGGGCCGCGCGCCTTACTCTCTTTCTCTTGGTGCAGAGCATGATCGTGCTCGCCGCTTACGCCTATTACGGCTTTGGCACGGAGCAGAGCCATTTCGGCCCCGGCTTCCGCCTCGATCCGATACACGCCAGCATCAATCTCGTCTGGGGGTTGGTCGGCAGCGTCATCGGCTTCTTCATGCCGCGCTTTTCCATAGCCTTCGTGCTCGCCTTCGCCGTCTTCTACACGCTGTTCGCCGGATTCGGCACCTTCACCGCCGACCAGTTCGGCATGCGGCTCGACGCCACCGACAACGCGCTCAACTGGCTGCTGGCGCTCGCCGCTTGGGCGACCGGCATCTATGCTTTGTGGCAGGCAAGCCTCCGCGCCCGTGGCACCTCTGGCGCTTAAGGCTGAACCTCGGTGGTGAGCGGCCGGTCCTTGGGCTTCACGCGCACCACGACGACCTTCGCCGGCTGCGTCCGGCTCATATTCAGCCCGCGATGCACGACGTTCGGCGCCACATAGGCGGCCTCGCCCTCTTTAAGCGGCTTCGAACTTTGTCCGTCGATCTGCAGCGTCAACGTGCCCTCTAGCTCATAGTCGAACTCATGAGCGTCCGGGTGGATGTGCCACGGCACCGAAGCGCCGGGCGGGAAGGTGTAGACCTGCATATTGACCTCCTTGCCGGGCTCGCCGGCGAGGTCCGTGACCATAAGCTGCTCCGCAACGACCGCTCCCGGCGCGCGCGCCGAGTGCTCAAGCACCAGTGCCAAGCCGATGACGCACACCACGGCGGCCGTGGAGATGAGGGCCTTATTGAGCGTCATGGCGGGCCTCCTTTTGCAGGATCAAGCTTAAGCTTCGTTCCCTGCTCTCGCTTCAATTGCTTAGCGCATCCGTCGCAAGCCTCCTAGCGTGCTGCTCCTCCGTCAAGCCGGCGAGGCGAAGCACAAGCCAACGACCCCGGCTTTCGTCGGGGCGACTAAGATGACGATGATGCTGGCGGCCGCCGGCGCTAATAGGAACCGGCGCTGAGTTCGATTTGCGGCTCGATCGGCGCCCAACCCTCCTCGGGGACGGTGTCGCTCGCAAGCGGGGGTCCGAAAGCGATATCGGGTGAGACATAGACCCCGGCATTGAAGGGTCCGGGATTTACCTCGACATCGGAGAGTGAGGATACTCCGAGGCCGATAGAGTCATAGCTGCCGTCGAATTCGCCCGCCTGCGAAAACTCGCCGGCAAAGGCGGGAGCGGAAGCGAGCACCGACGCTAGTGTCATGCCGCTAAGCAGCGCGAGCGCGGCGGCGATTTTGCAGAGACTGTTTGCCATCCGATGGAACTCCTTTGACATGCCGCTCCGCTTGCGGAGGGCAGCCTAGAATGGCTGACAAAGGTTCCTGATTGATGAGCGGCACAGGCCTCTCCGTCGTGAGAGGGAGTTAGGACCTCACAAATCTTGACGCGTCTCGGACGCGAAGTAAGCGAAATGATTGAAGTAGGGGCAGAGCCTCCGACGGCGCCTCGGAGTCCTCCATGAACCAGAGCCGGCGGCCGCCCTGACACTGACTGCAATCGGCGAGCGCCCGCACACAACACTTAAAACCACTACCGGTTGTGTTGGCCAAAATGGCCAAACTGTTATCAGGCCTATTTTTGGCCGATGGGACCGGACAGGGTTCTTGCGGATATAAAACTCCAATAAATGCGCCGAATACTTACTGTAATAACGCTAAGACTTGGCTAAATGTAGAATTTATGAGAGGGCTTGAAAGAGCGTCAGTCAAAATCGGTCGTTATTCCCCTCGAGCTGAGTAATTCACAAAGGCCAAGTGCACAGCGGGCAGCGCGATCCTGCCCGAGACGCAAAAGTCAATTGTCCTCGCGCTTGAGGGCGCTGAAGAGCTCGACATTGGGGCAGAACTCGGCGGACGCCCTCGATTTTTCGAGGAACCATTCGCGGCAGGCGCCCTCACATTGGCACTTCCGGCAATTGTCCCGCGCCCTGACGAAATCTTCGCCGGCGCGAACGGCGGTTAGCAGATCGACGCCCTGCCCCTCGATCATCTCGTCCATTCAACTCGTGCCGGCGAAGCACGCCGGCAAACATCGGCCAATGACGTGGTGGCGTGGACATCAAGCACCTCCCTTTCCCGGGCGATGCGCGTGCACAAACGCGCGCAAGCAAGGCGGTCATCGTTTCTTATTTTTCGCCATTTGACCGAGCGGCTGGCTCATCGTTCTTGATCCAGGTCAAGTTCCTGGCGCGCGACATCGCCGCAAGAGGGGTGGAACTCAGCCACGTATCTCTTCCTTCACCACACGCCATAATTTCCCCGCGTCCTCGAACCGCCGGTTAGCGGACGGCGTGACAAACTGCCTCCAAAAATAAGGGAGGTTGCTGTCATGCTTTATCGATCAGGGACGGCGCGAGTTGCGCTTGCCTCGGTCGCCGCCGGTGCGGCGTTCGCCTTCTGCTCAGCGATCGTCCTCGTGACCGCCGCTTGCGGTGTGAGGGTGTCGGCTGCCGACTTTCCGGTGCTGAAGCTTTCGAGCGCGGCGGATGCCGAGGTGGCGGCGAAGAAATAGCTGATGCCTCGCGCCTCACTCCAATTGCGGGGAGTGGCGCATCAGCGGCACCGACCAGGGCAGCACCACGAGCGGGCTCGCGCCAGACTCGTCGCTGACCTCGACCACCCAATCGTCGCCAGCTTCGCCCGCATGGGTGCGGATCCGGTAGACGAGATGCATCGCATGCCAATGGGCGGCGTTGAGCCCCGCCAATTCAACTCCTCGCGTGTCCCTCACCGGATTGGTCGGTGACACCAAATGAAAGAAAAAACGCGGCATGATCCCCCTCGACACCCCGTTGGGGCACTCAAACTGATTGAAGACGCTGCGGTCACGGACGCCACTCCCGAGGGACGGCCGCGGTTTGGCTACGCGCTGGCGGCCCTCCGCACATCGCTTTTGTGATTTAGAACATCACGGTCATCCCCGTCGTTGGACCGAAGCCGGTACTAGTCATCGTTGTGGACGTCATTGCGGCACTGAAGCATCTTCGCTGTGACGCTTAAGCAATTTCATCCGACGTAGTTAAACAATTTAAACGGCGCTAATGCTTTTATTCAAAAATTAAACACAGTTTTGCTGATAAGAATTTGTGACTTGTATTTTATACTCAATGCCTGCCGCCGTGTGCGGCCAAAAGGGCTGAGGTACCGAAACCGGTTGGCTGCCTTTAGATGCACTTGCAAATTATTCGCATCTTAGATACTTTGAGAGTGATCCATGCTTTAGCGGTTCGCTGAAGCTTTCCCGCGAGAAAGGGAGTCCATGCTGAGCCCGGTGAAGGCGGCCGACGTCCAAAATCTGGCCGACGCCCAAGGCTCGCCCGATTTGCAAGGCTGGCGTCGCGCGCATACCGTGCCCTCGCTCGCCGAGGTATTCGGCAGCATCAGGACGAGACCCTCTGGGCCGCTGTGGCGGAAATTGCTCGCCTTTCTCGGGCCCGGTTATCTCATCGCCGTGGGCTATATGGACCCCGGCAATTGGGCGACGTCGCTCGCCGGCGGCTCGAAGTTCGGCTACGCGCTGCTCTCCATCGCGCTTCTCTCCAACCTGATGGCGATCCTGTTGCAGGCGCTCTGCGTGCGGCTCGGTGTCGCCTCGGGGCGCGACCTCGCGCAGGCCTGCCGCGACGCCTTCCCGCGCTGGGTCGCCTGGCCGCTCTGGGGGCTCGCCGAGTTGGCGATATGCGCCACGGATCTCGCCGAGGTGATCGGCACGGCGATCGGCCTCAATCTCTTGTTCGGCATTCCGCTCGAGATCGGCGTGCTGCTGACCGCGCTCGACGTGTTCTTGATCCTATGGATGCAGGCGCTCGGCTTTCGCTGGGTCGAGGCCTTCGTCGTGGCCATGCTCGCGGTAATCGCCATCTGCTTCGGCATTCAGATCGCCATGGCCAATCCCGATTGGGGCCAGGTGATCCGCGGCTTCGCGCCGACGGTCGAGATCGTGAAGAACCCGGACATGCTCTATCTCGCCCTCGGCATCCTCGGCGCGACGGTCATGCCGCATAACCTCTATCTGCACTCCGGCATCGTGCAGACGCGGGCCTTTGGCGGAAGCGTGCCGGAGAAGCGCGAGGCGATCACGCTCGCCACGACCGACTCGACGATCGCTCTCATGTTCGCGCTGACCATTAACGCCTCGATCCTGATCCTCGCCGCTTCCACCTTTCACCGGACCGGCCAGACCAACGTGGCCGAGCTTGGCCAGGTCTACGGCTTCCTCGCGCCGCTGCTCGGCTCGGCCATCGCCCCGTCGCTGTTTGCCATTGCGCTGTTGTGCTGCGGGCTGAACTCGACGGTGACGGCGACCATGGCGGGGCAGATCGTCATGGAGGGCTTTCTCGATATCCGCCTGCCGCCCTGGCTGCGGCGGCTGGTGACGCGGGGCATCGCCATCGTGCCGGCGGCCGTCGTCACCATCTGGTACGGCGAGCAGGGCACGGCAAAGCTCTTGATCCTGTCTCAGGTGGTATTGAGCCTCCAGCTGCCCTTCGCCATCGTGCCACTGGTGATGTTCACGGCTGATAAGCGCAAGATGGGACAGCTCGTCTCGCCGCGCTGGGTGACGGCGCTCGCGGCGGTGACGGCGTTGGTCGTTATCGCCCTGAATATCAAGCTGATCTGGGATTTCGTGGCGGCGTGAGCCACGCCAACATTAGGCAAGATCCCCCCTCTCCCCGTCATTGCCGGGCTTGACCCAGCAATCCACGCCACTGGCCCTTCAACTACTGACCGAAACGGCTTGGATGCCCGGATCAAGTCCGGGCATGACGAAATGGGGGTGTAAAGGAAATTTGCCACTTTTTCCGCGCATTCTGGGCCGATCGAGGCGCGGAAGGAAATGTGGGGAAGCATGGGCGCTGTCCAGATATTGCTGGCGATCTTGGTCGTGGGCCTTTCTCTCGGCGCCTGCCAGGCGCCGGTGGCGACCTTCGAGCGCACCATGCTGGGCGACCCGGCCAAGCCTTATCTCGGCATGACCAAAGCCCAGATCATCGCTTGCGCCGGCGCGCCGGCCGGCAGCTATGCCACCGGCACCGGCGAGACCCTCACCTACCATTACAGCGGCGCGGGCCCCGTGCCATCGGCGGCGAAGTCCGACGCGCCGAAGGGTCCGCTCGGTAAGCCGAAATCCGACAAGAATTATGACTGCAACGCGAGCCTCGCCTTCGAGGCGGATCATCTGGTCCGGGTGACGTTTGCACCTGTCGGGGTGGTCAGTCCCTATACGGAGAAATCCGACCCCAAAACCCATGAGAAGGCTTACGTGACGCCGCCAAAGCCCTGCGTGTTCTCTTTGCCCAATTGCGCGCGGCCATGATGCGGGTCGCTTCTCACTCCGGTAGGTGACAGACGGCCTCGATATTGTTGCCGTCCAAATCGAGCACGAAGGCACCGTAATAATTGGCGTGATATTCGGGCCTGAGGCCGGGCGGCCCATTGTCGGTGCCGCCCGCCTGAAGCGCGGCATGATAGAATGTATCGACGTCGGCCCGGCTCTCGGCGACGAAGGCGACATGCAAGGGCCCGCTCGGCGCCTCGCCCTCCCCGATCCAGAAGAATGGTTTGAGACCGGTGCCGAAGCCGACGGCAGCACCGTGTCCAGTTTCTTCCGCCGAGACCTGCATCACGATGCCGATGCCGAGCGGCGCGAGCGCCTTCAGGTAGAACTCGGTCGCGCGCGCGACATCACGCACATGCAGGCCGATATGATCGATCACCCGCCGCGCTCCACCATTTGCCGCTTCAGCGAGGCGATCGCCTTGGCCGGGTTCAGCCCCTTGGGGCAGGCCTTAGTGCAGTTGAGGATGGTGTGGCAGCGATAGAGCCGAAAGGGGTCCTCGAGCTCGTCCAGCCGCTCGCCGGTCCGCTCGTCGCGGCTGTCCTCCACCCAGCGCTCGGCTTGCAACAGGACCGCGGGGCCGAGATAGCGGTCGCCGTTCCACCAATAAGATGGGCAGGCCGTCGAGCAGCAGGCGCACAAGATGCACTCATAGAGGCCGTCGAGCTTCTGCCGGTCCTCGCGCGACTGCCGCCACTCTTTCTGCGGCGTCGGCGTATCGGTCTTGAGCCAGGGTTCGATCGAGCGGTGCTGGGCGTAGAAATGGGTGAGGTCGGGGACCAGGTCCTTGATCACCGGCAGATGCGGCAGCGGATAGACGGCGATTTTCTCCGGCGCGTCGTCGGCATGGAGCGTGCAGGCAAGCGTGTTCGCGCCGCCGATATTCATGGAGCACGACCCGCACACGCCTTCGCGGCAGGAGCGGCGGAAGGTGAGCGTGGGATCGATATTGTTCTTGATCCAAATCAGCGCGTCGAGAACCATGGGCCCGCAATCGGTCATGTCCACCCAATAGGTATCGAGGCGCGGGTTCTCTCCGGTCTCCGGATCGAAGCGATAGATGCGGTATTCGCGATAGCGGCCCGCCTCCGCGCCCTCGGGCGGCGGATTCCAAGCCTTGCCTTGCTTGACCTTGGAGTTCTTGGGCAGCGTGAATGCAACCATGGTCAATACACCCGCTCTTTTGGCTCGATATAGGCGACCTCATTGGAGAGCGTGTAGGTGTGCACCGGACGGAAGTCGAGCCTGACCGAGCGGAACTCGTAATCGGCCCAGGACAGCGTGTGCTTCATCCAATTGACGTCGTCGCGTTTGGGGAAATCCTCGCGCGCATGCGCGCCGCGGCTCTCCTCGCGCGCCAGCGCGCCCGCCACCGTCACGGCCGCCTGCGAGATGAGATTGTCGAATTCGAGCGTCTCGATGAGGTCGGTGTTCCAGACCAGCGAGCGGTCGCTGACAGCAATGTCCCCGCTCTCCTGCCACACCTCACGGATCTTGCGCACGCCCTCTTGCATCACATCGGCGGTGCGGAACACCGCGCAATCCATCTGCATGGTCTTCTGCATCTTCAAGCGCAGCGCCGCGGTTGGCGTGCCGCCATTGGCGTAGCGGAAACGGTCGAGCCTCGCGATCGCCGCTTCACTCGCGCCCTTCGGCAATTCCGGCATGGAGCTCTCGCGTCTGATCGTCTCAGCGCAACGCTGCGCCGCCGCCCGGCCAAACACCACGAGATCGATCAATGAGTTGGAACCCAGCCGGTTCGCCCCATGCACCGAGGCGCAGGCCGCCTCGCCGACCGCGAACAATCCGGGGACGACCGCATCGGGGTCGCCGTCCTTCGGGCACACCACCTCGCCATGCAGATTGGTGGGGATGCCGCCCATATTGTAATGCACCGTCGGCAGGATCGGGATTGGCTCACGGGTGAGGTCGACACCGGCGAAGATGCGTGCCGATTCGGTGATACCGGGAAGCCGCTCGGCCAGCATGTCAGGATCGAGATGGCTTAAATGGAGATGCATGTGGTCCTTGTCGGGACCCGTGCCGCGGCCTTCCCGGATCTCGATGGTGATCGCGCGGGAGACCACGTCGCGCGAGGCGAGGTCCTTGGCGTGGGGCGCATAGCGCTCCATGAAGCGTTCGCCTTCCGAATTGGTGAGGAAGCCGCCCTCGCCGCGCGCGCCTTCGGTGATCAGCACGCCCGCGCCATAGACCCCGGTCGGGTGGAACTGCACAAACTCCATGTCTTGGAGCGGGAGCCCTGCGCGCAACACCATGGCGTTGCCGTCGCCGGTGCAGATATGAGCGCTCGTGCAGGAGAAATAGGCACGGCCATAGCCGCCCGTGGCGAGGATCACCTGATGGGCGCGGAACCGGTGCAGCGTGCCGTCCTGCATGGAGAGCGCCACCAACCCGCGGCACCTTCCTTCGTCGCCCATGATCAAATCGATGACGAAATATTCGATGAAGAACTCGGCGGAGTGGCGCAGCGCTTGGCCGTACATGGTGTGCAGCATGGCGTGGCCGGTGCGGTCGGCCGCGGCGCAAGTGCGCATGGCCGGCGCCTTGCCATACTCCATCGTCATGCCGCCAAAGGCGCGTTGCAGGATCCTGCCGTCGTCGATGCGCGAGAACGGCACGCCCCAATGCTCGAGCTCATAGACCGCTTCCGGCGCGCTGCGGCAGAGATATTCGATGGCGTCCTGGTCGCCGAGCCAGTCGGACCCCTTGACGGTGTCATACATGTGCCAGCGCCAATCGTCGGGACCCATATTGCCGAGCGCCGCGGCGATGCCGCCTTGCGCGGCAACGGTATGGGAGCGCGTGGGGAACACCTTGCTGATGCAGGCGGTGCGGAGGCCCGCCTCGCTGCAGCCGACCACCGCGCGCAAACCCGCGCCGCCCGCGCCGATCACCACCACGTCGTAAGTGTGATCGATCAGCTTGTAAGCGCGGCCGCCGATCTTGGGCGAGCCTTCGGGCGTGGCGTCTTGCGGCATGAAGCGTCAGGCTCCGAGACTGATTTTCACGAGCGCCAGCGTCGAGGCGAGGGCGACGCCGACGGCGAAGAAGGTCACGAGCAACAGCGCGACGACTTTGAGTCCCTCGCCATGCACATAGTCCTCGATGATCTCCTTCAAGCCGATGCGCATATGGATCGAGGCGGAGATCACGAGCGCAAGCATGGCCAAGGCCACCAGCGGCCGCGCCAGATAGGCCCTGACCGTCGTGTAATCGGCGTCGATATGGGTGACGATCGAGAGGATCAGGAAGATCGCAAGCGGGATATTGGCAATGGCCGTCACGCGCTGACGCCAGAAGGTCTCCGTCCCGCGATGAGCGGAGCCCAAGCCACGCACTTTGGCAAGCGGTGTAGCCATGGCTTAGGCCGCTCCCCTGAGCCAATAGCCCACGGCCCAGACGAGCAGCGTGAGCACGGTCGAGCCGATGATGGTTGCCCAGGCAAAGACCTCGATGCTGACCTTGTCGAGGCCCCGGCCGGTGTCCCAGATCAAATGGCGGATGCCGCCCAGCATGTGGTGGATCAGCGCCCAGCTATAGAGGAAGAGCAAGAGCCGCCCGGGAATGCTCGCGAAGAAGCGATTGACCGTGGCGAAAGGCTCCGGCCCCGCGCTCACGGCGACGAGCCACCAGACAAGCAGGATGAAGCCGGTTGCGAGCGCCGCGCCCGACAGGCGATGGGCGATCGACATCATCATGGTGAGCATCGGCCGGTAAATCTGGAGATGCGGCGAAAGCGGCCGCCGCGCGTGCGTGTTGCTTGTGCCCATGGGATGTCTTGCTTGGCCGGGTCTTTTCGCTTCTCAGCAAGTCATAACGTACCGCTCCCATCGGAGCAATCAACCTGCGTCCAGCCCTTCCTGCGAACACCTAACTCACGGTGTAAGGCGGCTTGCCGGCTTGTTCTCCCCTCCTCTCTTGCGGGGGAGGGATAGAAAGGGGGTGTGGAATTAAGCGTCACCCCCCTCCGCTCGCCGAGAGGCGAGCGTGCTCCCCCAAAGGGGGGAGCAAAAGAAAAGGAGGGTCCCGCGGCGGATCGGACAGCCTCATTGCTGCGTGACGACGCCGCAGGCGATGCGGTCGCCGGCATTGCCGGCCGGGTCCGTCTGATAGTCGTCGGCCTTGGCATGAATGACGAGGGCGGAGCCGTCCTCATCGAGCAGCGCGCGCTCGGCGTCGAGGCTCACCGATCCATTCAGCACCTCGACCACGAGCTTGCCGCTCTCCGGCACATGCAGATTGGGCATGTCGCCGGCGTGCGGGCCTTGGTCATTCATCAGCCCGTGCTTGGTCTCGTCGGGATTGAAATGGGACCGGCCGACTTGAAGTCCGGCGCATCGCATTTGCCGATCGCATGCACGTGAAAGGCATGGTCGCCGGGAGGGATACCGGTGAGGTCGAGCCGGATCAGCACGCCGCTCGGCGTGTCGGTGAGCTCGGCCTTGCCAACCTCCTTGCCGCTTGCGTCCTTCAGCACCGCCGAGGCCTTGTCGGCCGCGTGGGCAGGGGCGACGAAAAGGATGAAGCCCGCCGCGAACACCACGGCCTTTGAAGCCAACTTCAAACTCATGACAATTCCTCTCGCTGTCATCGTCCGCGCAAACGGACGATCCGGTCATTTGCCGCTTACATGTGGTTCTAGGCCCCGACGATAGGGGACGCTCGCTTACGTGGGCCTTACGGTCGGCAGGAGCCTAGCGCGGCAAAGCCACCCAGCAATCGAGATCGAGCACGACGCCATCCTCATAGGTTCCGTCGGCGCGCTGCCCCGGGAAATCGGCGCATGCCCGGTCCTTCACGGCGAACAGGCGCGTGCGCAAGGCCCCCATGTCGCTCCGCCCGGGAAGCTCGGCCTTATCGGTCACCTCGCTCCAGGCATAGATGGTGTCGCCGGCGAAGGACGGCGCGACATGGCGCCCGCCATTGATTGCGGCGAGATGGAAGGCATTGGCGAGGCCGTTGAAGCTCAGTGCCCGCGCGATGGAGATGACGTGGCCGCCATAGACGATACGGCGCTTGAAGCGGCCTTGGGCCTCGATGTGCTGGTTGAAATGCACCCGCGCGGTATTCTGGAAGAGGCGTGTGGCGAGCTGGTGCTCCGCCTCCTCGATGGTCTGGCCGTCGACATGGTCGATGCGGTCGCCGATCTGGTAGTCGCCCCAGCGCTTCGCTGATCCGGCAAGGGCAAAGTCGTAAGCGCTGAGCTTGAGCTTCGGCAGCGCCTCGCCGAGGCGCGCCGGCTCGACCTTGGCGATCAGCTCCGGCACATGCGGCGTGGGCGCCGGCGCAGCCTCGTCGCGCTTGTTCACCATCACCCAGCGGGCGAATGAGAGTACCGGCTCCCCCTTCTGATTGCGGCCCGTGGACCGCACATAGACCGTGCCATTCTTGCCGTTGGAGTTCTCCTTCAGCCCGATGATCTCGGTCGTGGAAGAGAGCGTGTCGCCGGGATAGACCGCCTGCAGGAAGCGCAAATCGGCATAGCCGAGATTGGCGATGGCGTTCCGGGAGATGTCGGGCACGGTCTTGCCGAGCACGATGTGGAACACGAGCATGTCGTCGATCGGCGCCCGCTCGTAGCCGATCGCTTTGGCAAACGCGTCGGAGGACTGCACCGCGAAGCGTGGTCCGTAAAGCGCGGTGAACAGGCTCACGTCGCCGACCGTCACCGTGCGCGGCGCGGCGTGCACGATCTCCTGGCCGAGCTTGAAGTCTTCGAAGAAATTGCCGGCGCTTTCGTTGCTCATGATGTGATGAGCCCCCCGCCAATAAGATAAGCGAAAGCCATGCAGCGTCACCTTACGTCGCACCAATTGTGGCGCGCACCATAGGGTCGCGGGCAAGCCCTGTCATCCCGCCTTCGGCGGAAGGCTAGAGCGAGTTGGGCAGGTTGCGGAGGGTAATTGGCGGGCCCAAAACAGTGACGGCCCCCGCTTTCGCGGGGGCCGCCACTCAGCAAACTCGTAAGATCGACGCTTCGGAATTAAGCGCGGTCCAGCTCGGCCGGGAGATAGCTCGTCACTTCCATGCCAGCCTCAGACTCGGTGATTTCGGGTTTCAGCCACTCTTTCATAGGTCGTCTCCTTCGGTGAACGCTGAGACCAAGATAATGGGGTACGGCGATGAGTGCCGCATGACGCCCTCATGAAAAGGACCTGACTGCCACATTAAGAAATTCTGAACAGGACAGTTCGGCAAGAATTTCTGCCAACTGCCTGGGAAAGCTCCCGGTCCCACCCCCAGATATAGATGGGCACCGACCGGCCAACACTATTTGAAGAGCACCAAAGCCTTCTCCACGGTGATCCAGATGCCCCAAGCGAGCGGGATGCCGACGGCGGCCCAGGCGAGCAGAGCTCCGATGTCGAAGGCGCCGCTGCCGATGGTGGAGGTCACGGCCGTGACCCTGCTCTTCAGCTTGGCCTGTAGCGCCGCCACCTCCTCCTCGCTCATGAACCATTTCTTGTCCAAGGGCCTGATCAGCAGATTGGCGATGAAGCCTGCCACCAGGAGCCCGGCCAGAACGTAGAAAATCGGGTGATAGATCTGGTCGTAGGGGACGCCTGCGGCTTTGCGGGTGTCGTGCATGTAGTTCACGATCACCGGGCCGACAATGCCCGCCGTCGACCAGGCGGTGAGCAGACGCCCGTGAATGGCGCCAACATATTGCGTGCCGAAGATATCGGCGAGATAGGCAGGGACGGTGGCGAATCCTCCGCCATACATCGAGGCGATTAGGCAGAAGGCGGCAGCAAACACGCCGATCATGCCGAGGGTGGCTAGCGTGGGCGCTGCCGCGTAGCAGAGGAAGCCGAGGGTGAAGAAGGTGAAGTAGGTCACCTTCCGCCCGATCTTGTCGGACAGCGAGGCCCAGAAGAACCGGCCGGCAATATTGAACAGCGAGAACAGCCCGACAAAGGCCGCACCCACCAGCGCCGCTTGCGCCTTCTGCGCGTCGCTGAATTGGGCAAAGCCGACGGATGGATCACCGAACAGCCTGCCGCCGAAGGTCTCCTGCAGCATGGGCGACGCCGCCCCGATGATGCCGATACAGGCCGAGACGTTGAGGCAGAGCACCGCCCAGATCAGCCAGAATTGCAGCGTCTTGTGCGCGTCCTTGAGATCGACGTTGCCGCTCGTGATCATGGCCTTGGCGCTGGTCGGCGGCGTCCAGCCAGCCGGGCGCCAGCCAGCCGGCGGCAGGCGATAGCCGAAGGCGCCCCCCAGCATGAACACGAAATAGATGAGGCCCATGGTGACGAAGGTCTGCCAGACCCCGACCGAGGTTGGCGTGGCGAAGTGGTTCATCAGCATGGTGGCGAGGGGCGAGCCGATCATGGCGCCGCCGCCGAATCCCATGATTGCCATGCCGGTCGCCATGCCGCGGCGGTCAGGGAACCATTTTATCAGGGTCGAGACCGGCGAGATGTAGCCGAGGCCGAGACCGCAGCCGCCGATGATGCCCGAGCCAAGCCACATCAGCCAAAGCTGGTGGATATAGACGCCGAGTGCCGAAATCAGAAAGCCACCGCTCCAGCAGAAGGCGGCGACCACGCCGGCCCTGCGTGGCCCAACCCGCTCGAGCCAGCCGCCCCAGATGGCGGCGGAGGTGCCGAGCAGCACGAAGAACAGGGTGAACATCCAGCCAAGATCGAACTGGGTCCAGTCGCAATTGGTGGCGAACAAAGCGTGTCCGGTGATGGCGACCTTGCCCCAGAAGGTGGTGGCGTCACCGGGGCAGGGGACGGCCTTGTCCAGCCCCTCGGCGATGCCGATGGCGCGGCCGAGCGGGAGCCAGAACACGCTGAAGCCGTAGGCCATGCCAATGCAAAGATGAATGGCGAGAGCTGCAGGCGGTACAAGCCAGCGGTTATAGTCGGCCGGAGCGATAATCCGCTCCTTGTCGAGCAATCCGATAGGGTGCTCAGCAGCATCGGTACTGATGCTTGTCATCTTCGTTCCCCCCAAAACCTTTATTGAGCTCGATTTGCCGGTACTTTGAACGCGCTCAGGCCTCCCCGCAAGACCCTTGCGGTGGCGCGACAACGCGCCCGTTGAACAATTTTCTGTAAGCAGGGCGCAATAGGAAATGCCGTCGCGGCTGGCAAGGAACGCACGCCATGCGGCGAGGCGAAGGTCCTGGCGGTGACCGCCTAAGGGATCAGCGGCGCGGCTGTTCCAACAGCGAAGCCACCAGCGCGGCGAAGCCGAGAAGCTGCAGAACCCCGTTAGCGGCCTGCCCCCACTCCCAGATGGACCGCCATTCGATCCAATTCGCCGGTACCGGCCCGTTCACCCATTTGGCGAGCTCGACATTCACCGGATAGACGAGGATCCACCAGAACAGAAGCCCGGTCGCGAACAGCACCGCGGCGATGACCGTCAGGGCCAAGCCGGAGGCTTGGTGGCGGCGGAGCAGCAAAGCGAGCACGATGAGCGCAATGAGGGTTGTGACCTCGACCAGCGCGCCGAGCGGTCCCGAGAGGCTGTACAGGCCCCCCTGCACCGTCGAGCCGACCCACAGATATTGGTCCCACGCCATGCGCGCCGGCAGCTGCATGAGATGCACGAGCCCGAAGCTGAGCGACAGCGCCGCAAGCATCACCACCACGAAGCGAACCAATTTCAGCGACATGCCTGCAACCCCCCTTCACGAAATCAGTCAGGCTCATGCCCCGGCTCCGGCGTCTCGAGCACGCGGAACCGGCGCACCGTCAATTCGTCGATTTCGACCTTGCGCAAGCGGGCCTGCCGGATGTCGAGCCTGCCGATAGCCAGCGCGCCAATCGCCAGCGCGCCGATTGCGAGCGCGCCGAGAGCCAACGCACCCACCGCGAGGGCGGGCGTGCTGACCGGCGGCAATTCGATCGCCTCGAGATCGGCCCATGCCACCGCCGCGGGGCGCGCCCGACGCGCAGGCCTACGCCCTGTCGCAGCGAGCGCCAGCGCGCCCACGAGAACTGCAAGACCTCGCACCCTCATCTCCGGTTTCGGCCCGCTCCCTCTCTATCCTATCCCGTGGCGAGATTGAAAGATCCGGCATAGCCAGAGCACCAACGGCGGTAGCGACTGCGTTGCCCCTGATTTGGGAATCAGCCCTTCGGCCCTTTGACGTCCATGCGCTTGGTGGTTCCCGGCATGGGCTCGCCGGTCTCGAGCAGCGATTTGAGGCTCGACAGCACGAGCGGCCAGCCTCGCGAGATGCCCTGCAGCATCTTGGAATCGGGTTCGAGATCGGTATGGGTGACGGTCAGGCGCACGGCACCGGCATGAGGCTCGATGTCGAAAATGACGCGGGAGGTCTTCTCGGGATTGCCCGCATCAATTGGAGAGGCCCAACTCAGCACCAGCCGCCGCGGCGGCTCGCTCTCGATCACTTGGCCCACGATGTCGATCAGGCTCGGATCATCGAAATCTTCATGCCGCCAGCTCGACCCCACCTTCCAATCCGAGGCATTGCGGTGATTGACCCAATATTTCCGTGTCGTCTCGCCGTCGGTCAGCGCCTGCCAAACCTTCTCAGGCGTGGTGTTGATGTAGGTGATGTAGATGAAACTTGGCTTGCTCATCGCTCTACTCCTCTAACGCTCGTTTCAGCTCGCTCAGCGCCCGTAACCGGTGGCGCTCATATTTGCCGATCCACCGCTCGGCGATCTGGTTGATGGGAACGGGATTGATGTAATGAAGCTTCTCCCGTCCCCGTCGCACGGTGGCGACCAGATTGGCGGCTTCGAGCAGCGCCAGATGCTTCGTCACCGCCTGTCGCGTCATATCGAGACCCCTGCACAGCTCGCCGAGCGTTTGGCCGTTCTGCGCGTGCAGCCGGTCCAGCAATTGCCTCCGGCTGGCATCTGCCAGCGCCTTGAACACGTCATCCATCGTTGGAGCTATTATGCAACCATCTGGTTGCCTGTCAAGCCGAACGTCCCACCGTTGCGGCACGGAGGAAGCTGCGTCAGGATCGGCTCGACACTGCAAATCGGCGGCTACCCACATGTACAACCGCATTGCCGGACAGAACTTGGAACGCATCGCCGCTCTCAGCGACGGGCTGTTCGCCATCGCCATGACGCTGATCGTGCTCGACATCCGCGTTCCCCCGGGGACGGCAGTTCACGGCGAAGCCGATCTCGGGCGCGCGCTGCTCGCGCTGTCGCCGCGCATCGTCATGTATTTGATGAGCTTCCTGACGCTCGGTATTTTCTGGGTCGGCCAGCAGACCCAGCTCAATTATCTCGCCCGCGCCGACCGCGACCTTGCGTGGATCCACATCGCCTTCCTCGCCGGCGTGGCGACCATGCCCTTCTCGACCACGCTGCTTGCCGAGTTCATTACCTATCGCACCGCGATGCTGGTCTATTGGGTCAATCTGCTGCTGCTCGGACTGACCCTGTATGGGAGCTGGCGCCACGCGCGGCACGCGGGCCTGATCAAGGCGGATGCACCGGCTGGCATCGACCAGGCCATCGAGCGGCGCATCATCATCGCGCAATCGCTTTATGCGCTTGGCGTGCTGTTCTGCGTCGCCAGCACCTTTTTCAGCATCGCCTTCATCTTCCTGGTGCAGCTCTATTACGCCATCGGCCCCCGCCTGCTCTCCCGGTCGAGCTAAACTCTCTTGCTCCCCCCTTTGAGGGGGAGCACGCGCGCCTTTTCGGCGCGCGGAGGGGGGTAGATCATAGGGTCTCAATCTGTAGCTCACCCCCCTCCCTAGCCCTCCCCCTCAAGGGGGGAGGGGAGAGCAAGCTGCATCTCCTCCCTAGTCGAGCGTCTTGCGAAAGCGCAGCAGCGCGAGCCCCATGGCCGCAAACATAAAAATGAACAGCGCCAGCACATCGAGCTGCATGTCGGCGAAGCCGTTGCCCTTCAGCGTGATGCCGCGAACGATGCGAATGAAGTGGGTGAGCGGCAGCACCTCGCCGATCCATTGCGCCCAATGGGGCATGCCGCGGAACGGGAAGGCGAAGCCCGACAGCAGGAAGTTGGGCAGGAAGAAGAAAAACGTCATCTGCACCGCTTGCAGCTGGTTTTGCGCGACGGTGGAGAAGGTGTAGCCGACCGCGAGATTGGAGGCGGCAAACAGCATCGACAGGCTGATCAGCAGCGGCACGCTGCCGAGGATCGGCACGCCGAACAGATAATGGGCGGCGAGCAGAATGATCGTCATCTGCACAAAGCCGATGAGCAAAAACGGCGCGATCTTGCCGATCATGATCTCGACCGGCTTGATCGGCATCGAGAGCAGGCTTTCCATCGTGCCACGCTCGATCTCCCGCGTCACGGCAAGGGCGGTGAACATCATCATGGTCATGGTGAGCACCACACCGAGCAGCCCAGGCACAATGTTGTACTGGGTGATGCCTTCCGGGTTGTAGCGGCGCTGCAACGTGATCTGGAACGGCGACGGCGTGGCGGTCACGGCCGCGTCCGGACCGCGCAGCTCGCGCCGGAGCGCGGTGTCGATCACCCCTTGCACGGCGGCGAGCGCCGTCCCCGTCGCCACGGGATCGGTAGCATCGGCGATGACTAAGATCGCGGGGCGGTCGCCGCGGCGGACATCGCGCTCGAAGCTCGCCGGAATCTCGATGGCGAACTGCACCGTGCCCGTGCGCACCAGCCGATCGAGCTCGGCGGCGTCGTTCACCTGGTTGCGGAACTCGAAATAGTCCGTGTTCTTGAGGGCCGCGAGCAAAGCGCGGGTCAGCGGTCCTTCGTCGCGAACGAGCACGGCCGTGGGCAGATGCTTGGGATCGGTATTGATGGCGTAGCCGAACAGCGTGAGCTGCAAGACCGGCACGAACAGCATGGTGGCGAAGGTCATGCGGTCCCGCCGCATCTGCACGAATTCCTTGACGATCATCGCCCAGGTGCGCCGGAAGAATCCGGGATCGCGGCGGACGGCCGCGCCGTCGGCGGCGGCGACACTCATGCGTAATTGTCCTTCGCCTTGCTCATGAGCAGGATGAAGACGTCTTCGAGGCTGGGCTCGCCGCGCTGCCAGCGGTGGGTGCCATTCGCCTTCCTGGCCGAGGCGATCGCTTTGTCGAGTGCCCTCTTGTTGTGCCCGCTGACATGCAGCTCGGTGCCGAAAGGCGCCACCATGTCGACGCCGTCGCACATCTGCAGGTATTGGGCGAGAGTGTGCAGGTCGGTGCCCGAGACGA
This sequence comes from uncultured Alphaproteobacteria bacterium, assembly GCA_963839245.1. Lineage (GTDB taxonomy): Bacteria > Pseudomonadota > Alphaproteobacteria > Rhizobiales > Methyloligellaceae > Methyloceanibacter. The sequence goes on along the minus strand of CAWIUJ010000002.1, from coordinate 29,050 downwards.
TCCAGGTGCTCAAGCCCGATTGTTTGATCACCTCATTGGCCGTGCCCCGGGCCAACAGCTCGCCATAGGCGATATAAGCGATCTCGTGGCAGCGCTCGGCCTCGTCCATATAGTGCGTGGAGACGAGCACGGTGATGCCTTCGGCGGCCAGCCGGTGGATCTCCTCCCAGAACTCTCGTCGCGCCTGGGGATCGACGCCGGCGGTAGGCTCATCGAGCAAGAGCAGCTTCGGCTGCGGCAGGATGCAGGCGCCGAGGGCAAGCCGCTGCTTCCACCCACCGGAGAGCTTGCCGGCAAGCTGGTCGGCGCGCGTCGAGAGCCCGAGCCGCGCGACTGCTTCCTTCGCCGCCAACCTTGGGTTGGGGACGCCGTACACCCGGGCCACGAACTCCAAATTCTCGCGGATCGAGAGATCCTCGTAGAGGCTGAAGCGCTGGGTCATGTAGCCGACGTCGCGCTTAATCTCGTCGGCTTGGGTGAGGATGTCATAGCCGAGGCACGTGCCCTGGCCGGAATCGGGCGTCAGCAGACCGCACAGCATGCGGATGGTCGTGGTCTTGCCGCTGCCGTTCGGACCGAGAAAGCCGTAGATCTCGCCCTTGGGCACTTTCAGGGTCAAATCCCTAACCACGGCACGGCCGGCGAAGGACTTGGTCAGCCCCTCGACGTCGATGGCAATCTCCTTCATCGCTCGACCACTTGCGGCTCTGGCCCGAGGCTCACCGTCACCGGCTGGCCGGCGGTGAGCTTGGCGGTCGCCTCGACCGGCCGCGCCTCGACGAGGAAGACGAGCTTCTGCCGCTGTTCCTGCGAGAAGATCACCGGCGGCGTGAACTCGGCATCCCGGGAGATGAAGCTGATCTTGGCGAGAAGCTCGCCTCTGCAGCCGTCGCAGGTGACCTCGACGGTCTGGTCGATGTGCAAAGTGGCCCGCACCGGCTCGGCCACGAAGAAGCGCACCTTGAGATTACCCGGCGGCAGCAGGGCGATGACCGCCTGGCCCTCCTTCACCACCTCGCCAGGTCGAAAATAAACCTCTTCCACGGTGCCGGCGGCGGGGGCGAAGACCTTGCGCTTGCCGAGGTTCTTCTCCGCCTGCTCGAGCGAGTGGCGCGCGGCCTCGACCGAGGCGGCGGCGGCGTCGATCAGGTCGGAGCGATTCGGCAGCTTGGCGGCAGCGATACGCCGCTCGGCCTCGGCGACCGCCGCCTGATTGCGATCGTGCTGGGCGACGGCATCGTCGAGCTGGGCTTGGGCCACCCAATGCTTGTCGAAGAGCTGTTGCGTGCGGTCGAGATTGAGGGTCGATTGCTGAAGCATGGCTCGCGCCTGAGTGAGCGCGGCCTCAAGCACGTCGATCTCGCCCGGGCGCTGCATCTGCTGCTTGGCGTCCGCGAGGTGGGCTTCCGCTTCCGTCACGCGCGACTTCGCCGCCGCGACCTCGGCCTCTTGCTCCTCGCTCTCCAGGGTGAAGATCGGGGTGCCAGGCTCCACGCTGTCGCCTTCCTGCACGGCAAGCGACTCGACGCGCCCGCCCTGCTCCGAGCCCACCAGCACGAGATCGGCTTCCATATAGCCGGGGAAATTATTCGCCTGACGATCCCCGCAGCCCGAAAGCGTCAGCATCACCACGATCAGGAGAAATGCAGCGAGCACGCCACCGATGACTTTCACCGAGCGCTTCCTTCTATGCTGCGGTCGCGGGGTGCCCTGATGGCGTCGACCAGGAGCTCGATATTGGTGGCGAGCATCGCGTTCGTATCGAGGTGGCGATGCCGCTCGAACAGCGTGCGCCAAATGATGGCCGTCAACGCCGGGGCCACGAGCAGCTGCGGAAAGTCGCGCAAGCGCGTCGGCTTGAATTCGCCGCTCTCTATGCCGCGATCGATGAGACGCGTCAGGGTGTCGATCCCGCGCGAGACCACCGTCTCGAAATAGAAGGCGGTGAGCTCCGGGTGCTTGTGCCCTTCGGCGATCAGGAGCCGCGCGATGAAGGCGCGCTTGGAGCCGACCAGCTCCTGGATGAAGGCGAGGAAGGGGCCCTTCAGAAAATCCTCGACCGAGAGCTCGGTCGTCTCCATCCGCTCGCGGATCACGTCGAAATGAGAGGTGATGACGCTGCGGACCACCGCCTTGAACAGCTCGACCTTGGTCTTGAAATAGAGATAGGGCAGGCCCTTGCTCACCTTCGCCCGGGCGGCGACGTCCTCAAGCCGCGTTCCGGCGAAGCCCTTGGCCGCGAACTCCTCGAAGGCCGCCGCCACGATCTCCTGCGGACGAGTGTCCTTGCGCTCCCTGCGGCGCTCCGCGCCCGCCGGCTTCGATTTTCGCTGCACGGACTTCGCTTCAGCCATGGCTCTCACCCCTGCCCTGCGGACCTCGCCTGCAGCTCAATTTCAGGCTCGAGTTCCGGTCTCGTCCGTTCCGGCGGACATAAGAACCGCCGGTTCAGTGGTCATATAATGACTGACCGGTCAGTACCACAATAGGCAATATGCGACGCCTTGATCACGGTCAAGCGCGTGCGGCCGCCAAGAAGGGTAGAAACATGAGGAAGAGGGATCAGGCGCGGGGGTGGGCGCGGGCGTAGGTCTTCAACAGATGCTCGCGGTCGACCTCGGTATAGCCTTGGGTGGTGGAGAGGCTCGCATGGCCGAGCAGCTCTTGGATGGCGCGCAGATCCGCGCCGGCGCCGAGCAGATGCGTGGCGAAGGAGTGGCGGAGCGCATGCGGCGTCGCCGCCTCCGGAAGCCCGAGGGCCGCGCGCGACCGCGCAATCAGGAGCTGGATGATGCGCGGACTGAGCTGCCCGCCCCGTGCCCCCACGAATAGCGGATCGTCGGCGCCGAGCTTCATCGGACAGAGCGCAAGGTAGCGCTCGACGGCTTCCCGCACGATGGGCAGCACCGGCACGACCCGCGTCTTGTCGCCCTTGCCTGTGACCCTCAGCATGTCGCGGCCCCGAATCGGTGCGTCCCGCCGCGCGAGCGACAGCGCCTCGGAGATGCGCAAGCCCGAGCCGTACAGCAGCGCGAGCACCGCGGTGTCGCGCGCGACGATCCACTCGGCTGAATCGGGTGAGGCAATATCGGCGCCGCCGACCAGCGCGGTGGCCTTCGGCGCGGTGAGCGGCTTCGGCACCGAATGGGGCAGCTTCGGCAACGCCACGGCGCGCACCACGTCGTTCTTACCGAGACCCCGCCGCTCCAGGAAGCGATAGAACATGCGGAGCGCCGACAGCGTGCGCGACAGGCTGCGGCTGCCCACGCCTTCCGCCCTGCGCGAGGCGAGGAAGGCGCGGATATCACGCGCCGACAATGCGCTGAGCTGCGGAAGCGTCGGCAACTGGTTCAGATGGTCGGCGAGGAAGCCCAAGAACTGGCCGACGTCGCGGGCATAGGCTTCCGACGTATTGGCCGAGAGCTGACGCTCGACCGAGAGATAGGCAAGCCACGCCTCGACCGCGCGTTGCACATCCGCGGCGGCCATCACATTTTGCGCTTCGGCGTGTCTCGCCACCCAAGCCCCCGTATCGAGCCGCAAACGACTCAGGCCCACAGAGCTACTATATGGGGGAGGACTCCTTCCTGTCCCTTAACCCGCGAGCTTCAGCCCTGGCCAAGACCGAGACCCTGCCGAAGAGAAAACCGGCGCAAGGCCCGGTGACCGTGCCCGTGCTCCTGCCGCTCGCGCTGCCCGCGCCTTACGACTATCTCGTGCCCGATGGGCTGGCGGTCGAGCCCGGCCAGTTCGTCGTCGTGCCGCTCGGTCCCGTCGAGCGCTTGGGCGTGGTGTGGCCACGCGGCGAAGGCGCAGAAGCGCCGCCGGTGAAGCCGGAGAAGCTCCGCGAGATCATCGCCGTTCTCGACGACGTGCCGAAGCTGCCCCGCCTATCGCTCGATTTCGCCGCCTGGGTCGCCAACTACACGCTGTCCTCGCCCGGCATGGTGCTCCGCATGATGATGAGCGCCGGCTCCGCCTTCGCGCCGCCCGCGCCCCGCTATGGCGTGCGGCTGGCAGGTGCCGCGCCGCAGCGCATGACGCCCGCCCGCGCCCGCGTGTTGGAGGTCGCCGGCAACGGCCTGACCTGGGCGAAGTCGGCGCTGGCCGAAGCCGCCGGCGTAAGCCCTGGCGTGGTCGATGGGTTGGTCGATGCAGGCAGCCTCATCACCGAGCCGCTTCCGCCATGGGCGCCGCCGCCGCTCGATCTTTCCACGGCGCGGGCGCGCCTCAGCGCCGAGCAGGCCCTCGCCGCGACCGAGTTGGTCGAGAATACGAGCGGTGGCTTCAATGTGACCCTGCTCGACGGCGTCACCGGTTCGGGCAAGACCGAGGTTTATTTCGAGACCATCGCCGCTGCGGTGGCGCGCGGCAAGCAGGTGCTCGTGCTCATGCCCGAGATCGCGCTCACCAGTCAGTTCATCGCCCGCTGCGAGGAGCGCTTCGGCGCCAAGCCAGCCGAATGGCATTCGGGCTTGAGCGCGCCGATGCGCGGCCGCGTGTGGCGGGCGGTCGCGGAAAATCAGGCCAAGCTCGTGGTCGGCGCCCGGTCCGCGCTGTTTCTCCCTTTCCCCGATCTCGGCCTCATCGTTGTCGATGAGGAGCATGACGCGAGCTACAAGCAGGAGGAGCGCGTCACCTATCAGGCACGCGACATGGCGGTGTTGCGCGGGTCACTCGGTCACATCCCCGTGGTGTTGAGCTCCGCGACGCCCTCGATCGAGAGCCTGGTGAATGCGAGCCAAGGCCGCTTCCGCCATATCCGCCTGGCGCAACGCTACAAATCCGCTGGCCTTCCCGCCATCTCGGCCATCGACATGCGCGCGAGCCCGCCCGAGCGCGGCCACTGGCTCTCGCCGGTGCTGGTCGAGGCGGTGGGCGAGACGTTAGCCCGCGGCGATCAAGTTCTCCTGTTCCTGAACCGCCGCGGCTACGCGCCGGTCACGCTCTGCCGCAAATGCGGCTTCCGCTTCGAATGCCCGAACTGCTCGGCCTGGCTCGTCGAGCACAGATTTCGGCGCCGCCTCGAATGCCACCATTGCGGAAAGTTCGTGCCGTTGCCGGAGGCGTGCCCGAATTGCGGGGCAGAGCATTCGCTCGTGCCATGCGGGCCGGGCGTCGAGCGCATCGCCGAGGAGATCGCGGAACGCTTCCCCGATGCGCGCCGCGTGATTTTGTCGAGCGACCTCACGCCGGGGATAAGTGATTTGCGCGAGACGTTGCGCGAGATCGAGGACCGCGAGGTCGATATTGTCATCGGTACCCAGCTCGTGGCCAAGGGCCATCACTTCCCGGGGCTCGCCCTGGTTGGCGTGGTCGATGCGGATGTGGGCCTTGCTCATGCCGATCCGCGCGCATCCGAGCGCACCTTCCAGCTTTTAAGCCAGGTCACCGGCCGCGCCGGCCGGGAGGCCATCGCAGGCCATGGCCTGGTCCAGACCTATATGCCCGAGCACCCGGCGATCCAGGCGCTCGTTTCCGGCGACCGCGACAAATTCCTGGCGCGCGAGATCGAGGGGCGGAAGGACGCGATGCTGCCGCCCTTCGGCCGCCTCGCCGCATTGCTGGTGACGGGGAGCTCGCGGGATGCGGCGGAGGACTATGCGAGGAGCGTCGCCCGCTCGGCCCCGCAAGCGGCCAAGATCGAGGTGCTGGGGCCGGCGGAAGCGCCGCTCGCCGTGATCCGCGGCCGCTACCGCTTTCGGTTATTGGTCAAGGCCACGCGCGAAGCCGACCTCCAAGCCTATTTGCGGCTCTGGCTTGGCTCGGCGCCGCGGCCCAAAGGCGATATCCGCCTCAACGTGGACGTGGACCCGTACAGCTTCGTGTGAAGGCCCACGAGCAACAACATCACGAAATTGAGGGGAACAAACAGGACGCGCTCGAATGGCGCCCGCGCCCGCTCCTCGACCAAAGAAGTGCAAGAGCGCAGCAAGTCCCACGACCACTGCGACGGCAAGGCCAATGCGGAGATAGTCCGAGTCGATCCAGTCAGACGTCGCGCGGATGGCGACATAGCCGATATTCTGATGCACGAGGTAGAGTGGATAGCCACGAGCCCGATGAAACGGATTGGCGCCGGGATGCGCAAGCTCGGCCAGAGCAGGGTCACCGCGCTGACCGGAAGGAGGGCAAGCAGGAATAGCATCGCTTCTTGGTCCGGCGTGCTGAGCCACACGGCGGTCACATAGACGAGGGCGCACAGCACGAGCCGCACCGCGCCGACCTTGTCCCAGTCGTAGAGCGCGATGCCGACCAGAAAGAACGGCGCGTAGGGGAGTACATCGCCATACATGTACAAAGAGGGGACGAAGGAGGGCATCTTCACGTCTGGCCACTGTCTCGCGATCGCCATCAGGATGACGGCGAAGATCGACAAGACGAGAAAGCCATCAAGCGGCCGAATAAGGCGCCGGAGCCCAAACACGATCAGCCCGAACCAGAAATAGAATTTCAGCTCGACAAGCAGGGTCCAGTAGACGCCGTCGACGAACGGGGCCGGGACGAACATGGTGGCCCAGGTGAGATTGGATAGGAGGTCGGCGCCGCTCACCTCCCGGCCCGGCAGCCCGAAGGCCGCAACAATGGCGAAGGTCAGAAGCACGGCCGCGACATAGCTCGGCTGAATGCGTCCGAGCCGCCGCGTCCAGAACGTCGCGAGGTCCGGGCATCGCCGCGCCGTCATCCAGATGCAAAACCCGCTGACGATGAAAAAGAGCTGCACCCCGAAGATGCCGTGCTGGAACACGAGGACTTGGCCTTATAGCCATAGAAATCGCCGCTGTACCTGGCGGTGTAGTGATAGATCAGGACCATGACGATGGCGATGGCCCGGAGCAGGTCGATATTGTCGAGACGTGGCCTTAGGACGCTCGACAAGCGGCTCTGCTGCAGATGTCATCGCTTCAGATGTCATCGGCATCGTTCCCCGGGGGCCGAATAGGTGAACGATGGTAGCTATCGTTCACCCTATTGCTCAAAGCTGAAAAGCCTTGGTGGCTTACCATAAGAATAGGCCAGCCGGGGCTGCGGCGAACCCGAGCGGCAGTTAGGTCCGAGGACGCCGATTAGGCGCTACGGATGTCTTGGGCGGCGCGCGCCAGGATCTCCACGATCCGGGTCTCGGCGTCACCGGCACCCTCGTCCTCGGTCTCCAGCCGCTTGACCGCGGTAGCGCGAAGATTGTCGAGGGCGGCGTTCACGAGTTGCGGCACGCTCTGCCGGTCCTCGTCATCCCGGTCGCGTCCCCGCTCGCGGCGGAGCCGCGCCATCTTCTTGCCGATGCCCGAGAGCCGCGCCAGCACCATGTCGGCGATGTCGCGATTCTCCTCGAGATAGGCGCGTCCCTCGACGGTGATGCTGTAGCGCTTCTTGGCGCCTTCGCTTTCGGCGGTGACGTATCCCGCCTCCTCTAGAAAGGTCAGCGTGGGATAGATCACGCCGGGACTCGGGCTGTAGCAGTCGCTCGTCTTCTCCTCGATGAGCTTGATCAGCTCGTAGCCGTGGCGCGGCTGCTCGGCGATCAGCGCGAGCGCGAGCAGCTTCAGATCGCCATGGGCGAGCATGCGGCCGACGCGGAACCAATCGCCGCGACCCTCGCCGCCGCCGCGGCCAAAGCGTGGGCCCTCGCCGCCAAGGCGAGCAAAGCGCCTGGCGGCCCGCAGGCCGCAATGATCTTCGTGATGTCTCAGATGCATGTGTTGTTTTTCCTTGTTAGATAAAAAGATGTATCGAAGATATGACGAATTTAGTCCTATCGCAAGATATATCTTCTAATGCTGGCGAAAGCCTGTATAAGCCTGTAGAGCCGCACCGTATCGATGACGACGAGAACACCGAACAGGAGGTTGGGCAGCCAGGCTCCGAGCCAAGCGGCGGGTCCGGATGGCCTTTCGGTGCCCGGAAGTGGCGCTTCAGCTCCGACCAATTCCGGTCGCGCGCTGGACGAGGACGGCAGGACGCTCACCTTGGCGAGGCGGCCGCACGCGGCGGCTGCCTGGCGAAGACCGGAGGTCCTTCGATATCATCGCCGGCGGCCGAACCAAGCCGCAAGCTCTCTTTGGCGCTGGTCGGTGTGGGAGTGCCAGCCTCGGCCCGGTTGCACCCCCCTTTGCCATATGTTACAGGCTCCGCGGGGCCTCCGAGGGCCGTCGGCGGCGCTTTTACGGCTGTTGACGCGGAAGCTCTAATCCCAGAATTTGCGGGTCCACGGACGAGGCCGCTGGCAAGAAGCGCTCGTTTGCAGGAAAGGCGCTTTCAGGTGGCAGGCGCGGAACAGACACCTTCAGGCGTTGCGGGCCGGTATGCCAACGCGCTGTTTGAGCTTGCGCTCGAGGAGAGCGCGCTCGACCAGGTCGAAAACGATCTGAACCGCTTCCAGCAGGCGCTCGACGCCGTGCACGATCTCACCCGCCTGGTGAAGAGCCCGGTTTTCTCCGCCAAGGAGCAGGGCCACGCCATCGCCGCCATCCTCGAGGAGATGAGGATCGAGGGGCTGACCGCCAACTTCCTCAAGCTCATCACCAACAACCGCCGCTTGTTCGCCGCCCCTGATATGATCAAGGCCTTTCGCTTGGCTCTTGCCCGCCGTCGCGGGCAGACATCCGCCGAGGTCATCTCTGCCGTTCCGCTCGAGGAAGGCCAGGTCCGTGCGCTTCAATCGGCGCTCAAAGCGGCACTGCACAAGGACGTGCAGCTCGACCAGAAAGTGGATGCAACCCTGCTCGGCGGTCTCGTCGTCAAGGTCGGTAGCCGCATGGTCGACTCATCGCTCCGTACCAAGCTCACTAGTCTCAAGCACGCCATGAAAGAGGTTGGCTGATGGATATCAGGGCCGCCGAGATCTCCGCGATCCTCAAAGAGCAGATCAAGAATTTTGGCCAGGAGGCGGAAGTCTCCGAAATCGGCCAGGTGCTGTCGGTCGGCGACGGCATCGCCCGCGCCTACGGGCTCGACAACGTTCAGGCGGGCGAAATGGTCGAGTTCGCCGACGGCACGCGCGGCATGGCACTGAACCTTGAGGTCGACAATGTCGGCATCGTGATCTTCGGCTCCGACCGCCACATCAAGGAAGGCGACATCGTCAAGCGCACCGGCGCCATCGTCGAGGTGCCCGTGGGCAAAGGCCTGCTCGGCCGCGTGGTCGATGCGCTCGGCAACCCGATCGACGGCAAGGGCCCGATCGAGAGCCATGAGCAGCGCCGCGTGGACGTGAAGGCGCCGGGCATCATTCCCCGGCAATCGGTGCATGAGCCGATGCAGACCGGACTCAAGGCCATCGACGCGCTCATCCCCATCGGCCGCGGCCAGCGCGAGCTGATCATCGGCGATCGCCAGACCGGCAAGACCGCCATCATCCTCGACACCATCCTCAACCAGAAATCGGTGAACGCGTTGGGCGACGAGAAGACCAAGCTCTATTGCATCTATGTCGCTATCGGCCAGAAGCGCTCCACCGTCGCCCAATTCGTCAAGGTGCTCGAAGACAACGGCGCCATGGACTATTCCATCGTCGTCGCCGCCACCGCCTCGGATCCGGCGCCGATGCAGTATCTGGCGCCATTCTCAGGCTGCGCCATGGGTGAGTTCTTCCGCGACAACGGCATGGCCGCGGTCATCTTCTACGACGATCTGTCCAAGCAGGCAGTGGCCTACCGCCAGATGTCCCTGCTACTCCGCCGCCCGCCCGGCCGCGAGGCCTATCCCGGCGACGTATTCTATCTGCATTCGCGTCTGTTGGAGCGCGCGGCCAAGCTGAACAAGGACAACGGCTCGGGCTCCTTGACCGCGCTTCCCGTGATCGAGACGCAAGCCAACGACGTGTCGGCCTATATCCCGACCAACGTCATCTCCATCACTGACGGTCAGATCTTCCTTGAGACCGATCTGTTCTATCAGGGCATTCGTCCTGCCGTGAATGTCGGTCTCTCGGTCTCCCGCGTGGGCTCCGCCGCGCAGGTCAAGGCGATGAAGCAGGTGGCCGGCAAGATCAAGGGCGAGCTCGCCCAATATCGCGAGATGGCGGCCTTCGCCCAGTTCGGCTCTGATCTCGACGTCACCACCCAGCGCCTGCTCAATCGCGGCGCGCGCCTCACCGAACTTCTCAAGCAGCCGCAATTCTCGCCGCTGAAGGTCGAGGAGCAGGTCGTGGTGATCTATGCCGGCGTCAACGGCTATCTCGATCCGATTGCGGTCAAGGACGTGCAGCGCTTCGAGGCCGAGTTGCTCCGCTATGTCCGTGCCGAGCACAAGGATGTGCTCGATGCGATCCGCGACCAGAAGGAAATCTCCAAGGAAACCGGCGAGAAGCTGAAAGCCGCAGTCGACGCCTTCGCGAAGGCCTTCGCGTGATGCTGAGTGTGACCCGAGTCTCGCAAGTAACCCCCTCTCCCCTGTGGGGAGAGGGCTGGGGTGAGGGGGCTCCGGCCGAAGTGAGTCCCCCCTCACCCGGCGCCTTCGGCGCCGACCTCTCCCCACAGGGGAGAGGATTAGGCTGCGGCTTGCGGCCAATGCTTTCTCTCCGAATTGGAGGCTAAGCCATGCCGTCGCTAAAAGATCTTCGCAACCGCATCGCCAGCGTGAAGGCGACGCAGAAGATCACCAAGGCCATGCAGATGGTCGCGGCGGCGAAGCTCCGGCGCGCGCAAGTAGCGGCGGAAGCCGCGCGCCCATACGCCACGCGCATGGAGAGCGTGCTCGCCAATCTCGCCACCGCGCTTGCCGGCCGCGAGGGCGGACCGCCGCTCATGATCGGCACCGGCAAGGACGACCGGCATCTGCTGGTGGTCGCAACTGCCGAGCGCGGGCTGTGCGGCGCCTTCAACTCGTCCATCGTGCGGCTCGCCCGCGACCATGCTTTCCGGCTGGCCGCCGAGGGCAAGCAGGTCAAGTTCCTATGCGTCGGCAAGAAGGGCTTCGACCAGCTCAAGCGCCTGTTTGCCTCCCAGATCATTGACGTCATTGAGCTCCGGGGCATCCGCCAGCTCGGCTTCGGCCACGCTGAGAAAATTGCCGATAAGGTGCTCGGCCTCTTCGACGCCGGCGAATTCGACGTGGTGACCCTCTACTTCTCCCGCTTCCGCTCGGTGATCAGCCAGGTCCCGACGGCGCTGCAGCTCATTCCGGCCGTGATCCCCGCCGAGACGCCGAAAGCCGAGGCAGCTCTTGGCGGCGCGATCTACGAATACGAGCCCGACGAGGCCGAGATCCTGGCCGATCTCCTGCCGCTCAACATCGCCACCCAGATCTTGCGGGCGCTGCTCGAGAACGCGGCCTCCGAGCAGGGGGCGCGCATGAGCGCCATGGACAACGCCACCCGCAACGCCGGCGACATGATCGATCGCCTGACCATGAAATATAACCGCTCGCGCCAGGCCATGATCACCAAAGAGCTGATCGAGATCATTTCCGGCGCCGAGGCGCTTTAGTATCCGAGAGACGCGAAGGAACGTAACTATGGCAAAGAAGTCCCCCGTCATCGCCGAGACCCCGAGGCAGCAGAAGAGGATTGCCGAGGGCAAAGGCGCCAAGGGCCAGGTACGCCAAGTGATGGGCGCCGTGGTCGACGTGCAATTCACAGATCATCTGCCCGAGATTCTGAATGCGATCGAGACCGTCAATCAGGGCAACCGGCTCGTGCTCGAAGTGGCCCAGCATCTCGGCGAGCACACCGTCCGCACCATCGCCATGGACTCGACCGAAGGTCTGGTGCGCGGGCAGGAGGTGTTCGATACCGGCGAGCCGATCGCCGTGCCGGTCGGCGACGAGACCTTGGGGCGCATCATGAACGTGGTCGGCGAGGCGGTGGACGAGGCGGGCCCGATCAAGACCGCCGAGAAGCGCCCGATCCACGCGCCAGCCCCTGCTTACGTCGATCAATCGACCGAGGCCGAGATCCTGGTCACCGGCATCAAGGTGGTGGATTTGCTCGCGCCTTACGCCAAAGGCGGCAAGATCGGCCTGTTCGGCGGCGCGGGCGTGGGCAAGACCGTGCTGATTCAAGAGCTGATCAACAACGTCGCCAAGGCCCATGGCGGCTTTTCGGTGTTCGCCGGCGTCGGCGAGCGCACCCGCGAGGGCAACGACCTCTATCACGAGTTCATCGAGTCGGGCGTCAACAAGGACCCAAAGAAGAACAACGGCTCGACCGCCGGCTCCAAATGCGCGCTGGTCTACGGCCAGATGAACGAGCCGCCTGGCGCCCGCGCCCGCGTCGGCCTGTCGGGACTGACCGTCGCCGAATATTTCCGCGACCAGGGCCAGGACGTGCTGTTCTTCGTGGACAATATCTTCCGCTTCACTCAAGCAGGCTCCGAAGTGTCGGCGCTGCTCGGCCGTATCCCTTCCGCCGTGGGCTATCAGCCGACGCTCGCCACCGACATGGGGGCGCTGCAAGAGCGCATCACCACGACGCAGAAGGGCTCGATCACCTCGGTGCAGGCCATCTACGTCCCGGCCGACGATCTGACCGACCCCGCGCCGGCCACTTCATTTGCGCATCTGGACGCCACCACCGTGCTGTCGCGCGGTATCGCCGAGAAAGGCATCTATCCGGCCGTGGACCCGCTCGATTCCACTTCGCGTATGCTCTCGCCGCTCGTCGTCGGCGAGGAGCATTACGCGGTGGCGCGGCGCGTGCAGGAAATCCTGCAACGCTACAAGGCGCTCCAGGACATCATCGCCATTCTAGGCATGGACGAGCTGTCGGAAGAGGACAAGATCACCGTGGCCCGCGCTCGCAAGATTGAGCGCTTCCTGTCGCAGCCTTTCTTCGTGGCTGAGGTGTTCACCGGATCGCCCGGCAAGTTCGTCGACCTCGCCGACACCATCAAGGGCTTCAAGGGTTTGTGCGAAGGCGAATACGACCATCTGCCGGAGGCCGCCTTCTACATGGTTGGCACCATCGAGGAGGCCGTCGCCAAGGCCGAGAAGCTGGCCGCCGAGGCGGCCTAGGACATCAGAACGGGGGGCAGCACCCCCTCACCCGCGCCTCCGGCGCGACCTCTCCCCGCCGGGGAGAGGTTATGGCGGCAAGCTCCGAGCCCATTCTCCCTCTCCCCTGCGGGGAGAGGGTCGGGGTGAGGGGGAACAGAGGCTAGAGAGATGGCTGATACTTTCAAATTCGAGCTGGTCTCGCCGGAACGGCTCCTGGTATCGGCTCAAGTTGAGCAGGTGGTGGTGCCGGGGTCTGAAGGCGACTTCACCATGCTCGCCCATCACGCGCCGCTGCTCACGAGCCTCAGGCCGGGCGTGCTCGACATCGGTTCCGGCGGCTCCGAGCGCCGGCGCTATTTCGTGCGCGGCGGCTTTGCCGAAATCGGCCCTGCCGGCCTCACCGTGCTCGCCGAGACGGCAATCGATCTCGTCGAGCTCGACAAGGCGGTCCTCGACCAGACCATCAAGGACGCCGAGGAGGACGTGACTGACGCCAAGGAAGACACGGCCCGCGACCGTGCCAAGACCAGGCTCGAGCACCTTCGCCAGGTACAGCTCGCGCTCAATCTTTAGCCTTCCCGCCGCCCTCAAACAGCCCCGTCACAAGCCATTAGGGCGGGTGTCCCGTCCTTGCTATAACCCTTCCGAGCGGGGACAGGGGCTTCAAGTCTGCGGACGAGGGCATGCAGCAGAAAGCCGAACCGAAGCGCGTGCGATCCTTGAGCTTCGGGCTCGAGCGCCTCGGTCTCACCGCGCTCCGCTATCCCGTTATCATCGCCGTCCTGGTCGTGGCCGCCACCATCGCGGCGCTGTTCGGCATCGGCAAGCTGAGGGTCGATGATTCCCTCTCGGAGCTGTTCCGCACCGATACGCCCGAGTTCCACGATTACGAGGTGCTGTCCGAGCGCTTCCCCTCCAGCGAATATGACGTGCTCATCGTCGTCACCGGCGACAAGTTGCTCGAGCGGAAGTCCATCAATGCGCTCCGCTCGCTCGTCACCGAGCTGCAATTCGTCGACGGCATGGACGGCGAGGTCTCGCTGTTCTCGGCCCGCGAGGCGCCCGAGCCCGGCAAGGTCCCGGGACCGGTGTTCCCGGCCAGGCTCCCAACCGGAGCCGACTATGACAAGTTGATCGACCAGGTCCGCCACAACGAGATCATCGCCGGCAAGCTGCTCTCAGACGACGGCACGCTGACGCTGATCTTGCTCGCGCTCGATCGCGAGGTGGTGGCCACCAACGGCTTGAACTCCGTCGTGCAGCAGATCGATGACACCGCGAAGGAGCAGCTCAAGAACACCGGCCTCGCCATGAAGCTTTCCGGCGCGCCGGTGATGCAGCTCGAGATCAGGAACGCGGTGGAGCACGACCGCAATCTCTATAACGCGCTCGGATTTCTGTTCGGCGCCATCATCGCCTACGCCTTCTTCCGCCGCCTGTCGCTGATGGCCATCGCCGCGCTTCCCCCGGTGATCGCCATCGTCTGGTCGCTCGGGCTGTTCGGCTGGCTCGGCTTCAAGCTCAATCTGTTTCTGAACGTGATGATCCCGCTGATCATGGTGCTCGGCTTCTCCGATTCCATGCAGCTCACCGTCGCCATGCGCAACCGGCTGCTGGAGGGTGACCGCCGCATTAAGGCCGCCCGCTACGCCGTGCTGGTGGTGGGTCCGGCTTGCGTGCTCGCCACTGCTACCGCGGCCGCCTCCTTCATCGCGCTGTTCTTCTCCGACTCCGCGCTGCTCCGCACCTTCGGCTTTGCCGGCGCGCTCTCCACCATGACCGCCTTCGTCGCCGGCATTACCCTCGTCCCGCTGCTGACTCGCGCTTTGATCGGGCGCAACACCAAGCCCTTCGTGGCCAATTTGAAGAGCCACGACTGGGCCATGAACGCGCTCAAGCGCTTCTGCGGCTGGATCGGTGAGATCGGCGTGCGGCACCCGAAGACCATCGTCGGGCTTGGCCTCGCGGTGGTGATCGCCTTTGGCGCCATCTACGCGACGCTGCCGCCCCGCTACCGCCTCGCCGACCAGGTTCCCGACCGCGAGCAGGCGGTCGCCGCCGGCGCCCAGCTCGACGAGAAGCTGACCGGCGCCAACCCGCTGCATGTCATGGTCGACTGGCCGCTAGGCAAGTCGCTGTATGATCGCGACGTGCTGAAGGTGATCGGCGACATCCACGCCCGCGTGGAGGGACAGTCCGGCGTCGGCAATGTCTGGTCGATCGAGACCTTGCGCCGCTGGCTCGCCAAGACCGGTGAGGACACGCCCGACAAGCTGAAAGAATATATCGACATCCTGCCCGACTATTTGACCAAACGCTTTATCGACGAGAAGGACAATTCCGCCGTCGTCACCGGCCGCATCCCCGATGTCGATGTCAGCGACCTTTTGCCGGTGATCGAGAAGCTTGATGCCGAGCTCGATGATATACGCAAAACAAATCCGGGCTACCGCATCGTGGTCACGGGCCTCTCGGCGATCGCCGCGCGCAACAGCGCGACCATGATCGGCAAACTCAATGCCGGGCTTACCACCGAGATCGCCTTCATCTGCATCTTCCTCGGGCTCGCCTTCCGCTCGGTGATGGTGAGCTTCGTCAGCATACTGCCCAATCTGTTTCCGGTGTTCACCGCGGGCGCCGCGCTTGCCGCCTCGGGCGACGGTATGCAATTTGCGAGCATCGTGGCGCTGATCGTCTCGTTTGGCCTGTCGCTCAACGCGACGGTGCATTATCTGAACCGGCTGCGTTTGGAAGACCGGCCCGGCGAGGACTTGGCCATCGGGGTCGAGCGTGCGACCGTCTTGATCGGCCCGGCCCTCGTGCTGACCTCGCTGATCCTCGCCTTCGGCCTCGGCGTCACGATCTTATCCGCCCTGCCGTCGCTACGCCTGTTCGGCAAGCTCTCGGGTCTGACGCTAATGGCGGCGCTGGTTGGCGATCTTCTGCTGTTGCCGGCAAGCGTGCTGCTGTTCCGGCGCGCCACGCGAGGCTCGCGCAAGCCCGTTCACGCGCCGGCCCATCGCGGCCGCTGACGCCAGTTAAGGTGCAAGCACGAGCTCCGCGAATTCCTCCACCACGCTCTCATAGACCAGGCGTTTGAAGGGCACGACGAGGCCGGCCACGCCCGTCAGCGGCACCCATTGCCACGCGTCGAACTCGCGCTCGTGGCCCGGCTTCGGCTCGAGGTCGATCTCGCTTTCCTCGCCCTCGAAGCGGGCGGCGAACCAGAGCTGCGTCTGGCCGCGATAGCGACCCTGCCAAGCGATGCCGAGCAGCTCGGTGGGGAGATCGTAATTGTACCAGCGCCGCGCCCTGCCGACGATCCGCGCCCGCGTAACCCCCGTCTCCTCTTCGAGCTCGCGGAGCGCGGCGGCTTCCGGGTCTTCGCCTTCGTCGATGCCGCCTTGCGGCATCTGCCACCACTGGCCCACGCCCTCGGGCGCATTGGTGCCCTCGGCCCGCCGGCCGACAAACACGTGGCCTTGGCGATTGATCAACACCACACCGACGCAGCGCCGGTAGGGCAGCTCCGTTTCAGTGGTCATTGGGACGATCAGCTTTGCGGCTGCGAGCGCACGGCGGCACTCACCGGGATAAGCACGAATCCCTTGCCCTTGAGCTGCTCAGCCCAGGCGGCGAGCTGCTTGATAGTTCCGGGCTTGGCGCTCGCGACGCCGATAGCAATGCCCCGCTCCTTGGCGAGCGCCTCGAGTTGACCCAGCGCCTTGGTGATGTCGCCCGGCGACTGGACCGTGTCGATTTGGACATTGGCCCCTGCGTATTCGAGGCCGATCGTAGGCGCGATCTGCCCGGCGGCGGAGTTCTGCACGCTGCCGTCGTCGACAAACATCAGGCCCCGCGCCTTCAACTCCTCGAGCACCGGCAGGAAAGACTCCTGCGACAATTCGAATTTCGCGCCCATGAGATTGGTGACGCCGACATAGCCGGTGAAGCGCGACATCAGCCATTGCAGCCGCTTCATGTTCTCGTCAGGCGGCAGCGTCGTGAGCAGCGTGTGCGGTCCGGGATCGTTGGTGGGATAGTCCGCCGGCTCGAGCGGAATTTGCAACAGCACCTCATGGCCCGCCGCCCGCGCTTTGGTCACCCAATCCTGGAGATTGCGGCCATAGGCGCCGTAAGCCACGCTGAACGGCGCGGGTAGACCCTTGATCGCTTCGACCGTGGCGGCGTCGGAGAGGCCCATACCGTTGATCAGCACCGCGACGCGCGGCGGCGCGCCAGCCACCGCTTTTGCCGCATAGCGCGACGGCCGAGCATAGACCTCAAGCGGGCGCCGGCCGTCCTGGGCCACCTTGGGGAGCGGCCCGTATTGTGAGTCCTCGACGAGCTCCGGTACCGGGACGGACATCAGCGTGATCGAGGCAGTTTCCGATTCAGGCGGCGGAGGCAAGGCCGCAGCCGAGGAAGGCGGCGCCGGCACCGCAGCAGTTTGCTGAGGTTCCGGCCCCGTCGGCGGGCCGTTTGCCCGAGGCGAAGGCTCGGCTGCTGCCTGTTGTTGGGGAGCCGGCGGCTTAGCGGGTGCCGACTGCGGCTGAGCCGGGGCGATGCCGAAGCCGGGAGGAAGGTCGATGGCCGGACCTGGCGCCGGAGCCGCCGGCGGTGGTGGTGCCGGCTTGGGTGGCGGTGGCGGCGGCACCGCCACGGTGACGACGGTCCCGCCGGCGTCGGGACCAGGAAACAGCGCTAGCCACCCGATGCCAAGCACGAGTGCCGCGAGCACGATCGAAGCGGTGACGGTCAGCGCCTTCATTTCGCCTGCACCTCCCCGCGTCTAGGCCTGTGCCACCGGGCGACGGCCTCCTTACGTGCAGCAATGGCCATCATCCCGACGGTCCCGGTCAAACCGACACCTTCAGCGCCTAGTTGGCTTCCGCTTTCTTCTTAGCCTCGGTATCGACCGACTTAATGCCCCGCAGTAGGTCTAGCCCATATTGCAGCTGGGTGTCCTTGTCCTTGTCCGGAGCGACATAGGCGGAGCTTCCTGACTCTTCCTCATCCTTACCGTCGGCGTCCTTGCCGTCCCCGTCCTTACTGTTCGGGTCCTTGCTGGCGCCCTCGATCTTGAGGTGTCCGCGCAAATTCGCCTCGCCACGCGTGCTCTGCGCCGCGGCCTTGTCCTTCAGGTCAGGGGGAAGCTCCTCCTCGACCACCACGTCGGGCTCGATGCCCTTGGCCTGGATCGACCGGCCGGACGGCGTGTAATAGCGCGCGGTGGTGAGCCTGAGCGCGCCGTTGCTCCCCATGGGGATGATGGTCTGCACGGAACCCTTGCCGAAGGAGCGGGTGCCGAGAATGGTTGCCCGGTGGTGATCCTGTAGCGCGCCGGCGACAATCTCCGAGGCCGACGCCGAGCCGCCATTGATCAGCACCACGAGCTTCTGCCCGTCGGTGAGATCGCCGGGTCGCGCATTGGAGCGCTGGGTCTCCTCGAGATTGCGGCCCTTGGTCAGCACGATGGCGCCCTGGTCGAGAAACGCATCCGACACCGAGATCGCCTGGTCGAGCAAGCCGCCGGGATTGTTGCGGAGGTCGATGATGTAACCTTTGAGCTTCGGACCAATCTCCTTCTTCAGAGCCTCGATCGCCTTTTGCAGATTGGCCGTCGTCTGCTCGTTGAAGGTGGTGATCCGGATGTAGCCCACGTCGTCCTCGGCGTTGTACTTCACCGGATTGATGTGAATCTCGTCGCGCGTGACTTTCACATCAAATGGATCGTCGACGCCCTTGCGCACAACGGTCAAGGTGATCGAGGAATTCACCGGCCCGCGCATCTTTTCGACGGCTTCCTGCAAGGTGAGGCCTTGGATCTGCTCCTTGTCGAGCGCGGTGATCAAATCCCCGCTCTGAATCCCGGCCTTAGCCGCCGGCGTGTCGTCGATGGGCGCCACGACCTTGACCACGCCGTTCTCCATCGTCACCTCGATGCCGAGGCCGCCGAACTCGCCGCGGGTCTGCACCTGCATGTCACGGAAGTGCTTCGGATTAAGATAGGAGGAATGCGGATCGAGCGCCGCCAGCATGCCGTTGATCGCCGACTCGATCAGCTTCGAATTGTCCGGCTTTTCGACATAGTCGGCGCGCACGCGCTCCAGCACCTCGCCGAACAGGTCGAGCTGCCGGTAGATCTCCGAGTTGGCGGCTGTGGCCGTTTGACTCCGCGCCAGGGTCACCATCGTCGAACCGGCAGCGAGGACGGCCAGCACCAGAAGCGTCCACAGCGCGTATTCGGATTTCCGCATCATCCTTGTACCTTTTCGGAAGTCTCGGCCCACCATGGGCCGGGATCTATTGGCCTGCCGTCCTTTCTTATCTCGACGTACAGGACGGGGCGCGTGTTATCGTTGCTGCCTTGGCTCGCCGGGACCGCCGCGCCCATCACCGCGACCGGCTCGCCGGCGAGGACAAACTGGCCGAGGCTTACGTCGATGCGGCCCATTCCCGCAAGCAGAACATGATAGCCTCCGCCTACATTCATTATCAAGAGTTGGCCATAGGACCGGAACGGCCCGGCATAGACCACCCAGCCGTCCGCCGGCGCGATGATCCGCGCCTCGGCACGGGTTTGCAGTGATATTCCCTTCACCGTGCCGCCGACCCCGTCGGCGTCGCCGAAGCGCGTGAGCCGCTTACCTTGGGCGGGCAAGGACAAGGCGCCCTTCGCCGCCTCGAAGGGCATGGCGGGCTTCAGGCGGTCGGGGCTGGCGAAGGCGACCTGGCTCGATCGCGGCTTGATCTCGACGACGCTCTCATTGCCCGGCGTGGCGAGGGCTTGGCTCTGCTCCCGGGCCCGGAGCGCCTGCTCGGCGGCCACTTCCGCATCATATTGGGCGACCTCGGCCTTGGCGATCTGCTCGTCGAGCCGCGCGATCAGCTCGTTCAGCTCGGTGACGGTGGCTCCCTGCTGCTCGGCCGCCTGGCGCGTGGCGGCAAGCTCGGCCTCGCTTTGCGAGAGCTTCGTCTTCTTCTCCTCCAGCAGCTGATCGATGCGGTTCTGCTCGGCGGCGAGCCGGTCGGTCTCCTCTTTCTCGGTGTCACGCTGCTCGCGAATGCCGGTCTCGAGCGTGACCAGGCCGGCGAGCTCCTGCGAGAGATTGTCGGCCTGATATTTCAACTCGGGGAAAACGTCCGCCAGTAGCATGGCACTTCGCACCACGGCGAGCGCGTCGTCGCGGCGCGTGACGAGTGCGGGCGGCGGGGTGCGGCCCATCCTCTGCATCGCGCTCAGCATCTTGACGATGGTTTCCCTTCGCTCGGTGATCGAGTTGCGAATGACGTCGACCTGATCGGTCAGCTCGCTTAGCTTGGCCTCGGTCTCGGAAAGCTTTGCCTCGCTCGCCTGCACCCGCTTGCCCGCTTCGATCAGCTCGGTGTTGAGCTTCGCCCGCGCCTCGGCCAAGGCTACCACGTCTTGGGCGAGGCCCTGCTCGTGCGCGCGACTCGATTGCAGCTTCTGCGAGGTCTCGTCGAGTTTCTTCTGTGCCTCCTCGCGGGAGAGGTCGTCCTCGGCCGCCGCAGATAAGGGCCATGCGCTCAACAGCCCCACGAGCAGCAGACCGCAAATGTCGAACCGGGATACTGGCTCAGGGGAGCGATGGATTGGCGCCATCCGTAATGACTAAAAATGCTCTTCCCCCGTCTCGTCTCTTCGCCGCCGGCCGAAAGACAAGACTCGAGCGAGCGGCAACGGAAGCGGAGTGATAAGGCGGAATCATGGCGACTATGCTGAACAATTCTTAACCGTTTTTCCCCGGCGCGGGCCTTCGGCAAACGCATCAAACCCGGTGATAAGGGTGGCCGGCAAGGATCGTCGCCGCGCGATAGAGCTGCTCGGCAAGCACGATGCGGGCGAGCCCGTGTGTCAAGGTCATGGGCCCGAGCGACAGCCTCTTATCGGCGCGCGCGAGCACCTCGGGCGCCAGCCCCTCCGCACCGCCGACAAGAAAAGCGAGGCCCTCGACGCCGCTATCACGAAAATCGCGCAGCGAGTGGGCAAGCTCGGCGCTGCCCAATTGCTCGCCTTCGCGATCGAGGCAAATCAGTTTGTGCGAGGTCGGGATCTTGCCGATCATGACCATGGCTTCGGCGGCCATGCGGGCGGCTGGCGTGGGCCCCCGGGATTCCGGCACCTCGATCACCGTCACGGGCGAAAGCGCAAGCTTGCGGCCGGCGGTTTCGGCACGTCCAAGATAGTGCCCGCAGAGGTCGCGTTCGGGCCCCTGCTTCAGCTTGCCTACGGCAACAATCAGTAGCCGCATGGCGCGACCTTACAGGCGTCAGCCCTTGGAGCGTCGGAAACGATCAGACCACCATGCGCTCCATCGGGCGGTCGGCCGACCACATCTTCTCGAGATTATAGAACTCCCGGACTTCCGGGCGGAAGATATGGACGATGACGTCACCGGCGTCGATCAGCACCCAATCGGCATGGGGGAGACCTTCGGCGCGAGCGCGGCCGAATCCGGCGTCTTTGAGTTTTCTGACGAGTTGATCGGCCATGGCGCCGACATGGCGCTGCGAGCGCCCTGAGGCGACGACCATCTGGTCGCCGATCGAGGTTTTGCCCGTGAGGTCGATGCAGACGACGTCCTCGGCTTTCGCATCGTCGAGGGTGTCGAGCACGACGCTGAGCAAACGGTTCGGCTGCGCGCCAATTGACGCAAAGCCGGAGGGAGGTGTGCCGTTACGGGCACCCTCTCTGGGTGAGCGCATGTTGTGGTGGATGTCCTTCTCTCATTGCTCCTGCCGAAGCGGTATTGAGCCTCGCTCCTGCTCAACGCAGGAGGCCGCAATTTGGTCCCGCTTCGACCTGAACATAGTCTGCGTCGCGGTCAGCTTTCAATAGCTAGTATCGCTTTGTCTTTTTCTTACTCTTCTTAGCGTCCTTCTTGGCCTGCTTGACCGCCTTCTTCATGATCTTCGCCACTTTGGCACGACGTGCCTTGACCGCCTGTTTCTCGGCCTTTGCCGCCTTGCGGGCCGGGCCCTTGCCATCCTTGGCGCGTGGCTTTCCGCCGCGGAGCGCCGTGGACGAAACACCCGACAGCGGAAGGGTGAGCATCGTCCAGGCCGGCGGCACCATGCGCGCAAGCAGGCCTGCATCCGATTCGTCCACCGCGGCGAAAGCGAAGCGCTCGGCGGCTTTGCTCGCCCGCGCCTTGAGCCGGAAGCCGGGCCGGTCGAACACGGCGATGGGCACCAGGCCGAACAGCTCTTCCCAGGCGCGCCAGCGATGGAACGAGACGAGATTGTCGGCGCCCATCAGCCACACGAAATTGACGTCCAGGAAGCGACGCTTGAGGAAACGCAGCGTGTCGATGGTGTAGACGCCGATGCGGCCGGCTTCGGCGCGAGCACCCTCAAAACCGGTGACGACGATCCTCGGATGACGGGCGATCTGGCGGGCCGCCGCCACGCGCTGGCCGATGTCCGGCGCCTTGGCTGTGTCCTTGAGCGGATTCCCGGGGCTGACCAGCCACCACACCCGGTCGAGCCCGAGCCGCTTCATGGCGGTAAGGCTGATATGGCGGTGGCCTTCATGGGCCGGATTGAACGAGCCGCCGAGCAGGCCGATGCGCATCTTCGGCGCCGCAACCGGCACCTTCAGGTACTCGGCAAGCTCGCTCGCCCTCTCCTCCTTACCCATGCGGCAGGTCCCCCGCTCCAGATCCACCCCACCCGGTCACGGCCGCGTCTGGCCGGAGCCATGCACGACATATTTGAACGTCGTGAGCTGCTCAAGCCCCACCGGACCGCGAGCGTGGAAGCGGCCCGTGGCGATGCCGATCTCCGCACCCATGCCGAACTCGCCGCCATCGGCAAATTGCGTCGAGGCGTTGTGCAGCACGATGGCGCTATCCACGCGCGCGAGGAAGCGCTCCGCCGCCGATTTGTCCTCGGTAACGATGGCGTCGGTGTGCTGCGAGCCGTAGCGGGCGATGTGCTCGATCGCCTCGTCGAGTCCGTCGACCACCTTCACCGCGATGATGGCGGCGAGATATTCCTTGCCCCAGTCATCTTCGCTTGCCGCCTTAACGCGGGGATCGGCGCTTTCAGTGTCGGCATCGCCGCGCACCTCGCAGCCTGCCTCGATCAGCATGGCGACCAGCGGCGCAAGCTGTGTCGGCGCCGCCGCACGATCCACAAGCAAGGTTTCCGCCGCTCCGCACACGCCCGTTCGCCGCATCTTGGCGTTCAGCACGATCTTCTTCGCCATGTCGAGGTCGGCCGGGGCATGGACATAGACGTGGCAGACGCCCTCCAGATGCGCGAACACCGGCACCCGCGCCTCCTCTTGCACGCGCGCGACGAGGCTCTTGCCGCCGCGCGGCACGATCACGTCGATGGCGCCGCCAAGGCCGGCGAGCATGAAACCCACCGCCGCGCGGTCGACCGTCGGCACGAGTTGGATCGCGGCCTCGGGCAGCCCCGCCGCTGCCAGGCCCTCGGTCATGGCGTTGCAGATGACGAGCGAGGTAAGGAAGCTTTCCGAGCCGCTTCTTAGGATCACGGCATTTCCGGATTTCAGGCAAAGCCCACCGGCATCGGCGGTCACGTTTGGCCGGCTCTCATAGATGATGCCGATCACGCCGAGCGGCACGCGCACCCGGGAAATCTGCAAGCCGTTCGGCCGGGTCCAGGAGGCGGTCACCTGGGCAACGGGATCGGGGAGCGCGGCGATCTCGCGCAGACCCTTCGCCATCGCCGCCAGACCTGCGGCATTAAGCGTCAGCCGGTCGATAAAGGCGTTGTCGCGGCCCTTGCTACGCGCGGCCTCGACGTCGTTCCGGTTGGCCTCGAGAATCGCATCGGCGCGGGCCTCGAGCCTCGCCGCCATGGCCTCAAGCGCCGCGTTCTTCCTGGCTGTAGAGGCAAGGGCAAGCTCGCGCGCGGCCTCGCGAGCGAGGCGGCCCATATAGAGCAGCATCGGTTGGACGCTGTTTAGGTCCATGTTTTCGGCAACCTGTTCAAACGGTTGGCCCATTTTCGGCCTCTCGATGTTGGGCAAGGTAGACGCGGGCTAGCAAGAACACGTTATGGGAATTTAGTGAGGTCTATCGCGTTGAGTTTAGCGTCTCAGCTTCACGCCATTGTCGTCGATAAGCCACAGCATCCGAAAGTGAGGCTTGGCCGAACGCGGCAGATTGGAGTTCGTGTGGCTCTTGCGGGAAGCGACTGCTCTTATTGCTCGGGAGCGGGCTTGCGTTGGGAGTCTTCGTCGAATGCGGTATCGTCCGCCTCACGACCCCGATGAGCAGCCCTCAACGTTGCCCATGTTTCGCGAGCACGAATCATTTCGCGAGTACGAATTATCATGACGCTCCGTTCAATCGTCGCCGCCATCGTGCTATTGATCGTCACCACGCCGGCGCACGCCTATTTGTTCGGACCCTCTTGCAACGATCCCGCAACCATCAAGGCGTTTATCGCCGAGGCCCAGTGCGCCTTGGTGATGTGTCGAGGGGAGCCCCTCAACAGGTCAGTGGACCAGATCAAGGCGCTGAGTGCGACGGAGCTAAACGCAATCTTGCTCGAAAAGCAGAAAGCCAAGGCCGAGAAGCAGGGCGGTGAAGTTCCGCCGGCAATCGTAGAATATGGAGCCTTTGTGCGAGGGTTTGCCGTCGATAAGTACGTTCATATGTCGCGGCTAAACCTCGCGGTCACACGCACATCCGAGCTCAGTCACTTTAAATCCGATCTCACCTGTACGGCAGAGATAACCTTCAATGTCGCAGAAGCACGTGAGGCTCTCTACAATGAAATCGCAGCCAGGGTTTACTCACAGCCCGATAACGCAGCGTTATTGTTGGGCGCCCTTGAGAACGGCGATACGCAGGCCCTCGATCAGGCAAAAGCCTCCAACCGCGGAACCTGGCTAGCCAAAATCGACCAGAAGCTTCGGTCGCCAAGAAGCATTACCTTCGTCGTGAGCCAGGGACCGAATGGCCAGGTTGTCTCCACGCCTAAAGCGCTGCTCATGGATTAGCCTCCTTTGCGGCTTGCCAGCGAGCACCGGCATCTCTCAACTCTTCCTGTTCAGCACCATGTCGTCCCGGTGGATCAGCTCGGGATCCCCAGGGTAGCCGAGAATCTCGGGAAGTTCACCGCTCTTGCGCCCGATGATGGCTTTCGCCTCGGCATGATCGTAGGCGGCGAGCCCACGCCCGAGCTCGGCGCCCTCGCCGTTTCTGATCACCACGGCATCGCCCCGCTCGAAGCTGCCTTCCACCTTGGTGACGCCGGCGGGCAACAGGCTCTTGCCGCGCTGAAGCGCCTCCGCCGCACCTTTATCCACCATCACCGAGCCTTTCGGCTCGAGCGTGCCGGCGATCCAGCGCTTGCGCGCGGCGACGGGATCGGAATGAGCGATGAACCAGGTGCAGCCGCACCCCGCGGCGAGCGCAGCGAGCGGGTGCAGCACCTTGCCGCTCGCGATGGCCATGTGCGTGCCGCCGCCGACCGCGATCTTGGCTGCCTCAATCTTGGTCACCATGCCGCCCTTCGACAGCTCCGAGCCCACATCTCCGGCCATGGCCTCGATCTCCGGCGTGATGTCGCGCACCTCGTCGAGGCGGCGCGCATCGGCGTTCGAGCCGGGCGGCGCCGTATAGAAGCCGTCGACGTCGGAGAGCAGCACCAGGCAATCGGCGCTCATCATCGAGGCGACGCGCGCGGCAAGCCGGTCGTTGTCGCCATAGCGGATCTCGCTCGTCGCCACGGTGTCGTTCTCGTTCACCACCGGCACGGCGCCAAGGGCGAGCAGCGTGGCGACGGTGTTGCGCGCATTGAGATAGCGCCTGCGCTCCTCCGTGTCGCCAAGCGTGAGTAGCACCTGCGCCGCAACGATGCCGCGCGCGCGGAAGGCGTCTTCATAGGCATGAGCGAGTGCGATCTGGCCGACGGCGGCGGCGGCCTGACTATCCTCGAGCTTGAGCGCGCCTTTCGGCAGCTTCAGCACATTGCGGCCAAGCGCAATAGCGCCGGAGGACACAACGATGACCTCCTTGCCCTGCTTTCGTAGGCCGGCGATGTCGTCGGAGAGGGAGTGAAGCCATTTCGCCTTGAGCGTTCCGGTGACGCCGTCGACGAGCAGCGAGGAGCCGATCTTGACGACAAGCCGCTTGGCCTTTGACCATTCCTGTCTCACGGCTGCCATCCCGCCTCGCGTGGCGCCGGCGGCGCATTGCGCTTGGCTCTTGCGTCCTTGACCACGGCAGCGACTTCGCGCAGTGCCGGTTTCATGCCGTCTCCGGTGACGGCCGAAAGGACGAACGGCTTCGTCCCGGCAATTTTAGCCAGGCTCTTCGTCTTTCGTTTCAGCTCGTTGGGTGGCACGGCGTCGGCCTTCGACAGCGCCACGATCTCGGGCTTCTCCTCAAGCCCCGCGCCGTAGGCCTCGAGCTCGCCGCGAATGATCTCATAGGCCTCTGCCGGATCCTCGAGCGTCGCATCGACGAGATGCAACAGCACGGCGCAACGCTCCACATGGCCCAAGAAGCGGTCGCCGAGGCCGGCGCCCTCATGCGCCCCTCCGATCAGCCCGGGAATGTCGGCAAGCACGAAGTCCGTCTCATCGATGCGCACCACGCCGAGATTGGGATGGAGCGTGGTGAAGGGATAGTCGGCGATCTTGGGCTTGGCCGCGCTCACCGCCGCGAGGAAGGTCGACTTGCCGGCGTTGGGCAGGCCGACAAGTCCCGCATCGGCGATCAGCTTGAGCCTGAGCCAGATGGTCATCTCCTCGCCTTCCTGGCCGGGGTTGGCCCGGCGCGGCGCCTGATTGGTCGAGGATTTGAAGCGGGTATTGCCGAAGCCGCCATTGCCGCCGCGGGCGAGCACCACGGTCCCCCCCGGCTTGGTCAGATCGGCGATCAGCGTCCCGCCATCCTCCTCGAACACCTGCGTGCCGGGCGGCAGCTTGAGCACCACATCGGCGCCCTTGGCGCCTGACCGGTTCTGACCCATGCCGTGGCCACCCTTCTTCGCCTTAAAGTGCTGCTTGTAGCGGTAGTCGAGCAGCGTGTTGAGATTGGCCACGCATTCGAGGATGACATCCCCTCCCCGGCCGCCGTCGCCACCGTCGGGGCCGCCGAACTCGATGTATTTCTCACGGCGGAAGCTCACGCAGCCGTTACCGCCGTCGCCGGAACGCACATAGACCTTGGCTTGATCGAGGAACTGCATGGCGAGACCTAAAGCAGCTTCCGCTTCAATAGAACAGAGCCGGCTTGGCCGGCACACCGCCGGATAGAGCAGTTTATTGGCGCTGGATGCGTTGCAAGTCCCTTAAAGAGCGGGGGACCCCGCAAGCGCGCGTTCACGGGTGAGCCGATAGGTGATGCAGCGCGCTCTGCCGCCGGTCGCGGCACAGTCGCGGAGCAGCTCGCCGGATCTCTCGAAGCCGAGCTTGGCGATCACCCGCGCCGATGCCGGGTTCTCCCTAAAATGCCCGACCGTGAGGTAGCTGAAGGCTTCCTTCTGGAAGGCGTGGAGGATGATCGCCCGCGCCGCCTCCGTTGCGTAGCCCAGACCCCAATAGGGCTTGCCGATCCAGTAGCCCATTTCCGCGTGGGCCTTGTCATGGGCGCGGTAGCCGACGCAACCGATCAAGGCGCCGCCCGCCACATCGATGGCGTAAGCGACCCCCTCATCGCCGGCGTGGAGGCTTCTGATCCATTCGCCCGCCATCTCCTCGCTGTAAGGATGCGGCAGCGTTCCGGTCATGCTGGCGACGTCAAAATCGCCGGCGAGCAGGCTGATGCGCGCCGCATCGGCGAGCGCGGGCACGCGCAGCACGAGCCTTTGCGTCCTGAGGATCATGGGAAGAAGCTACACGCAGGCGCGCACTGAGGCGAGACGCTGTGTCGAGGAGCCCGGGAACGCGTTGCCGCAGCGGAAGGGAGCCGCTGCCGCCTGACCAGAACGACGTTAGCTAACGACGCTAGTGCGGCTTCACTGAGATGTAGACGCGGCCCTTCTGCTTGGTCGCGAATTCGACATCGCCTTCGCGGGTCGCGAAGATGGTGTGATCCTTGCCCATGCCGACGCCGTCGCCCGGATGCCATTTGGTGCCGCGCTGGCGCACGATGATATTACCCGGGATGACGCTCTGCCCGCCCGACTTCTTGACGCCGAGGTGCCGGCCTGCCGAGTCGCGACCGTTGCGGGACGAGCCGCCTGCTTTCTTATGTGCCATGGGTAAGGTCCTTTAGGTCTTCTTCAGCTTGGCCGCTGGCTTGGCCGCTGGCTTCTTGTCTGCAGCCTTCGCCGCCGGTTTGGCTGCTGGCTTCTTCGCGGGCGCGGCCTTTTTCGCCACAGTCTTTTTTGCGGGCTTTGCCTTGGGTTCAGCCTTAGCTGCCGCCTTGGGTGTCTTCGGCTCGGCCTTCTTGGGCTCCGGACGCGCCACCTTGGTCTGCGACGGCTTCTTTCCGTCGGTCAGGATCTCCGTGATGCGGAGCATGGTCAAGAGTTGGCGGTGTCCGTTCTTGCGGCGGTAGTTCTTGCGCCGCTTCTTCTTGAACACGATGATCTTCTCGCCGCGGATGTGCTCGACGAGTTCCGCAGCGACGAGCGCGCCGGCAACGGTCGGGCTTCCCGTCTGCGGGCCGCCATCGCCGCCAAGCAGCAGCACCTCGCCAAGCTCAACGATGTCGCCGGGCTCGCCCGCGATACGCTCAATCTCGATAATGTCGTTTGGCGCAACGCGATATTGCTTGCCGCCCGTGCGAATGACCGCGAACATGTCCTGATCTCGTCTCTAAAGTCTTGGCTTGGAAAGCCGGCCTGCTTTAGGCCGCCTTGGCAGGGTGGCCAGAGGAACTGGTGGTGCCAAAGGTCGACAATGCCTTAGCCGTTTCCACTAGGCGGCGCACTATATAAATGCAATGCCATAAGTCAATCGGCCCGTGCGCGCCATTTGCGGGTTCGGAGACCGACCCGCACCGCCCTTGGCGCGCTCTCGGTTGCCGCCCGCGAGCCGGCAAGCTACAAGGCCTCTCCCTTCCACACCATCGGCGAATGTCTAGCCTTCGGAGAGGTGCCAGAGTGGTCGAATGGGACGGTCTCGAAAACCGTTGTACGGGTAACCGTACCGTGGGTT
>CAWIUJ010000001.1:0-260488 GCA_963839245.1 uncultured Alphaproteobacteria bacterium | reverse complement strand
GGGATCTTTTCTTGCGGAGCGTAATGTGGCGAGTCGTGATGGTCTCTACCGACAAAGCGAAGCTCGCTTCCGGCCCACACTCGAGATCGGTCCGGCAGATACCTGAAGGGTGGCCATCCAACCATTTGCAACCTGTATGGATGGCCGCTCTCTTACTAATTGAGATCTTCATACTGTTCCATGCCTATTCATTCCCAACTTATTGCATTGAAATATTATCCTACCGTAGCTGCCTACTTCCTTCCCAAATCGTACTTCGTGCAACCGCGTTCTTCGCTTTCTTGGCGCTGATTGTTTTCGCCAGGCCTAAAATTCGTGCCCTGCTTTTTAACGACGACAGACCGAAAACCCTCGCTCTCAAATGGGCCTGTGTGCAGATAGCCGGATTTTGTTTAATTATGATGCCTTGGGCTGTGGCTTCCCGTTCCCACGAGCTCATTAAAATCTGCCTAGTTCCCTGGACGGTGGGCCCTTGCCTTTTCGTGCTGGGATTAGCACTCGCGTAGCCGGTCCAGAGCGGTGGCGCCTGATTGTTGCGGAGTTTAGCCCAACGCTGCTGGCACTACTGGCGGTTCCTCTTCTTTTTCCGCTTGGAACTTGTGATCTGTGGAGCTTTCAGCCACTTACACGGGTCACATTCGAAGGTGTCGAGTTTGTCTTGAAAGTCTTCGGTGTCGAGGCGATAGCCGAACCGACAAAATACGTCGTTTCTTCGAACTCCTTCAGCATTGAGATAGGAAGCCCATGCTCTGGTGTAGAGGGGTTTGCGCTCACGATGCTGTTTTTCGGGTGTTATTTTTTCGCATTCAAAGAAAGCCTTCGATTTCCCAACGTTTGGGTACTTCTGCCAATAGGTCTTCTCCTTAGTCGGGGGCTGAACGTTGTGCGGATCGCTACGCTATTTGGGATTGGGCACAACGGTAATCCCGAACTCGCGGTGACGGGATTTCACAGTTACGCGGGTTGGCTAATGTTCTCTATTTTGGCCTTCGCAATTATTGGCGTCTCCACCTCGGTGCCGTGGTTTCGACGGGACAATACCGCACCGCTACCATTGCTGGAAGACTGGACGGCAGCTCGCATATTGCCATTTGCCGCGTTCATGGGCGCGGCGCTACTGATCTCCACATTCACTGTGACGCCAGATCTTTGGTACTTCGCAAAGGTAGTCGCGATCGCGTTTGTGCTGGGGACCTTCTTAGCGCTTTATCGCGCGCGCCTGGTTTGGCGAATTGACACATTCGCTGTGGTGGCCGGCGTTGCAATCGGGTTGCTTTGGATTGCTTTCGGTTTTCAAGACCAGTCCCGAGCATTTGCTCTCGACAATGCTCTCGCTTCGCTGCCTCTCAGTTTATGGCTCGGCTGGGTCCTGGTACGATTGATAGGAACAATTGCACTGGCGCCAGTGGCAGAGGAGCTTTTTTTTCGTGGTTATTTGCTTGATCGCTTCGCACACAATGGTGAAGCCACGAGAGTAATTGGTCTTTTGCTCAGCACAGTTCTGTTCGCTGTGATGCATGGGCGCTGGGCCTTGGCTGGATGCGCCGGATTGGTGTACGGACTGATTTACCTTCGCTCATCCCGCGTTACGGACTCGATTGTGGCTCACTCAGCCAGTAATGCCATAATAGGATTGTACGCTTTGGCGACAGCACAATGGTCGCTGATATGACACCTCACTGTGCGGCACCAATTCACGATGCTGACCAATCACACGCTTGCCACCACTTTCTCGGGCAAGGGATCATCGGGCCGTTCAGGAGGATGAACAACCTTTCGCACGATCAAGGTCACGCGCTCGCGGTCTTTCTCCCTTCTCATGTCACTTCCTTGACCTGAATTGCACCACTGGGCCGGTCGCATTGTTAGGTACTAGAGGAGCCTCTATTTCGGCAATCCGCCGCTCAAGCTCTGACGCCTCGAGGCACTGGCGCATAGCCGCAAGGATCGTCGCGAACCTTGCTTGCGTCAGCGACGGCCACATCGCCACGTCGCGCCTGTCTGTTGAACACCCAGTAGGCAATCACCCCCAGGCGTCTCCTTTTGGCCACCCCCAGGATTACCGGTGATACCGCTATGCTGAAAACAAGCACCAATAAGGCTCTGCTAAGGTCCCCTTATGTTCGATGCAGACGATAGGTCGAAGATAGCACGGAGCTTTGACCCGACTCAGCAAACCACGGCGCATTGCTTCCATCCAAACAGGGAGCAACAAACCTAGCTCTATCCAAATAGGAGCGACAACCTTGCTGCAGGTAATTTTCACTGCTGTTTCGGCGCACCCCAAGTACCCGGCGATCTCCGCCGGGGTCGCCGAATTTAACGATGCTGATGGGGCAGAAGGATGATGAAGACGCGGTGCAGCATAGTCCTTCATCCGGCGGTCGAGGACGTTCTGCGTTCGGGCAGAGTGCGAACAGCGGAGGGACGAGTTCCTGGATGCGCATTCCTACATGCACATCCCGCGCGAAGAGTGCGAGCTGCTGTACCGGCAGATTTCTGCCACACGGGCGACGCAGGCCATCGAGGTCGGGATGGCATTTGGCATTTCGACGTTGTGTCTCTGCGACGCGCTGTGTCGTAACACGCCACTTCAAGCCGGGAAGCGCCCGCATCTCGTCGTCATGGACCCGTTTCAGCACGGCAGCATCTGGCAGGGCGTTGGGCTCGAGCATGTGCAGTCGGCTGATTTCGGCGACATCGTGGAGTTTAAAGAGCGGCCCTCACACGCCGTGCTTCCGGAGTTGGTCGCGAAGGGATACCGTATTCAATTCGCGTTCATCGATGGCTCCCACATGTTCGACTATGTACTGATTGATTTCTTCTATGTGGACCAGATGCTTGATAAGATTGGCGGGGTAATCGTGTTCGATGATGTCGGGCTTCAGCCGGTCAATGCGGTCCTTCGCTTTGTGCTGGCGAACCGCCACTACGAGCTGGTTGAAGTGCTGCAACAGCCGCTGCAGGCCATCCCCGGAGGTCGAGGGAAGCGGGTCGTGAAACGGTTCCTGCGACATCTCGGGCGAACCCACAAGGACCCAGCTCCAGCATACCAGGAGCTTTTTCGCCAGATTGAAGGGGCTTACTCAGTAGCCCTCCGAAAGGTTACGCCGGATTCGCGTGACTGGTCCGAGCCTGGGACTATTACCGTGCATTTTGAAACGCGCCTCCCGAGATCGGGTCGAGCATAAGGTTTTGCCGTGACGTAATCCGTTGGTTTGAGTATGGCAGGCCGAGCTGACTTGATTCCGAGGACTACAAAAAGTCAATCAGCAGCCCGAGTTGGCGGCCAAGGGCTTAGGAATGATGTCAATTGTTGCAAAAACATCGCAGGTCGGTAGCCAAGCATGGGCTAAGCTAACACGGGGCTAATTATTATCTGGAGGCAGCAATATGACAGCAGTGCCAGTTTGCTATTTGCGCGGTACTCGCATTTGCACCCCGGAGGGGGAGCGCAGAATCGAAGAGCTCAAGATCGGTGATCCAGTTGTCACATTGTCGGGGGAGAACAAGCCGATCAAATGGATTGGCCGTCAGCGGTTCAAGAAGAGCTCTGAACGCTGGCCGACGGACTTTGAGCCGATTCGGATCAGTCGCTTCGCGCTCGAGGAGGGGATCCCGCACCGGGCTCTATACGTCTCACCCAACCACGCCATTTACATTGATGGGGTGCTGATACCCGCCAAGTATCTCGTCAATGGACTAAACATTATGCAGTGTGCGCCCGAAGGTGCGGATATCATTGAATATCTGCAAATCGAACTGTTCGCCCACGACGTGATTTACGCGGAAGGTGCTACGGCTGAGACATTTTGGCTCCGCCAGCAAGGCGGCCGTGAGCCCTTCGACAACTTCGCGGAGTATTACCGGCTGTACCCGAAGCAGGACGAAATCGTCTATCCTCCGTGCGCCCCGTACCACCCGCAGCCCCGGCGGTTCGAGAGGGCTCGGCGCCCCTTGCGCAACCTACTGGAGCCGTTGATCGACGTGCGCCCACCAGAGGACAAAATCCGGGATCGACTTGCTGCACGCGCACAGGAGCTGGTCGACTAATCCCCAGGATGGACACACTGAGGCCGTCCTTCGGGCCGGCCTCTTCATTTGTGCGCTCGGCGTGCCGTTGCTAGGGAGAGCAGCGAGCTTCAGGATCCGATGTAGTAATTCATTCAACGCCCTCGGCGCTCATAGATCCGAGTAGGCCTTGAGTTTCTTCCCTGAGGTCAGATTTCAGCCGGGCGCTGGCTTTGATCAACGAGAGCTAAAAGCCATCGGTCAGCACGGTTAAGCGTCCCTTTGCCCTATGCCTCAGCTTCAACGGCACCCACCATGCGGGACTAGTGGCATGTGTGATGACGAGCGCTTCCATCCAACATTCCGCTAATTGCTCTTGTCTGAGGGCGACGCGTAAGGCCACCAACCTTTCCACTGGTTTGACTCTAGCGAGGCGGCTGCTAAGGACGGCAAGCCTTGAGCTCAGCAGACCTCAGTCGTCGGGTGCTCTGAGGGCCATCGCGCGCGCAAGTGGTTCTCAAGGCCCGTCTTTGAATGGCTTTCGTTCCAAAAAACCGCCGTAGAGTTTGACTTCACAGATGCGAGTTGGCTACGGTCGCTGCTCTTGGCGGGGGTGTCAAATGGGCAAAGCTGCGCCACTCAGCCCACTGGAAGAGAGGCCCGACCAACTCGCGCCGGCGGAAGGCGAGCGCTGGCAGTTCGACCGCGATGTCACCGACGTTTTCGAGAACATGCTAGCGCGTTCGATTCCGCAGTACGGCACGATGCGGGACCTGGTCTTCGACCTCGGCGCCACACTGGTCCAGCCGCGCACGGCAATTATTGATATCGGGTGCTCGAAGGGTGATGCCCTTGAGCCATTCGTCCGAAGGTTCGGTAGGGCTAACCATTACATCGGTGTCGATCTAAGTGAGCCAATGCTGAGGCGGCGCGGTCCCGGTTCGCGACTGCGATTGAGCAGGGGATTGTAGACATTCAGCGCCTCGACCTGCGGGCGGAGTATCCACCGGAGATGGCGAGCCTGACCCTGGCCGTCCTCACCATCCAGTTTATACCGATCAACTACCGGCGGCGTATCATGAAGCGGATCGCCGGGCACACTGTGCCTGGGGGCGGCGTCATTCTGGTGGAGAAAGTCCTTGGGTCTTCGGCGCAATTCGAGGAACTGCTCACGCGCCGCTACTACGCCCTGAAGGCAATGAACGGGTACACGGCTGAACAGATCCAGCGTAAACGCCTCGCGCTCAAGGGCGTGCTCGTGCCGGTCACGGCCCGAGGGAACGAGGATCTACTGCTTGAGGCGGGTTTCGACCAAGTCGAATGTTTCTGGCGGTGGTGCAACTTTGCTGGGTGGATGGCTATAAAGAACTGATCTCGCCAAGGCGTCAAAACTCGGGTTTTTGCGAAACCCACTCGTTGCCGACCTTCTCATTTTCTGTTCACCGCCGCCCAGGCAATCTTGGGCAACCTCTTCGATCGAGTCGTTCCCGCGCCGTTTGATGCATCCTGGTAGTCCTGCCAAGCGTTGTTGAAGGCCTCTCGATAGATATCCTGCGCATGCCTGGGCAGATTATCCTTCCCCCAGCACCCGGCGTACCAAAACAGCCGTCGGCGTGTCCTCGGTGAAGAAGTCGGGTACGGATGCAGGAATGATTGCGATGCCGAGAGGCTTGAGCTGTCATGTCCTCGGCGAGCTGCACGGCGAGGTGCACTTAATCAACCTCACTGTTCCTCGCCGCGTCTATCCCACGGCCCCAGGCACATCATCCCCAGGCACCGAGTAGCATCCAGCCGCTCGTGCGTCTTGCCACAAGATAAGGGACGGCCCATGCGGCCACGTGAAAACAAATAACGCTTAACCGTTCCCCTTAGCTATAGCAGTAGCAGCATTCCCAAATGCTAAGTTCTTCTATCTGGGGCATGCGTTTGGAAGCCAGAAAACCGCAACATAAGGGTGGCTTCAACATGAGGATTTTGATAACACCCCTCTGGAATCGCCTATTGCTTTAACGGTAAGCGCTTACGCTATCCAAAGTCGGTGTTCCAGAAATCGACGCGTTCTCAGGACTGGCTGCCATGGGTGTGGTCGGTGCAATCGCAGCGCTCGTATGGGAACGCGGCAGGCGCAAATAAAATATTACGCAAACAAGGGGGCTCACATGAGGATTTGGGTAGGTATTTGGCTTCTTATCGCTTCAACGGTAAGCGCTTACGCGCAAGCACAGGCGGTCCCAGAAATCGACGCGTTCTCAGGACTGGCTGCAATGGGTGTGGTCGGTGCATTCGCAGCGCTTGTATGGGAACGCCGCAGGCGCAAATAAACGATCATCACGACGCGGGATTGTGAAAAGCACACCTCTTAGAGGCTCCGCCCTCTTGCTCGAAATCCCTCTTTCGTCCTCTACGATGTCGTTACTAGCCTTATACAGGAGTTGATTCACCACAACCTAGTCTTTGATTTTATTGGTGCCGGCTGAGGGATTCGAACCCCCGACCTACTGATTACAAAACGGCAGCCCGGGCCCGGAGGCCGCTAACTAGTAGTCAACTTCCAGGCCGCATGTGCCTGGTCCCGCCGGGGGGCTAGCCGTACCCATGCCGTACCCTACCGACTGACGTCCGGCCAAGTGGTTGCCATAACCACTTGATTTAAATTGGCTCCCCGGGCCGGACTCGAACCAGCGACCCAGCGGTTAACAGCCGGTCGTCCGATGGGCCAGCCCTGAGCATCGGGCCTATCCCAGTGAGTGGTTGCTTTTCTGGCCCGCTCATCTCAAGCCGATCCTCAGCGCTGCCTGCGGTTGCCCGTTTTCCCATCCAGGGCACCCCCCCAGACCCCCGGGCCTCTTGCGGGAATCCTGACCTTCCTATGGCGGCCGAGAGGGGATTTGTTGCCCCATATGTTGCCCCAAAAAAGGAGCCGGCGCTCTATCAAAAGAGAGGCCGGCTCTAGTTAAGGCCCGGTTGGGTCGGGGATGGGTGGGGGATGCTCACCGGGCCTAAAAGGGATCTCCACAACGATCAGGTGGTCGAAGCTCCTGTTGCTAGTTGTTGCGCGCGGCCGCGACCGGCGTTTGCGGGGTCTCGTTGGACGGCAGCAGCGAGGTCCAGACCAGCGGATTGCGATCGGATTGCTGCTTTATGTAGGTGTAGGGCGTGTCGGTCCAGACCACGATGTCCAGGCGCTTATTGTCGAGTACCAGATCGCCGGCGTCGGTCCGCGCCGTCAGCACCGCATGGCCCTCATTGTTCTCGTCGCGCACGACGGTGATGAGGAGGGTGCTTTCCGGCCAGCCGCGCTCGATCAGCATGCGGCGCTTGAGCAGGACGTAGTCCTCGCAGTCACCTTTACCGTCGGTCGGATAGGCCCAATACTCGACCTTGCCATAGTGAGCGAGATCGGTGACCGGAGCGACCGTCTGGTCGACATAGCGGTTCACCTGATCGAGCTCGCGCCGTTTCGCGACAGTAAGCTGCACTCGGTCGGTGTAGTGTGCCTCTGGCTGGCACTCCGCCTCGTGCTCCCGGCAAAACGTCACGTAACCGATCGGCGGCAAGGTGTTGCCGAAGGACTGCATGAACACGGCCTTCTGGGCCGCGAGCGGCGGCTCAAGCCGAACCGTGTGCTCATGCGTGGCGGCCGCCGGCAACGACGAGATGAACATCAAAAATGCTGAACCCAAGGTAAGCTGTTTCATTTGCACCCCCCTTGTTCTTGAGGAGCACTATCTCAGGAAGCTTTTTACATACCGATAAAGCAACTGGCTGTTTTCAAGGAGTATTGCTAAGGCATTTTTAGGGAGGATTACGCAAGGTTGAATCATTCTCGAGTTTGCTTAAAATTTTAGACAGTTGAGAACAAAAATGGAGCAAACGTTCTCCTTTGCCGGGTAGGACCTGACAGGGACACGTTAGCAATGAGAAGGGGAGGTGGCCTAGCCGAAAGAGCGGGCGCGGCTGTTGGGATCCCGGAGATCGGCAAAGTGGATTCCCATGCCTTGGCCGTGATGGCGCACGACACGGCCGCGCATGCGGCCGAGAATGACCGCCGTGCCGATCGGCGGCTTTACATCGCTGACGATCGAGGCGCCCCTCAAGGAGACGTCGATGATGCGGCAGCTATGCACCTCGCCGTTCGGCAAGATCAACTTGGAGGATGGGTTGCTCGGGACGATGCGCTCGTGTCGGCGTTCCTCGGAAAGCCCGAGACGATCAGGGTTGATAAGCTAGGTGAGCTGATTGGCGATCTTCTCGCGCTAATGCAGGCTCGCCACGATCTCGGCGGCGAAACCGCCGTCCACTGGGCGGCTCACCACGGCCTCGATCCGCCCGAAATGATCCAGGTAGGCCACGATGCGTTCGCCGACCTCACAACCGACCGGGGATAGGAGGGTCATGCCACCCGCCGAGATGTTCATGACCTCGCAAGGATAATCTGGGCACGATCTTTGGCTTGACCTGGTCGGCGTGGGCTCGCTTGCGCGCGTGGGGAGGAGTTCGGCAGGCGCGGGGGCGCCATCGCGGTGCTTGATGCTCATGCGGCTTGGCCGCTGTTATGGCTCGTCACGTTCGCTTCGGCTTAGCAGGGGAAGCATGGGGCTCGCGCTCTCAGAATAAAGGCGTCATGATCCGAGCCCACCTCTCAGATTCTCTCTACGCTAGAGGTCTCTGAGTTAAGGAACGCCTGAGCTGTGACCGAAAAAGAAGACTGCCTCGGGGCGGTGCAAGCCAATCGGACCAGGTCCTAGTCCACGCCACCTTCATAGACGCGGAAGCGCTTGCGGACGGTGACTCCCGTCTCGCTCCTCACTCCGCTTCGCGGGGAAGGGGCCGCTTGGGGTGAGGCAGCTCTTGGCGCACCGTCGGGCCAATGCAAGTGAAGCTCGATCACCTCCTGTCGCACCAAAGCTGCTGAGCCCAGCCAGAAGGGTGGCTCAACGGCGTTGATAGCGCCAAGCAGCCGATTGATGGCTGCGCCGGTATGGATCAGCGGCATCACCATGAGCTCGAATTTGGCCTGGCGGTCGGCATCGGCGTAAGCGTGGAAGGAGACATGACCGATTGCGGCATCCGTAGTGACGGTGCGCAGGAGCGAGGCAAATGCGTCCCGGTCCTTGGCGTCCCATAGGCTCAGAAGATCGCCGCCCCGGAGCTCCCGGCCGAATTGCTCGCAAATCTTCGTGCCCGCGAGACGGAAGCGGTAAGCAAGCTGGCCTTCGCATTCGGCAATAAAGGTTTGCGGGAGCAGGGTTGTGATCTTCGCGGGCTCGATCTCGGGCGCTTATCGTCGGGGTGAGAGCAGGCAACATGCCAGGGAACGCTCCGACACGAGATTGAGACCCCCGCTCATCAAGCCGCCTGTTATTAAGGTTGACCCGAGCAGCTGAGAGACCGATCCATTCGCCGCTTAACCGGCAAATCATCAAGGCCTGCGATGCAAAATCCAAACAAGGGCGCGTCAGAGCCGATGTTCAATGTGCCGCCAAGCGTGCTGATCGCCGCCGCGGTCATGATCGCCGTCCAAATCGTCAAAGGTCTTCTCCCCGACGAAACGGGCCTGCAATTCCTGCTCGCGCTGGCCTTCATCCCCGCGCGCTATAGCGGCGCTGCCGCGGAGCTTCCCGGGGGGTATGCCGCGGCGGTGACCTCCTTCGTGACCTACATGGTGGTGCATGCGGGGTGGATGCACCTTCTGGTCAATCTCCTATGGATGGTGGCCTTCGGCAGCGCCGTCGCCAGACGCGTGGGCGGAGGGAAATTCTTCTATTTCTCGATTTTGTGCGGCGTTGCCGGGGCCCTTACCCACCTCGCCTTCCATTTCGGTGAAATGGCGCCCGTGGTCGGCGCGTCCGCCGCGATTTCAGGCCAGATGGCGGCCGCCCTCAGATTTGTCTTCAGCGCGCGGCCGCAAAGGGGAAGTAGTGCGCCGGATTTTGTCGGAGCGCCGCTCGAGAGCCTGGGGCGGACGCTCAGCGACCGGCGCATCCTCATCGTGCTCGCGGTCTGGGTCGCGCTCAACCTCATCTTCGGTCTCGGCGCGGTCTCGATTGCCGGTGCCGAGGGGGCAATTGCCTGGGAGGCGCATATCAGCGGCTTTTTGTTCGGCCTTTTATTTTTCGGCTTCTTCGACGGTGGCGATAAGCTGGCCGTTCCGTTGCAACCCTGATCCTCTCCTTAGAATTTTCGAATCATCCGCCTCTTGCGCGACTTGCCCGTCAAGGACAGAATGTCGCAGGCGATCGGGACGAAAGTTCCCGAGGCTGGAGGAAACGAGGATGAACGTCGCGGCAATTCTGAAGCTGAAAGGTCGGAGCGTCGTCACCACCACGGCAGACAAATCGTTGCTCGAGATCGCGAAGCTGCTCGAGCACCATGGCATCGGCTGCGTCGTCGTCGAGGAAGATGACGGCAAAGTCGCGGGCATCGTCTCGGAGCGGGATCTCGTGCGGGCGATCGGCCAAAGCGGCACCAAGGTCTTGAAGGAGCCGGTCGCCGACTACATGACCAAGACAGTGGTCACGGCGCGGGAGGCCGACACGATTGACCGGGTGATGTCGGAGATGTCGTCGCACCGGTTCCGGCACATGCCCGTGGTCGAAAGAGGCCGGCTGATTGGCCTCGTCTCCATCGGCGACGTGGTCAAGATGCGGATCGCGGAAGCGGAGATGGAGGCGGCGGCGATGCGTGAGTACATCACCACGGGCTAGTCGGGCGTCAAAGGGTAACTTGGGATGCCGCCTCGGCAGGCCACGCTCAGACGGTGAGCGTGCCCACCATGGCCCTGAGATCGTCCATCTGCTTCTCGGCGGCTCTCGCCCCTTGGGCCATGGCTTCGCCGGCGCAGTGAAAGTCGAACAGGCCGATCCCGCCCACCTTCGGCGTGATGGTGATGTCCGGGGGATCGCCGGCCAGCCGCGAGCGGGCGATGCGGTCCTGGGTGATGTTGATCGCATCCATCATCACCGAGGAGATGCCGGGCGCACCGTTGCCGCGGCCGAAGATCTGCCGGTGCAATAAATGTATCGCGGCCCGGCCATTGTGGCCTGGGAGCCTCGCGTCCTCGGGCGGCGCTGGCGGCTCGGCGAAAGCTTCGTGATCGTGGATGATGCTGCCCTTGCCGATCACGTCGCTGTTGAGATTGACGGCGATGACTATGCGCGCGCCGAGCGCCCGGCAGACCGAGACCGGTATGGGATTGACGAGGGCGCCGTCCATCAGCCAGCGGCCGTTGATCTTGACAGGGCGGAAGATGCCGGGAAGCGCGAAGGAGGCTCTGAGCGCGTTTACCAGGCTGCCCTTGTTGAGCCACACCTCGTGGCCGGTGCCGAGCTCGGTGGCCACGGCCACGAATTTACGGTCCAGCTGCTCGATGGTGAACTCTTGCAGGTGCGATTCGAGGCGGCTGTTCAGGCGCTGGCCGGTGATAAGACCGGAGCCCGCTAAATTGAAATCGAGAAAACCGAAGACGCGGCGGCGGGTGAGTTTGCTGGCGAACTCCTCGAGCGCGTTGAGACGGCCGGTGACATAACAGGCGCCGGCGACCGCGCCGATCGAGGTGCCGGCGACGATGTCCGGCTCCAATCCCGCCTCTATCAGCGTCTTGAGCACCCCGATATGGGCCCAGCCGCGGGCCGCGCCGCCACCAAGGGCGATGCCTATCAAGGGTTTGGCCATGCAGTCCCTGCCCCAGGCTCCCCGGCAGGCAGAGGATCGCCCAAGCGCGGTCCCGAGCCTTGGCCGAATGCTGAGTTGCTTATCAGCGCTACAACACTACTTCGGAGTCTTTAAGGTTCCCTTTGCGGCACGAGCGTGACGGTAGACGTCTTCCGGATCGAATAGTCTTTGCGCGTCGACGAATTGCAACGAGACGCTCGCCGACGAAGCCGGTCCAAGGGGAACGGCGCGATAGAAGCAGGTCTTGCGGCCGGTGTGACAGCAAGCTTCAGCGCCGCCCATTTCGACCCTCAACCAGAGTGCGTCCTGGTCGCAGTCGGTGCGCAGCTCGACGACGCGCTGGGTGTTGCCGCTTGTCTCGCCCTTGCGCCACAGCTCGCCGCGCGACCTTGACCAATAATGCGCCTCCCCGGTCTCGATGGTGCGGGCAAGCGCCTCGGCGTTCATATAAGCGAACATCAGCACCTCGCCGCTCGAGGCTGAGGTCACCACCACCGGAACGAGTCCGTCGGCGTCGAATCTCGGCGTGAACGCCGTGCTGTCCTCGATCGCTGCCTGATTGCCGGCCGGGGGAGGGCTGGCGGTCTTGCTCATGGTCACCGCGATAATTCCCTCGCGGCCGCATCGGTCACAGGCGGCCGCGTTCCGTAGCCAGCATCATGAAGCGGGCCTGCTGCGCCGGATCCTCCTTGAAGATGCCGGTGAACTGGGTGGTGATGGTGGCGACGTTCGGCTTCTTCACGCCGCGGATCGACATGCATTGATGCACGGCCTCGATCATCACCGCCACGCCTTTCGGCTTCAGCGCCTTGTCGATGGTCTCGGCGATTTGAGCGGTCATCGTCTCCTGCGTCTGCAGGCGTCGCGCGAACACCTCGACCACGCGGGCGAGCTTGGAGATGCCCACGACGCGGTCGGTCGGGAAATAGGCGACATGGGCCTTGCCGACGAATGGGATCATATGGTGCTCGCAATGGGAGTGCAGCTCGATGTCGCGGAGCATGACGATATCGTCGTAGCCAGCTACCTCATCGAAGGTGCGCGACAGCACATCGAGGGGGCATTCATCGTAACCCACGAAGAACTCGTCATAGGCGCTGACCACGCGCTTTGGCGTCTCGATCAGGCCCTCGCGTTTCGGGTCGTCGCCGGCATAGGCAATCAGCGTGCGGACGGCCTCCTCGGCCTCCTCCCGCGAGGGGCGGACAATGCTCGGTCCACGGCCGATATCGGTCTGCGGCCTCGTCAGCAGTTTCTTCACCGTGGCGTCCATAAAAACAGTCCCTTGCCTTATTCAACGCGAAAGATTGGGGCCGGTTTCCGTACATCAAGCCGACGAGAGTATAGTCGGCCCGTCAACTTCTCAGGCACGTTGGGGCGACCCGTCCGCTGCGTGACCCATTCGAGAGTGCATATATAATGCGTGGTTTTCGCCTGCAAGGCGAGCTTGCCTGACGTAAATTTGAGATCGACATGGCCCTTCCCGACGACATTTACAGCCAACGCATTCTGGAACTCGCGGCAAACATCCCGCGGGTGGTGCGGCTTGCCAGCCCTGAAGCCAGCGCGACGGCCCATTCCAAGCTATGCGGCAGCCGGGTGACCATCGACCTTGCCATGCGCGGCGATGTGGTCGCCGACTATGGCCAAAGCGTGAAGGCCTGCCTGTTGGGCCAGTCGTCGGCTGCAGTAATGGGACGCGAGATCGTAGGGTCGACCGCGGCGGAGCTGCGCGCCGTCGGCGCCGCGATGCGTAAAATGCTCAAAGAGGGCGGTCCGCCACCCGAGGGCCGCTGGGCCGATCTTGCCGTGCTTGAGCCGGTCAGGGACTATAAGGCCCGCCACGCCTCCACCCTTCTCGTGTTCGACGCGGTCGAGGACGCGATTGCTCAGATCGAGGCGCAGCGTGGAAGCCACGCGAATGACGCGTCGGCGGCGCCGGCGATCGGCCTGATGGACAGGAGCAGTTGATGGACAAGGTCCTCGAAAAGAAAAATCCGTGGCTCGACCCTCAGAGCCTGGCGCCGCGGCTCGGCAGTGCCTACCCGGCGCCGTTCGGCGACCCGCTTGCTGGCCGCGAGAAGCGGGCGCTAGGCGATGCGCTTCACCTCACGCAGTTCGGCGTCAATCTCGTTACGCTCGCGCCGGGGAGCTGGTCTTCGCAGCGGCATTGGCATGCGAACGAGGACGAGTTTGTCTACGTGCTGGAAGGGGAGGTGACCCTCGTCACCGATGCCGGCGAGCAGACGCTTCGGCCGGGCATGGCGGCGGGCTTTCCGGCCGGCAACGCCGACGGGCACCACCTCATCAACCGTAGCGAGAAGCTCGCGCTTTATCTCGAGGTCGGCACGCGCGCCAAGACGGAAGAAGCCCACTATAGCGATATCGACATGATCGCGCGGAAAGTGGAACGCGGCTTCATCTTCACGCGCAAGAATGGCGAGCCATACAGGTGAGCCTGATCTCGCGCGCAGCCAAGGCGCCACTGCTTGGGGCGATCGCAGCCTATCGCCGGACCATCTCGCCGCTGCTCGGGGTCAATTGCCGGCATCTGCCCACCTGCTCTGAGTACGCGCGCGAGGCTATCGACAAGAACGGGGCATGGAGGGGCGGCTGGCTTGCTCTATCGCGCTTCTGCCGCTGCAACCCTCTCGGCAGCCATGGCTTCGATCCCGTCCCCGATTTGAGCCGCGAGCATCACCCCTTCGCGCCTTGGCGCTACGGGCGGTGGCGCCTAACCATCCCCGGGGATGACATCGGGGTGAAATCCGGCTAAAAGCCCTGCCCGGCAAGATCAATCCCTTACCTGCGCCCGTACGCAGGAGTGAGAGGAGCAAGAGATGATTTCCCTTACATTTCCCGACGGTTCCAAACGCGACTTCAAACCTGGAGTCACGGGACGCGAGGTGGCCGAGGCCATCGCCAAGTCGCTGGGCAAGAAGGCGGTGGCGGTTTCGCTCGACGGCAAGCTCCGCGACCTCGCCGAGCCGATCAAGGCCGATGCCTCGATCCGCATTCTCACGCGCGAGGACCCGGCGGCGCTCGAGCTTATCCGCCACGATGCGGCGCATGTCATGGCCGAAGCCGTGCAGGAGCTCTATCCGGGCACGCAAGTGACCATCGGCCCAGTGATCGAGAACGGCTTCTATTACGATTTCGCTCGGGATGAGCCCTTCACGCCCGACGAGCTGCCGGTCATCGAAGCGAAGATGCGCGAGATCATCGCGCGCGACCGCCCCTTCACTTGCGAGGTCGTCGACCGGGATAAGGCGAAGAAGCTGTTCGCCGAGAAGGGTGAAGCCTTCAAGCTCGAGCTGATCGACGCGATCCCGGCAGGGGAGGACCTGAAGCTCTACGCCCAGGGCGACTGGCTCGATCTCTGCCGCGGGCCGCATATGACGTCGGTCGGCAAGGTGGGCAAAGGTTTCAAGCTGTTGAAGATTGCCGGCGCCTATTGGCGCGGCGATTCCAACAACCCCATGCTCCAGCGCATCTACGGCACGGCGTGGGCCAGCGAGGAAGAGCTCAACGCCTACCTGCATCAGCTCGAAGAGGCCGAGAAGCGCGACCACCGGCGCTTGGGGCGCGAGATGGATATGTTCCATTTCCAGGAGGAGGCGCCGGGCGCCGTGTTCTGGCATGCCAAGGGCTGGGCCCTGTTCCAGGCGCTGATCGGCTATATGCGGCGGTGCCAGCTCGCTTGGGGTTATGTGGAGGTCAACTCTCCCGACATGATGGACAAGGGACTGTGGGTGCAGTCCGGCCATTGGGAGAAGTTTGGCGAGAACATGTACGTGACCGAGACGCCGGACGAGCGCGTCTATTGCTGCAA
Organism: uncultured Alphaproteobacteria bacterium; assembly: GCA_963839245.1. GTDB lineage: Bacteria > Pseudomonadota > Alphaproteobacteria > Rhizobiales > Methyloligellaceae > Methyloceanibacter. The sequence goes on along the minus strand of CAWIUJ010000001.1, from coordinate 244,971 downwards.
GCCGATGAATTGCCCCGGCCATGTGCAGATCTTCAAGCATGGCTTGAAGAGCTATCGCGATCTGCCGTTGCGCATCGCCGAGTTCGGCAAGGTGCATCGCTACGAGCCGTCAGGTGCCTTGCACGGGCTCCTGCGCGTGCGCCACTTCACGCAGGACGACGCGCATATCTTCTGCACCGAGGACCAGATCACCGCGGAATGCGTGAGGCTCAACGAGCAGATGCTGTCGATCTATCGCGATTTCGGCTTCGAGGATGTGCGCATCAAATTTTCCGATCGGCCGGCGAAACGCGTCGGTTCCGACGAGGTGTGGGATAAGGCGGAGGGCGCGCTGAAGCGCGCCGTCGAGGTGGCCGGGCTACAATACGAGCTCAATCCCGGCGAAGGCGCCTTCTATGGGCCGAAGCTCGAATATGTGTTGCGCGACGCGATCGGCCGTGACTGGCAATGCGGGACGATCCAGGTCGATCTGAACCTGCCGGGGCGGCTCGGCGCCTTCTATATCGCGCCCGACGGGGAGAAGACCGAGCCGGTGATGATCCACCGCGCCATGTTCGGATCCCTCGAGCGCTTCACCGGCATCCTGATCGAGCATTATGCCGGGCACTTGCCGCTGTGGCTGGCACCGGTGCAGGCGGTGGTCACCACCATCGTGTCCGATGCCGATGCTTACGCGCTGAAGGTGCTGGGGGCGGCGGAGCGCGCGGGCTTGCGGGCCGAGGTTGATCTCCGCAACGAGAAGATCAACTATAAGGTGCGCGAGCACTCGCTCGCCAAAGTGCCGGTGCTGCTGGTGGTCGGCAAGCGCGAGGCCGAGGAGGGCACCGTGTCGGTGCGGCGGCTCGGGAGCCAGGAGCAGCAGGTGATGCCGCTCGATGCGGCGATCAAGGCAATCGCGGACGAAGCAGTGCCCCCGGATTTGGGAAGAGCCCGGGCTCGCGCGGTGTAGCCGGTTCGCCACCGCCTCCGCCAAAGCCGAGGCCCGTGTCGGATGAGGCGGGCACGCCCGAACCTGCCGTCGTGGTGGCGTCTGTTGCCGCCGGCTCAGGCGGCGGTGGCGGATTGGTGACCGCCTTCAGAGCCTCCGGCGAGGTCGGCCCTCGCTCCATGACGACCTCGATCTGTTTGGCTTCCCCCGCCGTGACCTTGAACTTTGTCATGTAGCTTTCGCCATTGTGATTGGCGACCGCCGCATAATCGCCAGCGGCCAGAATATGCGTGGGGAGTGCCCCGGCGACCTCTTTGACGACGTCGCCGGTGGTCGTGAGGATGCTCCATTTCGTATCGGCCAGCGCCTCACCGCCTGAGGTCTGCACGAGCTTGAAGGTGACCGGCGCGGCCGCGTGCTTGACCGTGGCCTCGGTGATCTTACCGGGCTCGACGGTCACGTCCGCCCGCACGGTCGCATTGGCGTCGCCATAGGTGCTGACGATGTGATAGGCGCCGGCATTCAGCCGGATGACCACCCCAGGCTTCGCGTCGCCGAGGATCTTGTGGCGGTTGCCGAACTGATCCTCCTCGTCTGAGAGGATATCGAAATGAACGGTCGTCTGGGGCAGCGGCTCGCCGTTGGCCTGAACGGCGGCAAGCTTCAGCCCGCCTGTGTTGAGGACGAAGGTCTCCTCGATCGACCGGCCGCTTTCGACCTTGATCTTCTTGGTGAGGTTGGAAAGACCGTAAGCGGCGTTGACGAGATATTCTCCGGGAAGCAGCGCCGCCGTGGGGATCGCTTCGCGATGGGTGCTGACGAGCTTGCGGGTGCCGTTCGGCCCGGCCTCGGCGGTGAACACCCGCCAGATCAATCCGGACTGCACCTTGGGCCCCGCTTCGGTGAGCAGCGCCTTGAAGGTCACGGGGACGGGGAGCGATGGCCCAGTCAGCGTGTTGGGCGCCGGCCGGGGCGGAGCACCGGGGCCAGCCACGGCTGGAGCCGCGACTTGAGCCGGTGACAGGGCTGCCGATTTCGCCATGCTCGTTTGACCCGGAGCCTGTGGCGCCGCCGCCGCGCCCTGCGGCGGGTCGGCCTTGGTCTGGGCGCTTTGCCGGGGAGCTGCTGGTGCTGGGGCTGCTGCCGCCGGAGGCGGAGCGACCGCAACTGCCGGGGCGGCGGCTGCGCCGGGTGCGGGTGGCGGTGCCGGGGGGGTGGCAGTCGGGGACAAGGCTGAGGGCGCCGGGAGTGCAGCAACGACGGGTGCCGTGGCTGCCGGCGCTGGGGATACAGCCGCCGGCGGTGGTGCGGCAGTGACGGGTGCGGCGGGTAATGGCGGCGGAGCGATAGCGACAGTGGCAACCGGAGTGGGCCCCGGCGGTGGAGTGGTCGTGACGGGCGCTGCTGGCGCTGGCGGTGGAGCAACAGCGACAGTCGGCACGGGAGGGGGCGCCGGCGGTGCTGCCGCCGCGACCGGTGCTGCCGGTGCTGGCGCGGCAGGGGCAGCCGCGTCGAAAGCTGCGGTGAGGCTTTGCTTGAGCTCGGCCACATTGGTCGCGGGGACAAACAGGCCACCGGTAGTGTCGGCCACGCACTTCAATGCTTTGAGCGACTGTTTGGCCTTGGGGTCGAAGCCGATCACATGGATGCGCAGGCCCGGCATGCTTTGTTTCAGCGTCTTGGCCGTGGCGCAGACATCCGCCTTGCAGCTGTCGAGACCGTCGGTGATCAGGACGACGTCGAGGCTTCCGCTTGGCGACGGCGCGCCCTTGACGGCCTCGCCAAGAGCGGCCGCGATCGGTTTCGACAGCTTTGGCTTGAAGCCGGCGCCAAACTGAAGCTTGCCGCGGGTGGCCGCGGTCAGCTCACCGGGCTTCGCCAGGAGCTGGCTTTCAGTGCATGGCGCCGCGTCGCGATGGCCGAAGGCGACGAGCCCAAAGGCGATCCTGTTCTGATAGTCGCTGAAGGCCTGGTCGAGGCCGGAGCGCACGAGCGCGACTTTGCTTTGGCCGCCCAACTTCGCCCACATGCTCCGCGAGCCGTCGAGCACGATGATGGCGGGCGCGGGCGTCGCTGCCGCGGGCGGAGCCGGCTGGTCCTGGGCGAGTACGGGGGCCGCGCCAAAGAGCGCAATTGGCATGAGCATACGCCCAAGCCACGCGCAGCGATTCCCTCCCATCACGCTTCGCTCCCGTCCGACCGCCGCCAGCCCTTATACCCCGTTCTCGCCCCTTAACAACGATAGCGAAATTCCGTCACGACTAAGGCCGATTTGGGGTCTGCCCGGGCCTTCGTCGCGGTTCCCGGCCCAATAGCAAGCGTTGTTTCCCCGGACTTTTCGCGTTAGGGAACGCGACCTTGCACAACCCCCCGGCCCTCATGACAAATCCGACCATCGACCATCTGCTCGCCCGCCGCTCGGTTTCGGCCAACAGCCTTGGCGAGCCTGGTCCAAGCGAAAGCGAGATCGGTTTGATTCTAACCGCCGCCGCGCGTGTGCCCGACCACAAGAAGCTCGTGCCCTGGCGCTTTCTGCTGTTTCAGGGTGAAGCTCGCAAAGCCTTCGGCGAGGTGTTGGCGGAAATTTGCCGGAGCGAGGAGAAGGATCCGGGCCAGTTCCGGCTCGAGACCGAGGCTAACCGCTTCCTGCGGGCACCGCTCGTCATCGCCGTGATCTCCCGCGTGGTCAAGAACCCGGCGGCGCCGGAATGGGAGCAAATCCTCTCCGCGGGCGCCGCGTGCCAGAATCTCCTCATCGCCGCCACGGCGCTCGGTTACGGCGCGCAATGGATCACCGAGTGGTACGGCTACAGCCCGGGCGTGCGCGCGGCCCTCAAGCTCGCCGAGAATGAACGCGTCGCGGGTTTTGTCTATATCGGCACGGCGAAGGAGAAGCCGGAGGAACGCGAGCGGCCGACGCTTGCCGACATCGTCCAGCCCTGGCGCCCCTAGGGGATCTAGCTCAGTAGCCGAACTGCTCGGACAGGATGCGCTCGGCGAGCGTATGCCCAGGGTCGAACATCATGAAGATGTCGATGCCGCTTTCTTCCTTGACCTCGACGGCGACGACGTCGCGAAACTCGACATTGTCGGCGACGGCGCTCACCGGCCGCTTCTCCGGCTCGAGCACCTCGATGCGGACGGTTGCCTCGTTCGGCAGCAGCGCGCCACGCCAGCGCCGCGGCCGGAATGGGCTGATCGGGGTCAGCACCAGGAGCGGCGCGTTGATCGGAAGGATCGGGCCGTGCGCCGACAGATTGTAGGCGGTGCTTCCGGCCGGCGTCGACAACAGAACGCCGTCGCAAATGAGCTCGTCGAGGCGCACCTTGCCGTCCACGGAGATCTTCAGCTTGGCCGCCTGATAGACCTGCCGGAACAGGGAGACCTCGTTGATGGCAAGCGCCTCGTGCTTGGTGTGCGCCCCGTCATAGGCGGTCATGCGCAACGGATGGATAATGGTGGTCTCCGCGGCATCGAGACGCTCCAGCAAATTGTGCTCTCGATAGTCGTTGAGCAGGAAGCCGACGGAGCCCCGGTTCATTCCATAGATCGGGATGCGGTTGTTCAGGTAGCGGTGCATGGTCTGGAGCATCAAGCCATCGCCGCCAAGCGCTACGATGACTTGGGCGCTCTCGGGAGGCGCATTGCCATAGCGGCCGATGAGGTCGCGCTGCGCTGCCTGCGCCTCCGCGGTTTCGCTGGCGACGAAGGCGATGTTGCGGAAACGGGGCATGATGGTGCCGATAGGCTTGGAGTAAGGCTGCGGAGCGGGCACTATAAAGGCTGGGCCGCCTTAGCAATGCAAGCCCGCAGGTTGCATCGGCGGGAATGGTGAATCCATGGCGAAGGACGATCGGCCGGTTCTGGTCTACACGACATTCGCGCATCTTGACGACGCCAAGCGGGTGGGGGACGCGCTGGTCGCCGCGCGTCTCGCCGCTTGCGTCAACATCTTCCCCGGCATGATCTCGATCTATGAGTGGAAGGGCACCCGCGAAGTCGCCGGCGAGGTGGCCATGATCATCAAGACAAGAGCATCGTTGACCGAGGCCGTGCTCGTCGAGACGAAGCGCCTGCACCCTTACGAGCTGCCCGCCTTGCTGGTGCTGCCGACGGAAGGCGGCAGCGAGGAGTATTGCGGCTGGATCTTGGGCCGGACCGGGAACGTGGCGTCGCCATGAGCGGGTGCCGTGTGGTGCTCGCCATCGACCAAGGCACGACCAGCACGCGCGCGATTGCCTTCGATGCCGAGGGGCGTCCGCGGGCCGCGGCGCAAGTGCCCCTGACCCAGATCTATCCGGCGCCGGGCGAGGTTGAGCACGACCCGGAGGAAATCTGGCAATCGGTGCTTACCGCGGGACGGGGCGCACTCCGCGATATCGGCCCGCAAGCGGTCGCGGCCATCGGCATCACCAATCAGCGCGAGACCACGATCGTCTGGGAGAGGGTGACGGCCAAGCCGCTGTTCAACGCCATCGTTTGGCAGGACCGGCGCACCGCGAGACATTGCGATGAGCTTCGGCAAGAGGGCTTAGAGGGTTACGTCGCCGAAGCGACCGGCCTCGTTATCGACCCTTATTTTTCGGCGACGAAGCTCGCTTGGCTGCTCGCCAATGTCCCTGACCTCGAGGCGCGCGCGCGAAAGGGCGAAGTGTGCTTCGGCACGGTCGACAGCTTTCTCCTGTTCAAGCTCACCGGCGGCAGGCTCCACGCCATGGAGGCGAGCAACGCCGCCCGCACCATGCTCTACGACATCGGGTCTGGAAAGTGGGATGATCGGCTGCTCGATCATCTTGCCATTCCGCGCGAAATGTTGCCTGAGATCCGCGACAGTCAGAGCGACTTCGGCACGACCGAAGCTGCCCATTTCGGGGCGCCGATCCCCATCACGGGCGTGGCGGGCGACCAGCAGGCCGCCGCCTACGGGCAGGCCTGCTTCGAGCCTGGCATGCTAAAGGCGACCTACGGCACAGGCTGTTTCGTGCTCGCCAATACTGGGACGACCAAGGCGGCATCCACGAAGCGCATGCTCTCCACGATCTTCCATCAGCTTGAAGGCAAGCGGACCTTCGCCCTGGAAGGCGCGATCTTCATGGCTGGCGCCACGGTGCAGTGGCTCCGCGACAGTCTTGGACTGATCGCCACGGCGGCCGAAAGCGAGGGTCTGGCGCACCTCGCCGATCCCAACTCCGGCGTTTACCTCGTGCCGGCGTTTCAGGGGCTCGGCGCCCCACATTGGGACGCTGGCGCGCGGGCCGCGATCCTTGGTCTGACGCGCGCCGCGTCTGGGGCCGACATCGTCGCGGCGGGGCTCGAGGCGGTCGCCTTCCAGACCCGCGATCTACTCGACGCCATGCGGCAGGACATGGCGCGGGGCGGCATCTCCCGTTCTGCCGGCCTACGGGTCGATGGCGGCATGACCGCCAATGGCTGGTTCATGCAAAGGCTCGCCGACATCCTGGGCGAACGGATCGAGGTCGCGCTCAATGCCGAGACGACCGCGCTCGGCGCGGCCTATCTTGCCGGCCAGGCTGCTGGCATCTATGGCAGCCAGGCCGAGCTTCAGCGTGCCTGGGCGCCGGCCCGCGCCTTCGAGCCGCGGATGAGCACCGATCAGAGAGACGCGCGCTATGGCGGCTGGCTTGATGCGGTAGCGAAAGTGAGGTCGAATGCCTGAGGCTCGATGCCGAGCGGCACCGTGCCTCTTGTGACGCTCGTTGCGGTCGCCTTTATCTTATCGTCACACAGTTGTCATAGGTGTATCGTCACACGTCCTTTCAGGGAGCAGGTCGCAAGGATGACAATTGCATCGATCGATTTTCAAATGCTGGCCAATGCCGGGTTTCCCCCGGCGAGCTTTGCCAAAGGGGACGTGATCTTTGCCGAGGGCGACAAGGGCGATGCGATGTATGTGATCCGCACCGGCGAGGCTACGATCGAGCGCGGCGGGCATGTCATGGAGACCTTGGGGCCTGGCGGCATTTTCGGTGAGATGGCCCTGATCGATGGCTCGCCGAGGAGTGCCACGGTCCGCGCCAAGACCGATTGCGTGGTGGCCCCGATCAACGAGAAGAGCTTCCTCTTTCTCGTGCATGAGACCCCGTTCTTCGCCGTTGCCGTGATGCGCACCCTCGCGCACCGGCTGCGGCGCATGGATGAGGCGGTCTAGGCGCTTCCGGGCGCCAGCTTTCCGTCGACTAACCATCTTTTGCCTTTTATTTGTAGCAGGCCCCGGCCATGATCGGCGGCAACTTGAACCCTTGAACCTTCCGAACAGCGGCCTTGCCCTTGCTCGCTAATTTAGCGCTGAAGCGCTCGCGCAACGTCGATCTGCCGACGTTTGGGCGCGACGCGTTGGCTGGCGTCATCTCGGCGGTCGTGCAGATCGCCTACTGCATCTCATTCAGCGCACTGATCTTCACGGGTCCTATCGCCAGCGGGTTTTCCCTTGGCTTGGCCGCGCTGATCATGGGTACGGCGGTCACGGGCGTGGTCATCGCGCTGACCTCTACACTGTCGCCCGCCAATGGCGGTCCGGATTCGCCCGCCGTGGCGGTGATGAGCGTGCTCGCAGGCTCCCTTGCCGCCGCGCTTGCCGCCAAAGGAGCGGGCACCACCTCAATCATCATCAACGTGCTCGTCGCGCTTTCGGTGAGCACACTATCGACCGGCGTTCTCCTCTACGGGATCGGCGCGCTCAAGCTCGGACAATGGCTGCGCTTTATCCCCTATCCCGTGATCGGCGGCTTTCTTGCCGGATCAGGCCTGCTGCTCATCACCGGTGGCATGGAGGTGGTGACCCAGACCAATCTCACGCTCTCGCCCTCATCCTGGCAAATTCTGTACTCGCCGGCCTATACGGCTCAGATTGTGGTCGGCGGGCTGTTTGCCATCTCAATCCCCCTCGCTGGCCGATGGGTGCCGAGCTTCCTCGCTCTACCACTTGCCTTCGTGGCCTTCCTCGTCGTTCTTGACCTCGGTCTGTTCGGCTTTGTGAAGGACGAGGGCGTGCGGAGCGCCTGGTTCCTGCCGAGCCTTGGCCAGCTCTCCTTGTGGTGGCCGATCTCCGCGATCTTGCGCCATGAGGTCGATTGGGGAGTAATCGCCCAGAGCAGCGCCGAGATTGGCTCCGTATGTGCAATCATGGCAATTGCGCTACTGCTCGACGTCTCCAGCCTGGAGGTGGCGCGGCAGAAATCCGCCGACCTCGACAAAGAGTTTCGCACCAACGGCATAGCCAATTTGCTTGCGTCCGTTGTCGGTGGTTTTTCGGGCTCGCTGTCGATGAACGGCTGCCTGCTGCTCGACGAGTTGGGTGCATCGACGCGCTGGGCGGGCGTGATTGTCGGCGTCGCTTGCGCGTTGATCCTGTTCTCCGGTGCCGATATTGGCAGCTTTGTTCCCAAGGCTATTTTGGGCGGCATGCTCGCCTATCTCGGCGCGATTATCTTGGCCGAGCTCGCCGCCTCGCCTGCGCGGGGCTCCTGGGTGGACTGGGCGCTTGCCATAGCGATCATGCTCGTGATTGGCAATTTCGGTTACTTCCAGGGCGTAATACTTGGCGTCATCGGCGCTTGCCTGATGTTCGCGTTGAGCTACAGCCGCGTCGGCGTCGTCCGGCGTCACCTCACGCGCCAGGAATTTTCGAGCAATGTCGAGCGGGCGCCCGAGCAGTCGCGGCTGCTCCGGCAAGAAGGCGAGCGCGTGCATGTGTTCTGGCTCTCCGGCTTCATCTTTTTCGGCTCATCCAATGGTCTATTGGAGCGCATCAGGCGGGCGATCGATGCCCAAGAGAAAAAGCCGATCGGCTATGTCGTGCTTGATTTCAGCGCCGTCCCCGGCTTCGACTCCTCGGCGCTGTTGAGCTTGGTCAAGCTCCGCAATTACTGCGACGAGCACGGCGTCACGCTCGCCTTCTCCGGCATGAGCGACGCGATGCATCTCAGCTTCAAGAAGGCGGGGTTTTTCGTGCCGGGTAAACCGCATCAAATGTTTGCCAGCCGCAACGAAGCGCTCGAATGGTGCGAGGACATGCTGCTCATGTATCATGAGGTCGGAGAAGCCTCGACGCATAGCTTCGAGAGTTGGCTGACCATGGAGTTAGGCGGCGCCGCCGACATGTCTCGCGTCGCGCCTTACCTCGAGCGCCACGAGCTCAAAGTGGGGGAGGCCTTGTTCCGTCAAGGCGAACCGGCGGACTCGGTCGAACTGTTGGCTTCGGGCTGTGTCGCCATCACCATCCAAGACGAACTGGATCGCCCGATCAGGCTTCGCCGCATGGTGGGCTACACGGTGGTGGGGGAGATGGGCTTCTACCGGGATGTTCCCCGCACCGCGAGTGTCATCGCCGAGGAGCCGAGCGTCGTCTATCGCCTGACGCGGGAATCCTTCGATCGCATGCAGGAGCAAGATCCCGCCGCCGCCTCGGTGTTCCACAAGCTGATCATCCGGCTGCTGTCTGACCGCCTGGAATTCGCCAATCGCGAGATCTCGGCTCTGCTCTAGCGCTTCGCTTAAGGCCGGGCGGCGAAGGCGACGAGGGCGGCGACCATCGCCAGATAGCTGACGCCGTGAACGAGCTGGTCGGTGCCGAGCGCGTACCAGAAGCCACGGTTCTGCACGGTCCAGCCATTGCGGTGGGTGATCTGCTCCTTCAGCCAATCGACGTGATAATGGGTAATGAACTCGCCGAAGGCGAGGGCGGCGACGAGCAGCAGCGAGCCCGGCACGAGCACGAGATAGACCAGCGGCGTCAGCGCCACGTGGATGGCGCTGTGCAGGATCCCGCCAGGATGCCCGTAATGTCCCTTGTTCAAATATTGATAGGAGCTTTGCAGATAGAAATCGGCTACCGCATGTTTGAGCATGAGGACCGCCACGGCCGCGAGGGCGAGCAAGACGAGCTTGGGCATGGGGCTATTTGCCGAGGGCTTCTGCGGTGCCGTCCCAATCGGGCGGGGGAGGGTTATGCCGAAAGGAGCTGATGCGCTCCCGGTAGAGCGTATAGAGCCGTTCGAGGCCGCAACCGTCAAGCCGGTCGCATTCACGACTGAGCGCCTCCGCGCCGTCCCAATCCATGGCCCGATACCGCCGCAAGAACTCGCTATGACAGGCGGTGAGATCGATAAAGCCTTGGGATTGCTTGAACGCGTTGTTGCCGAGCAGCGCGAAGATACGCGTGGCCTCGGTCTTTCCCTTCACCTTCAATAAATCGAGCTCGAGGAAGGCGAATTCCGGCGCCCGTTCGGTCGTGGTTTCGCCAACGATAGTGACCACCTCATAGGTCTTGGATTGGCCTTCGAGCCGGGAGGCAACGTTGACGTTGTCGCCGATCACCGAATAGTCGAAGCGCGTCTCCGAGCCGAGATTGCCGACACAGCACGTTCCGGTGTTAAGTCCGATGCCGATCTTCACCGGCGCGAAGCGGCGGCCCTTGGACTCTGCTTCCTCCCGCCAGCTCGCGTTGAGTGCCGGCATGCCCCTCATGATGCGGAGCGCGGCGCTGCAGGCATGGCTAGCATGCTCCGGATCATCGAGCGGCGCGTTCCAGAAGGCCATCACCGCGTCCCCCATGAACTTGTCGATGGTGCCCTGCTCCTCGAGGATGATGTTGCTCAAAGGTGTGAACAGAGTGTTGAGGAAGTGCGTGAGTTCCTCGGCATCGAGGCCCTCGGAGATGGTGGTGAAACCGCGCACGTCGCTGAACAGCAGCGTCATGTCGCGCGCCTCGCCACCCAATCGGAGCCTTGACGGATCGTCCGCGAGCCGTTCCACGAGCGCCGGCGCCATATAATGACCGAAGGCGTGACGGACGCGATTGCGCTCACGCTCGGTGCGCAGGAACACGAACAGCGTACCCGCGAGATAGACCGCAGTGAGCGCGATGGCCGGGTAGATCGGATCGACCAGCCAGCCGAAGGCGTCGAAGGCGTACCACGACACCGCGACAACTGCTGCAATAGCGAAAGCACCAAGCACGGCGCTGGCGGTCGCGCCCAGGCGATAGATGAGAAAGGCGATGAGGAGGCCGAGCAGCAGGATGTACAGCAGCTCGGCGGGCGTGGCGAAGTCTGGGCGCTGCAAGAAGGAGCCTTGCAGGATCTGCTCGATGGCTTGGGCGTGTAGCTCGACGCCGGGCACCGAGGCTTCGAGCGGGGTCGCTCTGAGGTCGAGCAGGCCCGCGGCGCTGGTGCCAACGATGAGGAGGCGGCCTTCGATGTCCTCCTTGCCGATCTCTCCGTTCAGAACGCGCCAGGCGGGCAGATAGCGCTCCTTGGCCTGGCGGGTGAACCTTATCCACATCTGGCCACTGGCTTCGGTCGGAACCTCGTAGTCGCCGATACGGACCTTGACGATGCCGGTGTGCTCGCCGAACGACGTCTCGCTGTTTGCCCCGGACGATTTGACTATGTAGGTCGATGCGCCTTGCGCCTGCCGCAGCATGTCGGCGGCAAAGGACGGGTACAGCTTGTCGCCCACCTGAATCACCATCGGCAGGCGGCGGATGATTTGATCGTGTTCGGGAAGCCAGTTAAGCGAGCCCGTGCCGGAGGCTTTGTCCTGTAGCTCCGGCAAGCTTGCCGCGGCGCCCGGATAATGCGGGGCGTACAGTCTTGGGTCGTCTCCGCCATTGGCGAAGCCCGCCTTCGTCTCCGGAATGGAGGTGCCTTGCGGCGCGGCGATGAAGCCTAGCACGACCGGGCCTTGTCCGATCGCCTCGGCGAACACGCTATCGTTTGAGGGAAGCTTCTCGACCTCCTCGCGCAAGCTTTTGAGCGCATCGGATTTCGGCCATGCCTGCACCGCGTTGGCCGGGGACAGGCGATCGGGCTCAGGAAAGACCATATCAAAGCCAACCGCCGCGGCGCCGTTCTCCTTAAGCTTCTGCACCAGCTCGGCCAGCACCGTGCGCGGCCAAGGCCACTGACCAACCGCTTTCAGGGAAGCCTCGTCGATGTCGACGATCCGCACCGGAAGACTAGGGTCGTACGCGCGCGGCCGGATCTGCTGGTAGGTGTCGAAGACAACCGCCCGTAATCTCGCGACGGGGCTTGGGTCCCATATCCGCAGAGCAAGCGCGCCGACGATCACGGCCCCTACGATGAGGGCGTAGAGGAGACGAGAACTCATCCTTGGTAACCACCCCCGCCACAAGCGAAGCGCGCCGGAGCGGCGCAGCAGGCTGAACCTAGTCGATGGCTTTCGCCCGCTCCAGTGTCAACTTTCTGCACCGACTGTCGAGCGTGGAGTCCCTTCATTTGCAAGGCAAGGTGGCATTGAACGGAAGGGCAGAATGAACTAGGAAGCGCCCACACCCTACGTCCAAATGCGTCAATTTCGGGGGCTCGTTTCGTGAACATCTCGATGATTGGGGCGGGCTATGTCGGCCTTGTCTCCGCCGCCTGTTTTTCCGAGTTCGGCTGGACCGTCACGTGCGTCGATAAGGACCCGAACAAGATCGAGCAGTTGCGCCGGGGGCGGGTGCCGATCTATGAGCCGCGCCTCGACGAGCTGTTGCAGCGGAACCTCGGCATGGGCCGCATCGGCTTCGCCAGCGAGCTCTCAGAGTCCATCGGCGAGGCGGACCTCGTTTTTCTCGCCGTCGGCACGCCGATGCGGCGGGGCGATGGCCATGCCGATCTCAGCTTCGTGTTCCAGGCCGCCGAGGAGCTGGCGCCGCATCTCAACGGCTTCACGGTGATCGCCACCAAATCGACGGTGCCGGTCGGTACAAGCCGGGAGATCGAGAAGCGCCTCAAGGCGCTCCGCCCCGACGCCGATATCGCCATCTGCTCGAACCCCGAATTCTTGCGCGAAGGTTCGGCCATCTACGATTTCATGCATCCGGACCGCGTGCTGGTGGGCTGCGACGACGAACGTGCCAGAGAGGTGATGGAGCGCCTCTACAAGCCGCTCACCTTGCGCAATGCGCCGGTGCTGTTCGTCAGCCGGGAATCGGCGGAGCTCGCCAAATATGCTGCCAACGCCTTCCTCGCCATGAAGATCAGTTTCATCAACGAGGTTGCCGATCTGTGCGAGGCTGCCGGGGCCAATGTCCAAGAAGTGGCGACGGCGATCGGCGCCGACGGGCGTATCGGCGGCAAGTTCCTGCATCCGGGTCCGGGCTATGGTGGCTCCTGCTTCCCCAAGGACGTGGCGGCCCTGATCCGCACCGCCCGCGAGGTGCGCTCGCCGCTGTCGCTGATCGAGCAGGTGCAGACGGTGAACTCGGAGCGCAAGATCGCCATGGCAGGGCGGATCGAGCGCGCCGCCGGGGGCTCGCTCGCCGGTAAGTCGGTCGCGGTGCTGGGAGTCGCCTTCAAGCCCGACACCGACGACGTGCGCGACGCACCGAGCCTTGTCGTCATCCCCATGCTGCAAGAAAAGGGCGCCACGGTCAGGGCCTATGACCCGCATGCACGCGAGAATGCCGAGCCGCTGCTGCCAGGCGCCGTGTGGTGCGCAAGCGCGCTCGAAGCTGCCGAGCAAGCCGACCTTGTTGTGGTCCTCACCGAGTGGAATGAGTTTCGCGCGCTCGATCTCGAAAGCCTCAAGGCGTGTATGCGCGGCAATGTGCTGGTCGATCTCCGCAACATCTACCTGCCGGCGCAAGCGCGTTCCGCCGGATTCACCTATACGAGCATCGGCCGCTAGCCGCGGGATGCGCGGCTTGCTGGGAGCCGTTATTGGCCGGGCCAGGCAGTGCCCGGGAAGGCCCGCTGTATCTCGCGCTCCTCGTCGCCGCCGCCGCCACCGCCGCCACCACCGCGAGGTTCAGGTCTTGGGCGCGGCTCGAAGGCCTGCACGGGAGGTCGACTGGGTGCGGCTTGCCGCAATTGATTGTGCGGCACCGAGACGACCGGGCGGGGCGATTTGAGGCGCGGAGCGACCACTTTCTCGATGGGGCAATGGGGACCCTTCCAGCCTTTTAGCGCATCGAGACTTGCCTGCTGTGGCTCCTCCAGCGGCAGGTCGAGGGCCGCGATGCGATTGAAACGATCGAGAGCAAGTTGCGAACGGGCGTTCCAGCTGCCCTTCACGCTGCCAAAATAGCATCCGAGCCGCTTCAGCTCGCTCAGCATGTCTTGCGCGAGCTCTTCGCGAGAGATGCCGGCCGGCAAGGACGGCTCGGGCAGCTTGACTGCCTCGGGCGCTTTCTCCTCGGCACCTTTACTGTCGGCGGCAGCGATCTTCGTGCTTTCCGCGGGGGGCGAGGATTGAGGCGGTGGTGAGGGTTCGGATGCCGCAGCGTTCGCCGGCGCCGAAGCAGCGCTCTCAGACGGCTCGACCGCGATCACCCGGGCTTCCGATGACGGCGCGCTCGGGCTCGGCTTAGGCGCGGCTCGCTCCGCCGCCTTGGTCTCCTCGGCGAGCTTGTTTTGCAGCAGCGCCAATTGCCCTTGTTGCGATTTGAGCAGCGCCCCCTGATCGGCCTGGAGCCGTCCAATCTCCTCGCGCAGCGAGGCGAGCTCGGCAGCGGTGTCCGAGGAGGTGTCGGTGGTGCGAGGCGCGGCGGGCTTGAAGAAAAATTGGCCGGTGAGCGAGGCGCTCTCGAAGGGCCGCTGCTTGCCGCTGGTGACCTTTATCACCTCATTACGCACGTCGATCATCATGTCGCCGATGCTCTCACCCTCGGTATCGATGTGATGGAGCAGGGCTTCTGTGAACGGGCTGTTGCGGCCGGTCCCGTCGAGCGCTACCTTCTCCGGCTCCGTCGAGTAGACCACCATCATGCTGGCCGCGGTCTCGACCCGGGCAAGGCCGCGGCCGACGGCAATCGAACGGCTCGCTTGAGCGAGGTTCGCGGCAAGCGGATTGTCGCGGCAGGCGTCGAGGAATACGATGCTAGTATGCGCGTTGCGCACCATTTGCTTTAACACGAGGTCGAGCTGAACAGCCTCAAAATCGAGGTCGGATTCGGATTTGAGCTCGGCGTCGACTGGCGCGAGGAAGTTCCGCTGATCGACCTGCAAGCCGTGGCCGGCATAGTAGAACAGGCCGACATCGGCGCCGCTCAGCTTGTCGGCGAACGACCTGATGCTCTTTTCCATGTCGCGCTTGGCGAGGTCGATGCCCTCGGTCACGTCGAAACCGAGCGCGCGTAGCTTGACCGCAATGTCGGCGGCGTCGTTGCTCGGATTCGCCAGGCGCGGGACATGCTGATAAGCGGCGTTGCCGATGACAAGGGCCACGCGTTTCTCCGCGGCCGCTGGCGCGAGCGTCGCCAGCAGGACGGAGAGGCCGAAAAGACACGCGGCGAGGTGCTTGAGCATGGAGGCCTCCATCGGCTCGAGAATTGCTGCGGCTAACGGTTCCGGTCTGCCCTTCTATGCAGCGCCTTCTGAACGTCAACTGAACGGTCGGACCGTCTGGCCGGACATGCTCGGGTGCATCGTGGATCTAAGCAAGCCGCGCTGGCCATGACGTGCGACCATCGTCATACGTCTCGTGATCCAAATTACGGCACAAGGCGAGCCGCCGGAAGGGGACACGGCAGTGAAAGCGACGGGCGCCCGCTGATGGCCGGCCCGTGACTAGGACGAGGTGGTCGAAACCTTCTGCTTAGCAGCGGGTGACGTTCCACGGGGAGGGGTTTTGGGCAACCGCCACGATTTCAACTCTGCCTTGGCCATCGCCCCGAAGCCCCGCAATAGCCGCCGCGCCTGGCGACGGTAGGCATAGTAGTTGGCCTCGAGCCGATGCCGCTCGGTTTGCACATAGGAGCCTCGCGTTGTGCGCTCTGGCCCCTGCGCCTTCAGAGCGCGGAACCAAGACGCCCGCTCATGGCCCTCGGCGGCCGCGATGAGGAAGCTCGCGACGAGCTTCGACTGGTCGTCGGCAACCCGCCAGATGCTGCCATTGGCCTGAATGAGCCCCACGGCGAAGAGGTCGTCGAGGTCTGGATGGAACACGTTGAAATAGAGCTTGGGGCGCCAGTCGGCGTCGAAGATCAGGTCGTTGTCGATGAGAGGGACGGAGATCTCATAGCCTGTGGCGTAGACGAGGAGATCGCCCTCGACCTCGCTGCCATCGGAGAAGCGTACGATACGGCCCTTGAGCTCGGTGATGTCCGGCTTGATCCCGATGCGGCCGTGGGCGACGAGCTGCGGCAGCACCGTGTTCATGGTGGGGTGGGTGTCCATGATCCGATGCTCGGGCTCGGGCAGTCCATAGCGGGCGTTCGAGCCGACCATGAGTTTGTGCCAGAGCGTGTAGATCACGTTGCGGACGCCGCGCGGCAGCGGCAGCTTCTCGCAGAAATTGACGATGCCGTCGGTCGGTCGGCCGAGCATGAATTTCGGCACGAAATAAGTGCCTCGCCGCATGCTTTGATAGACGGCGCGGGCCACGCTCGTCGCGTCGACGACGATGTCGCAGGCCGAATTGCCGGCTCCCACCACCACGACGCGTTTGTCGGCGAGCTGCTTTACGCTGCGGTAGTCCCGCGAATGCATGATCTCGCCGGTGAACTTGCCCGGTATTTTGGGGATGCGCGGGACATCATGGTGGCCCGTGGCGATCACCAGCGCGCGGTAGAGCCGGGGACGCGACTCGCCGGCGATTTTGACCCGCCAGCCTTCCTCCGTCCGCTCGACGCGCTCCACCGTTGTGTTGAACTGGATCCGATCGAGAATGCCGAAATTTTGGGCATAGTCGCGCAAATAGGCGAGCGCTTCCCGGTGCGAGGGATAGGTCGGGTAGTCGTCCGGCATCGGGTAATCCTCGAAACCGGTATATTTCCTGGAGGAGACGAGATAGGTGGTGTCGTAGACGACGCCAGTGTTCGTCGTCTCGTTCCAAAGTCCTCCGATGTCATTCTCACGTTCGAGACAATCGAACGGAATGCCACGCTCGGAGAAGGTCTTGGCCGCGGCCAGTCCAGAGGAACCCGCTCCAATGATGCAGACCTTATCCGTTTCGTTTTTGTAGTCCGTAAGTTGCATATCCATCGGTACTAAGTCCTATCTTATCAAAGCAGATTTGGTAAACGCCCACTAAACAGCCATAATGCCGCAGCCGTAATCCACTGTGTGAACCATGTGACATATAATGGCTATTGTGCGTTGCACTCGTAAAAGCCTTTGGAGCGGTTCGGCCGTGAGACTAAACTCAATGAGAAAAACGACTCAGTACCGTGGAGGGCTCTTCATGCGTCTTCCAGTCCTGGCAGTGGCTACTATCCTAGGTCTCGGGCTGTATTGCGGCACCAGTTCGGCCCGTCAACTCTGGCTGCCGCAGGTGGATAATCCGTTTTGCTCCATCACCACCTATCTCCTGCCGGACCTTCCGGAGCAGGCCCTGTCGACAATGGACGCCAACGACCAGCCGGTCATTGTCGTCAGTGCCATGGTTATGGCCGAATCCCCGGTCTATGGGCGATTCCTCATGGCCCACGAATGCAGCCATCACACGCTTGGCCACGTGGCCGCCTACCATAGGGAACTGGGGCACCTGGGCCCACAGCCGTTCTTCTATATCGCGCCGCAACTGAAGAACATGGAACTGGATGCCGATTGCAATGCGGTCAAGATGCTGAAGCTCAAAAATGAGCCGGAGACCATCGAGGTGGCGCGGCAAATGATGTTGCAGTTCGGCGACAAGCCGACCGGCGCTTACTACCCGACCGGTGTCGAGCGGGCGGATAACATTACCCGCTGCGCCAACCAAGATTAGCACGCCATTGCTGCTTGGTTAGCGTGCCGCCCAGGCGCGCCAGCAGGGAAACCTCAATTCCGGAGCGGAAACACTGGCGGTGCAACGCCACGATCTCCATATCTCATCGCGAAAGGCCCGAAGCCAGTAGACGTAAATCCGCGCCGGCAATTTCCTTGATTTGGGGCAAGGTTCTTGAGCCCCTTGCGCGGCCAGTAACGAGAAGTCCGCGCAACGCTATGCTATGGTAATGGCCTTGTGCCCCAGCGACGATATTGACGAGGCTGCCTTGAGCGCCGGAAGTACCATGGGCGAGTTCGCCTGCAGCCTGAGCCGGACGATCCTGGCTTGCCTTGCCGCGGCTAGCCTTTTCGCCGCCGACGCGATGGCTCAATCGGACCAGGTGGGAAAATGGGTGCGAGTCTGTGCAGACCCCAACAATCTGCCGTTCTCCAACGAGAAGGGGGAGGGGTTCGAGAACAAGCTTGCCGAGCTCATCGCCGCAAAGCTCAATATGCAGGTGGTCTACACCTGGTTGCCGCAGTCCATGGGCCAGATTGTGCAGCTGCCGGGCAACGGCCAATGCGACATTCTCATGGGCTACGCCCAGGGGACCGGGCTGGTTGAGGACACCAACCCCTACTACCGGACCTCTTATGTGCTGCTTCACCGGCGGGACGACCCAAGTCTCGCGGGCGTGTCGTCCCTGTCAGACGACCGGCTCAAGAGTAAGAAGATCGGCATCATCGCCCGCACGCCGCCGGCAAGCATCATGGCGACCAATGGGCTGATGGCCAATGCCAAGTCGTTCGAGGCTAATGCCGACCGGACCTCCGCCGGCCCTGCGGCGGATATCATCGCGGCGATCGCCTCGGGCGAGATCGACGCGGGCATCCTATGGGGACCGCTCGGCGGCTATTACGCGCAACGCTCAACGGAGCCGCTGACGATCGTGCCTCTGGTCAAGGAGAAAGCGGGACCAGCGACGATCTACGGTATCACTATGGGCGTGCGGCCGGATGAGCCGGAGTGGAAACACAAGCTCAACAAGCTGATTGCCGAGAACCAGGGCGACATCAACGCTATGCTGCTCGCCTATGACGTGCCCCTGCTCGACGAGGACGGCAACCTAATCCAAGTCCCGACAGCGGAACGCTGAGCGCTGCGACTTTAGAGTCGCAACGGCTCCTTACATCCTGCACGTGCTCTCGGGCTGATCGATCCCAAGCGTATCCATCTCGATCTCTGCGTGGCTCGCATGGGGAAAGCCACGTTGCGGCGAGAGCGAGACCGGCACCTTGTCGGTGGCAATAAGCAACGGCTGCCTTAACTGCCCGTCCCAGGGCCGATATTGCTGCTTGACGCCCTTGAACGGCGCGAGCTGCAGCTCATCGCCATGCACGAAGGCCGCGATCGTCGCGAATTCGGCGCCGTGATTGCGCGTCACGGCTTCGCCGACCGTGCGTGCCGCGACATAGGCCTGATAGTCGATCGGCAGCATTAAGCGCTTATAGTCCTTCTGGAAATGATTGTTGGCCTGGGTGGCGCCCCATTTCTCGTGGCCCGGGCTCCAGGTCGTGGCGACGAGGCCCGTGGTGCCCGCGACCGGGCGCGGCTCGCCGCCGGCGCGATAGGGCATATAGGGGCCGAACAGCTGCTCCTCGTCGGCGACGACGATGACCTGATAATCGGGCGTGGCGGTGAAGGTCCCATCGGCGCTCGCCTGCTTGCCCGGCGGGATGACGCCAACATCATCGCGTCTGCCTCCCGACACATCCTGATAGGCGCGCTGGTCGACGACGTTGGCGCCGAAGCGCTGGGCGGCGCGCCGGATCGCCTCGACATAGGCTAGGTCGCCCGGCGTCGTGCCATGGACCAACAGCCAGTTCGTCCATTTCTGGGTCACGAGATATTGGGCGAGGGCGTCGGCCAGCATGTAGCGGTCTGGCGCGACATGCATGACATTGGCGCGGCAGTTCTCCTGCCGCAACGATACGTCGGTCGCGCGGACGTTGAACAGGAGGATGTCCTTGCCCTTGGCCCAATCGGCGAGCTTGAGCAGGGTGTCGGCCGACGCGTCGGCGATGATGTAATGGTGACCGAACTCGTAGAATTTCTCCAGCGCGGCGACGGCGGCGTCCGGCGAGACGACGGTCTTCGCGTCGAGGGTGTAGTGGTCGCCGGTGAATTGGCCGCCGGAATTGTCCTCGTCGAGCGCCATCTTGGCGCCGGCGACGCCGGCGTCTTCCGGCTCGACGTCCATGCGCGACGCGGGCCGCGGATGGTCCACGACCTCGCGGATATAGCCGATGGGCAGAGGGGTCATGAGCGGCGATTGCGGCATCTCGACCTGGACACCGCCATCGGGTTTGGGCGCCTCGGCAGGTGCCGCTGTTTTTGGCGCCTCGGCCGCTGCGGGAGCTTCAGGCGCCCCCGCTGCCGCGGGCGCGTCAGCCGCCTGCACGGCGGTCGCCGCGAGCGGGACGCCGAGCCCAAGGAGACCGCAAAGGCTTAAGAATGCGAGGTTTTGTCGTAACGCGCTAACGACAAATGGCTGGGAGAGCTGCATCCGATGCACCCAATGTCGCGCATGAGGCGGCGTCGGCCACCCGGAAGGCCATGGTAGCGACAATCAAATAGGCATTGCAAGATGGCAGCCCAGCCAGGCAAATTTGGTAGCAAATTTGCCAAAGCGAGCGAGGCGCCTTTGCGCCACGCCCTGAAAATAAGCCCTCGCCCGGGAGGTCTAGGACCCCGCCAGGATAGGCTCGCGCTCGGCGGGCTTTGCCACCGCCGGAGCGTTGCGCGGATTGCGGTAGATGAAGGGCTTCGGAGGCTCGGCCGCCTCGGCGCGGGCAAGCGCCACCATCTCGCCGTGATAGGGCGAGAGCGCGCAAGCCGGGTCGGTGTTGCGGGGATCACCGGTGATGGCCATGGCCTGGCAGCGGCATCCGCCCCAATCGATCTCCTTGAAGGCGCAGGAGCGGCAGGGCTCCTTCATCCAGGATGTCCCCCGGAAGGCGTTGAAGGCCTCGGAGTTCAACCAAATGTCGAGCAGCTTCCGGTCCTTCACATTGTCGAATTTGAGACCGGTGATGGTCTCGGCGGCGTGGCAGGGCAGCACCTTGCCGGCCGGCGTGATGTTCATGAAGCCCTTGCCCCAGCCGCCCATGCAGGGCTTCGGGCGCTTCGCGTAATAATCGGGCACCACCATGTCGATGGTGAGCACGCCTTTAAGGCGCTCGCGCTCGCGCTCGACGAACTCGATCGACTGAAGGGTCTGGTCGTAGGTCGGGATCAAGGCGGCGCGGTTGAGATAGGCCCAGCCGTAATATTGCACATGGGCCACTTCCAGCCGCTGTGCGCCGAGCTCGAGCGCAAGCTCGATATAGCGGGGGACATTGTGGATGTTCTGGCGATGGATCGGGGCATTGACGGTCAAGGGGAGCCCGAGCTCCTTGGTCCAGGCGGCCACTTCGAGCTTCTTCTTCTGAGCGTCCGGATAGGCGCCGATCCGCTCGGCGTTCTCGGCGTCGGTGTCCTGGAAGGAGATCTGCACATGGTCGAGCCCGCGGGCGGCGAGGCCCTCGAGCCGCTGGCGATTGAGCAGCACCGCGGCGGTGATTAAATTGGTGTAGAGGCCGGCCTTGGAGGCGGCGGCGACGATCTCCTCGAGATCCTTGCGCGCGGTCGGCTCGCCGCCGGAGAGATGCACTTGGAGGATGCCCATGGCGCCGGCCTGCTCCATTACCGAGACCCATTCGGCGGTGGTGAGTTCCTTGTTGACGCGCTCGAGTTCGAGCGGGTTGGAGCAGTAAGAGCATTGCAACGGGCAGCGATGGGTGAGCTCGGCGAGCAAGCCAACGGGCGCAAGCGCGCAAAGCGCTTCGGTCGTGCTGCCGCTCACGCCTTCGGTCGGCTCGTCGTCGACGACGAGCGTATCGCAATGTCCGGTGCCGTTCGTCTTGGTCGGGCTCATGCCTTTATATATCCCTTGTCCGCCAGCCCCTGCAGCAGCTCAACCACGTCCTTGCGGATCAATTCGGTCGGCGCCGCGTAGTCTTTGGCCAGCGTCTCGGCGATCCCCTCCACAGTTCGTTTGCCGTCGCAGAGCTTGAGCACGGCGACGGCAATTTCGTCGGGCGTCAGAATTCGCTCCGGCGCCAGCAGCACCCACCGGCCTCGCCCCGCATCGTGGCGAAGCTTGAGATAGGCCGGCAAATAAGGCCGCGTCTCCTGGTCAACGATCAGGCGTCCAGGGGACGCGGCTCCGCCCGTCATGTTTTGGCCGGAACGAAGGCGCCCGGGGGGATCATCCCAGGTTCGTAATAGGCCAGATAGAGCGCATCGAGCTGGGACCACAGGACGTTGGTCTTGAACCTGAGGGCGTCGAGCACCGCAGCCTGCGCCTCCGGGGTGCGCGCGTTCCGCTTCACATAGTCGAGCGCGAAGGCGGCGTCGTCCGGCGCCTGGGTCAGGCGGCGCTTGAAATACTGCATGACGTCGTCGCCGATGAAATCGTAGTTCGCCAGCATGCCGGAGATCCGCTCCTTATGGATCTTCGGCGCGAACAGCTCGGTGAGCGAGGAGGCGACGGCCTCGACCAAAGTCTTCTCCCGCACAAAATTGACGTAGGCCTCGACGGCGAAGCGCGTTGCGGGCAGGGCGCCCTTCATCGAGACGACGTAGTCGCGATCGAGACCGAGCCCGTCGGTGAGTACGAGCCAGCGCTCGATGCCGCCTTCCTCCTCGCCATAACCGTCATGGTCCATGATGCGATGGATCCAGTCGCGCCTGAGCTCCCGGTCGTGGCACCGGCTCATCAGCGCGGCGTCCTTCCGCGGCACGGCGGCCTGATAGCAATAGCGGTTGAGCGCCCAGGCCTGCACCTGGCCCTTGTTCAGCTTTCCGCCATGCAACAGCTTATGGAAGAGATGTTTATCGTGATATTGCTCGGCGCCGATGGCGCGAAGCGCTTGCTCGAGTTCTTCAGGGCTCATGATCTTGGTCACGGCTGCACCTTTATTTCGACATTGGCTTAGGAGCAGAGCTTAGCCCGTGCCCATCATCGCCTCTTGATGCACGTCAACTTCAACTCATGCGAAGAGAATAAATGCCAGCGCCACCGTGGCTTTCGTGGGCGCCCACCAAGTCTAATTTAACATGGCGATTCCGAATGAGAGGCGTATGACGTGCCCATGAACACTGCCTGGATACCACATTAAGAAAATCTGAACGGGAAGTTTTGGCAAGCCATTTGCCGACACTTTAGGGGTCTGGTCGCCGGCGCGGACCGCAAACGGCGACCCTAGCGGTGGAGCTGGGATCGCCGTTTTCAATTTCCGGGGATGAGCAGAGGCGGATTAAGCGCGATCCAGCTCCGCCGGCAGGTAGCTTGTTACTTCCATGCCGGACTCCGTCTCCTCAACCGTCGGCTTGTGCCACTCACGCATCGTAAAGGGCTCCTCACTTTGCGGTTGCAGGCTCAAGCGTCAGCCCGCGCGACGGATAACTCTCAGCGTATCAGTTTCAGCCGCGCAGACCCGCTTCAACATCGATAGCGGTCATGATAAAAACAAATCGTATTTTCTTATGTGAAGGATAAGAAGGCCTTATGGTGACTCTTCGCCAATTGCGCTACCTCGAGGCCCTGGCCGGGACCCTCCATTTCGGCCGGGCGGCCGAGGCCTGCGCCGTCACCCAGCCCGCGCTCAGCATGCAGATCAAGGAACTCGAGGACGAGCTTCAGGTCAGTCTCGTCGAGCGGCGCAAATCGGGCATCGAACTGACCGAGCAGGGGGAGGAGATTGTCCGCCGCGGGCGGACCATCCTCGCCTCGGTCCGCGACCTGCTCGACTTCGCCAAGCAGCGCCAGCGGGTGTTGTCGGGGTCGCTGAAGCTCGGGGCGATCCCTTCGATCGCGCCCTATCTCTTGCCCGCGGCGCTACCCGAGCTGCAACGGCGTTTCCCCGAGCTGCATTTGCAGCTCCGCGAGACGATCACCGAGACGCTGGTGCGGGAGCTCGTGAGCGGCGACCTCGACATCATCCTGATCGCGCTGCCGATCGAGGACCCTGAGGTCGAGACGTTGCATTTGTTCGACGACAAATTCGTTCTTGCGGCACCCGCCACCAGGGACAAGCGTGCCAAGACCGCCGCCGCGACCATGCTCGCCAATGAGCGGCTGCTCTTGCTGGAGGAGGGCCACTGCCTGCGCGATCAGGCGCTCTCTTTTTGCCGCCTGGTGACGCGGGAGGCGCGCGAGAGCTTCGGCGCGTCGAGCCTCGCCACCATCGTGCAGATGGTTGCCCACGGCTATGGCATCACGCTGCTGCCGGAGTTGGCGGTGGCGAGCGAGGTGCACCAGCGGAGCGACATACGTCTGTTGCGCTTCGCCGCGCCCGAGCCCGCCCGCGAGATCGGCCTCGCCTGGCGCAAGACCTCACCCCGCAAAGCGGACTTCACGGCCTTCGCGGACTTTCTCAAGGAGGTTGTGCCGCCACCGGCGAAACTCTGATCGCGCTGCTACCTTGGCCGCTCAGGGCGCCGTCCCAGATCAATGCGGAGGCGAAAGCCTCAAGGCGTGGGGGCGGGACTGGCAGCCGGCTGTGATGCGTCTCCCATGATGCGGAAGGAGTCGCGGAAACGCTCCGCCTCGTCGCTCGTGGCATGGCCGCGTGGCCCGGCCGAGATCAGCATGTAGATGCGGTCGCCGGCGGGCACGATGCTCACCAGATGCTCGGTCTTTGCCTTGCCGTCATCCATGATCGCTTCGAAGCCTTCCTGGCCGGCAATCGTCTTGTCGCTCCGCTTGCGGACTCTCGATTGACTATTCTTGGCGTAGGACGACACCATTTTGACGTAGAGATCCGGCTCCGGCGGTTTCGGCGCCTTGCCTGAGGGGTATTCCAGCACGACCACGGTGTAGACCGTATCGTCGCCTTCGTAGGCCTTGAAGCTGTAACGCGTGAGCGGGTTCTGTCCCGCCACGGGCGCGCTTGCTGTCTGCGGCGTGCCCGGGAAGGAGACGGCGAAACCCCGCTCGGGCGATTGGAATTCCGACCATTGCACTACGTATTGCGGCGGCGTTACGTCGGTCTTCGGCTCTTCGGCCCAGGCGGCGGTAGCCACCAGGAGCATCGCGGCGGCAATTACTGTGCTCCGCATTGGCATTGCCGGCCCCTCGTTCCCGCGTCTGCAAATCCGCATCTTACCGGATTGCGCCGCGCCGATCACCCCGGCTCGCACGCGCTGGGCAATTCCCGTCCGCTATCCCGCCGGCCAGGAGGCGGCCTTGAAGGCGCGGTCGTACATTCCCTTGACGTCCTCCTTCAGTGCCTCGCGCGACGGCGGCCTGAGATAGAGCATATGACCGCCGGCATAGGTCTCGGTCCGAAATCGGCACGGCACTTGGCAGCGCCGGCAACTGGTTCACGAGATAGGTCGAGGCGAGATAGGGGGTGATCAGATCGGTATAGCCGCCGGCGATCAAAATTTGCAGCGCCGGGTTAGCAGCGCGCGCATCCTGGAGGTCAGAGACCACGCCCGCATAACCCTGATGCGTCGGGCTCGTGCCGAAATCCCATTTGTTGCGGACGTCGTGGTTGAGCAGCCGGTAGGGTGCGTCGGTCTTGTAGCCAAGCTCGCTTCCCGCATAGTCCACGAAGGCCGCGGTCCACAGCGGCACGGTCGCATCGAGCACGGGGTCTGGCCCGGTCGGCCATGAGCTTGCCGGATTGGGATCGGGCCCGCGCACGCTGCCGTCGTAACGGCTCAGTACTTGCTTATTGGTGCGATCGAACTCCTTGATGAAGAGATTGGGCGAGATGCGCGCCTGGTGCCGCTCCACCAAGTCCGCCGGTAGACCGGTAAGGCGGGCGACCGTCGCGCTCGCTTCTTTGCCACCTGACTCGGCGCCGGAGGCGAGCTCCACAAGATAATCCCCGAGCGCGTAATGCTCGGCGTCCTTCAGCGCGGCGCCAAGCTCGGCACGGCCGGTGACGCCCTTGCTTTCGAGATTGACCGCGGCAAGCGACGGCAGCTCAAGCGCCCAAGAGAGCGGATCGTAGTCCTCGCCGTTGAGCAGCGAGAATTCGAGCACCGGGGAGATCATCACGATGCCGCTCGGCGAGTTGGCGCCGCTCTTCTGCAGCGCGCGGGCAAGGGAAGCGGCGCGGAAGCCGCCATAGCTTTCGCCCATGAGGAATACCGGCGAGAGCATGCGGGCGGACTTGATCAGGTAGAGCCGCACGAAGTCGGCGAGCGCGTCGGTGTCCTGCTCGACGCCCCAGAACTTCTCCTCGTCTTTGCCATCGCTTGTGCGGGTATAGCCGGTGCCGACCGGATCGACGAAGATGAGGTCGGTCATGTCGAGCCAAGTGCTCGGATTGTCGACGAGCCGGGGCGGGGGACCGACCAGTTCGCCTTTATCGGTGACGGCAATGGCGCGCGGGCCGATGGCGCCAAGGTGCAGATAGGCCGCCGCGGCGCCGGGTCCGCCATTGAAGACGAAGGTAATGGGGCGCTTGGTATTGAGCGGGTCGCGCGTATAGGCCACGTAGAAGATCTCCGCGGCGGGCTTGCCGCCGGCCGCTGGGAGGGCAACCGTGGCTGCTTCCGCCGTATAGCTCAGCGGCGTGCCGGCGATGGTGATGGTGTGATGGGTGGTGGAGGCGGCGGGGAGGGGTGAGGCCGATGGTTTGGCAGCCGCTGGCTGAGCGTCGGCTTGTTTTGCCTCGGCGGGCTTCGCATCGCCCGCCGGCGCGGCCTGGGCCTCGGCGCTCGGCACGGGCGGGTGTCCGGGTGGCAGGTCTTGGGCGAGGGCATGGGGGCTGGCGAGCAGCGCCAGAACGGCCGCAAGCTGCGCCGCGCGCGCGAAAAGGGAATGGCTTTGGGTCACGCCGTTGGGCTCCATGGGGAGAAGGGCCGGGGAGGGAGCTTGGTCGTCATTGCTTGGCAGAGAGTTAAGCAGCCGAGGGGCGCAGCTCAAGGCATGAAGGGAGGCGGCTGAGGTCGCTACCGGCGCGCGGAGGTCATTGGCAATTGATTTTGCTCGTGTCGCAAAACCGCTGATTGAGGCACGCCTTAAACCGGTTGCAGCAATTGGTCGCGCAAATCGTGGCATCCTGGGTGATCGCCGACGGGATTGCGGCCGCAGCTGCGCACGCTCCGTCGCAGGACCGGAAATCATCGTTGCAGACTGCTTGATCGCCGGGACGGCACGTCGCCGGGGTGTCCCGGCAAAAGGCGATGCTGCATCTGGTGATGCAGGCGCTGATCCGGCTTGAATCCGTTTCGTTCCGACAATGATCGATGCAAGCACCGCGGATCGCGGCGCAATCAGCGAGCGTCCCGCCGGGCCGCCAGACCACGGCAGTGGCGAAGAGTGCGATGTAAGTCGCCGCGAGAAGTAGGATACGCATAAATCTACTCAAGCACGCTCAATAGCTACTCCGCAATCCTGGCGAAGGTCGCGCGTGTGTCGCAGCACATGCGGTGGGTCGCGGTTCAGGCGCGCCTGATCAATCGCACGATCAAGAGGAGTATGACCGCGCCGAGCGTCGCGGCGATAATCGCCGAGACCAAGCCGCCGCCGAGATGCAGACCGAGCGTGGGGAACAGGGCAGAGGCGATCAACGCACCGACAACGCCGATCAGAATATCCCCCAGCAGGCCGAACCCGGTGCCAAGCACCAATTGACCGGCGAGCCAGCCCGCCACGGCGCCGATGATCAGAGCGATCAGTAATGCGTGCAGGTCCATTGTTTCCCCCCCATTCACGATGTTTCCGACAGTCCCCGCAAGATCGCCTGGGCACTAGAAAGACCCGGTTGAGGCCATCGAATCTTAATTCCTACGCCGATTCTCGGGCAACCCACGGCGACTCTCAGCCTATGTCCACAGGATCAAGCGCTTTGGCTAGGATCGAATTCCATCATATGGCCTCCTTTTCCGCCGATGCCCGATGAGGCATGGTCGAGGCCGTTCTGGCATGAGCAGATGAGTGTGGCGATGGCGCGAGGCTTGATCCAATCCGGCGGCAGGGCAGTCCGCCTCGGCCTTGTGGGCCTATTGGTAAGTTGCTGCCTCATGGGCTGCGCCAGCTCTGAGCAGATCAGAGAGAAGCAGGCCGCGGCCCAGGCGACGCAGGACCAAGAGGACGATGCCCAATGCCGGGCGAGCGGCGCGCCCGAAACGCCTGCCTATCAGGATTGTCGAACGAGGCTGGTCCAGAAGCGCGCCGAGGACCAGGCCGCGCAAGAGAGGCGGCGGGAAGCTTTTCAGAAGACGACCGCCGAAGGCACCTCGGCGCTCAGTGGACATTGATCTCTGGGCGTGAGGTAGCCGGCGCGGTCCGCCACTTGCCGCCTAAACCACTGGCGGGCTAAGACACGCCTCTAGTTTAGGGAGTGTCGGATGCAGTTTCGGATCGCGGGTTATCTTCTTTTGCCTTGGCCGTCTTTGCCGGCTGCCGCCGAAGGGCCGCCCGGGAGCTACTAGGGCACCTGCACCAATATGCAGGTCCAGAAATTGCTCGGCGGGCCGGGCAAGAACCTCACCGCCTCTTGCCAGAAGCAGAACGGCAAATCGGTCGACGTCGTGCTCGCGCTGCCCTGCGACGGCGACATCGCCAACAAGAACGGCAAGCTCGTCTGCACCTTCCATCCCAATCCCTTTGCGCCGCCGCCGGGCAGCTACATGCAAAGCTGCAAGAACGCCTCCATGGCCGGCCCCGTCCTCAGGGCGTCGTGCAAGGCGATCGACGGCTCCGCCTAGACACCACCATCAACACGCTCGACGGCCGTGGCCGCGACATCGGCGTGAAGCCGAACGGCAAGCTCACCTGCAAGTAGGTGCGCGCCGGGCCCGGGATGATCGTCGTGGGACGTGTGCTCAGTGATGGCGCCGGGCCAACTCGTCGTCGACGGTCACCGCGGCGGCGTTGAGGTGCCGCTGGACTTCCTCACTTTGCGTGACGTGCTTGGCGCGCTGGCAGGCTTGACGGGCCGCGCTCAGATCCTTGTCGCTCACGTCGCCGCCGGCATCGAGCTTGGTGCCGGTGTCGAGGCACAGCGTGAGGTCGTGGTCCGCGGCTGCCGCGATCGTCCTGGACACCAGCAGGCAAGCAAACGCGGCTAGCACCAGCAACCGCGGGGGATAGCTTCGCAAGGTTTTCGACGGTTTGTTCAGGGACAGCATCATTCTACTCCAACGCATCTTCAGGCGCTCCGGCCGGTTGGCAGGTGAGATGGCCTGCGCGCCGATGATACAACAAAAAGGGCGCCGGCCGAAGCCGACGCCCCTCTGCGAGGACAAAGCGCTTTTGGTACTGTTTAAGCGCTATTGGCACTGCTTCATGTTGTGCATGGCCTGCTCGGCGTCGTGCTTTGAGTTGAAGCTACCCAGCACATTCAAATGCACGGGGGGCTTGTGGCTCATCATTTCGCACCACGCGCGAGCCCCAGGGCGGTGCGGTCGAGATCGGAACGGGCGGAGCTGAGCGGCAGCCCGAAGATGCGGGAGCTTGGCGGCGGCCTAAAGCGGCGGTCTATTTCGCGTCGCTGTGAAGAGCGTCCTTGAGGAACGTTCCATAATGTTCGGCCAGCATGGCCACGCTAAGCGCGCCGAGTTCCGCCTTGAGCCTCAGTTGCAGCTGCTCGACGGTTTTTTCGAAGTCGCTGTTTGCCGCAGCGATTTCTTTCTCGATGAGATCTGCCCGCTCTTGCAAATCCGGACGAATATCGCGCATGCCCCGTTCCTCGCGTCACCCCACCGGGCAATTCTCGCACCTAGAGGGCATGCTTGAGAACCCGTCCGCCGCCGATTTCAGTGCATAAAGATGGGCCTCGCCGCGGCGCTTCTGAGGGTTCTTTAAGCTACCAGGGGCGGCTGCCCGAAAAGGAAAGTTTAAAGGGCACAAGCCGCCGACGCCCCCGCGACTAGCGTAATTGATTAAACTGATTCGCTAGCGGGTACGATGTTACCCTTGAAGCGTAGGGAGCCATGGAGACTCGCGAGAAGAGCACCGAGGGTGAGATAAGTGCTGGCCGATAGCGTTGCATGTCCGCTCGGAAAGCTTGTGGTGAAGACGCGCGCTGCGTGAGGCACGAACTCCAGCCGTGACCGCTCGTATACTAGCTTCAACAGGTTGCTCAGCAGGACTCCTCCACCGACCGCCGCTATGACCCAAAAGGCGGCGGCACGCTCGTGGTCCATGAAGAGATAGATGATCACCGCGCAAAGGACGACGCTGAGAACGGCATAGCTGCCGCAAGGCCGAAATGTCCCGGGCCATCTCTTCAATCCAAGGAGGACCGATCGGGTCCGAGAGATCATTAGCGCTGCGAAAAAAGAAAAGGATCGTCTGATCGAACTTGTCGCGTCACCTTCTAATACCTCCTCGGCGATGTGTCCGAATGCAAGCAGTAAGCCCGCAATCGCGAAGACCGTCGTTAGCATCCAGACTTCAGGTCGGCGAAGTGCATTATGTCTCGTAGGTGGTTGATTTCAGGGAGAGATGTCCTAATGACCAAGGTTGTTGATGACGTCGTGGCGGCAGACGAGATCTAACGAAACGGAGGCGCAATGTTGATTTCAACTTTAGCCACCACGGCCCTAGCCGAACAAACTTGTAAGGACCGGGCTACAGAAAAGAACCTCGCGGGAGCGGCTATGACGAGCTTTATGAAAAAGTGGGAGTCCGACGCGGCGGCGGCGTGCGACAAGGCTGCAGGCGACAAGAAACTCTCCGGCGCCGCCAAGACCAACTTCACAACCAAATGCGTCAAGGATGCCTCTGGCAATTAGTCGTTGGCTAAGTGCGCACGTATGGAAAGCCCTCTACCGCTAGGCAAGAATCATAAGATGTTCGATGCCCCGAGCGCAGGGCCGAGCTTGAAGACTGATCCGTCCACCAAGAGAGGTCAGAAGAAGGATTGTATTACCAGTTCACCCTGCAACTGAAGGACGCTATGCTGTAGTGAACTGAATGCCTTGATTGGGCGCGCCCATTGGAGATCGACGATGAGAGTAAGACTGGCCACCTCATTCGTTTTCGCATTGGTGGTGACCATCAATCCTGCCATGGCGGCCGAGAGGGCCTGTCGCCCGAGCCTTTCGAATTTCTACCACTGCCCTGACAGCAACAGCCCTTCAGCTCAGCCTACCACTTCGCCTTCGAGTAGGACTTGTCATCCAAGCGTTTCAAACTTTTGGACTTGTCCAGGCAACGCACCATCCAAAAAGACAACCTCGGCTAGGGGATGTCGGCCAAGCCTGTCAAATGGTTATTCGTGCCCCGGAGGTCCTTCGGTTTCATCTCGTGCCGACCATGGAGCGCCGGCGAAGGAGCAGGACAAAACCGCTGCAACGGAACGTGGGTGTCGACCGAGTTTGTCCAACGGATACAAGTGTCCGGGTGGGCCGTCGCCGTCGGCAACGCCTTCCGATTCAGCTCAGTACTCCACTGAACGGCAAGCACGAAGCCACTGCCCAAGCGATACAGTAGTGTGGGCGAATACTCACTCGAACATCTATCATTTCCGCGGTACGTCGAACTACGGCAACACCGTAGCGGGCGCATATATGTGCGAGCAAGAACTCGCTGAGGGAAGGGATGCGCGCCGCGAAAAACGAGACCCATCCGTAGCATTTCGGTACTGATCTAGGGCGTGGTAGCTGACGCGTGCATACCGGAAAAGTCCATGTGCAAGTATCCGAAGTGGATCAGCAAACCGAAAACGACCGCGAACAACACGGTGTCAACCAGCGCGTTAACGAATTGGTTGTTGAACTCAATGAAGCTACCCGCCGCGTTGAGAACAAAAACAATAACTGCCGCTATCAAAAGCGCCTGCATAGCCCCCTCCCGATAAAGGCGCAACGTCTTAGTCGCGCCATGAACCCTATCACGATACCACAAACCGTGGCGGTATTCACGTAGAGCCGTTCGCGGCCTCAGGTCAGGTTAGATGATCTCGGAGGCTGGGAATTTTGTCGAAAATCTCTTTTGCCAACGCCGGATTGACGTCCTCAATGTATGACAAGAGGCCGCCACCGATATTCTTGACTTGTTGCATGCTCAGCCCTGTTTGCTCAATTTGGGCCAGCGCAGCGACCATCACTCCTGCGTCTGCCCCGATGACTTTGCCCGCTAGACCGCTCAAGGTCCCACCAATACCGGCACCAGATCCGGGCACTACCGCGTACTTTTGAGCCAATTCTGCCGCACCGGGCAAATGGTCGAAGAGCTGCGATACCTTTGAAGGATTTCCTTCCTGCAGAATAACAGACAAAATGGTTCCGACGGCAGTTTCGGCAGCAGCGGGATCGATGTTTGATCTCTTAGCTATGTCGTCCACGAAACTCTCAATCGTTGTGCCTGGCATGGGTTTATTTCCTCCCGTTCTGAGCTGGGCCTCGCGGCTCGTATTCTATCGTGGATCCTTATTGTCCACACACCCGGAGTTGGGCGCTCGACGATTTGCCGCGATGAACGAATAATTCCGAAGTGATATGATTTTTGGCGATGACGAGGAAATTTCGTGAGTACATCAAAATGCCTTGCAGCTCGGAGAGTGGGTCCCATTGGGCGCTTCGCAAACAAAATGGGGGCTACACAATTGTTCCGATCAGAAGCACCCGCGCATCAAAAGGGACCTTTTGATCAGATCACCCGGAGACGCGCAGCGCTTAGATAAGTTTTCTCGTATAGGAGGCGATTATGTTTGGATCCGATTATGTTTGGATCGAAGCCACGAGGAACGGTGATCGCTAAGGGATTGAAGATTGTCGGCAGTGTCACTGCCGAGGGCTTAGTCGAGGTCGACGGCCAGATTGACGGCGAACTGCACTGCACTTCTCTCGTCGCCGCACGCGGGGCGCATGTAACGGTACCGCTGCCGCCGAGCGGGTCGTGGTAGATGGAAAAGTCTTCGGGAAGGAGAGGTCCTTCTGAAATCGCAAGCTCATGTGGTTGGCGATATTCACCACCAATCTCTCTCCATCGAGAGTGGCGCTTTCTTCGATGGTCGTTCGGTGCGAGTTCGCGGAAACGGGCAACCTCCTGAAAAACTCGAAAGTAAGAGACAAGTTGCAAAACTCAGGAAAGCCTCTCTCGTCGTATCGAGCGAGCGGAATCCGTGGAGGCCGACTGATCGGTTGGTCCGCATGTTGTTGGGATAAGCACAGGCTATAGCGAGAGGAACTTTAGACATGCACATTCTCTGGATCATTCTGATTGGCTTTATCGCGGGCGTTATCGCTAAGCTCGTCACGCCCGGGGACAATGAGCCACAAGGATTTATTCTCACCACGATCCTGGGCATTGTCGGCGCGTTCGTTGCCACATACCTCGGTCAGGCGATCGGGTGGTACGGCCCGGATCAGGGTGCAGGGCTTATTGGAGCGGTCGTAGGCGCGGTGCTCATATTGCTGGTCTGGGGGTTTGTTGAACGTAGCCGGAGAGCGTAGCGCTCTCGCATCTTCCCGCTCTCCGCGCTAAACCTGAATCCTGATTGCTACTTTATGACTGGCCCCAATGTCCGCTTTGGGTCAGTAGCTAAGTGTTGGTGCCGGCTGGAGGATTCGAACCCCCGCCTACTGGATTGATAGTCAGATTTTGGCTGCAAATCGGGCGTCGATTAGCGGTTGCCTGATCTAGGTCCTGATCGACCGCGATCAGCCTACTTTTGCGTGGCTGATTTGGGTTCAATCTTCCTGTTCAGATCCTCGAGCAGGTGGATAGAGCGGTCAGGGAGCAGGGTGTCAGTCGCTCACAATTTCTACGCCAAGCCGTCGAACGCAATCTGCGGCATTACCAAAATGTCGAGCGAGCCATTTTCGCTCGCGTCTTTCAGCAGGGCATGAGCTAGAACGCTCAAAATGAGGTGGTGAGCGGTGCAAAATTTAATGTCCGCTTATCGCCTAGCTTCAGACCACGCACCAACAGCGCAACTTGGTCCGCTTTGTGCCAGCAGCAGCAGCAGCAGCAGCAGCAGCAGCAGCCAGCTCGCCCAGCCTACTGGCATTCATCTAAGCCTTAGGACACGGCACGCGGTCTTCGCGGCACGCCGGGCTCAGTTTCCAGCGCGGACCTGTCCCAGTCACCGATTGAGGCAGCCGCTTGGTAGGTGCTCGTCAGAAATTCGGTGAGGGTTCGATCCGGGTTATCGGCCATGCGCACCGCATCGTATGGCAGGATAAATTCGCTCAACCCCTCGTGGTAGAAGGCTTGCGCAGGACGGATCGCGGCTGAAGAAAAGCCGTCAGGTTCAGGATAGGCATAGGAATAGAAGGCCGGGTACTCGACACCAGCACCGCCCGGCCAGAATCCGGCGCTGCTGACCTCGTGCGAATAAGCCTCCCGCGTCACGGCGTCGGGAAGATACGGCACGCCGCCTGGGTGTAGCGGCGCCCGTCGGCCCGAGAAGCGCGTGACTGCCAAATCAAAACCGCCCCAAAAGAAATGGACCGGACTGCACTTGCCGAGGAAGGCGGTGCGAAATTCGTAAAGCACGCAATTTACTTGCGTCAGAATTTGCCGGAGCCGCTGCGCATAGATCGGATCGTACGAAGAGTGAATGCGATCTTCGCTGAATCGGATTGGATCCGCGATCTCATTCGGCATCCCATAGATGTGAACGTCGATGCCAAGTTCAGACAAGGCGCGCGTTACGTCGGCGCAAAATTCGGCGACCGAGCGTCGCGACAGCGGGATCTCTTTGAAGGCACCGTCGTCGGTAGACGCCCGAAGCACATGCTCCAAAAAATCGAATTCAAGCTCAAACGTGCGGCGCCCGTACGGAATGGCCGACGTGGTGAGCCCGCGTGGCGATACGTAAAGCGTGACGTGCCATGAATGATTGAGCCATGGCGTCTGCGCAAGCCGTATCTTCCCGATAATCTGCGTCCACAGGTGCAACGTCGCATAAGTATCTTTCCAGGCCGCGTAGGGCAGCTCCGGCCATGACGGGCTGGCATCGTCCTTCTTCGGTGGCATTGAAGACTCCCGTCAGGAGACGGATTCGGGAAGAATTTCTGGCTTAACCCCTTGATTTAATTGGTGCTGGCTGAGGGATTCGAACCCCCGACCTACTGATTACAAATCAGATTGAGTAGTCTGCCCAAAGCCGACACCAAACGTCAAGAGCACGCAATATCAGTGGCTTGGACCGACAGCGACCGCCGCCTTCTCGCATTTAATCCTCACTAGCGCTGTTGCTAGAGCGTTGCTACTCTGCGTGCGAGATGACCGTCGCCAAGATCACATTGAGCCTAGTGAAGACACTACAGCCCGGCTCTGTCGTTTGGGACTGGGACGTCAAAGGGTTTGGCATTCGGCGGCAGCGACAGGCGATCAAGTACGTTCTCAAGAGCCGCATTCGTGTCAAGGATCATTGGTTCAATATCGGAACCCATGGCGCGTCCATGGACGCCAGATACCGCGCGACAAGAGGCAAAGCGCATGCTCGGCGAGATAGCCGCCGGCAAAAACCTCGCTGTCGTCAGAGAGCAGCAGAGGTCGGTCCTCAGTTTCGCGGACGTGGTGGATCGGTTTCTGGAAGAGCACGGCAAGAAAGTCGAGCATCGCACCGCCACCGAATATGAGCGTCTTCTTCGGCGGCATGCGGTGCCCGCATTGGGCGACCGGCCGATTGATGCGATCGATCGAGCCGCTATCGCTAAGCTTCATCATTCCCTGGCAGCCACACCGCGACAGGCCAATCTGTTGCTCTCCGTGCTGTCGAAACTGATGGGCTGGGCCGCAAAAAGGGGGCTGCTGCCTTCCGAGGCAAATCCATGTCGCGGGATCGATCGTTATAAGGAAAACAAGCGCGAGCGCTTCCTCAGCGCGGCGGAACTGTCCCGTCTCGGTGACGCGTTGCGAGAGGCTGAGCAAGAAAAGACATTGTCGCCCTACGCCACCGCGGCAATTCGCTTGCTGCTTCTGACCGGCGCGCAACTCAGCGAAATTTTGACCCTCAAGTGGGACTACGTCGATCCCGACAATAGACAGCTCCGGCTGCCACGCTCAAAAACGGGCCCAGAAGTCCATTTATCTGACGGCGGCCGTCGAGGATATCCTGCAATCGTTGCCACGCGTGAAGGGGAATCCCTTCGTCGTTGTCGGCGAAAAGCCCGGGACACACCTCGTCAACTTACAGAAGCCTTGGGATCGCATTCGCGCTCGAGCCGGTCTTGAAGATGTGCGGCTTCATGACCTGCGCCACTCTTATGCCAGCGTGGGAGCGACAAGCGGCCTATCGCTGCTGTTCGTGGGGAAGCTGCTGGGTCATACACAGGCGTCCACAACTCAGCGCTATGCGCATTTGGCTGAGGATCCGGTGAGGCAGGCTGGCGAGCAAATATGCCAGGCGATCGCGACTGCCCTGAGCCAAAATGGTCGGAGCACGTGAAGTTTGCGTCCGCTTATCTGCAGGCTTCAGACGTCAGCCAACGACGCCATTTTGTCGTGATGTGCCACGAGCGGACCTACTTTTAGCTGACGGTACCCAGAGGTCTTCGTCTGCGCCTCTAGGCTTAGAATCGACGAAATTAGCGAATAGCAACGTGTGAGACCGCTGGCCTTTGGTAGTCGAGTAGCACTCAAGGTCTGTAATGGTGCGAGTAACGCGACGTTCATTGAGCCTTATGGTCGGGGCCCTGTTCATTTTCGCGGCAACCGGCATTCCTTGGAGCGAAGAGGCGTGTGCTGAGGATGGCGTGCGGTCCGCAAATCGGATCCTCGCCGCCTATCGAGTCGATTTGGCGGGGGTCAACCTTGGGGACTTCCGTCTGACGACGGTGTTCCATGGATCCGATTATGAGATGCACGGCGAGGGGCGGTTCTCCTTGCTGGGGGGTCTCCTCTACTCATGGAGTGGCTCGACCGCGAGCAAGGGTAAGGTCACGGACAATGGCCCCCAGCCAGCGATGTACGCCTTCACCTCGCATGATGGAGACGGGAGCCAGCAGCTGCACGTGACCTTTGACGGGGGCGTCGTCACCAAAGTCTCAATGTCTCCGACTGTGAAGCCGACCGTGCCCATAGTCCCCGTGACAAAGGAACAGCTTGAGGGCGTGCTCGATCCGATGACGGCGGTCTTTCTTTACGCCCGCTCTGAAAATCCTAACGGCGATCCTAAGGTTTGCGATCACACCGTACCGGTCTTCGACGGCGAACAACGTTACGACCTCGTGCTCAAGCCGAAGCGAACGGTGAAGCTACGAAAAGATGCATCCACCGGCTACTCAGGCTTCGCTGCGGTTTGCGGTGTGAAGTTCAACCCGATTTCCGGCTATGAGCAAGACGATCCAGATATAAAGCTCATGTCGCAGGCCAAGGATATCGAGGTCTGGCTCGTTTCCCTGCCGGGGACGGCGATGTACGTGCCCTATAGAATTGTGTTGCCGACCTTTGCGGGATCTGGCTCGCTGACATCGACCTCGTTCCACGTCCAGACTGGGACTCGCCGAGCGAGCCTTAAGTCCCAACCCTAATTGAACGTCGCGCCTGTTTGCGCGCTCGCTCGACAAAAACGCGATTTAGCGCGACATTTTTGACCGAAGCTCTGTTTGAAAAGCATCTGATTTCCAAACGCTCGTTGGCGGCCATTCCAGGGCGCGCAATTTCAATAACTTGGCCTCAGCTTAACGACTACGTTTGCCGAACACAGCCTGAAGGCAAAGAGCGTCAGCGCCGTAAGACTGCGGCTCAGGCGGTTGCCGACTTCGAGGCATCGAAAACGCTCGCGCGTGCGCGTAAGGCCGTAGAGCTTGCGGTGGCCAAGCACAACATCAAGGCCGAAGCCAGGGATGCCGCGCGGGAGGCCATGAAACAGGCTGAGCAGGGCTGGCGAAGGGCGATCGATAAGATCGCCCGAGCGTGCCAGTCTGACCAAAAGTCCCGATACGCGGCGATAACTCCTTCTCCACTCGCCAGAGCGGTACTGCCTGTGGCGAAGAGGCCATCCTTCGATGCACTTCATTTGCCTGCGATGCGCCGCATCACCGCGTCGAAGCGCAACCCCCGACTAAGTTAGCGCGCATCACCCGCACATCCTCGTCGCTTCGCGGGGGGACGGTGAAGGCGCTCAATTCGCCTCGCTAGCGCTGATGGCGTTCGCCGGGCCGCCGCTACCCCGGGCGTCAAGTCCGTGCCACTTGGACGTGACCGACCGTCTAACCTTCGACTTGGCCCTGGATACGCCACACACGCTGTCGCGCAGATGCGTCGGGCTGTCGCTCAACGAGGCTTGGATCGCGAGCCTATCGAGGCTCGTGCCGAACAGCGATTTCCAGAAATAGCGCTTGAAGCCGTTCTCGAGGAGGTCGGTGGCGCGGTCGTTGCGCGATGCGACTGACGGCTCGCCGAGAACGACCGCGACGAGCTTGCGGCCGTCACGAGTGGCGCTCGCCACGACGTTAAAGCCGGATTCGCAAATGAAACCGGTCTTCATGCCGTCGGCGCCCGGGAAGCTGACAAGGAGGCTGTTATGGGTGCGCATGGTCTTCTTGCCCACTTGCACTTGGATCGACGAGAAGAGATCGGCGTGCTCGGGAAACTCGACGATAATAGCTCGGGCGAGTTTGGCGAGATCGCGGGCGGTGGTGACCTGGCGCTCGTCGGGCAGCCCGTTGACATTGGCGAAATTGGTGCGGCTCATGCCGAGGTGACGCGCCGCCTCGTTCATGCGCTCGATGAACTTGTCCTGGCTGCCGGCGACCGTCTCGGCGATCATGACGGCGACATCGTTGGCCGACTTGACGATGAGGACCTTGAGCGCAACGTCGAGGGTGATCTGACCGCCGACCGGAAGCCCGAGCTTGGACGGCGCTTGCAATGTCGCTTTCTGCGAGCAGACGACCTTAGTCTCGGGCGAGACAGTGCCCGCTTTCAGCGCCTGGAAGGTGACGTAGGCTGTCATCAGCTTGGTGAGCGAGGCAGGGAACCATTGCGCGTCGGGATCCTCGACGTAGAGGACGGTGCCTTTATAGGGCTCGAAAACGAGAGCGGGGCCGGCCGAAGCGCCTGTCGGGGCCATCAAGATCGCTCCGACGAGGAGGCCGAGGCCCGAGCGTCTCAGCATCATTCTTGTTCCCTTATTCAATCGACGCCTTAGGCCTTCAAGAACGCCAGTTCTTCAATAACCCAGGTCGCCGCCACACGATGCAGAGGCAAAGTGAATGAGATGGTTTCCCCGTTAACGACCGAGTGTCGTCATACAAAATGTCGATTTCTGGGGCGTCGGTCTTTAGGATGAAGCAGCAGCCTGAGCTAACCCTCTTCATTGTGCATTGCACAATAATCCTTGACCTCATTGTGCACTGCATATAATACCTCCCCTGCGTGATGGGAGTCTCTCCCCATCAAATGCCAAAGTCGATGCGCGCTCTCGCCGAGAAGAGCGTATCTGAGACGCGTGAGCTTTATGTGCACTCTCTCCAAGCTGTATTAGAGAGTTGGGAGAGATTCGTCGTCGCGGCTGGTCAGGGCGCCGTGGCGCTCCACCGTAAGGCTATCGACATTACTCGGCGCAATATCGATACCGGCTTCGGTCTCGCGGAAAGCTTGGCCGGAGCGAAGAACCTTGCCGAGACTCTGGAATTGCAGACAGCCTATTGGCGCAAACGGTTTGGTGACGTGACGGCCCAAGCCGAGGAGATGCGCACGCTAGCCACTAAGGTGACTGCGGATGTGGCAGCGCCAATCCAAGCGCAGGTAACGGGGGGGCCTGAAAGGTCTCCAGAGAGGGCCACTTTTTGCTTACGGCCCGTCCCGTGGCGCGGGCCGAGCCTTGTCGTAGCCATAGGTTCTGGAACTCTCTGATGATCTCGATGCTCGATACGAGCGTTGAGCAACTATCGGCTCCGCAATGCAGAGGACCTCGATGTCCGCTATTGGCACTAAGCGGACATGCCACTCGCGCTGACGAATGTCCGCTTTTGGGGAATATCGCGCGACCTCCCGGCATGTCGCCTTATGACCCTTAGCGGACTAACCTCGTTAAGATCGGCCAGTAGCGCCGCATAACCCAGCCACATAGGATTAGCCAGTGGTCAGAGCCTGGGGTCGAGGGCGATCCCCGTGGGCTAAGCGCAAATGTCCGCTATTGGCTCAGCGGACTTGTGAGCCCCGCGGCGGTTACGTCCGCTTCTGAAGGCTTGGCGCGACCTCACCAAAGAAGAGGTGGGAGACCACGCATTGGTGTCGATATGGAAAATTCGTGGGTGCGGCAGCTGAAGCGCCGCGTGCGGCGGCCTTTGCAGGTTGCCGCAGCTCCGGTTCTTGCCAACTACATCAAGTTCGTCATCAACACTTCGACGGTCGTCTCCGATCCTCCTAACTGGTTGGCGCGCGTGCAAGCGCTGCATCCCTCGATCGTCGCGCTCTGGCACGGCCAATTCCTGCTGCTCCCGGGCATCTATCCGCCGGTGATTCCAGGCCGAGCGATGATCTCGCGGCACGACGACAGCGAGGCGTTAGCCCGGGTGCTCCGCTATTTTGGGCTCGGTCTCATTCGCGGCGCGGGCGCGGGCACCAGGCGCCGCGACCGCGGCGGCGCGGAGGCCGCACATGGCGCTGTCGCCTCGCTCAGAGAAAACTTCAGCATCGCCATGACAGCAGACATCCCCCCGGGACCTGCTCGGAACTGCGGGCTTGGCATCGTAATGATCGGAAGTCGCTCGGGCCGGCCCATCGTGCCCTTCGCGGTCGCCACCTCGCGCTATCGCGCGGTCAATTCCTGGGACCGCATGACCATCAATCTACCCTTCTCCAAGCTCGGCATCGTCGTGGGCGACGCGATCTACGTACCGCGCGAGGCCGGAGCGCAGGAGCTCGCAATCTATCAGCAACGCGTCGAGGCGGCGCTAAACGAGACCACCGCAAGAGCCTATGCACTCGCTGGCGCGGATATGACGCGAGCCACCCCGCCATCTGTAAGGAAATCGTCCTCCTAGCGTTAAATGCGACGCCACCTGCAGGTCCATTAGAATGGAAAATCTCGCACACCATTCCCTTCCTGATGACCCTAACAGAGACCTTTGATGTTGGTTCGGAAACCCGAACCTCTGTGGGCGACAATGATTAGGAGCCGTTTGCATTCACCGGCAAGGTGGACAAAGTCTCGGTGCAGCCGAACTCACGCTACTCTGAGCGCGGTTCAAAGTCCGCTTCTGGCACAAAGCAGACATCGAGTTCGACGCTGAACATGTCCGCTTTCGGGGGCAAAGCGGACATCTCTGATCGGCTGGCCGATGTCCGCTTTTGACCCATAGCAGACGTTAAAGGCCTTTCTTCTTTGCGTCAGACCAGATTGAAACAGTCGAGAAAGCCCCTCGGCCTAGTGCACACCAACAAAGACTCGATCCCATGGGCCATCATCCACGGCTTCTTCAGGTACCAGCCGCGCAGGCCCTATTTCTCGAAAGGCTGTTTTGGGCCTACTCTTCAGCCCAAGCGGGAGATTGAAAGCCGCCATCGAAGGCTTGGCGTCGCCTAGAGGGGAAAAGTCATGCATTGGTATCGGGTCTCCTCGGCTTTGGCCGCGATTGCTGCGTTCGGGACTTTTCTAATCGCGGCTTCTTCGCAGGCAGGACAATATGAAGGGGCGCCGACCTTCTCGGCTGCCCAGGCAATTCAGGCCGTTCCGTTCCACGGTGCCGATTATTCAATCAGCGACCGCGTGCCGGTTGAGAACTTCCAATACGTGTTCAGTGTGAACACCAAATGGGGTCCGCTCAGGGTAAAGGGGAGCGACCTCTTACGCGTCCGTTTACGCGAGATCACGGCGACGGAGAAGCTTGAGGAGGTGAACGGCGCTGAAACCGCAGTCAAGTCGGCCGGAAGAACGGCGCTTGCGCCGCTCAACACCGCCAAGGACCTCGTGACCCAACCCCTCCAGACGATCGGCGATACAGTTCGCGGCGTCGGTCACATCTTCGGCAGTGCGCAGGCGTCGATGAACGCGACCGACCCGCATGGCGACAG
The DNA here is from genome assembly GCA_963839245.1 of uncultured Alphaproteobacteria bacterium. Lineage (GTDB taxonomy): Bacteria > Pseudomonadota > Alphaproteobacteria > Rhizobiales > Methyloligellaceae > Methyloceanibacter. The sequence continues at coordinate 203,398 of CAWIUJ010000001.1, read as the reverse complement.
AATTATTGCCTCGGTCACGGGCGGTGCCTCCGCGCGGCGCAAGCAGGCCTTCAATCTCGGTGTTGATCCGAACACGAGCTTCCCGCCGCTTGCCGATCAGTTGAAGCGCGTTGCCACGGCAAGCGCTGTCGGCGAGACCTCGGCCAATGTGGGCATGAGCTTTGTCGCTGGACCGGCCGGCTATGCGATCGGTGCGACCGGCACGGTTGGTCAGGTGCGGGATCTGCTCCGGGAGAAGACGCCAGCGGACCTCGAAAAGGAGGGGCGCGATCTGCTCGCCGTAATGGGCGTTTCGCAGGGGACAATGACTGCATTCTACGCGAACCCAAATCTGAGCCCGACGGACAAAATCGTCATCGTGAAAGTCCTCGAAAGCCTTGGCGGTATTCAGCAACGAGAACTCTTTGTTGCCGGCGCGGCCAAAGCCCCCTCAGTTGAAATGGGCTTTTTCTATCGGCACCAGGCCATGCTAATTCAGCAATACACCAAGAGGGTTTCCCCGGTGCGCGGCTTTGTGAGCGTGGGCGGCGCGCCCATGTTGATGACGGCGAACGGAAGCGTCAGCATCCTGCCCGTTGATTATCTGAACTGGAGCGCACCTCTCACCCAGATTGCGTCTGCAAGCCACGGCGGCGAATTGTGGATTACGGGAAAAGCGAGCCCAATGGCCACCTCCCAGCTCTCTGCGCTCGGCTGGAAGGTTGTGCCCAATGCCGGCGCGCGGCTTGGGACTTATCCGCAACTCGCCGGCTGGAATTGATGCTCGCCTACCGGCGCCGAGCGGCCCCTTTATCGTTGTGATGCGCATCTATTGGCCCAAGCCCCGGGGCGCACGACGGCAACTGGCAAAAGCCGCCGCTGGAAAAGGCGAATTGAGTTTTGTCAAATGTCCGCTTTTGGCACATAGCGGACGTGCCACTCGCGTTGACGAATGTCTGCTTTGAGGGGAAGAACGGACATGACGCGGGCGTGAGACCATTTCCGCGTATGACCCAAAGCGGACGTCAGAGCGAGGTAGGATCTACCGAGGAGCGTCGAGGGTGATCACGTATTGGAACGGGTGTGTTGCGTCGCCAAGCCGTGACCCTTTGCTCCGCCCAATCGAGGCGTTAGTGAATCCAACTGCGGGCCGCTTCGGTGCGCGGTTGTTCGCCCAGCTTCGATGAAAGCTCACGCTCGGCCAATCCGACTGCTCCACAACCTGCGTCAGGCAAATGGTCGTATGTTTTGATTCGTTCGTAAAAGGTTCGATGGATCGTAGCGGCGCTTTACCTTTGCAAGACGACGATAGTTCGGGCCACAAGCCTTCTCGATACGGTCGCCCTCGTCGTGCGCGTTGATCCAACGTCAAAGCGCGCCTGGGTCGAGCCTGCACAAGCGCAGCACCCACCGTGTCAAGAGCAGCTCCATCAACGGTTGTTGTTCCTGTTCTTCGCTCCGGCCAAGCTTTCCGCGAGACCGAAGCCGGTAACCGACCGTCTAACCTTCGACTTGGCCCTGGTGGTCTACGGCGAAATCGAACGCGACAAACTCCCAGTTGACTGCGACGAGCGCCGCTAACGCGAAAAAAATCGTGACACGAGGGGGCGTTCTCATTCGGGGGTCCTCTAGTAGCTATCGCACCGAATACCCCGCAACTCATGACAACTTTGATGGAGGTCAAAGCGGTCCCGCTCGTGCGAAGGTGTCGCAGGTGCCGAGTCAGCTGCGCTCATCGGAATTATCGGGGAAAATGCCGGGCCGAGGTCCGAAATGGGTCATTGGTGGACATACTGACAAGTCCGCGCCATGTCCGCTTTACCCCCAATAACGGACGTTGGGCGCCGCATCCAAGTCAGTATTTGGCAAGCCTTAGTAAGCGCTGGATGCTGCGCTGGACGCCTGTGCCGCTATCGCCTTGAGTACCGTCGCTGCACTTACGTTGAGCCGTTCCCCGATCTTCCTCAGCGATAGCCCATTCGACTTTAAACGCGCGGCCCGTGCTCGCAACGTCTCGTCTATCACACTTCTCCGACCGATCCGCTTGCCTTGTGCACGAGCGCGCTGTTGACCAGCGACGATGCGCTCTCGCATGAGCTCGCGCTCGAACTCGGCGAACACGCCTAGCATCTGAAACAACATTTTTCCTGATGGCGTGTTTGTATCGATGGCTTGTTTGTGGACGTAAAGCTCGCACCCCTTCTGCCGCAGCTCGTTGAGCACATTGATTAGGTCCCGCAGCGAACGACCCAATCTGTCGATAGACCAAACGCAGACCTGGTCGATCTCGCGTCGCACGACCGCCTTGAGAAGATCATCCAAGCCCTTGCGTGCACCTCGACCCTTCGCGCCAGAGATGCCGTAATCGGTAAAGACCCTCACGACCTGCCAATCGTTTCGCGCGCAGGCTGCGCTCAGCTCCGCTAACTGGTTTTCCAGTTCCTGGCCTCGAGTTGAGACGCGAGCGTAGAGAGCGACATTTCTATGCATGGTTGATTCCGAGACGGCAGAGAGACGAGATGAGCTCTGCAAAAATGGCAGGGAAAATCAACATGTCATCCCGCCACCAAGAAAATTTTTCGATTGCGCCCAAACCGTCAGCTCAGCTCGCATAAATATAAAAACATATAGCGGCCTCTTCACTTCGCCGATGTCAGTCATCGCAAGCCAGATTTCGCGTTTGAGTTTTTGAGACGCTGACCACGGAAGCGTCGATGCCCCTCCATTACCTAAACCAATAAGGATCCAAGCAAATGGACCAAACCACTCTCCGTTACGACCATCTCATCGAGAACCACCTCGAGCATCTTAAGCGTGAATATCATCGCCTTCGGACCGATACCATCCGTCCACAATTCTGGTTCCTGACCACTACGTTCGTTCCTGTTAAATCAAAGCGAGATGACGGCCTCTCCATCCCGCCTAGTCGCTGCTTTGTCTTCTTCGAGCGCTTCTATGTTCGGCTGCTCTCAAAGCTGATGAATAATTTCGAACGCAAGAGGTGGCTGCAGCCCCTGACCTATCTCTACATCGACTACCCGTTCACCAAGCGTGAGAAGACAATCGCAGCGCTGTCCCGATAGAGCAATTCCGTCTCAACCAATTTCACTTCTACCCCGAGCATCCCGAGACGACGTGTCATATCCATTCAGTTATGCTCGCTGCACCCCATCTGGTCGATCGCTTCCGAGCCATCGCACCTCAACTGTAAGTGTTTTTAAAAGTCTAGGTCCCGCCAACTGCACGCTGCATGCCGCTCCGTTGCAATCCATCGACGAGCTACGCGATGTGATGTTTTATTCCTCGAAACTCCTAGCGCAGCCAACGAGTGTGCTTACGACTTTATCGAAGCAGCTTTGGGAACCGCGCAAGATCTCCGACAAGTCACGACAAAGCTTTTGCGATATCGATCTGTGTACCGTTCTGCCCAAGGCGAAGAGCGAGCCCATTTATGTGAAATCCGATTGGGAACGTGAGCTTGAAACTGCACTAAGGCGTGTGCTCATAAAACCGAGAGCCAAATGCTGACTTGGATGTGCCGCCCAACGTCCGTTATTGGGGGTAAAGCGGACATGACGTGGACACGACGCGATGTCTGCTCATGACCCTAAGCGGACATGTTTCGCGGTGTGCGTTAAAACAGCCTCAGGAGAGCTGCAATCACCGCTATGAATAGCAGCAGGAAGATGGGCTCCATTATTCCCATCACCCACGCATTGTCGTGGTTCATTCTATCTGTGATTGACTTCCGCATTGGACACCGAACTGCCGGCTGGCCTCCCCACCAGGAGAGGCCAGTCTGGCATCCTCATTGCGCTCACTGACCGCGATATAGCCTTATGGGCGCCTGCTGTTGGCTTGGGCAGGGGGCGACCCCGCATCTGCCCGGGCTTTTACCCGAGAGGCTGCCATAATCGTGGGCAGCGACGCCCGACGTCAGGCTCAACATCGCGCTAAGCATCAGCGTGGCAGTTGCGATTGCTAGTGACGTTTTCATGTCTGCGCTCCTTTCTGATCGTCGAACGACCATTGACGATCATCCCTGAAGCGTGACAGGCCGCGCCTGCTCGTCCTAGTATGTAACAGTAAGAAACTGCACCGCCGATGCTGGCGGGTTGGCGCTTTCTCGGCACGTTTGGAGTTGGAGCGTGACGGCAATTTCGCTCAATTGCTGGAGCGAATCCGACCAGAAGGCCATTCGTGAGCAACTGGACCGCATCCTCGACAGCGGCCCGTTCCTCAATCGCGACGCAGGCAGCGGTTCCTGGAGTATATCGTCAATGAAACTCTAGCTGGCCGCGGCGAGCGGCTGAAAGCCTACAACGTCGCTTTGGAAGTCTTCGATCGTCCCGAGACGTTTGACCCCATCGTCGACCCCCTCGTGCGGATCGAGGCCGCGCGCCTGCGCGAGAAGCTTCGCGAATATTACGAGGCGCGACGGCCAAGGCGATCCTATTCGCATTGACCTACCGAAGGGCACATACACACCGCACATCGAGTTTTGTCAGCCTGCAACACCTGGTCCTTGGCCGGATCGACCGAACACGACAACTCCGGATCGACCCCTAGGTCCCTCGCAGGGCCCCGTTGCAGCTCAGCCCCGTTGGCGTAAGACGCCCCTCGGATTTCTAGCTGCCTCCATAGCTGCGGTTTTGCTTGCGCTGCTTGCAGGTTTCACCGCTTGGAGATGGTGGACTCCATCCACTCCATTGTCTGAAAAAGCTTCCATCGCGGTCTTGCCGTTCGAGAACATTGGGAACGAGTCTAAGTGGGATCGCTTTGCCGACGGAATTACCGAGGACATCGTTATAGACCTGTCTCACTCCAAAGACCTGTTTGTCGTCGCCCGGAATTCAACTGAAGCCTACAGAGGCAAGCCGGCGGACGTAAGAGACGTCGGTCGCGATCTCGGTGTCCGCTACGTGCTCGAAGGCAGCATTCAACCGAGTGGTGACCAGATTCGGGTGACTGCCCTGCTAATTGATACAAGAACAGGCGGCAACGTTTGGTCGGACCGTTATGATCGCCCCGCCACAGACCTGTTCAAAGTACAGAGCGATGTCACAGAGAAAATTGCAGCCACCCTCACCGGCTACGAGGGCGCAGTTGCTGAGGCCGAGCGTTCACTCATTAGGCGGAAGCCGCCCAGTGATTTGACGGCCTATGACACCTATCTCCTTGGAATGGAGGCCAAGCATAAGGTCACCAAGGAAGGCCTGGACGAGGGAGAACGATTGTTCCGAAAGGCGCTCGAAATCGATCCGCAGCTCGCTCGAGCATATGTCGGATTAGCCTACATTTATGACTATAGGATCGACCTCGGTCTCGGAACTTCCGTTGCTGATAATTTGACCAAGCTGATGGAGGCCGCTCGGAATGCTGTTCGGCTAGATCCGAATGACGGAGAGACCCAGCTCGTTCTGGGACACGCCTTCGCCTACCAGGGAATGGCAGATCAGGCTCTTGAGCAATTTGCCAAGGCCGAGGCCCTGGCTCCTAATAACGCTGACCTTCTAATTAACATTGCATGGTTCCTTCCTCAATTTGGCCAACCCGATCGGGCGGTCGAACTTACAGAGAAAGCGCTGAAACTGAATCCCAACTACCCGTACTGGTACAACCAGGAGCTTCGGTTGGCATATTTCTTTGGCCGCCAGTTCGATAAATCCGTGAAGTACGCGAAACAGGTCACCACCCCTTTCGCCACGGACTACGCATACTTGGCGGCGGCAAGCGCCATGGCGGGCGATATGGCCGGGGCGAAAGTCGCCGCCGCGCAGGTGGTTCGCCTGGATCCCAATTGGAGTGTCGAGAAATATCTGAGCGATGGCGGCGGCTATCCAGACGATGCCGCCATGCTGTTCATCGAGGGCAGCCAGGAAAGCTGGAGTCGCTGCATGTGTGCCAGCGGACAAGCTTTCGTCAATGCCGAACCTTATTCATATCAAGGCGTGCGACGAGGAGAGAACTCACCAAGCCGCTGGCTAGAGTTCTAAGCCTGCACCCCAAAGCTTCGCGCCTTACTTTTGCAAATGTCCGCTTATGGCACTTAGCAGACATGCCAACGCGCTGACGAATGTCCGCTATCGGGGGTAAAGCGGACATTGACCGGCCGCTGCTTACCAATCTCGATTTATGAGTACACGTCTGAGAAAATCGCGTGCCTCGGTCAGCTAACGAAGTGTGATCCAAAAAAGATGAGCAAAAATGGCGTCGGTCATTGTTCATTCAGCGCAAGCGTCTTACGAGGAGGGCCTGTATTGTAAGCAGGGTTGCAACATCTACCGGATAGCCGGTATCGAGAAGGAAACTCAGATGGCCAAAGAGTTCGAAGAGTTTCAGAAGACGGGTGAACAGTTTCAAAAGATGGGTAAGGACAGCTTCGATGCGGCCGTCCGCTCGATGGGTGAGGTAAACAAAGGCTTACAGGCCATTGTTGCCGAGGTGACCGACTACTCGAAGAAGGCAGTGGAGGAAAGCACACGTGCCTTCGAGCAAATGATGGGCGCAAAGTCGCTTGAGCAAGCTCGATAGAGATCCAATCTGAGTACACCAAGAAGGCCTATGACAACTACATGGCCGAGATGTCGAAACTCGGCGAGATGTACGTCGGCCTCGCGAAGAATGCCTACAAGACCGAGTCAAGTTCAGCTTTGGCCAAGAAGACGGTCTGAGATCCGCGAGAACTTGAGTTCCCTGGCTCATGGCCCCCTGAAAAGGGCGTGGAGAAGCGATAAAACAGTCTCGTGCACGTCAGCTAAGTGCCTCTATCTGTATGATGATCTTGAAGGAGATAGTCGCATGCTGAGAGACCAAAACGAAACGACAAAACAATCCTACTCAATTTGCCAGAGCGCGTGCTTGAAGAGATTGATATGGCAGTGCGCGAGCAAGGCGTGGCTCACGGGCACCCTTTTTGCGCCAGGCTGTCGAGCGCAACTTGCGGCATTATCAGAATTTTTGAGCGCGCCATCTTCGCTCGCATCTATCAGCAGGGGATGAGCTAGGACGTGCGGACCAGGCCGTGAGCCGTTCACCAATTCAATGTCCGCTTACCTCCTAAAAGTCCTTTGGGTCATGACCAGACATCGCGTCACATCCGCTTTACCCCCGATAGCCGACATTTGTCAGTGCAGGTGGAATGTCCGAAAAGTGCCACAAGCAGAAATCGCCAGCCCTTCCCTAACCAACCTTTTTTCCCGAGTGAGGGTGGCGTCGAGTTACGTCGAAGATCTTAGGAACCGCCAAACAACCGCGGCGCCTCTGGCGCGCATCGCATTCGCTTCTCGTTAGTGGCTGCCTTGAAGTATCCGTCGCCTCTAACTCTGGCGTGGTCTCCGCCTTTTCGGATCCCGATCCGGACACCTCCAAAAACTCTGGTCGAATCGCGACTCCGCATACGTTGGCATTGCCAGCCCACACCAACCCCGCCTTGTCGCACTCTAATCTCGTCAATGGTTGGCTCGAAACACCTACTTCTGCAGCTGCCTCTGAGGCAGTCTGGGACCCGGCTTCTTTTGAACTTTCGGAACATACATTTGCGTTCTCATCCCACGCCATTGCGGCCTTATCGCAATCAGCACGCGCTAGCGGTTGCGTTGGGATGTCGCCAGCGAATGCCTGATTTGCAATGAGATTGGCGACTACAAGCAAAGTCAGAGCGAAGAGTTTCACTCCTTCTTGGGTTTGGACAAAGCCACAGCCCGGGACCCAACGCTTCCAGCGCCGCGTCGAGGTGTCGGCTTCGAGCCAGAAGCGTCATTGGCGGAGATTGAAACGAAGCCATCAGTCGGCGCAAGTTGCCTAGTGTTTTAAATCGTCGGGGACCTTACCGCCGTTCTCGGCGAGCTTGATCATTACCTGCTTGTGTAGCCAGATGTTCATCTTGGCTGAATGCTTCATATCGCCTTGATAGTGCAACTCGTTGGCGAGGTGTTTGCGGGTGGCAGCGCTGCTGTCCAGGTCGAGAAGTTTCATCAAATCGACGATGGAAGTCCGCCAATTGAGTTTCTGCTTCTTTTGCTGCGCTAGTCCGTCCAGCACCGCAGCGACATCGACACTTGCCTGGGCACCAGGTTTGGCGCTTGGCGCGCCCTGCGCCTGTGGCGCTGACGTCGACACGCTGGATGACGCGGCCGAACCTGAAGGTGCCGCCGAAGCCGAACGGCCAAAGATAGTCGACATAATATCTCCGAAGATGCTCATGGACCGCACTCCTGGGGTTTAATGGGATCGGACTGTAGGCGTCATTCGTGGCGTCGATGTCCCGCAATTAAGGAAGCGCGACTTCACCTCTGCTCCTCGCGGGCTGACGAACTCAATTCAGGCGGCGCCGAGAGCCTTCGATATGTCGGCAAGAGTAGCCTTCTCAGCCTCGCTTACTTGCACACCCCCGAACCCGAGGAAGCCGCCTTCGGTGGAGGCTTCGGCAACCTTTTGGCTGATGCCTCGCAACCAGGCCTTGAAGGCGGGTGCGTCGCCGGGCGCCTTGGCATCAAGGATTGTGGAGACCTCCCGCAGATTGTCGAGTGAGCGCTTGACGATGTCAGCCGGCTTAGCGCCAGCAAAGCGCTTTCGCAATAGCATCCTGAGGCAGAACGTCCTTGAGGCGTCTCGAATTCCGCGAGACCGCCTGACGAGTTCGCTGGAGCCAGGGTCAAGCTTCGCTGTAGCTAGCGCGGACTGCTCGCAAAAGTTCTTCAGCGGCGCCACAAGCCACTCGGCTCCGCTGCCGAAACCGCCATACCGGCCAACATCGTGCTTTCCAGGACCTCGTCACTTTTCCGGTGTAAAACTCTGCTTGTTCCCCATGGAACCTCCTACATGACCTTCGGCGACGAGACTGACTTGACCAGCAGGCACCCACTTGGTTGTTGCCGCACCGCTAGGTTGTGGTCAGCGTGCTGAGCTTGGAACGAATTGTATCGAGTGCGGGCTTGATGATGGGACCGACGCCGGGAAGCGCGAGTGCCTGATCAAAGAGGTTGTCGAGCTTCGGTTTGATGGCAACGAAGGCATCTGTGAGCATCTTGCGGGTCTCAGGCGAAAGCTGGTCGAGTAGCCCGGCGAAGCCGGTCAATTGGGTAGTGTCCTCAGCGAGCTCCCGCATGGCGGCCTGTGCCGTAGCCTCATCTTTAATGCCCTTTAGTGATGAGCGCAGGTCCTCGACCGCCGATTTGGATAGCGCCCCAATATCGACGTCACCAACTTTGACCCCACGCAGCTTGTCGAGCATCTCGCCGGGGGATGGTGCCTCCACAGCCGTCTTGGGGCCTTCGGCGTGCCGGCCAGACATCAAATGCCAAGCGAAGGCGCCGAGCCCAATCACGGCGAGGGCACCCATAGCGAAGGCCAGGGGGTTGATCTCTGTTCTGTCTGATATGCGGGTCCGCGACCGTACTGGTCACACCATCGAGGATACCGGCGTCTTTAAGGTACTTGGAAAATCCGGATGGCAAGGCAGCGGAGACATTATCCTTTTGCGAGGTAAGGAGCCTCGCGAGACCAGAGGCGTCGAGTTCGCTGGTACGCTGGTGCTGTCCGAGGACACCCAAAACCACCGGCCCGAGAAGGCCCATCAAGCTCTTTGAGCCGGCTCCGCCGATGCCCGCGTAACTCCCGATGGCATTCGTGAGCGCACTCACGGTGTTCCCCCCCAGGAGCGAGGTCAGGGCGCTGGCACCGGTGTCGATCAGAGCCTTCTGGCCGGAGCCCACCAATGACGGTCGCCAAGCTCGAAAGCACGCCTGGTTCTTGCCGAGCCACCGCTTGACCCAGCTTTGTTGCGCCTTGCGGTTTGGAAACGAGAGAAATCAATGCGGCGAGCAATCCCGGCACGCCTCCCTCAACTGCGCCTTGAACGACTGTCTTATCGAGCCCTAGAGAAGATGCGATGCTGCGACACAATCTGAGGGCCTAAAACTTCGCTCGACGTCCGAAACCAAATTGGTGGCCATGGAACTCTCCTTTATGTGTAGTCCTAAGGTGTCACGCGGCTAAATCCGCTGGGTGCAGCTCGGCTAGCTTCATCGACGGTCGCCAAATGCGTGGTAGAGCCAAAGCAGGCCGGTCGCGCCCACAACGGCGACGAACATGCTGTAGAGATTGAAGCCTGTGATGCCTGTCGCGCCAATGGCCGAAAACAGGAACCCGCCGACGACTGCGCCGACGATACCGAGCACGATATCGAGCAGAAACCCCTGGCCCTCGCGATTGACGATCTTGCTAGCGATGAAGCCAGCAATCAGTCCCAACAAAATCCAAGCTAGAACCGACATGGCGTCACTCCTCCCATTGATGCGTGCGACCTTAATTTGCGCAAGCAACCGCCTTTAGCCCATCAAGCGCGCAATCTCCTGCCGAGTTGGTAGGCGCCCCTGCGGTGTCAGCTGATCGACCGTATTGGGAATGACCTGGGACAGATTCTGCGCGATCTGATCCTTGGACAGGCCGGTGCGCTGTGAAAGGGCGCTCGATGATGTCAGGACCGAGTGCACCCGAAATCTGGCCGGGCGCTACAGGCTTGTTCGGTCCCGTATTGATCCAGGAATTGATCGCGTCGCCGAAACCGCTCTGCTGGAATTGTTTGAGCAAGCCCGCAAGACCCCCGAGCACGTCGCCCGGAGAGGCGTCAGGCAATCGAGCCGGGGGACCTGGGTGCCGAGTTAGGACGTGCCGAAGCGGGGCAGCCTCCTTTGATCCTCCGCTCATATAGTGCGAGGCAAGCAGCGCAAGGAGCGCAATCATCAGCGGCTTAGCGACATTTCCGCCTGGGATGGCGGGATAGAATTAGAGCCGAAGACACCGTCGGGCAATCCCATTGTGACCTCCGACCGAACTATTAGGCTCGGCTTGAATTTTGGTTGTGCCATCGGCCGTCTCTGCTGCAGCCTCACATGCACCTTGCCATAAACTGGAAATAGTCGTGGCAACCGTGAGCGCCGGTTTTTGCCTTGTTGGCATCCCACTTCGCGTCGCAGTCTTTCTTCGTTGGGCTGAGCCAGAAGTGTCGCTTTCATCACGGGCAACGACTATCGGCTTTTCACTAGCCTTCTTTGTTGTGGCCTTCTCAGGCGCGGCTGGGACTTGCCATTCTTAGCAGTGAAGTCCTTGTCGCATTGGCTCCAGAACGACGGCCACGTTTTCCCCTCAGTCTTTCCAGCGGCTTTCATGTCAGCCCACTGTTTGCTGCAAGCTTCCATCGCGGGCGACGTAGCTGCTAGAGATGAATGCGATGCGAAAGCAACGAGTGAGAATACAGCCGAAAGGACCGCAATACCGGGCTCTTACTGTTTCCTCCCTGAGTAGCCTCCCTGTAAAAGATATCACATTGGTGATGCCCCACTAAGTGCTTTTGCTAAGCCAATCCGTGCGTAACCGAGAAGGATGGATATGGCAAATCTGTACGAACTCCTCGTTGATGGCAGGTGGCCAAGTGCCGAGACAAGGTGCGACTGCGGTGGTCTTCGGAGATCGGCTTGACGCCGGTCGGGATGTCGAGCAGAGCCAGCTTGACAGCCCTCAGCAGGTGTTCGACCGTTTCCTCGCGGCCCCCCGCCGCTGAGTGCAATTCCGTGAGGTAGAGACTAAAGTCATTTTCCGCCCGGTCCCGGGTTCTGGGGAGGACACTATGTTTGATTGGCCACTCACACCGCCTATCCAAATGACACTCCTGGTTTCCCTCGTGCTCGCAATTTTCGCTGCACTCGTTCACTGGGTTCCTCTCGCGGTTCCGCATCTCCACACCGGCTTCACGGTGCTGATGCTGGGCTATTTGGTGCTCCTTGCCGGTAACGTGTTTCGCGGACTTTAGGCGCTTGAAGACGGCGTTAAATTCGGATGACCCGAGTTTTGGAGTTGACGCCCACATGTCCGCTTTGGGTCATTAGCGGACATTGTCCAGCGTCCGCGTCATGTCTGCTTTACCCCCGAAAGCAGACGTCGGCTCTACCCCACAAGCGGACGAAGACTGAGGCACGGGGCAAGTGGAAGAGGCGGGGCGTGGCTCTCTATGGCGCCATCACTGCTGTTCGGAATGCGTCGGTTTCGGTCGAGCCGATAGTTCACCCTTTTCTTTTGTAAGACGCCCTGTCGCACCTAACCCCAAACACTCGAGGCTCACAGCGGAACACGGCTATCGTTGGGAATAAGGGCGCTACGCGGGGCAAACCCCCACCTAGAGCAGCAGAGATCACCACAACGCCCTCACGTCTCTAGCGCCGTTGGAACCGCCGACGACCGTACCTGGTCGCGTCCCGAGTAGCCGATCGTTGCCAGCCATACTCGACTTGAATTTTGTAAGGCGCGTTCGACGCCGTCAAGGCCGCCGCTTGATAGCTTTGTCCGCGAGCTTCTGCTCCTCGATAACGAAGGTCAGGCGGTGGTCAATCGCCATGAACTCCGCGACACCCGGGCTGTAAACCGTCACCTCATAATCTGAGGGCGGCATCTGTCTGAATAATTCAGCCGGCATTGAGACGGCGAAGGCCTCACCCTTGAATTGGTCAAGCTGCCAAGAATAAGAGTGCGTAAGCTCGGGTGTCCCAGCCCAAGGATCCGGGATCAATCGAAGCTTCGCATTGGGGCTCACCACTGGGCTTCTTGCTAAATCGCACAACGACGGCGGCACGCGGGGAGTCGCCTATAAGGACCGTTATCGCCTTTCGGGATTTAGAGCTTTGAGATCGACTAATCCCAAATGTACAGACAGGCGTCGCGCTAAGCTTGTCGTCAAGCGCAACCAGAGCCGCTCTGAGGGGCTCTAGCTCGAGCTCGTCGGAGATGCAGCATGAGTTGGGGGGCATGAGGACCTCTTCCCCCCAGAGGAAGACCTCGGCCCCTGGTCTAATCAGGTCTGCGATATGAGTGAAGTAGTGAAGACCTACGTCCTTTTTGACCGTGTTGAGCAATGTGCCCCGCACGGTGAGGCCCGCATGCTGGCGCCTCTTCTTACCGAAGGTGAGGGCGACCTGCTCGTTTTTGCCTATCAGCGCGAATTGGTCAGGCGCTATCAGGAGCAGGTCGCCAGCAATTCTCCTTAGCCGATACAGAGTTGCCTTGGTTGGCTCGGAGAATTTCATTTGGCTTCTTTGAGCAGCCGCTCCCATGCCGGTGACGCTTCCACGGTCACCGACTGGCACTCGAGAAGAGAGACCACTGCCGATTTCAGCAACTTGAGGTCCGCGTCATCTATCTTGTCGGTGGTAAGCAAGATCGTGACGAGCACCGTCCCTTTGCCTTTGCCCTTGCGCCGTCAGAGTGCTGCTTGCCTCTGAGCGCCACGACCTCCTCGCGCTCGATTTCTTCCGCATCGCTGAGATGCGTGAGCTCATAAAGGGTGTCATTAGAGCTTGGCAGCGCCGTTCGCTCTGCCTTTGTCTCTGCCTTTGCGCGGCCAGAGTGCTGCTTGCCTCTGAGCGCCGTGACTTCGTCGCGCTCGAGGTCGGGGCGCAGTACCTTATCATTGAAAGCACGATTCGAATTCCGCATCGCTGAGATGCGTGAGCGCATAGAGGGTGCCACATGAGCTGGGCAGCACCGCCCGATACTTTGGATCGGTGAAGCGTGGATCCTTTGCAATGCTAGTTAGCATCGAGATTGTCGGATCGCTAAATTTGGTGTTCCTCTTGAGCTCCTTCAGCTCCTCCCTGCCAAGCCTGCGTTTCGCTATATCCCAGAGTTCTCCGGCTTCGATGATGCCGTCGACCGACTTGTGCCAAGCGCCCAGAATGCTCGTTGTGAACTGCCCCACCGTTTTTACATGTGAAAATCGGTCAGCCGTCGAGGCGACTTCAGTCGCTGAGGTTGACGCATTCGCTTCATCTAAGCGGTCGCTATCCATTGTTTCCTTACGCATACTGAACCCTCAGCTCCTGTTAGCGTCCTTGTCCCGAGAATGGGTTTAGGCCTGTTGCGTTCAAGCTTGCCCTCGCTCCTCGAGGCAAGCCTGACCTCGGCGGGGGCCTTAATCTCGACGTCCGCGTCATCACGGCCCAGCTTTCCAAGGCGGGCTGCTTCAAAGATGATCCCGGCGCAGTGCGCCGGCACGGCTCCTGGTCTAACGTCACGCGAAATGTTTAGGCCTGTTGCGCTCGAGGTCGCTGCTCGAGAAGACCTTGGCGTCATCGCCCAACGAACCACGCGATGGGATTGCCGCCTGAGAACTCCGACGTGGACCGATAGTGGGGCTTTTTTACAGCCACTCGTCGACATCAGCCTCCGAATACAGGATCCGATTCCCGAACTTGAAAACCGGGGCCCTGACCTTCCTTTCTCCACCGTTCAAGCGTGCGCTCAGATCGGTGTACACGCTTCGCCACGTGCGCCGGCGTTAGCAATATCTCCGCTCATGCGGCCGCCTCGTCATCATCGCTAAGCGTGTCACGGCTCTTCATTTCCCGCGGGGGAATGATCTCCACGTCCTCGGCGTCAACCAGCAGGCAGCGCTCCTTGAGCCAGATCGCTATGACGGTACGCGTGCAACCTTCGGTTTCACATCTCCGCGCCTCAATCGACGCGTCAGCAGTCACATAGATCGGTTCTGGCGTTACCTCTTCGCCCAGAAGCTTTCCCTTGCTATCCTGTAATATCGTAAAAGCACCTTTCTTTATCTTCAAACTATACATCTTGATTCTCCTACAATTTATGCGTGACGTGCGCCTAGGTGCCAGAGCTTCTCTAGGACTATCGAACTCGCCTGCAACATCTGAAGTCCCGTGCGAAGATCGCATGAATATATCGTTTATGGTGGCAAAGCGTTTGTGATTCAAGCCACCTGGCCAATACATCATCAGATCACCTCGAAAAGGAGGTGACATTTGCCGCCACTAACGCGTTAATGGCGACAACAGACCGCAAAAAAATTTATTGACCGAGTCTCTAGCTCGTCCTAGGCGCACGATGCCAGGCGTAGAACACCTTGAAGCAAATCGGCGACAGACTGATTCACTTCGTCAGGCTGAAGACGGAGTGTTGGCATGGCTGGGCAACCGGGGTTTTTTGATATCGACGAGCGGCTGCGAGAGTTGTCGTCGAAGGGCGACGATCTCGATCGGCTAAAGAGGCTCGTCGATTTCGAGTTGTTTCGCGCCGACCTCGAGGAGGCTGTCCCTCGCGCGGATCGATGCAAGGGTGGGCGGCCGCCGTTCGATCATGTGTTGATGTTCAAGGTGCTGATCCTGCAGACGATGCATTCGCTATCGGACGAGCGTTGCGAGTATCTGATCAAGGACCGTCTGTCCTTTATGCGCTTCCTCGGGCTTGGGCTGGCCGATCCTGTTCCCGACGCCAATACGATCTGGACATTCCGCGAGGCGCTGACCAACGCGGGTGCAATTGAGGTTTTGTTCCGGCGTTTTGACCAGGCGCTGAAGATGTCGGGCTATCTGGCGATGGGCGGACAGTCGTCGATGCCGACGATTGTGGCAGCGCCCAAGCAGCGCAACACGAACGAGGAGAAGAAGGTGATCAAGGAAGGACGTGTTCCGGACGCATGGAGGGACAAGCCTGCCAAGCTCGCCCAGAAGGATCGCGACGCGCGCTGGACGGTCAAATACTCCAAAGCCAAGCCGCGTGCGGATGGCATGCCGCGGGTCGATCTTGCCATTCCCGCTTTTGGATACAAGAACCACGTCTCGATCGACCGCTGCCATGGACTGATCCGGAACTGGACGGCTACGGACGCCGCGGCTTATGACGGGGCGCGCCTGGCGGACGTGCTCGACCGTGATAATACGGCGAGCGAGGTGTGGGCGGATACCGCCTACCGCTCAGCGAAGAACGAGGAACATCTGACCAGGCACGGCTTCGTCTCGTGCATCCATCGCAAGAAGCCCAAGGGCCGGCCGATGGCGGAGCGCACCCGCATTGCCAATGCGCGCAAATCCAAAGTCCGCTCCGCTGTCGAACACGTCTTCGCTTATCAGAAAGGGCCGATGGTCTTGGTTGTGCGCACGATCGAAATCGCCAGGGCGCGGGTGAAGATCGGCCTCGCCAATCTCGCCTACAACATGCGGCGGTTCGTCTGGCTAGACGGGCGAAATGCCCCCACTGCAGCCGCCTGAGCGCTGAAGCGGGCAAACCGAAGAAGCCGCCACCTCGAAAAACCCATCCCAATCGACCGTGCCATCGCCGCCGCACTGGCCGATCGCCAACAACCCTTCAATCAGCCGTCAAAATTATTTACGCGATAACTGTTGCTAGACAGTTGCTAGGTCAGGCCACGCCTTGTCGAAGCGGCAGCACAAGTCATTGATTTATTGGTGCCGGCTGAGGGATTCGAACCCCCGACCTACTGATTACAAATCAGCCGCTCTACCTACTGAGCTAAGCCGGCGCCTGGTGTATCATGTGGCCGATTGGGACCGCTCCGGTAAGCGGGTCCGGCCCCTGGGCCACTCTCTTAGTCCTGTTTCTGAAGCGTTTCCACTCACCCCAAGTGGGTGCGGCTAAGAGGTCGAGAAGCGATAGGTTAGGTCGCCGAGAACGCCGAAGCGCTCGCTCTGGAACTCGGTGAGTTTCGACTCGGCGTTCTCATGCACGAATTTGGTGCTGCCATTGGTCTCGGCGAACCAATGGCGCACGCCGCTGCCGAGCGGCCAAGCGGGCGTCATGTCGAAGCGGAGCTCGCCTTCGAGCTGGTAGCCCAGCCGATGCCCTGATCCTCGATATTGGGGCCAAGGCCGAGGTCCCTGCGGAGATGATGGCTATCCTCGTTCCACAGATAGGCGGCCGGGAGCGCCGCCGCGTCACCGATGAACGAGAGGCGATCCCGCAGGCTCACTTTCATCTAGGCGCCGAGCCTGAGCGCCGCCCAGCTCGCCTGATTTGTGATGACCTTGGTGGAGAAGGGGACGACGATCGAGCTGGGCGGTCCGCAAAAGGCGCCTGCTAGATCGTCGCGATTGCAGCGCGCGCCGAAGGCTTCGGCCTCCTCCTGCCAATAGTTGAAGCCGATGAAGGGGCTGAACGTCACCCTTCTGCGCCTGTCGAGCGGCGTGAAGCCTTGGCCCACATCGATCGTGCCGTAGATTAGATCGTTGCCTTTGATGCTGCTGTCGGTGTCGGAGAATTTGATAGCCGGCGAAGAAGTCGTGGTCGTCGAGATTGGCGACGCTCAAGGCGCCGGCACCGACGAAGCCCTTGGCGAGGGTGTTGGGCACGCGAAGTGATCTCGCCCGAATTGCCGTTCGTGTTGTCATAGTTGAGGGTTGAGGTCGGATTGCCCAGCGCAGGATCATGCTTGCTCGAATTGAACGAGAAATACGTGTTGCCTTGGCTTGCCCAGTAGCGCGCGCCGAGTTCGAAGTTCGGCTCGGCCGCCGGCGGCAAAGGGATGACGCCAAGGGCTTGATATTGGTCCCAAAGATCGGCCTTGGCGTTGCCTGCGATGCAGGCGACGACGAGCATCGCCGCAGACAATATCTAGCCCATGTCCCGCCACCTCGACGCTGCCCCCGGGCGCCGGCCCGCGACGGAAGGTGCGGTAGAGAAGGTTAAGGCGGCCTTAAGCGACGTCCCGCGATGAGACAGACACGGGCCTATCTATCTCCGGCCGGCGAACAGCCCGGCGAGGAAGGCGATGGCAAGCAGGGGCAGCGGGCCGATCTGCTGCACCGCTTTGCCGAGCCCCTGATTGACGAGGCTGACGCCCTCGCCGGTCGCGGCGAGGGGGCCGGGCTTTGCCCGTTTCGGCTGCTTGCCGATGAGGGGCACGATGGCGAGCACGATGAGCCCGACTAACAGCAAGCTGCCCGCCATGATGGCCGCCGCCTGTGTTGGGCTGAACAGATAGTGCGAGACCAGCGCCTGATACGCCGCGAGCAAGCCGAAGGCCGCCGCGGCGATGAGCAACACCACCGCGACGGCAATGACCACGGCCTGCCTTAGACAGCGCTCGAGCGATTCCCTTAATCGAGTGCCGATCTGAAGGGTTGAAAGCAGCGCTAGCGCTGCGCGCAGCATGGAGCTTCGGTCCTAGCGCCGAGTGAAGACGCCGAACAGGAAGCCCAAACCGACGGCGATGGCCACCGCCGAAAGCGGGTTCTGCCTGATCGCGTCTTCTGCCTGGTTCGCGGTCTCCACCGCCTTGTCTTGGGCGCGGCCGAGCTGCTTGTTGGCGATCCGGCCGACCGTCGAGCTCAAGCTCTGAATGTCGGCGCGAATCGCATCGATCTGGTCGGCGAGTTCTGCGGTGTCGCGGCTCGTGCTCTTCTTGGCGCGCATGTCGGTATCGGTCGAGGACATTGGGGGTTCCTTCTTTGAGGCAAGTTTGGGTGACGAGGGATAGGCAACGTCTCCTGCCGGGTTCTGTTCCGTCAGGGAGTATATGGCCCCTCTGCCAAGAAAGAGTTGAGAGGCGACAGGTATTTATTGTCAAGCGACTGGTTAAATCGGGAAGCGCGCCACCGGTCATGCGCCGTCAAGGCAACACGATCATGGCGTGTGTCCTTTCACCCGCGACTTGCCGAGCGACATAGGCTAGACTGCGCCGAGGCGGGAAAGGCTTGCGGGGGAACATTGTCTATGCGCTTAGCGAAGCTTGTACTTGCCGGCATCGCCGCCTTCAGCCTCCTCACCGTGCTTCAGCCAAACGCTTCCGGCGCGCACAGCCTTGTGGCCATCGCGATTGCGCGTGGCGTCGATTCTGCCGTGGGCTCTGCGCCGGAGGGGGTGGTCATTCCCGTCTTTCATTCGGGGCGCTCCACATCGTTCTATTGCTATCCGCGCAATTATTGGTGGTTCTACCGGCCCTATGTGACCGCCGGACAAGACTATGGGCGTTGCATGCCTTACTTCCATTATCCGCCGGAGGCCTATAAGGGCCGTGTCGGCGGCGCCGGGTTGAAATAGCCAGTCGATCGCCGGCGATGCGCCGCGCGAGCCTATTTGCAACGCGGCCAGCCGATTAGACTATTCGCTGAGAAGGAGGATTTTGAGAGAGAGCGACGATCCGTAAAGCCCGAGGAAGGTTCGCCGGATGCAAATGGATGTGACTATGCGCAAGCTGATTGTGACCATTGGGCTCGGCGTGGCCGTTCTCTTCGGAATGGCCAAGATGCCGAGTTTGGCGATCGAGACAGGCTACGCGTCAAGACTTCCGGAAGCGGTGCAGACCCTCAAAGCGGGCGTCCAGCTCGTGGGGTATCGGCACGGCGGCGAGTACTGCCAATACCGGGAATGCGTCAGCTATTATTCCTGCGGCTACTACAAGAAGTGCTGCAGCAGCTACCAATATTACGATTGCGCGCCCTATGGCGGCGGCGGTGGTGGCTACTACCATAAGCGCTACTACAATGGTGGCGGCGGGTATTAGAGCCGCTATATTTCGCTGAGATCAATGACGGGCGGCTTCGGCCGCCCGCTTCATTTTTGGCTGTTAACTCGGCGGATACGCGAACTCGCTTCACCCTGCGCGACGTTCGGTTGGCTGGAGGGGGCGACCTATTTAGTCAAGGCGGCGGTGTTCCAGTCCTCGTGAAGTCGCGAAATGAGAGTTGTGTTGTAGTTGCGCCGCCGTTTTGGCGCTTGCCGTGAGCCTCAGCCTGATAGCTGTCAATCCGGCGAGCGCCTGGTGCGGATGGCGATGCCGGGGCACCGTGGTCGTTCCGGCGCCCGTCATCGTGCCGGCGCCTGTCGCCGTGGTCCCCCCGCCGAACCCGATTCCTTTGCCGCTGCCCGCCTATTATGCTGCGCCGCGTGCGGTTTATCCCTCTTACGGCTATTCACCCGTCTATTTCGGTGGCTGCATTGCCGGGCCGGGGAATTGCTATTGGCGCAGGGATTGCTGGTACGACGCCTTTGGCCGGCGGTTCTGCAACTTTGGTCGGGAGCACGCCTAGCGCGGGCGCGTCGTCGTGCTCGCCCAATGGAGCGCGATCGCCGCGGCGTTGGAGACATTGAGGCTGCTGAGCGGGCCTTTGGTCGAGATGCGGCAGAGCCGGTCGCACAGCTCTCGCGTCAGCTGCCGGAGGCCTTTGCCCTCGGCGCCGAGCACGAGGGTGAGCGGCAGAGTGAGGGTCGTGGTCTCGAGCGCTTCGCTCCCTTCCTCGGCCAATCCAACGCGCCAGAACCCGCGTTTGCCAAGCTCGCCTAGAGCTTGCGCCAGATTTCCAACCAGGATCACCGGCACGACGTCGAGAGCCCCGCTCGCGGCTTTGGCGAGCGGGCCGGCAAGCGGCGGACTGTGCCGCGCCGGCATGACGAGCCCTGCCGCGCCGAAGGCCGCGGCAGAGCGCAACACGGCGCCGACATTGTGCGGGTCCGTCACCTGGTCGAGCACGAGCAGGACTCCGCGCGCTTCCACCTCGTCGATGGCCGTAGGGGGTAAGGGGCCGGCCTCCAGCACCACGCCTTGGTGCACTGCGTCAGCGCCCACCAGCCGATCGAGCTGGCGGGGCAGGACGAGCTCGACTTTCGCGCCGCGCGCCCGCAGCGGCGCCTCGAGCCGCCGCGCGGCATTCTCGGTGGCGAGCACCCTGGCGATCGGCCGGGACGGATTGGCAAGGGCGGCTGCGACGGCGTGCACTCCGTAAAGCTGGAGCTGCTCCGTTTCCGGGCCGCGCCGCGGGTGTGCCGGCTTGCCGCGAAAGGCGGAAGGTGGTTTCGACGGCCTGTTCCTGGGGCGCGGCATGCTGAAACTGGCCTCTCGAAGACTTGGACGGGGTCCCTAGATGGCCTAAAAGCTTGCAAGGTTAAATAGATTTGCGGAAGCATAGCCCGATTTTGAGTTGACATAGATCGGCGCGCTTACCATAAACCCGTTAGAGGCGGACCCTGCCGGCCGACGGCGGGGCGTTTTGGCTTGGTTGAATTCACCAATCGATAATCCATCTTTCGAAGGAGGGGTGCCCGAGTGGCTAAAGGGGACGGGCTGTAAACCCGTTGGCTATGCCTACGTAGGTTCGAATCCTACCCCCTCCACCACGCAACTCCTTCGGAGACGATGGATGCGGGTGTAGCTCAATGGTAGAGCAGCAGCCTTCCAAGCTGAGGACGAGGGTTCGATTCCCTTCACCCGCTCCAGAAATGCAGCGCTCGCGAGAATGGGCCCGAGGCTCGAGCTGACGAAGGCGATGCGGTTCAGATGGAGCAGGCGATAGGAGTGTAGCTCAACTGGCTAGAGCACCGGTCTCCAAAACCGGGGGTTGGGGGTTCGAGTCCCTCCACTCCTGCCAAGCTTGGGTCGCAGGAGCGAGGTTGGCGTGACCAAAGGGGTCGCGCCGAGCGAGGAATTGAAATGGCGAGGACGAATCCATTCGTATTTCTGCAGCAGGTGCGGACCGAGGTCTCCAAGGTCACGTGGCCGACGCGCAGAGAGACGGTCATCACCACTATCATGGTTCTCGTGATGGTGATCATGGCTGCGCTCTTTTTCCTCGTCGCCGATCAGGTCTTGAGCTTCCTCGTGACCGTCGTCCTCGGTATCGGCCGGTAAAGGTCAAACGGATCCAATGACAGCGCGCTGGTACATCGTCCACGCTTATTCGAACTTCGAGCGGAAGGTTGCCGACTCGATCAAAGAGCGCGCGCTGAACGCCGGGCTCGCCGACAAGTTCGAGGAAGTGCTCGTGCCGATGGAAGAGGTCGTCGAGATGCGCCGCGGCCGCAAGGTCAGCTCGGAGCGGAAGTTCTTCCCAGGCTATGTGCTGGTCAAGATGGAGCTCAACGATCAGACCTATCATTTGATCAAGAATACGCCGAAGGTCACGGGTTTTCTCGGTACCGACAACAAGCCGATCCCGATCACCGAGGCGGAGGCCGGTCGCATCCTGCAGCAGGTGCAGGAGGGCGTGGAACGGCCGAAGCCCTCCGTCACCTTCGAGATCGGCGAGCAGGTACGCGTGGCCGATGGGCCGTTCGCCTCGTTCAACGGGCTCGTCGAGGAAGTCGATGAGGAGCGGGCAAGGCTGAAGGTGGCGGTATCCATCTTTGGCAGGGCGACGCCGGTCGAACTCGAATATGGCCAGGTGGAGAAGCTCTGAGCTTCATAGAGATTAAGCGGAAGGCGCAGGAAGAGTAGACGATGGCGAAGAAGATCGACGGTTATATCAAGCTGCAAGTGCCGGCGGGCAAGGCGAACCCATCGCCGCCTATCGGTCCCGCGCTCGGTCAGCGCGGGGTCAACATTCCCGAGTTCTGCAAGCAGTTCAATGCGGCGACGCAAGGGATCGAGGAAGGCGCGCCGATCCCGACCGTCATCACGGTCTATGCCGACCGCTCCTTTACCTTCGAGATGAAGACGCCGCCGGCGTCGTTCCTGCTCAAGAAGGCGGCCAAGATCGGCAAGGGCTCCAAGGAACCGGGACGGACGGGTGCCGGCAGCGTGACGCAGGAGCAGCTTCGCCAGATCGCCGAGGTCAAGATGAAGGATCTGAACGCCAACTCGGTCGAGCAGGCGATGAAGATCATTGCGGGCTCGGCCCGCTCAATGGGGTTGGAGGTCCAGGAATAGTCATGAGCAAGCCCGGCAAACGCACGCGCGCCGCGCGCGAGACGGTCGACCGCGACAAGCTTTATTCGCTCGAGGAGGCGGTGAAGCTCGTCAAGGACGCGGCCAAGGCCAAGTTCGATGAGACGATCGAGGTCGCGCTCAATCTCGGCGTCGATCCGCGCCACGCGGACCAAATGGTGCGGGGCGTATGCGCGCTTCCCAACGGCTCGGGGCGGAAGCTTCGCGTCGGCGTGTTCGCCAAGGGCGCCAAGGCCGAGGAAGCGAAGAAGGCAGGCGCCGATGTCGTGGGTGCCGAGGATTTGGTCGAGCAGGTGCAGAAGGGCGTCATCGAATTCGACCGCTGCATCGCCACGCCGGACATGATGCCGCTGGTCGGACGGCTCGGCAAGGTGCTGGGCCCGCGCGGTCTGATGCCGAACCCCAAGGTCGGAACGGTCACCATGGATGTAGCGGCCGCGGTCGCCGCGTCGAAGGGTGGCTCGGTCGAGTTCAGGGTCGAGAAGGCCGGCATCGTCCAGGCCGGAGTGGGCAAGGCGAGCTTCACCGAGATGGCGCTCGTCGAGAACATCCGCGCGCTCATGGATGCGGTGATGAAGGCCAAGCCGTCCGGCGCCAAGGGCACCTTCGTCAAGCGCATGGCGGTGACGTCCACCATGGGACCTGGCGTGAAGGTCGAGCCCACCAACGTCGCTGGTGGAGTGCATTGAGAGTTTTCGGGACCCTTCGGGGCCCCGGAAGGACCGCTTCTTGCTGAAGCGGTTCGAACCTGTCCGAGATTGTAGGTGCGGGCGACCGCTTAAGCCTTCCAGGGCCTGCATGAGACGGGAGACGAACGGTACAAGGTTTCGGAAGCCCCGCGACCTGGAGATCGGTTTGAACCTCGTAAGTGGCTCTAACGCTGTTCGCGTGCGAGCGGGACAGGCAACGGAGCGCCGCTTGAAAGAGCGGGGCGCGGCTTGCCGTCTGCCCTGGGATTTCTTGCGGCTAGGTGAGGTGAGGGGTTCGAGGATGCTTTGCCTCGATCCTACAACTGACGGAGTGAGCTGTGGATAGAGCCGAGAAGCGCGAAGTAGTAGCGGCGCTTCACGACGTGTTCGCCAAACCCGGCGTGATCGTCGTCGCTCACTATGCCGGCCTGACGGTCGCCGCCATGACCAGGTTTCGCCGCGACGTGAGAAGCGTCGGGGGTCAGGTCAAGGTTGCCAAGAACAGGCTGGTGAAGCTCGCCCTGGAAGGGACCGACGCCAAGGGTATCGCGGATTTGCTGCGGGGACCGACCTGCATCGCCTATTCCGCGGATCCCGTGGCGGCACCGAAAGTTGCCGTCAAATTCGCCAAGACCAACGAAAAGTTCGTGATCCTTGGCGGCGCGATGGGAACCACGGTGCTCGATGCCCAAGGGGTGGGCACGCTCGCCAACTTGCCCTCGCTCGACGAGCTTCGCTCGAAGCTGGTCGGTCTTGTGCAGGCGCCGGCGAGCAAGATCGCCCGCGTGGTCAATGCGCCCGGCGGTCAGCTGGCGCGCGTGTTTGCGGCCTACGGCAAGACAGGTGAGGCGGCGTGAGCTGCCAGAAGTAAACCAGTTTAGGAACTTACGAGGATATCTCAATGGCTGATTTGCAGAAAATCGTCGACGAGCTCTCTGGCCTCACCGTGCTTGAGGCGGCGGAGCTTGCCAAAATGCTCGAGGAGAAATGGGGCGTCTCGGCTGCGGCGCCCGTGGCCATGATGGCCGCCGCTGCCGGTGAGGCTGCCGCCGTCGAGGAAAAGACGGAGTTCAACGTCATCCTGGTCTCCGCCGGGGCGCAGAAGATCAATGTCATCAAAGAGGTGAGGGCGATCACCAGCCTTGGGCTGAAAGAGGCCAAGGACCTTGTCGAGGCCGCGCCGAAGCCCGTCAAGGAAGGCGTGACCAAGGATGAGGCGGAGAAGTTCAAGAAGCAGCTCGAAGCCGCAGGCGCGACCGTCGAGCTGAAGTAGAAATCGTTGGGTTGAAATGCGCCCGGGCGGACCCCACATGGGAGTGCCGGTTTCCGCCCGGGCAAACCCAGCACTTGTGACGCGACGCTTCCCCAGAGTCTCCGCAACCCCAATGCGGGGGCTCCGGCGAGCCGTCTCGTCGAGCTTTGAGAGGACCACATGGCGCAGCAGACTACGTACGGTCATAAGCGTTTGCGGAAGATGTTCGGCCGCATTCATGAAGTGGCAGAGATGCCGAACCTCATCGAGGTGCAGAAGCAGTCCTATGACCAATTTCTAATGGTGGACGAGCCCGAGGGCGGACGTCTCGACGAGGGGCTGCAGGCGGTGTTCCGCTCGGTGTTTCCGATTCGGGACTTCGGCGAGCGCGCCCAGCTCGAATTCGTGCGCTACGCTTTCGAGCAGCCGAAATACGACGTCGATGAGTGCCAGCAGCGCGGCATGACCTTCGCTGCTCCGCTCAAGGTTACGCTCAGGCTGATCGTGTTCGATGTGAACGAGGAGACCGGCGCCCGCTCCGTCAAGGACATCAAAGAGCAGGACGTCTATATGGGCGACATGCCGTTCATGACCTCGAACGGCACTTTTGTCATCAACGGCACAGAGCGCGTCATCGTCTCGCAGATGCACCGTTCGCCGGGCGTGTTCTTCGACCACGACCGCGGCAAGACCCATTCCTCGGGCAAGCTGCTGTTCGCCGCCCGCATCATTCCCTATCGCGGCTCCTGGCTCGACTTCGAGTTCGACGCCAAGGACATCGTCTATGTGCGCATCGATCGCCGGCGCAAGCTGCCGGTGACGACCCTGCTTTATGCGCTCGGGCTCGAGGATGAGGAGATCCTCGCCACCTTCTACGAGCGCATCCCGCTGAAGGCGACCAAGGAGGGCTGGCGTATGCCGTTCCGGCCCGACCGGATGCGCGGCATCAAATCGGCCAGCGACCTGATCGACGCCAAGACCGGCAAGGTGGCCATCGAGGCCGGGCGCAAGGTCACCGCGCGTCTGGCCAAGAAGCTCGCCGATGAGGGCCTGAAGGAGCTTCTCGTCAAGGACGAGGACCTCTATGGCCGCTACCTCGCCGAGGACATTGTCAATCTGGACACCGGCGAGATCTATGGCGAGGCGGGCGAGGAGCTCGACGCCAAGCTCGTCACCAAGCTGCGTGATCTCGGCCTCAAGGAGGTCTCGATCCTCGATATCGATCACGTCAATGTCGGCGGATTCATCCGCAACACGCTTGCCGTGGACAAGAACTCGAACCCCGACGAGGCGTTGCTCGATATCTATCGGGTGATGCGCCCCGGCGAGCCGCCGACCGCGGAGGCGGCCGCGACGCTGTTCAACAGCATCTTCTTTGATGCCGAGCGCTACGACCTATCGGCCGTCGGCCGGGTAAAGATGAACATGCGCCTCGATCTCGAATGCCCGGATACCGTGCGCACGCTGCGCAAGGAAGATATCCTGGCCGTGATCAAGACGCTGGTCGGCTTGCGCGATGGCAAAGGCGAGATCGACGACATCGACCATCTCGGCAACCGCCGGGTGCGGTCCGTCGGCGAGCTGATGGAGAACCAATATCGCGTCGGGCTGCTGCGCATGGAGCGGGCGATCAAGGAGCGCATGAGCTCGGTCGATATCGACACCGTCATGCCGCAGGACCTTATTAACGCGAAGCCCGCCGCCGCGGCGGTGCGCGAGTTCTTCGGTTCCTCGCAGCTCTCCCAGTTCATGGATCAGACCAACCCGCTGTCGGAGATCACCCACAAGCGGCGTTTGTCGGCGCTTGGGCCGGGCGGTCTAACCCGCGAGCGCGCCGGCTTCGAGGTGCGCGACGTGCATCCGACCCATTACGGCCGCATCTGCCCGATCGAGACACCGGAAGGACCGAATATCGGTCTCATCAACTCGCTCGCCACCTATGCGCGGGTGAATAAATACGGCTTCATCGAGAGCCCGTACCGGCGTGTGGTCAAGGCCAAGGTCACCGACGAGGTGGTCTATCTCTCGGCCATGGAGGAAGCGCGCTACATCATCGCCCAAGCCAATGCCAAGCTGTCGCCGAACGGCACCTTCACCGAGGATTTGATCGTCTGCCGGCATGCCGGCGATGTCGAGCTCATGCCGCCGGACAAGGTCGACCTCATCGACGTGTCGCCGAAGCAGCTCGTGTCGGTGGCGGCCGCGCTCATTCCGTTCCTCGAGAACGACGACGCCAACCGCGCTCTGATGGGCTCGAACATGCAGCGCCAGGCGGTGCCGCTGATCACGGCCGAAGCGCCGCTGGTCGGCACCGGCATGGAAGAGGTGGTGGCGCGCGATTCCGGCGCGGCCATCGGCGCGCGGCGCACGGGCATCGTCGATCAGGTCGACGCCACCCGCATCGTCATTCGTGCCACCGAGGAGACCGATCCGTCCAAGTCGGGCGTCGACATCTATAATCTGCGCAAGTTCCAGCGCTCGAACCAGAACACCTGTATCAACCAGCGACCGCTGGTGACCGTGGGCGATGCCGTAAGCGAAGGCGAAATCATCGCAGACGGTCCGTCCACCGATCTCGGCGAGCTGGCGCTCGGGCGGAACGTGCTCGTCGCCTTCATGCCGTGGATGGGCTACAATTTCGAGGATTCCATCCTGATCTCCGAGCGCGTCGTTCGCGACGACGTATTCACCTCGATCCATATCGAGGAGTTCGAGGTGATGGCCCGCGACACCAAGCTCGGGCCGGAGGAGATCACGCGTGATATCCCCAACGTCTCGGAGGAGGCGCTGAAGAACCTCGACGAGGCGGGTATCGTCTATATCGGCGCCGAGGTGAACCCGGGCGATATTCTGGTCGGCAAGATCACGCCGAAGGGCGAGAGCCCGATGACGCCGGAGGAGAAGCTGCTCCGGGCCATCTTCGGCGAGAAGGCCTCCGACGTGCGCGACACCTCGCTCAAGCTGCCGCCTGGCGTTTCCGGCACGGTCGTTGAGGTGCGCGTGTTCAACCGCCACGGAGTGGAGAAGGACGAGCGCGCCATGGCCATCGAGCGCGAGGAGATCGAGCGTCTCGCCAAGGACCGCGACGACGAGCTCGCCATCCTCGACCGCAACGTTTACGGCCGTCTGAGAGACGTGCTGATGCACAAGGTCGTGGTCAAGGGCCCGAAGGGCATCAAGAAGGACGCCAAGGTCACCGAGGCGCTGCTCGACGAGGTGGCTCGCACCTACTGGTGGGAGATCGCGCTCAAGAACGAGAAGGCCATGGCCGAGGTCGAGGCCATTCGCCGCCAATATGAAGACGCCAAGAAACGTCTGGAGCAGCGCTTCGTCGACAAGGTCGACAAGCTGCAGCGCGGCGACGAGCTGCCGCCTGGCGTGATGAAGATGGTCAAGGTCTTCGTCGCGGTGAAGCGCAAGATCCAGCCCGGGGACAAGATGGCCGGGCGCCATGGCAACAAGGGCGTCATCAGCATGATCGTGCCGATCGAGGACATGCCGTATCTCGATGACGGGACGCCGATCGATATCGTGCTCAACCCGCTCGGCGTGCCGAGCCGCATGAATGTGGGCCAGATCCTGGAGACCCATCTCGGTTGGGCGTGCCGGGGTCTGGGACGCAAGATCGGCGAGGCGCTCGATGCCTATCACGGCTCGAAGAAGACGAAGCCGCTAAAGGACTTGCTCAAATCCATCTATGGCGACGACAAGGTGGTCGCCGCGCTCAAGGACGATCAGCTGGTCGAGGCGAGCGAGGGCTTGCGCACGGGCGTTCCCGTGGCCACGCCGGTGTTCGACGGCGCCCATGAAGGCGATGTCACGGCCATGCTCGAAGCTGCCGATCTCGACAGCTCCGGTCAGGTGACGCTGCATGACGGACGCACGGGCGAGGCTTTCGAGCGCAAGGTGACGGTGGGCTACATCTATATGCTGAAGCTCCACCATCTGGTCGACGACAAGATCCATGCGCGCTCGATCGGGCCTTACAGCCTAGTCACCCAGCAGCCGCTGGGCGGCAAGGCCCAGTTCGGCGGCCAGCGCTTCGGCGAAATGGAGGTGTGGGCGCTCGAGGCTTACGGGGCCGCCTACACGTTGCAGGAGATGCTGACCGTCAAGTCCGATGACGTTGCCGGCCGCACCAAGGTCTACGAGGCCATTGTGCGGGGCGACGATACCTTCGAGGCGGGCATCCCCGAGAGCTTCAACGTGCTGGTCAAGGAGATGCGGGCGCTCGGTCTGAATGTGGAGCTGGTGCAGCCGCGGCCGGAAGAGCGGCCGGTCAGAGCGAGGCTGCCGCAGCCTCCGGCCGCTGCCGAATAGACCAAGCCGAACGGCAAAGTGAATTGCGATCAACCGTAGGGCGTCACTGACGTCCGGTGGGAGACACGAGAATGAACCAAGACATCGTCAATCTCTTCGGCACTCAGAGCCAGCAGCAGAATTTCGACCAGATTCGCATCGGCATTGCGAGCCCGGAGAAAATTCTGTCCTGGTCGTATGGGGAGATTAAGAAGCCGGAGACGATCAACTACCGCACCTTCAAGCCGGAGCGCGACGGCCTGTTCTGCGCGCGCATCTTCGGCCCGGTAAAGGACTATGAGTGCTTGTGCGGCAAGTACAAGCGCATGAAGTACAAGGGTGTCATCTGCGAGAAGTGCGGCGTCGAGGTGACGCTGGCCAAGGTCCGACGTGAGCGCATGGGCCATATCGAGCTGGCCGCGCCGGTCGCCCATATCTGGTTCCTCAAGTCGCTGCCGTCCCGCATCGGCCTCCTGCTCGATATGACGCTCAAGGACCTCGAGCGGGTGCTCTATTTCGAGAACTATATCGTGCTCGAGCCGGGACTCACGGCGCTGAAGCCGTTGCAGCTGTTGAGCGAGGACGAGTACCTCAAGGCGCAAGAGGATTTCGGCGAGGATAGCTTCACCGCGGCGATCGGGGCGGAGGCGATCCGCGAGCTGCTCAAAGGTCTCGACCTCGAGAAGACGCGCGACGAGCTGCGCGTCGAGATCGCCGAGTCGACCTCCGAGCTCAAGCCGAAGAAGCTCGCCAAGCGGTTGAAGGTCGTCGAGGCCTTCATCGAGTCTGGCAATAAGCCCGAGTGGATGATTCTGACTGTGGTGCCGGTGATTCCGCCGGAGCTGCGGCCGCTCGTGCCGCTCGACGGCGGCCGCTTCGCCACTTCGGACCTGAACGATCTCTACCGCCGCGTCATCAACCGCAATAACCGGTTGAAGCGGCTGATGGAGCTCCGGGCGCCGGATATCATCATCCGCAACGAGAAGCGGATGTTGCAGGAGGCGGTCGACGCGCTGTTCGATAATGGACGGCGCGGCCGCGTCATCACCGGCGCCAACAAGCGGCCGCTCAAGTCGCTCGCCGACATGCTCAAGGGCAAGCAGGGGCGCTTCCGCCAGAATCTACTCGGCAAGCGCGTCGACTATTCGGGCCGTTCGGTGATCGTGGTCGGTCCCGAGCTCAAGCTGCATCAATGCGGCCTGCCGAAGAAGATGGCGCTCGAGCTGTTCAAGCCGTTCATCTATTCGCGGCTCGACGCCAAGGGCCTCGCCGCCACCGTGAAGCAGGCGAAGAAGCTCGTCGAGAAGGAGAAGCCCGAGGTTTGGGATATCCTCGATGAGGTGATCCGCGAGCATCCGGTGCTGCTCAACCGCGCGCCCACGCTGCATCGCCTCGGCATTCAGGCATTCGAGCCGGTGCTGGTTGAGGGCAAGGCTATTCAGCTGCATCCGCTCGTCTGCGCGGCGTTCAATGCCGATTTCGACGGCGATCAGATGGCGGTGCACGTGCCGCTGTCGCTTGAGGCACAGCTCGAGGCCCGCGTGCTGATGATGTCCACCAACAACATCCTGCACCCGGCCAACGGCTCGCCGATCATCGTGCCAAGCCAGGACATCGTGCTTGGCATCTACTATTTGTCGATCGCCATGGACAACGAGCCCGGTGAAGGCATGGTCTTCGGCAGCATCGCCGAGATCCAGCACGCGCTCGACGCCAAGGCCGTGACCCTGCACGCCAAGATCAAGGGCCGCTTCCGCACGGTCGACGAGAAGGGCAAGCCCGTGTCGCACATCTACGACACGACGCCCGGCCGCATGCTGTTGGGCGACCTCTTGCCGCGCAACCCGAACGTCCCCTTCGAGCTGATCAACCGCCTGCTCACCAAGAAGGACATCTCCCACATGATCGACGTGGTCTATCGCCACTGTGGTCAGAAGGAGACGGTGATCTTCTGCGACCGGATCATGGGCCTCGGCTTCTCCTATGCCTGCCGCGCCGGCATCTCGTTCGGCAAGGACGACATGGTGATCCCCGAGACCAAGGACGTCATCGTGCAGAAGACATCCGATCTCGTGCGCGAATACGAGCAGCAGTACAATGACGGTTTGATCACTCGGGGCGAGAAGTACAACAAGGTGGTCGATACCTGGACCGAGTGCACCGAGCAGGTCGCCAAGGAGATGATGAAGCGCATCTCCTCGGTGCAGCGCGACGCCAAGACCGGCCGGGAGAAGCCGATTAACTCCATCTATATGATGTCGCATTCGGGCGCGCGCGGTTCGCCCGCCCAGATGAAGCAGCTCGCCGGTATGCGCGGTCTGATGACCAAGCCGTCGGGCGAGATCATCGAGACGCCGATCATCTCCAACTTCAAGGAGGGGCTGTCGGTGCTCGAATATTTCAACTCGACCCACGGCGCCCGCAAGGGTCTCGCCGATACCGCCTTGAAGACGGCGAATTCGGGCTATCTGACCCGGCGTCTGGTCGACGTGGCGCAGGACTGCATCGTCACCGAGGAGGACTGCGGCACGACCGCGGGCATCACCGCGCGTGCGCTGCTCGAAGCCGGCGAGGTTACGGTTTCGCTTGGCCAGCGGGTGCTCGGGCGTACGCCAGCCGAGCACGTGAAGAATCCCAGCACGGGCAAGGTGATCGTCAAGGCCGGCGAGTTGATCGAGGAAGAGCAGGTCGAGGCCTTGGAGGCCGCACGCGTGCAGGAGATCCGCATCCGCTCGGCGCTCACTTGCGAGACGCGCAACGGCATCTGCGGCAAATGCTACGGGCGCGATCTCGCCCGCGGCACGCCGGTCAATCTCGGCGAGGCGGTCGGCGTGATCGCGGCCCAATCGATCGGCGAGCCCGGCACGCAGCTCACCATGCGCACCTTCCATTTGGGCGGCGTGGCGAGTGCCAAGGTCGTCGATCAATCGTCGCTCGAATCCAATTTCGACGGCACGGTGAAGATCAAGCAGCGCAACGTGGTCAAGGACTCGCAAGGGCGTCTCATGGTCATGGGCCGCAACACGATCCTCGTCGTCGCCGATCCCGACGGCACCGAGCGTGCGGTGCACCGCCTGCCTTACGGCACGCATCTACGCGTGGACGAAGGCGCCAAGGTCAAGCGCGGTGACCGGCTTGCCGAGTGGGATCCCTATACCCGTCCGTTGCTCACCGAGATCGAGGGCTTCATCGACTTCGAAGATCTGGTCGAAGGCGTTTCGGTCAGCGAGCGGAAGGACGAGTTCGACGGGTATCACCAACAGCGTCATCGTCGACTGGCGCGCGAGCCCGCGCGGCGTTGATCTCAGGCCGGCGGTGGTGATCAAGGACAAGAAGGGCAAGATCGGCAAGCTGTCGCGAGGCGGCGAGGCGAGGTACCTCTTGCCGGTGGATGCGATCCTGTCGGTCGAGCACGGCCATGAGGTGAAGGCCGGCGACGTGCTGGCGCGTATCCCGATGGAAAGCGCCAAGACCCGCGACATCACCGGCGGTCTGCCAAGGGTGGCCGAGCTGTTCGAGGCAAGGCGGCCAAAGGACCATGCCATCATCGCCGAGATGTCCGGCACGGTGCAGCTTGGCCGCGACTACAAGAACAAGCGGCGCATCACCATCGCTCCCGACGATGGCGGCGAGCCGGTCGAGTATCTTATTCCGAAAGGCCGGCATCTCGCCGTGCAGGAGGGCGACCGCATCGAGAAGGGCGAGTTCCTGCTCGATGGCCATCCGGCACCGCACGACATCCTTGCCATCAAGGGCGTCGAGGAGCTTGCCAACTATCTCGTCAACGAGATCCAGGAGGTGTACCGGCTGCAGGGCGTCACCATCAACGACAAGCATATCGAGGTGATCGTCCGGCAGATGTTGCAGAAGACCGAGGTCGGCGATCCGGGCAACACCGACTTCCTCAAGGGGGAGCAGGTCGACCGAATCGATTTCGAGGACGCCAACGCGGCCGCGATGGCGGCAGGCGGCAAGCCGGCCACCGGGCAGCCGGTGCTGCTCGGCATCACCAAAGCGAGCCTGCAGACGCGCTCCTTCATCTCGGCGGCCTCCTTCCAGGAGACCACCCGCGTGCTCACCGACGCTGCCGTCAACGGCAAGGCCGATGCGCTCGAGGGCTTGAAGGAGAACGTCATCGTCGGCCGGCTCATTCCGGCCGGCACCGGCGGCATGCTCACCCGCTTGAACAAGATCGCCACCCATCGTGACGAGCTGATCCTCGAGGAGCGGGATCGCACGGCAGGCGACCGGCTCGAGCAGGACGACGACGAGGCGGCGGAGGAGCATGAGACGGTCTAGTTTAAGGGTGCGATGCTGGTTAGCGGAAGCCGGAAGAGCCAATTCGGTGCTTTCCGGCTTCCAATTTTGATTTCCAGCGTCTCAACCCTTGACGATGCGAGAAGCAGCCTGATAAAACGCGCGCACTTCTGCGGCAGGTAGTAGCCCTTCGCGCCTCTGGTTTTTTAGCCGTAAGGCATGGGTTAGACGCTGCCGGATTAAACCGGATCAAGTTCGGGAACATGATCTTGGGGGCAACGACCTCCAAGATCCTCTGGTTTGAAGGGGCTGAAGATCGCGGTCACCCGCGCTTCAGCCTCAGGTGTTGTGGGCCTTTTCGCGCCCGTGAATGTGAGACGATTGGACAAAGGCGAACATGCCGACAATTCAGCAGTTGATCCGCAAGCCGCGCCGCCAGCCGGTGAAGCGGAACAAGGTTCCGGCCATGCAGGCCTGCCCGCAGAAGCGAGGCGTCTGCACGCGCGTCTATACGACGACGCCGAAGAAGCCGAACTCGGCATTGCGCAAGGTCGCGCGCGTCCGCCTCACCAACGGTCTCGAGGTGACGAGCTATATCCCGGGCGAGGGCCATAACCTTCAGGAGCACTCGGTGGTGCTGATCAGGGGTGGCCGCGTCAAGGACCTGCCTGGTGTGCGCTATCACATCATTCGCGGTGTGCTCGATACCCAAGGCGTGGGCGATCGCCGCCAGCGGCGTTCGAAATACGGAGCAAAGCGGCCGAAATAGTCGGCCTCTTCGAGCTGAGATCCCGGTCAGACGAATGAAACCCGGGGCCCAGCGAGGCGAACCGGGCCGTTTGGCGGGCATAGACGAGATTCGTGGATATGGCCGGGACGAGCCCGGCATGGCGACGACAGAGAAGAAGATAGAGATATGTCACGGCGGCGAAAAGCAGATAAGCGCGACATCATCCCGGACCCGAAATTCGGGGACGTGGTGCTCACCAAGTTCATGAACAGCATCATGAAAGAGGGCAAGAAGTCCGCGGCCGAGCACATCGTCTATGGCGCGCTCGACCAGATGGAGCGCAAGAGCAAGCAGAACCCGGTCGAGTTGTTCCACGAGGCGCTGCGCAACGTAATGCCGGCGCTCGAGGTGCGGTCGCGGCGCGTCGGCGGCGCCACCTATCAGGTCCCGGTCGAGGTCAGATCCGATCGCCGTCAGGCGCTGGCCATCCGCTGGATCATCTCCTCGGCGCGCGGTCGTAACGAGAACACCATGATCGAGCGCCTGTCGGGGGAGCTGCTCGATGCCGCCAACAACCGCGGCACTGCGGTGAAAAAGCGCGAGGATACCCACCGTATGGCGGAGGCGAACCGCGCCTTCTCCCATTACCGCTGGTAACCGAGTTCAAGGATCACCGGATATGCCCCGAGTTACCCCCCTTACAGGACTACCGCAATATCGGGATCATGGCGCATATCGACGCCGGCAAGACCACGACTACCGAGCGGGTTCTGTATTACACCGGCAAGAGCCACAAGATCGGCGAGGTGCATGACGGCGCTGCCACCATGGATTGGATGGAGCAGGAGCAGGAGCGCGGCATCACCATCACGTCGGCCGCGACCACGGCCTATTGGAACGACAAGCGCATCAACATCATCGATACGCCAGGCCACGTCGATTTCACCATCGAGGTCGAGCGGTCGCTTGCGCGTGCTCGACGGCGCGGTAGCATTGCTTGACGCCAACCAGGGCGTCGAGCCGCAGACCGAGACGGTATGGCGCCAGGCCGACAAATATGGCGTACCGCGCATGATCTTCGTCAACAAGATGGACAAGATCGGCGCCGACTTCTTCGTCTGCGTGCAGATGGTGAAGGACCGGCTTGGCGCCAATGCGATCGTGCTGCAGCTGCCGCTCGGCGTGGAGAGCAGCTTCAAGGGCATCATCGACCTCGTCCGCATGAAGGCGGTGGTCTGGGACGACGAGTCCTTGGCGGCGAGCTTCCATGACGAGGAGATCCCGGCCGATCTGCTCGATCAGGCCAAGGAATATCGCGAGAAGCTCGTGGAACAGGCGGTCGAGCTCGACGAGGGGGCCATGGAGGCTTACCTTGAGGGCAAGGAGCCGGACGAAGCGACGCTCAAGGCGCTGATCCGCAAGGGCACGAGCCATAACGTGTTCGTGCCGATCCTGTGCGGCTCCGCCTTCAAGAATAAGGGCGTGCAGCCGATGCTCGACGCTGTCGTCGACTATCTGCCGTCGCCGCTCGATGTGCCGCCGATGAAGGGCATCGACTTCAAGACCGGCGAGGAGACGACGCGCGCGCCTTCCGATACCGAGCCGCTCTCGATGCTCGCCTTCAAGATCATGAATGACCCGTTCGTCGGCTCGCTCACCTTCTGCCGCATCTATTCGGGCAAGGTGGAAACCGGCACGACGCTGCTCAACACGGTGAAGGACAAGAAGGAGCGCATCGGCCGCATGCTGCTGATGCATGCCAATCACCGCGAGGACATCAAGGAGGCCTATACCGGCGACATCGTGGCGCTGGCCGGTCTCAAGGACGTGACCACGGGCGATACGCTGTGCGATCCCGACCAAGCCCGTGATCCTCGAGCGCATGGAGTTCCCGGAGCCGGTCATCGAGGTCGCCGTGGAGCCCAAGACCAAGGGCGACCAGGAGAAGCTCGGGGTCGCGCTGCATCGTCTCGCGCAAGAAGACCCGTCCTTCCGCGTCTCGGTCGACCACGAATCAGGTCAGACCATCATCAAGGGCATGGGCGAGCTGCATCTCGACATCATCGTCGATCGCATGCGCCGCGAGTTCAAGGTCGAGGCCAATGTCGGCGCGCCGCAGGTCGCCTATCGCGAGACCGTGTCGAGGCGCGCCGAGGTCGACTACACCCATAAGAAGCAGACCGGCGGCTCGGGCCAGTTCGCACGCGTGAAGCTCGTGATCGAGCCGAACGAGGCGGGCGCGGGCTATGTGTTCGAGAACAAGACGGTCGGCGGCAACGTGCCGAAGGAATACGTTCCGGGCGTGCAGAAGGGCGTGAAGAGCGTCGTCGATTCCGGCGTGTTCGCGGGCTTCCCGATCCTCGACGTCAAGGTGTCCTTGATCGACGGGGCCTATCACGACGTCGATTCTTCGGTCATGGCCTTTGAGATCGCCGGCCGCGCCGCCTTCCGCGAAGGCGCGCTCAAGGCGGGGCCGAAGTTGCTCGAGCCGATCATGAAGGTCGAGGCGGTGACGCCGGAGGAGTATGTCGGCGGCATCATCGGCGATCTGACCAGCCGCCGCGGCCAGGTCCGCGGCCAGGAATCGCGCGGCAACGCGGCGGTGATCAACGCCATGGTGCCGCTCGCCAACATGTTCGGTTACGTGAACAACCTCCGCTCCATGAGTCAGGGCCGGGCACAGTTCACCATGCAATTCGACCACTATGCGCAAGTCCCGCAGGCGGTCGCAGAAGAGGTGCAGGCGAAGTTTGCCTGACGTCCCGCTAGGCGCGAGGCCTGCGGAGCAGACTTTGGTTTTTTTGTTGAAGGATGGAGAGCCAGCATGGCTAAGGAAAAATTCCAGCGGACGAAGCCGCATTGCAACATCGGGACCATCGGTCACGTCGATCACGGCAAGACCACGCTGACGGCCGCGATCACCAAAGTGCTGGCCGAGAAGGGCGGGGCGAAGTTCACCGCCTATGACGAGATCGACAAGGCGCCGGAAGAGAAGGCGCGCGGCATCACCATCTCGACCGCGCACGTCGAATACGAGACCGGCAAGCGGCACTACGCTCACGTCGATTGTCCCGGCCATGCCGACTATGTGAAGAACATGATCACCGGCGCGGCGCAGATGGATGGCGGCATTCTCGTGGTCTCGGCGGCCGACGGCCCGATGCCGCAGACCCGCGAGCACATCCTGCTTGCCCGCCAGGTCGGCGTGCCGGCGCTCGTCGTCTATCTGAACAAGGTCGACATGGTCGACGATCCCGAGCTGCTCGACCTGGTCGAGCTCGAGGTGCGTGAGCTTCTGTCCAAATACGAATTTCCCGGCGACGAGATTCCCAATCGTCAAGGGCTCGGCGCTTGCCGCGCTCGAGGGCCGCGACGAGGAGATCGGCAAGAAGTCCATCCAGGCGCTGATGGATGCGGTCGATGCCTACATCCCGCAGCCGGACCGTCCGAAGGACAAGCCCTTCCTCATGCCGATCGAGGACGTGTTCTCGATTTCCGGCCGCGGCACCGTGGTCACCGGGCGTATCGAACGCGGCATCATCAAGGTGGGCGAGGAAGTCGAGATCATCGGCATCAAACCCACCACCAAGACCGTGGTGACCGGCGTCGAGATGTTCCGCAAGCTGCTCGATCAGGGCGAGGCGGGCGACAATGTCGGTTGCCTGTTGCGCGGCGTGGACCGCGAGGGCGTGGAGCGCGGCCAGGTGCTGGCCAAGCCCGGCTCGATCAAGCCGCACACCAAGTTCAAGGCCGAGGCCTATATCCTCACCAAGGAGGAGGGCGGCCGCCACACGCCGTTCTTCGGCAATTACCGCCCGCAGTTCTACTTCCGCACCACCGACGTGACCGGCGTGGTGCAGCTGCCGGAGGGCACCGAAATGGTGATGCCGGGCGATAACGTCGCCATGACCGTCGAGCTGATTGTGCCGATCGCCATGGAGGAGAAGCTTCGTTTCGCCATTCGCGAAGGCGGCCGTACCGTGGGCGCCGGCGTGGTGGCCTCGATCATCGAATAGAGAGAGACATTGGGCGCGTCGTCAGAAGCGGCGCGCCCTTCAATTTGAGGCCATCGGGATGCAAAGCCAAAATATAAGAATCAGGCTCAAAGCCTTCGACCATCGCATCCTCGATGCGTCGACCAAGGAGATCGTCAACACGGCGAAGCGCACGGGCGCGGAGGTGCGGGGACCGATCCCGCTGCCGACGCGCATCGAGAAGTTCACCGTCAACCGGTCGCCGCATATCGACAAGAAGAGCCGCGAGCAGTTCGAGATGCGCACCCATAAGCGGTTGCTCGACATCGTCGATCCCACGCCGCAGACCGTCGACGCCTTGATGAAGCTCGACCTCGCCGCCGGCGTGGACGTGGAAATCAAGCTCTAGGCGGGCAGGGAAGAGGCAAGGAAGCAAGACCGATGCGATCAGGTGTCATCGCGCAAAAGCTTGGCATGACCAGGATCTTCACCGATGCCGGGGAGCATATCCCGGTGACGGTGCTGCGCCTCGAGCATTGCCAGGTGGTAGGCCAGCGCACCCCCGAGAAGAACGGCTATACCGCGCTGCAGCTCGGCGCCGGCACGCCCAAGGTGAGCCGTCTGACGCGCGCCGCGCGCGGGCATTTCGCCGCCGTCAATGTCGAGCCCAAGCGGCGTCTCGCTGAATTTCGCGTGAGCCCGGAGAACATGATCGAGATCGGCGCCGAGATCACCGCCGACCATTTCGTCGAAGGGCAATTCGTCGATGTGTCCGGCACCACCATCGGCAAGGGTTTTGCCGGCGTCATGAAGCGCCATGGCTTTCACGGCTTGCGCGCGTCGCACGGCGTCTCGGTGAGCCATCGCAGCCACGGCTCGACCGGCCAGCGCCAGGACCCCGGCAAGGTGTTCAAGGGCAAGAAGATGGCCGGCCATATGGGCGATGTGAACGTGACCACGCTCAATCTCCGCGTGGTCAAGACCGACCCGGAGCGTGGGCTGATCATGATCCGCGGCGCGGTGCCCGGCGCCAAAGGCGGCTGGGTGACGTTGCGCGATGCGGTGAAGCGGAGCCTGCCGGAGACCGCGCCGAAGCCCGGCGCATTCCGCAAGCGCGCGGGCGATGCGGCAAAGAGCCGGCACAGGTGGCGCCTGAGCTAGTAGAGGCGGGGAGCCAAGAGTAATGCAGGCTGACATCACCACGCTCGACGCCAAGAAGGCGGGAACGGTTGAGCTCGCCGACGATGTGTTCGGGCTTGAGCCACGCCCGGATCTGCTCGCCCGCATGGTGCGCTATCAGCTCGCCAAGCGGCGGAGCGGTACCGTTTCGGTGCAGGACCGTTCCGAGGTTAGCTATACCGGCGCCAAGCTGTACAAGCAGAAAGGCACGGGCCGCGCCCGCCACGGTAGTCGCCGGGCCAATTTGTTCAGAGGCGGCGGCAAGTCGTTCGGGCCGAAGCCACGCAGCTACGCCTTCGATCTGCCGAAGAAGGTGAGGGCGCTGGCGCTAAAGCATGCGCTGTCCGCTAAGGCGAAGTCCGAGGCGCTAGTGGTCATCGACAAATGCGAGATCAAAGAGGCCAAGACCAAGGAGCTCAAAGCGCGCTTCTTGAAGCTTGGCTTCGGCTCCGTGCTGATCATCGACGGCGCCGAAGTGCAGGCCGCCTTCGCCAAAGCCGCCCGTAACCTGCCGCATGTCGACGTGCTGCCGGTGCAGGGCATCAATGTCTACGACATCCTGAACCACGACAGGCTGGTCCTGACCAAGGCGGCCGTGGAAGCGCTGGAGGCGCGGTTCAAATGAGCGCCCTATCGGTCTACGACGTCATCCTGGCCCCCGTCATCACCGAGAAATCGAGCATGGCGTCGGAGCATAACCAGGTCGTCTTCAAGGTGCGCCGCGACGCGACCAAGCCGGAGATCAAGGCGGCGGTCGAGAAGCTGTTCAAGGTCAAGGTGCTCGCCGTCAATACCATCCTGCGCAAGGGCAAGACCAAGCGCTTCCGTGGTCTCCCGGGCAAGCAGCAAGACGGCAAGAAAGCGATCGTCAGACTCGCCGAAGGCGACAAGATCGACGTGACCTCGAGGATCTAGAACGCCATGGCCCTCAAAACCTACAAGCCCACTACGCCGAGCCAGCGTCATCTGGTGCTCGTCGACCGCAGTCATCTGTGGAAGGGCAAGCCCGTCAAGGCGCTCACCGTGGGTCTGGTCAAGACCGGCGGCCGCAACAATCATGGCCGCGTCACCATGTGGCATCGCGGCGGCGGGCATAAGCGCAGCTACCGCATGGTCGACTTTAAGCGTCGCAAGTTCGGCATTCCGGCGACCGTCGAGCGGCTCGAATACGATCCGAACCGCACCGCCTTCATCGCGCTGATCCGCTATGAGGATGGCGAGCTCTCCTACATTTTGGCGCCGCAGCGCTTGAGCGTCGGCGATACGGTGATTGCCGACGAACGCGTCGACGTGAAGCCGGGCAATGCGATGCCGCTCGCCAACGTGCCGATCGGCACCATCGTCCACAATGTGGAGATGAAAGAGGGCAAAGGCGGCCAGATCGCCCGTGCTGCGGGCACCTACGTCCAGCTCGTCGGGCGCGATTCGGGCAACGCCGTACTGCGGCTCAATTCCGGCGAGACGCGCCTGGTGTCGGCCTCCTGTATGGCAACGGTGGGCGCGGTGTCCAATCCCGACAATTCCAACGTCTCGATCGGCAAGGCCGGCCGGATGCGGTGGAAGGGAAGGAAGCCCGTGGTGCGCGGCGTGGCGATGAACCCCGTCGATCACCCCCATGGCGGCGGCGAGGGGCGTACCTCCGGCGGCCGGCATCCGGTGACGCCTTGGGGCAAGTCGACCAAGGGCAAGAAGACGCGTCATAATTTGGCGACCGACAAGTTCATTCTGCGCAGCCGCCATCTCAAGAAGAAGAAAGGGTAGGCTCGTGGCACGCTCGGTTTGGAAAGGCCCGTTTGTCGACGGGTATCTGTTGAAGAAGGCTGAGAAGGCGCGGGGCTCGAGCGCGGTGATCAAGATGTGGTCGCGC
This sequence comes from uncultured Alphaproteobacteria bacterium, assembly GCA_963839245.1. Classification (GTDB taxonomy): domain Bacteria; phylum Pseudomonadota; class Alphaproteobacteria; order Rhizobiales; family Methyloligellaceae; genus Methyloceanibacter. The sequence continues at coordinate 162,704 of CAWIUJ010000001.1, read as the reverse complement.
CGCTCAACCATCCTGCCGCAATTCGTGGGGCTGACATTCGGCGTGCATAACGGCCAGAAGCACATTCCCGTGCTCGTCACCGAGGACATGATCGGCCACAAATTCGGGGAATTCGCGCCGACGCGGACCTTCTATGGCCACGCCGCGGATCGCAAGGCGAAGAGGAAGGCGTGATGGGCAAGCCGCAACGCGCGCGCGCATTATCGGAGCATGAGGCGAAGGCGGTGGCGCGGTTGATCCGCGTGAGCCCGCAAAAGCTTAACCTGCTTGCCCAGCTGATCCGGGGCAAGAAGGTCGACAAGGCGCTCGCCGACCTCGCCTTCTCGCGCAAGCGCATCGCGCGCGACGTGAAGAAGACCTTGGAGTTGGCCATCGCCAACGCGGAGAACAACCACGATCTCGACGTCGACTCTCTGTTCGTCGCCGAGGCCTATGTGGGCAAGAATTTGGTGATGAAGCGCTTGAAGCCACGGGCGCGGGGTAGTTCCGGCCGTATCGAGAAACCGTTCGCGCAGATCACCGTGGTGGTGCGCCAAGTCGAGGAAGTCGCTTAATGGGACAGAAGGTCAATCCGATCGGGCTCAGGCTCGGCGTGAACCGCACTTGGGATTCGCGCTGGTATGCGAGCCGGGGCGAGTATGCGCGCCTGTTGCATGAGGACTTGAAGATGCGCGACCACATCCTCACCTCGCGCAAGCAGGCGGGAATCTCCAAGGTCGTGATCGAGCGGCCGCATAAGAAGTGCCGCGTGACCGTGCACACTGCGCGTCCGGGTATCCTCATCGGCAAGAAGGGCGCTGACATCGAGAAGCTTCGCCGCGAGCTCGCGGCGATGACCGATTCCGAGGTGCATCTCAACATCGTCGAGGTGCGCAAACCCGAGATCGACGCCACGCTGGTGGCCGAGGGCATCGCGCAGCAGCTCGAGCGCCGCGTCGCCTTCCGCCGCGCCATGAAGCGCGCGGTGCAATCGGCGATGCGCATGGGCGCGCTCGGCATCCGCATCAATTGCGGCGGCCGGCTCGGCGGGGCGGAAATCGCCCGCATGGAGTGGTATCGCGAGGGTCGCGTGCCGCTGCACACGCTCCGTGCCGATATCGACTATGGCACGGCTCTGGGTCGTACCGCCTACGGCATCATTGGCGTCAAGGTTTGGATCTTCAAGGGCGAGATCATGGCCCACGATCCCATGGCGCAGGAACATCGGGCGCTCGAAGCGCAGGAAGGCGGCCGCTCCCAAGGGCGCCGCGACGCCCCTCAGGCTTCGGCCTGAGTGTGGCGCGAGGACAAGGCTGACTAGTCATGCTGCAACCGAAACGTACCAAGTTCCGCAAAGCCCATAAGGGCCGCATCAAGGGGGCCGCGTCGAGCGCGATCACCCTCAGTTTCGGCACGTTCGGCTTGAAGGCGCAGGAGCCGGCGCGCGTCACGGCGCGTCAGATCGAAGCGGCACGCCGGGCGATGACGCGGCAGATGAAGCGTTCGGGTCGCGTCTGGATCCGGATCTTTCCCGACGTGCCGGTGTCGAAGAAGCCGACCGAGGTGCGCATGGGTAAAGGCAAGGGCACGCCTGAGTTCTGGGTGGCCCGCGTGAAGCCCGGGCGGGTGATGTTCGAGATCGACGGCGTTGGCGATCAGGTGGCGCGGGAAGCGCTCCGGCTCGCAGCGGCAAAATTGCCGCTTCGAACGCGCGTGGTCGCGCGCATCGTCGAGGAATAAGGGCGAGGATAGAAGACGATGAAGGCGGCCCAAGTTCGCGGAATGACGCTCGATCAGCTCAACGACGAGTTGATCAAGCTCAAAAAGGAGCAGTTCAACCTGCGCTTTCAGGCGGCCTCGGGCCAGCTTGAGAACACGGCGCGGGTGAGAGTGATCAAGCGCGATATCGCGCGTATCAAGACGATCGCGCGCCAGACGAGCGCCGTGGCCAAGGCTTAAGGAAGTATAAAGGCGATGCCGAAACGCGTACTGCAAGGGGTCGTGGTGAGCGACAAGAACGACAAGACGGTGGTGGTCCGCGTCGAGCGCCGGTTCACGCATCCTTTGCTGCAGAAGACCGTGCGGCGGACCAAGAACTACCACGCCCATGACGAGAACAACGAGTTCAAGGTCGGCGAAATGGTGTGGATCGAGGAATGTCCTCCGATCTCGAAGCAGAAACGTTGGACAGTGCTGTCGCGCGAGCGGGCGGCCAGCTAGGGGTCGAGGCGTAACAGCCTAAGAAAATTGTCATGATCCAGATGCAGACAAATCTCGATGTCGCCGACAATTCAGGGGCACGGCGCGTGCAGTGCATCAAGGTGCTCGGCGGCTCCAAGCGGAAATATGCCTCGATCGGCGACACCATCGTGGTCTCCGTGAAGGAGGCGATCCCGCGCGGCCGCGTCAAGAAGGGCCAGGTGATGAAGGCGGTGGTGGTACGCACCGCATCCGGCGTGCGCCGGCCCGACGGGAGCATCATCCGCTTCGACCGCAACGCCGCGGTCCTGGTCAACCCGCAAGGCGAGCCGATTGGCACGCGCATCTTCGGGCCGGTAACCCGCGAGCTCAGAGCCAAGAAGCACATGAAGATCGTGTCGCTTGCGCCGGAGGTCCTTTAGATGGCCAAGCTCAGGATCAGGAAGGGCGACCACGTGGTGGTCGTCACCGGCAAGGACAAGGGCAAGCACGGCGAGGTGCTCAAGGTGCTTCCGGATGAGAACCGAGCGCTGGTCAAAGGCGTCGCCATGATCCGGCGCCACCAGAAGCAGACCGCGACCCAGGATGGCGGCATCATCTCCAAGGAAGCCGCGATCCATATTTCCAATCTCGCGCTCGAGGATCCCAAGGACGGGAAGCCTACGCGCGTCGGCTACAAGATTCTCAAGGACGGCCGGAAAGTCCGCTTTGCCAAGCGCTCCGGGGAGGTGATCGATGGCTGAGACCGCCTATGTGCCCCGGCTCAAGCAGCAATATGAGACCGTGTTCCGCGAGGAGCTCGTCAAGGAATTCGGCTATGCGAACCCGATGCAGGTGCCCCGGCTCGACAAGGTCGTGCTGAATATGGGCGTCGGCGAGGGCGTCGGCGATGCCAAGAAGGTGACGGCGGCCGCCGCCGATCTCGGCCTCATCGCCGGGCAGAAGCCGGTGATCACCCGCGCGCGGCAATCGATCGCCGCGTTCAAGCTGCGCGAGGGCATGCCGATCGGCGCCAAGGTGACGCTGCGTCACAACCGGATGTACGAGTTCGTCGATCGGCTGGTGAATATCGCCCTGCCGCGCGTGCGCGATTTCAGAGGGCTGAACCCGAAGAGTTTCGATGGCCGTGGCAATTTCACGCTCGGGCTGAAAGAGCACATCATTTTCCCGGAGATCAATTTCGACGAGGTCGAGGAGATCTGGGGCATGGACATTGTCGTTTGCACCACGGCGCGCACCGACGACGAGGCGCGCGCGTTGCTGAAGCGACTGAATTTCCCGTTCCGCAGCTAGGGGCTTGGCGGCTCAGGCTGCGCTAGGAGGACTGAATGGCAAAGACGAGCATGGTTGAGCGCAACAAGAAGCGTCGCCGCCTTGCGCAGAAGTTCAAGACGCGCCGGACGCGGCTCAAGTCGGTGGCGGCGGACCGCAACCTTCCGGCCGAGGAGCGCTTCGCGGCGAGGCTCAAACTGGCCGAGCTGCCGCGCAACTCCTCGCCGACCCGTATCCGCAACCGCTGCGAGCTGACGGGGCGGCCGCGCGGTTATTACCGCAAGCTCAAGATGTCGCGCATCGCGCTTCGTGATCTCGCAAGCCAAGGGCAGATCCCCGGCATGGTCAAGTCGAGCTGGTAAGGAAGTCTAATGAGCCTCAACGATCCCCTGGGCGATATGCTCACGCGCATCCGCAACGCGCAGATGCGTTATAAGGCGAAGGTGACGACGCCTGCCTCCAAGCTGCGCGAGCATGTGCTCGACGTGCTGCTGGAGGAGGGCTATATCCGTGGCTATGCCCGCGTCGATTACGGCAGCGGGCGTTCGGAGTTCGACATCGAGCTCAAATATTTCGACGGCGAGCCGGTGATCAAGGACATCAAGCGGGTGTCGACTCCGGGGCGCCGGGTGTATTCCTCGGTGCGCGACCTGCAAACGGTGGCGAACGGCCTCGGGGTCTCCATATTATCGACGCCAAAAGGTGTCATGTCGGATTCGCGCGCCCGCAACGAGAATGTGGGCGGCGAAATTCTCTGCAGCATCTTCTAGGACTGAAGCGAAGGTTGATCGTCATGTCGCGCATCGGCAAGAAACCAGTGGCAATACCAGGGGGCGTGACCGCCTCGGTGAACGGCCAGGTGGTTTCGGTAAAGGGCCCCAAGGGCGAGCTCAAGCACGTCCTCGTGGACGACGTCATCGCCAAGCTCGACCAGGGCAGCATCGAGGTCGCCCCCCGCGAGGACACGCAAAACGCGCGCGCCATGTGGGGCATGTCGCGGACGTTGCTGGCCAACCTCGTCACCGGCGTGACCGAGGGCTTCACCAAGAAGCTTGAGATCACCGGCGTGGGCTACCGCGCGGCGGTGCAAGGCTCCAATGTGCAGCTGCAGCTTGGCTACAGCCACGACGTCACCTATCCCATTCCGCAAGGCATCCAAGTGCAGTGTCCGAAGCCGACCGAGATCATCGTGACCGGCATCGACAAGCAGAAGGTTGGCCAAGTGGCTGCGGAGATCAGGCGGTTCAGGCCGCCGGAGCCCTATAAGGGCAAGGGTGTGAGATACGCGGGAGAATTCATCTTCCGCAAAGAAGGCAAGAAGAAGTAGCGGATCCCGACATGAGCAGGATGAACGAGAATTTTGCGCGGCGGTCGCACCGAGTGCGCCAGTCGCTGAGACGGGCGGCCAATGGTCGGCTGCGCCTTTCGGTGTTCCGCTCCTCCAAGCACATCTACGCCCAGGTGATTGATGACGCGGCGGGAAAGACCGTGGTGGCCGCATCGAGCTTGGACAAGGATTTGAAGGGCTCGCTCGCCAAGGGCAGCGACCGCGAGGCGGCGCAGGCCGTCGGCAAAGTCATCGCTACGAGGGCAATCGAGGCCGGCGTCAAGGACGTCGTGTTCGATCGCGGCGGTTATCTTTACCACGGGCGCGTGAAAGCGCTCGCCGACGCTGCCCGCGAGGCAGGGTTGAATTTCTAAAGGATCGTAAGCATGGCGATGGATCGCAAAGGGGGCCGCGGAGGCCCGCAAGGTAGAGGCCGCGAGGAGCGCGACAGCGAATTTGTCGACAAGCTCGTGCACATCAATCGCGTGGCCAAGGTGGTCAAGGGCGGCCGGCGTTTCGGTTTCGCCGCGCTCGTGGTCGTCGGCGACCAGAAGGGGCGCGTCGGCTTCGGCCATGGCAAGGCGCGCGAGGTGCCGGAGGCGATCCGCAAAGCCACGGAAGCGGCCAAGCGTGCGCTGGTCAAGGTACCGTTGCGCGAGGGACGGACGCTGCATCATGACGTGACCGGCCATCACGGCGCGGGCCGCGTCGTGTTGCGGGCTGCGCCCGCCGGCACCGGCATCATCGCCGGCGGCCCGATGCGGGCTGTGTTCGAGACGCTCGGCATCCAGGATGTGGTCGCCAAATCGCTCGGCAGCTCCAATCCCTACAACATGGTGCGCGCCACTTTCGATGCGCTGCGCCATGAGGACAGTCCAAGGGGCGTAGCGGCACGGCGCGGCAAGAAGGTGAGCGACATTGTTTCGCGCCGCAGAGACGGCGCCGGCGACGCCGCCACCCAGGCCGAAGCTTAAGACGCGGACGCCAGAGGCGAGGTTTGGGTGAGATGGCCAAGAAAGCGGATAGCAGAAAGACGATCGTCGTGGAGCAAATTGGCAGCCCCATCAGGCGGCCGGGGATCCAGCGCGCCACGTTGATCGGGCTTGGGCTCAACAAGATGCATAAGCGCAGGACGCTGGTCGATAGCCCGCAAGTGCGCGGCATGGTCGCGAAAATCGCCCATCTCGTGCGCATTGTTGACGACGAGGCGGGAGTCTAAAGCATCATGCGATTGAACGAGATCAGGGACCGGGACGGCGCCACCAAGGCCAAGAAGCGGCTCGGCCGCGGCATTGGCTCGGGGCTCGGCAAGACCTCCGGACGTGGCGTCAAGGGTCAGAAGGCCCGGTCGGGCGTCGCCATCAAGGGCTTCGAAGGCGGCCAGATGCCGTTGCACCGGCGTCTGCCGAAGCGCGGCTTCAACAACATTTTTGCCAAGAAGTACAATGAGATCAATCTCGGCCGTATCCAGACGGCGATCGATGACGGCCGGCTCGACGGCAAGAAGCCGATCACCATCGCGGCACTGAAGGAGGCCGGCCTAATCCGGCGGCCGAAGGACGGCGTGCGGCTGCTTGGCCATGGCGAGCTCAAATCGAAGCTCGCCTTCGAGATCACCGGCGCTTCAGCGAGTGCGATCAAGGCCGTGGAAGCCGCGGGCGGCAGCGTCAAGCTAGGCTCCATCACTGGCCGCGAGCGACCCCCGGGCGATGCGATCAAGGCAAAGCGCCGCGCCGATAAGCGCGAGGCGGTCACGGCAAAGGCCGACGCAAAGTCCGGCAAGTCCAGGGCGAAGGCCGAGCAGCCGGCGGAAGCCGGAGAGGCTCCGGCCAAGGAGGCCAAGCCCGCTAAGGTCAAGCCCGATCAAGCCGAGGCGTTCGCTTCTGAGGGTGGCGCGCCCAAGGCCGCGAAGAAGGCTAAGACCGCCGATGAGGCCGAGGCTAAGAAGCCGAAGTCGAAGCCGGCACCGGCCAAAAAGGACAGGTCCTAACGCGCAGGTCTGCAACGTGACGCGCGCGGCCTGACGCAGCCCCCGCGTCGCCGTCGAAAGGGAAGAGAGCTCCCCGCATGGTTTCCGCCGCCGAACAGCTGGTTTCAAATCTCAACTTCGCCGCCTTCGCCAAGGCGGACGAGCTCAAGAAGCGTATCTGGTTCACACTCGGCGCGCTGCTGATCTACCGCCTCGGCACCTATATCCCGATCCCCGGCATCAACCCGCACGCCTTGCAGGAAGTGTTCCGCCAGAACCAGTCTGGCCTGCTCGGCATGTTCGACATGTTCTCGGGCGGCGCGGTCGGGCGCATGGCAATCTTCGCCCTCAACATCATGCCCTACATCTCGGCATCGATCATCATCCAGCTGCTCACCACGGTATCGCCGCATCTCGAGCAGTTGAAGAAGGAGGGCGAGCAGGGCCGCCGGCAGATGAACCAGTACACGCGCTACGGCACGGTGCTGCTCGCTGCACTCCAGGGGTATGGCATCGCCGTCGGGCTCGAAGGCGCGGGCAATGTGGTGCTCGATCCCGGCTGGTTCTTTCGCATCACCACCGTGTTCACACTGGTCGGCGGCACCATCTTCCTGATGTGGCTCGGCGAGCAGATCACGGCGCGGGGCGTCGGCAACGGCATCTCGCTCATCATCTTTGCCGGGATCGTCGCACGGCTGCCGCACGCGGTGCTGGGCACTCTCGAGCTCGGCCGCACCGGCTCGATGTCGACCGCGCTAATCCTCGGGCTGGTGGTCATGGCGGTCGTGGTCATCGGCGTGATCGTGTTCATGGAGCGGGCGCAGCGGCGTCTGCTCGTGCAATATCCCAAGCGCCAAGTGGGAAATCGGATGTTCCAGGGGGATTCCTCGCACCTGCCGCTGAAGCTCAACAGCGCCGGCGTGATACCGCCGATCTTCGCCTCCTCGCTCTTGCTGCTGCCGGTTACCTTCGCCAATTTCTCGGCTGGTCAGGGACCGGAATGGCTCACCACGGTGACGGCGCTGCTCGGCGTCGGGCAGCCCTTGCACGTTGTTATCTACATCGCGCTGATCATCTTTTTTGCCTTCTTCTATACGGCCGTCGTTTTCAATCCGAAGGACACCGCCGAGAATCTGAAGAAATATGGCGGCTTTCTACCCGGCATCCGGCCAGGCGAGCGCACCGCCGAATATATCGACTACGTGCTTACGCGAATTACGGTGGTCGGCGCGATCTATCTCGCCGCCGTTTGCGTGCTGCCCGAGATCCTCATCTCTTATGCGGGAGCGCCCTTCTATTTCGGCGGCACCTCGCTCCTCATCGTGGTGAGCGTCACCATGGACACCGTGGCCCAGGTGCAGAGCCACCTGCTCGCTCATCAATATGAAGGGCTGATCAAACGGTCGAGGCTCAGGGGAGCAAGGCGGCAATGATTCTGGTCCTGCTCGGCCCTCCTGGTGCCGGCAAAGGGACCCAGGCCAATTTGCTCGAGACCGAGCGTTCGCTCGTCAAACTGTCCACCGGGGACATGCTGAGGGCGGCAGTGGCGGCGGGTACCGAGCTCGGCCGCAAGGCCGGCGACATCATGGAACGCGGACAGCTCGTGCCGGACGATCTGGTGATCGGGCTGATCGCCGAGCGCATGGATGAAGGCGGCACCTCCAAGGGCTTCATCCTGGATGGCTTCCCGCGGACCATCGCGCAAGCCGAGGCGCTCGATCGGCTGCTAGCGGAGCGGCACAAGCGGCTCGATGCGGTCATCGAGATGCGGGTGGACGACGACGCCCTGGTCAAGCGCATCGCCGGACGCTTCACCTGTGCCGATTGCGGTCAGGGCTATCACGAGGCCTTCAAGATGCCCAAGGTGCCAGGGGTGTGCGACCGCTGCGGCTCGACCGAGTTCGTACGCCGGCGAGACGACAATGAGGCGGTCGTGCGTTCGAGGCTCGAGGCTTATCACGCCCAGACCGAGCCGCTGATCGACTATTACAAGGCGCAAGGGACGCTCAGATCCGTGGACGGAATGGCCGAAATTGGCGCTGTGCATCGGGCGATTGATGAGGCGCTTGACGGAATTAAGCATAAGCCCGGCCAGGCTCCCGGTTGACCTTGTCAAGCGGAATCGCTAGATAGGGCACGACCCATTGCTGGATAGGATTGACCGGTCCCGGGGGGCGGCGCTTTCCCGAGGCTGGTTTTGTTGCGTTCCATTGGTAATTTGCCGTAATTTCAGCACGTTAGAGCGTGCTTCGAGGAGAAAGCTTCGTGGCCCGAATTGCAGGTGTGAATATCCCGTCTAACAAGCGGGTAGAGGTGGCGCTCACCTATATCCACGGTATTGGCGATACCTTTGCCAGGCAAATCTGCGCCAAGGTGAATATCCCGCTGGAGCGGCGGGTCAGCCAGCTGACCGAAACGGAAGTCATGCAAATTCGGGAGGTTATCGACCGCGACTATATGGTCGAGGGCGATCTCCGGCGCGACGTGTCGATCAATATCAAGCGGCTGATGGATCTCGGCTGCTACCGGGGCTTGCGCCATCGCCGCGGCCTGCCCGTACGCGGCCAAAGGACGCACACCAATGCGCGTACGCGCAAAGGTCCGGCCAAGCCGATCGCCGGCAAGAAAAAGTAGAGAGTTCAATCAGCGCGGCTGAAGCGTGAGCTTTGGCCGAAGCCAATTCGTAAGATGCGGGATTAAAGCATGGCCAAGGATAAGACACGCGTTCGCCGCCGGGAGAAGAAGAACATCAGCTCTGGCGTCGCCCATGTGCATGCAAGCTTCAACAACACCATGATCACCATTACCGACGCGCAAGGGAATACCATCTCTTGGTCGTCGGCGGGGGCCATGGGTTTCAAGGGATCGCGGAAGTCCACGCCTTACGCGGCGCAGATCGCGGCCGAGGATGCCGGCAAGAAGGCGATGGAGCACGGTATGAAGAATCTCGAAATCGAGGTGCGGGGCCCTGGCTCCGGCCGCGAATCGGCGCTTCGGGCCCTCCAGACCGCCGGCTTCACCATCATCACGATCCGCGATGTCACGCCGATCCCGCATAACGGCTGCCGGCCCCGCAAGCGCCGGCGCGTCTAAGAAATAGGAAGGCTGACCCCCCTCATGTTGCACGCGGATTCTCGGAAGCTGGGGCAGGCGGCCCCGCTCAAGGACCAGGAAAGGGCCCTCCAGGTGCTGCAGAAGAACTGGCAAGATCTCATTAAGCCGACCAAGCTCAACGTCACGTCGGGCCGCGACCCGCAGCGCTTTGCGACCGTCGTCGCCGAACCGTTGGAGCGTGGCTTTGGCCTTACGCTCGGCAATGCGCTGCGGCGCGTGTTGCTTTCGTCCCTACAAGGGGGCGCCATCACCTCGGTGCATATCGACGGCGTGCTGCACGAGTTCTCCTCGATTCCGGGCGTTCGGGAAGATGTCACCAGCATCATCCTCAACATCAAGGAAATCGCGCTCCGCCAGCACGCCGAGGGCGTGAAGCGCATGGTGCTGAAGAAGGAAGGACCGGGCGTGGCGCGGGCCGGCGACATCGAGGTCGGCGCCGATATCGAGATCCTCAATCCGGATCACATCATCTGCACGCTCGACCAGGGCGCCTCCATCCGCATGGAGTTCACCGCCTCGACGGGCAAGGGCTATGTGCCGGCCGAGCGTAACCGCCCGGACGACGCGCCAATCGGCTTCATTCCGGTCAATTCGCTCTACAGCCCGGTGCGCAAGGTGTCCTATCGCGTCGAGAACACGCGCGAGGGCCAGATACTCGACTACGACAAGCTCACCATGGAGATCGAGACCAACGGCTCGGTGCGTCCGGAGGACACGATCGCGCTCGCCGCGCGCATCGTGCAGGATCAGCTCTCGGTGTTCGTCAATTTCGAGGAGCCGAAGAAGGAGACGACGTTCGAGCGTCAGCCCGAACTCGAGTTCAACGCCGCGCTGTTGAAGAAGGTCGACGAGCTCGAGCTGTCGGTGCGTTCGGCGAACTGCCTCAAGAACGATAACATCGTCTATATCGGCGATCTCATTCAGAAGACCGAGGCGGAGATGCTGCGGACGCCCAATTTCGGCCGCAAGTCCTTGAACGAGATCAAGGAGGTGCTGGCCTCGATGGGGCTGCATCTCGGCATGGAAGTGCCGAACTGGCCGCCGGAGAACATCGAAGAGCTGGCCAAGCGCTTCGAGGATCATTACTAGACAGGCATCAGCGGCGGACATCGGCCATCGAGCGCGATGTCTGACGGCTGGACCTAGTCGGGGAGGTATGTATGCGCCATCGCAATGCAGGCAGGAAACTCAACCGCACCGCTAGCCATCGCTTGGCGTTGTGGGCGAGCCTCTCCCAGGCCCTGTTCAAGCACGAGCAGATCGTGACCACCTTGCCCAAGGCGAAGGAGCTCAAGCGCGTCGCCGACCGGTTGATCACGCTCGCCAAGAAAGGCAATCTGCATGCGCGTCGCTTAGCCATGTCGCGCATCCGCGATGAAGCCGTCGTGGCGAAGCTGTTCGCTACCCTCGGGCCCCGCTACGCCGACCGCCCAGGCGGCTATACGCGCGTGCTGAAGGCCGGCTTCCGCTACGGGGATTCCGCGCCCATGGCGGTGATCGAGCTGGTCGAGCGTGATGTCGATGCGAAGGGGCTCGATTCAGGCCCGGTCCAAGAGACTGGTGGCGACGCGGCGAGCGCAGCCGCCTGAACTAGAATTCAACCGTTCGAGGCTGAGAAATAAAACACGCGCCGCTCCCGCGACGCGTCTTTGCCGTCTCTATTTATCGTCGTCTTTGTCCTTGGCGGGGGTCCCGCCCGACGCAGCTTCTTTCGCATCATGGGCGGCAATCGCCTGCGCCTTGATGCCTTTGACGCCGTCGGCGAGGATACTGGTGATCTTCGCTTTGGCGTCGTTGTCGCTCGCGCCATTGGCGTCGAAATCCGACTGCCAATAGATCACCGAGCGATCCGGCTCGTCGTCGACTTCCAGCCAGAGCTTGGATTTGTAGTTCTTGACGGGGAGGGGGCTCTCGACGATTTCGTAGGTGTAACCGAGTTCTTCAGTGCCGGTCAGCTTCTCCTTGATCTTGCCGCCATCCTTCAACGTCAGCGTGCGGAAGACGACGTCGCCTTCCTTTTCTTGCACGCAATCGGCCACGGCAGGATGCCAGGTCTTGATCGCGCAGAAATCACCCACGATCGCCCAGATCTGCGGCGGGAGTCCGGGGGCTTCGGTCCTCTTCTTAACCGTGATCGCGAAGGCCGAGGCGCTTCCCAAGAGGAGCGCGGCCAAGGCAACCAAGGCCAGTTTCATCATGCGCATGCGTTTTCTCCACACAATTACGTCGACTGTCGAAAACACGCCCGGGCGCATCTTAGTGCAAAGCGGGAACCCGGCAAGGCAAAAGCCCTTGGAAAACGGCGGCAATACGCCGTTTCTCTAGAGGCACGCATTGGGCTATACCGGACCCGAAAATTGGTTTGCCGGATGGAGCCGATAAGACCGAGTGATGATGAAATCTAGCCTGTGCATGCGGAGTTGCGGGGCGCTGCTTGGCGTGGCTGCCCTGGCTATTGCCGTGCGTGACCGGCCCGCAGACGCCGAGCCCCAGCGCGTCGTCCCGGAAAGTCAGGTCGCAATCAAGCAGTCCTACGCGCCGATTGTGAGACGCGTCGCGCCGGCCGTGGTCAACGTCTATGTCAGCCGCAAGGTGAAGCAGGTCGTCTCGCCGTTTGCCGACGATCCTTTCTTCAGCCGCCTGTTTGGCGACAATTTCGGCATTCCGCGGGAACGCATCCAGAACTCGCTCGGCTCGGGCGTGCTGGTGAGCTCCGATGGGCTCGCCGTCACCAACAACCACGTCATTCAAGGCGGCGGCGATGCCGAGATCACGGTTGCGCTCGCCGACGGCCGGGAGTTTCCGGCCAAGGTCATTCTCAAGGACGAGCGGAGCGACCTCGTGGTGCTGCGCCTCGACGCTCACGGCGTCCAATTTCCGTCGATCGATTTCAGCGATTCCGACAGCCTGGAGGTCGGCGACATCGTGCTCGCCATTGGCGATCCGTTCGGCGTCGGGCAGACGGTGACCAGCGGCATCGTCTCGGCGCTCGCGCGCACGCAAGTAGGTGTCTCCGATTATCAGTTTTTCATCCAGACCGACGCCGCCATCAATCCCGGCAATTCGGGCGGCGCGCTTGTTGATATGGATGGCCGGCTGGTCGGCATCAACACGGCGATCTATTCCCAGAGCGGGGGGTCGCTCGGCATCGGATTTGCGATTCCTTCCAACATGGTGCGGCTCGTGGTTCAAGCGGCGTTGAAGGGCGGCACGGTGCAGCGGCCCTGGTTCGGCGCATCGCTGCAGCCGGTCACTGCCGACCTTGCCGAGTCGCTCGGGCTCGACCGGCCGAGCGGCGCGCTGGTCAAGGGGGTGCACGCCAATGGTCCCGCGGCGCAAGCAGGCCTCCGCGCCGGCGACGTGGTCGTCAGCGTCGACGGCAAAGAGGTGCAGGACCCACGCGCCTTACAGTACCGTTTCGCCACCAAAGGTCTCGGCGGTGCTGCGGAGCTCGGCGTGATCCGCGGCGGCAAATCGCTCAAGGTTACGATCGCCTTGGTCGCGGCCGTCGAAGATCCGCCCCGCGATACGCGTGAGCTTAAAGGCCGTCAGCCTTTGGCCGGCGCCAAGGTCGCCAATCTGTCCCCTGCCGTGGCCGAGGAGCTCGGCATCGAGGACGAGGAGTCCGGCGTGGTCGTGCTCGACGTCGCGCAGAATACACCTGCGGCGCAATTTGGCTTCAAGCGCGGCGACATCCTCGTCGGCGTCAACGATAACAAAGTGACCTCGGTGAAGGATCTGGCGGCGGCGCTCGAACGCTCGCCAAGCGGCTGGCGCCTTTCCTTCGAGCGCGAGGGCAAAGTGTTCAGCGTTGCCATTCAGGGCTGAGGGGAAAGCGTGATGGCGACCCTGTTCGAGGCGGCCGGCCTTGCCAAGAGCGCGCCGCGGCCGCTCGCCGATCGGCTGCGCCCGTCGTCGCTCGACGAGGTCGTGGGGCAGGATCACCTCCTCGGCGAGCAGGGCATGTTGAGCCGCATGGTCAAGGCCGGGCGGCTCGGCTCGGTGATCTTCTGGGGACCGCCCGGGACCGGCAAGACCACCGTGGCGCGGCTCCTCGCCGAGGTCGCCGACCATCATTTCGAGCAGCTCTCCGCCATCAATTCCGGCGTCCAGGACCTCCGCAAGGTGTTCGAGGCCGCGCGCGCGCGCCGCGAACTCGGCAAGGGCACGCTGCTCTTCGTCGACGAGATCCACCGCTTCAACCGCTCGCAGCAGGATTCCTTCCTTCCCTATATGGAGGACGGCACCGTGATCCTGGTCGGCGCCACGACCGAGAACCCATCCTTCGAACTCAACTCGGCGCTTCTGTCGCGGGCGAGCGTGCTGACCTTCAAGCGTCTCGACGAGGCGGGGCTGGAGGCCCTGCTCGCCCGCGCCGAAGCCCATGAAGGCCGCAAGCTCCCTTTGACCGGTGATGCCCGCGAGGCGCTCATCGTCATGGCCGACGGCGACGGGCGCGCGGCCATCAATCTTGCCGAGGATGTGTGGCTTGCGGCCGCGTCGGGCGCCAAGACGCCGCTCGACCGCGAGGCGCTCACCTCGCTCGTGCAGCGGCGCGCGCCGCTCTACGACAAATCCCAGGACGGCCATTACAATCTGATCAGCGCCTTGCATAAATCGGTGCGGGGCTCCGACCCTGACGCCTCGCTCTATTGGCTGGCCCGCATGCTCGCCGGCGGAGAGGACCCGCTCTATATCGCACGGCGCCTTATGCGCATGGCAGTCGAGGATATCGGGCTCGCCGATCCGCAAGCGCTGGTCCAGACCAATGCGGCGAAGGAGGCCTACGACTTCATGGGCAGCCCGGAAGGCGAGCTGGCGCTTGCCCAGGCGACGCTCTATCTCGCGCTCGCACCGAAATCGAACGCCGCCTACAAGGCCTTCGGCGCCGCTACCCGCGCGGCGGAGGAGGGGGGCTCGCTCAGCCCGCCGAAGCACATCTTGAATGCCCCGACCAAGCTGATGAAGCAAGAGGGCTACGGCAAGGACTACGCCTACGACCACAACGAGGACGAGGCGTTCTCAGGCCAGAACTACTTCCCCGACGGCATGAAGCGGCAGAGCTTCTATGCCCCAACCGCCTATGGCTATGAGGCCGAGCTGAAACAGCGGCTTGAACGTTTCTCCAAGCTTCGCGCGGCCAAAAAGAATACCCTCTAGGCGTATCGCACCGTCAGAACAGGGGCCGCCGGGCGTCCCCCGTGCGCGAGCCTCGTAACGACGCGAGCGTGAGGGCGGGACGTAGCCAGCTAATCGAGCCGCTCGGTGCCGTATTGGATGACCTTGACCTTCTCCGTGGTCACCAACCCGCTACCGATGATGCCTTCGATCGCGGCAATGAAATTGCCGATCGCCTCCTCGCTGTCGACGATCTCTATGATGAGTGGCAGGTCCTGCGACAGGCGGACGATCTTGGTCGTGTGCAGGCGACTCGAATGACCGTAGCCCATGGGCCCGCGCAGCACCGTGGCGCCGGCCAGGTGCATCTCCCGTGCCTTCAGCACGATCGCCTCGTAGAGCGGCTTGTGCCCAGCCTTGTCGTCCTCGCCGATGAAGATGCGCAAAAGCACGGCGTCACGCGAGAGCGGCATGGTCAGATCCACTTCATGGCGTTGATGGAAGAGGCAAGCATGTAACCCATCCAGACCGCGATCAAACACAAGACGACGGACCCGACAATATTCCCGCCGGCCTGAAGCCATTCGCCGTCATTGGCGAGATTGAGCGTTTGCAGGCTAAAGGACGAAAATGTGGTAAAGCCCCCGCAAAAGCCGATCATGACGAATTGACGGGTGAGCGTGCCGGCAAAGATGCGGCCGTCGGGTCCCGTGACGGTAGCGAAAAAGCCGATGATGAAGGAGCCGACCACGTTGACGATGATGGTACCCCAGGGGAACGTCTCGCCGATCAGTCGAGCGGCAAAGCCCGAGCACCAATAGCGCGCCATGCCGCCAAGCGCGCTGCCGATCGCAATCCAAATATAGGTAACCATCCTAGCCCAAATCTCCATTGAAGCTGCGCGCTGGAGGGCGCGGCGAGCCATTCCGAATCGGGGTGTCGGCAGGCCTTACCTTGCCACAAGCACGGGGCAAGGCGCGACGTCGACCAGGCGGTCGGCACGGCCGCCGATCAGCCGCTCATAAAAAGTCGAGTGGCCGGTTGCGCCGATTACCAGCAGATCGGCTCCAAGCTCGCCGGCCAGTATGAGGATGTCGCGCACCGGGTGACCGGTGAGCAGGTGGGTCTGAACCTTGACGCCTTGTTCCGCGGCGAGTGCCTCGGCGCGTCTCAGGATGCCGCGATAGCGGCGATCGGCGATGCGCTTCTCGTTCTTCACCTCGCCAATGGTTTCCGGGAATTCAGAGATCTCCTCGACGCAAACGACGTGAAGCTCCGCGCCCTCTTGCTTCGCCAAGCCGAGCGCAAGAGCAAGCGCCTTATCGGCACCTTTGGAGCCGTCATTGGCGTGGAGAATCTTTTTGAACATCGCGGTTCCTCGCTTGATCTTGGGTACCTGCCGGCAACGTCATTCGGGCGCTCGGCAAAGTACCGGCACGGGTGCTGGACCCCCGCCTGTTTGGGGAAGGGGTTCCTTCTCCGGCAGCAAATGGCGCGGCAGATAGAAGGCGTTGGCGATTACGGTCGGGATCACGGCGCTCGCAATGACGGCAGCGACGAGTGACGAATATTGGCTCTGATCGATGATTCCGTGTGACAGGCCGAAGAGCGACGAGATGGTGCCGAAGGTGAGGCCGGTCGACATCAGCAGCGTCGTATAGGCCGCTTCCTTGTTCGGCGCTTTGTAGAACTTGGTCACCGGATAAACCCCCACGATCTTTGTCCCGACCTTGACGATCAAGAAAAAGATGAAGGCGAAAGGAGCGGCGACGAGCGCCGGAATCGAAACGAAGGATCCGGCACGAATGAAATAGAAGGGCGTAAGCAGACCAAAGGTGAGTGTCCGAAGCCTGCGCACGAGCACATGATCCTTACCCACCGTCCCGGCCAGCACCATGCCGATCAGATAAGCGGGGAGCACCGCTTCGCTGTCGGCCCAGGCAGCGAGAGCGCCCATGCCCAGGAGACAGAAAAGCAGGAATTTGGTTTCGAGCTCCGAGGGCCGGTTGCCATAGAGACGAAAGAAGCGCGGCGTCACCCAAGGGAGAATGCCGAACGCGACCACGCCAGCTCCAAGAAAGATCACCGTCTTGACCGTGAAGGGCGCGAAGATGAGGCCGAGAGCGACGACCGTGCCGAGATCGGTGATGAAGCAGGCGGCGAGCACCGTCTTACCGTATTCCGTCGTGTTGAAGCCGAACTCCAGCATGACCGCATAGACAACCGCGACCGAGGTGGTGGACATGGCGACCCCGGCGAGCCAGCTCGGCATCGGCTCCCAGCCGAGAACGAAGTAGGCCCCGGCCGTGCAACCGAGGAACGGGAAGAGGAAGCTCGCGAGGCCGATGGCGACGGCTTCCTTCCATTTGAGCTTGAAGACGTCGGGATCGAGCTCGGCCCCTGCCAGGAAAGTGAGGACGATCGCGCCGAGGCCGGACAGGAATTTGATCCAGGTCTCGTCGGTGCCGAGAACCGCCGCGCCGATGACCGCGCCGATGATCAATTGCGCGATCGTGCCGACCACGATCTCGGATAACGCCGTCGAGATCCTCAGCCAGATCGACAGCAGCGACGCGATCAAGGCGAGTCCCAGCCACAATGCCGCCAAAGCCCAAATGCCCGTCATGCTGCTTGCCTCCACTCGCTCCGCAAAGAGGTGCCCAGGCGGCTTTGGGCCTCAACAACAAAAAAACCCGCCTTACGGCGGGTTGCGGACTTAGCCTCCCACCGCATAGTGATGATGCGGTAGGAGTCATTAGCCATTTGCGGTTCAGGGGGACTCCATCCCCTTCGGCACTGTCGATGACACTCTAACGTGGAATTGGCACGGATCAAGCGCGAGCCTCGGTCATGTTGCCGCAAAGGCTTAGGCTCGGCGCTCGCAGAGAATCGGACAGCGAAGAGAATGGCAGGCGTTGAGACGAAGGAGGTCGGCCGCGACGAGGATGGCATGCGGCTCGACCGGTGGTTCAGGACCCATTACGCCGAGCTTCCCCACAGCCGGCTGGAGAAATTGTTGCGGACCGGCCAGGTGCGCGTCGATGGCGGACGCGTTAAGGCGAGCATGCGGCTCGCCGCCGGCCAGATAATTCGGGTGCCGCCGCTGCCGGATATCACGCCCGAGCCGGTCAAGACCGCTCTGTCGAAGGCCGACCGCGCCTTCCTCGCCTCCATCACCCTTTATGAGGACGACGATCTGATGGTGCTCAACAAGCCGCCGGGGATCGCCGTGCAGGGTGGCACCAAAACCACGCATCATCTCGACCGGCTGCTCGAGGGTTTGGGCGATGGCCCGAAGACGCGACCCCGCCTCGTCCATCGGCTCGACCGCGACACTTCGGGCGTCCTCGTGGTCGCCAAGCGGCGCGAAGTGGCGGCGAAGCTTGGCCGCGCCTTCCAGACGCGCTCGGTGCGCAAGATCTATTGGGCGCTCGTCAAGGGCGTGCCACGGCCTCCACAAGGCAAGATCGATGCCGCGCTGGTCAAGGCCTCGGGGCCAGAGGGCGACCGGGTGCGCAAAGCGCGGCCCGGCGAGCAGGAGGTGGCGCAGTCGGCGGTGACCTATTATTCGGTAGTCGACCGGGCCGGCCAGACCGTCGCCTGGCTGTCGCTCAAGCCTGTCACCGGGCGCCAGCATCAGCTCCGCGCCCATATGGCCATTCTCGGCTACCCCATCCTTGGCGATGAGAAATACCAGGGTGACCGCGAGATGCCAGAGGGGCTGGACAACAAGCTCCATCTGCATGCGCGGCGCATCAGCTTCCCGCATCCGTCTGGGCAGGGCGTGGTCGACGTCACCGCGCCGCTGCCGGAGCACATGGAACGCGCTTTTGCGGCCTTCGGCTTCGAGGCGCGGGGAGCCGATCAGGGTGATAGCGATTGAGCAGGCGTCGGCAAGGAACTTAGTTGCCGGTTCGGTACTTACGTGATCCGGCTAAGGCAGTGTGGCCGGTTGGGAGATCAGGCTAAGGCGGAGTGCATCGAATGGAGTCGAAAGCAGGCTGGTTCGCACAGTTCGCCCAAGAGGTGTCGCGGTTTACCGGGCGCCCGATCACGTTCATTCTGGCAGTGGCTGCCATCGCGGTGTGGGGGATCACCGGGCCTCTGTTCGGGTACAGCGACACCTGGCAGCTCGTCATCAATACGGCGACCACGATCATCACCTTCCTCATGGTGTTCGTGATCCAGAACACCCAGAACCGCGACACGGCCTCCCTGCATATCAAGATCGATGAGCTGATCCGGGTGACCGAGAAGGCGCGCAACGTCCTGCTTGACCTCGAGGAGGTTGACGACAAGACGCTCGAGGCCCTGCGCGCGGATTACGGGCGGCTTGCCCGCAAGGCGAAGTCCCGTGCCAAGGCACCGGCGCGCGCCGAAGCGGTGCCGAAAAAGCCGGGCCAATCCCGGTCGTCAAAACGTTGAGCAAGGCGATGCCTGAATCAGGCAAGACCGCCAGCGATGCGGCCAAGGGCGGCACGGGAAGACAGAATCTTCCCAAGCGCTTCTACAAGGACGTGGCGGTCAAGGATGAGGGCGAGGGTGGCGCGTCTCTGCTGCTCGACGGTAAGAAGGTGCGCACGCCCGGCAAGGCGCCTCTCATACTGCCGAACCGCGCGCTGGCCGAGGCGGTCGCCGAGGAATGGCGCCGCCAAGGGACGCACATCGATCCCGGGACTATGCCGCTCACCCGGCTCGCCAACAGTATCATCGACGGGGTCAAGGGCCGCGAGGGCGCGGTTATCGACGATATACTGAGTTACGCGGGCTCGGACCTCGTCTGCTATCGCGCCGAGGGACCGGAGCCGTTGGTGGCGCTTCAGGCGAAGCATTGGGACCCGGTCATCGCTTTCGCAAAATCGGACCTGGGGGCGCCGATGCGGCTCGCCGCTGGCGTGATGCATGTCGCGCAGCCGGAAGCTTCGCTTCAAGAAATCGAGCGGCGGCTTGAGGGCTTCGACGCTTGGCGCCTCGGAGTCCTCCACGTCCTCACCGGCCTTGGCGGCTCAGCGCTGTTGGCCCTCGCCGTCGCCCTTCAGCTGCTTTCGCCGGAAGAGGCTTGGGCCGCGGCCCATGTCGATGAGGGTTGGCAAATCAGCCAATGGGGGGTGGACGACGAGGCGAGGCTGAGGCGGGCCAACCGTTGGCGCGACTTCGCTGCGGCGGCGAGGATGCTGGAACTGCTGCGCTGCTGACGCGACAAGCTCAGCGATTGTTGCCGAGCGTCGTCACGATCTCGGCCCACGGCCCGGCCGGAACGTCGGCCGCCTCGACGAAGCGCCAGGCGGACGGCCCATTATCACGCATGCCGAAATAGTGCCACACGGCGGGGGAGACATCCAAGCCGGCCTTGGCGTCGAAGGTGTTGCGGGGCTTGGTCGCCTTGCCGAACACGAAGGCGAAGTCGTCCTCGCCGCAGGGGCCGACATCCTGCCATTGGGCAAAGCAGGAGCGGCCATCCCGCTTGATCTCGACCCAGCGGTTCTTCAATAGCGGGTCGAGATCTAACTGATACCAGGGGACGCGCCGTGCCTCCGTCTTGAGGGCGTTGGCGTCGGTGAACTCGCCATAGGGCAGCGCCACGTAGAAAGGGTTCTGCTTGGGCTTGAAGCCAATGGGCCAGTGCTTGTTCCGGTGCTCGGGATCGTCGACGCCGCCGTAATTTGCCTGCCAATCCTTGTCCCAATAGCTCTCGTTGTTGGGGATGAAATCGTTCTCGTCGGTGGAAGGCTCGCCCACCCAGAAGAGGGTGGTTATCGTCGTCTTGAAGCGGCTCGGCAGGGGTCGCAGCAATTGAGCTCCTCCCGCAATGAGGACGAGACCCGCGGTGGCACTGGCTGCCGTCAGCAGGTCTCGCCGTGTTATAGCACCTCTCGACATTTGGGCCTCGCTTCGACGCTAGCCGGCGGGGCGCCATACGCTCGCCGCTAGCCTTGGCGCCTCTTTTCACACCCATCGTGGAGAGATATTTTCTCCAATTGTGACAGGAATTTAGCCTTTCCCGTACCAGACTAAGACGCCGCGTTCCGCCTTGCTTGGGGGCTCGCCAATGATCGCTCTTACCTGCGCTTTTCTGCTCGCCCAGGGCTGCTCTACTGCGGCAATCGAGCCCATTCGCGTTGAATATGTCGCCTCAGGCCTTAATGCCCAGGCGGCGCTTAGCCAGATCAACGCCTATCGCCGGCAGCACGGCCTGAAGCCGCTCGTCTTGGATGCGCGGTTAAGCCAGGCCGCTGCCGTCCAGGCCCAGACGCAGGCGAGGCGCGGCGCCATCGGTCACAAGGGTCCCGATGGGTCGAGGTCGATGCAGCGCGCGGCGCGTGCGAACTATCATGGTTATCTCTCGGCCGAGAACGTGGCGTCGGGCCAGAAATCCTTCAGCCAGGCGCTTAAAGGTTGGGAGGGGAGCCCCGAGCATAAGCGAAACCTGCTGTTGCCGGAGGCCGAGGCCGTCGGCGTCGCCGTCAGCTATCGCGGCCACCGTGCCTATTACACGCTCGTGCTCGGCGCCGGGGGCTGAGTTTTTCCCTCGCCCCTCGTGGAGAGGGGTTGGCGTTTGCGGCAGCGTCACAGCGAACCTCTCCCCACCAGGGGAGAGGGGGGTCCCGTACCATTTGCCTTGTGAGTGCCCCATGCTATTGACCGTCACCATGGCGTCACAGTGAGAGGCTCGGGAGCGGCATGAAGGAAGTCCTGGAAGAGCTTGAGGTTCGGCGGGGAAGGGCGCGCGCCGGGGGTGGCCCGAAGCGCGTCGAGGCCCAGCATGCGCGCGGCAAGCTGACCGCGCGGGAGCGGCTCGAACTCCTGCTCGATGAAGGCTCCTTCGAGGAGTTCGACATGTATGTTGAGCACGGCTGCACCGAGTTCGGCATGGAGGAGACCAAGGTCCCCGGGGACGGCGTGGTCACCGGTTGGGGCACCATCAACGGCCGCGTCGCCTACGTCTTCGCCAAGGACTTCACCGTGTTCGGCGGCTCGCTGTCCGAAGCCCACGCTAAGAAGATGATCAAGATCCAAGACATGGCGCTGCAAAACCGCGCGCCGATCATCGGCCTGTTCGACGCCGGCGGTGCGCGCATCCAGGAAGGCGTGGCGGCGCTTGGCGGCTATGGCGAGGTGTTCTTGCGCAACGTGCTGGCCTCGGGCGTCATCCCGCAGATCTCGGTGATCATGGGCCCATGCGCCGGTGGCGATGTCTATTCGCCCGCCATGACCGACTTCATCTTCATGGTCAAAGACACCTCCTACATGTTCGTCACCGGCCCGGATGTGGTGAAGACGGTGACCAAGGAAGAGGTGACCGCCGAGCAGCTTGGCGGGGCCATCGTGCATACGACCAAGTCGTCCATCGCCGACGGCGCCTATGACAACGACGTCGAGACCCTGTTGCAGATGCGGCGGCTCCTCGACTTTCTCCCGTCGAACAATGAATCGGGCGTGCCCGAGCTGCCGACGCGCGACCCCTGGGACCGCTGCGAGCACTCCCTCGACACGCTGATCCCCGACAATCCGAACAAGCCCTACAACATCAAGGAGCTGATCCTGAAGGTCGTGGACGAGGGCGATTTCTTCGAGATCCAGGAATCCTTCGCCAGGAACATGGTGGTGGGCTTCGCCCGCATGGAAGGACGCACCATCGGTATCGTCGCCAATCAGCCCTTGATGCTGGCGGGCGTGCTCGACTCGGATGCTTCGCGCAAAGCCGCGCGCTTCGTCCGCTTCTGCGACTGTTTCAACATTCCGCTCGTCACTTTTGTCGACGTGCCGGGGTTCCTGCCCGGCACCGACCAGGAATATGGCGGGCTGATCAAGCATGGCGCCAAGCTCCTGTTCGCCTTCACCGAGGCCACCGTGCCGAAGGTGACGGTGATCACGCGCAAGGCCTATGGCGGGGCTTACGACGTCATGTCGTCCAAGCATATCAGGGGCGACGTGAACTATGCCTGGCCCACGGCCGAGATCGCGGTGATGGGGGCGAAGGGCGCCGTCGAGATCCTCTATCGCGCCGAGCTTGGCGACGAGGCCAAGATCAAGAAGCGCATCGACGAATACCAGAAGCGCTTCGCCAATCCCTTCGTCGCGGCGGAGAGGGGCTATATCGACGAAGTCATCATGCCGCACGGCACGCGCAAGCGCATCGCCCGTGCGTTACAGATGCTGCGCAACAAGCATGTCGAGAACCCCTGGAAGAAGCACGACAACATCCCGCTGTGAGGGGAAAATGGCCGGAGAAAAGGTTGTTCTTGAAGAAGTCCTGAAACAACATCAAGCGGGGAGGGTTCCAAACCTTTCGGCTAGTGATTTCTTCGAGGTTTTCTCCGTCGACCAGATCATGAAGGATTTCGATCTTTCCTACGAAAACATACTCGACGGAATATTTGATGGACCAAATGACGGAGGAATAGATTGGGCATACGTGATCGTCAACGGCGGGATCGTCAACTTTGGCGAAGATTTGGTGCTACCTGAGCGCGGTGAGTTGGAAATAGGCCTCTATGTAGGTCAAAGTAAAAATGAGGACTCGTTTAAAGAAACCCCCATCGGCCGGCTCAAAAGCAGACTCGAAATTTTGCTGCGCCATTCCGCGGTGGTTGAGTTGGGCCGTGGCACCATCGGGCCAGTTGTAGTGCTTCGACAGGAGACTTGAACCGTTGCCGTCAAGATCGCTCCTTCCACAGATCGTGACGATCGTCAGCCTCATCATCGTCGTCCTGATCGCCGTGTCGGGTTTGCCCCGATCTTTTGCCGCGGAGCAAGCATCGGCTGTCCCGGCTTGGCTGCAAGCCCATGTCGGCGAAGGCGACGGTCAGATCGCCCCAGTGGTTTTGCAGAGGGCGCGCGCGCTTTACTTGCAAAAAATGCGCGACGGCGCGATCAAGAATCCCTGCTACTTCGCCATGGACGCTACGCGCCCCGGTGGGGCTGGACGCCGGTTTTACGCCGTCTGCGAAGCCGGCCGGTCGTTTCGCGCAGTGTCAGTGGGTCACGGCGGCGGCCGCAATTTGCCAGGCATCGCGAATTTCGCCAACGGAATTGAATGCGCGAAGAACTTCGGCAACGCGATGGATTCCAAGCTGACGACCGGCGGGGCCTATCAGACGGACGAGGAGATCACGTCTTTCAAGGGCTATTATCGCAACGCAGCCGGAAAATACGCGGCCTTCAGCCGCTCGTTCGTGCAGTTCGACGGCGAGGGCGACGCAGCAAACGCGAGACCTCGCGCCATCGGCGGGCATCCGGCCGCGCTGCTGAGGTGCCAATGTCTTCGCAAAGATCCGGATAGCCCGTACGCGAACAAGGACGGTTACGTTCCGTTTGGAACGCTGGTGGATTACGCCGGCGGCCGCAGCAACGGCTGCACCAGTTGGACGCCGTCGGACGCCTCGCAAATCATCCCGATGATGAAGGAGCCGACGACGCTTTACATCTATCCTGAATCGACCGACATCGCCGCCGTCGCGCAAGCGGTGAAGGCCGGCCGGTCGCCGTCGGCCCGCGGATTATATTGGAACGCCTCCTGCTTGGCAGAAATCGGCTCTCCGAAATTTTGGTCGAAAGAAACCCTCGAGCCGATCCTCGCTCAATACAAGAAGGATCATCCAGCGCCGCCCCCGCCGCTGCTGCCGATTTGCAAAGGGCAGTGAAATTTGTCTCTGTTGGTCTCTTGTCTGCGGCGACGCTGAACTGGTCCTCAGCGGACAAAGGCGAAGTCATTTATCCCCACCGCTCTCGCTTCAGTTAAACTCCACCCATCCCTCGTCCATGAGGACGCGAGCTGCAGACCGTCTGTTGTCTTGGGCGAGGGGCGCGGCGCCTGAGGTGCGCGCGAACAACGAGGGTTGCACGGCTCGCCCTGACCTTCGCCCGCGCGGCGGACAACGGACCAGCCTCAGGGGTCTTCAGCGTTGCTGCCCGGACTGGAAACGCCGTGTCGAAATCTTCCGCGGCCTTTATCGAGGCGCGGCGGAAACAGCGGTAAGGGTGACGCCGTAGGGCTCGAAAACATCGCCGCTGAAGCGGGGCGCCGAGAGGCTGCCCATCAAAATACGGACGCGGCCGCTCGGTGCCCCGCAGTCCTCATGATTCATGCGCTACCGGCCTTCGGCCTGCTTGAGCGCATCAGATGGTCTTTACAAATCTTCGCGCCTCCGGGCGGCGAAGGGTTGAAGCTCGCACTAGCGTCATTTTGCGATATATGGTCTTGGTCAAAAACCCTTATTCGAATAGGCCTTCACTAGGGAGCGGGAAAATGGAACGTACCCATGCAATGATTGGTCTGGCTTCGCTCATCGGCGCTGCCTTGCTTGCAAATCCTGCCTCGGCGGTCACCGCCTATTCGCCCACCGGTCATCTCAATGTGCGGAGCGGTCCGGGCTTCCAATATGCGGTGGTCGCCCAGATGGCACCAAACGCGCCGGCCGCGATCACCGGTTGCATCTCCGACTATACCTGGTGCGGCGTCGCCCTTGGCGGGGTGACCGGCTGGGCGTCGGCCGAGTATCTCGTCACCGATGCCGGCGGCAAGCCCACGAATCTTCAAGTGTCGGGCGCTCAGCTGGGCATTCCCATCGTCGTGGCCACGGGCGTCGGGGCAGTCGTGGCGACGCCGCCGGTTGGTGCGATGGTCGCAGTTCCACCGACGGTCGGCGTTGTCGAGCCGGTCATTCCCGCCCCGGAAGTGCTTTCCTACGTTACGGCTCAGCCGATTCAACCGGTCATCGTCAACGGAGAGGTGATGGTTGGCGCAACCTTGCCTGCGGCGGTGCCGGTCTATCCCGTCCCGGCGTCGCCTTACGTCTATTCCTACGTCAACGGCCAAAGGGTTCTGGTCGAGCCGGCCGCCAGGAAAATCGTCTATGTCGTCAGGTAGACGGTGATCGGCTGAGGCTTAGGTTGGATCGACGAGGTGATCATGCCGGATTTGACGCGCAAGCGCATCGCATGTGCGTTACAAATGCTGCGCAGCAAGCACGTCGAGAATCCCTGGAAGAAGCACGACAACATTCCGTTGTAGACGAGGCGTAGGGTCCCGACCGAGGCGGCCGTTCCGAAGGAATTGACATGTCAAAATTGGCCGATCGATTGCTTCTCGCCGCTGTCGTCAGCGTGCTACCGCCCGCCGCTTATGCTGCTACACAGCATCTTGGGGCGTACCTGAAGACCTACTATTCCGATTTTGCCATCGTCAAAGAGTGCGTTGGCCGCCACCAGCTGTCGGCGGGCGATGTCGACAATGCCAAGGCCGCGATCGCCAAGATCGAGGCCTACTATCTGCAGCGGGACCCGGCGATCAAGAAGGACGTCCTGTCGAAACAGGCGGTGTCCGACAAGAATATAGCCTTCAAGATGATGATGGAGACGGGGAAGGTCGACCTTCGTCAATTTTGTCATGCGTCGCTCAACGATATCATGAGCAAGCTGCATGACATCGAGGCCGCCGCTCCCGCGAGCAAGGGCGGCTCGTCCACGGCGAAATAATCGCCTGGCCGCGGAAGGGTCACGCGGAACGGCAGCCTCTAATTGGGATATGGATCGTGATTCAGCCCCCCGTTCAGAGGTTCGGGCGGGAAGTCAAAATGCGGTCCGAAATCCCGAGGTGCCGGCGGCATTTCGGCGGGACCCCACACGTCCCGCAGCGTCATGGAATAACCGCCGCGACGCCTGGTCCGGGTCACGTACGTATGAGTATGACCATGTCTTGCCACGTGCCGCTTCGCGGCTTGGGCGCCGTTCATCGGTGCAGCCGAAATGGCAAGGACGAGGGCCCAAGCGCATACCAGCACGAGGGCCAAGCTCACGGGTTTCATATTGGCTCTTCCAAACAAAAACTTTTACACGAACGGACTAATTCCTTGGGGGACGTTGCGGTTCCAGCACCTGACCATCTGCTTTAGGTAATCAATGCCCCGGGGCTTGCATTATAGGACCAAAGGAAGACCTTGGTCAGTGGCGTGCGCATCCGATTGAGGCGGCCGTTCGAATGAGCGCCGCGACCACGGTGGCGCTGGCTATCAGCTCGGCGAGCTTCGCATCGCCATCAGCGACAACCTTCAACAGCTCAGAAGCGTCCGCCGGAATCACGAGCCCGTTGTCGCCGATCGTCGTCTCGATCGTGCCTCAAGAAACCATCGTCCCGGTACTGGGCAGCGACGGTCGCTACCACGTGCTCTACGAGCTGCAGTTGCTCAACACCCTGGGGCGCCCGGCGGATTTGCGTTCAGTCGAGGTGCTCGATGCCGGCAATGCAAAAACGCTCCTTACGCTCAGTGCCGCCGACATCATAAAGGGCGACTACCTCCACGCGCTCGACCGCCAGCTCGCCACGACCACATCGTTCGCGCCCTTCGAAGGGCGCGTTCTCATCCTCAACCTCAGCTTCGACTCGAAAAACAGCATCCCCCATGGTCTTACGCACCGGTTCGAGGTGTCCGGCGCGGACCCGTTCAACCAGCAGCCCACTCTCTTCAACTACGGTGGCGGGTCGGTGAGCGTTTCCCGGCGCAAGACTCCGGCGCTGTTGCCGCCGCTCGAAGGGCCAGGCTGGCTGGCATCCGACGGCTGTTGCGGGCCCACGGGACACATCAACGCGCTGGTTGGTTTGAACGGACAGCTCCAGGGGGCGGAGCGGTTCGCGATCGACTGGATCAAGATCGACTCCAGCGGTCGTATCTTCACCCGCGATAAGACCAACCCCAGCAATTGGGTGGGCTATGGATCAAAGGTCTGGCAGCGGCTAGCGGCGTCGTGACGGAAGCGAGTGACGGTCAACCGGATCAGGCGCCGGGCAAGATGCCCGCCGACCTGCCGTTCTCGAAGCTCCCCGGCAACCATGTGGTGATCGGGATGAAAGGTGGCTTCAGCGCCGTCTACGCCCATTTGAAGCCCGGCAGTGTCAGGGTCAACGTCGGAGATAAAGTACAGGCCGGCAATGTCATCGGCTTGCTGGGCAATAGCGGTGCATCGCTCGCCCCGCACCTTCACTTTCATATCGTGAACGGTCCGAGCCCGATCACGTCGGATGGCTACCCCTACGTGATAAAGTCGTTCGGGCTGGCAGCGACGGGTGACACCGCCGTGCTCTTGGAGGCGCTCGACGGCAAAGCTGCTTTTCCCGACCGCGATCAAATGAGGCCCGTCGAGCACCGCCGCCAGTTGCCGCTCGGCTTTACGATCATCGATTTCCCTGCCGGACGTTGAAACCGCACAAAGCTCTCGTTCAAGCGGTTCGTTTGGGCTCAAGAGCTGCTTGCCCCCACCCGACACCGCCGGCCTTCCCCGCAAAGGGGGAGGAATCAAAGGAAAATGAGGTGCGGCGGAAGCCTCCGGAAGGAGAGATCGGGGTGGCTGAAAGGCATGGTCTCGGGCTAAATTCGACGGAGTCGCGAGGGGTACAAGGATGCGCAGGGCTTGCCTAGTCGCCCTCCTTTTCTGCACGGCCCAAGTCTATGTCTTGGCGGCGGCCGGGCCTGCTTGCGCCGAGGATGCCGTATCACCGCCGGCTGGCCAAACGGCACCTGCGCCTGAGCCGAGTGGCGGGCCTGCGTCCATCGTAAGCGAGACCGTCCAGCCCGCTTCGCCGTCTCCCGCGCTCGACTCAACCCAGCGTGCTGCCGCGCCTGCCGGCCAGCAACCGCTGCCGGCGGCCGAGACGGCGCTATCTCCGGTGGACCCGGTACTTCAGACCATTCGCGCCAAGCTTGCCGATCCGGCAATCGTCAAGGGCGCCAATACCGACGATCTCGCCGCGCTTGGGGCCTTCTATGGCACGCGGACCGGCCCCTTATGGATGACCGAGATGGGCTTTTCGGCAAAGGGGCAACAGGCCCTGTTCGAGATCGAGAAGGCCGACGATTGGGGTCTTGACGCCACTGCCTTCGAGCTGCCGCCCGCCGATGCGCTGCCGCCAAGCCAGGAGGCGCGCGCCGTCGCCGAGGTGAAGCTCGATCTCGCCATTTTGAAATATGCCCGCTTCGCGCGCGGCGGGCGGTTCAACCCGCCTGAGCTCAGCAAATTATTCGATCAAACGCCGCCGTTGCGCGATCCGAAGACTGTGCTGACCGAGATCGCCGCGGCCGATGCGCCCGATGCCTATCTCCGCTCGTTGCACCCCCAGCACGAGCAGTTCGTGCGTCTGCGTCAAGCCTTGCTCAAGGCCCGTGGCGACGGCGGGGAGGGCGGTAAGCCTGCCGGCAACGACCGGGACATCCGGCGCATCATCATCAACATGGAGCGCTGGCGCTGGATGCCGGAGGATCTCGGCAGCCTCTATGTGTGGAACAACTCGCCCGAGTTCATGCTGTATGTGGTCAAGGACGGCAAGACGATCTTCGCCGACAAGACGCTCGTCGGCACCATCGGCTACGCCACGCCGGTCTTCACCGCCGACATGAAGACCATCGTCTTCAATCCCGATTGGGTCGCGCCAGAGACGGTGGTGACCGAGAATTTGCTGCCGCCGTTGCGCGAGGGCAGCTACTCGATCCTCAAGATCCACAAGCTCTCGGTGAGCTACAACGGCACTCCGATCGATCCGACGAGGGTCGATTGGGGCCGCGTCAATATTCTCAATTATACCTTCAGCCAAAGAGCGGGGCCCGACAACGTCCTCGGCAAGGTGAAATTCCTTTTTCCCAACAAGCACACCGTCTACATGCACGACACGCTGGAGGTGCGGCGCAAATATTTCAAGCAGCCGGTGCGTATGATCGGGCATGAATGCGTGCGCATGGAGAAGCCGGAGCAGTTCGCCGATGT
Organism: uncultured Alphaproteobacteria bacterium; assembly: GCA_963839245.1. Classification (GTDB taxonomy): domain Bacteria; phylum Pseudomonadota; class Alphaproteobacteria; order Rhizobiales; family Methyloligellaceae; genus Methyloceanibacter. Next base: position 132,972 of record CAWIUJ010000001.1, on the reverse strand, counting down.
TCTCCTCGCCGCCGACAAGGGCTGGCCGGCGAGCCAGGTCAAGGATCTGTGGGACAAAGGCGTCAACAGCCCGGTCTCAATTAGCGGCAAGATTCCCGTGCATATGACCTATTTCACGGCCGTGGTCGACGAGACGGGCAAGGTCTCGACCTTTGCCGACGTCTATGGGCTCGATAACAAGATGGCGACCGCGCTGTTCGGCGGTGCCACGGGCTTTCCGATGCCGCCGCCGGAAGCCAAGCAGCCGCCGACGGAGGAGGCCGACGCATCCTCTCCCGCCGCCAAGCGGAGCCCAGGCGGCAACGACATCGCCGGCTCGCTCGGCGGCTTCGCCGGCGATTAGCTGCTTAGAGGTTCGTGACGGGGTCAGTGCCTATGCGAGCTTCTATAGGTGCGCCGATGGGTCGTATGCTTCGTCTTCTTGGCCTTTTGCAATTTGGCGGCTTCGGCTTTGGTCATCTCGCCGCCATCGACGAGAGCGGCCACACACATGTTCGACAGCTTCCTCGACGAGCGGGACATGCAGGCGCGTAGCGCCTCGCTGCCCACCGCATAGTCGTTACAGTAGCGCTTATAGTCCCCGCGACAATCCTGCTTCACGCGCTCGGTGACGGCGGCATATGCCGCTGGAAGCAAGGCCAAAGTGACGGCAGAAATCGCTGCAAACACAGCGGCAGAGTATTTCATACGCATGTGACCAACCTGGTTGTTCAAGCAGGCGCCGATATAGCAAAAGTTTTGCGGCACCACAAAAAGTAAGGGTTTGGGCGGCTGGCTGTCATGTAGGGGCAAGCGGGCGCCGATAATCGGGTGAGAACGACGGCGCGCATTCGCGTCATTCCGGCGCCAGCGGAAATCGACTATCGTCACGGCGCCGAGGCGTTGTCGAGGGTTCAATGCGCGAGGTTCGCGTCCTGGGTTTGACGGCTCTCGCTGGCCTCTCGGCTGCGCTCGTTGTCGCGCCTAACCCGGCGCGCGCCAATTGCCATGAGACCTTCGGCTGCACCAACAGCCAGTATTTCGATCCGTCGCAGCTGAAGCAGGCGAGCTGCCAGGTTCTGTGGGAGACGCGCAACTGGATCTACAAGGAGAACGGCTATTGCTTCCATACCTCAGAGGCAATCAAGGTCTTCGATAATACGGGCTGCGTGCGTGACGATGTCGCCGCCGTGCCGCTCAACGGTTTCGAGCGTGCCAATGTCGAGGCCATCAAGCAGACCGAGAACAGCAAGGGGTGTCCTTAGGGCGATGCGCGCGGCGCTTCTCGCCATAGTCTTAGGGGTCGTCGCGACGGCGGCGCAGGCCGAGGCCGCGCGCTGGCTCGCATTCAGCAAGACCGCCATGTCGATTACCGGCGACATCGTGCTCGACGACTACAGCCTCACCTTCAAGGATGGCAAAAGTCTTTCGCTCGAGCCCTATGAGATGGCGCGCGAGGGTAACTGGTCGGCGTCGGGCGATGCGATCTCGGGCGATGTGTTCAAGATCGACCCGCCCTCCAGTCCGAAGTTGTTGCACGGCAATTCGCTGTGCGGCGCGCCGGCGACCTATGTGGTTCTGTGGACGCCGGGAGAAGGGGAGCTCACCTTGAATTTCTATTCCGGCGATGCGGCGCCGACCGGCACGCCCGATGTCGATACGCTATGCGCCACCTATTCCTATGAGACGCCTTGAGGCGCGCATGACGCCGGCCTGCGCTCAGGCGTCGTGCCAATACGGCTTGGCGCGGAGGCGTTCGAGCCAGGCGTTGATGTTCTGATACGGGCTGATATCGAGTTTGAGAAATGCGGGACCGGTGTCGAGCCTGGGGCCGATGAGGAAATCAACCACGCTCAGCGGACCGACGATATAGTCGCGGCCCTTAAGCTGGGTGTCGAGGACCGGGAGAAAGCGGTCGATGCGGGCCCTCGCATCGGCCATGATGCCAGGGTCGTTGCCGGGCTGCTTCAGCACCATCGGCTTGATCAGGATCTCCCAAGCCAATGCGTCCATGGCGGCTTCGGGGCCTGCGATCCACCAGCAGATCCATTGATCGACCAGCGCTTGGGCCTTAGGCTCGGCGCCGGCAAGCGCCCTCTCGGGGTGCTTGGCCGAGAGGTATTTCAAGATTGCGGGCGATTCCCACAAAACGAAGCCGTCCTCCTCAAGGGTCGGGATGCGGCCATTCGGATTCTTGGCTAGGAACTCGCCGGTGCGCGTCTCGCCGATTCGGGGATCGCAAGCGACCTTGTTGAGCGGAATGCCAAGCTCGGACGCGAGCAGCCGCACCTTCCGTGCATGCGGCGAGGGCTGAAGTTCGTAGAGGGTGATGGTCATGACAACGTTATACGGCAGGCGTTGAGTTTCCGCCAAGATTGCGCATGCGGGCCCATTCAACTCCCCGTCATCGCCGAACTGTCGCAGTAGGCAAACGCATAAGAGGCTGCTATCCCCTTTATTCCCCCTTTTGGCGGGCGCAATTTTGCCCTCTCCAATGGCTAGGGTCGATCGTTCGGGGGCGCGTCCGGCGCGGGCGCAAGCTCAAACAGCAACACCATGATCAAACGCTTTCTCATTGCCGCCATTCTTGTCGCCCTGTTCCTGGGCGGGGTCGGCTATTTCAATCTTGTGTTCAAGCCGAAGATGATTGGCGAGTTCATGGCCAAGATGGCGCCGCCTCCGGCCACCATCACGGCGGTGCGCGCCGGAACCGAGGACTGGGTCGACCGCGTGCAATCGATCGGCACGCTGATCGCCATCCAAGGCATCGACGTGGCGCCAGAGGTCGGCGGCATCGTCAAGAACTACTACTTCGACAGCGGCCAGGACGTGGAGAAGGGCGCGAAGCTCGTCGAGCTCGACACCTCGGTCGAGGATGCCGATCTCGAGAAGAACCGGGCGGTATTGCTGGAGGCGAATGCCGATCTCAAGCGGCAGGCCAGTCTAGTCAAAAAGGAATTCGTGTCGCAGGCCGTGGTCGACACGACGACCTCCAAGCGCGATACCGCCGCAGCCGCGGTGCAGCACATGGAAGCCATCATCGCGCAGAAAAACATCACGGCGCCCTTCGCCGGCAGGCTTGGCCTCCGCCGCGTCGAGAAGGGCCAATATATCAAGGCCGGCGACGCGCTCGTCTGGCTGCAGGCGCTCGACCCGATCTGGATCGACTTCCCGGTTCCGGAAAGCGATGTCGGTAAGTTGAAAGTAGGACACCCCGTCGAGCTTTCCCTCAGCGCCTATCCGGGGCAGGTATTCAAGGGCGAGATCGAGGCCTTCGATGCAAAGGTGGCGCAGGACACGCGCACCCTGATGGTGCGCGGCAGGCTGCCCAACCCAGACCACAAACTCTTGCCCGGCATGTTCGCCAATGTGGCGGTGCTGGAAGGCCAACCGAAGCAGTTCGTCACGGTGCCCCGCACCGCGATCACCTATGGGCTCTATGGCGACGGTGTGTGGGTGGTGAAAGAAGGACCGCCCGCGCCGGAAAAGACCGCGAGCGTGGGCGATGTCACCGTGCCGGCGCCGACGCTCACCGTCGAGCGGCGCTTCGTCCGCGTCGGCCAGAGCCAGGGCGACAACGTCGCCATCCTCGAGGGCGTGCAGCCCGGCGAGCAGGTGGTGACCAGCGGCCAGCTCAAGCTGCACCCGGGCGCCTCCGTCAAGATCGACAATTCGCAACCTTTGACGCCATCCGCCGAGCGGCCGAAGCAGTAAGTTCCCATGGCCTTCACCGATATCTTTATCAAGCGGCCGGTGCTGGCCATGGTGGTGAGCCTGCTGATCTTCCTGATCGGCGCGCAGGCAGGCTTCAAGCTGCCGATCCGGCAATATCCCGAACTGTCCAACACCACTATCACCGTTACCACGGTCTATCCCGGCGCCAACGCCGATCTCATTCAGGGCTTCATCACCGTGCCGATCCAGCAAGCGGTGGCGAGCGCAGAAGGCATCGACACGCTGGTCGCCTCCTCGACGCAGAATGTCTCGACCGTCACCCTTAATCTGAAGCTCGATGCCGATCCGGACCGGGCGATGACCGACGTCCTATCCAAGGTCGCTCAGGTGAAGGGCATCCTGCCGCGCGAGGCCGACGATTCGATCGTCACCAAGAAGACCGGTGAGGGCTACGCCCTCATGTATCTGTCGTTCAACTCCAAGGTGATGAACGGCTCGCAGATCAGCGACTATCTCAACCGCGTGGTGCAGCCCAAGCTGCAGACCATCGACGGCGTGGCCAATGCGGAGATTCTCGGCGGGCAAGTGTTCGCTATGCGCATCTGGCTCGATCCGGACCGCATGGCCTCGCTCGGCGTGACACCCCTCGACGTCCGGGCCGCGCTTGCCAGCAACAATTTTACCTCGGCGCCGGGCCAGGTGAAGGGCGATTTCGTACAGACCAACATCAACGCCAAGACCTCCCTCGATAATCCGGCCGACTTCGGCCGCCTCGTGGTGCTGAACCGCGGCGACGCGCTGATCCGCCTGAGCGATGTCGCCGAGATCGAGCTCGGGCCGCAAAGCTCCGATTCCTCCTCGGTATTCGACGGGCTGAAGGCCGTGTTCATCGGCGTCTACGCCACGCCCACCGCCAACCCGCTCACCGTGATCACCGCCGTGCGCAAGGCCTTCCCCGAGATCCAGAGCGAGCTGCCCGAGGGTCTCGATGCGGCGATCGCCTACGACGCCACCAATTTCATCCGGGCCTCGCTCTGGGAGGTGATGAAGACCTTGAGCGAGGCGGCGATCATCGTCGTCGTGGTGATCTTCCTGTTTCTCGGCAATCTCCGGTCGACCATCATCCCGATCGTCACCATCCCGCTGTCGCTGATCGGCGTGCTCGGGCTTCTGCTCGCGCTTGGCTATTCCATCAATTTGATGACGCTGCTCGCGCTGGTGCTCGCCATCGGCCTCGTGGTCGACGACGCCATCGTCGTGGTGGAAAACATCTACCGTCACATCGAGGAAGGGAAGCGGCCGTTCGAGGCGGCGCTGCTCGGGGCGCGGGAGATCGTCTACCCGATCATCGCCATGACCATCACGCTCGCCGCCGTGTTCGCGCCGATCGGCTTCGTCTCAGGTCTCACCGGCGCCTTGTTCAAGGAATTCGCCTTCACGCTGGCAGGCGCGGTGCTGGTGTCGGGGGTGGTCGCGCTCACGCTCTCGCCGATGATGTGCTCCCGCCTGCTGAAGGCGCATAACGGGGGAGGCGGCGGGCGCTTCACGCGCTTCCTCGACCGCATGTTCGAGGGCCTGAAAGGGCGCTACCAGCGGAGGCTGCACGGGACCCTGAATTATCGGCCGGTGACTTTGCTCGTGCTCGCCGGCCTCATCGCCGGGACCGGGCTCATGTATATGACGACGCAAAAGGAGCTCGCGCCGGAGGAGGATCAGGGCGTCCTGTTTACCCTGGTGAAGACCCCGCAATACGCCAATCTCGATTATCTCGAGGACGCAACCCAGCAGCTCTACAAGGTCTACTCGACGGTGCCCGAGAAGGAGCACGTGTTCACCATCAACGGCATGGGCGACGTGCATCAGGGCTTCGCCGGCATCCTGCTCAAGCCCTGGGGAGAACGGACGCGCAATCAGAAGGCGGTGCTGCAGGAGCTGTCGCCGCGCATCAACAGCCTACCGACGGCGCTCGCCCTTGCCTTCTCGCCACCCGCCTTGCCGGGCTCCACGGGCGGACCGCCGGTGCAATTCGTCATCACCACGACGAGGCCCTTCACCGAGCTCGCCGAGGTGCTCGCCGATGTCGAGAAATCGGCGCGGGAAAGCGGGCTGTTCATCTTCTCCGATTCCGATCTGCGCTTCGAGACGCCCCAGATCGAATTCAAGATCGACCACGACAAGGCCAACCGGCTCGGCATCTCGATGGCCGATATCGGCGGCTCGCTCGCGACCCTGCTCGGCGGCAACTACGTCAATCTGTTCGATCTCTACGGGCGGAGCTACCGCGTGATCCCACAGGTGCCCCGCGACTATCGTCTGAACGAGGACTGGCTGACGCGCTATCAGATCCGCACGGCTTCCGGCGCGCTCGTGCCGCTGTCGAATGTCGCGACCGTGACGAGGACGGTGCAGCCAAACTCGCTCACCAACTTCCAGCAGCTCAATTCAGCGACGCTGTCGGCGGTGCCGTTCCCCGGCCGAACCGTGGGCGAGGCCATCGACTTTCTGAAAGACAAGGCGAAGAGCTTCCCGGAAGGCTTCTTCTACGATTTTCAGGGGGAGAGCCGGCAGTTCGTGCAGGAGGGCAATTCCCTCGTCTACACCTTCATCTTCGCCCTGATCGTGATTTTTCTGGTGCTCGCCGCGCAATATGAGAGCTTCCGCGACCCGTTCATCATCCTGATCGCGCTGCCGACCTCGATGTTCGGCGCGCTGATCCCACTCAATGCCGGGCTCGGCACCATCAACATCTACACGCAGATCGGGCTGGTCACGCTGATCGGTCTCATTTCCAAGCACGGCATCCTGATGGTCGACTTCGCCAACAAGCTCCAGGCGGAACAGGGCTTGGGCCGGCGCGAGGCGATCGAGCAGGCGGCAGCGGTCAGGCTGCGGCCGATCCTGATGACCACCGCCGCCATGGTGGTGGCCATGGTGCCGCTCTTGATCGCTAAGGGCGCGGGCGCCGCCAGCCGCTTCAATATCGGCCTGGTCATCGCCGCCGGCATGGCCATCGGCACGCTGTTCACGCTGTTCGTCACGCCTGCGGTCTACACCTTCCTCGCCAAGGATTACCGGAAGGCGAGGGCGCGTGCCGTGGCGCGGGGCCACTTTGAGGGCCCGGTGGCTGCCGACGAGGCGGAGGCTAAGCCGGCGGCGGACGCTCAGCCTGCCGCGGCAATGGCCGAAAGCGAGGCCGAGGCGGCTCCCGAGAGCGCTGCGGATCGCAAAGTCTCCCGGCCCGTCATCGATGCCTCGGGCGAGGCCGAGGAGCAGGACGGGCGCCGCACGGCGGAAGTGTTGGCGTTCAGCTCCGCCGCCAAAGCCGCCGCCTCGGAAGATGGCAATAAGGGCCGCAAAGGCTCAAAGCGCCCGCCTAAGCGCAAGCCCCTGACGCCGGCTGCCGAGTGAGCTCGCGGGTTTACTCCCGCCAAGCGAGCCTCTAAGAAAAGCCCAAGCAGCACGGGGCTACCAATCTATGTTCTCCAAGCTTCTCATTGCCAATCGCGGCGAAATCGCCTGCCGCATCATCCGGACCGCGAGGCGGCTCGGCATTGCCACGGTCGCCGTCTATTCTGACGCCGATCGTGATGCTCTGCATGTGGAGATGGCCGACGAGGCGGTCCGCATCGGCCCAGCCGCCGCGAGCCAATCCTATCTCGACGCCGCCAAGATCATCGCCGCCGCCAAGGAGACCGGGGCCGAGGCGATCCATCCAGGCTACGGCTTCCTGTCCGAGAACGCAGGCTTCGCCAAGGCGCTGGTCAAGGCCGGCATCGCTTTTGTCGGCCCGAACGTCAAGGCGATCGAGGCGATGGGCGACAAGATCGAATCGAAGAAGCTCGCCGCCAAAGCCAAGGTGTCGACCGTCCCGGGTTATCTCGGCGTTATCAAGGACGCCAAGGAGGCCGCCAAGATCGCCGACGAGATCGGCTATCCGGTCATGATCAAGGCATCGGCCGGCGGCGGCGGCAAGGGCATGCGCATTGCCTATAGCCGCAAAGAGGTCGAGGAGGGCTTCAACTCGTCGAAATCGGAAGCGAAGTCGAGCTTTGGCGACGACCGCGTTTTCGTCGAGAAATATATCGAGGAGCCACGCCACATCGAGATTCAGGTGCTCGGCGACAAGCATGGGCACGTGCTCTATCTCTGGGAGCGCGAATGCTCAATCCAGCGGCGTAACCAGAAGGTCATCGAAGAGGCACCAAGTCCGTTCCTCGACGCCAATACACGCGTCGCCATGGGCGAGCAGGCCGTCGCCCTATCCAAGGCCGTCGGCTACGATTCGGCCGGCACCGTCGAGTTCATCGTCGACAAGGACCGCAATTTCTACTTCCTCGAGATGAATACGCGGCTTCAGGTCGAGCATCCGGTGACCGAGCTGATCACGGGGCTCGATCTTGTCGAGGAGATGCTGAAGATCGCCGCCGGCGAGAAGCTCAAGCTGAAGCAGGGGGACGTGAAGCTCGAAGGCTCGGCCATCGAGACGCGTATCTATGCCGAGGACCCGACGCGGAACTTCATGCCCTCGACAGGGCGGCTCATCCGCTATCGCCCGCCGAAGCAAGGCACGACGGCCGACGGTATCACCACTAGGCTCGATTCGGGCGTGGAGGAGGGAGGGGAGATCCCCGTATTCTACGATCCGATGATCGCCAAGCTCGTGACGCATGCGCCGACTAGGGCGCAGGCTATTGAGCAGATGGGGAACGCGCTCGACGCTTTCACCATCGACGGCTTCCGCCACAATATTCCGTTCCTCGCCGCGATCATGCGGAACGAGCGTTGGAAGGAAGGGCTCATCTCGACAAAATTCATCGCCGAGGAGTTTCCCGACGGCTTCAAGCCGCCGGTGCCGACCGGCGCTGAGCGCGACGCGATGGTGGCGGTCGCCGCCGTCATCGACCACATCAGCAATATAAGGCGCCGCGCTATCACCCAGCAGATGCATGGCGAGCCGGTGCGGTTCGCCGAGCTCCGCATCGTGGAGCTGGGCGACGTGAGCGAGAAGATTACCGTCGAGGGTGGCGCCAACGGCCTCTATGCCGTGACCTTCGGCGCGGAAGGGCCGCAGCGTAAGGTGAATATCGCCTCGTCCTGGTGGTTCGGGGAGCCGGTGTGGAAGGGGACTATTGACGGCAAGCCGGTCTCCGTGCAGGTGCGCCCGATCCTCAACGGCTATCAACTGACCTATGAGGGCGTCGAGGTTCACGTCCGAGTGCTCACCGAGCGTGAGGCCGAGCTCGCGGCGCTGATGCCGGTGAAGGAGAAGGCCGATACCTCGAAGCTCCTGCTCTGCCCGATGCCCGGAATGGTCGTTTCGCTCGCCGTCAGCGAGGGCCAGGAGGTCTGCGCCGGCGATGCGCTGTGCGTCGTCGAGGCGATGAAGATGGAGAACGTGCTCAAGGCGGAGCGCGACGGCACCGTGTCGAAGGTCCTGGCCAAACCGGGCGACAGTTTGAATGTCGACGCCGTGATCCTCGAATTCGCCTAAGGTTAGAGCGAACGCGAGTCCGATGACGCGCAACGCGGAACTGTACAAGACCGTTACGGTGAGGATCGAAGGCCGGGTGCATGGTGTCTATTACCGGGCCTGGACAGATGAGACCGCGCGATCGCTTAAGCTCTATGGCACAGTGCGTAACACGAGCGACGGTGCCGTCGAGGCGGTTTTCTCTGGCCCAGCCGACAAGGTCGACGAGATGCTGAAGCGCTGCGCCGACGGTCCTCCAGATGCGCGCGTGACCAAGGTGACCGTCGTCAAAGAAGGCGGCTCGGTTGCGCCCGGCTTCAGGGTAATCGGGACAAATTGGCGCTGAGCGCCTTCGCACCGAAAATCTCGTCGAAGGCGGCGCGGAGGGCGGCATCGACCCGCTCCATATCGGTCTCGGCGCCGAGCGCGGCGAGGCTCGTCACCGGGGTTTCGGTAAGCCCGCAAGGGACGATGCCTGAGAAATGCTCCAAATCCGGATCGACGTTCAGGCTCATGCCGTGGAAGCTCACCCAGCGCCGCACGCGCACGCCAATACTCGCGAGCTTCGCCGCCCCAGCAAAGACGCCGATCTGGCCGTACCGGTGCTCGCCGTCGACGCCAAGACGGGCCAGCGCCGCAATCAGCCAAGCCTCAAGCGCCAAGACGAAAGCCCGGACGTCGCGACCCCGCCGCCCGAGGTCCAGCATCACATAGGCCACGCGCTGTCCCGGCCCATGATAGGTAAAGCGCCCGCCGCGGCCGCTCTCGAACACCGGAAAGCGTGACGGCTCAAGCAGCTCTTGAGGAGCCGCGCTTGTGCCGCTCGTATAGATGGCGGGGTGCTCCAGCAGCCACACGCATTCGGGCGCCTCGCGCTGGGCAATCGCCGCCGCCCGGGCATCCATGGCCTCGACCGCCGTTTGGTATGGCACGGGAGCGCGGCTGACGAGCCATTCCACCTCCGCAGCCGCTGTGGCGAGGGGGGCGGTCGTTTGAAGGGCAGGATTTGCCAAAGGAAACCTCGGGGACCGAAAAGTGTTGTGCCTTCTGAAGCTAGCCCTTTCAGTGCTGCCTTGCACCCTAGGTCGAGGTTTGCTAATGCAGCCGGGGCCCGCTGACCCTTGCCGCGGGACGCGCCTTTAGCGATATCGGTGGGCAGACGCTTCGGGTTTGTGTGTTTCGACGCGTGATCTCGGTCACGCTGCGGTCGTGGCGGAAATGGTAGACGCGCAGCGTTGAGGTCGCTGTGAGCTTGCTCGTGGAGGTTCGATTCCTCTCGACCGCACCAATCCCCCTTTTTGATGCGTCCTTCCGGGCGGCAGTGTCTGTTCTCCCTGCCTCGGCCATTTTTTTGGCTGGAGATTCGGCCAGAACAAGGTTTTAGTGGCGCATCCGCCGAGCCTGTTGTCGCAGGCCGGGCCCAGCAATCGCGCAAAGCCTATCTCGCGCCGATTGCCGCTCCGTTACCGGCGGCGTTGCCCCAGCTTGAAGCCCTTTAGAACATTGCCGATCGGATACGCGGATGCAGGACGCCGCAAGCGAAATACCCTTGCGCGACGAGGAGGGAGCGTTCCGCTCCGAGTTCCTGCACGCCGTGGAGGCGGCGCTCGAGGCGGACGATGCGCAGACGGTGCGCGAGCTCACCCTTCCGCTGCACGAGGCCGACCTCGCCGACCTGATCCAGCTCCTCCGGCCCGATCAGCGCGAACCGCTGATCGCTACTCTCGGCCGCGATTTCAATGCGGCGGCGCTCTCCGAGCTCGATGAGGGCGTGCGCGACCAGGTGCTGGAGGCGATGCCGAATGAGAAGGTCGCCGAGGCCCTGCAGCAGCTCGACTTGGATGAGGCGGTCTACCTCATCGAGGACCTCGACAAGCAAGACCAGACCGACATTCTCGCCAAGCTGCCCTCCTTCGAGCGCGCGGCCTTGGAGCGGAGCCTCGAATATCCAGAGGATTCCGCCGGCCGCATCATGCAAACCGACCTCATCGCCGTGCCGCCATTCTGGTCGGTGGAGCAGACGCTCGAGCATATGCGCGAGACCGAGGACCTGCCCGACCGCTTCTACGAGGTGTTTGTCGTTGACCCGGCCTATCATCTGATCGGCTCGGTGGCGCTCGACCAGCTGCTCCGCTCCAAACGGCTCATCAATATCGAGGCGATCACCAATCGCGATATTCATCCGGTCGACGTCACAGCCGACCAGGAGGAGGTGGCGCGCACCTTCGAGCGCTACAATCTGACCTCGGCGCCGGTCATCGATTCCGACCGAAGGCTGGTCGGGGTGATCACCGCGGATGACATCGTCGAGGTCATCCAGGAAGAAGCCTCTGAGGACATCCTGCGGTTGGGCGGCGTGGCCGGGGAATTGGTCTCGGATCCCGTATGGCAGACCACCAAGCACCGCTTCATCTGGCTCTTTGTAAACCTCGGCACTGCTATCCTCGCCTCGCTGGTGATCAGCCTGTTCGACGCCACCATCCAGCAGATGGTGGCTTTGGCCGTACTGATGCCGATCGTGGCGTCGATGGGCGGCAATGCCGGCACCCAGACCATGACCGTGGCGGTGCGGGCGCTCGCCACCCAGGATCTGAGCGCCGTCAACGCCGCCCGCGTCATCGGCCGCGAAACGGTGGTGGGGTTGCTCAATGGGCTCATGTTCGCGCTCATCATGGGCGCCATCGCGTATTTCTGGTTTGGTAGCGGCCCGCTTGGGGTGGTGATCGGCTCGGCGATGGTTATCAACCTCCTGGTAGCGGCCTTATCGGGCATTCTCATCCCGCTCGGGCTCTATGCGCTCGACCTCGATCCAGCCATCGCCTCGGGGGTGTTCGTGACCATGATGACCGATTGCGTCGGTTTCTTCGCCTTTCTTGGCCTTGCGGCCTTGTGGTTGAGGTAGGAGCTGGTTCAAGCATGTTCTTCTATCTCGCCAAGATCGTATGGTTTGTGCTCCAGCCGTCGACGCTAATCGCCCTCCTGATCGGCTACGGCGCGATCTTGATTTGGACGGGATGGGCGCGATGGGGACGCCGCTTCGTCACCGTCGGTGCGGGTCTCTTATTGCTCGCGGGACTTTCGCCGCTCGGGAACGCTCTGATGCTGCCGCTCGAGGACCGCTTCCCGCGCGCCAATCTCGACGCGCCGCCGGCGCCAACCGGCTTCATCGTGCTTGGCGGCGCTGAGGACAGGCTGATCGAGGCGGCGCGGCGCGCACCGGCCGTGAACGAGGCTGGCGAGCGCATCCTGGAGACCGTCGTGCTCGCCCGCAAATTTCCCGAGGCGAAGATCGCCTTCAGCGGCGGCGATGCCGGCATCCTCTACAAGGTGGATAGCGAGGCGGACGGGGCCGCGGCACTCCTCTCCGACATGGGCGTTGCGCGGGACCGGCTGATCCTGGAGGCGGGTTCCCGCGATACCTATGAGAACGCTGTCTATCTGAAAGCCGAGCTCAGCAAGCTCGGTCTCGTTGGCCCCGACAAGCGCTGGGTGATGATCACCTCGGGCTACCACATGCCGCGGGCGATGGGTGCGTTCCGCCGCGCGGGCTTCGAGGTCGAGCCGTGGCCCGTGGACTACCGCGCGCGTGGATCCGCCGATCTCACCCGGGCGTTCGACAAGATCTCTGAAGGTTTGCGGCGGGTCGACGTTTCCGTCAAGGAATGGGTCGGCCTTCTTGCCTATTGGCTCGCCGGGCGTACCGACTCGCTGTTCCCGGGGCCGACGGCGCCGTAGGGTGGAACCACCAGCGGCGGCGAGAGTCACCGAACCGAGCTATAGCCGCGAATGGCTGAGCTCTCGCGTCACTCCCGTTCACTCTTGCGTCAGCCTTGCGTGATTGGGCAAAACGCAAACGCATTGATTGGGGCTGGCCACGTCAGGCGCTAGGATAGCGCCAATGACTTTCCTCAAAAGGCGATGGGGTGAATGACGGTCCATCTCATCAAGCTGTGTGTCGGGGTCGAAACGGTGCAGGAGCTGAAGGCCTGGCAGACCGAAAGGCTGAAGCATCTCAGGCGCGCGCGAGAACCGGTCGAGCTGTGTCACCGCACCCTGCAGACGCCGCGCCGGCGGGACGAAGTGCTCGACGGCGGCTCGCTTTATTGGGTGATCAAGGGGGTGATCCTCGTCCGGCAGCGCGTGATCGATCTCCGGCCCGACGTCAAGGATGACGGGATTGCCTGTTGCGCCATCGTGTTCGATTCCGAGCTCGTGGCGACGCGGCCGCGGGCGCGGCGGGCCTTTCAGGGCTGGCGGTATCTCGCGCCGGCCGACGCGCCGCCCGATTTGCGGACCGTCGGGGACGAAGGTAGCGAGATGCCACCTGCCATGCGCGCTGATTTGCGCGAACTTCGCCTTATCGATTTTTAGGCATCGTGGGGACGTTGTCGATCAGCCGCGTCTTGCCGAGATAGACGGCGCCGAGCACGCGCGCCGGTCCCTTGATCGGGCCGAACAGAGGCGCAAGCGTCTCGGGATCGCGGATCGCCACATAATCCACGCGAAAGCCCTTGGCCTCGAGCTTGAAGCGGCCCGCTCCGGAGACGGCATCGCATCCTTGGCCATTAGCCAAGCCTGCCGCTACTTCGCTCAGAACCTGGAAGAGGATCGGAGCCATCGCACGCTCGGCGGGTGAGAGGTAGCCGTTGCGCGAGGAGAGCGCGAGCCCATCCTCCTCGCGCATGACCGGCGCGCTGACGATCCGTACCGGAATGTCGAGGTCGCGTACGAGGCGCCTGATCATCAGGAGCTGCTGGTAGTCCTTCTCGCCGAACACCGCCACGTCCGGTGCGGATTGCAAGAGGAGCTTGGTGACAACCGTGGCCACGCCTTCGAAATGATTGGGCCGCGCCGCACCGCAAAGGTCCTCGGTGAGGCTCGGCAGGCTCACCCGCGTGGCGAAGCCCGGCGGGTATATTTCGGCCAGCGCGGGGATGAAGACGAGATCGGCGCCGGCTGCGGTGAGCTTCTCAACGTCGCCGGCCTCATCGCGCGGGTAATGGGCGAAATCCTCCCGCGGTCCGAACTGGGCCGGATTGACGAAGATGGAGACGACGACGCGATCCGCGTTGGCCTTGGCGACGGCGATCAGGGACAGATGCCCGGCATGGAGCGCGCCCATGGTGGGCACGAGCGCGACGGTCTCGCGGGCCTTCCGCAATTCGGCGAGCTCTGCCCGTAAATCCTTGACCGTGCGGACCGTGGTGATGCTTTGAGCCATGACGTTTCTGCTGCGTCGCCAAAGGGCCGTGACGATAGCAGCCTGTGCGCGGGAGGCCAATCGGACTGACACCGGGGCGTCGTGGCTCGAGGCGCGCCCCGACGGGCGCTCCTCACCCTGAGGAGCCGCGTCACGCCGTCTCGAAGGATAAGGCCTTAAGGATTAGACTTGTCCAATGGGTGAGCCGAAACTCCATGTTGCGCAAACGAGCGTCTTGCCCACCCGCGCGAGGCTCAACGAGGCGCTTCTCGCCGACGAAGGCAAGCTCGTTGCGACGCTGATCGAGCAGGCGCGGGTCAGCGAGGCTGAGGGCAACGAGATTGCGCGCCTCGCCGAGCGGCTCGTGCAGGCGGCGCGGGCGGGACGGCCGGAACAAGGCGTCGTCGAGTCCTTCTTGCATGAATACGGGCTGTCGAGCCGGGAAGGGGTGCTGCTGCTCTGTCTCGCCGAGGCGCTGCTGCGCATTCCCGATGCCGATACCGCCGACCGGCTGATCGCCGGCACGATCGGCAGTGGCGACTGGGCGCGGCATCTCGGTCATTCGAGCCCCCTGCTCGTCAATGCCTCGACCTATGGGCTGATGCTGACCGGACGGGTGATCGATTGGGGCGCGGGCGACGGCGGCAACCTTGCCGGCGTGGTGCAGCGGCTGATTGCCAGCAGTGGCGAGCCGGTGATCCGCAACGCGCTGCGTCAGGCCATGCGCATCCTTGGCGGCCAGTTCGTGCTCGGCCAGACCATCGAGCAGGCGCTTGCCAACGCCGAGGAGGAGGCGCGTGCCGGCTATCGTTTCTCCTTCGACATGCTGGGCGAGGCCGCGCGCACGAGCGAGGACGCCGAACGCTATGCGTCGCGTTATCACGATGCAGTCAGAGCCATCGCGGCGTGGGCAGGTCCACCCCCGGCGCAGAGCGACGAGGAGCTGGAGCGCCGCTCCGGCCTGTCGGTGAAGCTCTCGGCTCTGCACCCGCGCTACCAGCCGTCGCAAGAGGTCCGCCTCAAGGCTGAGCTGTTGCCGCGCTTGAAGGAGCTCGCCTTGGCCATGCGGGAGGCCTGGCTGCCGCTCACCATCGACGCCGAGGAGCAGGACAGGCTCGATCTCAGCCTGGCGCTCCTGCAACCGTTGCTTGCCGACCCGGCGCTCTCCGGCTGGAACGGGCTAGGGCTCGCCGTGCAGGCTTATAGCAAACGCGCCCTACCTCTGACCGCCTGGCTTGGGGAGGTTGCAGCCGTGACCGGCAGGCGCATCCCGGTACGGCTGGTCAAGGGCGCCTATTGGGACAGCGAGATCAAATGGGCGCAGGAAGCGGGGCTCGCGGGCTATCCGCTGTTCACCCGCAAGGTCAACACCGATGTCGCTTATCTTGCGGCGGCGCGTGCGCTGCTCGCCCGGCCCAAGCTCTTCTTCCCGCAATTCGCCACCCACAACGCTCACACAATCGCCGCCATCACGGTTCTCGGCAAGGATCAGCCTTACGAGTTCCAGCGCCTCCATGGCATGGGTGAGGCCTTGCATAGGGAGGTGGTGCGACCCGAGGCCTTGGGGAAGCCATGCCGCATCTACGCGCCGGTCGGCGGTCATAAAGACCTGCTGGCTTATCTCGTGCGCAGGCTCCTCGAGAACGGCGCAAATACCTCTTTCGTCAACCGGCTCGCCGATGACGCGGCGCCGATCACCGCCATCATTGCCGATCCGGTGGAGAAGGCCGCGAAGCTTGAACCGAAAGCCAATCCGCTGATCCCGATCCCGCCGGACCTGTTCGCACCGGAACGGCGGAACAGCCTGGGGCTGCCGCTGTGGGAGGGACCCGTCCGGCACACTTTGCTCCACGAAATCGAACAGGGGCTTGCACAGCCCGCCGAGGCCGGTCCCATCGTCGCCGGCGAGGCGGTGCGGGGCGGTGAGGTCGTGGGGATTGCCTCGCCGCATGACCGGCGAGTCATTGTCGGTACCTGCCGTTATGCCGATGCGGAGGCCGCGGACAAGGCGCTGGTCGCGGCCAAGGCGGCGTCCTGGGACTGGGACGCAACAGGGGGCGAGGCGCGCGCGGCGATGCTCGAGCGCGCCGCCGATCTGTTCGAGGCCGACCGGGCGGCGCTGATGGGTCTGATGGTGCGGGAGGCAGGGAAGACGCTCGCCAACGCGCAAGGCGATGTGCGCGAGGCAGTCGATCATCTCCGTTACGCGGCGGCGGAGGCGCGCCGGAGCTTCGCGGAGCCGATGGTACTCAAAGGTCCGACCGGCGAGCGCAATGAGCTGTCTCTGCATGGCCGGGGCGTCTTTGCTTGCATCTCGCCCTGGAACTTCCCGCTCGCCATTTTCACGGGGCAAGTGGCGGCGGCGCTTGCCGCCGGCAATTCGGTAGTAGCCAAGCCCGCCGAGCAGACGCCGCTGACGGCCGCCCGCGCGGTGAAGCACCTGCACGCGGCCGGAATCCCCACCGATGTCCTTCATCTCGTGCCCGGCCGCGGTGAGACGGTGGGCGCCGCGCTGGTCAGCGATCCGCGCGTGAACGGCGTTGCCTTCACCGGCGGCACCGATACCGGTATCGCCATCAACCGGGCGCTCGCCGCGCGCGACGGCCCGATTGCCAAGCTGATCGCCGAGACCGGCGGGCTGAATTGCATGATCGTGGATTCTTCAGCGCTGCCGGAGCAGGTGGTGGACGATGGGCTCCGCTCGGCCTTCGACAGCGCGGGCCAACGCTGCTCGGCACTGCGCGTCCTCTTGCTGCAGGAGGATGTGGCCGACACTATGATCGAGATGCTGCTCGGCGCGGCGCGGGAGCTCAGGATCGGCGATCCGCTCGACTACGCGACCGATGTCGGACCGGTGATCGACGCCGAGGCGAAGGTCGCGCTCGAGCGGCACAAAGCGCGCATGCGGATCGAGGCGCGCGAGCTGATCGACCTGCCTCTACCCGGGGCCTGTGTACACGGCACCTATGTCGCGCCCGCAATCTACGCCATTCCTTCCCTGAAGCTCCTGCAGGGCGAGGTGTTCGGGCCGATCCTCTATGTCGTCCGCTTCGCCGGCGACCGGCTGGGAGAGGTCTGCGAGGCTGTCAACGCCACGGGCTATGGGCTGACCCTCGGGATCCATACCCGCATCCAGGCTACCGCCGACTTCGTCGCGGCAAGAGTGAAGGCCGGCAATATCTATGTGAACCGCAATCAGATCGGGGCGGTGGTGGGGGTGCAGCCATTCGGCGGCGAAGGCCTTTCGGGGACCGGGCCGAAGGCAGGAGGGCCGAACACCCTGAAAGGCTTCTCGCTTGAGCGGGTACGGACCACGGACCTCACGGCGTCCGGGGGCAATGC
The DNA here is from genome assembly GCA_963839245.1 of uncultured Alphaproteobacteria bacterium. Taxonomy (GTDB): domain Bacteria; phylum Pseudomonadota; class Alphaproteobacteria; order Rhizobiales; family Methyloligellaceae; genus Methyloceanibacter. The sequence continues at coordinate 115,306 of CAWIUJ010000001.1, read as the reverse complement.
CGCGCTGCTGGCCGCCGCCTCTGACGAGGAATGAGCCCGCTCCCATTGCTCACCGGCATGGGAGGGTCCATCTTTAGGTCGGGGGCGATGCCGATTGGAGGCCTGAAGCGCGATGGCGGCGGACTCGAAAACGCCGGTGAAGAAACAAGGCGCGGTTGAGGCGCCGCGCTCGAGCGGCGCCGAGATCGACGCTTTCCTGGCCCGCGTGAAGAGCATGACCCCAGCCGTTTCGGGCCACGGGCGGCTTATCTTCGCCATGGATGCCACCATGAGCCGGCAGCCGAGCTGGGACCTCGCGCTTAAGCTCCAGGCCGACATGTTCCGCGCCGTCAAGGAGGTTGGCGGCCTCGATGTCCAGCTCGTCTATTTCCGGGGCTTGAACGCGACCCGCGCGAGCAAATGGGTCGGCGACCCGGAGGCGCTCGCCCGGCTGATGTCCGGCGTGTCTTGCCGGGGCGGCTTCACCCAGATCCGCAAGGTGCTGAGCCACGCCCGCCGCGAGAGCGAGAAGGCCAAGGTGAACGCGGTCGTCTATGTCGGCGATTGCATGGAAGAAGAGATCGACGAGCTCTCCGCGCGCGCGGGCGAGCTTGGCCTGCTCGGCGTGCCCGTCTTTTTGTTTCAGGAGGGGCGGGAGCCGAGGGCCGAGCGCGCCTTCAAGGAGATCGCGCGGCTGACCCGCGGCGCTTATTGCCATTTCGACGCCGGCTCGGCAGGGCAGCTTCGGGCGCTCTTGGCGGCCGTCGCGGTCTATGCGACGGGTGGCCGCAAGGCGCTCAAGGATTTCGGCGCGGAGACCAAGAGCCCTGCCGCCTTGCACTTGCTCGAGCAGCTCGACGGCGGGCCGCTCGGCTCCGAACAGCCAGGCTGACGCTCTACCCGATGCCCTTCTTTCTGGCCGGCGTTGCGCTGCTCCTGGTCCTGATCTTTGGCGGACGCTTGCTCGCCACCGCCAACCCGCAGACGCTCGCCACAGTCATCCGCAAGACTGGCGGCGTCGCGGCTCTGGCGATTGCTGCCCTGCTTCTGATGCGCGGCCTGGTAATTCTGGCCATACCTCTCGCCATGTTCGGCCTCGCCCTCATCGGCCTGCCCGTGGGGTCGTGGTATGTCGGCAGCGGACCCTTCGGCGGCTCGTCGCGCAAAACTCCCGGACAAAAATCGCAAGTGCGCACCGAAGCCCTCGATATGGAGCTCGACCACGATAGCGGGCGCATGGAAGGAAGCTGTCTCAAGGGCCAATTCGCCGGCAGGTCGCTATCGTCGCTGAGCGACGATGAGCTCACGACGCTGCTCGAGGAGCTGCGCGTCAGTGACCCCCAGGGCGCGCTGCTCATCGAGGCCTATCTCGACCGGCGCTCGCAAGACTGGCGCGACCGGCGCTCGGAGGAGTCTCCGAGAGAGAGGCCACGGGGGCCGGCGCGAAGCCGCTTGAGCGTCGAGGAGGCCTATGCCTTGCTTGGGCTCAAGCCCGGTGCGAGCGAGGAGGAGATCCGCGCCGCGCATCGGAAGCTGATGATGAAACTGCACCCGGATCAGGGCGGATCGAATTATCTTGCGGCCCGCATCAACGAGGCCAAGGACGTTCTGCTTGGCCGCAAGTCACGCTAGAGCAAGGGAGGACTTGGTGTCGCGACGTTGGACTGGCTTGCTGGCGGCAGGATCGATGCTCGCCATTCTCGCGTTGTTGTGGTCTGCGACCGCCGAGGCAGAAGACCAAGCTAAGGCTGATGTCGTCTTGCGTAATGGCAAGATTTACACGGCAGACAAGACACGTTCCATCAAGCAGGCGCTCGCCTTTCGCGGCAATACGATTCTCGCCGTTGGCCGCAACGAGGACGTGACACCGCTGATCGGCGCCGGACAAAGGTCATCGACCTTGGCGGCAAGCTGGTGCTCCCGGGGCTGATCGACACTCACGTCCATCCGATCATCGGTGCGGTGGACAGCGCAAAGTGCAGCCTCGCCGGGATCAAGGCCACAATCGATGCACTGAAGCCGGTGATCCAGGACTGCCTCGCCAAGCATCTGGGCGGCGCCGACGAGTGGTTCGAGGCCGCGCAGCTCGACGATTACGGCTTCTCGGCGACGGCCAAGGACCTCGACGGCATCGAGGCGACGAGGCCGGTTGTTCTTTGGGGCAATGACGGGCACACGGCGTGGGTCAACAGCCGCGGCCTCGCGCTCTTGGGTGTGACCGCCGCAATGCCGGACGTAACGGGTGGCAAGATCGCCCGCGACGCCACGGGCCCGCCGACCGGCTCCTTTGCTGACCGCGCCGCGGGTTTCGTAGCCGATAAGCTACCGGCGCCGTCGGTCGAGGAACAAGTCGAGCTGACCGCGGCCGAGCTGAAACGCATGTCTGCCGATGGCGTCACCTCTCTAACGGATGCTTTCGTGACGCCGACCGAGGCCAAGGTGTGGCGGCGGCTGTACGACACCGGCAAGCGCGTGCGCACCGCGATCTGCGTTTCCGATCCGAACGACGATAGCGACGATGCGGTGGCGCGCCTCGTGGCGGCGAGCAGGGGGGCGATGTCGATCCGGATTTTCTGCGGGCCGGCGTGGTCAAGGTGTTCGCCGACGGGGTGATGGAATATCCGGCACAGACGGCGGCACTGCTCTCGCCCTATCTCGACGCCGAAGGCAAGCCGACCAAAGCTGATGGTGAGCTTTATTTCGACCCACAACGCTTCGCCCGGCTGGTGCAAAAGCTCGACGTCGCCGGTCTCACGGTGAGCCGACCAAAGCTGATCGTGAGCTTTATTTCGACCCACAAAAGCTCGACGCCGCCGGTCTCACGGTGCGCATCCATGCCATCGGCGACCGCGCCGTGCGCGCGAGTCTCGATGCCTTTTCGGCAGCGCGTTCGGCGAACGGGAATAGGGACAACCGCCACCAGATCGCCCATTTGCAACTCGTCGATCCGGCCGACTTCCCGCGCTTCAAGGAGCTCGGCGTGATCGCCGACATGCAGCTCGATTGGGCCAAGCGGGAGCCTGCGACGGAGGCGCCGCTCGAGCCTTATCTCGGCCCTGACCGTTACCGTTACCTTTATCCCGCGGGCAGCCTGCATGCAGCGGGCGCCACCATCATCGGCGGCAGCGATTGGGACATTTCGTCCTATAACCCGTTTCACGCCTTTCAAACCGCCGTCACGCGGGCGGGGGCAACGGACAGTCGCCTCTCAACATCGAGGAGCGCATTCCGCTTACCACGGCGATCGACGCCTACACGATCAACGCCGCCTACGCGATGAAGCAGGATGCGCCGGCAGCCTCGAAGCCGGGAAACGCGCCCTCTCGTGGTCCTCGACCGCGATATCCTATCAGTCGACCCGGAGACCATCGCGGATACGAAGGTGGTGGCCACCTATCTCGACGGGCAGCTCGTCTACGCCGCGCCGACTGGTGGCGCTGCGGAGCCCGAGGAGGACAAAAAGGGTGCTGAGGACTTGGGGGAGATGCGCCAAGCGTGTGACCACGCCCGGCTACATCACGATTGATTAATTCGCGCGCATCACCACGCAATCGAGCGACAGGCGCTTCAGCTCAGCGCAGGCGCTGCGGGCCGAGCCTTCCGAGAAGTCGGCAAAGCGCGCCCGGTACCATTGCGTGTCGTCCTTCTGAAACGCAATCGCGAGCTGCGGATGGCCATCGAGCAGTGTGGCCGCGCGCTCTTTCACCTCGCCGAGCCGGCTTTCGGCCTCCTCCTTGGAGGTGAAGGCGCCCACCTGGACGTGGAACGCGCCGGCGCTCTTCCCGAGTTTGTCGGCGCTTGAGGGCTGAGAACCACTGGCGGAAACCTTTGCCGGCGCCGCGGCAGGCGGCGAAGCGGGGACAGCGGCGCGGCTCGTTGCGGCCGTCGGGCTCGTCAATCCGCTTGTTTTGCCGCCGAAGGAGGCGGGTTCGATCGAGCCGCCTGCATTTGCCAGCGCGTAGACCTGTTGCTTGGGGGCGGGAGGCGCGGGTGCCGGCGCCTCGAGGGCCATGACCATGGGCTGGGCAGCTTGTTTGGAGACGACCATGGGTGGCGCGGAGGATTTGGCGGCCACGGCTTGGGGGAAGGTCTGGTCGAGCAGCGCGCGCATGGCTGCGTCGCGACCTGCGTTGGTCTTGCCGCCTAGTACCACGGCCACCAGGTGCTTGTCGTCGCGCCGAACCGAGGCGGTGAGATTGAAGCCCGCCTCGCGGGTATAGCCGGTCTTGATGCCGTCGGTACCTCGATAGTCGAACAACAGATGGTTGTGATTGCGGTAGCGCCGCCCCTGGTAGCTGAAATATTTCGTGCCGAAGCAGGCGTAATTTTCCGGGAAGTCCCGAATCAGATGCTGCGCCAGGATGGCCATGTCGCGGGCCGTCGTGACTTGCTCGTCATTCGGGAGACCGGAGGCATTGCGGAAGGTCGTGCCGCTCATGCCAAGGGCCCGCGCCTTCTCGGTCATCATCCGGGCGAAGTTCTCTTCTGTGCCGGCCATATTTTCGGCGATGGTGACGGCGGCGTCGTTGGCCGACAGGGTGACAAGAGCGCTGATTGCTTCGGCGGTGGTGATGGTTGCGCCAGGCTTCAGGTTGAGCTTGGTCGGCGATTGGCTCGCGGCATGGGGCGTCACCGTGAGCTCGGAATCATAGCTGATGGTTCCGGCACGCAAATAGCTGAAGAGCATATAGAGCGTCATCATCTTGGTGAGCGAAGCCGGGCGGCGGGGGGCGTCGGCCGCCTGCGAATAGAGGATGCGGCCGGTGTTCATGTCGACCACGATCGCCGCGGCGACGCCATTCACGCTCGATCTTGGTTTTGGTTTGGCGATGGCTTGAGGAGAAACCGTGCCCAATGCGAGGACGAGCACAAGAGCAAGCCCAAATCCGCGCTTCGCCACTGCCCAACCCTTAAGCTGACGGATGTTCACCCCGTGCCGAAGGCTTGAGAGCCTTCTCCCCCTCTGCGACTCTCCCCGTGGGGCGCCTGAAACCGGCGCGTCCCACCGAACTCAAGCTTCGCTTGGCTTGCGGGCTCGACTGAGTTCGGAAGAAGGCTAAAATCCGGCGATTGCCAAAGCGTTAAGGGATCAACCGGAGGCCTTATTGTGCAGTGCAAAAAAAGATTGACCTCGCATGGTGCGATGCATATATATCTTTCGCGTTTGCAACACACTTATCGCCAAGGCGATGTCGAGAGAGGGCTCAAGATGGTCACTGTAAAAGGTTTCGAGGATTTTCAGAAAGTGGGTAAGGACGGCTTTGACGCGGCGGTCAAATCGTTCGGCGAAGTGAATAAGGGCTTTCAGGCCATTGCTGCCGAAGTCACCGACTATTCGAAGAAGGCGTTCGAGGACGGCACTCGTGCTTTCGAGCAGCTGATCAGTGCAAAGTCGGTCGAGCAGGCCGTCGAGATTCAGTCGCAGTACGCCAAGAAGGCCTATGACAGCTACATCGCTGAAGTCTCCAAGCTTGGTGAGATGTATGCCGGTCTGGCCCGCGACGTCTATAAGCCGGTTGAGGTCGCCTTCAACAGGAAGGTCGCCTAGCGCCTGCTGCCAACTCCACCAGTTTCATCGAAAAGGCCCGGGGTCCCGATCCCCGGGCTTTTTTTTTGCCGTTTTCCTGTCAGCAATCAGCACTATGTTATGGAGCGTCGGGCGAGCCGATTTGCTGTCGCGTGCTCGATGCAGCTAGAATGGACTCGGATAATCTGTGGGAACCTCGACTGCTCTCCTTGGCAGATGAAGAACGAGACGCCACATAAGGGGTGACGATGGCGCGGAACGGCGACAATCGCCGGGGTGGCGACACCGGCACTCATATCATCACCAAGACGCGTCCGAAGACGAAGCGGCCGAGCCTGTACAAGGTCCTGCTTCTCAACGACGATTACACGCCGATGGATTTCGTCGTGTACGTGCTGGAGCGCTTCTTCAACAAGCCACCAGAAGAGGCGACTCAAATTATGCTGCACGTCCACCAGAAGGGCGTCGGCATCTGTGGAGTTTACACTTACGAGGTGGCTGAGACTAAAGTGGCCCAGGTCACGAGCTTTGCCCGTCAGCACGAGCACCCGCTACAATGCACCATGGAGAAAGAGTGAGGATCTAAGTGGCTTCGTTCTCGTCCAGTCTCGAACAGGCGCTCAGGCGCGCATTGCAATACGCCAATGAGCGCAGTCACGAATATGCGACGCTGGAGCATCTGCTCCTGTCGCTGATCGACGACCGCGATGCGGCGGCGGTAATGCGCGCCTGCGATGTCGATCTCGACGTGTTGCGGGACAAGCTTACCGGCTATCTCGACAACGAGCTGGCGGGCCTCGTGCTCGATTCCCACAGCGATGCGCAGCCGACCGCTGGGTTCCAGCGCGTCATCCACCGCGCCGTCGCTCATGTGCAGTCCTCGGGGCGGGAGGAGGTCACCGGCGCCAATGTGCTGGTCGCCATTTTCGCCGAGCGGGAGAGCCATGCCGCTTTCTTCCTGCAAGAGCAGCACATGACCCGCTTCGACGCGGTCAACTACATCAGTCACGGTATCGCCAAGCGCGCTGGCATGTCGGAGCCGCGTCCGGTGCGCGGCGTTGAGGACGACGCGGCGACGGTCGAGGGCGGCGAGGAGAAGAAGCGTGGCGCCGATGCGCTCGAGGTCTATTGCATCAACCTGAACCAGAAGGCCCGCGCCGGCCGCATCGACCCGCTGATCGGCCGCGGGCCCGAGATCCAGCGCACCATCCAGGTGCTCTGCCGGCGGCAGAAGAATAATCCGTTATTCGTGGGCGACCCCGGCGTGGGCAAGACGGCCATCGCCGAAGGTCTCGCGCGCCGCATCGTCATGGGCGACGTGCCGGAGGTGCTGGCGGATTCCACGATCTTTCAGCTCGATATGGGCGCGCTGCTCGCCGGCACCCGCTATCGTGGCGATTTCGAGGAACGGCTCAAGGCCGTGATGCGCGAGATCGAGAACTATCCCGGCGCCATCATGTTCATTGACGAGATCCACACGGTGATCGGCGCGGGCGCGACCTCGGGCGGCGCCATGGACGCCTCCAATTTGCTGAAGCCGGCGCTGCAGAGCGGCACGCTTCGCTGCATCGGCTCGACCACCTACAAAGAATATCGCCAGCATTTCGAGAAGGACCGGGCGCTTGTCCGCCGGTTCCAGAAGATCGACGTGAACGAGCCCTCGGTCCCCGACGCGATCGAGATCCTCAAGGGCTTGAAGCCCTATTTCGAGGATTTCCACCGCGTCCGCTACACGCGGCAGGCGATCCGCTCGGCGGTCGAGCTGTCGGCCAAGTACATTCACGACCGCAAGCTGCCCGATAAGGCCATTGACGTGATCGACGAGACTGGCGCCTCGCAGATGCTGGTGCCGGAGCGGCAGCGGCGGAAGATCATCGGCGTCAAGGAGGTGGAGTTGACCATCGCCACCATGGCGCGGATTCCGCCAAAAACGGTGTCGAAATCCGACGCCGAAGTGCTACGTGCCATCGACCAGGATTTGAAGCGGGTCGTGTTTGGCCAGGACAAGGCGATCGAGGCGCTCGCCGCCGCTATCAAGCTGTCTCGGGCCGGGTTACGCGAGCCCGAGAAGCCGATCGGCAGCTACATGTTCTCCGGGCCGACCGGCGTCGGCAAGACCGAGGTCGCGCGCCAGCTTGCCAAGCTGCTCGGCGTCGAGCTTTTGCGCTTCGACATGAGCGAATATATGGAGCGGCACACCGTGTCGCGGCTGATCGGTGCGCCGCCCGGCTATGTCGGCTTCGACCAGGGCGGTCTGCTCACTGACGGTATCGACCAGCATCCGCACTCAGTGCTCCTGCTCGACGAGATCGAGAAGGCGCATTCGGACCTGTTCAACATCCTGTTGCAGATCATGGATCACGGCAAGCTGACCGACCATAACGGCAAGAAGGTCGACTTCCAGAACGTCATCTTGATCATGACCACGAACGCCGGCGCATCCGACCTCGCCAAGGCGGCGATCGGCTTCAACCGGTCGAAGCGCGAGGGCGAAGACGAGGAAGCGATCACCCGGCTGTTCAGCCCGGAGTTCCGCAACCGGCTCGACGCCATCATCGCCTTCGCCAATCTGTCGCCGGAGGTCATCTCCAAGGTGGTAGAGAAGTTCGTGTTCCAGCTCGAGGCGCAGCTCAGCGACCGCAACATCACCATCGAGCTCACGCCGGAGGCGAATGCTTGGCTCGCCGAGCGTGGCTATGACGAGAAGTTCGGCGCGCGACCTCTGGGCCGGGTGATCCAGGAGCACATCAAGAAGCCACTCGCCGAAGAGATCCTGTTCGGTAAGCTCAAGGACGGCGGCACCGTGCGGGTGATGGTCATTGAGGAGAAGGGCGAGAAGGTCTTGGGCTTCGAGTACATCAAGCCCGATGCGCCGGTCCGCCCGCGCGGGCCGGATGGCGTCGATCCCGAGGATTTCGATCCCGACGATCCCGATCTCGGTGGTCTCGTTGGCCTCGATCCCGAGGGCCGCAAGCCCGCGGCGAAGCCCAAGGCGAAGCGCGCTCTACGCCGCTCACCGGGTCCGCGCCGGCCAGGCGCCAAGCGCGGCACGGGCTCGAGCCCGGTGCCGAAGGTGCCCTTGGGCTCGCGCTAGGTCCGTTCAGCCTATCAGCACGTCGAACCTCTCCCCAGCGGGGAGTAGGCGAGATTCACTAATCGAACGATTACACCAGAGAATTCAGCTAATTGATAGCTGACCCAGTGGATCTGACCTAGCTAGGCTGCATTTAGGTAGCTTTCCCTAAGCCACGGTTTCGGGGAAATCAGGGTCATATGCGTAGGTTCAAATCCTGGACCCGCAACCGCCTTGATTTGCAGCTTCGCCTCTTAACGACTGTTGCCATAGCGTGAACCCACTATGCGCGCAGATAGAGCCCCGGAATGTCCGCTTTAGTGGTGAGCCCCGGAATGCCCGCTTTAGTGGTGAAAGCGGACCTCCCTCACCTTTCGCTGAATGGTGCAGATGTGCCATTAAGCGACACCAATGCGGCTTTTGGTTTAATCTTCTCCTTGTTAGCATTGGACCGCACCCTCCAGTGTTGCACATATCCGTCAGGAGGCTGATATGGTCGATACGAAATGGACCATCCACGGCCGCGAATTCGTCAACTGCAATTGCTCCTACGGCTGTCCTTGCCAGTTTAACGGCTTGCCGACCCATGGCCATTGTCAGGCGGTGGCCGGCATGCAGATCGAGCAAGGCCACCACGGCGCGACGAAGCTTGATGGCTTGAAGTTTGTCGGAATTTTCCGCTGGCCCGGCGCCATTCACGAGGGCCAAGGCGAAGCGGCCTTGGTAATCGACGAGCAGGCGACCGAAGCCCAGCGCACCGCGCTGCTCCGCATCCTCAGTGGACAGGACACCAAGCCGGGGGCGACGGTTTTCAACGTGTTTGCTTCCACGCTCGAGAAGGTGCATCCGCCAATCTTTGCGCCGATCGATTTCGAGTCCAACATCGCAGCGCGGCGCGGCCGCGTTGTGGTCAAAGGCATTACCGAAGGGCACGGCGAGCCGATTCTCAACCCGGTGACGAAAGCTGAGCACCGCGTTCGCATCGACATGGTGGACGGGTTCGAATACACGCTTGCGGAGATGGGGCGCGGCTGGACCAAGGTCTCACATCCGATCAAGTTCGAGCTTGCCGATTCCTACGCGCAGTTCGCGGAAATTCATCTCTGCCAGGATGGCATTGTCCGCTGAGCCGTCATGAATGACGCAGCGCTTGCGGCAGTGCTGAGGCGTGATCGCGCGGTCGTCGCGACATGTCTTTCCGCACTGGTCGTGCTGGCCTGGGCCTACATGTTGTGGCTTGCTGCCGACACGCAAATGGGCGGCATGGACATGACGGGCTTTCGGATGATCCCGGCGAGCAGCGGTCTCATGATGCCCGTCACCGCTCCCTGGCAGGCGATAGAATTCTGGCTGGTCTTTGTCATGTGGGCGGTGATGATGGTCGGCATGATGATTCCGTCCGCTGCCCCGCTCATTCTGATCTATACGCGTGTCGGTCGGCAGGCTGCGGCGCAACGACAGCCGTTCGCGGCGAGCGCATGGTTTGCGGGCGGCTATCTTCTGACGTGGATCTCTTTCGCGTTCATCGCGACGGTCGTCCAGTGGGTGGTGGAGCGGGAGGGCTTGCTCACGCCCGCGATGGCGAGCGCAAGCAACATCTTCGGCGGGCTGATACTGATCGCCGTTGGGCTGTATCAATGGACGCCGCTTAAGGACGCCTGCCTGCGGCAGTGCCAGTCCCCGCTGCAGTTCATTCAACGACACGGCGGGTTTCGCGCCGATCCAATCGGCTCGCTCGCGCTCGGTGTCCGGCACGGTGTCTACTGCGTGGGCTGCTGCTGGGTGCTGATGGCTCTGTTGCTTGTTGGCGGCGTGATGAACGTGCTGTGGATCGCGCTCATCATGATTTTTGTGCTGATAGAGAAGCTCGTTCCCGCCGGACGGTTGATTTCGCGGTTCTGGAGCAGGATTCTTGGCCGCTGGGGTATGGCTGATTACGCGTTCGCTTTAGTAAGTCGGCGATGCTGTCGCATGAGGACTGATGTCCGAAAAGGGTCAGTAGCTGACGTCCGAGCGCCGATCGAGTTAATCCGCTTTGTGTCATAAGCGGACATCGGGGCAGCTTAATTCGACTATCGACACTTTAAAACCAAGCGGCGCCCCCTTGCTCGGGGGGCCAATCTAATTTGTGATCAAGCTTCGAGGGCCTCTCGTGCGGTAACAATGTCGTGCATGTCCAGCCGTCGATGCGAATTGCCGCACGCGTGGTCGCAATACCTTCATGCGAGCCGCTTACGGAGCGCCGCAGTGCGACTGACAGCGAAGGACGAACATGATCTCAAAGCTCAAATACAACCTCGACCCGCTAGATCGCGAGGTTCTTGATCGTGCTTTTGATGAGGCGTGGACTGCGGTCCACGCGAAGGCCAATGCGTTGATTGAATCAGGCAGCGATAAGGAACTGGAAGCGCTGCTTCGTCGCGAATTAATGGAAATCGCTAGCTTTAATGGCCTGGATGAGCAAATCGTTCAAAAAATTCTTTCCGATTGTGGGCTCGATCTCTGAGCCCTTCGATTTCGTTCCGGGGCATTTGGACAGCAGCCTTTCCCAATTTTCACCCCCTATTCATGAAGCAGAGTTTGCCAATTCGAGGGTACGCGGCCGGCTGGGCCGGGCACGGGTTGATCTAACGAATGCCAATGAGGAGCGGGAAGAGTCGGGCCGGCGAAGAATTCACCTGAACGATAATCGTAAAACCACCGCTCCCCTGGCTCGAAACTCGTAATAATCGGGTGACCTGTAGCCGCATGATGTTTCGATGCATGTTGATTTGGTGAACTATCACAGCATCCGATATGACCGCATTCGGCGCATCTGCGAAGGTGCAACCACCAACTACCAGTCGCTAAGCATTCAACACAACCCGTACCACTCGGCTCGGCTAACGCGTTGATGCCTTCTCTCTGAGCTTTCATGTTGCCTCCGACCTCGGTGCCCCCGCACCAGCCACGGGGCTTCTTCGAAAGTCCCTGCATGGTACCGGGCTAAAGCGGCGATTTGCAAATCCGCGAGAGGTCATGTTTTCCATTATGATGGGTAAGGGTTGCGAAACGGGCAGCGGGCAAACCACTTGGCATGAAGTACTCGGCCGATTCTTGGAGAGGCCGAGTTGAGGATATCCGAACGGGCGGTCGCCGCCTAAAATAGATCCGATTGCACCATTTCGAAGGTTTTCGCCTGGATCCCGATGTCTAGGCGAATATGGCTCGCGTTCGCTCAAAAACCAGGAAAACCGCCAGTCCGGCACGGTCCGGTGCCAACGCACGAGCGTCTTTGGACGGATGATCGTGAGGACCTGCAGGATCGACGGAAACCATCGATACAGCTGGATAAAGAACCAGCGATCATTGTTCGTAAGCCGGACCCAGCCCTGCACCTTACGCCGCAAAACGATCAACTGATGTCGGAGTGCCACGTTCTCTGCTTCAAGGCGGCTCTTCGACTCGAATGGCGAAGCCAAGACGGCCAGGACGAAGCAGAGCAGTGCAAACATTGTGCACTGAAATTAGGTGATCCCTTCAGCTAATCAATGCGGATGAAGTTCTCGGTACACACAGTGGGCGTCTACCCCACGCGTGCGGACTTGCCGCTTTTTTCGCGGTCTATTTTGATGCCTTGGCGCCACGAAGACCGCCCTCGGCCAAGGCGGCGAATATGTGTGATCGCATGTCCGCTTTGGGTCAAAGTCGGACGTAGCAGGTGTGTGCCACCGACGTCTGCTCTACCCCCGCAAGCGGACGACGGGAAAGGCGCTTTTCGGCTGTCCATAGGGCCGACGCCTCTCCGTTGCGTGCGAAGCGCTAGCGCTTTAATTCGTCGGGGACCTTGCCGCCGTTCTCGGCGAGCTTGATCATTACCTGCTTGTGTAGCCAGATGTTCATCTTGGCTGAATGCTTCATATCGCCTTGATAGTGCAACTCGTTGGCGAGGTGTTTGCGGGTGGCAGCGCTGCTGTCCAGGTCGAGCAGTTTCATCAAATCGACGATGGAAGTCCGCCAATTGAGTTTCTGCTTCTTTTGCTGCGCTAGTCCGTCCAGCACCGCAGCGACATCGACACTTGCCTGGGCACTAGGTTTGGCGCTTGGCGCGCCCTGCGCCTGTGGCGCTGACGTCGACACGCTGGATGACGCGGCCGAACCTGAAGGTGCCGCCGAAGCCGAACGGCCAAAGATAGTCGACATAATATCTCCGAAGATGCTCATGGACCGCACTCCTGGGGTTTAATGGGATTGGACTGTAGGTGTCATTCGTGGCGTCGATGTCCCGCAATTAAGGAAGCGCGACTTCACCTCTGCTCCTCGCGGGCTGACGAACTCAATTCAGGCGGCGCCCAGAGCCTTAGCGATGTCGGCCAGCGTGGCCTTCTCGGCGTCGCTTACTTGCACGCCTCCAATACCGAGGAACCCACCCTCCGCCGAGGCTTCTGCCACTTTCTGGCTGATGCTGCGCAGCCAGCCTTTGAAGGCAGCCGCATCGCCGGGCGCCTTAGCATCGAGGATGGCCGAGACCTCCCGCAGATTGGCGAGCGAGCGCTGGACGGCGTCGGCCGGCTTAGCACCGGCCAAGCGCTTGCCTATCGCCTCTTGAGTTGCGGTTCGTCCTTCCGATGTCTCGAAATCAGCAATAACAGCCTTGATGAGTTCGCTAGAACCCGCATCCATCTTCGCTGCAGCGAGTGCCGAACTGCTCGCAAAAGCCTCTTTGAGCGCGCCCCACAATCTACTCGGTTCTGCCGCTGACACCGCCATACCGGTTAACATCGTGCTCTCCAGGATCTTGGTCCACTCCTCTGGCGTAAAACTCTGCTTGTTCACCATGACAACCTCCTACTTGACCTTCGGCGACGAGACTGCCTGACCAGCAAACACCACTTGGCTGTTGCCGCACCGCTAGGTTGTGGCCAGCGCATTGAGCTTGGAACGGATCGTATCGAGCGTCGGCTTGATTATGGGGCCCACGCCGGGAAGCGCGAGTGCCTGGTCGAAGAGATTGTCGAGCTTCGGTTTGAGGGCAACGAAGGCGTCTGTGAGCGCCTTGCGGGTCTCGGGCGAAAGCTGGCCGAGCAGCCCGGTCAGCTGGTCAAATTGGGCGGCGTCCTTAGTGAGCTCCGGCACGGCGGCCTGTGCCGTGGCCTCATCTTTGATGCCCTTTAGTGACGAACGCAGGTCATCGACCGCCGATTTGGCTAGTGTCCCAATATCGACGTCACCCACTTTGACGCCACGCAGTTTGTCGAGCGCCTCAGCCGGGGATGGTGCCTCCACAGCCGTCTTGGGACCTTCGGCGTGCCGGCTAGATAACAGATGCCAGGCGAAGGCGCCGAGTCCAATCACGGCGAGAGCACCTAACAGCCAAGGCCACACTGAGGGGGTCGATCTGGGTGGTGTCTGATATGCGGGTTTAGTGACCGAACTGGTCATGCCATCAAGGATGCCGGCTTCGCTAAGATACTTGGAAAATCCGGAAGGAAGCGCAGTCCGAACCGTGTCCTTTTGTGAGGTGAGAAGCTTGGCAAGGCCCGAGGCATCCAGCCCGCTGCTACGTTGCTTGTTTCCAAGCACGCCCAATACCACCGGCCCGAGAAGGCCCATCAAGCTCTTTGAGCCGCCCTCTCCAATGCCTGCATACTGCGCGAGCGCACCGGTGAGCCCAGACAACGTCGTGCCCCCAAGAAGCGAGCTCAGAACACTGGCACCATTATCGATGAGAGCTTTCTGGCCGCTTTGACCAATAACACCGGCCAAGCTCGATAGGACCCCTGGCTCCTGCTGCGCTACAGCGTCGTTGAGCTTGGCTGCGCCCTGGGACTTAGAAACGAGCGAGATGAGCGCAGTGAGAAGGCCGGGTATCGCCGCACTCGCCGCCTTCTGCGTCGATGTCTTGTCCAGGCCCAGGCTGGACGCGATGCGCGACACAATCTGAGGGCCTAAAAATTCGCCGATGTCCGAAACCAAATTGGTGGCCATTGAACTCTCCTTGATGTGTAGCCCTAAGGTGCCACACGGCTAAGTCCGCTGAGTGGGATGTGACGCTCGCCTAGTTTTATCGACGGCCGGCAAACGCGTGGTAGACCCAAAGCAGGGCGGTCGCGCCCACAACTGCGACGAACATGCTGTAGAGGTTGAAGCCTGTGATGCCTGTCGCGCCGATGGCCGAAAACAGGAACCCGCCGACCACTGCGCCGACGATACCGAGCACGATGTCGAGCAGAAAGCCCTGACCCGTGCGATTGACGATCTTGCTGGCGATGAAGCCAGCGATCAGACCTAAAACAATCCAACCAAGTATCGACATTTCGTGGGTTCTCCCGATTGATCCGCTAGAATTTGCCTCAGCCCATCAATCGCGTGATTTCCTGGTGCGTCGGCAGCCGCCCCTCCGGGGTGAGCTGATCGACTACGTTGGGAAGGACCTGGGACAGAATCTGTGCGACCTGATCCTTGGAGAGGCCAGTGCGCTGGGAGAGGGCATCGATAGCGTCGGGACCGAGTGCGCCCGAAATCTGGCCAGGTGCGACAGCCGTGTTCGGCCCGGTCTTGATCCAGGAATCAACCGCGTCGCCGAGACCTTTCTGTTGGAACTGTTTGAGCAAGCCCCCAAGGCCACCAACGATGGTGCCGGGATCGGGCATCGAGCCGGGTGATGTGGGTGCGGTGTCAGGACGCGCCGAAGCTGGAGCCTCCTTTGATCCCCCGCTCATATAGCGCGAGGCGAGCAGCGCAAGCAGCGCAATCATAAGCGGCTTTGTGACGTTGCCGCCTGGGACGGCGGAGCCGGAACCGGAACCGAGTACGTTGTCGAGCAATCCCATTAGGACCTCCTACTGAACGAATAAAGACTGGATGGAGCTCTCGATCTTGGAAGCGACAAGACCCCTTCGCTGCGCCCCTAAACGAAAGGCCGCGAATAAGTCTTTGATCAAGTACAATAACGGCGCGCTTTCATGTGTTGGCACAGGTAAACAATGGTGCGCCACTCACAGATGGCAATTCGGTCACTCCAACACAAGTGACTAATGCGAACATTGCAGCGCATGTAAGCGGCACTGGAGGTGGCTCCCTCCATGCCTACACGCGGGAGGGGGTTGCTCCTTCCGATAATATGCCTCCGACTATACTGATCTTCTGCCACCTCACTTGTCTAAAGGCGGCGGGCTCTTCTAGCGGTGGCATGTGTCCGGGGAGGTTCGGCACACTGTCATAAAATTCTAGTGGGTCCTCCCTCTATCATCGGCGACACCAGCATCAATGCGGCTATCTTGGTCGTCGCGGATCAATGCGGTCGAGCGCTGGCGTTTACCCTGCCCACGAATTGCCCCGTAATCACCCTGCCGAAGCCGATCTTTCGCCTTGTCGATCCATAGCTTGACCGCCTGCACAAAAGCGTGCTGGCCGGCTTGATTCGTCGTCGGTCGTTCCAATTGCTGTACGTTCGCGGCCTCCCCCATCAAGTCGTCAAGCCGGTTTGGCACGACTCCAGATAGGTTCTTTAAGATAGACTTGAGCGAAACTAGCAGGCGGGGCTTGCCAGCTAGAACGAATGCGAGGTCCCAGTCCTTCTGGCGACCAGGGCCACGAATGCCGACTTCATCAGCCTTACCGCCGCGGACGCCTTCTAGACCGTGGCGCTTGAACTCTTGCTTGCAATAGTCCGCTAGTTTGTTGAGCCGTCTCGAGTCCGTTTTTGATCGGCTTAGGAGATCGGAGCGCCAGCAGGCGCATGAGGCAATCGAGGCTAATCACATCAAGCGGCAGGAGTTCTGCCACCTTGCCGCTTGCTGTCACCGGCACGCGGGGCGTTGGCCTCTTCACCTCGGCGACCTTCGCGTGACCGTCGATGTCGCCACCCAGATCGCCGGAATTGCGGCACAGCGCGGCGCGTTGGAGGTGCAGACGAGCAGCCTTAGGCTGAGCAGGATGCCAAGCAGTCCCACCGCGTCATACGCCTTCCAACAAAACGTCGAGGTCGAACGAGGAACGCCGCCCCAGATCCTGACCATTCGCCGCGAGGAAGGACTCTGCCGACGAGCGCCCTTGGTCGCGCAACATGCAGAGGAAATCCCATTCGGCGTTGAGCTTGGAGGACGAGCCGAGTTCGGTCAAAGCTTCGCTTGTGATGCGGTGGATGCGCATGCCTGCCCATAGTGCGCCCTCGCAGTCGCCGGGATCCGCGACCTGCCGCAGCATGGCAATCATACGTAGTTCCTTCAGCAGAACGCTGTTGAAAGACACCTCATTGAGACGATTCAGAATGTCACGCGCTGTGCGCGGCGTGTCCTGACGCTCGACTGGGTTTATTTGGACGAGGATCGTGTCCTTAGACGTGCACTCCCGCACCAGGGGCGTCATCGTGGGGTTGCCGGAATAGCCACCGTCCCAATAGCTCTCCCCTCCAATCTCGATAGCCTGGAACATGGTGGGAAGGCAGGCCGAAGCGAGTAGCACGTCCGCCGTAATATCGGTGTTTCGAAATACATGGCCGCGGCCGGTGTGCACATTGGTGGCTGTGACGAATAGTTTGATCGGCGCGCGCGCCAAGCGTTCGAAGTCGACGCTTTTGGCGAGAATCTCGCGCAGCGGATTGGACCCTCCGGGATTCAGTTCGTAGGGCGAGAACAAACGCGACATCAGATCAATGGCCACATAGATGGGGGAATGGTCCAGTGTCCATCGCCCCAGAAGTACGTCTAGCGGCCCGCGCCGAAAAGGGCTGAGGACAGCGGCCCGAGACACGGTGCGCCAGAAATTCTCCAAAGCGGCGCGCGCACCGTCGGCCCCCCCTTCCGCGAGACCATCGGCCAGCACCGCGGCATTCATGGCGCCGGCCGATGTGCCCGAGATGCCGTCGATCCGCAGCCAAGGCTCCTCTAGCAGGCGATCCAGCACGCCCCAAGTGAATGCGCCATGGGAGCCGCCACCCTGTAGTGCTAGATCGATAAGAACTGGATTACGTTTCAGCGTGGTCTTGCCAAGTTCGGGGGACATCGCGTCTCGTGGTTAGAATTGAAGATCGCTGCCCCAGTTTATGTACGTTGATTTCGCTAAGTTGGATTTCGCTAAGTTGGGCGAGCGTTTTTTGGGGCCAGACGTCACGAGCTTATCCCACTCGGCAGGGGAATAGCTGGGAAATAATTGCCATCTTGGTCGGATGCTTGTCGGAGCGGACCACGCGCTTCGTCGCCATTGCCATTAGCTTTGGTTAAAACTTACCGACGCTGGCCCATCTGACTTAGTTCGCATGTTGTGCCAATCTGCATTCCTCCACGGCTTCAAAACAGAAGGGGGTTGATATGCGCACGTTTGCTATTGGAATCACGGCAGCAGTAGCGCTCATGCTTGGCGGAATTTTGGCTTGGAATGCCGAGGCTACACCTCTCACGGGTTCCACAGCCGCTCGCCCCGCGACAAACTATTCACTTATCGAAAAGGTTGGCTGCTTGCTGCCAGGTCATTGCGGAGTGGGGAAGCACAAGGTATGTGACCGCTTCAGTCATGCTTGCAAGTGCGCTCCCTGCTCGGGTTGAAATCCTGGCCAGCACTTATAGGTGTTGTCTCAGAACTAAGAAGCCCCGGCCAAACTGTTCCTTCTGGGACGCGGTTGCCGCAGGCTCGACAGCGCTCGCCGACACAACCCGGCAAATCTACAACGGCGACGGGCAGGCCTATATGCTCTATGTCCTGTCCTACTTCGTCGTCCTATACGCGGCGTGCGGTGGCTTTCACGAACGGCGACGGCAAAATTTCTTAGGATGAGTTCAAAGCAGGCTGTGCGAAGGGTATGGTGTCCAACCCTGCCCCCGCTCAATATAAGTAGCTCATTGCGGAGGGGTTACCCAAGCGCGTCCCCTATTCTGCGATGGTCTGGCGCGGAACAGCCTCGTAGGGGTCGGCTTTTCCTATGATGCCAAACTCCACGTAGCCCGTTACCTCAGGCGTCTTCGCCTTCGTGCCAGGCATGATCTCGAAGCGCGGGTCGAAGCGAGCTGCTTCAAGATACTCGCATCACCGTCCACCTTCGCCGTTCCGTGAGGGTGAGATCGGGCTTGTCGGCAAGAAAGCGCTTGATGTTGGAGAGCGTGGCGTTCTCCAACTCAACCAGGAACTTCTCACCGTTGTCCGGCGTGATCAGGTTGATCGTGAACCGGATGCCTTCGGACTTGCGGCTGTCCATGCGAATGCCCAGGAAGTTGAGGAATAGTTCGGTGGACATCGCCCGGATCACGTCGGGGCTGCTGGAGTCTGCGGTTTCACCTTGCGGAATTCCCGACCGGAGTTCGTAGGCGGCGGCAAGGAAGCTATTGCGCAGGCCAGGGTTCTCTTGCTGGTAGCCAATCTGCTCAAAGACATCCGCCAGCAGGTCCTTGGCCTCGGCATTCCCCGGTTCGGCCTGCACCAGCTTGTTCACGATCTCGGTCGCCAGCGGGTACTGGCCCGCTTCGTGCAGTTCGCGCCCCTTGGCAAGGATCGCGGCGCCCCCCAATCATCTCAACGTAAAGCGGCGCCGAATCCGCAGGCGACAGCGGGATCAGGAGATCTTTCATGGGAGCAATAAGTCCTTCATCTGCTCCTCGAAATCTCTCTCGTCAGCAAACGGCAGCGTCGCCTTCGCCTTTTTCAAAACCTCCAGCGTGAATTTCGACGGGGTCTTGCCCTTGGGATGGAAATGTCCCTGCAGGGGGTCGATTTGTTGAGCGCGCGCCGGGCTAACATCCAAGACCAAATGATCGGCAAGGCGAAGGCGGCTGCCGCCGCAGGAACGGACATCATGAACTGTCGTCTGGTTGTCATTGCCTACCTCCTGCATCGCTCACGGCCTTAGAGGGGGCTGCCGGGGCGATCTGGGTTGATGCATATCAAGGCCTAACGGTGTTAGGCTTCCTGCGAAGGAGCGATGGCGTCGTTTCAGCCGTACGGGCGCAGAACAAGCTGCAGCATCAAATTACGCGACGGGTCACGAGCACGACCGGACAGCATGCTGCCTCGGTGCATATGCAATGCATCCGGAACGCGTGCGAAGCCTCCGCGATCACCTGCCAAATTCACCATTAGCCGGGACCGGCGACATTGAAAAAGCTTCCGAACCTCGGATTGATCGGCCTTGTCGCTATCGTGATGGGTACGCCCGGAATCGGTTACCCAGTCGGAGCCGCGCACGCGGCCACGGCGAACGGAACTGAGTATCGTCACTATTATCGCCATCACGGTGCGCACGACTGGCGCCGCTATTACCGGCCCCCGGTACCGGCTGCGCCGGTTCGGCCCTTGAGTTGTGGCGAGTTCCGATTCTGGAACGGCGAAAGATGCGTGGACGTGCGTCAGTCCACGCCGCCAACCAGGACGGTCAGAGGCAGGGCGACGTCCAGATAGGGGCTGGAGTTCCGCTCTTATGTCGGCTTGTCGCACTTTGCGGAGCAACTTGATGGAGTGCGGCGACGTCGGCTACTGACCCAAAGCGGACTAAATGCACTCCCAACTGATCCAAAGCAGACTGCAGTTGCGCGATATAGCGAACTCCTCACTTAAATCTGCCCCCAAGGAATGCGTGCGGCCGTTGTTTCAGGCGGGTCAGGTCTCGCGCGCCGACGTGGAGCGCCGTGTTACAATACGGCGCTGAAAGGGCTTCCTCGTTTGACCGCTTTTTTGTGCCGATAGTAGGCGTCTTAATGGAGGAGAACTTCGATGAATAAATTAGCGATCATGACAGGCTTGGCATTGCTGCTCAGCACAGGCTATGCCTTTGCCGAGCCCATGACATCTGGTCGTCCCAGCGCTGTCTTGGATGACGCCCAATGCCAGAGCGTTTGGAGCCGGACCGAAAGAGACGGCGACACTCTGTCGGAAGGTAAGGCTAGGCCGTTTATCGTGAACTTTAAGATGGTGGACGCGAACGGCGACGGCAAAATTACATGGGATGAATTCAAAGCAGGCTGTGCGAAGGGTATGGTATCCAACTCGGCTCCCGCTCAATAAGTAGCTCAGTGCGGAGGGCGTTTTCCCTCCGCGCCCGTCAAACCAGTCGGTGGGCCAACGGGGCGTCCTGTTGTTGTTCCACCTGCGTCGATTTGCGGGCAGGTAAAGAGAAACATAGGGGAGGATTCCGATGCTCTTTCAAGGCGGCTTCACTTTTGCCAATTTCCTAACGGACGTCCTCGCGGTGTTCGTGTTCGTCGTATGGTTCTGGCTGCTCATTACTGTTTATGCCGACCTGTTCCGACGCCATGACGTTTCCGGTTTTGGCAAGGCGCTGTGGGTGATATTCGTGCTCTTAATTCCCTATTTGGGCGTATTTGCATACCTGATCACCCAAGGGGGAGGCATGGCGGAGCGTAACGCCCAGCAATTTCAGCAGACTCGCGATGAGCTTCGTCGAGCCGTTGGTTTTAGTCCCGCGGATGAGATCGCCAAGCTTGATGAGCTTAAAAAATCGGGATCGATCACCGGTGAGGAATACGGACGGCTTCGCGCTAAGCTGGTTCAGTAGTTCGTCCTCCCAACTCCTAGCTGAAGTCCATGAACCGCGCCCCCGTTCTTGTAGATCTGGCATTGCAAGGCGGGGGCTCTCACGGAGCCTTCACCTGGGGCGTGCTCGACCGCCTGCTCGAGGAGTCCTGGCTGCAAATCGAAGGTATCTCCGGCACGTCCGCAGGCGCCATGAACGCCGCCGTTCTCGTCGATGGCTATGCCGAAGGCGGAGCTGACAGCGCGCGAGCGCGTCTCGAGTTTTTCTGGAGGCGCGTCTCCGAGGCCGCGCTGCTCAGCCCGTTCCGACGAAGCCCCTTCGACATCCTGCTTGGACGATGGAATAATGCCGAGTGGACGTTTCTGACCATGTTGCGCGATGAAGGGCGGCACTCCGCAAACGCTTTTCTGGCGGCGCACGGAGCGGATCTTGGCGCGCGCTCCACGCTCGACATCGATGCCCTGATTGGCCAAGTCTGAGCGCGATGGGACTTGCCGGCATACTCCTTGCGCTCGGCCTGCTAATCTGGCTGTCCTTCCGCGGCTGGAGCATATTGTTGTTGGCGCCCGCCGCGGCGATGGCCGCAGCGTCGGCATCCGGTGAGCCGCTTCTCGCCCACTGGACCCAGACCTTTATGGGAGGCGCGGCGCAATTCCTAGCGCAGTTCTTTCCGCTGTTTCTGCTAGGCGCATTGTTCGGCAAGCTAATGGAGGATAGCGGCTCGGTCGAAGTCATAGCGCACTTCATGATCGAGAAGCTCGGCGCAAGCCGCTCCGTGCTTGCCGTGGTGCTGGCCGGCGCCATTGTTACTTATGGTGGCGTTAGCCTTTTCGTCGCAATTTTTGTCCTTGTTCCAATGGCGCAGGGGCTGTTCAGAGCGGCCCAGGTTCCGTTGCGGCTGATGCCGGCGGCAATTGCTCTCGGCACCATGACCTTTACGATGTCGGCGCTGCCGGGGACGCCTGCGTTGCAAAATGCGATCCCGATGCCGTTCTTCGGCACGACGCCTTTCGCTGCGCCGGGTCTCGGCATCATCGCTGCTACCATCATGCTTACCTTCGGCCTGTGGTGGCTAGGACGAGCCGAGTACCGGGCGCGGGGCGTCGGTGAAGGCTACAGCGCAGATGCTCGTCCCGAAACGCCGATCGATGATTCGCTTCTGCGCGAGCGCGCCACCATTGCCAGCGAATTCGATCCTGCCGAGATACCTCACGGACGCACTGCCGAAGCGCCGCCTGGCGTCCTCGTCGCGCTATTGCCTCTCATCGTGGTTATTCTTGTCAATCTCACCATGAGCGTGTTCGTACTACCGCGGCTTGATACCAGTTTTCTGGCCGAGGAGCGGTGGGGCGCGACCTCGCTTTCGGCAGTCGGTGGCGTCTGGGCAGTGGTGGTGGCGCTCTTTGCAGCGATCTTGACCCTGGTGACCCTCAATTTCCGTCGCCTCACCTCGCTAAGGGCGAGTGTGGATGCCGGCGCTAATGCCTCGGTGCTGCCCGCTCTCAGCGTAGCAAGTCTCGTGGGATTTGGAGCCGTGATAGCGGCGCTTCCCGCCTTCGCTCTGGTTCGGGACTGGGTGCTTTCGATCCAGGGCGGCCCGCTCGTCTCGCTTGCCGTCGCCACCAACGTCCTCGCCGCGTTGACCGGCTCGGCGTCAGGCGGCCTAACCATCGCGCTCGATGCGCTGGCCGAAACATATCTTCGTCTCGCCGCCGAACATGGCATCGATCCGGCCCTGTTACACCGAGTTGCGGTGATGAGCGCCGGCACCCTCGACAGCCTGCCGCATAACGGCGCTGTGGTCACGCTTCTCGCCGTCTGCGGTGTGAGCCACCGTGATGGCTATTTAGATATCTTCATGGTCGCAATCGTGGGGGCCATCGTCGCTCTCGTCGCTGTAATTCTGCTCGGTTCGGCGCTAGGGTCGTTCTAAGCACGGCGAACTTCAACCCGGGGCGCTCAGGGCAACAATTCAATTGGAGGTGGTCTTGGCAGGTTGCAGTCCTCCGATGGGTTGGCTTCGGCTCAATGAGGCCACGTCACTTATGGATCACAGACGTGCAAAAAGCGCGGGTGGCACTAGAGCGTGGAATTAGCAAGGCTTGGCCGATGGGACTGGGTGGGTGGCCCGTCCCAACTAGCGATCCGAATGTGCCCTTGCGTATCCAAGTCGTGCCCTTGTCGGGTTTGCAATTCGAGGGCAGAGCTTGGCTAGACAGCCCCGTGCTGTATTGGGAAGAGTCCGAAATCGAATGTCTCGGCAAAGCCTGGGGACCACCCTGGGAACCGCCTACTCAAGATTTGCCGCCAGCGCCCACCACCCAGGTGCGGGCGACGATTGAAGTGTGGGAAGCAGACATTCTTCGGTTATGGGGACGGGCCGAAGATAAACCTGTAAGCGATCCGTTATCAAAGCCGATTCCTCGATCTTGACGAGCAGCGCGATGCTGGTTGGCTGCATCGAGTGCAATGCGACGCCAGGAGTCGTGGCTGCAAGCAGTTCAACTTATGGCCCCCCTCGATGCCACTTGCCGATGTCCGCTTTGGGTCATTAGCGGACATAACGACCCGTTCGCGTCATGTCCGCTTTAATCCCGATAGCGGACATTCGTTAGTGCAGGTGGGATGTCCGAAAAGTGCCAGAAGCGGACATGCAGGCAAATACAGATCGGTGACGGATTACTCCACACGCTTCACATGCGGGGGGTCCATGCACCGTCGAGGATCTTCCTCGGGCGCCGCCACGAGGCTAGAGGCATCAAGGGCTACCTAGCCTTATCGGCCTTTACCTTTCGACTGGGCCTTTCCTTGCTAGCTCTAGGCTTCTTCCCAAGCTTCATTTGATCGTGGCGCTTCTACGGGGCCTTCAGCATAAAAACTAGGTCATCATCAATTTTCTGATTGGGATTATGTTCTCCGGGTGTCCCTAAGGCCCCCCCGTGCGGGGCTTCTTCTTTAGGCGGCGGCGCGCGATAAGAGGCCATGAACACAATCGCTAAGGTGGCGCTTATCGCGGTCGTCCTGCTCTTTATCGCCCTGCTACTGTGGGGCTTGTGGATGCAATAGAAATTGATCGGTGGTTGGCGTGGCACTCAAGCAGGCTGCGCTTAGACAATTCATCCCAGCTCGCGCGCCTTGTCGTTGGCGAGCTTCCAGGCCCGAACCAGGAAATCCGACCGCGTCATGACAACGAATCGATCTTCTCTATTCGGGAAGCGCTTGGCGAGAAGCTGCGGGGAGCTTGCCGGCTTGTAATAGGTCATGAGACCCCCTTCAAACTCATGAGTGGAGTGCGCCCAATCGCAGGTTCAGTGCGCCTTTTGCAGCTCATCCATTCCATTCGTCACATGCGCCTTGATCGGCTCAGCGGCCATCACTTTGGTTGATAGCGCGAAGCCCCGCGTCGGCCAGCTAGCTTGTGGTGATGTATTCCCGCAAGGTGGCAGCCTCAAACTCGGCATCCGCGACGTGCATCTTGACCACGTCGCCAATGGAGACGAGGCCGATCAGCCGGCCTCTCTCGACCACGGGCATGTGGCGGAACCGGTGCGTGGTCATTTCCGACATCAGCCGGTCGATCGTGTCGGTCTCCCGCGCCGTAACCACCGTCTTGGTCATGAAGTCCGAGACCGCCTCCTTCAAGACCTTGGCGCCGGCTTGGCCGATGGCCCGCATGAGGTCGCGCTCCGACACGATGCCTGCGATCGTGCCGTCGTCTCCCTCGATGAGGATGCAGCCAATGCCATGCTGCGCGAGCAGCTTTGCAATATCCAGCAATGACTTGTCTTTGGTAGTGGTGACGACACCGCTACCCTTGAGCTTCAGAATGGCCGCGACGTTCATCTCGTTTCCTCCAGCCCTCAGTAACCTCCGTCCACGATCGCCTCGACGTACGGCTCGCGCCCTACCTCGACATACGGCTCGCGCCCTAATTGACAACGTGACGGCCTATCGCTTCGAGGCTGAGTTTGTGTCCGTAGGTCTCGCAAGAGTTATCAATCCTTTGTGGGGGTCCGCCGCCGGGGCGATGCTCGAAAATTGCTCCTCGGCTGAGTGATTCCCGGTGAGGCACCACCCGGCGGCTTCGAGTTCTTGCCCTCCGGTCGCCCAACTAAATCCGAGGACCGCCGACGCGATTACGCAAGACGGAAGTGACATTTTGCTATTGGTGCACTGGCCGTCGCATCCCAGTCCATGCCTGCCTTTTCACAGGCAACCTGAGTCTTGGGCGCGGCCTCTCCGGCGCATGCCGATGCCGTGAATCCGACTGCGAAAATGAAAATAAGGATCGTCACAAGGCCTTTCATGGCGCGTCTCCTTCGATTTGTATGCCCGCCAGGCTGCCTTCAATGATTCTGGCTAGTGCTTTGGCGAAGTATTTTTGTCAGGCCCTTGGGGCAGTTCGCTGGACTTCACTGGGAGCCCAAGACGTTCAGTTTGAACCTTGCGCATCTCGTCCATGCCGTTCGTCACATGCGCCTTGATCGGCTCGGCTGCAGCGACCGTCACCATGGTTGAAAGCGCCCGGACTTCCTCGGCTTGCGACGTGAGCGTAGCGAACATCTTCCGCCAATAGGCCGCCTGCACCTCCGCTATGTCGGCGAGGTTCTTAGCGCCCGCCAAGCTCTTGGCCAGGTCGAAGCCGGAATTTACATTCCGCTGAGCGATATCGATGAATTTGCGGTTGAACGCCGCAGCGCCTTGGCCGGCGGCGTTGAAAGTCTTCTCAAACGTTGCGACTGATGCGTCGAGCGCATCATTGGAGCGATCATAGAATTCGCGGGTCTGAGCCACAGACTTCTCAGCGATGGCTCGCACCGCCTCCGGAACAGAGGTGTCGAGACCGAGCTGACCGAGTTGGGTCGTCACGTCCCGATAACTTTTGCGGCCTTGCTCGGCGGTAGCTTGGGGATTGAACGAAGCGGCCATGACAGTGCCTCTTGGGTTTACATCGCACGCAGGCGATGTTTCGCAGGCTGGAGCCGCGAATCCTGAGGCTCTGAGAGCGCTCGACTACTGAGAATTTCGGGAAAGGGGGCGTGCACGTAGTTGGCACGGTAATCTCTACCGTCAGCGCCTCGGGTTCCGGCGCGCCATTAATCCTTATGTGGGGATTGACTGCGGGTATTACAATCTTAGCACGCTAAATTGTCATCCTCGCCCGCAATACGAGAGGCCTTGGCAGCCAGCCGAAGAACCAAAGGCGTTATATGCCGCTCTGCTTGCAGCGCTCAGAATGGATGTCGCACGCGTGACTGCAGGTTGGGGACGCACCGGCAGAAAGGGAGACGATAGCCCCGATCGACAAAGGTGAGGGACGTCATGGATGTCCTGGTTGTTTACGGAACCACCGAAGGGCAGACCCGGAAAATTGCCGACTGGACGGCAACGCATGTTCGCGAGCGCGAGCACCATGTTCAGCTGCGTGATAGCGCAGCGCCCATGTCGGATTTGGATCTTGAGACCTTCCACGCGTTCATAATCGCCGCCTCGGTTCATCAGCAGTACCATCAAGAGACCGTTACAAACTTCGTCATTGCGCATCACAAACTGCTAAACGCTAGACCCTCATCCTTCATATCCGTCAGCCTGTCTGCGGTATTAGAAGGTGAGAGGACAGAGGCGCAAAGGTATGTGGATCATTTCGTCTCTGTCACAGGCTGGAATCCGCGCATCACCCTCCTTCTCGGAGGTGCTTTGCGCTTCACCGAGTACGACTACTTCCAAGAGCAGATCGTCAAATTCATTGTCATGAAGGGCGGCGGCGCAGCACCCGGCCAAAGCGATCGCGAGTTCACCGACTGGAACGCTCTCGCACACTTCGTTGACGAGTTTCTTGATGCGGCCACGTAGAAGAGGAATTGAGAGAAACTTGCACTGCAGTTCGTGGTTTCACCCGACAAGCGATGGATCGGGACCTTGATCCGCTCCTTGTTTGATTTTGCTCCACCGAGCGTTCGCAGCGTGGGCCCCTGAAGCCTCAGGGGCTTCGACAAGCGTCTATGTCCCATCCCTAATCGATCGAGTGGAATTGCGTCCCGGGGAGCTTTCTAGGACCGGTCCGGCGCAGCACGGCTACGTCAGGAGGACATAAGCAAGCAGCAAGACGTACGCTGTGACCGCGAGGCTCGCATGCGCGCCGATCAGAAAGCCGATACTGCGGGTAGCCCTGCGTCCGAAAAGCGCAATCCCGGTTCCCACCAGAGCGGCTAGTGCCGCGAGTATTGCCGCCGCTGGCCCGAATGAAGCCGTGCCGTATCGGTCGCCCATGCCGGTGCCATTAACGAGCGTAAAGATAAGGACGGACAGACCGGACAGTCCTAGAAGCCCATGGACAGCTCCGATCGCGCGGGACGGCAGGCACCTGTCACCAAGAAAGCGGATGCCGATGGCAACGCCGATCAACACCGCGAGAGAGAGCAACGCAAGAGCCAAGAAGAGCATCAGAACATTCTGATCAAGGCTCGCCGGCGATAATGTGGCGACGTTCGCCCTGGGAGAATCCTTCGAACTCGTGTTTCCCTACCCCAACCCTCTCCCCACAGGGGGAGAGGGGGGCAAGGCGCCGTCGCTCAAGTGGACTTTAGCTTCTTCCGGATATTCACGGCGGTGGCGGCGAGTTCGGCTTGGTCGGCGATCTGCCCGGCATGAGGCTTGAGGGGGCGGCCTTCTTTAATGGGCAAGATATGGAAGTGCAGGTGGAACACCGTCTGCCCGGCAGCGGCCCCATTGAACTGCTGGATCAGCACGCCATCGGCGCCGGTCGCGTCCCTGATAATTGGCGCCAGCTTCTGCACCGTGCGCATCAGTGCGGCGAGCGCCTGAGGCGACACGTCGAACAGATCGCGCGCCTTTGACTTGGTGATCACCAAAGCGTGACCGTCGGTGCGCGGCATGATGTCGAGAAAGGCGAGGGTGTTGGTGTCCTCATAGAGATGGTGGCAGGGCAGCTCGCCGCGCAGGACCTTGGCGAAGACGTTGGTCGGATCGTAGGCCATTGGCGATCTCCTTTTCCTGAGTCATTTCGATTCTCTACGGCGGCGACGTCAACCTGAGAATGAAGCGTCCGAGTCATCGCCCGATGTGATCGGGCGATCCAGTCACCACCGTCAGGTGCAATTGCGAAGGCGGGGGGTAACTGATGTCCGCCCGCGCTGGCATGACAACGTTACGCGGGCATGACGATTTCAGTCTGCCTTGCGGTAAGGCGACTCCTCGCCGAGCAGAGCAATCTCCCGGGCTACCGCGCGGCGCTCGCGCTTGAGGTAGTCGGTGATGACGCGCCGGAGGGTCGGATCGGCAATCCAGTGCGCGCTGTAGGTCGGCACGGGCAGATAGCCGCGGGCGAGCTTGTGCGCGCCTTGCGCGCCGGCCTCGACGCAAGCGAGTTTGTGGGCAATGGCAAAGTCGATGGCCTGGTAATAGCAGACCTCGAAGTGCAAATGGGGGTGCTCCTCGAGCGCGCCCCAATAGCGTCCGAAGAGCGTGTCGGCGCCGATGAAATTCAGCGCGCCGGCGATGGCGCGGCCCTCGCGCTTGGCAAGCACGAGCAGGATCTGGCCGGCCATGGTCTCGCCGATCAGGCTGAAAAAAGGCCGCGTGAGATAGGGCGTGCCCCATTTGCGCGAGCCCGTATCCATGTAGAAGGAGAAGAAAGCGTCCCAATGGGCTTCGGTGAGATCGCGGCCCGTGACCCATTCGATCTCGATGCCGGACTTCGGCGCTTCGGCGCGCTCCTTGCGGATCGTCTTCCGCTTGCGCGAGGACAGCGCGGCGAGAAAATCCTCGAAGCTGCCATAGCCCTCGTTCCGCCAATGGAATTGCTGGTCGTTGCGCTGGAGGTAACCGAGCTCGCCGGCAAGCTCCCACTCATCGCGCGTGAGGAAGGTGATATGCGCCGATGAGGCGTCCAAGCGCTCAGCGAGCGTCGCCGCCGCCTGCAACAGCACGGCCTCGCGCTCGGTCCGGTTTGGGCCGTCTGCGACGAGCAGGCGCTTGCCGGTGACGGGGGTAAAGGGCACCGCCACTTGCAGCTTCGGATAATAGCTGCCGCCCGCCCGCTCATAGGCATCGGCCCAGGCGTGATCGAAGACATATTCCCCGTAGGAATGCGATTTCAGATAGCAGGGCATCGCGCCCAACAGGCGCCCCGCGCCGTCCTTGAGCAGCACGTGCTGGGGCAGCCAGCCGGTCGCCCGAGTGGCCGAGCCGCTCGCTTCCAGTGCCTGAAGAAAGGCATGGCAGATGAAAGGGTTAGCTAGTCGACCTGAGGTCGCGCTCGAATCCTCTCTGGCGCAGGCATCCCAATCGGCGGCCGGCACTTCGGCGATGCGGGGCGAGACCAGCACCACCATCGCCGTATCGTCCGCGCCATTGGCGACCGCGTCCTCGGAGCGTTGCTCGATATCGCCCATGGGCTCTTGTCCGTGACTCACCATCTTTCCGAAACGTCGCAATCTATCGGGATCATGGTCTCTCTGTCTTTGACGCGTGATCTTGTCCGAAAGTCTCGCAACTTTTCAGGATCATGCTCTAAGGCACAACTCCTTCGAAGATCATCGCGTCGGCATGGCGGAGTGCGCGGGCTTTCTCCGCTTCGGTCCGCACCGTCCAGGTGAGCAGCGGCAGTCCGAACACATTCCGCGCGATAGAAGGCGCCATCGCGGGAAGGGCTTTGATATCGTAAGCGATGAAGTGGGGCCGGGCGATGGCGGCGGTGAGCAGGTGCCGCATGGCAAAGCGCTGGCTTGCGGACAGCTCGGACCAATGATGCCGGTCCTCGAACCGCTCGGAGATCAGGCCGCGCGGCAGCGACGGAGAGAGACGCCTGAAGGAAGCGACGCAATGCGGATCGAACGACATGACCGCCACGTGGCCCGGATAGGATTTCAGTCTGGCAGCGATATTGGCTTCGTAGCTCGCGTCTCCGCCCCAAGTGCTCTTGACCTCGAGCACAAGCGGCACGCGCCCGTTGACGAGAGTAAGCAGCCCGTCGAGAGAGAGGATGCGATCCGTACTGTTGCGCAACGGAATGGTGCAGAGTTCGGCGGCGTCGCGCAAGGCGAGGGGCCCCGCCTCGGCCGTCAACCGCTCCAAGGTTCGATCATGGAACACGACGGGCAGACCGTCGCGCGAGCATTGCAGATCCACTTCGATGGCGTAGTCTGCGGCGATGGCCATTTCGACCGCCGTCGCGCTGTTCTCGATGCCGCCTTTCTCATCGAGGCCGCGATGGGCGATCGGCCGCTTCAACCAGTCGAGCGCATGGCTGGGCATGGGCTGCTGCCTGCCGTGCGGCTAATCCACCGCGAAGATGGCGTCGATCTCGACCGCGGCGCCAAGCGGCAGGCTTGAGCAGCCGATTGCCGCCCGGGTGTGCCGCCCCTTTGGTCCAAGGACTTTGACGATCAGCTCGGAGGCGCCGTTGATCACTTTGGGATGATCGACAAATTGAGTGGCCGCGTTGACATAGCCGGTCAAGCGAAGACATTGGACGATGCGGTCGAGATCACCCAAAGCGGCCTTTGCCTGGGCCAGGATGTTGAGCGCGCAAAGCCGCGCGGCGTCCTGGCCTTGCGTCACGTCAAGACCGGCGCCTAGTGTGCCCGCTACGGCGATGCGCCCTTCCTTCAGCGGCAGTTGGCCGGCCACGAAAAGCTGGCCGTTGAGGTGAAGATATGACACGTAATCGGCGACCGGTATGGGAACCTCGGGAAGGACGAGATCCAGGGCCTTCAGCCGCGCTTCGATTTCGCCCGCCATGGTGCCTCCGGTTTGCGTCGATCGGCCGAGTTGGACGTGGCGACCATCGGTCAAAATCTGGGGCGCCGCAAGGTCGGCAAGGAGCCCTTGTCCCGAGGGGCTGTTGGTGCGAAAAATCGCTGCCCAAGGCGGTTAACTTCACAATGCGGCAAGGGGTTAGGTAGGATTGGAATGACGATAAGTCTGAGGTTGGTGCTGGCGCTGCTGCTGCTCGGGGGGCTTTCCGGCCCTGCCGCGGCTCTCGCGGCCAAGGAGACGACCAAGCTCACGCCCCACCGTGCGGTCTATCAGATGACACTCGACGACGCCCGCTCGGCCTCCGGCATCACGGGGATCGACGGGCGGATGGTGTTCGAGTTCTCGGGCTCAGAATGTGACGGCTATACGCTCAATATGCGCATGGTCACGCAGATGACTGACACCCAAGGTCAAACTAATTTGACCGACCTTCGATCGTCGACCTGGGAGCAGGGCAATGGCCAGAAATTCCGGTTCCAATCGGCGCAATATCTGAACGACAAGCTTGGCGACGTCACCATGGGCCGGGCAGTGCGCGTCCCGCCCGACACGGCGGTGCAGGTGAAACTCAGTCAGCCGAGCCCCGCCGAGCTCAGCCTGCCGGGTCAGGTGCTGTTTCCCACTCAGCATAGCTTCGCCCTGATCGATGCGGCACGAGAGGGGCAGAGGATGTTCCAAGCGCAAATCTATGACGGCTCCGAGAAAGGGCAGCGGGTCTATGACACGACCGCCTTTATTGGCAAGCCGGTCGCGCCGGGCACGGATGAGAAGCTCGAAGCCCCGGCCAAGGAAAAGGGGCTTGCGGAACTCGTCTCTTGGCCCGTGTCGATCGGCTATTTCGAGCCGAAGGGCGGGGATCTAACGCCGAGCTATCAGATCGATTTCCGGCTGTACGCCAATGGCGTTAGCCGCGAGCTCCTCATCGACTATGGCGATTTCTCCGTCCATGGCACGCTGACCTCGCTCGAATATCTCAAGGCCGAAGAGTGCCAGAGCGTCCCTGCGGTTCCCGCCAGGTAGGATTCCGGCCATCGGGATCGACGTCGCCCCGGCGCGGCCGACGCAGCCGGCCTGAAATAATCACTGTTTCCCCGGTTCTTCGGGCGATTGCCTAAAGAGTTTGGTTACTGGTTTACGGTGAAATCCCCATCCAAGGAATTGGGGAGCGAAACAGATGTTTTGGAGGGTTGGGCCGGCCCGCAGCGCCATGGCGCCTGAGAGCAAGATCGCCCATCATAGGCTGAGCGAATCGCCTGGGCCGCAGCCTATGACCAAGACCGTTCTGATCGTGGAGGACAACGAGCTGAACATGAAGCTGTTTCATGATCTGCTCGATGCCCATGGCTACAAGACGTTGCAGACGCGCAACGGCATGGAAGCGCTCGCGCTGGCGCGCGAGCACCGCCCCGACCTTATCCTGATGGATATCCAGTTGCCGGAGGTGTCGGGCCTCGAGGTGACCAAGTGGCTGAAGGAGGACGATCAGCTCCGGAAGATTCCGGTGGTCGCGGTGACTGCCTTCGCCATGAAGGGAGACGAGGAGCGCATCCGCGAAGGTGGCTGCGAAGCTTACATCTCGAAGCCGATCTCGATCTCGACGTTCCTCGAGACGGTCAGGCAATTTATCGGCGAGGCGCGGTAGCGAGGCCAGGATCGCACATCTGCTAGTCGTTGACGACGTCGAGCCTACGTCCGTCATTGGCATGAGAGCGAGATGGCCTATTCTTCGGAAGGAGGCGTTGGGGCCCTCCGAATCACTAAGCCTTCCCCCGCTTTATCCCGTTGGAGGTCGACGGGAGCTTGAGGTAGAGACTGAAGCTTCCACTTTAAGGCCTTACAGTGTCTGATTTTTTTGCATATTAAGCACGCGCTGGAGTTTGATTTTGTCAATTTCTCGGCTAGTTTATATTTGACTTGATGCCGATCGAAATTGATGGCGAAGGTAAGTATGGGGTGGAGGGAAGTGCTCGCGCGGAATCTAGGGCGCGGGTCTGCTCGACATCTTCGATGAGATAACCCTACGGAATGCTCAGGTCCGCCGCATCTCCTGGGTCCCGTGGGGTTCGGCCGGTCGGAGCGCGGTTTGAGTGGCCTCCTCGTTAGCGCCGCGTTTCGACCGGCCACCTAATCAAAGGACGCAGATCGGGTCCTTTGATTCTTGGTCAGCCTCAGAGTCGAACCTGATCCGAGCCTGCTGGGCAGTGCCCGCGAGCGTCTCTAGACAGGCCTAACGGCCATCCTTCGGCGGCTACTTGATCTTGCTTTCCTTGAATTCGACGTGCTTGCGCAGGACGGGATCGTATTTCTTGAAGACGAGCTTTTCCGTCGACGTGCGCGGGTTCTTCTTCGTCACGTAGTAATAGCCGGTGCTACCGGTGCTTACGAGCTTGATCTTTTGCGTGACGGGCTTTGCCATGTCATCCTCGCTGGTCCAAAATTTGAGCGAACCCTACTCGCCACGACCGGGAAGTCAAGGCCGGGACCACCCCGCAGGCTGATGCCGGGCTCGGTCAGATCGATGCGTCGAAGCTCTCGATCGTCTCCTGCTTGGCGTCGGGATCGAAGCCATGCATCAGGAGGGCCCATTGCAGGCCGACGAGAGCGCCCTTGATCGGCGGTAGGATGAGAAGGGCAAGCAGCACGGTGAGCGGCAGCCAGAGGACCGCATGCAGCCAAAGCGGGGGCCGGTAGGCCATCTCCACGGCGAGCATGAGGCCCACCACGACGTGGCCGACAATGATGATGGTGAAATAGGGCGGAGCGTCATCGGCACGATGATGGTGCAGGGCCTCGCCACAATTCGGGCAATTGTCCGCGACCTTGAGGTAGCGCCTGAACATGGAGCCGCCGCCGCACGCCGGACAGGTGAGGCATGCGCCTCTAAGGATCGATGTCAGGATCGAACGTTCGCCCGCCGTCCTGCCGTCGCGCTGAGCGAGCGCGGCGCCCATCTGTGAAGATCTGTCCTGCATCGTACTTCCTTACCTGAACACTGGCAGGGGCCAATCCAAGACCCTCGTCCCCGCGACCATTAGCTACTCCTAACGTCGGCCGCGGGATGGACCTCGCCGGGTGCCTTGCGGTCTGTTCCTTTGGCCTTGCATGCGGGCTCGGCTGGGCTTCACCCCAATCATACGCCCTTCGCTCAATAGCTCGAAGCGAAGCGCGCCGGCACTGGGGATCGCCTCGACCAAGCGCACCTCGACCGCGTCGCCAAGCTGGAAGGCTGCGCCCGTGTCTTCGCCGATCAACGCCTGGCGGGCCTCGTCGTGATAGAAATATTCGTGGCCGATCGAGGAGGCCGGGACGAAGCCGTCGGCGCCAGTCTCGGTGAGGCGCACGAACAGACCGGTGCGAACCAGGCCGGATACGCGGGCAGCGAAGCGGGCGCCGATGCGATTGGCGAGATAGGCCGCGATTAGGCGGTCGGCCGTCTCGCGCTCCGCTGTCATGGCGCGCCGCTCGGTGTTGGAGATGCTCTCGGCGATGGGCTCGAGCATCTGGATCTCGCTGTCGGTCAAGCCGTCGGGCCCAAGCCCGAGCGCACGGATCAGCGCCCGGTGCACGATCAGATCGGCATAGCGGCGGATCGGCGAGGTGAAATGGGCATAGCGGCGCAAGTTCAGGCCGAAATGGCCGTAATTGTCGGCGCTGTATTCGGCTTGGGCCTGGCTCCTCAGGATCACCTCGCCGACGAGCTCGGCTGCCGGGCTCGCCCTTGTCTCGGCGAGGATGCGGTTGAACTGGGCGGGCTTTAACTGCCCCGTCTTTGGCAGCTTCAGCCCGAGGGTCCCCAAAAACTCCGAGAGAGACGTCAGCTTCTCCTTGGAGGGCTGATCGTGCACCCGGTAGATCAGGGGCGTCCGTTTTGCTTCGAGCTCTTCGGCGGCGGCAACGTTGGCCGCGATCATGAACTCCTCGATCAGCCGATGGGCGTCGAGACGGGGAGGGGTGACGACGTTGCGGACGCGTCCCTCCTCGTCGAGCAGGATCTTCCGCTCGGGGAGATCGAGATCGAGGGGCGCGCGTTGATTGCGCGCCAGGGTGAGGCTTGCATAAGCCCCCCATAAGGGCCTGAGCACGGGCTCGAGCAGGGGGCCGGTCGTGTCGTCGGATTTGCCGTCAATGGCGCTTTGCGCCTGCGCATAGGCGAGCGCTGCCGCTGAGCGCATCAGGCCGCGCAAGAACCGGTGGTGCTTTTTATGTCCGTCCTTGTCGAACACCATGCGCACCGCGAGGCAGGGCCGCGCCTCTTGCGCTTGCAGGGAGCAGAGGTCGTTGGAGATCCGCTCCGGTAGCATCGGCACCACGCGATCGGGGAAATAGACGGAGTTGCCCCGGGCCCGCGCTTCCTTGTCGAGAGCGCTTCCGGGCCGGACATAAGAGGTGACGTCGGCGATGGCCACCATCACTACCCAGCCGCCTTTGTTGCCTGGATCCGGGTCGGGCTCCGCCCAGACCGCATCGTCGCGGTCGCGGGCGTCTGACGGATCGATGGTGACGAAGGGGAGATGCCGCAGATCTTCCCGCCGCTTCAGATCGGGCGCGACCGCAGTTTCGGCCTCGCTGAGCACGGCCTCTGGGAAGGTATCGGGGATGCCGTGAGCATGGATGGCGATCAGGCTCGTCGCCCGCTGGTCCTGCGGATTGCCGAGACGCTCCGTGACGCGGACGTTTGCCGCACCAAAACGCGCGGCGCCGGCGAGCTCGAAGCGGACCAGCTCGCCGTTCTCTGCGTCCTGCGTCGCCCCGCGCGTGACACGCCACTCTTTCAGCTGCTTGCGGTCGACGGGATCGATGACGCCGCCGCCCGCGGGAAGCTCGCGGAAGATGCCGAGCTGGCTTCGCGTGGCGCGCGGGAGCCGCTTGATGGGCCGCGCTTGGAAAGGGGTGTCGGCGGAGGCACCGAGCGCCGTGATCCTCGCCAAGACGCGGTCGCCGATGCCGGCGGGGGGACCCTTATCCTGCTTGCTCTCGACGACGAGGATGCGCGGCGGCGGGCCGCTCTCCTCGGGCCAGGTCGAAGGACGGGCGATGAACTCGCCATGGGAGTCGCGCTCGACGATCTCGATCACCGTGATCGATGGCAACACGCCCGGGCGTTGGAGTTTTCGCCGCGAGCCGGCGATCAGCCCGTCGTCGGCCATGTGGCGCAACAGCTCTTTCAGCGCAACCCGGTCGCCGCCCTTGACGCCGAAGGCACGCGCGATCTCGCGCTTGCCCGTACGCTCGCCCGAGCTTTGCAGGAAGTCGAGGATCGCTTGCTTCGAAGGGAGCTTGCCCACGGGTTGGGTCTTGGGAGGAGCCTTCGTCTTAGCCACGAGTCGTTCTAGCACAGGCGGCTTCCGTGAGCGCGCCTCAGCTTGCCGTCTCCTCCACCGCCACTTTCTCTTTCTTCGGCTTCTTTGCTTTGGTTGCCTTGCGGGCAGGCTTCTTCGCCGGTCCCTTGGCGGCCCTGGCGGCGAGCAGCTCCACGGCCTCCAGCAGCGTGACCTGCTCGGGGTCCCGATCCTTGGGCAGGGTGGCATTGACCTTGCCGTGCTTCACGTAGGGGCCATAACGCCCGCTCAGGACCTGCACGGTGCCGCCAAGCTCCGGGTACTCGCCCAGATCCTTGATCACCGAGGCGCCACGCCGGCCCCGGCTCGCCGCCTTCTCGGCGAGGAGGCTGACGGCACGATTGATGCCGATGCTGAACACTTCCTCGGGCGTGCTCAGGCTCGCATATTTGCCGTCGTGCTGAACATAGGGCCCGAAGCGGCCGAAGCCCGCGGTAATGGGCTTGCCGCTCTCCGGATGCAGCCCCACCTCGCGCGGCAGCGACAGGAGGTCGAGCGCGCGGTCGAGATCGATTCTCTCGGGATCGGAGCCCTTGGGCAGCGACGCACGCTTGGGCTTTTCTCCGCCATTCTCGCCGAGCTGGACATAGGGCCCGAAACGGCCGCTGCGCAGCGTCACCTCGAGCCCGCTGACCGGATCGATGCCGATCGGCTTTCCCTTGCTGCTGAGCGAGGCCGCGCCGCCGCTGTCGGCAAGCTGCCGGGTGAAGCGGCATTCGGGATAGTTGGAGCAGCCGATGAAGGCACCGAACTTGCCGATCTTCAGGCTGAGCCGCCCGGTCGCGCAGGACGGACAGGCGCGCGGATCGCCACCGGCCTCGGTGCCAGGGAAGATGTGCGGTCCGAGCATGTCGTTCAGGGCATCGAGCACCTGCGTGATGCGCAATTCGCCGATGTCCTGTACCGCGGCGATGAAGTCGCGCCAGAAGTCGCGAAGCACGTCCTTCCAGGCGAGCTGGCCGGCCGAGATGAGGTCGAGCTTCTCCTCGAGATCGGCGGTGAAATCGTATTCGACGTAGCGGGCGAAAAAGTTCTCCAGGAACGCCGTGACCAGACGGCCCTTGTCCTCCGGCACGAGGCGCTTCTTGTCGAGCCGGACATATTCGCGTTCGCGGAGGATGTTGAGGGTCGAGGCATAGGTTGAGGGCCTGCCGATGCCGAGCTCCTCCATCTTCTTGATGAGGCTCGCTTCCGAGTAGCGCGGCGGCGGCTCGGTGAAATGCTGGTTGGCGTCGACCTTATTGGCACGGAGGGGGTCGCCTTTGGTGAGGACAGGCAGGCGCGCGCCATCCTCGCCCTCGGCGTCGTCGGTGCCTTCCACATAGACCTTGAGGAAGCCGTCGAAGCGGATCACCTGACCCGTGGCGCGCACGCCGTAGGTCACGCCGTCCTTGCCATTGGCCTCGATGTCGGCGGTGGTGCGCTCGATCTCGGCGCTTGCGGTCTGGCTCGCCAGAGTGCGCTGCCAGACGAGCTTGTAGAGCTTGGCGGCGTCGGCATCGAGATAGCGGGCGACGGAGTCAGGCGACTTGGTGAAGTCGGTCGGCCTGATGGCTTCATGCGCCTCTTGCGCGTTCTTGGCCTTGGTCTCGTATTGGCGGGGCGAAGCGGGCACGTAGCCCTTGCCGTAAAGCTTCTCGACCACGCGCCGGCAGGCGCTGATGGCTTCCGGCGCGATCTGCACGCCGTCGGTTCGCATATAGGTGATGAGTCCTTCACTCTCGCCGCCGAGATCGACGCCCTCATAGAGCCGTTGGGCGAGCTGCATGGTCTGGCGCGGGGAAAGGCCCAGCTTCCGCGAGGCCTCTTGCTGCAGCGTCGAGGTGGTGAAGGGGGGCGCCGGATGGCGGCGCTGCAATTTGCTCTCGACCTCGCCAATGGTGAAGGAGGCGCCTTCGAGTGCCGCCTTGAGCCGCATCGCCTCGGCTTCGTTGGCAATGTCGAATTTCTCGAGCTTCTTGCCATTGATCGACGTGAGGCGCCCAGAGAAGGTCTCGGCCTTGTCAGTCGCGAGCTCGGCGATCAGCGACCAATATTCCTGCGACTTGAATTTCTCGATCTCCAACTCGCGGTCGCAGACGAGGCGGAGCGCGACGGACTGCACGCGGCCGGCAGAGCGGGCGCCGGGCAACTTCCGCCATAGCACCGGGGAGAGGGTGAAGCCAACGAGATAGTCGAGCGCGCGGCGGGCGAGATAGGCACTGACCAGCGGGCCATCGATCTCGCGCGGATGGCGCATGGCCTCAAGCACGGCCTCCTTGGTCACGGCGTTGAAAACCACCCGCTCGACGGTGATCTTGTCCAGGGCTTTCTTGCGGTTGAGGACCTGATAAACATGCCAGGAAATGGCCTCGCCCTCGCGATCGGGGTCGGTGGCGAGGATCAGCTTGCTCGCTCCCTTGACCGCCATGGCGATCCCGTCGAGCAGCTTGGCCGCCTTGGGCTCGACGTCCCAATGCATCTCGAAATCCTTGTCCGGCTCGACCGAGCCGTTCTTCGACGGCAGATCCCGGACGTGGCCGTAGGAGGCGAGCACCTGATAGCCGGGGCCCAAATATTTGTTGATTGTCTTGGCCTTGGCCGGCGATTCGACGATGACGATGTTCATTGGGGATATGTCCATGGCCCGCGCGATAAGCGCAAGCCTTGAGGGGATTCGCCGCGTCTTGCCCCTGCATTACGGCGAAAATGGTGTTTACGGGCGGGAGTGTCAAATTTCTACGGGAACGAGCGAATTGACACAGTAGTCAAGTCTAATTTGACAATCTGCGGTTGTATCGACGAATTAACTCGAAGAGGCTCAAGCGGAGAAATCCCGCGAGGATTGAGTCCTGGTCACTCCCCCCCTCTCGATGAGGGCGACGAGCTGTTGCCCATGGCGCTGCAACCTGCCGGCGAGGTCGAGCTCGAGCAGCACGATGTGGACCTTGCGCATGCTGAGGCCGGTGGCGCGGATCAGCTCATCGATATCGACCGGGCTTGGTCCGAGCGCGCCGATGATCCGCTCGCGCTCGCTTTGACCAATCTCTGGCAGCGGCTCGGGCGAGGTGCCTTCGTCGGGGGAGGAGAGCTCACCGCTTATGGGCGCAAGAGGCCGCCCCAGAATCGGCGCCAGCGTCTCGACGATGTCGCGCACGCTGGTGACGAGGCAGGCGCCTTGCTTCAGCAGATTGTTGGCGCCGGCCGAGCGTGGATCGAGCGGGCTACCCGGCACGGCAAAGACCTCGCGTCCTTGCTCGCCGGCGAAGCGGGCGGTAATCAAAGATCCTGACCGTTCGGCGGCTTCGACCACCACGACGCCAAGCGACACGCCCGAAATCAGGCGGTTGCGGCGTGGGAAATCTTTGCCGCGCGGCGCAAAACCGGGACCTCGCTCATTCAGCAGCAATCCCCGTTCGCCAATGGCGCGCTGAAGCTCGGCGTTCTCCGGCGGATAGACCACGTCGATGACGCCGGCGAGGACGGCGATGGTGCCGCGCTCGAGCGATGCGAGATGGGCGGCGATATCGATGCCGCGGGCCAAGCCTGAGGCGATAACGAAGCCTTCCAGCCCAAGCTCGGTCGCCAGCTGGCGGGTGAACTTCTGGCCCACCGCCGAGCCATTGCGGGCGCCGACCATCGGCACGATAGGACTTTCCGCGAGCTCAAGCTTGCCCTTGGCGTAGAGCAGCGGCGGCGGGGCATCGACTTGGGCGAGCGTCGGAGGATAGACCTGCTCTCCCATTGCCACGAGAGATGCGCCCACGCGGTCGGCCGCCGCGAGCTCGGCCAGGGCTTCAACCTCGGTGCAGACGCGGATCGACTGGGTGCGGCCGCCGCGGCGGGACAGCATCGGCAACGCGGTGAGGGCTGCTTCGGCGCCGCCGAATTGATTGACGAGGGCGCGGAAGGCCGCCGGGCCGACTCTCGCTGCGGATCAGCCGGAGCCAGCTCAAGCGCTGACGCTCGCTCAGCTTCGCGCCGGCTTGGGTCACGCGGAGCTTGCGCCCCGGTTTAGGGCGTGCGGGCGCCAATCCGTCCCTCCTCGCCTCGGAGGAGGCGTCCGATATTGCCGGCATGGCGCCAATAGAGCAGCACGGTAAACAGCAGGAACAGTGCCGCGATGCCCTGCTCACCATTCAAGACGAGCAAGCAGGGCGTGGCCGCGGCGGCCGTAAGCGCCGCGAGGGAGGAGTAGCGGGTGACGGCTGCGACAGCGAGCCAGATGGCGCAAAAGGCGAGCGCTACGGGCCAAGAGAGTCCGAGCAGCACGCCGATATAGGTTGCCACGCCTTTGCCGCCGCGAAAGCCGAGCCATACCGGAAACAGGTGGCCGAGAAAGGCGCCGAGGCCGCCAAGGATCGCGGCGTCCTGACCCCATCGCGCTCCGACCAGCACGGCGGCGGTGCCCTTCAGCGCATCGAGCAGCAGCGTCAGCGCCGCGAGGCCCTTCTTCCCGGTGCGCAGCACATTGGTTGCGCCGATATTACCTGAGCCGATCTCACGAACATCGCCGAGGCCGGCAAGCCGCGTCAGGATGAGGCCGAACGGGATGGAGCCGAGAAGATAGCCCAACGCCAGGGCGAGGAGATCGAAGAGGCTCCAATTGGCCGCAAGCGCCATCGACCGATCCCGCAAGAACCTCTAGCTGCCGCTTGGATCAGCGTAGTTGTAGACGGGGCGTCCGGCAACGAGGGTCATCAGTGCCCGGCCTTGCAGCCGCGCCGCGTCGAAGGGCGTGTTCTTGGACTTCGAGCAGAGACGTTCTGGCTCGACGACCCAGGGCGCGTCGAGGTCGATCAGCACGAGGTCGCCAGGGGAGCCTTTTGCGAGGCGTCCGCTGTCGAGCCCGAGGAGCCTCGCCGGATGGGCCGAGAGCGCCTGCAGCAGCCGGGGAAGTTCGACGTCGCCGTTATGGTAAAGGCGCAGTGCCGCGCCAAGCAGCGTCTCGAGGCCAGCAGCGCCGTCGGCCGCTTCAGCGAAGGGCCGCCGCTTCCCCTCGGTGCCTCTCGGGTCGTGGGCCGAAACGATCACGTCGATATCGCCGCTCGCCACGCCTTCGATCATGGCGCGGCGGTCGTCCTCCGACCTGAGCGGCGGTTTCATCTTGAAGAACGTGCGGTAGGGACCGATGTCGTTCTCGTTCAGAGTGAGGTGATTGATGGACACTCCGCAGGTGATGGGGAGACCGCTTCGCTTGGCGGCGCGGACGATGTCGAGCGAGGCGCGGGCGGAGATCTGGCCGGCGTGATAGCGTCCGCCGGTGAGCTCGACGAGGCGGATGTCGCGGTCGAGCATGATGGTCTCGGCGGCGGAGGGGATACCGCGCAGGCCGAGCCTCGTCGCGACCTCACCCTCATTCATTACGCCGTCCTTGGCGAGTGTGGGGTCCTCGAGGTGATGCACGATCAGCGCGCCGAAATCCTTGGCGTAAGCGAGCACGTTGCGCATCACCTTGGCGCTGGCGATGCTCTCCTTGCCGTTGGCGAACGCGATGGCGCCAGCCTCGCGCAGAAGGCCGATCTCCGTCATCTCCTCGCCGAGCAGCCCTTTGGTCATCGCCGCCATGGGGAGGACGTTCACCAGGGCCGTATCGCGCGCGCGCCTTAGAATGAAATCGACTAGAGCCACATCGTCGATCACGGGCTCGGTGTTGGGCATGCAGACGATGGTCGTTACCCCGCCGGCGGCAGCGGCCCGGCTCGCCGTGGCGAGCGTCTCGCGATGCTCGTGACCCGGCTCCCCGGCGGAGACCATCATGTCGACAAGGCCAGGGGCGAGCACGTCGCCGCCACAGTCCACGATCTCGGCATCGCCGGCAGCGCCTGCGACGATATGCGGCCCGAGATCGGCAACGATGCCCTCGGCGATCAATACGCCGCCAAGCACATCGAGGCCGGAGGCCGGATCGATCAGCCGCGCATTGACGAGGGCAATGGAGCGGGTAGGAGTGCGCGATTCGGGGGTGAGTGCCTGCATCGTTATCACTGGTTCGGCAAATGGCGGGCCAAGGCCTGGAGCACGGCCATACGCACCGCCACGCCCATCTCCACCTGCTCGCGGATGACGCTCCGCGCGTCGTCGGCGACATTGGAGTCGATCTCGACGCCACGGTTCATCGGGCCCGGATGCATCACGAGAGCATCAGGCTTGGCGCGAGCGAGCTTCTCGAAATCGAGGCCGAAGAAGTGGAAATATTCCCGCTGGCTCGGGATCAGGCTCGAGGTCATGCGCTCGCGCTGGAGCCGCAGCATCATAACGATGTCGGCACCGACCAGGCCCTCCCACATCGAGGTATGCACCTCGACGCCGAGCCGCTCGATGCCGGAGGCAAGCAGCGTGGAGGGCGCGACGACGCGGACGCGGGCACCGAGCGCATTGAGGAGCAGGATGTTCGATCTTGCGACCCGCGAATGCAGGATGTCACCGCAGATCACAACGATGAGGCCTTCGATGCGCCCCTTGTGACGGCGGATGGTAAGGGCATCGAGCAGGGCTTGCGTCGGGTGCTCATGGCTGCCGTCGCCGGCATTGATCACCGAGCAATCGACTTTCTGGGCGAGCAGCTCGACCGCCCCCGCCGCATGATGGCGCA
Source organism: uncultured Alphaproteobacteria bacterium (assembly GCA_963839245.1). Classification (GTDB taxonomy): domain Bacteria; phylum Pseudomonadota; class Alphaproteobacteria; order Rhizobiales; family Methyloligellaceae; genus Methyloceanibacter. The sequence goes on along the minus strand of CAWIUJ010000001.1, from coordinate 72,574 downwards.
CCACGAGGATGTCGGGGCGCATGGCGTTCAGCGTCACCGCCGTGTCGATCAGGGTCTCGCCCTTCTGAACCGAGGAGGCGGGGATCGACATGTTCATCACGTCGGCGCCGAGCCGTTTGCCGGCGAGCTCGAAGGAGCTTTGCGTCCGGGTCGACGCCTCGAAAAAAAGATTGATCAGGGTGCGGCCACGCAGGTCGTCGCGCTTCTTGGCGACTTGACGGCTGAGCTTGGTAGCCTCTTCGGAGAGGTCGAGCAGTGCCACGATCTCGGCGCGGGAAAGGCCTTCGATCCCAAGCAGATGGCGTTGTGGGAAGGAGATATCGGTCGCTGCGGCCGCAATGATCATTAAAGTGCACTGTATAGGCCCACTCTGGGAATGCGGCAAGCTCGGCCGGTCCATAAGCTTGAGAACGGGTCAAGAGAAGGTTCATGGCGAAGGAGAGGCGGATTTCGACATTGAGCGCCCGCATGCGGCGCTGTGCTAGGCGCTCCCATTTGGTTTCTGAGGTTGGGCCCAGCTTGCCGGGCACGCGTGGCGGGCAGAACATTCAATAAGTTAGGGTTTACGCGGGCGTGCGAATCACCCAAACTCACACTTCGAGCTTCCAAATGACGCCGCCAGGCGATGACGGTGTCATCGGTGTTTTTTTGTTTTGCATAGGCGTCACAGAAATCGGGCACAGGTTAGTCAGGCGGAGGCTAAACCATGATGAGCTTACCCTTTCTTCTGTTCGCCTGCGGGCTTGCCGCGGCGTGGACGAGCCGGCGTGGCGCCGCGATGGGCTTTTGGGTTGCCGGCGTGCTGGTGCTTCTCGCGCTGTTCCGGTTTCACGCCACGGACGTGCTCAATCTCGGTCTCTAAAGGAGAGACTGGGTGACGGCCAATTGGTCGAGGCTGTTCAATTCCCTCGGGCTTGTAGCGATCGACACGGTGCTGGCGCTCGCCTTCGCCGACCAGCTTTGGTTCCGCGATCTGCCTTGCCCCCTTTGCATCTTGCAGCGGGCAGGCTTTATCGCGGCGGGATTTGGCATAGCGCTCAATCTGATATTCGTTCCGCGGCCCCGTCATTACGGCCTCGCAATCCTCGGCGCCTTGGCGGGCGGCGTCGTGTCGGCGCGGCAGATCCTTCTGAACATCGCCCATAGCAGCTCCTACGGGAACGCTGTGTTCGGGCTGCACCTCTACACCTGGGCGCTGCTCCTGTTCGTGCTGATGGTCGTGGGCAGCGCCATCATGCTGCAATTTGAGCAGCAATTCGCGGCCACCGGTGTGCTGCCCGCGAGATTGAAGGTGCTGCCGGTGTTGGCCGTGGCCGTGCTCGCGGCAGCCGCGCTTGGCAATGTGATCTCGACGCTCGCCATTTGCGGTATGGGCGTTGCTTGTCCCGAGGCTACATGATTTTCAACGACAATCTAAGCCTGACGCTGCTCGGTAAGACGCCTTAGCCGGTCGAGCGCGCCTTGCAGGATGTAGGCCGCCGCCATGCGGTCGATCACCTCGGCGCGGCGCTTACGGGAGGCATCGGCCTCGATCAGATGCCGCTCCACTGCGGTGGTCGACAGGCGCTCGTCCCAGAACACCATGGGCACGCCGATATAAGCGGCGAGGTTCCTGGCGAAGGCGCGGGTCGACTGCGCGCGCGGACCTTCGGAGCCGTCCAGGTTGAACGGTAGGCCGATCACCACGGCGCCGACCCGATTCGATTCAATGACTTCACCAATCGTCTTGGCATCCATAATGAACTTCGTGCGCCGGATCGTGTCGAACGGCGTGGCGATGCTGTGGGTCACGTCGGAGAGCGCCATGCCGATGGTCTTGCTGCCCACGTCCAAACCGAGCAGCCGCGCTTCAGCGCCAATCAGGCGCGGCAAGTCTTCGATGCTGATGACAGAGGTTTCGGTCACAGCGCTAGGGGGTGCGGCACTGCTGCACGGTTGTCAACCGACCATGCTTTGCCTATGTCCGAGGTCAGAAAGTGCTTAACTCGGAACATTTCATGCAGATTACCTGGTTCGGCCATTCCTGCTTCCGCATCGACACCGCCAAGTCGAGCATCCTGATCGATCCGCTCCTCACTGGGAACTCTACCTTCGAGAGCACCGGCCGTAGCGTGCACAGCGTGGCCGAGGGCGTGACCCATGTGGCACTGACCCATGGTCATGACGACCATACCGGCGACGCAGTGGCCATCTGCAAGGAGACCGGCGCGCCGCTCATGGCGGTGTTCGAGCTCGCCATGCATATGGCGAGCGTCGGGGTGGAGACGGTCGATCCCGGCAATACTGGCGGCACTCTCTATCACGAGGATTTCGACCTCACTTTCGTGCCGGCCTGGCATTCTTCCGGCATTTTCCACGAGGGGCGCTCGATCTATCTCGGCGCCTGTTGCGGCCTTGTCATCAGGCCGCATGAGGGCAAGACCGTCTACCATATGGGCGACACGGCGATCTTCTCCGACATGGGGCTGATCAACGAGATCTATCGGCCGGCGATCGGTTTGGTGCCGATCGGGGACCGCTTCACCATGGGGGCGAAGACCGCGGCGCTCGCCTGCAAGCGCTTCTTCCAGTTCAAGACCATCGTGCCCTGCCATTACCGCACCTTCCCGATGCTCGATCAGACGGCGGATAAATTTGTCGCGGAAATGGGCAGCAACGCCGTCCTCGTTCCGGACGTAGGCGTCCCCTTCACGGTCTAGCCTATTCGGGCCTGCCAAGCCAAGTTGATGCTGCTCCGGCCCGGTGCTACAGGAGCACAGGCATCCATTCCATCATTGGCGCCAGGCCCATGTCCGTCGATCGCGCGACCGTCCATCGCATTGCCCATCTCGCCCGCATCGCCATCACTGAAGGTGAAGCCGCGCGGCTGGAAAAGGAGCTGTCCGGCATTCTCGATTGGGTCGCTCAGCTCGACGAGATCGATACCGCCAATGTCGAGCCTATGACCCGTGTCGTCGCCATGACCATGGCGCAGCGCAAAGACGAGGTGACCGACGGCAATTGCGCCGACGATATTCTCAAGAATGCGCCTCAAGTCGACGACCATTATTTCGTCGTACCCAAGATCGTCGAATAGGAGGACGTCATGCGTCACGCGTTACTTTTGGCGTCAGGGTTTTGGCTGCTCGGTGCGAGCGTGGCGGAGACGCAGGCGCAAGGGCCTGCGGCCAGCCTGCCCGAGGGCACGTTCGCCTCGACGCAAGAGGGCTGCACGAAGCTCGAGAAGAAGACGCCGGCCGAGCTTGGCGAGGACCTCGATTTTCAGGTGCTGAGCAAGAAGGGGCTTACCGCCTATCAGCAGATCTGCGACTTCGTGAACGTGTTTGCGCATGACGCGACGAGCTGGGTGGCGACCGCGTTTTGTGACGAGGCGGGCTACACCTATCCCGATGTTTTCTCGATCAAGCAGAAGGACGGGGGGACGCTCAACGTCACCAGGATCACCGATATGACCGAGCAAAGTTCTGACGACAGTTCATCGGATTCCAGCGACTCGGACTCGAGCGATCAAGCAGACTCGGATGGAAACAAAGAGGGTGCGAGCGGCAAGAGCTCTCCCGCCGACGAGCAGGCCGACAACGACTCGTACAGCACCTTCGTCAAGTGCCAGACCGTCAAACCATAAAGCATATGGCCAATCCCACCGAGCTTTTCATCGCCGAGGCGCGAGATGCTCTGAAACGCAAGGAGCTGTCCGCCACCGAGCTCACGCGCGCCCATCTCGACGCGATCGAGGCGGCGAACGCGGCGCTGAACGCCTTCGTGCTGCCGACGCCGGAGCGCGCCCTCGAGATGGCGAAGACGAGCGATGCGCGGATCAGCCGAGGCGAGGCGGGGGCGCTGGAAGGCATCCCGCTCGGCATCAAGGATCTCTTCGCGACCAAAGGGTATCGCACTACCGCCTGCTCGCACATTCTCGACGGATTCACGCCGACTTACGAATCGACGGTGACCGCCAATCTGTGGGCCGCGGGCGCGGTGATGCTCGGCAAGCTCAACAATGATGAGTTCGCCATGGGGTCGTCCAACGAGACGAGCTATTACGGTCCGGTGGTCAATCCCTGGCGGCGGACGGGGTCCGATGCGAAGCTCGTGCCCGGTGGATCGTCGGGGGGCTCGTCGGCGGCAGTCGCCGCGAGGCTCTGCATGGGCGCGACCGCGACCGACACCGGCGGCTCGATCCGTCAGCCTGCCGCCGTCACCGGCACCGTCGGCATCAAGCCGACCTATGGCCGCTGCTCCCGTTGGGGCATCGTCGCCTTTGCCTCCTCGCTCGATCAGGCCGGGCCGATTGCCCGCAGCGTGCAGGACGCGGCGATCCTGCTCAAAGCCATGGCGAGCCACGATCCCAAGGACACGACGAGCGTCGATGCGCCCGTGCCCGACTACGAGGCGGCGGTGAACAAGGGCGTGAAGGGCCTCACCATCGGCATTCCCAAGGAATATCGCGTCGACGGCATGGCGGCCGAGATCGATGCGCTGTGGCAAAAGGGCGTGAAATGGCTGGAAGAAGCCGGCGCCAAGATCAAGCACGTCAGCCTGCCGCACACCAAATATGCGCTGCCCTCTTATTATATTGTGGCGCCGGCGGAGGCCTCGTCCAACCTCGCCCGCTATGACGGGGTGCGCTACGGATTGCGCGAGCCGGCTAAGGACGTGCTCTCGCTCTATGAGAACACGCGGGCGGCCGGCTTCGGCCAAGAGGTGAAGCGCCGCATTCTGATCGGCACCTACGTGCTGTCGGCGGGCTATTACGACGCCTACTATCTGAAGGCGCAGAAGGTGCGCAGTCTGATCAAGCGCGATTTCGACCGGGCCTTCGAGGAGGTCGATGTGATGCTGACGCCGACCACGCCGTCGCCCGCTTTCGCGGTAGGCGAGAAGTCGGGCGACCCGGTCGGGATGTATCTGAACGACATCTTCACGGTGACGGTGAACATGGCGGGGCTGCCCGGGCTCTCAGTGCCGGCTGGTCTTTCGTCGGAAGGAACGCCGCTCGGGCTGCAGCTTATCGGCCGGCCGTTCGACGAGGAGACCTTGTTCCGTACGGCGCGGGCGATCGAACAGGCCGCGGGGCCGTTGAGGAAACCTCAAGATTGGTGGAGCAGAGCGGCATGAATGAAACGTCGGTCAAGCCGATGGGCGATCGCGTCATGGTCTCCTCGGGGAGCCCGTACGAGCTGATCATCGGCTTCTCGCGCGCGGTGCGCATCGGCGACATCGTCGCCGTGGGTGGCACCACCGCGGGGAGCGGCGGCAAAATGGTCGGTCTCGGCGATCCCGCGGCGCAAACGCGCGCGATCCTCGAGATCATCGCCAAGGCTTTGCAAGACGCGGGCGCGAGGCTCGAGGATGTGATCCGCACCCGGATTTATCTCGTCGACATCGCCCATTGGGAGGCGGTCGGGCGCGTGCATGGCGAGGTGTTCGGCGATATCCGTCCGGCCGCCAGCATCTTAGAGGTGTCGCGCTTCATCAATCCGGACTGGCTTGTCGAGATCGAGGCCGACGCCGTGCTGCGGCCTGCTGGAGGCTAGTCGAGATGGCGCCGCGGCGGCCTGAAGATTGCACCAATATGGAAGAGGTGAGAGCGGAGATCGACCGCATTGACGCGGCACTGATCGAGCTCATCGGCGAGCGCTTCGTCTATGTCGATCGCGCCTGGCAGCTCAAGCAGTCGCCGACGGAGGCGCGCGTGCCGTGGCGCATTCAGCAGGTGATCGAGAGGGTCCGTACCCGCGCCGCCGAGAAGGGGCTGCCGCCGGAATTGGTCGAGGCGCTGTGGCGGCAGATGATCGGCTGGTTCATCCAATATGAGGAGGAGAAGCTCCGCCAGATGGACGGCAAGGACTAGCAGCTTCATGGACGCAAAGACTGAAAAATCCAATTTGATCGAAGGCGCGACCGGTCCCTGGGAGGTGGTCATCGGCATGGAGGTGCATGCCCAAGTCACCTCGAAGTCGAAGCTCTTCTCCGGCGCCTCGACCGCATTCGGCGGCGAGCCGAATTCCCATGTGAGCCTCGTCGATGCCGCCATGCCCGGCATGCTGCCGGTGATCAATGAGGAGTGCATCGCCCAAGCCATCCGCACCGGGCTCGGGCTTAAGGCCAAGATCAATTTCACCTCAGTGTTCGACCGGAAGAACTATTTCTATCCCGATTTGCCGCAGGGCTATCAGATCTCCCAATACAAAAGCCCGGTGGTGGGGGAAGGGGAAGTTATCGTCGATCTCCTGAGCGGCGAACGGGTGACCGTCGGCATCGAGCGGCTGCATCTCGAGCAGGATGCGGGCAAAAGCCTACACGACCAGCATCCCAAATATTCCTATGTCGACCTCAACCGCTCCGGCGTGGCGCTGATGGAGATCGTGTCGAAGCCGGACCTCCGCTCCGCCGAGCAGGCCAAGGCGTATCTCACCAAGGTCCGCATTATCATGCGCTATCTCGGCACCTGCGATGGCAATATGGATGAGGGGTCGCTACGCGCAGACATCAATGTCTCAGTGCGGAAGCCGGGCGCGCCGCTTGGCACCCGCTGCGAGATCAAGAACGTCAACTCGATCCGCTTCATCGGCCAGGCCATCGAGCATGAGGCACGCCGCCAGATCGAAATCTTGGAAGATGGCGGGACGATCCACCAGGAGACGCGGCTGTTCGATGCCAAGACTGGGGAGACGCGATCGATGCGCTCCAAGGAGGAGGCGCACGACTATCGCTATTTTCCCGACCCCGACCTTCTGCCGCTCGAGCTCACCCAGAACTATGTCGACCGGCTAGCCGAGGGCCTGCCCGAGCTTCCCGATCGGAAGCGGGCGCGGTTCATCGAGGCCTACGGACTCTCGGCCTATGATGCCGACGTGCTGATCGTGGAGAAGGAAAGGGCTGACTATTACGAGCTAATGATCCAGGCAGGGGCGGAACCAAAGGCTGCTGCAAACTGGTTGATCAACGAAATTCTCGGCCGGGTAAATCGTCTTTCACCCATCGATTGGCTTCCCGAGTGGCCGAGCCCGAGCAAGCTTCCCTGGTCAGTAGCCGTCATGGGGCCTACATCACCCTCATCCAACGCCGCGATCATCGGTATGGTCACCGAAGCTTCAATTTCGGGACCAACCGCTAAGGAGGTGCTGGACATTACTTGGAACTTAGGTCCGCTAGCGGACCCACGCGCGATTGTGAAGGAGCGTGACTTAGAGCAAGTCACCGATAAGTCGCGGATCGAGACGGAAGTAGACAAGATCATCGCCGCCAATCCGGACAAGGTGCAGCAGGCCAAGGCGAAGCCCACGATGCTCGGCTGGTTCGTCGGTCAGGTGATGAAGGCGATGGGCGGCAAAGCGAGCCCGCAAGCGGTCAATGAGCTTTTGAAGACGAAGCTCGGAATCGAGTAGACTAGCCGGTCCATTGCAACATTCACGGGCGAGCCCAAGTCGACGTTATTGTCGCGTCATGCCCGGCCATGACGAGGAGAAAGGCGTTATGGCGCGGGGCGGGGGGAACAAACATGACGCAAGCGATCCGCGTTCACGCTTATGGCGGACCGGAGGTCCTGGCCTGGGAGAAAATCGAGGTTGGTGAGCCCGGTCCTGGCGAGGTGCGGATTCGTCAGACCGCGATCGGCCTCAATTATATCGACGTCTATTCGAGGACCGGATTCTATCCGCAGGCGTCCCTTCCGTTCATTCCCGGCATGGAGGGCACCGGCGTCGTCACCGCCGTTGGCCAGGGCGTCAAGGATCTCAAACTCGGGAGGCGCGTGGCCTATGCCGGACAGATCGGCGCCTATGCTCAAGAGCGCCTGATCGCGGCGGACCGCGTCGTCAGGCTTCCGGCGGAGGTCAGCGACGAGATCGCAGCCTCGATCATGCTCAAAGGCATGACAGCGCAATATCTCTTACGCCGGACCTACAAAGTGGGTCCGGAGACGACGCTGCTATTCCATGCCGCCGCGGGCGGCGTGGGGTTAATCGCCTGCCAATGGGCCGCGTCGCTCGGCGCCACGGTGATCGGCACGGTCGGCTCCGCCGGCAAGGCGCTCATCGCGCGCGCCCATGGCTGCACCCATGTGATCAACTATCGCGAGGAAGACTTCGTCACCATGGTGAAGGCTTTCACCAAGGGCCAAGGCGTCGACGTGGTATACGACTCGATTGGCAAGGACACGTTTCCGGCCTCGCTCGATTGCCTGAAGCCGCTGGGGATGTGGGTGAGCTTTGGGCAGGCCTCGGGGCCGGTGCCTGAGTTCAAGATCACGCTCTTGTCGCAGAAGGGCTCGCTCTACGCCACGCGCCCCTCGCTCGGCAATTACACGGCGACGCGCAAGGACCTGGTGGCCACCGCGAACGATCTGTTCGACGTGGTTGGAAGCGGCAAGGTCAAGGTTACGGTCAACCAGACCTATCCACTGGCCGAAGCAGCCCGCGCCCATCGCGATCTCGAGGCGCGGCTCACCACCGGATCGACGGTGCTCCTGCCGGCGATCCAAGCCGAGTTTTAGCCTCTCCACCTCGTTCCGTTGCTTTTTACGAAAATCTTTGTTGGTTACCGGCCGGTCACTCCGATTGGTCAAGGAATCCCTGCCGCCGCCTGAGATTAACCAAAGGGCCGCTCTTAGGTTGGGCAAAAACTCTCCCATGTAAACCAAAATTACCAAGCGTTATAGTTTCAGTGAATTTGCATTAAGCATGCCTGTTCAGAAGTTATTGAAGGTCGTCTCACATGATTACCGCATCGGGGTTCCGCAAGAAAAGGCGAGACGCTGAAAGATTACAAAAGCTGTTCGGCAGAACCAGAGTCAGTAAGAAGAGGGGGATTTCAAATGGCACGGATGGACGTTTCAATGGATCGGGTGGAGTTCGCGGCACAGACCGGGGCGCCGGACGCCCTGTTCGAGCTCGGTATGCTGTATTCGACGGGCCTCGACGTGGCGCCGGACCTGGTGGTCGCGCATAAATGGTTCAATCTTGCCGCCATGCGCGGCAACCATTCAGCGCTGACGCTCCGCAAGGAGCTGTCCCGGGAGATGTCGGCGGCGCAGATCGCCGAAGCACAAAGGCTCGCCCGCGAGTGGCTCGCCACCCAATGGCCCACCACGCATTAAGCAAGCCTAGTTCGGGCCTTGATCTGCCTCCGCGCTACGGCACTCCCGGAACAGGGAGCGGACGCAGCGATAGGAGCTGCGCGCGAAATGCCCGACGCTTTGCGCGCCACGCTTGACGCGGCTCGTGCGCGCCGGGGCCGGGGGTGCGGAAGTGATCTGCGGCGACGTTGCCGCAGTTCGAGCGCCCGGTGCCGACGCCGCGCTCAAGGGCAGGGGAGCCGACGTTTGGGATTTGAGCTCCGGTAAGGGATTGATCGGTGCCGTTTTGACTGGCAATGGGGACTGGTTCGCCTCAGCCTCGCGGCCGCCGAGCGAAGCGCGGACATTCCGAAGTCCCCTGCGGGAGGCGCTCATGGCTTCGCCGGTGACCTCGATCAGCGACTTCCGCTTGTCGTCCTTGCGAAAGTCCTTCTGGTCATGGCCAACGCGCTCCATGAGCTTCTTGACCCGCGGGTCGTCGGCGAGGCCCTCCGGGATGTTCGGCCCGTTATAACTGTAGGTTTTCTCCACCCCGTTGCAGCCGGAGAGGTCATCTCGCGCCGCGCAGGAGGCATGACCACCCTCCTTGGCGGTGCGCACGACGCAATAGAGCTTGAGCCCGTCGTTGCGGCGCAGATCCTCACCGGTGACCCGGCAGAGATAGGTTTGATCGGGACCCTGGCAGGTCACGCAATAGGCGGCCTCGTTGGCAAAGGCAGCCGTCGGCGCCAAAGCGAGAAGACTCGCGGCAAGCGCCACTTTTGCCATTGGTAGCGGATGAGCATACCCACGCATGCTGCGGAAGGGTCCCCTGTCATTCGGCACGGCTCTCGACGCGGTCGCCACTTTAGCACGCCGGGAGGGTAAGCCGACCAATTTCCGTGCAAATTCGTGGCTGAGAGAGGCGGCGAAGTGAGGAAAATCTAGGGCCAAGGGGGCTTTTTTGCGCAACCGCCGACCTCGCGCCCGTTCGCGTCGCTGCGGCCGGAGGCGTGTACCAACGTGAACCCGACATCGAAAGCGGAAGGGAAGTTCGCGCTTTGGGGGTCACGCGGGACATGAGCCGCCATTGACCGAGGAAGGCTCTAGTTGTTACGTCTTTTTCGGGTGGAGACGTGGCCGAGAGGCTGAAGGCGGCGGTTTGCTAAACCGTTATACGGTCAAAAGCCGTATCGAGGGTTCGAATCCCTCCGTCTCCGCCAGTTTTCTCATAGAGCGATGAACCAGCAGGATTTTTCAGCCCAAGCCGACTGGTCGCTTCCGTTCCTGGTCCAAGACACTGGTACAGGAGCGCGAAATGCCCAAGCCTGCGCTGACCTATCTTACCCGCCGCGGCAACGTCTATTGGTTTCGCATGGCCGTGCCGCTCGACCTCGTCGAGCGCGTCGGTCGCCGGGAGATCAAGGTTTCGCTACGAACCTCCTCGCTTGCCGTCGCGCGGCTGCGATGCCAACGCCTGGGGAGCGGGATTTTGCAGTTGATTGCACGGGTGCGTGCCATGCCTGAGCTGAGCCAGGAGACCATCGAGCGTCTCGCGCGACGCTATTTCGAGCAGCAATTAAGCTCGACAGAGGAATTGGCGTACCTGATTCCGTCAGACCCCGCGATTGATCCAGACTTTCGAAGCACAAGACAGTCTGGACGAAGCAGAAGCGGCTGAGGAGCTCGTTGGCTGAGAGGCGCTACGACGCCATCACCAAGGGTGTAGCCGCCGAGGCGCTTTCGGCTGAGGGGCTCGACCGGGAATGATCTTGAGAGCTTCGATCAGCTCTGCGCTGCCATTCTTCGAGCGAGAATAGAGGCGCATCGCATCTATGCCGCCAAGCTGCGTGGCCGCTACGACGAAATTAGCGCCTCGGGATCCACTCTTCGCAGGACTTACTTCAACTGCGATGCCTGGGTTGCCCGGCCTGCCACAGGAGCTGTCCGACCGCTCAATTTCCTGCTCTGGTGCAGAAACTATCTTGACCTGAAGCGCCCCGAATGGGCCCCAAAGACGCGGCTCGACAATAAGAGAGTGCTTGATCTGTTCGCCGAAGTGGTCGGCGCCAGCAGGCCCATCGATACGATCGGCAAGGATGAGCTTCGCGCGTATCGCGATGTGCTGCTTCAGCTTCCCAAAAACTACACCAAGCGCAAAGCGAACACGGGGCAATCCATCCACGCGATTATCAAGTCCGGTGAGAAGGACGTGATCCAAAAACCGACGATAACGAAATACCTGACGCGGACATATTCGTTCCTCGATTGGTGCGCGGAGGAGGGCTACCTCGCTTCTTCTTTGCCCCGAATGAAGGGGCCGGCAAAGTTCGAGCATCGAAGCGCACGATGCCCGTTACTCGTTCTCGAAGGATCAGCTACGCGCTCTTTTTTCTTCACCCGTGTATGCAGGATGCAAATCCGCAGCGAGGCGCAGCGAGAAGGGAGAGCAGGTGATACGGGATGGCAAGTACTGGATACCTTTGATTGCGCTCTACTCGGGCATGAGGCTGGGCGAAATCGTGCAGCTGCTGGTAAGCGACATCAAATCGGATGATGGGGTGACGTATTTCGATATTAGGCGGGGCGAGGGCGAGAAGAAACAGATCAAGACGCTCTCCAGCATACGGCGCGTCCCGGTCCATAAAACGCTAATTGAACTTGGCCTTTCGGACCATCTCGCCGCCGCGCGGGCCGCACGTCCGAAGGAACGCCTGTTTGAGGACATCAAGCCCGGAGCGAACGGCGACTTCTCGCACAATTTCAGCAAATGGTTCGGACGCTACTTGCGCGAGGTCGGGGCCAAGACGCCTAAGACGACATTCCATAGCTTCCGTCATAATTTTAAGGATGCGCTAGTTGCGGCCAGTGTCCCGGAAAATTACGCGCGGATGTTGATGGGTCACTCGGACGATGGCGTGCATGGCTTGTATGGAACCGGGATTCCTATCAAGCTGCTGGACACTGAGCTTCAGAAAATAGCTTACCCGCTGGACCTGTCACATTTGATGGGCGTGGGCAAGGATGGGCCACCGAGCGATGCCAGTGTGGTTGGCACTGAAGGGAGTGTCCTCTAACAAGCAGAAAGAGATAGAAGAGTCACATAAGGATAAGAAGAGTAAGATAGGTAAGATACTCCATAAGAATATATCTTACTGCCCCATCGTTGGTCGGGTTGCGGTTCTTAAGCCGGTTGTCGACAAGGTCTCCATCACCTACAAAATGGACGGCAGTGACCCGGACCTTGATGCCCGCCCTCGTTGAAGCCCTCCTCCTGGAAGCCGAGCAAAAAGTTCACTTCAAGAGTGCCGGACAGTTCCAGACGGGGGCCGTCCAATACAAAGCCTCTGTCAAGCTCGTGGTGCCGCCCGATGGGGAAGAGGTGCTCGTACAGGCTGGTCCTAAGAAGCCTGGTCTGGCGCATGACCTTCGTCTCGAATTCAATCCGTCGCGGCTGGGTCCCGCTGGCATGGCCTTCCTAAAAAAGCAACTAGAGGCCGTGCTTGTTGACGCGTTGGACTTCTCGCACGTCGTTGCGACGGGCACGGTGACGCGCCTCGACATTGCCGTGGATGTTGTCGGCATTCGTATTAGTGATCTTGATGTGCGGTTCCTGGGAGAGGGCAAAAGTCATTGGTATTATTCATCAACAGGGCAGCCAGAAACTGGCTATCTCGGCATCAAGAAATCCGACAAGAATGCGCCATGGACTGCTTACAACAAAAGGAAGCAGCTGAAAGACACGTCATCGGGCGGTGGAGAGCAGCTTTACGGTGGGCTGTCGCATACGCGGCTTTGAGTATCACGCTCTACCGAAAAAGCCCGTAACCGATGCTAAAGTCCGTGCCAAACCCCTTCATGCAAATTTCGGTGGCCCATCCGATCGCTCCAAAAGGGATAAAGCCCTATGCATGGCAGTTCTTCCTCGACGCATGTCAGAGGCGTGGATACGAAGAAGCCCTTTCCCTCCTCCCGGGAGGTGGCCTGAAGAAGCGTTATTCGAAGGCCATGGAAGCCGCTCACGCGACCTTCTGGAGGCCAAACACGATTTGGGCGGCATGGGAAGAGGCGCTATCCAAATCAGGCTTGATTCAAGCCTAATCCTGCAGCGGGTGCAGCTAACTGCATGCCGTATCGGGCCTTAGCCAAGGAAGCCAGAACCCAGAGACTGGACACCTCTCGGGACATCGGGGACTCCCTGTAACGCCCGTGCGCGGCGCATTTTTGGAGCCTGGCTGGGGACACGGCGCGGGTTAGCGCGTGGTCTGAACGAATTGAATGAGCCCAAGGGCAATTTGCAGATAACTGGAACGGTCCGCTGATCAGCCGAGCGGGGTGAGATTGCAGTCACGACTGCTTTTTGGGTACGAGCGGAACACCCCGGTGGATGTTGTGATTTTCAGCAAGTTCCAGCGTCATCTCCCGTGGTTCAGAGAGGTTTATGAGCATGCACGGTAGTCCCGCGAAATTTAGTTCGGGACAGCGTGACTACTAACTTAACACCCTGGAGCCATTGGCATTGAAGTAGATATGTTGCCCTATGTAATCGTTTGCGGAAATGGTAACGATTGGGGAGCTTGCTTAATTGGGGGAAGGCATCTTGCTCGCTAGAGGGAAAACGACGAAGCGCGATCTTGGCCTGCCAAATCTTCAGGCTATCCTCCGCGAATTCTCCGACCGACACCCTGGGCTATCGGAAGATGATGTCTTCGTGCTTTGGTTCCTGGTTGCATACATCACATCGGAGGAGACTGAAGCCGCTAACGCCGTTGTAGGCGGAGCGGGTGACAAAAATATCGATGCGATATTAATAGACGATTCTCGCTAAGACAGTCTTCGTACTGCAGGGCAAGCACAGACGTAAGCTGGGCGCAAAGAATGAATCGCGCAGTGACTTGATCGCATTTGCAGACGTATCCAATCAGCTCTGCAACTCGTCGGATGCGATTTTCAAGCAGTATGCCGATCGCATGGAAGGTCTCACCGCCTCGCGAGCACGAGAAGCGAGGCGACGAATTCAGCGTGACGGTTATCGGTTGCACTTATTCTTCGTCACGCTCGGCAAGGTAAGCCCAACGCATCGCGACGACGTAAAATCACTCGTGCGCCGTGCTAAATGCAATGCCACCTTGGAAATTATCGACTTCAAAAGAACGATGGTTGTTTTCCGTGATTACCTTGACGGAGTGGCACCGCCCGTTCCCACACTCGACTTGGAAATGGAGCGCGTACCAGGAGTGCGGGTCAACGGCATTTTGGATCGTTTTGATGAACCTAACAACATTGAGTTCCTGGGTATTCACTATGCGGGGCGATGCCGTCGGTGCGATGTTCGAGTACGCCGGGGTCAGACTCTTCGCAAGAAATATTCGGGGCTTCCTTGGCAGTAAGACACCCGTCAACGAAGGGATGGGCGAGACGCTTGAGGACGAACCCGGCAGGTTCTTCTATTACAATAACGGAGTGACGATCGTTTGCGACGCCGCCGAGATGAGGACGTCGCGTGGTTGTAACGTCCTGCAAGTCAGCAATCCTCAGGTAATCAACGGCCAACAAACTACCCGGGCGCTCGCTTCGTTGATGAAGCAGGCCGGCAAAGGAGCCGTGCTGGTTAGGGTCATCCGTGTACCACGCGATGGCCACACCGACCGTGACGGGTACGACGACCTCGTCTCGTTGATTGTTGCTGGAACGAACTGGCAAAATGCGATCAAGGCGTCGGACCTCATGTCCAATGATCGGCTGCAGATTGAACTCGAACGATAATTTCGAAAGCGCCGCTATTTGTACCTGCGGAAGCGGCAGACAAAGGGTGAAGCTCGGAGTAGCGGTGGTGGCAAACAGTATTACCTTCTCAAGAAGGAGGAGCTCGCCCAGGCGGTAGCAGGATGCGACCTGGACCCAATCATCATTCGGTCAGGTCGCGAGAAGCTCTTTGGGGAGGATCGCTACAAGAGCGTGTTCCCAAACAGCGACCCTAATTTCTACTTGCCCCGATATTGGCTCTTACGTGAGGTAACCTACTGTGCCAGAGGTGCGCCTGCGAGAGGCTACGCGAAGTGGTTGGTGTTGAATTTCATGTGGTCGGATTTGTCACCACTTCTGCGCCCAAAGCGGGTTCTAGAAGCGTTCATCAAGAGTTTTGAGAAGCCTCGCAATGACGAGGTTATAGTTCCACTGAGGCGGGCAATCCACGCGGTCTATCTCGAAGCGTTGCGTTACTACCGGCAAAACCGTGGCACCGGCGAAGCACAACTCGACGTCTCGACTTTCTTCAAAAATCGAAAGAACCTTCACAAGCTGTTCGCAAAGGATTGGAAAGTCGCCTCCGGGCCGCATCAGAAACGTTTCGCGGCCAGCTTGCAGCGCGTTCACGAGGCCCTTGTAGCCCTTGCCGACTAGGTTTGCTGCCGTCGGCACCGAGGCGCGCATCAGCAGCTAATCAACTCAACGAGGAGTTTGAAAACCGTACGTTGCAGTTGACTTCAACGAGGTCGGGGCCGCGCCAGCCGATATACGTTGCAGTTGACTTCAAGGGGTAGGGGCGGGTGTGTCGATGTACGTTGCAGTTGACTTCAACAAGGTCGGGGCCGGGTGTGTCGATGTACGTTGCAGTTGACTTCAACGAGGTCGGGGCCGGGTGTGTCGATGTACGTTGCAGTTGACTTCAAGGGGTAGGGGCGGGTGTGTCGATGTACGTTGCAGTTGACTTCAACAAGGTCGGGGCCGGGTGTGTCGATGTACGTTGCAGTTGACTTCAACATGGTCGGGGCAGCACCAATTGCCGATGTACGTTGCAGTTGACTTCAACATGGTCGGGGCAGGACCAATTGCCGATGTACGTTGCAGTTGACTTCAAGGGGTAGGGGCGGGTGTGTCGATGTACGTTGCAGTTATCTTCAACAAGGCTGGGGGCCGGGCCAGCGTTGCAGTTGAATCCGAAATCGGTGCAGCGGCTTTGCGGTAGGTGTCGTGCCACTGAAGTCGCGTCGCGGAGAGGGCTCTGCAAATTGGCACCCGCTACAAGCAGGGGCTGTCGGGTTCACCCTCCGAAACGGAAGCTTAAAACACCTTTCGATCATTCACGGAAGGGAGCAAGAATGTTAGCCATCTGCCGCGCTATCTCTCTATCCAGAGGAACCCAAAGTTCCTTTCCGCATATCATCATTAGGACCATGTGAGCCGGCAATTGTCCCCCAGGAGGCACCAATCCTCGAACTGCTGAGATGGTCGGCAGCGTGAGGCGATCCCCTTCGGGTAGTTCAAGTTGGGGCGGTAGTGGTTGCATTAGATTTCCTCCCAATAGGCCAATCTGTCCGCTATATGGCCCATTGCGGACCTTAGCACCCATATTCCGCGCGCGTACGTTACAGCCTGGTTCCGGGCGTGTGGTGAACCTCTTCTGCTTATGGGCAAAAGCGGACAAACTCCATCGCTGCTGTGATGTCCGCTAATACCCGCCGCTTAGCGCCACATTGTAAACGGCATTGTCAGATCAGGTAGTGCTCTTCCATCCATACCAGGCCAGGCGCGTTGGCCTTGGTCACTACCGGGCCGTCAATTACCACGTGCTTCGGGATCATTCCCGGTCCCATCCCAGTCTTTTCACCGGATACAATCGCGGCCACGCCGGCGGTGATAGCGCCGCCGTGAATCACGCAAGACGGATTGCGCACGGTCGCCACCATCCGCCCGTCAGCCACCGCCTGCAGGGCCGGGGGCATCGCATCGCAACCGCCGATTTTAATGTCGGTGCGGTTGTGCGCCTTCATCACGTCGTAGGCAGCGAGCGCCATGTCATCGTTGTGAAAGTAGGCAGCGTCGATTTTCGGGTACTTGGTGAGCAGCGTTTCCCAGATACTGGCCACCTTGGTCACGTCCCAGTCGCCGGGCGTGGTATCGACGACCTTCACCTTCGGATATTTCTTGACGATCTTCCAGAAGCCGCTGGCGCGGCCCTGCGCACCGCTGTGGCCCAGCGCGCCTTGCGTCATCGTCACGATTCCCTCGCCTGCGATCGCGTCCACCAGCACCTGTGTCACCGCAGCGCCCATGAACTCATTGTCGGGGGCGAGGAAACTGTGCACGTCGATCTGGTCGAGCGGCGCGATCAGCGTATCCATGGCGATGACTGGCGTGCCGGCCTTGATCCATCTTCTCAACCGTGGCGGTCAGCGTGTCGATGGCGAATGCCTGGATGGCGACGAAGTCCCATTTCTGATTGGCCATGGCATCGATCGCGGCGCGCTGTTTGTTGGCGGAAAGCTCCCCGTCGAACCAAGTCACGTCAACATTGTACAGCTTGCCCCAATATTCGGCCGCTTGCTTGCCCTGAGCGCACCAGCTCACCTGCAGACCGATATTGGAGAAGGCGGCCTTGAGCGGTTGCTCCGCTCGGCCCGCCACTCTGCCCATCTCGGCAGCGAGCGCCGGCGAGATGCCGAGAGCTCCGAGCAACGAGGCCCCAGCGAAGCCTACCGTGGCTCGCAGCATGTCGCGTCGATTTGCGTGGTTGTCCGTCATCGAATCCTCCCTGTCGCGCGCCCGGCCTCTCGCGGCGCGATTGTCTGAGCTGAAGCCGATCGGGGGCTGAGTATTGATCAGAACCCATGGGTTAGGTTGCCGCGTTGCCGTTCGCCGTGCAATTAATTGCGCCGGCACGAACCCTTCATCGCGAACGAGCAATGATTGGGAAGTCGGCAACGAAGGGCCGCAGGACACACCGCCCATTGATGACTCGCGTGAGGATGACAGAGTTTCTCAATCTACATTTTCGGTAGCGGCAGACATTCCATGACCTCGACCGATTGGCCCGGGAAGATCATAAAATGTGGATGATTTGCGAATAGTTCTGCGGCAGCTTCGTGCGATTCGGCCTGAACAATCGTATAGGCCGTGATCTCGTTCTTGGTGTCCGAAATACCCTTGGCGTCTATGCGCTTGGTCTTGCCAAGCGGGGAGCCAAGTTCGACTATCGACGCTTCATTGTCCTTCGCCCACTTCATCCATCCCTCCATGCCAGCCTTCTCCCGCTCCTTCCTCTTTTCGTCATCGGTCGCCTTCCACTCTGCGAGTCCTTCGGCGGAGCCAAGATATATCGCCACGAATTTCTTCATCGGTTTTCTCCCTCTCTAAAATCAACGCAGTACTCATTATACGCCGGTTCCGCTATCGGCGACGGAGGCACGATCAGGCTAGGGCAGCGTGCAGTTGATTGCACGACCTCGGACGGCACTATGAGAAAACTGAACTGGTTCCAAGCCTAGGCGCATGCTCTAGCGCGATCTGAGCATTTCTACGAACTGCCGCCACTTGAATTTGAGTCGGGGTTTCGACGATGGCTTACAAGCGGCGCGAGAGTGGCTTGACCAACCCTTGCTTGAACTTCTCGGCGTGGTTCACCGGCGAGAATTTCTGTCCGACCGGATCTCCTCAAGCAGGTCATCACCAGCGAGTCCGCAATCACACAGCCGTAGTCTTAGTGCCGACGACTGGTCTTTTGGAGCGGACCGCGTCGATCAGTCCGCTAGGGCTATGCCGGCACCGCCTCGGTGAGCGGACCGCGTGCCATTAATCGCATGAGCGGACAGGGGCAGGCATCTCAACGAACGGCGTGAGGCATTTAGCGCGGCTCGACGTTCGGGTCTCCGCCTGGACTGCCAGGGGGAGGGATTACTTCCTTCTCATGACCAGCCTCAGGGTTCGGGACTTTCGTGTAAATGCCCTCATCTCCGACCGGAAGGGGAGCAATCACGCCCTTATGCTCGGCTGGGGGCGCAGTATGCTGCTCCTCGTCGGTTGCCGGTGGGTCTTTGCCCTGCTGGATGCTCTTCTCAACCGTATCGTGCGTATCACCTGTCGAAGCAGCAAAGGCCTTCCCAGGCACTAAGCAGAAGCCAAAAAAATCAGCGCAGCCCCCATCGTGCAATTAACTGCGCGCGCGTGACCCATCCTAGTTCAGAGCTACCTGCGATACCGGTTTTGTTGGAGCTTCCTCGTTCGGTGGATCGAATGTCGGTAGAGTACCCCATGACTCGGGAGAAGCGTACTCTAACGATGCTCGTTGCGGCATATCCACGACCACCGCATGGACCTCATGCTGATCGGTTGTAGCGACCACTATTTCCGTCGATGGGATACAATTCGCCGTCCTCATCGCAACGTCCACAGGATTAAGAGAGGGCGGGGTGGGTGCGAAAACGGCAGCCAGAGTTAGGCAAAACGACACCAGCACGTATTTCATGCCGAGCCTCACTCGGCAGCGCCTCCGTCATTCGAATAACGTGTTTAGTACGCTATCGTTCCCATCCGAAAAATTTTTTGAACGATTTGCTCATCTAAGCCGTTAAAGCTAGCGATTTCCATTAATTCGCGACGAAACAGCGCTTCCAGTTTCTCATCGCTGCTCTATTCAATCTACGCATCGGCTTCGCGTGGACCGCAGCCCACGCCTCATCGAAAGCACGATCAAGAACCTCCCGATCTAGCGGGTCGAGGATGTATTTGAGCTTTGAGATCATGTTCGTCCTTCGCTGTCAGTCGCACTGCGGCGCTCTGTAAGCGGATCGCGTGAAGCAATTGCGACCACGCGTGCGGCAATTCGCAGCGATGGCTGGACATGCACGACTTTGTTACCGCACGAGAAGCCCTCGAAGCTTGATCACAAATTAGATTGCCCCCCGAGGCGCGGCCGATCGCAGCGCCAGAGTTTCGCCCTTGGTAGGGCGGGGCCAGACGCACGCGGTTGTGTTAGACAACATATCGACATGTCAGACACCGACCATCGCTTACGCCCCGTTGCAGTAGAGGATGCGCGACAATTCTCACCGTCGGCCGCGCGCAATTGTGTGCCGATCCGAGAGGTGCTGACTCGCGTTCTGCCGAAGAAGGGCATCGTGCTGGAAATTGGGTCCGGTACTGGAGAGCATGTCGTCTGCTTCGCCAAGGCGCTGCCCGGGCTCGTCTGGCTGCCGAGCGATCCCGACGACGCGTCGCGCACCAGCATCGAGGCGTGGACCACCAGCGAAGGGCTCACGAATGTACGTGCACCGGTCTCTATCGACGTTCGCGAAGAGGTATGGGGCGTTGAGGATGACGCGCCATTTGACGCGATGATTTCCCTAAATATGGTCCACATCGCGCCCTGGGAGGCGGCACTCGGGCTCCTTGCCGGTGGAAAGCGTCTCCTGAGGTTGGACGGGGTCCTCTTCCTATATGGGCCCTTCATGATTGGCGGTAGGCACACGGCAACGACCAATGCCGCCTTCGACGCAGACCTCAAACAGCGCGACCCAAGTTGGGGTGTACGCGACGTAGACGACATTGTCCGCGAGGCCATGCCCAACGGGCTCGAACTGCGCGAGGTCGTGGACATGCCGGCGAACAATCTCTCACTCGTGCTCGTCAAGTCGAGCGCGGCAGACCCAACTTGAATTTGCTGCTCCTACGGTCCGCTTCCCTCGCGCACTGCGCTCTTCCGTAAACAGTTGACTTCAAACAAGGCCAGGCAGGACCAGTTGCCAATTACGTTGCAGTTGACTTCAACAAGGTCGGGGTCGGGCCAGCGTTGCAGTTAACTTCAACAAGGTCGGGGCGGCACCAGTTGCCGATGTACGTTGCAGTTGACTTCAAAGACGCACGCAGCGTGAGCCGGCATATTCTCAGATTGGCCGCCTAGGCGGACTCGATGATGAGTTCGACTTCTAGTCGAAGAGGGACCGACAGCGATGCCGTCACGAGGCAGGCGTTTTTGCCTTTCTCAAGCATCCGTCTTGCGCGCTCCGGGTCTGCACCCTTAGGAAGCGTGAGACGCGACCTAAGAACAATCTCCGTAAAGCGGGTAGCCCCGTCCTTGCGGTCCACTGTTCCGCTGCCCGACAGATGAAGCGACAGGAAGTTGAACTTGGAAGCCTCTACGACCGCCCGAAACGTGAACATGAAACAGGTTTCCACGGCCGCGAGCAGCAGGTGCTCGGGACTCCACGCATCGCCTGGGCCGTCAAAATCCTTCGGCGGTGCGGAGCGTAATGGGGGCACCCCGACCGTTGAGAGCGTCGCGTAACCATTTGGACCACTCGAAAGGGCTACTTCGTAGGTGTGTGGCAATGGCTTCATCTTGTGTCCATGTTCCTCAAATTTTCGATGTGGCGCAGCTGGATATACTCACGCTTTGCCCGTTAGGGGAGACATGTGTCGAGTGGTTCGGCATTGCGGTGGATGTCGCGGACACGCCGCCGGACATCGGCCTTCTCGCCTGATTAACCCACGACGGGACCTGCGCTGGAATCTGTAGCCATAAATCGAGATTGGTAAGCAGCGGTTGGTCAATGTCCGCTTCGCCCCAAAAAGCGGACATTCGTGAGCGCACTCAGTATGTCTGCTTTGTGCCAATAGCGGACATTCCCGGTGGGCGAGCGCCGCCCTGATTTTCTTTGACCTGGCGAGACGCGCCCCCCGGACGATGGGCATCCCATCAGAAGCGTGTCAAATTGCCTGCGGGCGGGTTCGGATATTTCTTGAGTGTTTCCTTGTATTTCTCGACAACCTCAAGCGCGGGGCTGGCCGCCCACCCGAAGAGCGCGCCGACCTGGAGATCCTCGTGTGGGTCCATCTCAATGTTGTAAATCTTCGGATACCCAGCCATGGGAGTACTCGCCGAGAACATGCCGGGATCGCGCTGGGGCCCGATGCCCGTCGGATGGACATCAGTAAAGTACATGCGCCATTGCTTCCACCGTGCAGCCACCATATCGGCACCGATGAAGGTCAGTAGGCCGTCGCGGTTGCCGGTCTCGCTCTTGCCGAACAGTACGTCGGTCTGATCGACGCCATCGATCGGCCGGTCGGTGGGTATCTTGCCGCCGATGAGGCGAGCGAAAGTCGGGAAGAAGTCCATCGTCGAGAACATCGCGTAGGAGCTGGTATCCGGCTTGACCTTGCCGGGCCAGCGGACGAAGCAGAACGTCCTTATAGAGCCCTCGGTTGCTTCGCCCAGCTCGCCGCGGAAGGGGCCGGAGTTGCCCATGTCCGGTGATCCCTGGTTGCCCATCTCGCGGGCAGTCTCCCCTTGCGGCCCGTTGTCTGAGGCAAAGACGAGAAGAGTGTTGTCATCGACGCCAAGTTCCTTCAGCGCGTCGAGGATCTGGCCGACATGATAATCGCCTTCCATAAGCTTATCGCCATATTGGCCTATCCGCGACTTACCCGCGAACTGCTTCGACGGGAGGTTCGGAAAATGCCCCATCGAGAACGGCAAATAGAGGAAGAAGGGTTTCCCCGCCGCTGTTTGCCGCTTCATGAAGTCTATGGACTTCGCCACCAGTTCGGTGTCGATCTCGGCGCGGACTTCCCGGGTGTAGGGCTTGACGGTGCGTAATGGCCCGCCGGCGACAGCTTCGACAATTTGAGGCCCTTTTGCCAGCAGTTCATTAGGCGACGCATCGCTTGAGTGCGTCATTATAGTCGTGTCGACGTAAGTCGCCGAATCCCAGGAGATGTCGGGCGGAATACCGTAGAACTCGTCGAAGCCATGCGCCGTCGGCAAGCTCTGCGGTTCGGCGCCAAGGTGCCATTTGCCGAAGATAGCCGTCGCATAGCCTGCGCTCTTGAACAACTCGCCCATTGTGACCGCATTTTTCGAAAGCGTACTCTGGCTGCCGGGCACGATGATCAGCGAAAGACCGTTGCGGATGGAGTATTGCCCGGTCATCAGCGCCGCGCGCGATGGTGTGCAGCCAGGCTCGACTAAATACTGCGTGAGTCGGAGACCCTCGCCGGCAAGCTGGTCGATCCGTGGCGTCGGCGCACCGCGCAACTCACCCCCGCCGTAGGGTCCGAGGTCGCCGTAACCAACGTTGTCGGCGAGGATGAACACGACATTAGGTTTCCCTTCCTCCGCGAGAGCAGGCGAAGCGGCCACAGCGCACAGCAAAACAGCGGTCAAAGCAGCAAGACCGAAACGGAGCACCTTTCCAAAATTCATGGTTCGCCTCCTTGGCTGTAATTTGCACTACATCGCCTAGTGAAGGCATGCGGACCAACTTCGTTTATGGCGGTAAGCGGCATCCACAAGCTAGACCCAAAGGTCGCAACTCAAACATATGGATCAAGTATCACGCTCTGCATTTGGGAAATTCCTCAAGGGCGAGTTGGATCGTACCAGGCCGCCAGACGCCGAGTTTCGCGTGCAGGCGATTTATCGTTGCAAGGAGCAAGGCGACTGGAACCTATCGGCCTGCGCCGGCCGAGGCCGTCCGCTTTGGGTCATCAGACTGACCTCGCGCGCCGCACTGCGGCCTGGCCTCGCCACTGACAGCGGTACTTGTCAGCAGCCCAGCGCATCCCCGTCTTATGCCACCCCTAATGTCCGGCTCTTCTCCGAGCCTGCACATAGTTTTTCGAAACGTCACCCGCCTGAACCAATGCATTGACGCAAGCCCTGGAGAGCTTGGCGCCATTGTTTCTAAAGCAGTAGTTCAGAAGCGGGCTTCCGATCCCATAGTCGCTGCAGAAATTATGATAATCCCACCGACAGTCCTGTGACACAGCTTGGGTTATATCGGGTGCTGATTGTGCGGGGGAGATGAAGCAAGGGATCGAAAGACAGCCGATTAACAAACTCGTGTGGAACCTCATTGATGGACCTCCGGTTACAATATCCGCACGCTACGCGTGGCTTGATTGTGACATAGCGCTAGAACAAGCTACGCCTTGCCAAGGCGGCATTTCAACAAGGGAGTCAATCATGAGTACGATCCCTACTTATTCCCCGGAAGAACAAGCCAGTCGAGCGAAACCCCGTCCGCGGCACAATTGCCGCCATGGCAGTCCTCACCATCGGTTTAGCAGCACTTGCTGTTCCTGCAGCTGCCCAAGAGACGAAACCCAACATCCTTTTCATCATGGGTGATGACATTGGGTGGATGCAAGTGGTCAGCTATCAGCAAGGTATGGGGCTCGGCGAAACACCCAACATTGACCGGATCGCCAATGAAGGCGCCAAGATGATGACCTACTACGCCGAGCAAAGCTGCACGGCCGGCCGCAACGCCTTCTTCACCGGCATGACCCCGCTGCGCACCGGCATGATCCCGCCGCAGCTTCCCGGCAGCCCGTCCTACCTCCGGCCCGGCACGCCGGCGCTCGCCAAATTCCTGGGCGACCTCGGCTACAACACCGGCGAGTTCGGCAAGAACCACCTCGGCGACCATACCGATGCGCTGCCAACGGCGCATGGCTTCCAGGAATTCTGGGGTTATCTCTATCATCTCGACGCGATGGAGCAGGTGAGCTTCCCCGACATCAACAAGAGCCCGACCCAGCAAGGTTTCGCGCCGCCGTGCAAGAACACGCCGATCCCGGGCCTGCCCGAGGTCCCCGGCGCCGTAGATCCGAAGACGACGACTTGCCTGACGCCTCCGCGCCCGGTCCTCTGGTGCAAGTCCTCCGATGGCACCGCAGCAAACCAGAACTGCAAGGATGAAGGCCCGCTGACGCTGGAACGCTCGAAAACCGTAGATGAGGAAATCTCCGCCAAGGTGATCGACTTCCTCGACCGCAACGACCCCAAGAAGACCAACAAGCCGTTCTTCGTTTGGTACAACCCGGCCCGCATGCACATCACGACCATGCTGTCACCGAAGTACATGGCCATGCTTGGCGAGGAAGGCGGCAAGGACTGGGGCATCAACGAAGTCGGCATGAAGCAGATGGATGACAACATCGGCTATGTCCTGAAAAAGCTTGAGGACATGGGCCAACTCGACAACACCATCGTGGTCTTCACCACCGACAACGGCGCGGAGAGCCAGACTTTCCCGGATGGCGGCATGACACCCTTCAAGGCGAACAAGCTAACCACCTGGGAAGGCGGGATGCGGGTGCCGCTTGTCATCCGCTGGCCGGGCCACATCAAGCCGGGCACCATGATGACCGACATCTTCGCATCCTACGACTGGCTGCCGACATTCGTCGAGATCGCCGGCGGGCCCAAGGGCAATGACCT
Organism: uncultured Alphaproteobacteria bacterium; assembly: GCA_963839245.1. Lineage (GTDB taxonomy): Bacteria > Pseudomonadota > Alphaproteobacteria > Rhizobiales > Methyloligellaceae > Methyloceanibacter. The sequence continues at coordinate 47,513 of CAWIUJ010000001.1, read as the reverse complement.
GAGGGCTCAGATCGAGAAAGGTGAATACCCCGGCATCGTCAAGACCCACCTCGACGGCGTGAACCAGATCGACTATCTGACTGGCAAGTCGGAGAAATCGGCGCGCGACACCTTCTTCTACTACACCGGGGCGACGCCGTCGGCGGTGCGGTACAAGAACTGGAAGATCTATTTCACGATGGAGGGCTCGACCGGTGCCTCGGCGCTTAAGGGGCCTCAGACCTATGGCTGGGCCCAAGTCCAGAACATCAGGCGCGATCCCTTCGAGCAGGCGGTGGGCGAAGAGCAGAAGTCGGTGTTGTCCATCGGCGGTGCACTTGCCTCCCCGAGCACCGCGTACCTGTACAACTGGAACATGCTGCCCACCGGGCAGCAACTGTGGCTGAAGGAGCTTCAAACCTACATCGACTTCCCGCCGCTGCAGGATCCGGAGAGCTATAACCTCTCCCAGGTGCTTGAACAGGTTAAGAAGATGTCGACGGAGGGTGTGAGCAAATGACAGGCAAGCCGGGCACGTAAGTCAGCGGAGCGGGCGGCCCCTAAGAGGGCCACCCGTCGCACTACTAGTCGAGTGCGAAAGCGCGTCCGCGTGCGATCAACAAGAATTCCCTGGGCAGCAGCTGGCGGCTGGGCAGGAGTTCGTGCTCCGTGGCGACGTTGGCGGCTTCGGCGCCGGTAGCCAATTCTCATGGCAGGCAATTGCCACCTACAACGCGCCCCTTTGTGAAATCCAGGGCATCCCGGTCGATGGCTATGTTGGATTTCGTGCTTTGTCGGCCGATTTTTCGCAAGGTTCAGGTACATCCAAATTCGAATGGGACAACGTCTTATACGGACCGGTGATAGGGGCAACTATGAGGTTCTGAGCCAACCCTACCGCGACAGCCTTGGTTGTCAGGGCTGTCAACAGTGTCCCAATTGATCGCGCTGCCTCTACGTTACTAAGCGCGCCGTCAACGACGGGTGCCGATAATACGGGGCGTGGGGCAAACACGGCCCCGCTTCCTTAACTGTTTTCTCCGGGTTATAAGCGGTCACGAAGGATAGCTTTTTGTGGGCTTTCTAGGGTTTCAGAGCTCGGGGCTTATCGATCCCTCAGCCCGATCAGGATGGACGGAAAAGCGTTAGGAGTTTTGCCAATGTCTAGAGGGTTTGCTTTGATTCTGGCTTGTGGCGCGTCGCTATTTTCGTTTGGCGTCCAAGCCTCGCCTATTGTTTTCGCACCGATGCAAAAAGCCGCGTCTGATATCATATTGGTGTGGGACTGGTGTGGCCTGGGCTTCCATCGTAGCGCCTATGGTTATTGTATTCGCAACGGCACCGTGGCTGTGCCTCCTGTGGTGGAAGTGGCTCCGTCGCCTGTCGTAATTGCACCAGCGCCAGTGGTTGCCCCGATTGTGTGCCCCTCCGGCTATGTCCTTGGTCCCTATGGCCGCTGCTTGCTGTACTGAACGCCTCAGTCGGCGCCCAACATGACTTCAATTTTCGCGCACTGCGCTAGATAACCAGCCAAGCTAAGGAGACCTCATGCGTATCGTCACTCACCGCTTCATCGCGGTTTTCAGCATGGCACTCACAGCAGCATTGACCTTGGGTGCCTTGAGCCAAATTGCTGTTGCGCAAGAAGCAACGTCGCCCGACGAGAACCTGAAGCAGATCGCCCTAACAGATGCGCAGATTGAGAGCTTCATTGCCGCTCAAAAGGAGATGGTGCCAATCGTCGCCAAGGCACCTGAGCCGGACAAACCAGATCCCAAGGTGATGGAGCAGCTCGAAGCTGTGGTCAAGAAATACAAGTTCGCGAATTATGCCGACTACGATGATGTTGATGAGAACATCGGCCTAGTTATGAGCGGAATCGATCCGAACACAAAAAAATATGTAGGCCCCGACGCCGTTATCAAAAAGCACATCGCCTTTATAGATAGCGAAAACCTGGCAGCGAACGACAAGAAGCGTCAACTCGAAGAATTACAGTCAAAACTGAAATCGCTCCCCGAGCCCGTGAAATTCCCTGCCAATATCGATCTCGTGGTGAAGAATTACGACAAGATCAACGCCGCAATGCCGCCAGTCCAATAGGAACCGGGCGTAGCCATTCAGGGAACTGCGGCTCGCCATGTCGGCTTTGGGTCATTAGCGGACATACTGACAAGTCCGCGCCATGTCCGCTTTACCCCCAATAACGGAAGTTTGGCGGCGCATCGAAGTTGGGCGGCGCATTCAAGTCAGCACTTGGCTGTCGGTTTATGAGTGCACGCCCTAGCAAGGCCGACATTAGGCGCTGGAGGCGATGTCGCCGACACCGCGTGCGAAATCGGCCCTACGCAAAATTCAGCCGTTTTCCAATGACTGCAGGGTATATGTCGGGGACAGCAAACGCCAACGTCATCTTTTTGTCCCCAGGCGGAACACCGCAATTACCTCCGATAATCTTCCATTATCAGGCCCATTAGTTCGCGGCCAGCTCGTGCAGTTGACTGCACAGCACGCGATCCCGCCTGCGGGTCAACGTAAGGCCGCCGCCCCGTGCAGTTGACTGGTGAGGATGATTTCGTCGCCTTGCACCACCACGAATAGGCGCAATTGACCCCTCCGATCGCATTCCTAGCTAACTCCGAAAAAACCTGGCTTACCTTTCGTTAACCATGCTCTGGCACCGTCTTAGGATGCCCTGAAATGGTCTTCGAGGGGGTGATGGAATGATTGAGGGCACGAGAGTCGGACAGCCGCGTTGCCCCGTCTTCTCCCGCAACCGGGGGAGCCGGAGCGCCTTCGTGTTATCGCTTATCGGTCTTGTCGGGGTCGCTTGAGGTGTCGGCGCGTCTAAAGACTAGTGCAGACCTGGAGCTCCTCATCAGGGTTCTTGAAGCGAACAAAGTTCTTTTCGCGACGAATGAGGACTCATCAAAGCCGGAAAATGCGGCAGTGGAAGCGTCATCCAAATCGGGTATGACGTCGAAAAAAAAGTCCTTGAATGGGAAGCACGCGTTTGCGAAGGCCGACGACTCGGAGGCTGAGATTCTGACTTTGAGTTGAAGTTATTTCGCAAAGCTAACGTCGGCTTCGGTCGGCGCCACTTGTTGGGAGCGGTGGGACGGCGTTTGAGGGCAGCATCACTGAGCGCGCAGCTTCGAGCCAGGAGAACCAAGTCAGCCTGGTGGCTTCAGCCCAAAATACAAATGGGTTAGCTGCCTCCAGAAACCCGCCGAAGGCCTCGAAGGAGGGCACTGCCTGCAGGTTAATCGAAATTTCTTCTCTGTCGCCGCCCGGCGGCCGACGGTGAACAATCTCGATGGTCAGACCAGGCAGATGCGCGGTCGCCGTCGTTACGACGACTTCGCTTGGACCTTTGGTTCCCTTGAATCCGGACAACACTCACCTCCATCTCAAGACTGCTGCACGATAAGGGCCTGCAACGTCCTTTATTACAAGCTAGGCGGAGAGGGCGAATCCTTCTCGCCGGGTGGCAAACCACCAGCGGTAGCTGGCCAACGTGGCGTTGGCTGGTGATCAGCTCGCATTGGCGCCGCGGAGTCATAGTCACCTTACAAACGGTCAGCGAGCTGGCGGCTGAACCGCAAGGGGCCCTGGATGTGCCTCTCTGAGTCCGTTGGGGCCGTAAACGACCATCCTTTTGCCGGACGAAAACCGCCATTCCGGTCCATCCTAGCGTGGCCACAGTACATGGCCGAGGGAGCCAACATGAAGGAGTCAGCAGGTTTTGCGGCTCCTTGGAACTAGGGCGTAACCCATGACTTTGCCAGGACACATCGGCCTTGGTTTTGTCCTCGTTATCGTCTTGGCCGTGGTGCCCGCGCGGGCGGATGTGCGGATCCTGTCGAGCTCGGGCGGCGCAGTGAGCGATTATTTTGCGCTTTTTGCCCGCGTGCGGCAGTCCGGCGAGCGGGTCATCATCGACGGGCCTTGCCTATCTGCCTGCACCCTCGTGCTGAGCACAATCCCCCGCAATCGCATCTGCGTCACGCGGCTGGCGGTGCTCGGCTTCCATGCCCCGCAATGGATCGACCAGAGCGGTCATGCGTGGCGCACGCGGGAGGCCACGCGCATCGTCACCGCCTCATATCCGGCAGGGGTGCGCGCCTGGATCAAAAAGCGGGGCGGGCTCACGCAGAAGGTCATCTACCTTCGCGGTAGAGAGCTTGCGGCTCTTTACCCGCGTTGTTAGCGATTCTTCCGGCGTCCCGGTCGTAAGGGATTTATCCTAGTACCCCTTAAGTTGCTTTAGTTGTTCGGAGCTTAGACCCTCGATGTCCTTTTGCGTAAGCATGTCGACCCCGCCGATTTCTGCTTTATAAAAAATGCCGATAATCCAACCCCCGACCCGCCCAGCACTAATCGCATGTGTCCTTGCTGTAATCGCCGAGGTTCAAGGTTTGGAGATTGTCGTCATAGCGTCGGATACAGACTACAGCGTGACGTATCACAAGTCCGCCAACGCCCCCCAGCTCATCACCAAAAGTGATCCGAGGAAGGAAGATAGGCGGGTCGGTATGAACCTTAGCAGAGTTCCTGACAGCCGCTTGGGGACTCGCCAACGACAAAGCGCGAGCCCACGAGGCTGATCATTGTCTCCGTGGTTCTGGTGTTCCTGGCGCCATTGTTGCCAACGTGGCTATGATCAAGCTCCGCATTTTCGTCGCCTCCGAACCTAACGGGCATGGCGATTTTCTCTGATGCTGTCGGGGGTAGGGCCAGTCGGGTTCGATAGGCGCTCACCGCTCTGGGAACCAAGCGCGGTTAACTACGTTTTTGGTGCAGGGATTAGGGGAGGGCAGGCACACAAGCACATCGAGGGAGAATTGCCATGTTCAAGATAGTAGGCACTCTTCCGGTGAAGACGCGCTTACCGTTCGTGGCGTGGGTTCTTGCCGGACTTGTAACGCTGTTCTCGTTTGTATCTTCGCTGACGCAGGTCAGCAGCCCATTGGTACAGTCAGAAAAGCCAGCAACGGCTTACTATGCTTCTGCGACCGATCTGCTCAATTTGTTCGGGGCACTCTGATATCCTGAGCCGAGAGGGATCGCCCTTCGCGAGCGGCCCCTCCGCTTCCGGCTAAACAAGGCACTGCCAAAGTTAGGTGACCAATGGCACAAAGTTTTGCCTCCCGACGGGCTCTGATCGTCGATGATGAATACCTGATTGCATTCGACTTAGAAGCATCGATGCGCGAGTTGGGCTTCGACGTTTGCGCTGTGGCATTAAACGAAAGGGACGCCATGAAGTTGGCCATGAGCGACCCGCCAGACCTCGTGGTGATGGATGTGTATCTGGGAGGGACCCGCGCGGGAATAGAAGCGGGAAGATGGCTCCGGGAAGTGTTTGGCGTGCCCGTGATTTTTGTAACCGCTCACAGTAACGACGGCACGCTAGAGCGCCTCCACAATACCGTTCCCGGTGCGCCTGTCCTATCCAAGCCGGTTTATCCGGAAAACCTAGCTCGTGCCGTATCTGGAACAGCTCACTGATCGCATGTAAGGGGGTCGGCGTGGCCGGGCGCCCGCGGGGATAGAGGCAGGAATTATTGAGCGCTGGATGAGCGCGAAAAACACATTCCATGGGAGTCTCCGGGGTAAGCGGTTGCCTCGCACTACGAAGGGGGATCGAGCATGGATGCGAAGACGGTGACGACACTGGCGGGGCTACGGGAAGCGCTGCGAACGGGTTGCGGAGCGTGGGCTTGGTACCGCTCGCAGAGCAGGTTGAGGCCCTAGCCGAGAAGATGCCGCGATCGCAGCTCGCATCACGGTTACAGATCGGTGATGCTGCCCAGGACGACAGGGATTGAGACGTGGGCATAGTTGAACCAGCAAGGCCAGGATCACCAGAACCACGGAGACAATGAACGTCAGCCTCTAAGCGCGCACGTTTTCGAGACGCTGCTGATCGGCTACTTGGTGGCGGTGTCAGCCAATATCCCCTGCGTGCCATTGCTTCCTCGCTCGTCCTAAGCACTAACCATCACAAGAAAGAAGCCCGGCTCACGCAGGGATGAGGAGTGCCGGGCTTCTCAACTCTTACTACGCGGTTAGGGCTTGGGGGCTCTTGGCAGCTACAGGGGGGATGCTGCCATTTCCAACCGCTTGCAGATAATGGAGAGCGACTGTCAGTTCCGGGGTGTCGGCTACTAACCCCTTCCGCAGGAACTCGCATTCAAGTTTTTGGTTCTCCTTTTTAAGCAGGCTATCCGCGCGGCAAGGAGAAAATCTCATGAAACTGTATTTGCTAGTCGGAACGGCTTTCATGCTTGCTATGAGCACTTATGCCCACGCGGGACCGACTTCCACTCAGGATGGCCCGGGTTCAATGACCAAGCCTAATGGCGACGCTGGGATAACGGCCCCGATGCAAAAGCAGCCAGCATCTGCTTCGGAGGGTGACAAGCCTTCGGATACACAACCGGCAATGACGAAGCCATCAACCTCAGCTCCGGGTGTTGTCGCCAAGCCTTAGCAACCACTGAAGCGTACGCAATTGGTGGCGTCGGCTTCGGTCGGCGCCTCTTTTTCACCCATTCCGTATCACTTTGGTGTGGTGTCTTGGGTGGTCGAAGGCACAGCTGGCGCCTGGGACGCATCATTCGGTTTGTGACCGAACCAACCGTTAAATACCGCCAGCGCGAGAAACACGATTATCACCCCAGCAAGGCTGAAGACCAGGACGTAACGCACGTTGTGTCCCGTTACGCCTCCTCGGGCCCTGGTTTTGGAAAGGCGTTCTGGCGGTTCCGTGCCAGACATTGTCATTTGTCATTCCTTTCAAGAAAAACAGCCCGGGATTCGGTCCGAGGCCAAATGTGGTGACCCACGGCTTCAAGGCTCCCAAAGCTACGTCCATAAGGCCATTCTGACCTGACCGCCAAGCATAGGTCGATCATGGGTGGGACACGCCAAGGTCGAGAAGCCCGGCTCAGTGAGCGCGCACCGGGGCGGGGCTGTGGCTGAGCAGGAATAGCGCCCCGTCCGGCCACGAACCACCCTTCCGCGATCCTGCCTTCCCCTGCCTGAGTTTCAAAACTGGAAGTAGCGCGTCCTCGTTCAACCAACCCCTCGTCGGCTTACGGTCGCAAAGCGGTCACGCGCCTTGTCATTGGCCGCCTGCCATGCGCCGCTTCGTAAGGAACTGTTCGGCCTGCTATCGCATTGTAACGGTTAGCCCATCAGGGTTTAACGGCGTCTGGCGAAGTCTTAGCTAAATTGCCGGGCGCAAAACGGGGATTTCACCATGCAGGTACGTAAGGCCGTTGTTGCCGCTCTCCTTCTTACCGTGTCTCTTGGCCTCGGGGGCTGCTTTCATCACGGGCAGGCCGTTTACGCGGAGCCCTTGCCACCGCCCGTGAGCCACCCGCCGCTCAAGTAGCGTACGGTTTAATCGGAAGTCCGATTACGCCCTTCTCATTGAGGCCAGGGAGGTCTCAAGAAACTCGGGCGGCGGCGGTGGCTATTGGTGCTGGAGGAACGGCATGCGGGTCTGGTGCTATTATTGACCTACGTCACTGCACCGCCGGGTTTGGGAGCGAGTACTTGGGGCCCGGCCGGTTAATGCGGACTTCGCCTTACGCTCGCTCTTAGCGCGTCAAGATCGTCCTCCAGCATTTCCATCATGAGCTTCTTGTCGCCGGGGCGGCCCCAGCGATTGCAGTCGACGACGCAGCCAATCAGCACCTCGCCGTAGTGATCGATCCTCAGTAGCGGGTGATTGCAGTAGGGGCAAAAATTATTGCTCATTGAGACTCTTGGGCGGCATTTGGGCGGTGAGGTTTGGCGCTCCAAAAAACGCGCGCCCATCGTGCTAAACTGAGTTGATTCGCGACACTGGGGAGCCGCTGATGGAGGGACTAAACGAAATCACACTGCGCGTTATATTGCGGGTGATTGCGCGGCTGACCGATGCTGAACTCATTCAACTTAAGTCTGCTGCCAGGAAAGAGATGGAGCGGCGAAACCTCAAGCTGAACAGACATAACGCGCAGGCACCTGCCACGATGCGCCGCATGTCAGCTTAGTTCCCTCGGTATCAGCATAAGCCGGACGCCTCCTGTTCGGCGCTACTTCAGCAGCGAACTCAGATCCAGCGGAGATCAGACGCAACATGCGGTCGCGTAACCGAAGCGCAAACTCGCCTGAAATAATCCGGTAACGATTCGACACCAGTCTCCTGGCCTACCCCAACCCTTGGAAAGTATCGATCATGCCACTGAAGGAGCATCCGAAATTTTTTCGCCCAAAAACCCTAAGCGTCATGGAAGCTGCGCTGGATAATGCCTGCGAGCAGCTAATGCGCGAGAACCATATTGCAGACGTGGATAGGGTAAGCGCAAACTTGCCAGAACGATTGTGGCGCTCGCAGCAGTGGGCGAGACGAACCCGACCAAGTTGGAAAGGATGGCGTTGCAGGCCTATCGGTCCCGACGCGCCCAATCCACGTCCCATTGATCCGGGCATGAGCATCGGACACGTTCACCTGAAGGTGGCAGATCTAAATCCTCCATTGCCTTCTATTGTGGCGTGCTCGGCTTCGATTTGATGCAGCGCTATGGGCATGAAGCGGCGTTCCTCTCAGCGGGCGGTTATCACCACCACATTGCCTTGAACACCTGGGAGAGCAAAGGCGGCTCGCCACCTCCACCGCATACCACCGGGCTGTACCATTTTGCTATTCGCTACCCCACGCGGGCAGCACTGGCTGATACTCTGCGCAGACTGATTGATGCTGGGATTACCCTTGACGGCGCAAGCGACCACGGGGTCAGCGAGGCACTTTACCTGCGTGATCCTGACGGCAATGGCATCGAGCTGTCTTGGGATCGTTCCAAAGCCGAATGGCCGCTGACCAAGGATGGTCATTTGCAAATGGGAACCCGCGCGCTCGATACCAGAGAGCTGTTGAGGGAACTGACAGCCTAATTGCTGAATTGCTGGTCCCGCTACCATTGGTGGAGGACTGATGAGCTACATCAAGAACGTACTCCAACCCAGCGAGACGGTTCGCTACGAGGGTAGCGTGCACTGGATTTTGTACCTCCCGGCGATAATTCTGGGCATTGTCGGCGCAGTATCCAGCGCATTCGGCCCTCCCGGTTGGGTCATAGCAGCGATCTGCTTCCTCGTGGCATTGATCCTTGCGCTGCGCGCTTGGTTCATCCGTTGGATGACTGAAATTGTGGTCACAGATCGTCGCGTAATCTATGTGCACGGCTTCATCCAGCGTGACTCCGTCGAAGTGCACATGAATCAGATCGAAAGCGTCGATGTCGATCAGACGTTACTCGGACGCCTCTTCGATTATGGTGATGTGACGATACGTGGGACCGGGACCACTCATGAGCCGTTGCGCGCAGTGGATCGCCCTATTGCCCTGCGCAACGAGATCACAGCACGGTAAGTGTCGAAGCCATTACAACCTCGCCCTCACCGATCAAATACCAATTGCCCGAATAGGCGGGGAAGAAATCCTATCCACGGCGATGATCGTTGCAGAAGCAGATCGCTCGTTGGAGGCATACATGATCGCATGCCCGTAATGCTGATGTCCGCCAACTACGACCGTTGCTTGGTCCCACAACGATTCCAACCGGACCGCGCTTTGCGCAGGTAGCTGGTGCTCTTGCTACGTATGCCGCGGAGCTCCGCCCACACCAATCCAAGGCAACCGCCGAACTAATGTTACTCGCGGGTGTCGTTCGACAGGATGTGCCATCCCTTGGGTAGTCGCGGGCGTAGCATCGACCCCAAGCCACGGATGAGTTTGGACGGCTTCCGCTCGCTCGTAAGTGTATCGGGTCCTGAGAACACCGTGTGCTTCTCAAGCCATTTCGGTCCCGGCCCGCGCATATAGTGCCGCTCGGGACGATAATGATCTGATAGGTAGCCCATAGTATACCCTCGATTGTTTGATATGCGCCCAGGTCGAGGGTCGTCGAAAGTTGGTTGCAAATAGTTTAAATCTTTCTCGATAGGTCACTTTCTCCTAGCAAGGTTAATCGGCCTTGCTGATCCGCCTGCCCTCCCGACCAGCAGTAGTGGAAGTCGGGCTTCCCTAAGAAGCGGAAGTCAGGCATCTCCGCATGATAAGTGTCAGTGAGATGACGGCCCCGGAGCGCTGTCGGGCTTAAGTTCCACCGCGATAAGCCCGTTTGGTCCCCTGCCATAGCGCACGAGCACGGTCTGGCCAGGCCTGAGCTCGGTGAAGCCGCAGCGTCGGAGTGTTTCCATATGCATAAAAATATCGGGCGTCTGGGGACCACGGGTTAGAAAGCCAAACCCGCGTAATCGGTTTAACCACTTCACCACCGCTCTTTCCCAGTCGCTCTCGGGGACGACGACAACGTGGATGCGATGCGGCAACTGCGATGGATGGATCGCCGTCGAATCGTCCATGCTGCAGATGCGGACGGCCTGCAGACCCTTCGGACTCCTCACGACTTCGCAGACCACGCTTGCGCCTTCGCAGGCGGTCTGGTAGCCGCCGCGTCGAAGGCAGGTCACATGCAGGAGAACTTCGGGAAGGTCCTCATCCGGAACGATAAACCCGTAACCCTTTGATGGATCGAACCACTTGACCGATCCTGATACTTTGAAGACCTCAGCGATTTCCTCGTCGCGTTGAGTATAGCCCTCCAGACGTGGCGGTTCTTTCGCCTCCATGATGACTTACGCTCCCTGCGCCTTCGACCCAGCCGATGACGGCAACGCGAATGGCGTTACGCCACTGCGGATCACCCGCTACCAAAGGGCACCAAGCGCATCCCCGCAATATGTCCCCAAACGATTTTCAGGCGCTGTGGCGACTTCGCCACCAATTGCGGATCCCGATATGGTCAGATCGCAATCTGACTCCTTGCCAGCAGGGCAAGGAGACAGTCTGACTAGAGTGGGGGACTAGTAATGCGTACCGCCGTCTCTAAGGCGCCATCGGTGCGTCATTTGCACTGGCAAGCTGCTTTTACCGCCAAGGCTTATCAAGCTTCATCGCCGGTCTTTTGGCAGCATGTGTTCGTGTCTGACACGCCCATGACGAATTGGTCTGGCGGCTCAAGCTTGTTTTTGAATTGGGCTGCCGAAAAAAAGGCCGCCTGGAAGGCGAAGGCCTTACATCCCCAAAAAGGGCCTCCGGACTTAAGCCGCCGGGACGGCATTTCGCCTCATTTCCACCTATTATCGCCAAGCCCCCCCAACTAGGGGTCGGGAAGTTTTCCTCCCGGGAGGCCGTCCTCCCGTCAATGTATCGCGTAGAGGAGGACGGTCTCCAAACGGGCCGACATTAGGCCTGTAAAACAAGCAACTCGACATTGGCGGGCATCTTCGCTTGCGGTTGGTGAGTTTGGTTTGTTCTGGGCGCCCCCAAATGACGGACGTCCGCAATTGGCACAAAGCGGACGTTCACCAACTCACCCAAACTGTCTGCAATCGTGGCGTTGCGACCTTCCGCTTGTTCAGTTCGGTAGCGATTTTCGCTAGCGACAAGCCCTTGGCTTCAACTCGGTGATGACAGGCTCAAGCTCCATTGCCCTCTGGTGAGCCTCTTGCCGATGTTGGGGAGCCAGAACCTCCGCACCGTGACCGCCTAACCTCACACCACGCGCCTTGGCTGCTTTCAGCGCCGCCTCGGTCCGCTCTGAGATCATGGTTATCCAAGTCGTCCCACTACTCCAGCATGTAGGGAAAATCGAATTGCCGTCTGGCTTCTTGATATTCAAATGGGATCCAGATGACGGAAGCACTGCCGCGCAGGTGAATTACCAACTAGCGGGAAATCGGGGTGATCTTGGATCCCTCTAACGTCAAATTGTACATCAGGCCTTTCGGGTCGAGAATGAACCCGATGACCGAACTCGTGATGTTTTCGGTGTCTAGAGAGCCGCCAATCCCAAGAGTGACGAGGGCTATCGACCCGTCTACGCCAGCCTTCCATCCGTAAATTCGCTGAAAGTTGGCGAGCGCATCCTGCGTCATAAACATAATGATGACGGATCGAGCCTGCACACCGATTTGAAACCCGAATGAGGCTGAGATGAGGTTGTAATAACCACCCGGCCTCCCATGAATGATCAGCAGGCCCTCTCCATATTCGCCGCCGATCCCGAAGCCGGCCTTGTAAACGGAGGGAAATACCAAAATTCCTGCGGCTTTCTGGCCAAGCTCTCGCGCGCCGGGAACTTGGCTTTCAAAACTATGAAGTGTGTTTTCAACCCCGACATCGATCTCGGGACCAGAAGTGGCGTCACCCGTCGAAGGCATCAGGCCGAGAACAAGAATCGCAATGCAAAGCAATGCTGTCCTACCGCGCCGAAATATTTCACCTCTCGCATGCATTGCAGACAAACGAAAAGGCATCAGAAAAGGTCCTCCAGTTACAACAGAATTGAGGGTTCCGTGCTCCGGACCTGATACGGCGGTTAATGGCTGTTCTCAGCAAAGGGGCGATAGGCGACTTGCTCAAACCTCAGCATCGCCACAAGCAACAGAACAGTTCGCCAATTTGGCGCGGACGTGGATTAGGCTGGCCGACCTTCGGCAGGTCCGAAAGTAAACGTGGGAGCGGACGTTCAACCACTCACCGTCGCGGGCGACCTCGATCAGCGGCTGCTGGCAGCGGTCACAAATGCCCCTCACCTCACCAACCTCAGCCCCGGCGGCACAAACCGCGGTGTAGGCGGTCCGGCGCGTCGTCCTCGATCCTTTTAACCGCTCTGCAAGAATTTGAGACCAGGCTTTGGCATGCGGCCCGAAGAAGAAACCAACCCGATTTGCGGGTGCCCCGCTCGTGACTCAGAGAATAAATGATATTGAAGTCTCAAGGCGGCTCCGATTGTTCCTGGCCAATCGGCTCATTGCTTTAGGTTGGGCACTGAAAGGCTCCTGCAAGCCATGCGCACACCGGCTATTCACCACCGCCAGGTGGCTCGTTCCTGAGGCCCAGCGCTTTCTTGTACACCGCACAGGCTCACACAATCGCAATCGGCGGATATTCGAGCTTGCGGTCCATTTAAGCGCACTTCTCAGCCGCATACAGCCCCGTGTCGTGGGCGGTTTCCTGATCCTGTTGGCTTTCGTGGGATTGCTTGACCTCGCCATGCGGACCACCGCAATAGACACTCAGCCCCTTGTAGAAAATTCTGCGTTTCGGCATGAACCGCAAATCCCGTCAGAAAGCAAAATCGTCAGCGTCAGCAAATCTTCGGAACCGATGCAGGGATTTGTTTTAGAAACTGCTTCCCTCTCAGGAGCGCAAATTGCACCAGTTCCACTACCTCTGAGAAAACCTGAAAGGCGAAAAGGAGCGAAGGCAAACCCGGCCACTCAAAAAAGAACGGCTCAGCAAAAAAGAGCGCAGCCGAAGCCGATGCGCTAAGCGCCATACTAAGTTTGCAATCTTGTCGGAGTCGGGTTCGGTTTATCGCATCTTGGAAAAGGTTGGCTCGGCTATTCCCTGCTGGTGTCGTGGAGCGGCAAGGGAGGAATTGGCGAAATGATCCTGTCGTCGCAGACGCTGTCCGAGAGGGAATTGACAACGGCGCGGTAGAGATTGAACGGCGGGCGGTAGCAGCCCCAAAACCGCTGAGCGGTAATTCCCCACCTTGTTGCAAGGATCTGTTCGGAGCTCGATCCACCTGCTGGTGGAACAGACAAACACGGTCGCGGGGCGACGGTTCGCGTTCTTCTTCGTGCAAGCGATTTGCATGATCGCGATGGGCATTCTTGTCGCTATCTCAGCACAGGCGTGAATGTCCACTTTGGGTCAGTTGCTGACCCAGCGGGGCCTGACCGAGTTGGTCTGCTTTGTGCCAATAGCGGACATCCTGAAACACACGTGGTACAGGCAAGTGCGCGTGTTATCTGACTGATGAGCTCACCGCTGGCCCAGTTCAGCTAATATGAACCGCCATCCTGCGCATTTGCTGGGTGTGGTTTAACAGCGGTTGGTATCTCAATATCGATCTCGAGCAGAGAGACCACGTCGCCGCGTTCGACCCTCACCCGTGTTTGCGCCCTCCGCGTCGCTCCGCGCAGGGGGGTAAGGCAATCCGCACAATCAAGTTCCCGCTAGCTTGCGGCCGTCACAAAAAATTGCAGAAGCCGCCAAATCGCCCTCGTCGAGCGTTTAGCTCTCGACGGCGACACGCGGTTTAACGAAGGAGGAAAAGCCATGTTCAAACCATCTTTTATTATAGCATTTCTGGCCGGCACGGCCCTTAGCCCTGCCTATGCCGCCCCTGATCTCTGCAACGACGCCCATATGAAGCAGATGGATGACATGATCGCCAAGATGACCGACGCCACCAAGAAGAAGGAAGCGACGATGCATCTCGACATGTCGAAGGCTGCGATGAAGAAGGGCGACACAGCGGGGTGCATGAAGCACATGGAGGAAACTCATAAGGCCATGGGCCTGTGAGCCACCGGACCGCGTTGGCGAAGGCGAGAGGTGCAGCTCGGCCGTTACTACTGATTCAGACGAGGTGGCCTTGAGGCCTTCGTTCCACAGCACCCGATCCGTTGTATAGTTAAAAGCGACGGGGGACGGGCCGCTGCATTTATAGAGCGCATCCAACTTCAGCAACGGAGGTCCACCATGAAAGTCAAAGAAGCGATGCACAACGGCGTCGACTGGGTCGGTCCGGACACCCCTGTCACCGACCTCGCGAAATTGATGCGTAAGCATGATATAGGCGCCATTCCGATTGGGGAAAACGACCTGCTTATCGGCATGGTGACCGACCGCGACATCGTCTGCAAAGGGTTGGCGGAGGACGGCTTCGATCCCCGCCGCGCGACGGCACGCGATGTGATGACCTCAGGCATCCATTGCTGCCGAGAGGACGATGACCTCGCCAAGGCCGTGCGGCACATGGAAGCCCTGAAGATCCGTAGGTTGCCGGTAATCAACAAGAGCAAGCGGATGGTCGGCATGCTCAGTCTGGGCGACGTTAGCCATTCGGCGCCCAGTGACCTGCTGTCCGAATGTATCAAGAGGGTTTCGGCCCATCACCACTGAAACGCGCTGTGTAGGGCTCGACCGCGCCTTACGCCGTCGAATGGCCCTTTTGGCCTTGGACCATACCCGCGATTTTTTTCAGTGGCGGCGGCTGGAATCCGCGCGATGTGGCCGATCCAGCGCTATTCCTCACGCGCTGGATCACACGTCACGGGTCTCATCCTTGTCGCGCTGATGGTACGAGCGTAGGTACGTCAGAGGCGTTCGTATGTACGTCTGTACGAACGCAGGCCAAGGTCAGATGCATTCGTATGCGCGTCTTTACGAACGTAACGTAGACGCACCAATGCCTACGTCTGTACGAACGTCCCGTCGCGCGATCGATGCTGGTCCGATAAGGGCTACAACGTGCGTTGGCAGGAATGTACTTTACGTACTTCGACAGGAACGTACTGTGTAAAGAACGCATTCTGGCGCCAACGTAACGCTACGTACGCCCGGGAACGTACTCTACGTACTTGGGCCTGAACGATGGGTACTCTGGCAGGAGCGTACTCTACAGCCTGCGGGAGGATTGCAGTTGACTGCAATCCCCACAGGCTGATCGAACCAAGCCGAGGGGCGGTCGTTAGGCACTACCGCCTACCAAGCTGCTTTTGAGGGTTGTACGCCGGTCGAATCGCATGAACAGCAAACCGAAAGCACCTCTCTCTCCCAAAGAGCCAATTTCCCTCCCGGATGATGGTACCGAGCCCCCCACGGCAGATGAGGTAATACACGACGAGTTCGTTCGGGCGCTCATGGCCGGTGATGCAGCCACCGCAGCCAAAGCCTTGCGCAAAGGCGTCTTACAGTGGAAAACTCACCTTTCTTCTCTATTGGTGGGACACCCGCGCCAGAAAGCATAATGATCGCGTGGGAAGATCGATTGTCACACTTTCTGCTAAGCCGTTGACTATTGACTTAGAGTAACCCGCCCCTGGACACCACGACCGTCGTCATCCCTGAAGGCGCTCAACTCCAGCGAAGATGCTCACAAGGAAAGCATGATCACCTTCAAGACCCGATGAGCATCTTCGGGCACTGAGGGCATCGCGAGCACGTCGCTCTGCGGAGGGTCACTTGCGCCAGAAAGCATAATGCCCTTGTGCACGCGCGACGCTGGAAGCAATTGAAATGAGGGTCATGCGCTGACGGTTCTCTGATGCTATACGGCTAATAGCGACAGACTTGGCAATAAGAGGCTTGTTATCGATTGAACCGGACCTTTCATGTATATGGGTTTGTTTTAGGCGCTCTCCTCCTCGCCCTCCCCAATTCGGCTCTCGCGAATTGGTGGATCGTTCGCTCATCCGATAAGAAGTGTCTCGTCGTTGACCTGGAGCCAACGGGCAAGGACAAGAGCGTCACAAAGATTGGTAAGGAGGTTTACCTGACGCGCGAAGAGGCCGAAGCCGACGTTAAGCGGCTCTGCAAACAGTGAAGCAGCCACGACCAGAACCAAGAACTCTAGTCGGGCAGCCGCCGCCTCAAAGATCGAAAGAGCATCTGCCAGACGCTTTTCCGGTACGAGAGCGAGATCAATATGCCAGTCGTGCGCTTGCCTATGTGATCCTACTAAATGGGTTCGCAGCCCTCATCCTAATGACGGCACTGGCGTTTGCTCCTCGATCGGCAACCGATCCTCACAGGCTCGCCTGGGCAATGTTGGTGTTCGGGTCCGGTGCATTGGCTGGGCTGCTGAGTTCGTTACTTGCATACATGGGTCGAACTGCCCTGGTTGAGGCGTCAAGCCATGTGTACGTGCGGGACCTATTGCGTGTTGGTGCGATCATCGCGGCTGTGGGCTCCGGTGCGGCATTTCTGACAGCCGTGAACATGATGGCACTCACGGTTCCAGAGAGTTCCAGCATTCGCCCCAAGAGTAAGCCTCCGGAGCAAACCCCAGCCCCGGTAGCTCCAGCCCGCGCACCTCAAACGGCGGCTGCTCGAACACAACCGAGATGATCACCCTGGCGGACTTCCTGACGCAGGCTTGGAGCCTAGCGAACGACAAGGCGCGGGAGGGGGCTGGATCGTCTAGTGCCGTTTCGGCCGGGCCTCATTCGCTCAATTCAAGGTGCACAATGAAACGACAATCCGTTTCCGCGCCCACTATCGCGCTATGATGTTTCCCTTCTGCAATTCGCAGGCAAGGGGGGATAAAATGGACGTTCAAGCTCTACTAATAGCTTTGCTTATCGGCGCGATAGCCGGATGGCTGGCAGGCCAATTGGTTCAAGGGACGGGCTTCGGCCTGCTTGGTGACATCCTGATTGGCATTATTGGGGCACTCTTTGCGTCTTGGCTATTTCCAACGCTCGGTTTTCACCTTGGCGGGGGCATCATTGCCGCTATCATCTCTGCAACGCTTGGCGCCGTTATCCTATTGCTGATCGTAAGACTGATCAGGCAGGCTGCTGCGTAGCATTTCACAAGCCATAGAACAGGGGGCGTCGGCTTCGGTCGGCGCCTTTTTTGAACCCTCCGACCAACCGTGCGTTGACTTCCCAAACAATTAAAATCCGCAAGCGGGAGTCAAGGAAAGCCCTCTATGCGCAAAATTTATCTAGCCACCGCTTTCATTGCAGCCTCCGGCATTCTTGTAATGACATTTGCCGAGCCGGTTTCGGCAACAACCTGCTCCAGCAGGTACAGAACCTGTCTTCGCATATGCCCTCATGGAGAACATTGCCCTTCAGGATGTGCGCGGATCTTCTCGAAATGTGTGCGCACCGGGTGCTGGGCAAGCATGCTAGAACGTAGCTGCGGGTATGTAAGACGGTAGGAATTTGCTGGCAGCGGGCTCGTGGATCGCCGCCTACGCTTCAAGCGAAGGCAGACCGTCCCGCTTACGCCTGCTCCAACTAACCCAACCCTGACACATCCCGGCACCAATGACCGATCAGGAAAAGGGCGGGAAAACCCGGCCGGCCACTTCTCGTTAGCGGGGCTTCCGCTCTACGTCTTTTTGTCCAGATGATTGCGGACCGTGCCGGCCAGTGTTCTGCAATCCTTCCGGGTGGTGCTTCATCGGGTAGCCTTGTGGCCACGATCTTGCGGGTTCGGGCATCCGCCTTTGCTCTTGTGACGCCGGCGGCCTCGTTTGCCGCTTCAGTCAAAGCCTTCGAGGCGCGTCTGTACCACTGGCGTTGCCGCTCTTGGGGAAGGTCCTCACCGCGTCGAATGCAGCGACTTGGTCCTCCCTCTCAGATGCGCCTGGAGAAGGCGGCGCCGCTGTGAGGTTCAAAAGGCCGGAAGTAATCCTGGGCCATGCGGCTCTCCCTGGCATCGCGAACGAGCTGAAGAGGTCGGGAATTTTGGATGACACGTCCGCACATGCAGTCAGGATAAATCAGCGCCTGCTTTTTGAAGCCTTTTTTCGAGTGGATAATCGAACGTCCGGAAACTGCCTAAAAGCAGACATCCCCGAGCGCCGCACGGATGTCGCAGAATGACCCAAAGCGGACGTAGCCATCGCCAGGGTATCGAGTATCATGCCCCGCGCTAAGGTGGAGAGTCTGAAGGCTAGGATGTCGGGCGGCACGGCTGCTAGTAGCACTGAGCGGACACCGATCTTCGGAGACAACGTCGAAGACCGCTTTGGCCATCTCCAATTCTTGATCTTTTATCTACTCGTGGGATTCGCCGCGACCTTCGCCCAGTTTGTCATGGCCCCACACTCAAGCTTACCAAACGTAGGGGCATCAGGCGCGATTGCCGGAGTGCTTGGTGCTTACATCCTGATGTTCCCGCAAGAGCGCGTGAACGTGTTGCTCGGCAGACAGATTGTCGCCATGCCAGCAATCATCGTGCTCGGCTTTTGGATTGCTATACAGCTCTTCAGTGGCGTTGGAGCAATTGTCTACACCCACGAAAAAGCTGATGTGGGAGGAGTGGCTTACATGGCCCATATTGGAGGCTTTTTTGCCGGCTTTTTGCTAACTTTCCTGTTTCGGGGTACGAGCGATTCCCAAACAACGACCTGAAGGCGGCGAGGTGAAAGAACGCATTCGGGTTAGCGGCTCGCGCTATCGAGCGGCGAAATTCTAGACCCATTCTTCCTCATCAGTTCCCCGTAGAAAATTGCTTTGCGCGTGGTCAATGTCCGCTTCTGGCACTTTTCGGACATCCCACCTGCACTGACAAATGTCCGCTATCGGGGGTAAAGCGGACATCGGCGCTTCGTACGTGTTTGAATGGAGTTCATAGCTCCTTCGAGCAGGACCAAGTTGCCGATGTATGTTGCAGTTGAGTCAACGAAGTCACGGTAGGCCGTTTTTTTTGCGTTACGGCAACTTTAGCTCCTGCCCAAGCCTGACCCCTGCTCCGCTTATTGGCAAAGGCTCGCCCGACGCTGCTTCATGTCGAAATGAAAATGGTTCTTATGAGCTTCGTTGGCATCCGGTCCGAGCACCGTCCCAAAGGTCTGGCAAGCGTCATCGTGTAGGTATTGCACGAATTTGGACTTCTGGTTAGCTGAGATGGCCGAGACCGTTGGCACCAAGGCCCCCACCGCAGCCACACGAACTGGGTTCGGCGAAGGCAGGGGCGGAGTGAAGGGATTCTTGGGCCAGTTGTCGAGAACCGTAATCCGCTCACCCGAGGCAAGCACCAACTCCGGGATATCAACAGCGTTGGCAAGCGCGTGCTCACTCAACGGCTGATAAGCGTCGTGATAACGGTTGCGGCACACATAAGAGCCGGCGTTATGCAGCTTCGCCACCGGCGAGCCGAACAGTGCCTCGGCCTTGGGCTGAACCGTCTTGTCAAGCCAGGTGTTCAAAGCCTTCGCGAGCTGGCAAGTCATCATAGCCGGGGGGTCAAGCTCAACCTTCGGGTCACTACCCAGAGATTTAAGAAGGATGGGCGCCGGCGCACCGCAGAGCCCCTGCTTGATAGGGGCGAGCGGTTCGTAGTTGAGCTTGATGGAGGAAAGCGCCTCAGCACATTTGGCCTTAGCCTCAGCGACCTCTGCATCAGTCCAGGGTATAGTTGGAAACTCACCCGGAGATGGAGGGGTTTTCAGGGCCGATGTACCGGCACGTAAAGGATTTCGCTCAGGCAGAGGTGGTTGGTTGTCTTGGGCCATGGCTTGCTGGGCCACTCCGTACTTGTCCTTGCGCGATAGTCTTCCTTCGGTGGCCAGTTCCTGCGATGGCGTGGTTTCCGCTGTTGTGCCTGCCTTGCGATAGCTGACGCGCCAAATGGTTCCGCTACCATCTTCGGTTATGAACAACGAACCGTCCTGCCCAACGGCAATGCCGACAGGACGTCCCCATGCTTTCTCGTTTGAAATAACGAACCCTGTTAAAAAGTCCTCATATTCACCCGTGGGTTTGCCGTCGTTAAAGAGAAGGCGGACAACCTTGTTTCCGCTACGCCATCCCCGGTTCCATGAGCCGTGCAGGGTGACGAAGGCGTCACCCTTGTATTCAGGGGGAAAACTATCGCCGTCGTAAAACACGATTTGCAGTGGCGCGGAATGCGCCTCGATGAGCACATCTGGAACTGTAACCTTGTCCTTGAGGTCTGGCCGCGTCCCCTTGTGCCCGGGATCTTCATTGCCACCGATATAGAACCACGGCCATCCGTAGAACGCTCCTTCTTTAACATGTGTGGCGTATTCGAACGGAACGTCATCTCCGAGCTCATCGCGCTCATTGACCGCGCACCACAGCTCTCGCGTGGCAGGCCGTACTGTTAAGCCGGCACAGTTCCGTAAGCCCGTCGCAAAGATCTTCTCATCCTTGCCTTCTGGAGTGAACGAAAGCACATCCGCGCGTCGCTCTTCCGTATCCCACGCGGCTCCAAGTGGCTTGGCTTTCTTCCAAGCTGCAAGTCCGCCTTCGATCTCGGGCTCGGGGAACATGTCGAGTGCATCGTTCGAACCGGAGCCCACAGACAGGAACATACGCTTGCCATCGGGCGAAAAGACAAGATCACGGGTCCAGTGATGTGTAGAAGGAATTTTCTCGACCACGTCCTCTGGCTTACCCGAGGCCTTCAGGTCACCGTTCTTGTAAGGGAAGCGAACGACACCATCCGTATTGGCGATGTAAACCCACTCCGGATTTGGTCCCAGGGGATAGAACGCGATTCCGAACGGCTTGTTTAAGCCGCTTGCGTAAATTTCGCTTTTGGCTGGCCGGGCGCTACCGGAGTGAACGCGATAGACACCAATGCTATTGGCTTCACTATCGGCGACGAACAAGTCGCCATTGGGTGCAACACGGATGACACGCGGGCCTGCAAGACCCGAAGCGATAAGATCCACAGCGAAACCTTTAGGCGCGACTGGCTTCGTGCGCTTAGACCTCTTTACGATCTCGACCAACGTTGAGTTCGATTTGCCGATCGGAGGTTGATCTTCTGGTTTGAGCAGCCGTCTAATGCCGGGCCTATCCTTTTCCCAACCACCGAATGCCTCACGCCCTTTCAGGACATTTTGTTCGCTCGTACTTGTTTCGGCGACAACAACACCGCTGGTAAAAAGTATAATCGTCACAAAACCGGCGGTCAGTCCTGCACGCATGATTGTCTCCGGGATTTCCGTGCAGAGTTCAACGCCGATGCAGGCTACATTGTTCACGCGTAGTCGCGTGGATCGGGCTTGATCACCAGCCCGGATAGGGAGCCTCGGTAGGTCCGCTATTGAGAGAGTGCGCTGGAAAGTCAAAGTGCGGTCCAAAGTCTTTTGGCGCTGCCGGCATTCCGGCCGGTCCCCACAAGACTCTCCGCGCAGTTAAGCGCGAATAGCCGCCAACGGGACGACAGACCTTGCGTGTCTTATGCGTGGCACGATTTCGCGTCACGTAGCAGACCACTTTACGGCCCGTATAAGCCTTAGCGTGATGCGTCGATGCATGTCCTCGACTGTGGTAGGCTTGAACGCTGCCCGCCATGCAGAGTGCAAGGCCCAATGCAATAACGGTCAGGGTCAAGCGCCCATGCTTCACTTTTGGTTTCCCCTTTTTGGCGTTGTCAGCTCTTCTTGGAGGTCACCACGTAGATAGTGCCCGGCACAAAGGACAGCTTCTTGCTCCCGCATTTGGGGCACTTCAATTTCAGCGCCTCATGCTCGGAGATGGTCTCCGTGCGTTCAAGCTTCTTCCCGCATTTCTCGCAACGATATTGGTAGGTTGGCATGGCTCAAAACCTGCAACGAGGGCGTTAGCATGTGCAGAATTTTACGGCCAGAGGTTGACGCGGAGAGGCCCATCGAAATCGGTGCAGCGGCTTTGCGGTAGGTGTCGTGCCACTGACGTCGCGTCCGCGGGGCAGCCCATGAGGGCTCTACAAATTGATTTCACCAGTCAGGATTATCTCCGCACCCGATCGCAAGCCTTGAACAGCTCAGACCAGATCAGGTTTCCGATAGTCGGCAAGGTATGGATCACGACGACCTATGAGGCGGCTGGCCCCGTGCTGAAGGATAGTCAAACCTTCACTCTGCGCAAAAGGCGGCGGTTTTGCCGGGGCTCCGATGGTGGATGCCACGTATCGTTCGTACGCTCGCCAACAACATGCTGACCATGGATGAGCCGGACCACGCGCGGTTGCGCGGGGAATTGTCGATGAATTTTTTCGCCGCCGTGCAACCATGAAAAGCTTGAGGCAATAGCCTACGTCATTGTGAATGCATTAGCAGTGGAGCTGACGATGGAAACGCGTGAACTAGGCAAGTCTGGACTGTTCGTATCAGCGCTTGGGCTCGGCTGCATGGGCATGAGCGATTTTTATGGAGACGGCGACGAAGTCGAGTCGATCGCCACCATCCACCGCGCCATCGAGCTTGGCATGACCTTTCTCGACACCGCCGATATCTATGGAATGGGTCGGAATGAAGAGCTTGTTGGAAAAGCCATCAAGGACCGTCGTGACAAGGTCATACTCGCCACCAAGTTCGGCAACGTCCGGAGGGCGGACGGCACGTTTGTCGGTGTCAATGGACAGCCTGACTACGTGCGCTCGGCTTGCGAGGCATCCTTGCGGCGGTTGCAAGTCGATATAATCGATCTCTACTACCAGCACCGGGTTGATCCAAATACGCCGATCGAGGACACGGTTGGTGCGATGGCCGGACTTATTGAGGCCGGCAAGGTCCGTTTCCTCGGCCTGTCCGAAGCCGCATCCGACACGATCCGACGCGCCCAAAAAGTAAATCCGATCGCCGCGCTCCAGACGGAGTATTCACTATGGAGCCGCGATCCCGAAGGCGAGTTACTCGATACAGTGCGCGAGCTTGGAATTGGCTTCGTTGCATATAGTCCGCTCGGACGTGGTTTCCTAACCGCCAAAATCACCAGCCTTGATGACCTTGCTGACAACGATTGGCGCCGCAGCATGCCCCGCTTCGAGCAGGAGAATTTTGGTCGGAATCTGGAGTTGGTTGGGAGGATCAAGTCTCTTGCTGCAAGAAAAGGGTGTTCGCCCGCTCAGTTGGCACTCGCCTGGGTGTTGGCACAAGGCGACGACATTGTTCCCATTCCTGGGACGAAGCGCCGACGATACTTAGAGGAGAATATTGGCGCCCTCGATGTTCACCTTGCGCCCGATGAACTCGCCGAGATAGACGCCATCTTCCCGGCGGGAGCGGCTGCCGGCTCACGCTATTCCGCGCCGGGCATGCGGACAATCAGTCGGTGAAGGTTGCAGCGCCCGACGGCGTTTCCGAGCGACTCTAAAGCCCAGCGCCCTGTGATGCCTGAGAGTATGCTGCCATTGCGCTCACTACGAAAACCGGAATGGCGGGGTTTGGAGCATGTGCCAGCAGGCCCTCAGGCCACTCGTCGAGTAGATAAACGGCGGCCACAGGGTCACCCTCGAAAGTCAACATCAAACGCAGCTTTTCGCTGAACCACTCTAACGCCTCATCGCGATCGGCTGCGACCGTAGTCGCTATAACATCATGGCCATCTATCTCGTGGAGGCTGTAGCGCATCAGGACAAATCGGAACCTGTTGGAGGAACCGATCATATTACGATTTCACTGGTAATTAATGAGCATGCTTCTTGTTGTCCTCGTCCTGGCAAAGTCCTAATTGAATCCTTGGGGATGCGTCCGACGAGTGAAGCTTGGCCGATGTCAGCCAGGGTCGCTACGGCGCGCCAGCCGTTGGATCGGACAAGATAGCTGCCGGTGTAACGCCCGGCCATCCCCACGACGCATCCCGCGAAAGGAGCTCGAGCAATGAAGATTGGCATCATTGGTGCTGGCCAGATCGGTGGCACGCTCACACGCCGCCTCACGGCGCTGGGACATGAGGTTTTCGTGGCTAACTCGCGGGGCCCCGAGACGCTCTCCGATCTTGCCGCCGAAACCGGCGCGACCGCCGTTTCGGTCCCCGAAGCTGTTCGCGGCGTGGACCTCGTCGTGGTCACCATCCCCGAGAAGAATATCCCGAGTCTGCCGCCCGGTCTGTTCGCCGATACGCCGGACCACGTGGTGTTGGTCGATACTGGCAACTACTATCCGCGCCAGCGCGACGGCCGCATCGAAGCGATTGAGGCGGGCTTACCTGAAAGCCGGTGGGTGGCACAGCAACTGGGCAGGCCGGTGATCAAGGCGTTCAATAATATCTACGCCCGACACCTCCTTGAATTGGGTCGGCCGAAAGGCGCTGCCGGTCGCATCGCCTTGCCGGTTGCCGGCGACGATCCGGCAGCCAAGGCCATCGTCCTCAACCTCGTCGATGAGCTGGGCTTTGATGGTGTCGATGCTGGTGGGTTGGCCGAGTCCTGGCGGCAACAGCCCGGCACACCAGTCTATGCCAGAGACTTCGACGCCGAGGGCGTGCGGCGTGCTCTATCCGAGGCCAACAAAGAACGTACTCCGGAATGGCAGGGTACCGCGAACAGCCCCGGTAGTTTCACCGCGCCCGCTTGAGGGGTCGGGGGAAAAACTGATGAACGTCGATTGGAATTACCTCCGATAATTTCCCCTTATCAGAGCTAATCAGTGCCTATGCTAATTGAACAGACATTCGTAAGGCCCGCAGCTCGACTCTGATGGTCGGAACCCGATGACAACAAACGACTTTAACGCACCGCCACTAACAGCGGACCTACATCGGTTTCTGAAGGAATTGCCCAAACCTTTTCGCGAACAGCTGCTCGTCAGGCTATTCGCGTTTTTCAAGGACGAGATCCAAGATGGGTGGTGGGAGCACTGGTCCCCGGGCTCGTTGGTCATCGTAGTCTGCCTGGCCTGCAATGCGGAAAGCGGAGCGGCTGCACGCCAAATGCTAACTGAAAAATTTATCGCACAAGCTGTGTCGGCCTGAGCGTTAGCAGGCTTCGGGTAGGGCAGGGGGGATGTCTGCTCGTGAGAGGACTGGCGAGCCGCCGACAGGTCTGCACGGCGGCACAGAAGTATGGTACAGAAGAGCGAACTAGAACGGGAATGATCTAACGGTGAGGCCTCGAATTTCCACACTTGGGAATTTGGCGTTCGTCTCCCTCCGTCTCCGCCAAAATCTCTTGATTTCCAGCCAATTTTTGCGATCTCTGAATAACAACCAGCTGTCTTACCAAAAAATGCCGTTGGCGCGGGTGTGAGTTGAGCGTGGTCCCCTGCGTGAGTGCCAATAGGTTGGAGGTGGGGTTTTTAGGTTGCACTCAAATTTGAGGCGGTTGACCTTTGGCATAAATATCGCAAATCCCAAGGCTGAGCGGTAAAGAAAGCCGCCGCCCCTTTTTGGAGGCGGCGGTATAGGCTCGGGGACTGCCGTTATTCCCAACACTACCAGTCAAGCTGGGCACGCATGCCGAATGCTCTGATCGTGGCGCCGTCAAAGCCTGCGACCTTTGTGCCGGCGGGTGGTACCGCAACCCCCGAAGACGGGCTGGCTACGGTCGTAATCGGATAGTCGCTGAGATTCGATTGCGAGTAGTCGAACGCGAGACGCACATGATCGTTGAGCCACCAATTGGCCCCAATGATCCACGTCGCCATCTCACCGCATTGGGCAATCTTTGCAGCTGAGGCGGTGACCGTGCTAGACGCGCTCACACCCGGGAAAAGTTGGGTCGTTGGACATCCTCCTACGAACCCGGGGGTAGCATTGAATGCATTGTTGAAAGCGCTGTCACTGAGATTGAGGACGTCATATTTGCCGACGATCTCTAGACCGCCCCAGCCGCCGCCTCTGCCCCACGTGAAGGGATTGGGGATAACGGGACGACCCCATTTTCCCTCATTGTCATAAGTTTGCCGTCCACCGAAGAACCACGCTGCCTGCATATACCAGCCGTTATAGTCCGGGCTCGGGACACCGACGAAGGGATTGGCCGCGGTGCTTAAGAAGCCTTTCTGCGGTGGATTGGAGGAAATGAAAGCGCCACTCGGGAGGTCGACACCGAGATGGCCATACTCGCCTTGCGCCGAGAACGGTCCCCACAGGCCGGCAGCCTCCAGCCCCCAGAATACGTCCCCGTCGCCGATACCGCCGATGCCAGTAGGGGTGCCGGTATTGACGCAGAAATTGGTCATGTGCAGATCGCCACAGCGCGCTCGGTATGTGAGCAGCGGCTGGTCCTCACCGACACCACGGGTCCTGACACTGGCCCCGAAGTGCAGCACGTGGCTGTCAATGCCAACCCGATTATTAATCGGAGCGAGTGTCGCGCGGGCTGCAAAGGTCGTGTCTTGTTGGGCAGTAAAGCCAGAAAAGAGTGGCGGGTTTGCCGTTGACCCGTTAGTTGTCGATCCTCCTTGACCGAAGATGCCTGCCGCCAAGCCGAAATGCGGCGTCCAATAGGCCGTCATAAATCCGATCTGCCGGTCGATATCCCAAGCATTGATGAAGGCTGACCTTTCAAAGGTATCGACGAAGTAATCGCTGGTCTGCTGCTCGAATGAGTTAGGCGTCTTGAAATTGCCGACGCGAAATAAGAGCGACGTGCCAGCAATTTTTAGGCCTGAATATTGGAGGTAGGCGTCCTTGATGGCCGTACTGTCGTTCGCGAAATCGACCTCCAAGACGTATTGATAGTCCCACCAGGCGGTGCCTTCGACGCCGAGGCGAGCACGCCTAAACTCGGTGGCCTGGAGATCCGGGAAGCTCGTGATGGCCCTGTCTTGATTGGCATGCTCATAATCCGTCTGCACAACGCCGCGTAATTTAATCGAGAACTTTCCGTCGGCAGTCTTGAGTTGGGGTGCGCCGCCTTTCCACAGGACATCAGTAGTATCAGGGCTTTTGGGTGGGTCCACTTTGGGCGGATCAGCTTTAACCAAAACAGCTGCTTTAGCCGAAGTGGCCTTAGCCGCGGCGGCCTCTGTCTTCGCCGCCTCGACCTGCTTCTGCAAGGCGGCGATTTGCGCCTGCGTCTGCGCCTGCTGCGCCTGCATTGCGCCTGCATGGCCTTAATCGCTGCCTCAAGTTGCTCCGTGTTGTCGGCATTGGCTCCGCTCGCTCCGGCAGCAAGAATTCCAATAGTGCTCGCGCCTGCGACCAGATAGCGGTTAATGATTCTTAGTCCCCCGTTCATGACCCCTCTCCGTTTTTCCAACTTGCCTGTGCACACCCTAAACTCTATCAATTAAGTGGAGTATAAACTCAGAAGCCCGGTATTGTGAAAGGACTTCGCCTTTTTTTCAGCGATTTTCGCATAAAGTGTTGCAAAAATGCAGCCGAACGCTGGGACAATGGCGGCGGACAAGCACTTCTTGGCTCCCGGGACGAAGGTTTATGTGCCCGCCGTGCGACGCTACTACGTCGTGGAAGATACCTGCATGGAATGCTCCGAGGACTGGAGGCGCAACAAGCCGCACGTTGACTTGTACGTCTCTGGTAGCGGCAAGAAACTCGCGGAGTGCGAAGATCGGCTTACGATCAAGAGCGCCAAGCGTGGACGTAGACGCGGTGGCCCGCGTCGACGGTGGACTAGCCTTTCATGGAGGCTCGTGCCAAATGCCGCTATTGCCTCCATGAAGCGACGTGCCGGCACTGGCTAGGGTCAGTAGAGGACTTGAGACCTCCTCCGGATTCCTGCCCAAACGCCCGCTTTTTCCGCTCCTGCCAGGCACTCGAAAGCTGAAGATAAGCCCTGCTGTGCGTACCACCTCGCTGGGAGGGGAGAGCCGGGGCTTGAGGAGACGCGCACCTACGGCTACGCGGGCTACGACCCCTTAGCGCTCATTCACATTGCCGCAGGCGGCTGCGAGCCAACCAAAAAGACCTCCCCCAGACCCAAATCTGCCCGATCAGATCCCCCCGCAGCGGTGTGGCAAATGCCACATCGCCGATCCGAGCAACATCCTAAGACTCCACTGGATCAGGCTAACAGGTCTTGGACAGGGACCCCGGAGGATATTCGGCATGGCACGCCATGAGAGAGACGAACTCCCCACCTCAAGACCGCAGAGCCCAAAGCGAAGCACCGGCACGAAGATCTTGACCAATTCAACCGGAGGATGTTCGCTATGACGCAGATTTGTACCGCGACGCGTATCTAAGGAAGACCTCGGCCCTGCCTCTCGTGCAATTGGCTGGCGTCCTGGGTGACGGCGAATGGACCGGTCCCCGATTGCAGAACTTCAGCACAGTCTTGCGGGCATCGCCATCTTTGCCGGCATCCCGCCGGACGCTCTGGAGAGGATTCATCGGTGCTGCTCATGGCGGCGCTACGAAGCGGGCGAGCCGATCGTCGGTTATCTCGACGCCTCTGACGACGTGTTCTTCGTCGCCATAGGCGAGGTCTGCGTCACGATCTACTCGGTCGCCGGCAAGGCGGTCAGCTTTCGTGATTTGGGGCCGGGCGACGTGTTCGGCGAATACGCTGCCATCGATGGTGGCCCCCGCTCTGCCAGCGTGGAGGCGCGGACCAGCTGCTTCATCGCTTCGATGTCCGCTGGTGCATTCCGTGCGCTATTGCAGACTGAGCCGGCGGTGGCGCAGGCGGTAATAGGAGAGCTCGTGAGCAATGTTCGTAGGCTGACGAAACGTGTGTACGAATTCAGCACGCTCGCTGTCAACAATCGCATCCAAGCCGAGTTGCTGCGATTGGCAGGCTTGGCAACACAGGAAGGCAAGAGCGCGCACCTTGTCCCAGCGCCCACGCACGCCGAGATCGCGAGCCGCGTCAGTACCCATCGGGAGGCGGTTACCCGTGAGCTCAATCGCCTTTCGCGGATCGGCATCATCGAGCGCCAACATGGAACGCTTATTATCCGGGATCTTGATCGGCTGGCCGCGATGCTTCACGAAATGACCGGCGAATAGGAAAGCGTCCCGTAACCTCGGCCTAAAGCTTCCCGAGATTTCGCTACTGCTCAATCATGGGTCTATTTTTGATCGAGGAACGCGCACAGGGGCGGTCATTGCGATTGATATCCAACAGCTTCTGCGCGCAATATGGCGGGGGCAAAATTAGGATAATTTTGATAGCATTCATAGACTTAGGGGAGCCGAGGTTAAGAAACGAAGATTTGCGATTCGGGTGGAACTGGCCCAATATATTTGCGCCTCATCTGGGTCGGAGACATTTGGGTCGATGATTCGTACCCAAACCACGACGGTCGTATTCACCGATCTCGTCGGCTCGACTGAGTTGGCAGTTCGGTTAGGTCACGACGCCTACGAAGCAATGCGGCGTTCGCATTTCGAGTCGCTACGCCTATCGGCGTCGGTCCATCAGGGCAGCGAAGTCAAGAGTACTGGCGATGGTCTGGTTTTCGCTTTCGCCAGCGCAGCTGAAGCCGTCGCTTCAATGATCAGGATGCAGCAGTCGGTCAGTCGAACTGCATGCCGCGGTGGTGGAGAGCCGAGAGTCCGTGTCGGCGCATCATGCGGTGAGACCAACCGCGATAGTAATGACATCTTTGGCTTTGCTGTCGTGGAAGCCGCCAGGTTATGCGCGGCCGCGTTGCCTGGTCAAATTCTCGTTTCGGATGTCATTCCAAACCTTACTCGTGGTCTCGAATTCAAGTTTGGTCCGATTAGTGAATTCGCGCTCAAAGGGTTGCCCGGGGTTTCGGCATGCACGGTCGAATGGGTGCCGCGTGATACGTCCGATGACATCATCCCACTGCCGCCAAAGATATCTCCTGTGCCGAGCTTTGGTGTTTACGGGCGTGCCCACGAGCTTGCGATTATTGAGCAATCGTGGATAGCGGCCAAGCTTGGCCAACGGCAAGTCGTCTTGCTAGCCGGCGAACCGGGCATTGGGAAAACTCGGCTCAGCTTCGAAGCGGGACGGACAGGATACGGCGAGGGGGCGACCGTACTACTGGGTACCTGCGATGAGGACATCCATCCTCCGTATCGGCCCTTTGTCGAGGTGCTACGACACTACGTGATGAACGCGCCCGATGAGGTTCTCCTCCAGCATGTGCGCGAGCACCAGGGCGACCTGCTTCGGATTGCTCCCTTCCTAGCCGAGCGCCTCCCCCAACTTCCGAAGCCACATACGGCCGACGCCGAGACCGAGCGTTATCTAATGTTCGACGCAGTCACTGGCCTGCTAGCCACGGCGTCCCAGCAACGCCCGATCATGCTCATTCTCGATGATCTGCAATGGGCGGGCACACCGGATTTGCTGCTGCTCAAGCACATTGTCACCTCGGCGATGCCGATGCGCGTTCTCATTATCGTAACCTATCGGGACACCGAATTGTCGCGAATGCATCCGCTCGCCGCATTGCTCGCGGACCTTCGCCGCGAAGCCGGCATTGAGCGAATTGCGATGCGTGGCCTGGATGAAAATGGCGTCATTGAATTTGTGACGGCCGCGATGGGTCACGTTCTCAATGAGGCACAGCTCGCGATGACACGCTCGATTAGCAGGAATACCGAGGGGAGCCCGATGTTTTTGGGAGAGATTCTGCGCAATCTCATGGAGTCGGGCGCGTCCCTCATGGAGGCCGAGCAATACACGACCCCCGGAGATATCCAGGTCGGCATTCCAGAGGGTGTTAAGGAGGCGATTTCGCGGCGACTATCGCGGTTTTCGCTCGATACAAACAAAATCTTAAGTATTGCGTCGGTTATCGGCCTTGAGTTTGACGTGCCGTTGCTTAAGCAAGTCGCCGAAATGTCCGAGTCCACTATTCTGGACGCCATCGACGAAGCCAAGTCGGCCGCGCTCATAGCCGAGGCCGCGAGTGACACTAACTCCTATGCTTTCACGCACATGCTTGTGCGTGCCACGCTGTACGACGCGCTTAATCCGGATCGTCGTGCCCGGATGCACGAACGCGTCGGCACTGCGCTCGAGCGATTAATAGTGGGCCGGTCTAGCCAGCGCATCGTCGAACTGGCCCGACACTGGATGGCAGCCGCGAAGCTCGGCGACCCGACGAAGGCAATTGGCTACGCGCGCGAGGCCGGGGACCAGTCATTAGCGGGTCTCGCCTTCGAACAAGCCGCAAAATATTACGAGCAGGCGTTGTCCCTATTGGCGCCTCATGACCGGGACCCCGGACTGCTTCGCTGCGACCTTCTCATCGCGCTGAGCGACGCTCAGCGGCGGGGGGGCGATGCCAGCTATCGACAGACCATCGACAAGGCAATTGAGATTGCCCGGGCACTGGGAGATGCGAAGCGCTTCGCCTTGGCCGTGCTCGGTAGTGCACGCCCGGAACACCCTTTTGCAAATGCGAATCTGGTCGATCAACGCTTGATTGCGCTGTTCGAGGAGGCCATCGCAGGCCTCGAAAAAGAAGACGAAAACATCCTGCGGGCGAAGCTTTTTGCCCACCTCGCGGGTGAAATGCTCTACACACCGCAGCGCGAGCGGCGACATGAACTCTCGCGCGAGGCGGTCGCCATCGCGAGGCGATGTGGTGACAAGGCGGTCCTCGCCCAAGCTCTGCACATCTATGCGTCCGCCATTAATGAACCGGCAACATTGAGCGAGCGGCTTGCCCTCACTGCCGAACAGGGGATGCTAGCGGACGAGCTCGTTAGCCTCGAAACGCGGTGGTCAGCCGCGTACCAACGGATGGGAGCATTGCTGGAATCAGGCGATCTCGAGGGGACCAGCCAAATGCTCGCCCGGATGAACGAGATAGCCTCGAAACTCCGCCAACCCTTCTTCAACTGGGCAACGGCTCACGCCCTGGCTATGATATCGGTCATGTCCGGCGCAGCCAGCGCCGAGCAGGAGGTGATGGCTGCCTTCGAGTTGGGCAAAGCCGGCGGGCAACCCGAAGCCAAGATGGCTTATCTCAGTCAGCTTTCCGTAATCTGTCGAGATCAGGGGCGGCACGGTGAGCTGATCGAACCACTTCGCGGATTTGTCGACTCGTTCCCGCATCTTCCGGTCTGGCGCGTCGTGCTCGCGGGACTCTTCTGCGAAACAGATCAGTTCGAGGAAGCGCGAACCCAAATTAGCAAGCTCGCGGCCTTCGACTTCAAAATTTCACTGGATTGGACATGGGCATCCACTGTCGTTAGCCTTGGTCAGGTATGCGCAGACCTTGGCGACCGGAAACTCGCCGCGCTCTATTATCCTCAATTGCAGCCCGTCGCTGGCCAGGTCGGAGTGACCGGAATAGGTCTCGTCTGCTACGGCTCCCTGGCCCTTCCCTGCGGCCAGTTTGCCGCGTGTCTTGGTCGCTGGGTGGACGCTGAACGATACTTCGACCAGGCCCTCACTATGAACACACACATCGGCGCGCGGCCCTACTTAGTGCGTACGCTGCGTGCGTACGCGAATATGTTGCTCGATCGCAACGCGCCAGGTGATCGCGTGCGAGCTGCCAAGTTGATCGACACGGGACGGACCGAAGCCGAACAGCTCCGGATGAGACGTGAACTCGTCCGGCTCGACCGACTGCGCTATCGGATGGACCCGCCCTCCCTTAGCGACTTTGCTCCGCCAGAAACGCACATCAACCTAACTAGCGGCTAATTCGCGGGGCGATACGTTATGGAGGCACATTGAAGGAGCGGTCGTTGATGTTCAACTCATCCAGTGCACGCCAGTCGTCTCATGAGGCTCCGTCGACGCCGGGATTGGTCTTTCAAACAGCATCACGCTTCCGGGGTCTCCTAAGCTATCGGGCCCTTTGCTACGCATTGTCCCATCCCTTACCTTTTAAATTGGTATTCGCATTTCTCCGTCGCGTGCGTCCGATCGCGATCGTGGGGAAAACCGTTGTCGTCACTAAGGCGCGGGATGTGCGCGACGTGCTTGATCGCCTCGAGGATTTCACCGTCGCCGAAGTGCTCGGGCCAAATATGCCTTGGGGGCCTTTCATGATTGGCATTGACTGGCCCGAGCGGCACGCACAGGAGCGCAGTTTCCTTCAAGGCGTCGTTTCCGGAAGAGACGAAGCCGATAAAATCAGAGACGTGGAGAGAGTGAGAGATCAAGCAGCCGCTAAATGCAGGACGCTGCTTGCACAAGCCCCCAGCTCAGGGTCAGGGCGCGCACAAATAGATGTCGTCACAGAACTGAGTGAACCGATTGTCGTTGATGCGATCAAAAATTATTTCGGCATACCCGTCATTGAGACGCCGCAGGAGATGGCGCGTATCCTGGGACAAGTCGCGGCGTTCGTAATGGTAGAACCTCCGGCGGGTTCGGAGCGCCGGATTGAAGCCCTCGACAGCACTGCAAGGCTCACGAAATGCATCGTCGATCGGATTGAAGAAATACCGGCTGGCACGGCGCAGCCGAGTGCGCCGGATCTCCTCACTCGATTGGTCATACAACTCCGCAACCACCCCCGAACTAACCCGGACTGGTTCAACGAGGACTGGATTCGACGATACATCACCGGATTAGCCGTTTTTGGGGGCGGCACTATTGTTCGCGCGACAAC
This sequence comes from uncultured Alphaproteobacteria bacterium, assembly GCA_963839245.1. Taxonomy (GTDB): domain Bacteria; phylum Pseudomonadota; class Alphaproteobacteria; order Rhizobiales; family Methyloligellaceae; genus Methyloceanibacter. Next base: position 13,740 of record CAWIUJ010000001.1, on the reverse strand, counting down.
CCAGGCTGTCGAACAACTCATCAGACGGGTTCCCGATTTGCAGCCGGCGCGGGCGCTTGCGCAGCAGCTTGAGCGAGATCCTCCCGATTTTGAAGAACGCAAATCCCCGCGATCCGCGTGGTACCAATTGCGCCAAATCATTTACGAGGCGCTTCGATTCCGACCAATGCTTCCGCTTCTTGTCCGATACTCGCCGCGAGAGACAATGATCGCCAAAGGCTCGTCCCACGCGCGCTTGGTGCCTGCGGGCGCGACCGTGCTGGCGCCTCCACTCGCGGCAATGTTTGACCCTGAGGAGTTCCCGAGGCCTTGGAGTTTTGAATTTGAACATCCCGAGCGAGCCGACCGACGTTCAAACAAGTATGTGCACTTCGGACCAGAGGGTCAGCCACATGGGCCTAGGAAAGACGGCCCGCGTATTTGTTTCGGGAGGTACATTGCCGATCTGCTGATCGTTGAGACCGTCCGCGCATTGCTGCTTTGTGAGGAGCTCCAATGTGCAGCGGCCGGACGGATAGCGTATGATGGGCCGGTGCCGCAGTCGTTCAGCCTCACCTTCAAACCGTAGGAAGACGCTCCGTGTCCTTGGGTTATGCCACCATCGTCACATCAATAACTCGCGGGCGAGAACCGCAGCTTCGGGATCACTTGCGGAAGAACGTTCAGCCCAAATTCAATCCCAACGATCGCGTCGACATCATTGAGTGTCAAAGCTCGCTTCCCTTTGATGAAGTGAAGGGCCTGCACCTCTGCAGCATGGTAATTGTTGACGGGGTTGAAAAATCGGACCTCTGTTGCCTCGTTTTCGAGGCCACCTTCGATGGATCACGGGAAGAGTTTTTCGATGATTTGTTGCGATTGGCGCTCCCGGGAATCGATGAGATCTATAAGCACTGCGAGGACTATCCAGTCTCCGGACCGAGCGTCCGGGCGCTAATCAAGGACTACCTGATCAGGCACGATGTAGGTGCACAAACCTTCTATTCTGGCAGCCCTGGCCGTAGCGTGGCGCAAATTCGGGGCGAACTGGACCTTCACCAGAAGATCGTTCGCCACGTTGTCGAGAGGCGCAGCGATAAAGACGGGCCAACCACTTTTTTAGATCTCCAGCGGGAACTGCAAAGGGAAGTAAGGAAGGAACCGAGCACCCAATGGGCCGAACTTCCGGTGGTCGTGCCTTGGGAAGTCACCTATAGAAAGCTCGCATTCTCATATTTAGTTTTGGCTCTTTTGATATTGGCCGGCTTGGTCGGCGCACTGCTTCGTTTCTTGTTCGACTGGCCCGTTTTGAATTCGCTGCTAGCATGGGTCAATGGGCTCAGTAGCTCGCCTAAAATGCTCGGTGGGCTCATCCTCGGTTGGTCGGTGTTGCGCGTCGTCGCATTTTTTGTTGAGGCTGAAGATCCCCGCCAGACGAACTTCTATTGGCGGTTCTTCGCGCATATCCTTTACGTTCTGAGGACAGCGCTCCTCGTTTTATTTGTCCTGCTGGCATTTGATCCAAAGCTAGAGCTCGCGTTCCCGCTGGGAAAATCGGTGTTGTGCATCGTCCTCTTAGGGGCCGGTGCGGCACTGCTGGCTTATTTAGCAACGTCTGCGCGGCTTGCTGTTCAGTTTCAGGCATTGAGCCCAACAAAAGAAACAATTCGCAGCATGCTGCTCGAAGTTTTCCGCTCAGGTATCGTCGTCTGTGTGGCTTACGCATACATTATCCTTAAGCCGATCCTTAAGCCGCTCCTTCCCAACTGGCTAACGTCTTTCGTTAGCAGCCTAGCCGCAAGGTTCTCGTATGAGGATCTCTACACGATTTTCTTCGATACACTCCTCGGTGTACTCGCAGTTTATGTTGTTGTGTTGTGTGGAGCCATGCTTGTGAGAAGCATGGAGGCGGCTGATCGAAGACGCTATGCCTCGGCTAGTGCGCTGGTCGCAAAGCCCGTTGAGCCTTCTTCTGTTTATGAGCGTGAGGAGGGAGGGGTAAACAAGTATCAGAACCATCTCGCCAGTCTCACCTATGTCAAGCCTGGGATCGTCAGGATTGCTTTGTTGAGGGTGACACTTTTTGCGGTTCGGCTGCTCGCACGGTTTTGGTTCAACCAAGGAGACCTTGGCGGCATACCAACGATTCTCGCGGCTCGATGGGCGTTGATCGACGGCGGCAGGCGACTTTTGTTTTTCACCAACTACGGCGGTGGTTGGGACAGCTACCTGGATGAGTTCATCGATATGGGCGCCGTCCAGGGGTTGAACGCCATTTGGACGAATACTTTCATCAAATCTGGCGATTCCAATCCGGGTTATGCCTTCCCCGCGACTGAATTCTACCTTTGGAAGGGCGCCCAAGCTGAACAGCCCTTCAAAGCCTACGTCCGCCATAGCCAAGTTGAAACGCTCGTGTGGTACAGCGCTCACCCAACGCTCAGCGTCAAGAACGTCAATGCGAATACCGATCTGCGGCAGGCCCTCTTTAAATCACTCCCTGCATGCGAACTCGATTCGGTATTTTCACGAGCCGGACTCTAAAAATGAAAAAGGCCGAACAGGTACAGTGGCAAGACGTCCAGGGACTCGTCCTGAACAGTTATCAAATGCTGCCATTCGCTGCCTATGTTCCATGGTGCTTCAGCTCCAATGGTCGTCAGCAAGCGTGGCTGAAGGATCTCATCGGCCGGTTGATGCGGGTTAAAGCGGTCAACGACCGCCCGCCGGACCGCGCATCAGCTCACCCTTTGCGCCCGACCGATCTCCAGACAATGAAGGATCAACGGGATGGCGGAGCGGTTGATGTTTGGGTGGTCAACGTGGCGCTCACCGCAACAGGTCTGACCAAATTTGGAGTTACTGACGAAGAGCGTTTGCAGTTTTCTGCCGAATTTCGCGAAGGGATGGCGCCCGAACGAGCGCCCGGATCGGACACCACACCACGCCGATGCAACCTTCTCGGTGACGTTGGCGAGAACTCCCCGGAATATTGGCAATGGGGGGGCTGGACCGCGAACCGAGAGATTGATGGCATTCTGCTACTCTACGCAGCAACCGAGGCCGAGCTAGAGAAGCTGATCGAGTACGAAATAGAAAGGGCTCAAAAGTACGGCGCTCAATTCCTTGGGTCCGGTACGGCAAGCAAAGGCGATCCTCTCATCCTTAAGGGACGGATCTACGAGGATCTTAAAGAGCATTTTGGCTTTAGGGACGGAATCTCGCAGCCGATCATCGACGGAACTCCCACTTCCTCCTCCGAACGAATCCGCAAAGGCTCAAACGAGGCACGGATCTCGCTCGTGAAGCCAGGCGAATTCGTGTTCGGCTACTTGAACGAGCGTGAAACCCGCGTGGGCCGCTCAGGCACCGTTGCCCGAGGAGAACGTTCGAAGGCGAACAAATCATCGCGAGACCTCACCCGCAACGGCACCCATCTCGTTTTCCGACAACTCGAACAAGACGTAGACGCATTTCGTAGTGACACGTTACGGACGGCCGAGCGCATCCGTGCAGAAAATGGAAGGGGAATTGAAGAAAATTGGGAATGGGTGATGGCACGACTAATCGGTCGGAAGCGAAGTGGCGAACCTCTGGTTCCGCCCTCGACGTATCCGCCCAAAATGCAAAAAGATCAGGGGAACGACAAAAGTCGCGGAAACGACTGGCCGACCCTTTTGAAAAGAAAATGGGAATGGGTAGTGTCGCTACTAACCCGACAGCGGCCGCGTGTCCAATCCCGAACCCCACCCTCCGCCAATCCCCCGAAAGGGAACGAGAGAGAGGAATGACTTTCTCTATTATTTCGAGGATCGCTTCGGCTTGGCATGCCCGTTGGGTGCACATATACGGCGAGCGAATCCGAGAGACCTTATCGGCCCCGATCCTGACACCGCTTTGCGGCTATCAAAAATGCACCGCATCATTAGGCGCGGACGTCCCTATGGTAAGCGATGGACGAAGAGGAGCGTCGAAGGTGAGCAGCGCGGCATGCTCTTCATCTGCCTCAACGCGGACCTAGCCGGCCAGTTCGAGTTCATACAGCACAATTGGATCAACAACGGCCGCTTCAGCGGCCTCTACGGTGAGACGGATCCGGTGTTGAATTATCCCGGAGAGGGTCGCTCGCTCACAATCCAGCGGCGGCCTACAAGCGAGCGGGTCGACAGCATCAACCAATACGTAAAGGTGCGCGGCGGCGCCTATTTCTTCTTACCCGGGATCCAAACGCTGCGATTCTTAGCGGATGAACGCAATACTTCTACAGCGGCCAACGCGTCATCGAGAGCACGTCGATGATGTGCGTACAATGATTAGCTGTCCCGACTCATAGCGCCGCCATTTGCGGCGCCGCCGAATCCTCCCAAGACCACCATAGAGGAGGAGGCGGCAGTACGGGTGTTACACCCGCCCGGCCAGCCGCTGCTTCGACCCTTATCGGACTCTATCGAGCGAAAACGCCGTCCGTTCGCCGCAAGAATCTGCAAGGCATTTTTCCTCGAGTTATCAAGGATTTATGCGTGGCGAAAATATCACAAGAAAACAAAAACAGCCCTCTCAGCCCTCGATCATGTGCCATGTGCGAGCGGTCCAGTTTACACCAAGCTTGTCTCTGATGCTGCGGAGAGCAGAATGATTCGGGGATCGAAATCCGACTACATCGCAATCGCGGCACTCGGTAGTTTGCTCATCGGCTCGGCTCCAGCCAAGGCGGTTGCCGGTTTCGACAGTGACTGCTGCGCCGATCTCGAGGGACGTGTCGCGGAGCTCGAGATGACCACTGTGCGAAAGGGCAACAAGAAGCTGTCCGTGACGCTCTCCGGTTGGATTTACAAAATGGGCACCTGGTGGAATGACGGCCACGAAAGCGGACTGTACTGGGGTGACGCCGAAACCACTCTTTCAAGTCATGTGCAGCTTTCGACAGCCGCGCAAATCGCTCCAGGATGGTCTACGGGTTACGTGCTTCGTCTTGAGTGGCCGGGCGACAGCGCGTCTGCCGGAATAGGTGAAAATCAGTTCAACGACAATGCATGGATCTTTAGTCCTTCCACGGTTAACACGCTCTATTCTTACTTGTGGATCAAAAGCGACAAGTGGGGCACGGTCAACTGGGGTCAGCTGAGCCAAGCCAGCGACAACGTCGGCCTCTTGCCTGATCTTTCAGGGACGTTACTCAAGTCGAACGCCGTAGTGTATAGCGGCGCAGGGATGTTCATACGGCCGCGTGGCGCCAAGAATGCCACCGACCTAGGGACCGACTTTGTCTGGCTTAACGTCTTGACGTGCTTGGCCGGGGCCGGCATCGGCGCTGACTGTAATGGTTATCCTGAAAACGCAGTGCGGTATGACTTGCCGACCTTTGCAGGGTTCAGCATGTCCAATTCATATGGCGAAAATGACATGTGGGACATTGCGGTGAAGTATGCGGCCGCCTGGGGCAAATTCAAAGTGTCGGCGGCTTATGGCTTCGCCAATTTGACGGATGAAGGTTGCGTCGCGCCCAGCCGGTGCACCAACATCCCCTTCTTTGGTGGCGGCGGCGCTCCGTCACAAGGATACAGGAAGGATGTCGACGTTCATCAAGTCGGCATTTCACTGATGCACGTTCCGACCGGTTTGTGGGGCTATGGCTATTTTGAACATGAGGATAACAATGGTACGAGATTCGTTGGCCCAGCTGCTAACGCCAATGATACCGAAACCTGGTTCGTGAAGGCCGGTATCAAGCGATCCTGGATCCCAATTGGCCCTACGGTAATTTGGGGTGAGGGGGGCCAGTATTTCGATCAATTCACAGGACTTTGCGGAAGACCGAATGCAAATCCTACCTGCATAGCGTCGATTAATACCTCCCCATTCGATTCAAATGGCAACCCCACGTCGGAGCTTGTGAATGTCAACGGCTCAACAGTCGATCGGTGGGGCGCAGGCATTCAGCAAGAGATCGATTTGGCAGCCGTGCATCTCTTTTTCCGTTGGCAGCATCTTGAGCTCGCTCTGAACACAACTTTGGTTGGGACCGAAGAGAAGGCTAAGGCGGCTTTTGATAATTCGGATCTCTGGATAGCGGGTGCTGTGATGTTTTTTTAGGCCGACGACAGGAGGTGACTGTCGTCCGGTCAACTGCGTGGATCGTTAGAGCCAGGAGGCATCACACGCAAGACCGGCTTCGGCCGCGGAGCTGCCCCGGTGCTAGCACCTAAACCCCGGTCGAAGGTCTGATCCTCCGTCGTACAACTCGAAAAGAAGTTGACAAGCTGATCCGTAGCTGAAACGGCGAAAGCATACTGATCGGGGCGCTCAAGGGGGTAGCTCCTGGGCTTGTCGCCCTTGTTGCGGCTGAGCAGTTCCGCGTAGGAACGCCATGGCTTACTCGCATCCGTCCATGTAGCTCGAAAGCGTTGGGCGAGGACCTCGAGCGCAGTCATCACAGAACGATATCTGACCCAGCGGTGATTATCCCAGGTGAGTTCAATATCCCCACGAGTTTGCGGATCCTTTCCGGGTTCAGGAGCGAATCGCGCAGCGAGTAGCTCGCCTGCGCATTCGCCCCTCGCGCTAACGCACATTATGGTCTCGGACGGCATGTTAAGGTTAATTCCACCCTCGTCCGGCGTTAGCTTCACATGCACGATGCGATCGCGATAGCCCGGCATGGCCATGAGTTCGGTGTCGGCCCAATTAAACGCCGTGTCAAACACGGCGTTTAAAAAACCACCGATACCACTAAAGGCGTTGAAGCGGTCTGCCGACGTGTTATTTTTCGTAGGCATCCAAACCTTATCCCAGCCTTCGGCTTGCCCTTTTACTCGTGCTCCGCTTGTGCCGAGACAGGATACCGGCTGCAGTTGGCCGTCAATCTCGTCGACTTCTACCGTCTCGACCGTATCCGGCACGAGATTGATAGCGAACGTCGGCCGTGAGGGAATGGGTGCATCGAAGAAGTGGAGCGGAAAATCGCTGGCAAGACCGCCGTCGGAGAACCAACAGCATCTAAAAACAAATTCGGCATCGTGCGTGACGTGAGCTGCGTAGAGTGGCACGGCGCTGAGTAGGAACGGAAGGCTTGCGCTCATGCGGGCTCCGAAAACGATAGGTAGATCCGCCGGCTTGGGCAGGCGATAATAGCCTTTCGGCAGCTCGACTTCCTTAAGGCGCGCCTCCTGCGCACGCGACTTCATCCATTTCACGACGGATGCCGGAAAGAGTTGAGCCAAATCTTCTTCGCGGAAAAAAAGCTGCCCCCAGTCTTCCAAAAAAGGAAGGCGATGCGACACGCCACGCGTGATATTTGTCGCCATCATTACGAGCTCGATCTCGCGCTCGGCTTTTTCGTTCCCATTGTTGTTCCAGAGATCGCCAAAAGTGACAGGTCTGTCGAACGGATACTCCGCCAAGCTCTGAATGAATCCGTGCAGCCAATCGGTTAAAGGGAGGACGCCGGACGAATTTGGGATTCCATTGTTAGAGCCAGTGCACAAGCCATAGCGGTTTTGCGGAAGCCGATGCAGGACATCGTAAAGGGCGCCGCCGGCTGCCATCAGCACGACGAAAGCCGCCGCTGAAATAAGACCTAGGACAAGCAACAGCCAGAAGAGCAACCCGGCAATCGTCGAGGTCGTGGCGAAAACAAGCAGCGGGACGAGAGCAATGGCGGCTCCAAGAAGCGCGAGCGCCCAATATTGCAGGCATAGAATGGCAACGATTCGCGTGAGCTTTAGGGCCTTGTTGTCGCGTCCCAGGCCCGACATAAGCAGGCGGAATAAACGATGCGTGCTGGGTTGCGGCTGGAAGAACCGTTCCAGAACCGTCTTCCCGTCTTTTTTGCTGGCGAGATCTTGGGGATGGGTTCTGATTCTGGTTTGGAAAGGATCATGGCCTCGCTTCGCAGCTAATGCGGCTGCTGCCGTCCAAGCCGCAGCAATAGCGCCAGCCGATGATCCGCCAATCGACCGAAAGTCATATGTCTCGGCGAGCTTTGCTATGGCACGAGGATAAACGATGCCGCTGGTGATGCCACCGCGCAACACGATATCGCATTGAAGCCGTTCCGCCATGGCCGGATCTCCTTTCTTTGATACGTGGAAATCATCAGAGGGCTCTGCGACTCGAAAATGAGCTGTTCGATTCAGGGTCCGACTTCAGATTCTATAAATTAGGAGCGGAGGCGGCAGCCAGGGGCGGAGAGGGCGGGGCGACAGTCGGGCCCGCACCGGCGGCGCACAGGCAAGCACAACATCGTTCACTCTTGGTTATTGCGCCCACCAGCGCTGGGATGCATGTCATCTTCACCGAAGTGATCGAACGGGTTATATTTGGTTCTTTAAATATTATAGCACAATCCGGCATTTGATTTCAGATGTGCCTAGCTCCCGCACCGAGGAGTACGGCAACAGGAATCAGCGAATGAAATTGAAGATCAACCCCCTACCAGCAAAAGGAGGAGTCGGGCCCGCCCACTACCGGGCAGTGATTCCCAAAGGGGGGCTCAAGAGTGTTGGGGACGGCGCTTATTCGAACTGGAACGGCGTCGTGCGTTTCACCCCCAAACAGCTCGTAGCACCGAAGGACATCGCAGAGCTGCTGGATATCATCAAGCGTTCCTCGCGGGTACGCCTCATTGGTTCGGGCCATTCCATGAACAGCGCAGTCGGGGCAGATTCGGAAACAGTTCTGGTGCAGATGAACAATATCAACCGTGTGGGAAAGCCCCAGCAAGACGCCGACGGCAACTGGAGCGTTTGGGTAGAAGCAGGCGCCACCTTGGGCGACATCGCAGCAGCTTTGTCATCCGAGGGGCTAGCGTTTTCTTCCTTGCCGCAATCCCCAAAAATCACCCTTGGTGGCATGATCGCCAACGGGGTTCACGGAAGCTCCTATCGAGAGTCCGCTGTGGTGGCGGAGCAGGTTACCGGATTAGAGGTGATTACCAGCTCGGGTAAGCGAATGACCGTGCCTCCCGAGCTCCTCGGGCTTGCCCGGGTCGGGCTTGGATCTTTAGGTGCAGTCGCTCGTGTCAAACTGAGAGTCGTACCCAATTTCGATTTAGTAAGCTCCACCGAGACATTGCCTGCCGATGTTGCACTCAACACCCAGTCGTTCATGGCGGATCTCAACGCCCATGATTTTCAACTGTCATATACCTACGATCCGATCGCCAAGACGGTTACCCGCCGGACCTTGGACCGCGTGCAACCCTCCCAAGCTCACAAGTTCGCCAAGCTACCCATGAAGACGCAGTATGACGAGAAGAATTTTGACTTCCTCAAGGAGGCGGGACTGACCCTGTGCGCTCGCCTTCCGAATGGCGTCTTTGGGCTTCGTGATACGTTTAAACGTAGCATTCGGGAAGGTTTCATGCCGATCGAACCTCGCATTGGAGAATCCCGCTTCATGTTCCAAACGGATCTCAACCATCCCGCGCATGATATGGCGTATGCGGTGTTGATCACCCGCTGTGGGGAGATCCTCGAGAAGATCGCCCAAGAGTTCGAGCGTATCGAGTACCAGCCTGACCTGCCGCTTGGCATGCGTTTTCTCAAGGGGACCGACAAAGTAGCGCTGGCGATGAACAGTGGCCAGGACGTTGCGATCGTCGAGTGGGCGTCACTCATCGAGTTCGATGACAACGCTAAAGCCTTCCAGGCCTTCGAGCGCGTTCTCCACGAAGCCGGCGGGCGCCCCCATTGGGCCAAGGAGTTCTCCTTCAACCCAAAGAACGCATACCCCCAAGACACCTGGAAAGCCTTCGCTGATCTCAGCGGGCGCTGGGGGTGGAAATTTGCTAACGCGTGGTCACGACGCCTAACGCCGGCGGGAGACGCAGAGACCGCTGCGCGCACTGACGACACGCCTTGAAGTCGCCGAAGCAACGTTCCATCACCACGAGAGTCAATGGCTCGATGCGTGCTGGGTCGCGGCGGGCTGGATGCAGTGTTTCTCTAGCGACCAAAATCTGTGCGCACGGTGCGATTGCTAAAAGGCCAGCATACACGAAGGCCGCCGTGATCCACTTCACGCACACGCTGAACCGAGAGCGCGACGCCGGCGGCGTGCGCGGTTGCGCTCTGCCCCGGGCTTGTCGACACGCCGATGGCCGAGTGGTCGGGCATCCCCGGCGATGAGATGATGCGGCCGAGGACTTCGAGATCGTGCGAATGCTGCTTGACTGAGCTCGCGCGCCCGCGTCCCGGAGGTCGTGGGCGAACGCGTCGGTGACGCCTGCGCTCAATGCCTACCTTGATCGGCGCAACCACGGCTGCGTATTTCATCCAACAGACATGCGACCATTTTCAACGACTATTAAGCCATATTTTTCGGAAGTAACGCCGCGAAAGCATTGGGTCATGCTCATGCGCGAGTTTTATGGTCATGACATTCTGTGGAAGTTATCTGTTGTTCGAATACGATGCGTTGCCGCTCATCATCGGTGACGTCATCCTTGGCTACTTTGCTTCCGATTTTGCGTCCGGACTCGTACACTGGGGAATGGACACGTGGTTCAGTGAACGCATGTTCGGGCGCGCGGTGGTAATCGCCCATGAGCATCATATTTATCCTCAAACCATTCTCGGCTACAGCTTCCTCGAAGATTTGGCGTTGGGGTCCGCGCCAAGCGCTTCTTTGTGGGCCCGGCTTCTCTTGTGACAGCCTTGTTTCCGGCTTCAGCCACGCGCTTTAGTTTTATGGTTGTCTGGTTCATCACTTCGACATGTCTTTTTTTCGGCACCAGTTTCCATAATTTTGCTCACCGACGGTCGAAATCCCCATTAATTCGACTTGCGCAGAAACTGCATCTCGTCATCACCCCAGAGCATCACTGGATGCATCACCGCAGCGACCAAATCATTCGCTACTGCGTGATCAACGGCTGGGCGAATTACGTGTGCGATCCGGCTCGGATATGGCGCCGGATTGGAATGGCGAGTATCGGCGCTCACGGGCGCAGAGCCGCGGCGTGACGATCTAGAATGGCAGCGCCGCTTCTCGGAAAATGGCATGTTAACACGCTCCCATGGACTACCGGCCCAAAAGTGGCAAGAGCCTAAGAGCTAGCTATTCTTGGCAGGCACGATTGCGCGAGAGCCGAGCACCTGGACCTCTGCTCGCGATTTGCCGAGGCCCTTGCCGCCTTTCAGCGCAAAGAGTGGCTACGCGCGGCAAGTCTGTTCGAGGCGATTACCAGGAGCTACGTCGATGACGGCCCGAGTCGGTTCTATTGGGCTCACAGCCAGAAATATGCGGCCGAACCTCCAACGTATGACCGGTCTGCCGTCATTCACATGGATGAAAGTGACGGCGGGTCTGGGGTGGGCAGGTGAGCCCACGCCACTGCCAGATCCTCTGGAGCCGGGTGGCTGCCGGACCAGTTCTATGTGTGGCAATTGCCACAGCGCAAATCCAGGCCGCGCCATATGATTCTCCTACGCTTCGAGCTCAGGACGGACTTGAGCAGCGACATTTGGAGGACCCCGCTATGACGCGCTTTTCGACACCCCAAGACAGAAGCTTTCCCTACGTGCTCGTGTGCAGCACCCTCGGAACCATCGTCAGCCTCGCGGCGGTTTGGATCATGACCTCGGCCGCATTCGCGCCGGTGACCGGAGCCTAGGTACGGCAGTAGAGCAGGAGAGGATGTACGCCATGACCCACTCTCAGAAAAACCGCTTACCACGTGCGCTGATAAGCAGCACCGTGGAGCCACCCTCATGAGTATTGCGGCAGCCTGGCTCGCGACCTCGCTCACCTTCGCGCCGGTGGTAAACCTCGACACGCCAAGCGTTGATGCATCGAAATCGTACACATCATCCCGCCATCTTTATCAATTGTCGCCGATCCCCCCTGGCGCCGATTGGACCTCATAGACCGTCGCCCCGACCTGGCCACCCCTATGATGAGCCCGCCGTCATCGGCGGGCTCTTTTGTTTCTGCTTGAGCGCGACGGCCACTACCCTCGCGAAGCGAACCTCGCGCTCGAACTCTTCTGTGGCAAATGCCACAGCGCTCGTCCCGGCGACGGTCCACGATCCTCACACTGCATCGGCTCTAGATCGTCTCGAGCAGCAGAACTCAGAGGATGTTCGCCATGGCCCGCTCAACCACAGATCAGACACTTCCCTTTCTGACGGCCCAATCAGCCGGCAACGGCGCCACGACTTGACCATTCCCCAGTTCCTCATGGTCAACGTCGGTCTCGGCGCTGGGATAGGCGTTCTCGTTGCCACCGTCATGCTGCTGACCGACACGTTCGGAATTTTTACCCTCATCAGCGCGGGATCTGATCCAATCCTGACAGCGCTCAAATTTGTTCTGGGCGGCGTCATGATTTTTACACCGCTGGTGTTTGCGGTGGCAGTCGGTCTCGTTCGCCACTCGAAATAGGCTAGTGCCGCTGCGGTGTGGCAAATGCCACGGCGCTCGTCCGCGCTAGCGTCCACGATCCTCATGCTGCATCGCCTCAAGTTGGTCTTGAGCCGCAGAACCCAGAGGATGTTCGCCATGACCCGCTCCACTACGGACAGGACCCCATCCGTCGCCTCAGGCCGCTCGTTACCTCGTGAGAGCAGGGCTGCAAAAATTGTCGCGGGGGTGCTTGCGGGAACGGCCGCGATTGCCTTGGCTGCGATCGTTGTCGCCTGGTCTGGTCTCTACGATGTCGCCGCCAATCGCGGCCATTGGGCAGTCGTCCAATGGTTCCTCGAGTTTGGCTTGCGCAACTCGGTCGCGAAGCGCGCAGGGCGCGTCAAAGCGCCGCCACTCGACAATCCCGATCTCGTTCGGCTTGGCGCCGCATATTTCCACCGGGGCTGCGCCTACTGTCATGGCGCGCCGGGCATACCGGTCAACCCGATCGCCCGGGACATGCTGCCGTCGCCGCCGGACCTCTCGGCATCGATGCGGCCCTGGAAGGAGCGTGAGCTGTTCTGGATCGTCGAGCACGGCCTCAAATATACCGGCATGCCGGGCTGGGTCGCGCCCGAGCGCGAAGACGAAATCTGGGCGGTCGTAGCGTTTTTGAAGCGCCTGCCCACGCTCGATGCGCGGAGCTATCGCGACTTGGCGCTCGGCGGCGTTCGAGTGTCACAGCACAGTGGGAGCGAACTGGCGATCTCGGAATCGCATCCCGAGGCGATCAGCGCTTGCGCACGCTGCCATGGGGCCGAAGGCCAACTGCCGATGAGCGATCTCGTGCCGGTGCTGCATGGTCAGCCTGCGGACTACCTGATGTCCGCCCTACAGGCTTATGCCGAGGGCAGGCGGCGGAGCGGCATCATGCAGCCACTGGCGGCGGATCTGCAGCCGGAGGATATGCGTCAGCTCGCGGATTATTATGCCGGTCTCACCTTGCCGCAGGAAGAACCGAAGACACGGAATACAGTGCTGATCGAGAGCGGGCGAAAGCTGGCGCTCGAAGGCGCGCCAGACAGCGGCGTCCCGCCTTGCGTGATGTGTCACGCCAATCCCAACGCGACCTACCGCGTCTCGACGGTCAGCACGCAGCCTACCTGGCAGGCCATTTGCGGCTTTGGAAGATGCAGGTTGCCCCCGCAACCGACGCCGCCGCTATTATGGCGCCTATTGCCAAGCGGCTGAGCGAACAGCAGATCGATGCCGTCTCCGCATATTTCGCCACGCGTCCGTGCGCTAGCTGCGCGAGGCAAGCCTCCGATAAGTCGGCAGTCCGTGGCGAGGTCCGCCTTGCTTGCTGTTCCGCACCGAGCCGGACGACAACCTGATGGTGCAGGGGCCGATCAACCG